>CAUSEC010000076.1:0-3355 GCA_963530515.1 uncultured Enterobacteriaceae bacterium | reverse complement strand
CCAGTAGATCACACTTCATCGTGCCTTTCACTTTTTCTGGGGATTCCTCAGCCCATAGGGAGAGGGGCGGGTGAGAGAAAAATTACTTCCCTTGCTCGCGTGCGATAGCGCGGTAACCAATATCTTTGCGGCTAAAGCTGCCATTCCACTGAATACCGGTCATCAGGGAATTCGCGCGCTGTTGGGCTTGCGCCACGGTCTCGCCAAGTGCGGTGACGCAAAGTACACGACCACCGTTGGTTAACACCTGATCGTCCGCAGACAGTTTGGTGCCTGCATGGAACACCTTACCTTCTGCGGTGGATTCCAGCGGCAGACCATGAATCACGTCACCGATGTTGTAATCACCCGGATAGCCACCCGCGGCGATCACCACGCCCAGTGCGGCACGCGGATCCCACTCGGAGGTTTTCTCATCGAGATTGCCTTTGCAGGCGGCAATGCAGAGATCAACCAGATCCGACTGCATACGCATCATGATCGGCTGCGTTTCCGGATCGCCGAAACGGCAGTTGAACTCAATTACCTTCGGATTGCCCTGTTTGTCGATCATCAGACCGGCATACAGGAAGCCGGTATAGGTATTGCCTTCTGCCGCCATGCCTTTTACGGTTGGCCAGATGACGCGTTCCATGGTGCGCTGATGGACAACGTCCGTTACCACTGGCGCCGGGGAGTACGCGCCCATGCCACCAGTGTTCGGGCCAGTGTCACCGTCGCCTACACGCTTGTGATCCTGGCTGGTGGCCATCGGCAGCACGTGCTCACCGTCAACCATCACGATGAAGCTGGCTTCTTCGCCGTCCAGGAACTCTTCGATAACGATACGGTGGCCCGCGTCGCCAAAGGCATTGCCTGCCAGCATGTCATTGACCGCGGCTTCGGCTTCTTCCAGGGTCATCGCCACGATAACGCCTTTACCGGCGGCCAGACCGTCCGCTTTGATAACGATCGGTGCGCCTTTCTCGCGCAGATAGGCCAGCGCAGGCTCCACTTCGGTGAAGTTCTGGTATTCCGCCGTCGGAATATTGTGACGAGCGAGGAAATCTTTGGTGAAGGCTTTGGAGCCTTCCAGTTGAGCCGCACCCTGGGTCGGGCCAAAAATCTGCAGGCCCGCTGCGCGGAATGCATCCACTACGCCAATCACCAGCGGCGCTTCCGGGCCGACGATGGTCAAATCGATTTTCTCGTTTTGAGCAAAGCTCAGCAGGGCCGGAATGTCGGTCGCGCCAATGGCAACGTTCTGCAAAGCGGGCTCCAGCGCGGTACCGGCATTACCCGGTGCCACAAAGACGGTATCTACCAGCGGCGATTGTGCCGCTTTCCACGCCAGTGCGTGCTCGCGCCCGCCGTTACCAATTACTAATACTTTCATTGTCTGCTCCGTGGATTAATGGCGGAAGTGACGCATGTCGGTGAAGATCATCGCAATGCCGTGCTCGTCTGCGGCGGCAATGACTTCGTCATCACGAATAGAACCGCCAGGCTGGATAACGCAGCTCACGCCAACAGCAGCGGCGGCATCAATACCGTCGCGGAACGGGAAGAAGGCATCAGAGGCCATGGCAGAACCTTTGACTTCCAGCCCTTCGTCGCCTGCTTTAATACCGGCGATTTTCGCAGAGTAAACGCGGCTCATCTGGCCTGCACCTATCCCGATGGTCATATTCTCTTTGGCATAAACGATGGCGTTGGATTTAACAAACTTCGCCACCTTCCAGCAGAACAGTGCGTCACGCAGCTCTTGCTCCGTCGGCTGACGTTTGCTGACCACGCGCAGTTCACCCTGAGTCACCATGCCGAGATCGCGGTCCTGAACCAGCAGGCCGCCGTTTACGCGTTTGAAATCAAGGCCAGGCACACGCGCAGTCCACTCACCGCAGGTCAGGACGCGAACGTTCTGTTTCGCAGCGGTAATTTTCAGCGCTTCTTCCGTTGCTGACGGCGCAATGATCACCTCAACGAACTGGCGGGAGATAATCGCCTGGGCGGTGTCTGCGTCCAGTTCACGGTTAAAGGCGATGATGCCGCCAAATGCGGAGGTCGGATCGGTTTTATACGCACGATCGTATGCATCAAGAATAGATGTGCTGACAGCTACACCACACGGGTTAGCATGTTTCACAATCACACATGCCGGTTCCTGGAACTCTTTCACGCATTCCAGTGCCGCATCGGTATCAGCGATGTTGTTATAGGAGAGGGCTTTACCCTGCAGCTGCTGTGCTGTGGCAACAGAGGCTTCTTTAACTTCTTCTTCTATATAGAAGGCAGCCTGCTGATGGCTGTTCTCGCCGTAACGCATATCCTGCTTCTTAATGAAGTTCAGGTTCAGGGTTCGTGGGAAGCGACCCGCAGCTTCTTTGCTCTCACCGTGGTAGGCCGGCACCATGCTACCGAAGTAGTTGGCAATCATGCTGTCGTAAGCGGCGGTATGCTCGAAGGCTTTGATCGCGAGGTCAAAGCGGGTTTCCAGTGTCAGAGAGGCTTCGTTGGCATCCATCTCTTCAATAATGGCGTTGTAGTCGCTGCTCTTTACGACAATAGCAACATCTTTATGGTTCTTCGCGGCGGAGCGCACCATGGTCGGGCCGCCAATATCGATATTCTCAACGGCATCTTCCAGAGAGCAGCCTTCGCGGGCAACGGTCTGGGCAAACGGGTAGAGGTTAACAACAACCATATCAATAGGAGAGATGCTGTGTTCAGCCATGATGGCATCATCCTGTCCACGACGGCCGAGGATCCCACCGTGTACTTTCGGATGCAGGGTCTTCACGCGTCCATCCATCATTTCCGGGAAACCGGTGTAATCGGAAACTTCGGTCACTGGCAAGCCTTTATCTGCCAGCAGGCGTGCGGTACCACCTGTAGAAAGCAGCTCCACACCACGTGCGGAAAGTGCCTGAGCGAATTCGATGATGCCAGCTTTATCAGAAACACTGAGCAAAGCACGGCGGACTGGACGACGTTGTTGCATGGTAAATCCCCTGGATTTGACGATAACAGAGAGCGTTAGCTGAATTTTCATCTAAAAACTCAGCTAACGCCCCTTACGGGGCTGCTTTTTTGCGCGGGCATTGTAACGAAAACGTTTGCGCAACGCTCGCGAATTTTTATCTTTCGATCTGGATCACTGACTTTCCTCCTTTCTATATAGGTTTATGGTGCGATCTTCTGCGAGGATCCAAATCAATTTGTGGATAACTCTGTGCGTAAAAGGGTATAAGGCGGGGTTTTGCTGGGGAATGCAGCAGTCAGTCATTTTTCTGTCATTTTTCTATTGCGGCCTCCGAAGAACTCCCTATAATGCGCCTCCATCGACACGGCGGATGTGAATCACTTCACACTAACT
>CAUSEC010000075.1:0-3804 GCA_963530515.1 uncultured Enterobacteriaceae bacterium | reverse complement strand
ACAAGTAAAAAGCCCATCCTCACGGATGGGCTTTTTGCGTTTTTACTCTTCAATAAACCTTCTTTATAAGCACAAGCGCTCACCTTGCAGATACGGTAAACTATGCCGGTTTCTGCATCAGGATAGCGTCTATGAATCACTCCCTTAAGCCCTGGAATACCTTTGGTATCACCCGGAATGCTCACAATATTGTCTGTGCTGAAAGTGTTCAGCCATTACTGAACGCATGGCAAAATGCGACTCAAAACCATCAGCCAGTGCTTATTCTGGGCGAAGGCAGCAACGTTCTCTTCCTTGAGGACTTTTCCGGCACGGTAATTATTAATCGGATAATGGGTATTGACGTTACCGAAGGCGAAGATGCCTGGCATCTGCATGTCGGCGCTGGTGAAAACTGGCATAAACTGGTGCAATTTACTCTCGAAAACAATATTCCCGGACTGGAAAATCTCGCGCTGATACCCGGCTGTGCCGGTTCATCACCGATTCAAAATATCGGTGCTTACGGCATAGAGCTTAAAAGCGTGTGTGAATACGTTGATTGTGTCGAGCTGGCAACAGGTGAGGCAACGCGTCTGAGTTCACAAGAGTGCCGTTTCGGCTATCGGGACAGCATATTTAAGCATGAATATCAGGATCGTTACGTCATCGTCGCCGTAGGTCTGCGCTTAGCCAAAAAATGGACACCGATCTTATCCTACGGTGATCTGATCCGCCTGGATCCCACGACAGTGACCGCCAAAGAAGTGTTTGATACCGTTTGCCATATGAGAATGAGTAAACTGCCTGATCCGAAGTTAAGCGGTAACGCAGGGAGTTTCTTCAAAAACCCGGTCATTTCGAGCGAAAAAGCAGCGGTGATGCTTACCGAATGGCCACATGCTCCGCATTATCCGCAAGTGGATGGCAGTGTTAAGCTGGCTGCGGGATGGCTTATCGATCAGTGCCAGTTGAAGGGAACCTCAGTGGGTGGTGCTGCCGTACATCAGCAACAGGCACTGGTGTTGATTAATGAAAAAAATGCGACCAGTGATGATGTTGTAAAGCTGGCCCATCTTGTTCGTCTGCGCGTTGGCGAAAAATTTGATATCTGGCTGGAGCCTGAAGTGCGCTTTATTGGCTCTGGTGGCGAAGTTAATGCAGTAGAGGTGATTGCATGAAGGACAACACAATCCCACTGACGCTGATTTCACTGCTTGCTGACGGTGAGTTTCATTCCGGTGAGCAGCTCGGCGAGCGTCTGGGAATGAGCCGTGCTGCAATCAACAAGCATATCCAAACCCTGCGTGACTGGGGAGTGGACGTGTTTACGGTACCAGGTAAAGGTTATAGCCTGCCGGAGCCTATTCAGCTCCTGAACCAGACATATATTTCTGAAAATCTCCCAAAGGGTAATGTCGCGGTCTTATCTGTGATTGATTCCACCAACCAGTATCTGCTGGACAGGATCGCGGAGATCGAATCTGGCGATGCATGTGTGGCTGAATACCAGCAGGCTGGTCGTGGCCGGCGCGGCCGTAAATGGTTTTCGCCGTTTGGCGCGAATCTTTACCTCTCAATGTACTGGCGTCTCGAGCAAGGGCCCGCTGCCGCTGTAGGGCTAAGCCTGGTCATTGGTATGGTCATGGCAGAGGTATTACGTGAGCTCGGTGCGGATAAAGTTCGGGTCAAATGGCCAAATGATCTCTATCTTGACGATCGTAAACTTGCGGGAATTCTCGTCGAATTAACAGGAAAAACAGGTGATGCTGCTCAGATCGTGATTGGTGCGGGCATTAACCTCGTTATGCGCAATGTCGAAGAAAGTGTGGTAAACCAGAGCTGGATTAACCTGCAGGAAGCTGGCATTAGCATCGACCGTAATGTGCTGGCGGTTCGTCTGATTACGGAGCTGCGCTCTGCTCTCGCACTCTTTGAAGAAGAAGGGCTCGCTCCCTGGCTGTCTCGATGGGACCAACTGGATAATTTCATTAACCGCCCTGTTAAACTCATTATTGGCGAGCGCGAAATTTTTGGGATTTCTCGCGGCATTGATATGCAAGGGGCGTTACTGCTGGAACAGGATGGGGTCATTAAACCCTGGATGGGGGGAGAAATCTCTCTACGTAGCGCTGAATAAAAAAGTAGGGGAGCCGGTGCTCCCCTTTTTTATTTGCGTAAGCGTACCTGTTCGACTGCGTGATTTGCGCTCTTGGTCATGATCAGACTGGCGCGCTCGCGGGTAGGAAGAATATTCTCCTGGAGATTAAGCCAGTTAATTTCCTGCCAGAGCGATGTGGCTATTTCGGTTGCTTCTTTTTCCGATAATTTCGCGTAATTATGGAAATAGGAGTCAGGATCGGTGAACGCCCCTTCCCTGAATTTCAGGAAGCGATTGATATACCACTGCTTCAACATCTCTTCCGGCGCATCAACATATATTGAGAAATCGACAAAGTCCGAGACAAACACATGGTGAGGATCATGTGGATAATCCATCCCACTTTGTAAAACATTCAATCCTTCCAGAATCAATATATCCGGCTGAGCGACAGTTTTATCCCCGTCAGGGATAACGTCATAAATCAGATGCGAATATACCGGTGCCGTAACGTTTGTCGCCCCAGATTTAATGTCCGAAACAAATTTCACCAGGCGGTGCATATCATAGGACTGAGGGAAGCCTTTCTTCTTCATCAGGTCACGATCTTTCAAAACCTGATTAGGATGCAGAAAGCCATCGGTGGTAATTAATTCTACCCGGCGGTGTTCAGGCCAGCGGCTTAATAATGCCTGCAGTACACGTGCGGTCGTACTTTTACCGACGGCGACGCTGCCGGCAATGCTAATAATATAAGGTATACGCTGCCCATCAGTGCCTAAAAATTGCTCAAGAACAGCCTGGCGACGCAGGTTAGAACTAATATAGAAATTGAGTAAACGGGAAAGCGGCAGATAAATTTCAGCAACCTCTTCCAGCGAGAGGTCCTCATTAATGCCTTTTAACCGGGCGATCTCACCTTCGGTAAGCGTCATCGGCACGGAATCACGGAGCGCAGCCCATTGGCTGCGATTGAACTGCAAGTACGGCGTCATTAACGTTTGCTCTTTTTTACTCATAAGCTTTCTGCCTGCCAATCTGGCTCGCCACATATGCTTCCGGAACGCTGCGGGAAGCCTTTATTAAGATGATGTGATGGCGTGACGTTATTGAAATAAGTTAGGACAATGGGCAGGAGGTTAACACCAGATGACAGGGAATAATATGAAAAATGTCTATTAGATGACGCTTAACAAGGAAAGCATCACGTTCCTTCAGTTGGCAACGAATCGTGTAAGTTAATGAAGTGCCGCCGCCAGTTGTGCTGCTATCTAAAAGAGCAAAGCCAGATGCTTTCAGCCGTGACGAGAGGCCATCCTCTTCTTTATCTCTTTTGCCGCGGCAAAGAAATGATCTGCGCAACCTGTACAGGTTGATGTGCATGCAGCCTGCTCTGTTAGCTTATGTGGGCATCTTTTTATTGTCAGGGGCTTCTTTTATACAAGTAGAGCGTTTGTTTCCTCTTCTGGCTGAGTGCCGCTGCATTTCAGAGTAGAGAATTACGGTAGATGCCAGGCACCCGAAGTGTAAGTTTCGTTGTCCGTTTCCTCCTGAACGCCTGGTTTTTGCCCTGAACTGCTCGAAATAGCATCATTTCTAAGGCTGTTAGCGCAAAATGTGAGCGATAGAACATTTTATGCAATTTTTTAGTTGCATGAACTCGCAGGTCTCCATAGAATGCGCGCTACTTGATGCCGACTTAGCTCAGTAGGTAGAGCAACTGA
>CAUSEC010000074.1:0-4010 GCA_963530515.1 uncultured Enterobacteriaceae bacterium | reverse complement strand
TTTCAAGGATTATATCCTCTTAAGTCGGTGTCACCGATTATTAGACCAGAACAATGCCAAACCCCGCACGTTACTTCTGCGCGGCCAGCGCGTCTTTCACCCAGGTATCAAACTGCTGCTGGTGGGCTTTGATCCAGCCATCAACATGGCCCTGGATATCCGCTTCGGACGCGTGACCGGCGTGCATCATGGCATTCTGCGCATTGATGTCAGCAATAGGCAGCTTCATGGTCGCGAACAGTTTTGCCGCCGCCGGGTTTTTCTCGGCCCAGGCTTTGTTCGCCACAATGTGCATGGTGTTCACCGGGAAACCATAGTTCATGCCGTTAGGCAGCTTAGTGTCGATATCTTTCTGCTCGCCCGGCAGGGAAGAGAACGGCACCTGCAGCCAGACCACATCTTTACCCGGTTTCAGCACGTCACTCACCCAGTAAGGTGTCCAGGTGTAATAGAGCACCGGTTTGCCTTCTTTAAAGCGGGTGATGGTATCCGCCATCATGGCAGCATAGTTACCCTGGTTATGCACCACGGTGTTGCTTAAGCCAAACGCATCAATCTGGTGATTGATCACGGCTTCACATCCCCAGCCTGGCGTACAGCCGGTCAAATCCGCTTTGCCATCGTTATTGGTGTCGAACAATTTGGCAATTTTCGGATCTTTGAGCTGTTCGATGTTGGTGATTTTGTATTGCTCAGCCGTTTTTTTGTCGATCAGGTAACCCTGCGCCGCACCGGTCACGAAGGTGCCTTCACGGTAGAATTTCTTGTCGCCGCCTGCCGCCGCGTACATGTCGTCGTGCAGCGGCTGCCAGTTAACGGCGGTAAAGGTCACATCGCCCGCAGCCATGGAGGTGTAGCCGACGTTGTAATCCACTTCGCTCGGTTTATTGACGGTGTAGCCGAGTTTTTCCAGGCCACGGCTGACGAGCAGGGTCTGGAAGGCCTCTTCAGAGATGGTGCTCTGGAAAGGCTGAACGGTAATGCCTTTACCGGGAAGGTCAGCCGCAAACGTGCTGGTCGAGATAAGGGTGGTAAACGCTGTGGCAAGAAGGATGTTATGTCGCATCGTTGTTCCTTTTTATTCGGTGGGATAAGACGTGCTGGCCCGGCTAGTCTGCCGGGCGGGCGACATCGTTACTTAGTGAACGGGCGTGTAATCAACCCAAGCGGGCCGGTGCTGTACCAGCGTCGATTACCACGGCTGCGGGAATCGCGACCCATCGCCTGCGTGAGGCGGTCGAGGATGATGGCGAGGATAACAATTCCCACGCCACCGACGGTTGCCAGTCCCATATCGAGACGGCCAATACCGCGAAGTACCATCTGGCCAAGCCCACCGACGGCGATCATCGATGCGATCACTACCATGGAGAGGGCAAGCATAAGCGTCTGGTTGATCCCCGCCATAATGGTGGGCATGGCCAGTGGTAACTGTACTTTGAACAACATCTGGCGCGGGCTGGCACCAAATGAACGTGAAGCTTCAATCAAATCTTCCGGCACCTGGTTAATGCCCAGAATGGTCAGACGCACCACCGGTGGCAGGGCGAAGATAATCGTCACCACCACGCCCGGCACGTTGCCGATACCAAACAGCATCACGATAGGCACCAGGTAGACAAACGCAGGCGTTGTCTGCATGGCATCGAGCAGCGGACGGATAATCTTCGCCGCACGCTGGCTACGCGCCAGCCAGATACCCAACGGCAGGCCGATGACAATACAAAACAGCAGGGCGGTCAGCACCAGTGCCAGGGTCACCATCGCCTGTGACCAGGCACCAATGGCACCGATCAAAATCAGCGATATCAGTGCCGCGACACCCATACCGGCGCTGCTGATCTGCCAGGCAATCAGCGAGAACACAATAATTGCCACCGGTGCAGGCATCCCCAGCAACAGCTGCTGGAAAGCGCTCAGGATGTAATCCACCGGCACGCGGATGCCCTGGAACACCGGGCGGAAGTGCGTTACCACCCAGTCGATGCCGTGTGTAACCCAGCTATCCAGCGGGATCAACGTCTTATGGAACGGGTCCATAATGTTGAAGTGTTCGGGCGCAGGCGCGGGTGCACTGGTCAGCCAGTCCGCTCCACCGCCATCGGTTGGTGCTGGTGTTGAACCCCAGGCATCAGCCGATTGTGCTGCGCTGTTTGCGGCATTGTCTGCTGCGGGTGCGCTATCCCACGGATTGTTTTGATCAGCCATTGTTTGCCCCCTCGCGATCTAAAGCCTGTAGCAGCATCCGTTTGGAGATGATGCCCACGTATTGCTGTTCTTCACCCACGACCGGTACCGCGCACGGTGCCTGGCCGACATGAGAGAGCAGCTCGCTGAGTGGCGTTTCTGCATCCACCGCAAGCGGGGAGTCAATTAACGCCGCGTCGATACCCTGGTTTTGGCCGAGCGCCGTTTTCAGGGAGTCGATGGAGACAATGCCAACAAATTTATTACCGCGTTCAATCACATAACCGTATTCACGGTCTTCATCCTGCAACAGCTTCAGCGCTGAGCGTGGGCCAAAACCCGGCGTTCTGCGGATAAGGCCAACCGGGGTGCGGCGGGCAATATCTTTCGCGCTAAAGACCTGGCTAATATCTACGCCACGGAAGAAGGTGCGCACATAATCATTCGCCGGATTATTCAGAATTTCATCCGGTGTCCCGACCTGGACAACTTCACCGTTTTGCATGATCGCAATTCTGTCGCCAATACGCATGGCTTCATCCAGATCGTGGGAAATAAACACCACGGTACGTTGATGTCGGGACTGTAATTTCACCAGTTCATCCTGCATCTCTGTACGAATTAATGGGTCGAGTGCCGAGAAGGCTTCATCCATTAATAAGATATCTGGATTGATGGCTAATGCGCGAGCCAGACCGACACGCTGGCGCATACCACCAGAGAGTTCATCCGGGTAAGCATGGGCATAATTCTCAAGCCCGACCTGACGCAATGCGTCTAATGCTTTTTCCTGTCGTTCGCTGGCATTCGCACCGGCTAATTCCATGCCGAATGCAGTGTTATTTAATACCGTCATATGTGGCATTAAAGCGAATGACTGGAAGACCATCGCAATCTTTTTCCTGCGCACCTCACGGAGTTCAGCATCCGATATTTTGGCGATGTCGACGCCGTCAATCAGTACCTGCCCGCGGGTGGGTTCAATCAGGCGATTGAGAAGGCGTACCATTGTGGACTTACCCGAACCGGATAATCCCATGATGACAAATATCTCGCCTTCTTCAATGGCCAGACTGGCGTCTTTAACGCCAAGCGATAGCCCCGTTTTTTCCAGAATTTGTTCTTTCGAAAGTCCTTTTTCGATATATTTGAAAGCTCGCTGCGGATGCTCACCAAATATCTTATAGAGATTTTTAACTTCTAATTTAATTGCCATGCAATAAAACGTTTCCTGTTATTTATTTATGTCGATATGTTACCTGATGCAAATAATTGACCGCGTATACCCTAACATACTGAGATTCTGTGACAACCCTCAAGCCCCCTATTGGCGGAATTTGACAAACAGGAAATGGCGAGAATTTCCCGTGATATAAGGGCTGAGCGGCAGTTGAATTTTTATGAGATTTTTCTTGTTGGGTGGTGGAATTTGCTGATGATAGTGATGATTCAGGAGAATATGACGACGGGATGACGGTGGGAATAATATGAATATCCGTTGAGAAATGGCTGGGGATTATATTGGATAATGTGCCGATATTTCCCCTCACCCTAACCCTCTCCCCAAAGGGGCGAGGGGACTGATTCAGCGCTGGTTTGATAACCAGAATGCGACCTGGCTGGAGGGGATCAGAACGGTGTCACTTTATACAAGTCGCACGGAACATTTTTTCTCTCCCCAAAGGGGCGAGGGGACTGATTCAGAGTTGGTTTGATAACCCGAATGCGACCTGCCTGGAGGGGATCAGAACGGTGTCACTTTATACAAGCTGTTCTGGTCTAGTAAAAGTTGACACCCCATTAAGCGGCGACCTCATATTCGT
>CAUSEC010000073.1:0-4102 GCA_963530515.1 uncultured Enterobacteriaceae bacterium | reverse complement strand
ACGAATATGAGGTCGCCGCTTAATGGGGTGTCAACTTTTACTAGACCAGAACACTGTGAGGGTCATTCCGTTCACCTTATGTTCCTTGCTTCTCTGTTTCTCCAGAACTCGTGAACGTGCCAGGGTGGCTCACCGTGCACTGAACCCCAGTTCCTGGACACTGTTTTATTCTCATTACGCAGCGTTATCGCTGCTAAACGTAATATTACTGGGATTCCTCAACCAATGAGGTGAAGGGCGACTGGCTGCGCTGACAGCCGTGCCTTTCACCTCTGGTCTGCTTCTCTGCTGTGTTTTTTGTTATGGAAACGTTCTCTTAAAATACATCTTCATTTCCCCCGCTTATCGCTTCGCTTAATCCTTTCGAATAAACACAGTTACCCCTTTTATACGTAAATAGCCTTACTTCACATGTTGAATTAATTTGTGAGTTTGTCTTTTTAAATTTGTTAAATTAATATTAAATAACGATCAAATTATCACCATTTAATATTCCATAATTGGTAGGTTTTAATTCTGGTTAAATTATACTTAAGCGCCATTAATATTTGTTGCGCAACTTTGCTCTCGGTGAATATAACGATCGATAGATCTTAATTAATAGCTTGTAACTATCAGAATATTAAATAGTAAAATAAAAAAACGATCAATCTCATAAAGTTAGTGGTATCGTTACCGATAACCAGCAATGGAGACGATATTTTAATCACCTCTTAGAATCTTTGTACCCAACGCTTTGTAGGGGAATGAGTTTTTATTGGCACTATAATCAGTTACATGGGGAATATATGTTTTTACATGATGTAAAAATTGGCACCAAGTTATTTCTGGCGTTCGGGTTTTTTATCGTCTTAATGGTAGCCAGCTCTTGCCTTTCACTGTTCAGCCTGAACCGCGCGAATAATGGGATGCAAAATATTGTTCACAACGATTATCCGACCACGGTGAAAGCGAATCAGCTCATCGATAACTTCCAGACGTTTGTCAGTACGCAACAGATGATGCTGCTGGATACCGACGGAAAATGGCGTGAAGAATCTCAGAAGCAACTTAGCGATATCAGCGCCCGCATTACCGTCCTTCTTGAGGATCTCAACAAAAATCTGCCTGAGCCGGAATCGCAGAAAATCCTGGCCGATATCAAAGAAGTTCGCCAGCAATATCTCGATTCGCGTTTTCGCATTCTTGAGGCCGTCAAAAACAACGATCGGGCCGCGGCCGTCAATGAAATGATGACCAAAATGGTGCCCATCCAGAAGGCGTACAAAGACAATGTGCTGTCGTTGATTGCCATTCAGGATGCCCAGATGCGTAAAGCGGGTGAGCAGGTGCATAGTGATTTCACCTCGAATCGCTTACTGCTGGTGCTGCTGGCCGTGTTCAGTATTGGCGTCGGCAGCCTGTTGGGCTGGTACATTATGCGCATGATCACCCGACCGCTGCGTGAAGCTGTTGATTTTGCCGGGGCAATTGCCAGCGGTGATCTGACGGGCTCCATTCATTCCAGCTCTCGCGACGAAACCGGCGTGCTGCTGCGTTCGTTGATGGAGATGAAGACGAAGCTGGTGGATATCGTCCAGGAAGTGCAGTTCGGTTCACAGAACATCTCCAGCGCAGCGGCGCAGATCGTGGCGGGTAACCAGGATCTGGCCGCGCGTACCGAGGAGCAGGCCAGTTCAGTCGAACAGACTGCCTCGTCGATGGAGCAAATTACTGCCACCGTGAAGAACACCGCTGAGCACACCCACGAGGCGAGTAATCTCTCGGCGGATGCGGCGACCGTGGTGAAGAGTAACGGCGAGATGATGAAGCAGGTCACCGAGAAAATGCGCGTGATTAACGACACCTCGAACCGCATGTCTGACATCATCAACCTGATTGATGCTATTGCCTTCCAGACCAACATTCTGGCGCTCAACGCGGCGGTAGAAGCAGCGCGTGCTGGTGAGCACGGGCGCGGATTTGCGGTGGTGGCCGGAGAAGTGCGTCAGCTGGCGCAAAAGAGTGCCTCATCGGCCAATGATATTCGCCAGCTGATTGAGAGCTCGACCAGCCAGACCCGTGAAGGGATGGCGCTGGTTGAGAAGGCGGGGAATCTCATCAATGGCATGGTGAGCAACGTTGAGGAGATGAACGTTATTCTGCGTGAAATCGGCCAGGCGAGCCGCGAGCAGACCGACGGCATTTCGCAGATTAACAGCGCCATTGGCCTGATTGACTCCACCACCCAGCAGAACTCCAGCCTGGTGGAAGAGTCTGTTGCCGCAGCGGCGGCACTGAACGAGCAGGCAGAACACCTGCTGGGTCTGGTGCAGGTCTTCCGCGTGGGCAACGACAGGCAGCTTGCCTAATCGAGTTGTGAAATTTCCAGTGCTGCGCGGTCGATAACGCCAACAATCTGTTTGAGCTGCGCGGCACTGATATCCCCCTGATTGACTTTTAAGTCCAGCACCGCTTTAAAATTCTCCAGCGCCCGTTTCATCTGCGGATCTTTACGCAGTTGATAGCCCACGCTGCGGGCTTTGATGCGCGCATGAATGTGCTCAAGATGCTCTTTGTGCTCTTCCATCCAGGCCTGACCTTGCCCGGTAATGGCGATTTTTTTGCGCCCGCCGTCCTCAATGCTTATCGAAATCAGCTGTTGATCCTGCAAAAAGTCGAGCGTCGGGTAAATCACGCCGGGGCTGGGGGTGTAGTTGCCCTGGGTCAGGGTCTCAATCTCTTTAATCAGCTCATAACCGTGGCTGGCGTTACGGGTCAGGATATCCAGAATGACGAGGCGCAGTTCGCCGTGACCAAAAAAGCGCTGACGACGACCGCCGCCGCGTCCATGGCGATGTTCGCCGTGTTCGTGTTCTGCGTCGTGGTGATGTTCGCCTTCGAAGGCGGGATGATGATGTCGCATAGTCTGTCCTCATTGATTTGATATATCTAATTTATATCTAAACTTTTTGATTAGACAATGTGAAAAGTAAGTTATTTTTTAATTTATTGTTTTGTATGTGTATTTATTTTGAGTTTAGCAACGCGTGCGCTTAAGTTCTGGTGTATCTAAAAAAGATCTTGTCTTCTTTTCAAACAGCAATCATTATCATTTAAACTTAATTTAGATATATCGTATTCAACTTCACGAAGGCCGATTATGACTACCCAACAACAACGTTATCCTCAGCGTGTGCGTAATGAACTGCGGTTTCGCGAACTGACCGTGCTGCGCGTCGAACGTATCGGTGCCGGTTTCCAGCGCATCGTACTGGGCGGCGAAGCGCTTGAAGGCTTTACCTCACGCGGTTTTGATGACCATACCAAAGTGTTTTTCCCCAAACCTGGCACGACCTTTACCCCGCCGCAGGTCACGGATGAAGGGATTGTGTGGGGCGAAGGACCACGCCCGGCATCCCGCGACTACACCCCGCTTTACGATGAAAGCCGCCATGAACTGGCGATCGATTTTTTCATTCACGAGGGCGGTGTGGCCTGCGACTGGGCGATGCAAGCGCAGCCGGGTGATTCGCTGACCATTGGCGGCCCGCGCGGTTCACTGGTAGTGCCGGAAGATTATGCCTGGCAGTTTTACGTGTGTGATGAATCCGGGATGCCGGCGCTGCGCCGTCGCCTGGAAGCCCTCGATAAACTGGCGGTGCGCCCGGATGTGACCGCCGTGGTGACCGTTGCCGATGCGGCTTGTAAAGATTACCTGGCCCATTTGAGTCATTACAACATTGAGTGGGTGATTGGGCATGATACGACGGCGGTTGCGGAGAAACTGGCGGCAGTGACTGTACCGGATGGCGAGTATTACATTTGGCTGACCGGTGAGGGTACGGTGGTGAAATCGCTGCTGGATCTGGCCGAGAGCAAAAACGTCGATCAGAACCTGATGCGCGGTCAGGCTTACTGGCATAAGAAGTAACAAAGATTGTGCCCGATGGCGCTGCGCTTATCGGGCCTACGGGGAATGTGCTGCCCGATGGCGCTGCGCTTATCGGGCCTACGGGGCAATGCGCTGCCCGATGGCACTGCGCTTATCGGGCCTACGGGGAATGTGCTGCCCGATGGCGCTGGGCTTATCGGGCCTACGGGCGGAATGCGCTGCCCGATG
>CAUSEC010000072.1:0-4472 GCA_963530515.1 uncultured Enterobacteriaceae bacterium | reverse complement strand
TCTTTAAGCCATCTTAAATGACTCTGAGGTGTCTGTTAAACCCGTGGCGATTCAGGTTTTTTTATCCAAAAAACGAGTTGCCAGCCAGTAGAGCACTACGGGTACGGCTGGCAAAAAAGGAGAATGACTCTCCTTTTGGGCTTTCAACTGGCTGCAATACGATGAACACTCGACACGCTAATCCCTAGCCGCTTCGCGACAGTCGCTTTGGCAATGCCTTGCGAGAGAAGGTACAGCACCTCGTCTCGTTTTTCCATGGCGGTTGGCTTGCGGCCTTTATAGACACCTTTAGCCTTCGCCAGGGCAATTCCCTCGGCCTGACGCTCAAGCATGATCTCCCGCTCGAACGTGGCGATGGCCCCTATCATGGTCAGCATCAGCTTGCCAGTCGGGGTGGCCGTGTCGATGCCAAGGTTCTGTATCTGTAACGTTACCCCTTTTGAATGAAGCAGATCTGTGATTTCCAGCAAGTGCCGGGTATTCCGGGCAAGTCGATCCAGCTTGGTTACTTTCAGGACGTCCCCGGAGCGGGCGAACTCAAGCATTGCCTGTAGCTGTGGCCTGTCCGTTTTACTGCCGCTGATTTTTTCCTGAAAAACTTTTTCGCACTCTGTCAGTGCCGTCAGTTGCTGCTCCAGCGACTGCCCCGTAGTCGAAACACGGGCGTATCCTATAATTGCCATGATGGCCTCCTGATAGGCTCAAAGACCCTGTAAGAGAAACGTATCAAATCCCGAAAACAAACCCGTGTGACAAGTTTTACCGGGGGTTCTCGGTTTGTCGCACGGGCATGGGCTATTTGTGTGAATTAACAGTAGATATCTTCATCGGAGGCATAGCGGGCTGCCATCCCCCGGAAGAACACGGTGGCGAAGGTCGTTAACGCTATAATTAGAGCTTCAACAAGTAACGCTTTCCAGTTCATAATTTGACCTCGTAGACGCCTGCCCGATAGTAAGCTGTGAAGTTTCGCTGCCAGAGCTTGAAGAGTTCCCCGTAGTGTCGAATATCAGTGCACCCGGTGAAGGGTTGAAACCCGATGCCCTGCCCGAAATCGAACTCCAGTGACTTCTCCAGTTCAGGCCACACACCGAAGTAGGCGAACTCGGTGACGTAGTCCAGCTTTTCACCGACCAGGCGGATTTCAACCGGGCGGTAGCCACCTTCTGGCGAATAATCCGATGAGCGGAAGTTAAGGATGCACTCCCCTGGCTTACGGTGCTGCTCCAGTATCGTGATGAAACCACGCTGTAACGGCAGTATGCAGTTCATAGCCACCCCCTTTCTGCGAACGATACGGTCCGACCGCCGCCAACGACGATGTGATCCAGTACCCGGACCTCAATCAATTCCATCGCGTCCTTTATACGCCCGGTGATGGCCCTGTCAGCCTCTGACGGCTCGGGGTAGCCTGATGGATGGTTATGCGAGCAGATGACCGCAGCGGCATTCAGACGAAGTGCTAAGCGGGCTATTTCACGTGGGTAGACGCTGGCGGAAGCGATACTTCCGTAGAACATTTCCTTGTACTGAAGAACCTGATTACGGTTATCCAGAAAGATGACCGCGAAGACTTCCTGCTCACAGTCACCAAGCTGAAGGGCGAGATAACTTTCGGTTTCTTTGGGGGACCCAAGCGATTCGTTACGGTACAGCTGTTGAGTTAACAGCTCCCGGGCCTGATTGATGATGTCGTGCATAAATATCTCCTGTGGTTGTATGCACGTTTCTTGTACCGGGGAGATTGTTCAATATTGAATTACAGCGAGGGTATAAGGGATATAAAAGCTTACCAATAGTGTCACTTTTGTTACCGAGGGGATTTTGAAACGTAACGGGAAAAACCTTGATATGACGGCGTGTTACCGTTGTTACGACTGTTACGGTGAAAAAACATCAATATGGGAAGAGCAGGCCCTCTTCATTTCAGAATGATGCCAGGGGGATATACTGATAATTCGCCGACTTATTGCGAGCATCTTAAACTTCAGCGTTAACAACTTTAATTACAAATACCGGCCCGCTCATTAGCAATCGCCTCATTGGTAATGCTGCCAACTTACTGATTTAGTGTATGATGGTGATTTTAAGGTGCTTGCGTGGCTTCCATTTCCATCAGATGTCCTTCCTGCTCCGCTACTGAAGGCGTGGTGCGTAACGGCAAAAGCACTGCCGGACATCAGCGCTATCTCTGCTCTCACTGCCGTAAAACATGGCAACTGCAGTTCACTTACACCGCTTCTCAACCCGGTACGCACCAGAAAATCATTGATATGGCCATGAATGGCGTCGGATGTCGCGCCAGTGCACGCATTATGGGCGTTGGCCTCAACACGATTTTACGCCACTTAAAAAACTCAGGCCGCAGTCGGTAACCTCGCGCATACAGCCGGGCAGTGATGTGATTGTCTGCGCTGAAATGGACGAACAGTGGGGCTACGTCGGTGCTAAATCAATTCGGCTCAGCGTCCGGCTGCTGACGCGCAGTTGTCTCTACGCATCACAGCGCTGGCACTTGAGCGCCGCCGCTTTGGTTACCGGCGCATCTGGCAGCTACTGCGTCGGGAGGGCCTTCACGTCAACCACAAGCGGGTATACCGCATCTATCATCTCAACGGCCTGAGTGTAAAACGCAGGCGACGCCGCAAGGGGCTGGCGACTGAGCGGCTTCCGCTTCTTCGCCCGGATGCGCCGAACCTGACATGGTCAATGGATTTTGTCATGGATGCACTTGCCAGCGGCCGCAGGATTAAGTGCCTGACCTGCGTGGATGATTTCACGAAGGAGTGTCTGACGATCACCACGGCATTCGGGATTACAGGCGTTCAGGTGACACGCATTCTGGACAGTATTGCGCTGTTTCGTGGCTATCCTGCAACGATAAGAACCGATCAGGGCCCGGAATTTACCTGCCGCGCGCTCGATCAATGGGCCTTTGAACATGGTGTTGAGTTGCGCTTAATCCAGCCGGGCAAGCCAACGCAAAACGGATTTATTGAGAGTTTCAACGGTCGCTTTCGGGATGAATGCCTGAATGAGCACTGGTTCAGCGATATTCTACATGCCCGGGAAATCATTAATAACTGGCGGCAGGATTATAACGAGTGTCGACCACATTCATCGCTGAATTATCTGACGCCGGCTGAATTTGCAGCGGGCTGGCGAAACGGGAAATATGAAGAAAAACCAACCGACATTACTAACTGAAGGTTGTATCTAATCCTGGGGGCAGGTCAATCTCAATGGACACACTCTGGTTATCTAGCGTGCTTAGCAATAAGCAACGTGTTGATGGCAACTACGCATGGCAACAGCGCATTATCAAACTGGCTCGGCGCATTATTGATATCGAAATTCGAGCACGAAAATCAGCTAAAGCAAAGGGTAAAGAAGCAGAAGTTGAACAAGCGGTGCCTTCAACCGATGACGAAATCACTGAAGAGGAAACAGATACCCCCGCCAACTAGCCAACTGGGCTCCCCTCAACTAGCCCCTCTCTAAGGGGCTCTTCAAAATTTGGTGTTGTGGATTTTGTAACACAGTTTTGGGACAAAAACGTGTCAGCGCCTTTACTAAATTAGAAAGTCCTGAATAACTACAGGTATTGCAAAGTCACGTAATTAAAAGTCCAGTATTGCTTAAGGTTTAGTCTATGAATAAACATTAAATAATGTCTACTTCCACCAGAACCCCAAAGTGATCCGATACAACCGGATAAAAATCGTTATTAAAAATCACCTGATGCTGCTTTACCACCATCGGTTGATTACTAAGAACCAAATCAATGCGTAGCGCTTGGCTATTTTGTTCCCAACCGTCAATATTTTTAATTACAGTAGTTCCGGAGTCTTTTATTTCTGCTATTTCATAACAATCTATCAAACCGCACTGTAATACATAATCATAACCTTCATTGCGTATATGGCTTGGGTTGTTGAAATCGCCTAATAGAAAGCTCAACTCTGTTGATAATGTTGCCTTTATTCTGTTGAACTGGTCCTCAAATGAGCTCTCTGAGTCACTCCACCAGCCGCAATGACAATTATAAAGATTGAAATCACCTCGTTGAGAAGTGACCTTAATACGCACTGCTCGCCTATGTTTCCAAAAGTTCACATCATAGTTATCACTTAGGTCAATGACCTCATGCTCGACAATCGGCAGTCGCGTCAAGAATGCCAGTCCCTCTTGATATACGTCATAACTTTGATGAACGAAATCCCATGTAAGTTGGTAGTGATAGCCGTATTCCATGAGTTTTTTCTGTAATAAATATCCATAGTTATCAGCGAGCACGGTGTGATTAGTTAATATATTGGCATCAACAGCCGGGCTATTTTGATGTTGATTCACTTCCTGTAATGCAACGACATCGCACCCTTGCTCGATAATGGCTTGCGCTACCACATCCAACTTTTCTAGGGAAGGTGCGAACAAGTTCCTGATATGAGATCATCATATTCATCCGGAGC
>CAUSEC010000071.1:0-7527 GCA_963530515.1 uncultured Enterobacteriaceae bacterium | reverse complement strand
TTTCAAGGATTATATCCTCTTAAGTCGGTGTCACCGATTATTAGACCAGAACATTGCCTGTTCACCCTCGCCCCTTTGGGGAGAGGGCCGGGGTGAGGGGAACCAATCTTTGAATCCCATCACAATCACCACATTCCCGTTTTCCACTTTCCCTCGCAGCGGCTAAATTACAACTCATCCGACCACATAACAATAATTTTACATTGGAAGCCTTATGAGCCACTACCCGTCGTTATTTGCCCCACTCGATCTGGGGTTTACCACCTTAAAAAACCGCGTGTTGATGGGTTCAATGCACACCGGGCTTGAAGAACATCCGAACGGTGCCGAGCGGCTGGCGGCCTTCTACGCCGAACGCGCACGCCACGGGGTGGCGCTGATTGTCACCGGCGGCGTGGCCCCGGCGCACTCGGGTGTCACCATGCAGGGCGGTGCGGTGCTCAACGATGAAAACCAGCTGCCTCATCACCGCGTCATCACCGATGCCGTGCATCAGGAAGGCGGAAAAATTGCGCTGCAAATTCTGCACACCGGGCGATACAGCTACCAGCCTGCGCTGGTCGCACCCTCGGCGATTCAGGCTCCCATTAACCGTTTTACTCCGCACGCCCTGACCCATGACGAAATCCTCACGCTTATCGACGACTTTGCTCGTTGCGCCGAACTCGCCCGTAAAGCGGGGTATGACGGTGTCGAAGTGATGGGTTCCGAAGGCTATCTGATTAACGAATTTCTCGCCGCACGCACCAACCACCGGGAAGATGAATGGGGCGGCGACTACAAACGCCGTATGCGCTTTGCCGTGGACGTGGTGCGGGCGGTGCGCGAACGGGTGGGCCGCGATTTTATTATTATCTATCGCCTGTCGATGCTCGATCTGGTAGAGGGCGGCGGCGTATTTGAAGAGACGCTACAGCTGGCAAAAGCCATTGAAGCTGCCGGGGCGACAATCATTAATACCGGCATTGGCTGGCATGAGGCGCGCATCCCCACCATCGCCACCCCGGTGCCACGGGCGGCCTTTAGTTGGGTCACCCGCAAGCTCAAAGGCAAAGTGAATGTGCCGCTGGTGACCACTAATCGCATTAACGATCCGCAGGTCGCGGACGAACTCCTTGCCCGAGGTGATGCAGATATGGTGTCGATGGCGCGCCCGTTCCTGGCGGATGCTGAGCTGCTCTCCAAGGCTCAAAGCGGTCGGGCGGATGAGATCAATACCTGCATTGGTTGTAACCAGGCCTGCCTCGATCAGATTTTCGTCGGCAAAATCACCTCCTGTCTGGTGAACCCCCGCGCCTGCCATGAAACCGAAATGCCGCTGACGCCTGCCGTGCAGAAGAAAAATCTGGCGGTGATTGGCGCCGGTCCCGCAGGTCTGGCCTTTGCGGTAAATGCCGCGATGCGCGGGCACCGCGTGACGCTGTTTGATGCGGCCGCCGAGATTGGCGGGCAATTTAACATCGCCAAACAGATCCCCGGCAAAGAGGAGTTCTACGAAACCCTGCGCTATTACCGCCGCATGATCGAAATCACCGGCGTGGATCTGCAGCTTAATCAGTTCGTGCTGCCCTCAATGCTGGACGGTTTTGACGAGGTGGTCCTCGCCAGCGGCATTGCTCCGCGCACGCCGGACATTGAAGGGATTGCACACCCAAAAGTGTTGAGCTACCTGGACGTGCTGCGCGACAAAGTCCCGGTGGGCGAGAAAGTCGCCATTATTGGCTGCGGCGGAATTGGCTTTGATACAGCGATGTATTTAAGCCAGCCGGGCGAGCCGACCAGCCAGAACATCGCGGAGTTCTGCGTCGAGTGGGGCATCGACACCAGTTTGCATCAGGTGGGGGGTTTGCGCCCGGAAGGGCCGCAATTACCGAAAAGCCCGCGCAGGATTGTGATGTTGCAGCGTAAAGCCTCTAAACCCGGTGAAGGTCTGGGCAAGACAACGGGCTGGATCCATCGGGCGACGTTGCTTTCCCGTGGCGTGAAAATGATCCCGGCGGTGAGCTATCAGAAGGTAGACGATGATGGCCTGCACGTGCTGATCGACGGCGAGGCGCAGGTGTTTGCAGTGGATAATGTGGTGCTGTGTGCCGGTCAGGAGCCGCGCCGTGAATTGCTCGAACCACTGATTGCGACAGGGAAACCGGTGCATATGATTGGCGGGTGTGATGTGGCGATGGAGCTGGATGCCCGTCGGGCGATTGCGCAGGGGACGAAGCTTGCGCTGGAGATGTAGTCTGAATGCCCGGTGGCGCTAACGCTTACCGGGCCTGGGCACTGAGCCGTAGGCCGGATAAGCGCAGCGCCATCCGGCGAAACTTACCGCTGTTTACGCGTTTTCACCGCTTTTAACACCGCAAACTTACCGGATGCCCCCACATTGCTGCAGTTGCCGAAAATCTTCTTCAGTTTGCGGAAGTAGTCCAGGTGGCGGTTGCCCACCACAATCAGCTCGCCGCCGTATTTCAGGCTGCGGCGGGCGTCATGGAACATCTCCCAGGCGATATGGTCGGTAATGGTGCTCTGCTGATGGAACGGCGGGTTACATAAAATGGCATCAAAGCGATCGTGTTCCGTGCCTGCCAGGCCGTTATTGACCATAAACTCGCTGCGCTCCAGCGCATCGGGCATGTTGCGTTCCACGTTCATATAGCTCGACGCCACCGCCATATGGGACTCATCGGTAAAGAGCACGCGGGCGTTCGGGTTCTGAGCCAGCAGCGTCATGCCAATCACACCGTTACCACAGCCGAGATCCGCCAGTTCCCCTTCAATGTTGGAAGGCAGATGCTTCATGAACAGGCGTGCGCCAATGTCCAGACCGCTGCGGGAGAAGACGTTCGCGTGGTTGTGGATGGTCCAGTCGGTACCTTCCAGTTTCCAGTCAAAGGTCTCTGGCGCATCGGCCACTTCCGGGCCTGTAAACGTACAGTTGATCAGTCGCGCCTTTTTCCACGCCAGTGTGGTGGTGGTCGGGCCGAGGATCTTTTCAAACAACGCGATGGTCGAGTTGTGAATGTCGCGGGTTTTGGCACCGGCAATAATTTGCGTTTCCGGCGTGACAACACGACGCAGCGCGTGCAGTTGCTGCTCCAGCAGCGCGAGCTGTTTAGGGATCTTAATCAGGACACGCGCCGGGGAAGCCGGCAATTCGCTCAGGCAGTCCATAAACAGGACGGCATCTTCATCAAGTCCGTTAAGGTTCAGGTTATGAATCGTGGCCTGCTCAGCGATAAAGGAGTCGGTAACGCTAACCGGTCGACTGTCTGCCAGCGCGCAGGCAAGTGCGCCAAAGCTGTCATTGAAAATGAGCGTGACGCCCTCGGCATCGTTTAAATGATGCAGTAAATACTCATCTGCCGCGTCCCACGCCTGTAATGACGCTTCTTCGGCATTAGGTGGAAAACGCTCTAATGCAAATGACTGTCCGATTAACTCAACCTGGCCCATCGCCCCTCCGGAATGCTAGAATTCGCGCGTTTTATCGCTTAATTATCCGGAGATGTAAACCCCTGACTATGACAACGCTAACTTATTTACAGGGTTATCCCGACTCACTGCTGACCCAGGTCCAGACGCTGATTACGCAGAACCGACTCGGCGAGGTGATACAAACACGGTATCCGGACACGCATGATATCACCACCGACAAAGCGCTGTACCTGTACACCCAGGACTTCAAAAACCAGTTTTTGCGTAATGCGCCGCAAATCAACAAAGTGGCATACGACAGCAAAATCCATGTGATGAAGAACGCGCTCGGCCTGCACACTTCGGTTTCCCGGGTGCAGGGCGGCAAGCTGAAAGCCAAAGCAGAGATCCGCGTCGCTACCGTGTTTCGCCAGGCACCGGAAGCCTTTCTGCGGATGATCGTGGTGCATGAGCTGGCACACCTGAAAGAGAAAGATCACAACAAAGCGTTCTATCAGCTGTGCTGTCATATGGAGCCGCAGTATCACCAGCTGGAATTTGATATGCGCCTCTGGCTTATTTGCAAAGATGAAGGGTGGCTCTGACAAATAAGCCGTCAGACTCTTTTCGTTTAGGCTTTGTTTATATTAATGAGCATTCTTAATTTATTAATGTGAGATCGAAGTCACTAATTAATTCACAATTAAATGCTCACCTTAAAAGGCAGAGATACGCGTAACACCCCGTAAAACCCCTGTTTTCATCAAGAAAATGGCAATTTTCTTTTTCTGGGCGCATGCCCAATACAGCGCGGCTGCATAACGCTCTTATTTGTTGAATCATATGATTCAATTTTTGAATTTGACTGTATGGCGGCATAAAACCATTATATAAAAATACTTTTACGGACTAATGTGGAAGTATTCTCGAAGCTATTAGATGATAGGTTTACTTCCCTTTTGCACTCGGGCAAATATACATTCGTCAGCAATGGTGGAAATAAACCCTTTACTCACCATGTATCCCTGCGGGGATACATGGTTTTTTTTCGTCGGTAATGCGGCGGGATTAAAGAGAGGCTTTCAGACGCGCAACGGCTTCTCTGAGGTTTTCATCGGTGACCGACACGTAAGACATACGCAGCGTGGACTGATCCGGGTTGTCGGCATAGAAGAACTCGCCTGGCACATAGACCACGCCTTTTGCCAGGGTCTGCTTCAGCCAGTCGGTGCTGTTCTTTTCATATTTGAACTTCGCCCACAGGAACATGCCGCCCTGCGGACGGTGGAAGGTCAGATGCTCGCCCAGCTCAGACTCAATCAGCCCGCATAAGGTGTCACACTTCTCTTTATAGGAGGCGCGGATCATGTCGAGCTGTGCCGGCAGGCGGCCGGTTTGCAGGTAATGATACGTCAGCGACTGGGACAGCGAGCTGGTGTGCAGATCCGTTGCCTGTTTCAAGGTCACAATCTGGCGTTTGATCCACTCTGGCGCAATGACCCAACCCACACGGGCACCCGGCGCCAGAATTTTAGAAAACGTCGAGGTATAGATAAAGTTGTCGCTGTTATCAATCTCTTTCGCCCACGCCGTTAACGGCTTGAACTGTTTGTTGGTGAAGTTAATTTCGCTGTACGGGTCGTCTTCAATGATGACGAAGTTGTAGCGTTTCGACAGTTCAACCAGTTGCTTACGACGCTCATCAGAGAGCGTTACGCCACCGGGGTTGCCGAATGTCGGCACTACGTACACCGCTTTGATGGTGGTGGTTTTCACCAGCTCTTCCAGCTCATCCACCTTCATGCCTTCGCCGTCCGTACCCACGGAGGCCAGACGCGCTTCCGCTAACTGGAAGACCTGCAGTGCAGCCAGATAGGTTGGCCGCTCAACGACAATCACATCACCTGGGTTAATCAACACGCGAGCCAGCATATCGAGCGACTGCTGGGAGCCGGAGGTAATGACCACGTCATCAACAGTACAGGTAATCTGGCGTTGTGCAGAAAGCTGGCAGATGGCTTCACGCAGTTCCGGGCTGCCTTCGCTCAGACCGTACTGAAATGCATCTTTCCAGGAGGCTGACAGCACGTTATCCATCGCCATTTGCAGGCCTTCACGGTCGAAGAGATCAGGATTCGGAATGCCCCCGCCGAGAGAGATAACCCCTTCCATTTTGCTGTGCTTTAATAATTCCCTGATTGCAGAGGATTGTACGTGTTTAACTTTTTCGGAAATTCTCTCGTCTGACATTACCTTACCCTTTGAATGCTGCCGCTCACTCTTGCTACGTGGTGATAGTGCTGATGATAGTTTTAGTGCTAACCATTTCCGTTATACAACAATACCCGAAAGGCGTAAACGGAGCCGCAGGCCAGACTGCACCTCATCATTCACTCTGCAAATATCATAAATTACAGTGATATCCACTGTTTAAATGTTATTTTTTTGAGTAACGCGGCATTATCATCGAATGAAATCAGTATTTACTCCGGCGAAAGTGAGCAACAAAGAGCAATGAGTTCGTTTTGTCAAAACGTGCCTGATAGCACCAGTTCACCACATTTTCAGCGTCTTGCTGTCCAGAATGCTGGAGAAAATATCGAGCATTTCTTCACGCTCGGGCAGGTCACGGGAGTGGCCGCTGTGGTACTGGATGAGCCAGTAGATGATCATGCCGAAGATACGCCGGATTTTTAGCGCAGAGGTCGATAACGCGTCAGCAACGCCCGGCGCCAGCCGGTTAGTGAGCTGCGGCAGGACGCCGGTCAGACACTCCATCGAACCATCCAGCACCCGCATGTAGTGCTGCTTAAAGCAGCCTGACTGGGACTGTTTTATATAACGGTAAAAGAGACTGGCCTGCTCCAGAGTTTTATGTTCGGCAAACCAGGCAAGGGTCAGCCGCTCGAGTGTGTCCATGGTGTTATCCAACTCCTGATAAATGATTGCTTGATACATACAGTGCCTCAATGGTTGTCATCGTCATGCCCAAAGCAGAAGAGATCGCGCACGGCGCGCCTGAGCATGTATCATGGATATAGCGACACTATGATAGATCATGCTACATTGTGCAATATTATGTTCACTTGAGGATTGAATGTGATTGATTATGATGCCTTGCCCGAACAGCGGCAGTCCCTTATCCACCAGATACTGACGGAAACCGGCAGAGTGATCGGTGCGGACATTGCCCGCAAGCTGGGGGTGTCTGAGCATACGATCCGCCGTGATTTACAGGAGCTGGCGCGCCAGGGACTGTGCAAAAAAGTGTATGGCGGTGCGGTCAGCCAGTTTAAACAGTCCGCCAGTTTCGAAACCCGCATGGCGCAGAACGTGCCGGAAAAATCGCAGGTCGCCAGAAAATGCGCCGAGCTGGTGAGGCCGGGCGCGTGTGTCTTTATTGACGCGGGCTCCACCTACGTGGCGATGGTCGAGTGTTTACCCGCTGACCTGGAACTGACGATTGTCACCAACTCGCCGCAAATCGCCTCGGTGCTGAGCGGGCGTGGCAATATCGAGCTGATTTTGCTGGGTGGCAGAGTGAATGCCTATACCGGCAGCACGCTGGGTTCCGAGCCGGTCAATCAAATCCGTGGCATGATTTTCGATCAGACATTTATCGGCGTATGCGGGCTGGATCCGCAGGTCGGCATGACGGCGGTGTATTACGAAGACGCCTGTTTTAAAAAGGATGTGCTGGGGCAAAGCAGCGAAGTTATTGCGGCCGTTACCGCCGACAAAGTATCGCAGGTGGCGCGCTATAAAGTCGTCGCCTGCGAGGACATTGATATTGTGGTGGTGAGCCATGATACGAAGATGGATAACTTCAGCCACCTCAATATGCGTATTGAGGTGGCTGAAGCGTAGTGCTCGATGTTGCACGATTCAGGAAAGCGAGCAGGATATTGCAATAGTGCGCATTGTTCACCCTCACCCCGGCCCTCTCCCAGAGGGAGAGGGTTAGGGTGAGGGGGAAAAGCCAACGCTACAGCACCGATCTCGCCACTTTCACCACGTTGTCCACCGTAAAGCCATACATCTCAAACAACTGCTCCGCAGGTGCAGACTCACCGAAGGTGGTCATGCCCACGATTGCGCCGTTCAGGCCCACGTATT
>CAUSEC010000070.1:0-8500 GCA_963530515.1 uncultured Enterobacteriaceae bacterium | reverse complement strand
TTGTATTTCCCCAACTTATAGGTTTAGTGTTGTGGAACTAAAGTCTAGCCTGGCGGTTCGACTTTAGCCTGTATCGTTAGCGCCGGCGTTACGAGACACGACTTAAAAGCGAGAAGCGTAGGTAACGCATTTTTGATGCTGGCGCTTCTGGCAACCGACGTCTCAAACGTCATTAAACATTATGCCGCGAAAGCGAGAGTTGAACCAAATCATAAAATCGATTCAGCTTCGTGAAATCAAAAACCGATTAATTTCGCGCATCAAAATAAATGTGAAGGTTAAATACCAGACCCGAGATGTCTAAGCAATGCCAGGAGGAGTGAAACTTTGACGTGTGCCACAAAAAAGCACCTCATTGGGTGCTTTTTTGCGCGTTTGTTACAATCTGGCATTACTGTTGCAGTTCTTTCTCAGTAAACAGATCGGCAAACAAAGCGGTGCTCAAATAGCGCTCACCGGAAGACGGAAGGATAACGACAATATTCTTGTTGGTAAAGGTTTCATCTTCCTGAAGCTTCAGCGCAGCAGCAACGGCGGCACCGGAAGAGATACCCGCCAGGATACCTTCTTCTTCCATCAGACGACGCGCGGTGCTGATTGCTTCTTCATTTGTAATGGCGACGACTTTATCCACCAGTTTCAGGTCCAGGTTTCCAGGAATGAAGCCAGCACCAATACCCTGGATTTTATGCGGGCCTGGTTTGATCTCTTCACCTGCAAGCGCCTGGGCGATAACCGGGGAATCTGTTGGCTCAACGGCAACAGTAATCAGGTCAGTTTTGCCTTTTGTGCCTTTAATATAGCGAGAGACACCGGTCAGCGTACCGCCGGTACCGACACCCGCGATAAACACATCAACCTGACCATCGGTATCTTCCCAGATTTCCGGGCCGGTGGTTTTTTCGTGAATTTCCGGGTTAGCCGGGTTGCTGAACTGCTGAAGCAGCAGGAATTTAGCCGGATCGCTGGCAACAATTTCTTCGGCTTTCTGAATGGCGCCTTTCATGCCTTTCGCGCCTTCGGTCAGTACCAGGTTTGCACCCAGCGCTTTGAGCAGCTTACGACGTTCAACGCTCATGGTTTCAGGCATGGTCAGCGTCAGCTTGTAGCCACGTGCGGCAGCCACATAAGCCAGCGCGATACCGGTGTTGCCACTGGTCGGTTCAACCAGTTCAATACCCGGTTTCAGTACGCCACGTTTTTCGGCATCCCAAATCATATTGGCACCGATACGGCATTTAACGCTGAAGCTCGGGTTACGGGATTCTACCTTTGCCAGGATGCGTCCATTACCGATACGGTTCAGTCGAACCAGCGGCGTATGACCGATAGTCAGCGAGTTATCTTCAAAAATCTTACTCATGGCCTGTCCTTAACTGTATGAAATTTGGGAACCACCCCAGCATACCCACTTACCGCCCAGGCGGAAGTAAGGAATTAGCATATCTATATGCTGAGGCGAAATAATGGCAACCAGTATGGAATAAGAACGGGAATAACGCCCTTACCGCCAGAGTGCGTTTTTATCCCGATAACAGTCCACCCACATTGCCGTTGCGCCACAAACGGCCACGGGCATGACCACCAGATTCAGAACCGGAACCAGCGTGAACAGGCTGGTGATAGCACCAAACTGTAAATTTATCGCTTTGCGGGTGCGCAGGGCCGTGCGCATTTCTTTAAACGGCACTTTGTGGTTATCGAAAGGATAATCACAGTACTGGATAGCCAGCATCCAGGCGCTGAACAGGAACCACACCACCGGGGCAACGGTTTGCCCGATACCCGGAATGAAATAGAGCAGCAAAAGCACAATGGCACGCGGTAAGTACCACGCGAGCTTTTGCCATTCACGTTTCATAATGCGCGGAACATCCTTAAGGATAGCGCCGATTCCTGCAACAGGCGGCGTTACGCCGGTCAGGCGTGCTTCAAGTTGCTCGGCCAGAAGGCCATTAAATGGTGCGGCAATCCAGTTTGCGATGGTGGAGAAAAAGTAGCTGAACACCAGCAGTATCGACACGACAACAATCGGCCAAAGCAAATAGCTAAGCCACTGCAACCAACTGGGGACATGGCTCATGACAGCGGGGATCCAGTTATCCAGACGGGTAAATAACCAGATAAACGCGCCGCCCATTAAGACGATGTTGACCAGTAAAGGCAGGATGACAAAACGCCGAATACCGGGAAGGGTGATGAGCTTCCAGCCCTGAGAAAAGTAAAAAAGGCCGCTACGTGATGGGGCAGATGAAGGTGAAACCATAGCCTGACGATACTCCGTTGTATTACAGCAGGAAATCAGCAGACTATATTATCTGCTTGCGGGAGAAAAAACCCGTTCGGAAATGTTCGAAAAAACAGCAAAAAGCACGATTTCGTTCATCTTTATGCCGTGAATGGCATGTGTACACTTGCACTTGACGTAATCGGCAAATACTCTTAGTGAGTAAATGTTTGCCGTGTTGGCAAGGTGTTAGAACAACAGAGAATATAATGATGCAGGACTTGCGTCTGATATTAATCATCGTTGGCGCGATCGCCATAATCGCTTTACTGGTTCATGGTTTTTGGACCAGCCGTAAAGAACGCTCTTCAATGTTCCGCGATCGTCCGCTGAAACGTATGAAGTCGAGACGTGAAGACGATGACGCTGACGACGAGGATGTCGAAGAAGAAGATGAAAGCGTGGGTGAAGTTCGCGTTCATCGGGTGAACAGTGCCCCGAAAGCCAGCAGCGAGCCGGAAACGTCTCGTCAGCAGCCGCAACATCAATACCAACCGCCTTACGCTTCAGCTCAACCCCGTGCGGCGGCTCCGGCACCCGTACAACATCATGACGAGCGTCCGCTGCAGCCTGTTGCTCAGCCCGCGCCTAAAACGGCTCCTGTTGAGCACGTTCAGTCGCCGCGTCAGGAAGCCGTTCAACCTGCGCCTCATTCCGTTTCGCCACAACCTGCTGCTGCGCCCGTGCATCCTGAGCCGGTTACTCAGCCAGAGCCGGAACCGATTGTTGAAGAAGCCCCGGTGGTCGAAAAACCGGTGCGTAAAGAGACAGTCATCATCATGAACGTCTCTGCACATCACGGCTCTGCCCTGCAGGGTGATTTGCTGATGAACAGCATTGAGCAGGCCGGTTTCAAATTTGGTGACATGAGCATTTTTCATCGCCACCTCAGCCCGGATGGCAGTGGTCCGGCGCTGTTTAGTCTCGCCAACATGGTTAATCCGGGTACGTTTGATCCCGAAATGACCGATTTCACCACGCCGGGCGTGACTATCTTTATGCAGGTTCCTTCCTATGGTGACGAGCTGCAGAACTTTAAGCTGATGCTTCAGTCAGCGCAGTACATTGCCGATGAAGTCGGTGGCGTGGTGCTTGACGATCAGCGCCGCATGATGACGCCGCAAAAGCTGCGCGAGTATCAGGACCGGATCCGCGAAGTGAAAGAATCACACGCGTAACCGACGGCCCTAATTGTTATCAGCCTAAACCCCCGCCCGTCGGGGGTTTTTTATATTGATGGTGCGACATGGAATCAATCGAACAACAACTTACCGAACTGCGAACGACGCTTCGCCATCATGAATATCTTTATCATGTCATGGATACGCCCGAGATCCCGGACGCCGAGTATGACAAATTGCTGGTTCGGCTACGTGAGCTGGAAACGCAGCATCCTGAACTGATTACGCCGGATTCGCCCACTCAGCGCGTTGGGGCGGCACCGCTGGCCTCTTTCAGCCAGATTCGTCATGAAGTACCGATGTTGTCTCTGGATAACGTTTTCGACGAAGAAAGCTTTCTTGCGTTCAACAAACGCGTCCAGGATCGTCTGAAAAGCACCGATGCACTGATTTACTGCTGCGAGCTGAAACTCGACGGCCTGGCGGTCAGCATTCTGTATGAAAACGGCATCCTGATCCGCGCAGCCACGCGTGGCGATGGCACCACCGGCGAGGACATTACCTCCAACGTGAGAACCATCCGCGCTATTCCGCTCAAACTTCACGGCGATAATATTCCGGCCCGCGTTGAAGTGCGTGGGGAAGTCTTTTTACCGCAGGCTGGCTTCGAAAAGATTAACGAGGAAGCTCGTCGCACGGGTGGCAAAGTGTTTGCTAACCCGCGTAACGCCGCCGCAGGCTCACTGCGTCAGCTCGACCCGCGTATTACCGCTAAGCGCCCACTGACCTTCTTCTGCTACGGCGTGGGGATTCTGGAAGGTGGCGAACTCCCACGTGGGCATCTGGAACGTCTACAGCAATTTAAACAGTGGGGCCTGCCGGTAAGTGAGCGCATACGTCTGTGCGATTCCCCGGAAGCCGTGCTCGATTTTTACCATCAGGTGGAGGCAGACCGTCCCCATCTTGGTTTTGATATTGATGGCGTGGTTATCAAAGTTAACGCCCTTGATTTGCAGGAACAGCTTGGATTCGTCGCGCGTGCACCGCGCTGGGCCGTGGCTTTTAAATTCCCGGCGCAGGAACAAACGACCTTTGTGCGTGATGTTGAGTTCCAGGTCGGACGCACCGGCGCGATTACGCCTGTTGCACGCCTGGAGCCGGTGCAGGTTGCTGGGGTGCTGGTCAGCAATGCCACACTGCACAACGCCGATGAGATTGCCCGCCTTGGCCTGCGTATCGGCGATAAAGTCGTGATTCGCCGTGCGGGGGATGTGATTCCGCAGGTGGTTAATGTGGTGGAGTCGGAGCGTCCTGGCGATACCCGTGAAATTGAGTTTCCTGCACACTGCCCGGTGTGCGGTTCTGACGTAGAGCGCGTGGAAGGCGAAGCAGTCACTCGCTGCACCGGTGGCCTGATTTGTGGCGCGCAGCGTAAAGAAGCACTCAAACATTTCGTTTCACGTCGTGCGATGGACGTTGACGGCATGGGCGATAAAATCATCGACCAGCTGGTGGAAAAGGAATATGTCCACACGCCGGCCGATCTCTTCCGGCTGACCGCGGGCAAACTGACCGGGCTCGACCGTATGGGGCCAAAATCGGCTGAAAATGTGGTGAATGCACTCGAGAAAGCGAAAGAGACGACCTTCGCTCGTTTCCTCTATGCGCTCGGCATCCGTGAAGTGGGAGAGGCCACGGCTGCCGGGCTTGCCGCATATTTTGGCACCCTGGAAGCGCTTGAAGCCGCGACGGATGAAGAGCTGCAAAAAGTGCCAGACGTCGGCAAAGTGGTTGCTGCGCACGTGTTTAATTTCTTTGCCGAAGAGAGCAACCGTGACGTCATTCGTCAGCTTCTGGCGGAAGGTGTGCGCTGGCCCGCACCGGTAGTGATTAACGCCGATGAAATCGACAGTCCCTTTGCGGGTAAGACCGTGGTGCTGACCGGTAGTCTCAGCCAGATGTCCCGTGACGATGCGAAAGCGCGTCTGGTGGAACTGGGGGCAAAAGTCGCAGGTAGCGTGTCGAAGAAGACCGATCTCGTTATTGCAGGTGAAGCGGCGGGCTCAAAACTGGCGAAAGCGCAGGAGCTGGGCATTGCGGTGATTGATGAAGCCGAAATGCTGCGGCTGCTGGGGGTCTAAATGGAAAAAGAACAGCTTATTGAAATCGCCAATACCCAGATGCCGTTCGGGAAATATCAGGGGCGCAGGCTCATTGATTTGCCGGAAGAATATCTACTGTGGTTTGCCCGCAAGGATTCCTTTCCTGCCGGGCATTTAGGCGAGCTTTTGCAGCTGGTTCTGGTCATTAAAACCGAGGGGCTCACGCATCTGGTGCAGCCCCTGAAACGCCATTAAGCTTTCGCGGCTTCCTGCGCCTGTGCTTTTTCAGCCTGGCGCTTGTAGCGGCGAGCCAGTACGGCGCAAACCATCAGCTGGATCTGATGGAAAATCATCAGCGGTAACACCATCATCCCGATAACTGAGGTCGGGAAAAGAATATTGGCCATCGGGATCCCGTTGGCCAGGCTTTTCTTCGAACCGCAGAACACAATGGTAATTTCATCGGCTTTGTTAAAGCCGCAGCGTCGGGCAACAAAGATGTTGACGGCGATGACGACTGCGAGCAGCACAATACTCACCACCACGATAAACAGCAGCGAACCCACGCCAACTTTCTGCCAGATACCGTTCACCACCGCTTCACTGAAGGCGGAGTAAACCACCAATAAAATCGACGTCTGATCGGTTTTCGATATCCATTTTTTATTGCGTGCCACCCAGGCTCCCGTCCACGGACGAGAAAGGTGCCCAAGTACAAACGGCAGCAGCAGTTGCAGCATGATCTTGCCCACCTGCTCCAGGCTGCCCTCAGCGCCGTGCAGGTTCATCAGTAACCCAACCAGCAGCGGTGACAGGAAGATACCCAACAGGCTGGAGGCCGAGGCTGAGCACACAGCGGCGGCGACATTGCCGCCCGCAAGTGAGGTAAAGGCAATGGCCGATTGCACGGTAGCTGGCAGAATGCACAGATACAGGAAGCCGGTATACAGCTCCTGGCTCACGTTGACCGGTGACCACCAGACGAAAAGCACACCCAGGGCAGGGAAGAGGATAAAGGTGCTGCACATAACCCAGAGGTGCAAACGCCAGTGACTTCCCCCGGCAATAATGGCTTCCCGGGATAATTTCGCGCCATGCATAAAGAACAACAACGCGATAGCGGCAGTGGTCAGCCACTCAAAAAAAGGAACAAAGCTCCCTCGTGCCGGTAAGAAGGAGGCCAGCAGGACGGTCACAACCAGAGTCAGCGTAAAAGGGTCAAGAATACGAAAAAGTTTCATAGGGACTCCTGAAATACAGTGCCGACATTTTGCTTTTTTTGCTTTGAGAAATAAAATTGATTTATTGAATCCATTTATGAATTTTTCAGATGAATTACTCTTTGAAGCAGTTACGCGTTTTCGTCACGGTGGCGCATGCCCGCAGTTTTAGCCGCGCTGGTGACATTATTGGCCTGAGCCAGTCTGCGGTCAGCCATTCAGTGAAAGAGCTCGAGCTGCAAACGGGTGTCAAATTACTCGACCGCACAACGCGAGAGGTCATTCTGACGGAAGCCGGGCAACAGCTGGCGGCACGACTGGAACGCCTGCTGGATGAACTTAACAGTACGCTTCGTGAAGCCGGGCGAGTCGGGCAGCAACTGATGGGGACGGTGCGCGTGGCCGCCAGCCAGACGATTTCTGCGCATCTGATCCCTCAGTGCATTGCGCAGAGTAATCTGCGCTACCCGGAGATTGATTTTATGCTGCATGACCGACCGCAGCAGTGGGTGCTGGAGAGCATTCGCCACGGGGAAGTGGATTTCGGGATCGTTATCGATCCCGGCCCGGTGAGCGATCTGCAGTGTGAAGAGATCCTCTCGGAGCCCTTTTTTTTGCTGTGCCGGGACGATCACCTCTGGGCGGATGTGCCCTACGTTGCCTGGTCCGAACTGGAAGATGCAAGACTGGTGGTGCAGGATTATGCATCAGGCAGTCGGCCACTCATCGATGCGGCGTTAATTCGTTTTGGCATTCATGCGCAGATTGTTCAGGAGATTGGTCACCCGGCCACCTTATTTCCGATGGTCGAGGCAGGTATTGGCGTCAGCGTCATGCCTGCGCTCGCGCTGCCATTACCGCAAGGGAGTCAGCTGAAGGTAAAGCGGTTGATGCCGGAAATACAGCGCAAAATTATGCTGGTTCGGCGAAAGAATCGTTCATTGTCGGGGGCGGCGCAGGCGGTGTGGGATGTTGCGAGGGAACAGGCCCGGTATCTTACCCGGGCCAGAGCAGAAGATCCGCTTTTCACTCAGATATAAATATCAATCTGATGGTCAGAAGAAGGATTATTCACACCTTCAACTTTGGCTTTAGCTTGTGAATCTGTTTGCTTCGCTTCAGTCTTTTTCTGCGCTTCTTCAGCCTGCTTGCTCTGCAACTGAGCAAGTTGAGCCTGCAGGAGAGCGATCTGAGCCTGAATTTGCTCTTTCTGCGTCTGTTTTTCTTCGGTGGTACCGCTGCCATCAGCAACGCTTTTCAACTGCTTATTCAGCGTCGAAATCTGCTGAGTCAATCGGCTGATTTGCGATGCGATATCACTGCCACCAGAAGATGAACTGCTGCTGCTAACTGACGACGTTGTCGCCTGGATTGTTGTCATTATTAACCTCTCTTGCCATAAAACATCATTATCGACGTAATCCTATTATTCTTAAACTGCACGGCGTACGCGCAGTGTGACGATCATATCCTGACATTAAGGATAAATTATGGATAAAGGTTACGAGCTTTTCGCTTTGATTTTTCTAATGTTTTTATGATTTACAGGTGTGGGTTAAGGTGGTGTTATACGCTGCTTTTTTGTGAGTTATTTGGTTGTTGGTGCTGACTTAAATAAAACTATATTGATATAAAAATTAGTCGCCAGGAGGGGGGCCGAAAGCAGAGGGTTTGCAAAACGCAGATAGCAAAAAAGCGCCTTTAGGGCGCTTTTTTACATTGGTGGGTCGTGCAGGATTCGAACCTGCGACCAATTGATTAAAAGTCAAC
>CAUSEC010000069.1:0-9163 GCA_963530515.1 uncultured Enterobacteriaceae bacterium | reverse complement strand
AGCGGTCTGGGGCTATGCCTTTCACCCTCGCCCCAAAGATGAGAGGGAATCGATCAAGCGGTCTGGGGCTATGCCTTTCACCCTCGCCCCTTTGGGGAGAGGGCCGGGGTGAGGGGAATGCTATTTGCCGCGATTGAATTTAATGCCCTGAATAATGTCCTGATACTGCTGCTGATGACGCAGGCTGAACTCGTCCGGGCAGGTCGCCACATAGCTGACCAGTTTTTTCCCGGCATTGACCGTGTCGATCAGGATCAGCGTCTGGCGCTGGTAAATCACGTGGTTGTCGGTTCTGAACTGATAAAACAGTTCGACGGCCGGGTAGCCATCCACGGTCAGCATTTGCGTTGACTCGAGGTAGAAATCGGCCAGCGTCTCATTCAATTCACGTAGGGTACGGGCCGCAACGTCATGCACTTTATCGCCGGGTTCCGCGCGGGTGCGGGAGACGATAAAGGTAAATTCGCCGCTGCCATCAAGGCTCTGTCTGTGTACATTCATCATTCATTCTTAGCATCATGCACAATGCCGTTGTGGGTAAGTCACCGTTGCGGATTCACAAGCCATGTCCCGGCGCTGGCAATGTTCAGCGTCTGGCTGCGTGACTGACCGTTGCCCGAAAGTACAAGCTCATAGCGTCCTGGCTGCAGCTTGACCGTAGCGAAACCGCCGGTGGTGGCACCGACCGCTTGTGCTTCACCGTTAAGGGTCAATTTTTCACCCTCGTTCATGCGGATATACACCTGCGCGACGGGCGCGGGCGGCGGTACTGCGACGGTGGGTTGCGCAGGCGTCGCGGGTGCTGTTTGCGCCGTGGATACCGTCGGCGCGGCGGTTTGTGCGGCGCTGTTCACAGGTGGCGTCGGTTCGGCCGGTGTGGTGCTCACCGGGGTGTCCGCTGGCGGGTTGCTGGCGGTTTGTGACGCCACGGCCTCCGGCGCGGTGTCCTGGCGAAATAGCTGGCTGCCGGCGATCACGCCCACCAGCACGCCTGCTGCCACAAGTCCTGGCACTTTGTAACGTCGCCAGTCCAGCGCGCCCGGCTTCTCTTCCACTTCTTCGACGGGGACGAGCATGGTGCCGGGCTTCCTGACGCTCACCACGTCATTCATGCCCGCAACCGGCATTTCAATGAGTGCGGCAAATTCATCGATGGTCTGCGGGCGGTCTTCCATTTTCAGCGCCAGCGCCTTATCAACCGCAATCAGCAGCGGGGCCGAATAGCCGGGCAGATGGCGGCTGATCAACGGCTGATAGCCGTCCTGAATACTGCGCACCACGCTCACCGGCGGCGGGGAACCGACAATCAGGGTATGGAGCACCGCACCCAGCGCATAAATATCGGTCCAGGGTCCCTGCTCGCTTTCGTTGTCGTCGGTGTACTGCTCAATAGGCGCAAAACCGGGGCGCAGCATGGTTTCGGTTTCATCGGAAACGGAGCCAATGCTGCGCCGCGCCGAACCAAAATCGAGCAGCACCGGCAGGCCGTTGTCCTGAATCTGGATGTTGTCGAGCGAGATATCCCGGTGCAGGTAGCCTTCATCATGAATCGTTTTGATAGCCCCAAGCAGCATCGGCAGCATGCGGCGGATCCACACTTCATCCACCAGACGCGGATTTTGATCCCGCAGGCGTGACAATGTGGTGCCGCTGTAAAACACGGTGCCCATGTAGGCGGTGTCGTTTTGCACCCAGAAGCGCAGCACGTGCAGCAGGTTCGGGTGGTTAAACCGCGCCAGCAGACGTGCTTCCTGAATAAAGCTGTTCAGTCCGGCAGAGAAGGCTTTGCTGAAGCGATCGCTGCGCAGCACCAGCGTCATATCATCGTTACGCACCGCCAGCGACGAGGGCATGAACTCTTTAATGGCAATGGTGCGTTCAAGCTGGTGATCCCAGGCACGATAAACAATGCCAAACCCGCCGCCGCCAATCACCTCTTTGATTTCAAACTCATTGAAGCGATAGCCGGGTGGCAGCGCGTTCGGTACAGCCCGGTTGTTCTCATTTTCCGTCATTATTGAAACTCTCCTGGTCATTGCATCAGGCTGCAAATTCGCACTGGAATTCGCCCTGCTCAAAGGTGATACGTAGCTGCCGGTAACGCTCATCGCGCGCGCTGGCACCCAGTAAAATCTGGCTCATTTGTGGCAGGAGCGTATTGGTCAGAATGGCATCCACCATACGGCCCCCGGATTCGACGTCGGTGCAGCGCTGAACAATTTGCGCCACCACGCTGTCGTCTACCTCGCAGGCAATCCCATGATTATCCGCAAGACGGCGTTGAATACGGTTGAGTTGCAGACGCACAATTTGCGCCAACATGGCGTCGCTGAGCGGGTAGTACGGCACCACCAGCAGGCGGCCAAGCAGCGCGGGCGGGAAGACCTGCAACAGTGGCTGACGCAGCCCGTCGCGCAGGGTTTCTGGCTCTGGCAACAGTTCCGGGTCAGCACACAGACGGGTGATGTAGTCGGTCCCGACGTTGGAGGTCAGGATGATGATGGTGTTACGAAAATCGATATGCCGCCCTTCACCATCTTCCATCCAGCCTTTGTCAAAGACCTGGAAGAAGATTTCATGCACGTCCGGGTGAGCTTTTTCGATCTCATCCAGCAGCACCACGCTATAAGGGCGGCGGCGCACGGCCTCGGTTAACACGCCCCCTTCTCCATAACCGACGTAGCCTGGAGGCGCACCTTTTAAGGTCGATACGGTATGGGCTTCCTGGAACTCACTCATGTTGATGGTGATGATGTTCTGCTCCCCGCCGTAGAGCGACTCCGCCAGCGCCAGCGCGGTTTCGGTTTTCCCCACCCCGGACGGGCCGCAGAGCATAAACACCCCCACCGGTTTGTTCGGGTCGTCCAGACGGGCGCGGGAGGTGCGCACGCGGCGGGCAATCAGCTCCAGCCCGTGCTGCTGGCCAATAACGCGCTCACCGAGCGTGTCCGCCAGTTTGAGCACCGCGTCGATTTCGTTTTTCACCATCCGCCCTAAAGGAATGCCCGTCCAGTCGGCGACCACGGCGGCAACGATACTGGCATCAACGGAAGCAAACAGCAGCGGTGTGTCGCCCTGCATCTCGCGCAGTGTTCGCAGTTTCTGCGCCAGGGCGTCGCGCAGCGCATCGGGGGTTTCACAGGCTTCATCACGAAGCTGTGCGCGCAGGTCGATAATCTCATCCACCAGCGTCTGCTCCGCCGCCCAGCGTTGGGTCAGGGTGTCGCGCTCCGCGTCATACTGCGCGCGTGTCGCCTGTAGCTGCGCCACGCGCGTGCTGTCTCCGGCGGCCATACGGGCTTCCCGGCAGGCTATTTCGATTTCAACGTCCAGCCCGGCAATGCGGTGCAGGCAATCTTCCAGCATCGGCGGCGGCGAGCTCTGGCTGACCGCCACGCGGGCACAGGCGGTGTCGAGCAACGCGACGGCTTTGTCGGGCAACTGGCGGGCGGGAATGTATCGATGCGAGAGTTTCACCGCAGCAACCACGGCTTCATCGAGCAGCAGCACCCGATGGTGTTTTTCCAGCGCGGACACGGTACTGCGCAGCATCAGCACCGCTTTTTCTTCATCCGGCTCAGCGACCTGCACCGTCTGGAAACGGCGGGTTAACGCCGGGTCTTTCTCAATGTACTTTTTGTACTCGGCCCAGGTGGTCGCTCCGATGGTGCGCAGTTGCCCGCGCGCCAGCGCCGGTTTGAGCAGGTTCGCTGCATCCCCGGTGCCCTGCTGCCCACCGGCACCGATCAGGGTATGGATTTCGTCAATAAACAACATCACCGGCGTCGGGCTGGACTGCACTTCATTGATAAGCCCCTGCAGACGCGCTTCGAACTCGCCTTTCATGCTCGCCCCGGCCTGTAACATGCCGATATCCAGCAGCCACAGCTGGACATCGCGCAGCGGCTCCGGCACCTCACCGGCGGCGATGCGCAGTGCGAGACCTTCTACCACCGCCGTTTTCCCCACCCCCGCTTCACCGGTCAGCAGCGGGTTGTTCTGCCGACGGCGCATCAGGATGTCTATCATCTGGCGGATCTCTTCATCACGCCCCACCACCGGGTCAATTTTACCGTCACGGGCACGGGCCGTGAGATCCTGACCGTACTGCGCGAGGCTCCCCTGGCGGGCAGGCACGGTGGCGGTACTCTCTGGCGCGCTGAAGGTTTGCGCCGCTTCTTTGCTGTCGGCAAAAATCTGCTCGAAATCGTCGAGCAGCGTGTCCACGCGAATGCGTTCAAACTGGGAGGAGATCCCCTTGAGTACCGTCGCCAGGCTCCATGTTTTCAGCAGACCAATCAACAGATGTCCGCCGCGAATGCGCGTGACGCCATATTTCAGTGAACCGTACACCCAGGCACGCTCCACGGCGGTATCAATGTGTTCCGACAAATCCGACACCGAGGTGGCACCGCGCGGCAGGGCATCCAGCGCGCTGACGATATCGCGACTGAGCGCCTCTTCACTGAGGTTGAAATGGCGAATTACCTGCTGCAGATCGCCCTGTTCCTGTTGCATCAGCGCATGCAGCCAGTGCACCAGCTCGACATAGGGATTACCGCGCAGTTTGCAAAACGCAGTGGCGCTTTCCAGCGAGGTAAATAACAGCGTATCCAGTTTGCCGAACAGCACGGCACGGCTAATTTCTGACATGATCGATTCCGTGAATGAATGAAATTGCGTTGGACGAAGCTTAATGCTCCGGGCTGAAAACCAAATCGCCGCGAGGAACAGGCTGCGGCTGGGTACCAAGCCAGGCGCTGTAGCCCAGACGTTCATTGCCGCCCAGAGCGGCACCCGTAACATCCTCGCGCCTTAACAACACGCGCAGTGACCACTTGTACTCAATACCAAGATACTGACGCACCCAGTCGCGCACACGGGTAGCTACGCTGTCGCCGGGCAAGAACTGGCGATAGGTCGACAGATCCAGTGGGCCAACGTCGATACGAAAACAGTGCGTCACATCGCGAACCGCCTCACCGAGAAAGGCCGACTCACCCAGGCGCGGCGCATGACGCCCGGCCTGCAGGCGCGCCCGTTCGCGAGGGCTTAGCGGCATCCACTGCGGCACGTTTTCCACCACCTGCACCGGCACACCAAAATAGTGGCGCAGTATTTTTTCCAGCCCTTCAGGATCACGGCCATTGCGGGTCAGATGCCCTGCCAGCGCAAAGCGGGCGTGCGGGCTGAGGTGGCCTTTCTCCAGTTGCCCCGGCTGTCCCATACCAATCAGTGAGGCCACATATTGCTCAAAGCGGCGGTTGTCGGCGCGATCGAGCGAAACGGTGGGCTGCGCGTCGGCCCAGGCACGGTAAAAAAGCAGCGTGAGACGGTGATGAAACAGATCGGTGAACGCCGTTAAGGTGTCGTCCTGATGGTGGTCGATACGCTCGCGGGCATATTCGGTTAAATGCACCGGCAGCGGGCCGTTGGGGCCAAACAGGCCAAAACTCAGAATCGACACGTCATACACAGGCGACGATTCACGCTTGCTTACGCCCGCCAGAGTGGCGGGTGCAAAACCCAATGAGGGTTTTTGCCCGATGCGCAGCGGTTCAAAACGCGGCAAAGGCGCGCGCCCGAGCGGGTAACGTTCACCAGCCTGGGCATCAATGCGGCGCAGCAGGCTAAAGAGATCGTAGCGCCAGGGGGCCACCATCACGTTCTGCCAGAATTCCGCCGGTAAGGCGGTGGCCCGGACGATTGTCGAGGTTGTTGCAAGCGCGTCGGTCATATCAGCGCCCTTTTACCCATGCGTGGCGGCCAGTAGCCGATTTCACCGCGTTGCAGGCTGTTGAGAGTGAATTCCGTGAAGCTGTTCATCGCCACGAGCCGGGCGAAGACGCGCTCCAGCACGCTGCCAAACAGCCACGGGCTGAAGCCGGAAAACGCCTGCTCATCGACGGTCAGGCTGATCCCAACACCGCGGGCAAAGACAATCGGGCCAGGTTCCGGCACCCGACGATGCACCGGTTGCAGAATGCACTCGCGCACGCCGTCAATCTGGCGCGCCACCGGGGCTTCCGCCAGCCGCGTATAGAGACCGAGTAGCTGACGCAGCGCCGCCGCCCCCTGGCCCTCCTCTCCGTCCATCAGGCTCAGGTAGTTCATCTGTAGCTGACTCACCAGTTGCCAGGTACTCAGCCCTTCCGCCAGCGCCGGGCGCGGTGGCGTTGGTCCTTTACGCAGATGCGGGTTTTTCACCGGCAGCGAATCCGGCACCACAAACTGGCCTGGTTCCTGCTGCAACAACAGCGGCAGGTCGCGGCTGGTGCACAGCACCTCTGCGGTGATGTAGCGCAGATTTTCCTGCCAGGGCGCGTGCTGCTCATCCACCAGCGAAGCGAACACTTCCGACCCCATATAACCGGTACGTGTGCCATAGCGCTGGGCGTGCTCCGAGAGCGCCCGCTGCTCACGACGCAGCGAAAAGTAAGCGCCGTAATTGCCGTTGTCCTGATTCATGCTGCGCCAGAACGGGCGAAACGCCTGATCATCACGCTGGCCGTCCCGGCTGGCGTAGATGTTGTTCACGGCATAGATTTCGTAATCCAGCGGGCGGATGTTATCCACCACCAGATGGTATTCGTGCAGGTTGTCGCGCAGTTTCTGCCGCTCAGCCACTTTGCGAAACAGGTTAATGACCGGAGTACAGTGCAGCGCGAGGTGGTTTTTATCCACCACCCGCTCAAGCCGGGCGTCGGCTTTGTCCAGCAGAACAATGATGTCGAAGGCTTTCGCATCACCGCAGTTTTGCAGCAGCGGGCGCAGGCCCTTGATGCTGAAAAACAAAAACCGTGAGGGGAAGGCAAAGTACTCCTGCAACAGGCGGTAACCGTCAAAGTTGCGTAAATCCCCCGGCAGCAGCGCCTGATCCGGCTCAAACCCTTCATGGTGGACGGCATCCGGGCCGAGTACGACCGGGGCATGACTGCTGCCCGGGATCAGCGCCAGCGCCCCGACCTGATGCGCCATCAGCAGTTCAAGCAGTTGCAACGCCTGCATGTCGGGGCCGCTCAGGAAAAAAGGCACCTGGTCGAAGTCCAGATGTGCCAGTTTCATTGCCCCTTCGCAGGTCAGGCGGATGCGCAGCGCGCTGGCGGCACCGCCTGACCCCAGGCCACTGCGGGCGAGCGGCAGGTCAGCGGGCACACCGCCCAGTTCGGTGAGCGTAATAGAAAGCGGTAACAGGGTGACGTCGTGGGCGGTAGTGTAGCTACAGGTCACGCCGTTTTTCTTCATCGCCTGGCTTTCCATCATCGTGCCACGGGGCACCACGAATCCTTTGGTTAAATCCCCTTTCATGGCGTCAGGCTGAAGCTCGGCAATCGCCATTGACGGCGTGGGAGCCAGATAGTTAGGGGCAATCATCTCCATTAACCGCTCGGAAAAACGCGGAAACTCGGCGTCCATTTTCAGCTGCACGCGGGAGGTCAAAAAAGCAAACCCTTCCATCAGCCGCTCCACGTACGGATCGGCAACGTCCATGCCGTGCATCCCCAGCCTGCCTGCCACTTTCGGGTAGCGCCCGGCGAACTCCTGGCCCATTTCGCGCAGCCAGGCCAGTTCGCGGTTGTAGTATTCAAGCAGTTTGCTTTCCATGCGCTACTCCACGTCCTTCAACTCAAAATGGCCGTTTTCAAGGTCAACATCGGTACGAAACAGAAAGGTCAGCGGGTATGGCACGCACCATAAGCGGCCTTTGATTTCGATAGACAGAATGTTGTGCAAATCCAGCGACTGCGTATCGGAGATGCAGCGAACCTGCAGACCCTGCGGCAGAATGCGCGGCTCAAAATGGAGGATGGCCTCGGTGAGTTTGTGCTGGATATCCTGCCATTCGATGTCAGACATCCGTTTGCCCGCCAGCCCGGCGACGCCGAAGTTCACCACCGACCGACGCACCTGCGAAAGCCCGGTGAGGGAGAGCTGCGCGTCATTGTTGACGGTGTTAAACAGCCATTGCAGGTCACGCAGGACGTGTCGACGCAGCGCCGCGTGGGCAATCAGCGTGCTGTTACGCGGCTCCTGGCGTTTTTCAGGGGCGTCGTCGGTGAGCCTGTCGAGCAGCGAGGGCTGCATTTTGTCCCGGCTGCTGACGCTCTCTTTTTCCCGACGCGCACGCCAGCCGCTGCGCAGCAGATCGCTCTCTTCGTGCGTCTGATTACTCATGCGCGTCTTCCTCAGCAAAACGCAGGGTGGCCAGTTCAAGCAGTGGGAATTGCGCCGTGTCATTGAGCCAGACCTTTTGCCCCAGCCCCATGTAGTGCGGATCTTCACCCGGCAACGGCTGCCATTCGGTGGTGCGCGAAAGCCGGAAGCGGTCGTCGGTGTGGGCATCAAACGGATAACGCACCGGGATCTGGCAGACCTGTTCAGTGCCGTCGCGCAGACGGATAAGCGTATGTCGCCAGACCAGGTCGGTGACGCTGACGGGCGCCTGAAACGTCATCTCGTCGATGGCGCTGAACGGGAGCCAGCAGTAGCGCCCGTTAATGATGGCTTCGCACACCGGGCCAAAACGGCAGTCGCCGTCCATCAGCCAGTCGAAGGTGTGCGTGGTGCCGTCCTGCAACGTCAGTTCACCGGGGATAGCCTCTGCCTGTTCGAGGGCCACGATGCGGTGCGTGCAGGCTTGCGGGCCTTCGAGATCCAGGGCGTTAACCATGGCCGCCAGCCACGGCCACTGGCGGGCGGGCATCACGGGACGCGCACGCCCGGCCATCACTTCCGCGCGCTGCTTCTCGCCGTTAATGGCCTGTTCCAGCAGGTTGATGGTGGGTTGCGCCTGCGGCACGAGCGCCAGCCAGCCCTTGAGCTGGGCCAGCGCCCGTGACCAGTTTCCGTCCAGACAGAGCAGTTGAGTGAAGGCCGCACGCAGGTCAGCATCGGTGGGCTGCGTGCGAATTTGGTTTTCCAGATTCCCCAGGCTTGCCTTGAGGGAATCCCCTGCGAGTTGTGCTTCAAGCGTGTTCATAACCGCTCCTGTGGGTTGGACTGTGATGATGTGTGTTCACCCTCACCCCGGCCCTCTCCCTGAGGGAGAGGGAGCAAACCGTCCCCTCGCCCCTTTGGAGAGAGGGTTAGGGTGAGGGGAAAACGGTTAATGTTCTGGTCTAATAATCGGTGACACCGACTTAAGAGGATATAATCCTTGAAA
>CAUSEC010000068.1:0-10514 GCA_963530515.1 uncultured Enterobacteriaceae bacterium | reverse complement strand
TGAACGGAATGACCATCAGAGCCGCATGTTCCCCCTCACCCTAACCCTCTCCCTCGAGGGAGAGTGGACTGTCCGTGCCCATATTTATTTGTGGGGATTCCTCAACCTCCAGGGTGAGGGGAAAATCAGCCCGCGTATTTCCCCAGCGGCACCACCAGCGGCGTATGGGCCACCGGATCCTCAATAATCAAACAGCGCATCCCGTACACCGCTTCAATCAGTTCCGGCGTCACAATCTCCTTCGGCGCACCCTGGGCCACAATCTTACCGTCGCGCAGCGCAATCAGATGGGTGGCATAGCGGCAGGCCTGATTTAAATCATGCAGCACCGCCGCCAGCGTATAGCCCTGTTCACGGTTGAGGTCGCTCAGTAACTCCAGCACATCAATCTGGTAACTGATATCGAGCCAGGTGGTCGGCTCGTCCAGCAGCATAATGGCGGTTTCCTGCGCCAGCACCATCGCAATCCAGGCGCGCTGACGCTGACCGCCGGACAGAGTATCCACGCTCTGGGTTGCCAGACTGTCCACCCCTGTTGAGCGCATGGCACGGGTCACCGCTTCTTCATCTTCCTTACGCCAGCGGGTAAACAGCGGCTGATGCGGGTAGCGCCCGCGCGCCACCAGTTCCTGCACAGTGATGTCCCCCGGCGTGGTCGCGTTCTGTGCCAGCAGCCCGACGCGGCGCGCGACCTCTTTGCTGGCAAAGCGCTGAATCTGTTCACCATCGAGGTAAACAAGCCCCTGTTCCGGCGTCATCAGGCGGCTCAGCGTGCGTAACAGCGTCGATTTCCCGCAGCCGTTTGGCCCGATGATGGCGGTGAAATGGCCGTTGGGGATTTCCACACTTAAATCACTGGCGACAATTTTCTTACCGTAGCCCAGGGTTAAGGCTTCGCCGCGCAAACGGGCTGCTGTATCGGTCATTTTTTGCGGGACTCCTGAATCAACAAGGCGATAAGGTAAATGCCACCGAGGCTGACGGTGACGACGCCCACGGGTAACTGATAGGGGATAAACAGCTGCTGGGCGCAGATGTCCGCCAGCAACAGCAGCACTGCGCCGCAGAGCGCGGATTGCGTCAGCCCCCAGCGTGCGGTGGCGCTAAGACGCCGGGCGATGTGCGGGGCGACCAGTGCGACAAACGAAATCGGCCCGGCAAGAGCGGTGGCCGCGGCGGTCAGCATCACGGCAACCAGCATCAGCAGCAGGCGGGAGCGCTCAACGCTCACCCCCAGCGCACAGGCGCTGTCATCGCCCATTTCCAGCAGCCGCAGGCGGCGGGAGAGCAGTGTGGCCAGCACAAACATCGCGATAATGACCGGCACCGAAGGCAGCATTTTTGCCCAGGTCAGACCGTTGAGCGAGCCTGCGTTCCAGAGACCGGCAGAGAGGGCTGTCTCCAGCGACGCGTGCATCAAAAGCCAGGTGTTGAAGGCAACCAGCATCGCGCGCACGCCGATGCCGACGATGATTAAACGGAAGGTCTCAATGCCATTGCGCCATGCCAGCAGCCAGACGATAACGGAGGTGACAACCCCGCCACCCATCGCCGCCAGCGCGATCGCCGTTAAATCCTGGCCATAAAAAACCATCGCCACCAGTACGCCGCTCCAGGCGCCGGTGTTAAAGCCCATAACGTCCGGGCTGCCGAGAGGGTTACGCATCAGCGACTGGAAAATCGCACCGCTCACTCCCAGCGCCGCGCCCACCAGCAGTGCGACTATCACCCGTGGCAGACGCCACTCGGTTACCACCAGCTGCATGGCGTGTGGGGCGTTTCCCACCAGAGCATCAATAACCTGGCTGACGCTGAGCATCACCGCACCGCTGCGCAGCCCCCACACCACCAGCACGAGGCTTGCCAGGATCATCAGCAGACAGCTGAAAACCAAACGACGGGAAGGGGAGGTCACAGGCCACCTCCGCGAATGCGTCGTACCAGTACAATCAGAACCGGTGCGCCAATAAAGGCGCTGACCACCGAGACGCGCAGTTCGCCGGGCACCAGAAAACGCCCAAGAATATCGGCAAACAGCAGTAGCGTTGGGGTGGCGATGAGCGTCACCGGCAATGACCAGCGGTGATCGGCCCCCACCAGCCAGCGTGCCAGGTGGGGCATCATCAAACCAATAAAGGCAATGGGCCCGACCACCGCCGTGGCGCTGCCGCACAGCACGGTAATCGCAATCAGCCCTAAAAGCTGCGTGCGTGCCACCTTACTGCCAAGTGCCGTGGCGGTGTCGCTGCCAAGACTCAGGCTGTTCAGCGCACGGCTTGACATCAGCGCGGCGGCGGCGGCCAGCAATACCGGAATCAGCACAATTTTGAGCGTTTGCAGGGTGCGAATATCCAGTGAACCGGCCTGCCAGAAACGCAGCTGGTCGTAGACATCGGCATTGAGCAGTGAAATGCCGCTGGACAGCCCTTCAAGCACCGCCGCCAGCGCCACGCCCGCCAGCGTAAGGCGCACCGGGCTGAGCTGCCCGCCACCCGCACTGCCGGTGAAGGCGACCAGGATTGATGCCACGAACGCGCCGCAAAAGGCCAGCCCGAGTTGTTCAACCGGAGAGGCGGCACCCAACAGCGCCGCGCCCACCACGATGGCGAAACTGGCACCGGCGTTCACGCCCAGTAAACCAGGGTCGGCAAGGGGATTACGCGTGAGGGTTTGCATCAGCGCCCCGGCAATGCCGAGCGCACCGCCCGCCAGTAATCCTGCCAGGGTGCGGGGTAAACGGGCATCGCGAATAGTGGTGCAGTCAGCGCTCTGACAGGTTCCCGTGAGAGCATCAAGCACCACGCCGGGGGTCATGGCTTTTGCGCCAAGGAAGAGGCTGAGTGTCATTGCTAAAACGAGCAATATCAATAACCCGACGACGACAAGCACGCGCCTCGGGAAAGGGGAAGACGACATAATACTTTCCTGACTTGATAATGATAGTAATTATCGTTATCGATCTTGTTTGTGTATGTTACCATGCACGCCCTGGAATGAATAAAAAAAGTTCATGTTAAGGCGTTGTAATGAACCGACAATCCTGGCTGTTGAACGTCAGCCTTTTGCGAACGCACCCGGCTTTTCGCGCCGTGTTTCTCGCCCGTTTTATCTCTATTTTGTCACTGGGTTTGCTGGGCGTTGCCGTACCGGTACAGATTCAGACGATGACAAATTCAAGCTGGCAAGTCGGTCTTGCCGTCACCCTGACCGGCAGCGCCATGTTTGTGGGGCTGATGGCAGGCGGAGTGCTTGCTGACCGTTATGAGCGTAAAAAGCTGATTCTGATTGCCCGCAGCACCTGCGGCGTGGGCTTCATCGGCCTGTGGCTGAATGCGCTGCTGCCGGAGCCGTCTCTGCTGGCGATCTACCTGCTCGGATTGTGGGACGGCTTCTTCGCCTCGCTCGGCGTCACGGCGCTGCTGGCGGCGACGCCTGCGCTGGTCGGGCGTGAAAACTTAATGCAGGCCGGGGCGATAACCATGCTGACAGTGCGCCTGGGCTCGGTCATTTCCCCCATGTGCGGCGGCTTGCTGCTGGCAACCGGCGGCGTGGCCTGGAACTACGGCCTGGCGGCGGCGGGCTCGTTTATCACGCTCATTCCGCTGCTGGGATTACCGGTGCTGCCACCGCCTCCTCAGGCCCGTGAGCACCCACTCACCTCACTGATAGCGGGCTTTCGTTTTCTGCTGAGTAGCCCGCTAATTGGCGGCATTGCGCTGCTTGGCGGCCTGCTCACCATGGCCAGTGCGGTGCGCGTGCTCTACCCGGCGCTGGCGATAAGCTGGCAGATGTCCGCTGCACAAATTGGTCTGCTGTATGCGGCGATCCCGCTGGGGGCGGCGGCGGGGGCATTAACCAGCGGACGACTGGCGCAGCACCTGCGGCCCGGCCTGCTGATGCTGGGTTCCACGGTGGGATCGTTTATCGCCATTGGTCTGTTTAGCCTGATGCCGTACTGGGCGCTGGGCGCGCTGTTCCTGGTACTGTTTGGCTGGCTGAGCGCCATCAGTTCGCTGTTGCAATACACGCTTATCCAGACGCAAACCCCGGAGTCGATGCTCGGGCGCATCAACGGCTTATGGACGGCGCAAAATGTCACCGGCGATGCCATCGGTGCGGCGCTGTTAGGCGGGCTGGGTGTGGTGATGACCCCGGCGGCCTCCGCCAGCAGCAGTGGTTTTGCGCTGGCGATGGTCGGGGCTGTCCTGATGCTGGTACTGAGCGAGCTGCGGCGTTTCCGCCAGCAGCCCGCTGTTTCTTAATTGCATTAGCCAAACAGCGCGGACAAACGCTCCAGCACGCGAGTCGCGCTGTAATAGTCCAGACGGAAGGTTTCAGATCCCAGGGCATACACGCGTTTGTTCTGCACGGCGGTCAGATGGGCAAGCAGCGGGTTGGCATTGAGTTCGTCGGCATCTTTCTGGTCGCTGGCGAACAAGAACAGCGCCTCACCGTTCAGCCCGCTGGCCAGGTTTTCACCGCCCAGTTGCACGATGTCGTGGCGTTTACCCTGGCTTTTGCTGGTGTTCAGCCCTTGTGGCAGCGTGGCGAGCGTAAAGCCTAATTGCGCCAGCAGCTTGCCCTGCGCAGAGTCCTGGGTCCAGAGGTTGGCGTTGTGCGCGCCTGGGTTATACACCAGCGCGGTTACCGGCTGCGGCGGCAGTGTCATCTTCGCTTTAACGTCAGTCATCTGCTGATTGAATTCGGCGATGCGCGTGGCGGCCTGCTTCTCCTGGCCGGTAATCGTACCCAGTTGGGTCAGCAGTTCCTGCCAGCTTTTGTCGTCGTAGTTGATGATAAGCGTCGGTGCAATGGTGGAGAGCTGGTCATAGAGCGCCAGCGCCGAGTCACCGCCAGTGGCGCTGACAAGGATAAGATCCGGCATTTGCGCCGCCACAGCTTCTGCATTCGGTTCGCCGATGTAAATACGCGCGACGTGACGTTTTTTAGCGACCTCGCTCCACTGACGCAGGAAACCCTGGTCATCGGCGAAACGGTTGTTTGGCGTGGTCGCTCCGCTGGCGATAACCGGGGCGTCAATCGCCAGCAGTGAGCCGGTCAGCGTGACGCTGGTGGAGACGATACGCAGTGGCTTCTGTTCGAGCGTATGGCTGCCTTTGCTGTCGGTCACCTGACGCGGCCAGTCAGCGGCCATCGCTGAGGTAAGTCCTAAAACAAAAATGCCCAGCATGATAAGGGGCTTACGGCATATCAAAGGGAGAGTCACGGAATCGCATCCTGTTTTTGTTGAGGTTAATGCTTCTCATTTTCATCGTTGCCGATGACGGATGCAAGCGTTAGCACGAAGAGCACAATGCGCTGCGGTTGACACTCAATGGCAATACCATTAGCTTTATCGACCGAAATTCAAATGATAATCATTCGTAATTTATTTATCATTTTTGGAGGATGATATGGATACGTCACTGGCTGAGGATGTTCAGCAGGCTGCAAAAACACTGGCATCTGACCAGTTCTTCTTTATGTCGCCGTTCCGCAGTTTCACCACGTCCGGGTGTTTTGCCCGTATCAGTGAACCTGCCGTGGAAGGGGATAGCCCGCAAAGCGCGTTCCAGCAAAAGCTGATGCAAGCCTTTGCCGATGCCAAAGCGAAAGGCATCGCGAACCCGGTGGTGGTGGGTGCTATTCCGTTCGATACCAGCCAGCCCTCTGAACTCTTTATTCCTGCGTCGTGGCAGACTTTTTCGCGCCCGTCTAAGCAGCGTTCTTCGCGTTATTTCTCCGGCCATGAGACACCGGACGTCACGACGCGCAGCGAAATACCTCAGCAGGATGTCTTTATGGATATGGTCGCCAGGGGTGCTTCGCTGACCGCTACGCCTGAGGTCGACAAAATTGTCCTCTCGCGCCTGATTGATATCGCCACCGATGCGCGTATCGACAGCGGTATTTTGCTTGAGCGCCTGATTGCCCAGAACCCGGCGAGCTTTAACTTCCATGTTCCGCTGGCAAACGGCGCATCCCTGATTGGCGCCAGCCCGGAACTGCTGCTGCGTAAAGACGGCGAGCACTTTAGTTCGCTGCCGCTTGCCGGTTCCGCGCGTCGCCAGCCTGATGACATGCTCGATCGCGAAGCCGGTAACCGACTGCTGGCGTCAGAAAAAGACCGTCACGAGCATGCGCTGGTCACTCAGGCCATGAAGCAGGTATTACAGGCGCGTAGCCGCAACCTGACCCTGCCGGATTCCCCGCAGTTGGTGACCACGCCGACCTTGTGGCACCTCGCCACCCCGATTGAAGGCACGGCGCAGAAGGGTGAAAACGCCCTGACGCTGGCCTGCCTGCTGCACCCGACCCCGGCGCTGAGCGGCTTCCCGCATCAGGTGGCGAAAAAGCTGATTGCCGAGCTGGAGCCGTTCGAGCGTGAGCTGTTTGGTGGCATTGTCGGCTGGTGTGACGCCGAAGGTAACGGCGAGTGGGTGGTCACCATCCGCTGCGCACGTATCCACGAAAACCGTGTTCGATTATTTGCCGGTGCGGGCATTGTGCCTGCGTCGTCCCCGGCGGCGGAGTGGCGCGAAACCGGCGTCAAACTGACCACCATGCTTAACGTTTTTGGCCTGCATTAAGGAGTGATGATGACCGTTCCCTTTACCCGTTGGCCGGATGAATTCGCCACACGCTACCGCGAAAAAGGTTACTGGCTGGATGTGCCGATGACCGACATGCTGACCCGTCATGCGCAGAGCGACGCGGTGGCAGTGATAGATGGCGAGCGTACGTTTACCTATCAGCAACTGAACCAGGCGTCTGACAATCTGGCAAGCCGCTTACAGACGCTGGGTATTCAGCGCGGCGAGACCGCGCTGGTGCAGCTGGGCAACGTGGCGGAGTTTTACATCACCTTCTTTGCGCTGCTGAAAATCGGTGTTGCGCCGGTTAATGCGCTGTTCAGCCATCAGCGTACCGAACTGAACGCCTACGCGGCGCAAATCAAACCGGCATTGTTGATTGCCGACCGCGCCCACATGCTCTTTGCAACAGACGCGTTCTGGCAGGATTTCACCGCTGAGCACGCCTCGGTGCACGTGTCGTTGTTCCTTAATGATGACGGTGAGAAATCCCTCGCAGCGGCGATTGCCCAACTGGCAACACGCTTTATTGAGACGCCAACGCCTGCCGACGAAGTGGCGTTTTTCCAGCTCTCCGGCGGCAGCACCGGCACGCCGAAGCTGATTCCGCGCACCCACAACGACTATTACTACAGTATTCGCCGCAGCAATGAGATTTGCGCCATCACGGCGGATACCCGTTACCTGAACGCACTGCCCGCTGCGCACAACTATGCGATGAGCTCCCCAGGATCGCTGGGTGTGTTTCTGGCGGGTGGCTGCGTGGTGCTGGCGAACGATCCCAGCGCCACGCTCTGTTTCCCGCTTATCGAAAAGCACCGTATTAACGTGACCTCACTGGTGCCGCCTGCGGTCAGCCTGTGGCTGCAAGCGATTGCTGAAGGTGAGGGCAATGCGCAACTCGCCAGCCTGGCGCTGTTGCAGGTGGGCGGCGCACGCCTGTCTGCGACGCTGGCGGCACGTATCCCGAGTGAAATTGGCTGCCAGTTGCAGCAGGTCTTCGGCATGGCGGAAGGGCTGGTGAACTACACCGCGCTGGATGACACCCCGGAGCGCATTTTCAACACCCAGGGCCGTCCGATGTGCCCGGACGATGAAGTCTGGGTGGCGGATGAGCACGGCAATTTGCTGCCACCTGGTGAGATTGGCCGCCTGATGACCCGTGGTCCATACACCTTCCGTGGCTACTTCAACAGCCCGGAGCATAACGCCAGCGCCTTTGATGCCAACGGTTTCTACTGCTCAGGCGATCTGATTGCCATCGATGACGCAGGCTACATCACCGTGCAGGGGCGCGAGAAAGATCAGATCAACCGGGGCGGTGAGAAGATTGCTGCCGAAGAGATTGAGAATTTGCTGCTGCGCCACGAGGCGGTGATCCACGCCGCACTGGTCAGCATGGAAGACAGCCTGCTGGGTGAGAAAAGCTGCGCGTATTTAGTGGTGAAACAGCCGGTGCGCGCGGTGGAGATCCGCCGTTTCCTGCGTGAACAGGGCGTTGCTGATTTTAAACTGCCAGACCGCGTGGAGTGTCTGGATGCGCTGCCGCTGACCCCGGTGGGCAAAGTCGATAAGAAACAATTACGTCAGTCGCTGGCACAACGCGCGCAGGCGTAACGAGGAGAGAACATGGCTATTCCAAAACTGACCGGCTACGCACTGCCGACCGCAAATGATATTCCTGACAACAAGGTGCAATGGGCGTTTGAACCTGAGCGTGCCGCCCTGTTAATTCATGATATGCAGGAGTATTTCCTCAATTTCTGGGGTGATAACTGCCCGATGATGGAACAGGTTGTCGCCAATATCGCCGCGCTGCGTCAGTTCTGTAAGCAGCACAATATTCCGGTCTACTACACCGCTCAGCCGAAAGATCAGAGCGATGACGACCGCGCGCTGCTCAACGACATGTGGGGGCCGGGGTTAACCCGTTCGCCTGAACAGCAGCGTATCGTGGCCGCGCTCGCGCCGGACGAAGCAGACACGGTGCTGGTGAAATGGCGTTACAGCGCCTTCCACCGCTCGCCGCTGGAGCAGATGCTCAAAGAGACCGGGCGTAATCAGCTCATCATTACCGGCGTGTATTCCCACATTGGCTGTATGACCACCGCCACCGACGCATTTATGCGTGATATCAAGCCGTTTATGGTGGCCGATGCGCTGGCAGATTTCAGCCGCGAAGAGCATCTGATGTCGCTCAAATACGTGGCAGGCCGCTCCGGTCGCGTGGTGATGACCGAGTCATTACTGCCGGTGCCGACCAGCAAAACGGCGCTGCGTGCGCTAATCCTGCCGCTGCTCGATGAATCCGATGAGCCGTTCGACGATGAAAACCTGATTGATTACGGGCTGGACTCCGTGCGCATGATGGCGCTCGCCGCGCGCTGGCGCAAAGTACATGGCGATATTGATTTCGTCATGCTGGCGAAGAATCCGACCATTGATGCCTGGTGGGCGCTGCTCTCCCGCGAGGTCAAATAATGGATTTTTCCGGGAAGACGGTGTGGGTGACCGGAGCCGGTAAAGGCATCGGTTACGCCACCGCGCTGGCGTTCGCAAAGGCCGGGGCGCTGGTGACGGGTTTTGACCGCGCGTTTGAGCAAAGCGATTACCCTTTTGCGACCGAAGTGCTGGATATTGCTGATGCCGCACAGGTTGCTGACGTGACTGCGCGTGTGCTGGCGCAATCTGCGCGCCTGGACGTACTGGTGAATGCGGCGGGTATTCTGCGCATGGGGGCGACGGATGCCCTCTCGCAGGACGACTGGCAGCAGACCTTTGCCGTCAACGTTGGCGGCGCGTTCAACCTGTTTCAGGCAACGATGGCACAGTTCCGCCAGCAAAAGGGCGGGGCGATTGTCACCGTGGCCTCCGATGCGGCGCACACGCCGCGCATCGGCATGAGCGCTTACGGTGCCTCAAAAGCGGCACTGAAAAGCCTGGCCCTGACGGTGGGTCTGGAGCTGGCGGCGAGCGGCGTGCGGGCCAATCTGGTGTCGCCTGGCTCCACCGACACGGACATGCAACGCACGCTCTGGACCAGCAGCGATGCGGAGCAAAAACGCATTGCAGGCTTTGGCGAACAGTTCAAGCTCGGTATTCCGCTGGGTAAAATTGCCCGCCCGGAGGAGATTGCCAGCACCATTCTTTTCCTCGCCTCCGACCACGCCAGCCACATCACGTTGCAGGATATCGTGGTGGATGGCGGCTCAACGCTGGGGGCATAAATGATCTGGAAACGCCGTTTAACGCTGGATGAACTCAATGCCACCAGCGCCAGCACGATGGTTGAGCATCTGGGCATTGTCTACACCCGTCTGGGGGATGACCTGCTGGAAGCCGAAATGCCAGTGGACACCCGCACCCATCAGCCGTTTGGTTTGCTACACGGTGGCGCGTCCGCCGCGCTGGCGGAAACCCTGGGATCGATGGCTGGATATATGATGACGGCTGAAGGCCAGTGTGTGGTGGGCACCGAGCTTAATGCCTCGCACCACCGCGCGGTATCGCAGGGGAAAGTGCGCGCTGTATGCCAGCCACTGCACCTGGGCCGTCAAAACCAGAGCTGGGAGATAGTGGTGTTCGACGAACAAGGCCGCCGCTGCTGCACCTGCCGGTTGAGTACTGCGGTGATTGGGTAGAGTGCTGCCCCTCACCCTAACCCTCTCCCCAAAGGGGCGAGGGGACCGATCGAGCAGGGTGGGACTTATTTTTTCCACAGCTGCATCTGTAGGATCGGGACTGTACATCTCAAAGGAGCGAGGGGACCGATCGCGCTTATCCTTGGCCTGAAGTGGGTAGGGACGTGTTTTTCTCCCTCGCCCCTTTGGGGAGAGGGCCGGGGTGAGGGGAAATGGCCGCACATTTTGTTCTGGTCTAATAATCGGTGACACCGACTTAAGAGGATATAATCCTTGAAAC
>CAUSEC010000067.1:0-10645 GCA_963530515.1 uncultured Enterobacteriaceae bacterium | reverse complement strand
CGAATATGAGGTCGCCGCTTAATGGGGTGTCAACTTTTACTAGACCAGAACACTCCGATCTCCTTATTTTATTAACTTCCCATTGCTGTCAATAAAAAATTCATGGATATAATTACTCCCATTTAGCCCGTAAGAAACTGCATAGGAATAACCAATCTTCCATTTTAAATTTATACAACCATCAGGGTAAGATAGGTTTAAATTCTCATCATACTTAACAACGCTATATTTACTGCTGTCATTTGATTCAATGCGATAATAGTTCAATACATCTTTCTTATCTGTACTGAAACAAAGATGATCACCATTGATAAACGTAGGTCGTGGATGTGGTGCTGGATTGCCGCCAGGACAGCCGGAAATGAGAAAAATTAAAGGTAGAGTCGCCAATTTCTTCATGCCGGAAACCCTTTTATTGCGGATTTGTATTTTTCAATCAATGAATGGACAGATTCATCAGGATCATAGTCTCGATATTGGATTAAATTTGTATTCCCTCTGAAACCGTAGGTAAGTAAGGGCCAATAATCGCTAACCAAAGAGGCTTGTTGCTCTAAGCTGTAATGACGAATATCAACTTTATCTAAGCTGTAGCTGTAATCAGCGAAACGAGAGAATAACCCTCGTGTTCTGACAAACATTCCCCTCTGTGCTTGCCATACGTGCATCATCTCGTGCATGAATCTGTGTTTCTTTTCCAGAATGTCCATCGAGAAATCGTGAGAGTAGGTATCTTCCCTAAACCACATTTCACCGTTTGGACTCATAGCAATATCGACAGGCTGTAGATTGAATGGTAAATAACTTTCCCGATGCACCCAAATTTTATTGTATCTGAGGCCATAACCATAAAGTGATCTTGCTAACACGATCTCACCCATAGTGATAAGTCTCACGCCACCAGGGGTAATAAGTGTTCCCGACGTTGCTCTAATCCTCTCATTTACAGGCATTCAGAATCCCTCTGATCTGTAATGGTATTAATCGTTTATCCTACCCCCAATACAAACAGGTAGAGGAAAGATTTTTCCAGGAAAATTCTGATTTTAGATTACAAAAGCCATTAAGCTCCGTTGGTATTACAGCTTCCACGTGATTAAAAATGAGAAGAGTTAGTTTGCTTTAATGGCTAACTTTTAAATCAGGCTTGTTAAGAGGTGCTTTATCGCCTTACCTTAACAAAGAGGGGAACAACATAACTATTTGATTTTATTGAGTGGTGCGATAATAGGAGTCGAACCTACGACCTTCGCATTACGAATGCGAAGTTTTTATATTTTAACTGCTTGAACAACCATCAGAAATCACAAATTTATCATTTTAAATCATAATATTAAAACAAAAAACCTGTTGATGTAAATTGATGAGTGTTGATGTTTATCCTTTCAATTTACTTACACCAGCCGTTACATTACTGTAAACCGTAATCCCCAACAGGAACCCTAAAAATGGCGCTTTCAAGACAAAAACTAACCTTCGAACGAATTCGAAGATTTACTTTACCTGAAGGGAAAAACCAAGTTTTCCTTTGGGATACGGACGTAACAAGCTTGGCATGTCGAGCAACTCGTGGAGCAAAAGCCTTTGTATTCCAAAGCCTGTATGCGGGAAAAACCCTTCGCATGACCATTGGCAACATTAACGATTGGAGGATTGATGATGCGAGGGCCGAAGCCAGGCGACTGCAAACATTAATCGATACTGGGATAGATCCGCGTATAGCTAAGGCGGAAAAAATTGCTGAAGCGGAATCACAGCAGGCTGAATCTCGTAAAACGAAGGCAACCTTTTCAAGCGCTTGGGAAGATTATCTTGATGAATTGAGAACCGGAATCAGCGCAAAAACTAAACGCCCCTACTCTGCACGCTACATTGCCGATCACGTTAACTTGTCCAGTCGTGGAGGCGAAAGTAAAAAAAGAGGCCGGGGCCCAACCTCACCTGGGCCACTGGCTAGCCTGCTCGACCGACCATTATCAGAACTAACACCAGAGAACATTGCCGAATGGCTAAGTACAGAGAGACAAAATCGGCCTACCGTCACTGCTCATGCCTACCGTCTGTTGCGTGCATTCATCAAATGGGCTAATTACCAGAAAAAATATCAGGGAATAATCGATGGCGATCTTGCACAAGATCATAACGTGAGAAAAATGGTTCCAATATCAGCGAGCAAAGCGGGAGATTGCTTACAAAAAGAACAGCTCAAAAGCTGGTTCAGTGCCGTGCGTAGCCTCAATAATCCCATTGCATCAGCCTATCTCCAAGTGCTTTTGCTCACCGGTGCACGGCGTGAAGAAATTTCCTCACTTCGCTGGTCTGACATAGATTTCAAATGGTCAAGCATGAGAATTAAAGACAAGATCGAAGGCGAGCGAATTATCCCCCTCACTCCCTATGTTTCTGACTTGTTACGCTCACTGATGGAGATCCCCAATCGTGGTACAAACGAGGAGAATTGGGTTTTCAGAAGTAACAGCAAAAGTGGCAAAATTATTGAACCGCGTTCAGCACATAATAGAGCATTAACTCGCGCGGAGTTACCACATATCAGCTTGCACGGATTGCGCCGTAGTTTTGGGACCCTCGCTGAATGGGTCGAAGTACCAACAGGTATTGTTGCGCAGATTATGGGCCATAAGCCTAGCGCTCTTGCTGAAAAGCACTATCGCCGCCGTCCATTAGATTTGCTAAGAAAATGGCATGAAAAAGTTGAATTATGGATCTTAGAAGAAGCAAAAATAAAAAACAACGTTGATAAGCGTTGATTTTATCAAATATCAACAACTTACATAAAATCACATGTGTTGACAGAAATTTTTTTTCAGTTATCTTTTATTACTGCTAACTACATTCACTCACTAAGCAGGAGATTAACTACAGTGACTAACCCAATAACTGTATCAAGAGAAGACCGAAGTGCGGAAATCAGAGCGAGATGGGGTTTACATCCGACTAAAAACAAAAGTTCTAATTTTTGGGAAACAACAATTCAGCGTTTTAATAATAGTAGTACTGACCGAATACTACCTCTTTGGCACCGTGTTTCAAAACTTTTAGTTGCTATTAGGAATGTAGTCAATACTATAACATGCCCTTTTCCACCAAAGGGGAATACTTCCCGCTCACGCCGAAGTTCAACAACGTCATCAAAAAACTCATCATCATCTTCATCGGATGGTAGTAGTAGCGACCCCGATCCCGATAGAGACCCCATATTCACCCCTTTTCATTTCATTCTTTCATCTCTGTTAAAAACAATTATCGTCTTATTTGCCCACATATCAAATGTTGGGGTGATGAAATGAGCGATATCAAACATCAAAAACCCTCTCAGTCACAACTAATTTCTACCCGCGAGTTAGCTAATATTATTGGCTATGAAGTACAAACTATTCGAGCTTGGCTTTGCAAAGACAAACTGCCTAATGGTTTACCGCGACCGAAGAAAATTAAAAACCGACACTATTGGTCACGTAAAGACATTGATAGATACCTATTAACCTTCTCAGTATATAGTAACTAATAGAGGCCTCCCCCGGCTATTCTAAAGAATAGCCGGGTTAGTTAATACAAACCTTCCATTAACAATGGGGGGAGATTAATACTATTTATCACATCTCACATTAACAAAATTCAAGGTCACATATGAAAAAACGCATCACTTTCAGCGTAAACAATAGTTCTACTATTGATGCAATTGACGACTATAGCAATGCAAAAGGATACTCCAGGTCAGAGGTGATATCATTTTTATTAAACGCCACAGTCCCAGCATTGAATAAAATAACATCGCAATATCATATAGCTCAAACTTTGGAGTCAACATTAGGCTGTATTTTTGAAGAGAAGGCCCCGTCAATAGCACGGGGGGAGCCAAAATTAACTTACGAAGAGTTTTTTCATTCCGTCTGGAACACTCACATTCGACACCGGAACGAGGTTATCGACCAGAATTTTTATGCACACAAAATATCTCATGATAAGATGGGGAAGAGTGAAAAAAAATTAATTCATGAAAAGCTCACATACATTATAAAAAGCTTCAATGTAAAAAAAGCAATTTTTATTTACACAGATCGGCGCGTGAACCACAAACATCTAATTGCAGGAGGGTTGTCAAATATCATACTGATAAAGGAAACAGTTTACGATGGTTGTTTTTTTGATTTGAGCAGCATTGTGATTATGCCAATCTTTGAACTTATTACATTTGGAATTGAAGAGGTATTGAAAAGAAATAAAATCCACCATAAACAATCATGCTATTGCTGGATACCAATTTATTACACAAATGATCTAGCGGTAATGGTCCCGGTGATTGCCGAAGGCGATACACCTCAAAAGGCGATGAAAGGAGGAGATGCCATCATTATTAACCCCTTTAACGGTGAAGTAAACCATACTTTCTGATACCAATGTTAAGCATAACCACTTAGTTGCATACATCTCGACAGTATGGAGTTAGTACCTAATAGCTTGATGAGGGTAAAAGATGCCTACTAACAAAGCAAAATCAAAGAAAATTCTAGGAAGGCCTGAAGGAAGTAAATATTACCATTTAATTCAGAGTGAGAAGGCTAAGCATTACTCTCAATCCAAGGTGGCAAAGATCTTAGGAATAAGTATTTCCACGGTAAAAAGACACTGGGATAATGGCATCTTTGGGTGATTATAATTGCAGAGTTGCTTTTTAAGTATTTTACTGCATGGGTAATGGGTTGATAACAAGTTTTATTGTTGGAAAGGTATTATACAACAGTCATTACTATTAATAGTTAATTAATATAACTAACCACAGACATTCAGCTATGTCTGATCATTTTACTGTATACGGCTATCATAAGCCGTAGGGCTAACAACAGGATCGAAGCATGGAATTATATCATGGTTCCCATGGTGAGCATGTGCTCGCCTATAAAAAACATATTGAACGAGTCGTCAATGATGCTATCAGTGAATTCCCCAGAACAATGGCGTTACGTGTTGATGTTCATTATCCACCCATTTTAGACAGAGGTGACACTGTTTGCTGTTTTCCTAATCTAGAGCCTGGTGCTATATCCCGTTTCCGTAATGCGTTAAATGCAATGCTGGAGGCCAATGAGAAAGCCAGAGCAGCTAACGGTAAACGAATTTATCCAAATCGTGTTCGTCATGTTTGGGTAAGGGAGTTTTCCGAAGAGGGGAAATGTCATTTTCATATTGGTCTTTTTTTTAACAAAGATGCTTATTACCATTTAGGTGATTATGAGGCCGAAAGCAATTTAAGGATGATGATTGTAAGAGCATGGTATAGCGCACTGGGATTGGAACTGGATGATTATCCGGGATTGGTTCACTACCCTGAAAATTGTCGTTATATATTAGACGTCAATGATTTTAACTTTGAAGGAGAATACAATAAATTACTGAATCGTCTTGACTACCTGGCTAAACTTGATACAAAAGTATACGGAGATGGCGACCGTAGCTTCGGCTGCAGTCGCTGGTAATTTATTTTTTTACAGAAATGGCCTTTCTTATGGATGGAAAGGCCAAACCCATCAGTTAAAGATGGTTGTTTTACTATAATCCAACGACCTCATCCCCGATATTAGTCAAAATCATTAATTCTTTAATCTCTCGTTGTGCCAACTGTAATTCAAACTGCTCTTGAATTAACATCCACTTCGACCAACTTCCACCGACTACATGCGATAACCGGAGTGCCATAGCTTTCGTCAGTGAAACTGAACCGTTCAACAATTCAACTATCTCTTGCTCGCGACATCCCATGTAAACCGAAAATTTATTCAGTCCTATATTTGATACCGCTAGTATTTCGGCCAGTTTAATGCCGGGATGATCAGGAAGTAAGGTCATGCCGTATTCATCCTGATAAATTCCATAAATAGAACAGCCAGTTTCTCTCAGTTCTCGTAAATTCTTCCCTGCAAACTTCAGCTCGTGTGAAAGCCCGAGAAACTCACCAGTAAATTCATATTCTGCTTCAGGCCTATGGTGGCATTTGATCAATGCAAATGCCGCCCCTACTTTTTCAACTGTTACAGTAACCGACATTGAACCACCTCCGTCAAGATAATCGATGAACGTTTTAGACTGTCCAGCTGTTCGACACCACTTCTGCCTGCTTCAAAATCAGTTCCACGGCGCCCGGCGTTTTGTCCGGCGGATACTTATACTTACGCAGCGTCTGGCGCACCAGAATACGCAATCGGGCACGCACGCTTTCACGCACCTGCCAGTCCACGGTGGTGGACTGCCGCAATTTCAATGTCACTTCGATGGCCAGCTTTCTCAGCGTATCATCGCCCAGTTCACGCACTGCACTTTCATTTTCAGCCAGCGCATCATAGAAGGCGATTTCATCCGGGGTCAGCCCTAACGCATCATCACGCGCCATCGCCTCCTGGAACGCTTTCGCCATCTGGATCAGCTCTTCAATCACCTGCGCGGTCTCAATGGCGCGGTTATTGTATTTGAGCAGCACCGCTTTCAGTCGGTCGGAGTATTTCTTCTGCTGCACCACGTTATTGCCCGAACGGGCATGAATGCCGTCATTGAGCAGTTTTTCCAGCAGTTCCACTGCCAGATTACGCTGCGGCATTTCCCGCACTTCTTCCAAAAACTCATCGGACAGCAAACCTATGTTCGGTTTATCCAGCCCGGCGAGTGCGAAGACATCCTCAACCCCGGTCGCGACAACCGCGTTATCGAGGATCTTGCTCAGAAGAGAGTTTTTTTCTGACTGGCTAAACTTTGCCTTCGGATCGAGCTTGATAAGCCCCACCCTGACCGCCGAAAGAAACGCGAACTCCTCCTGTAAGGGTTTCGCCTCATCCAGCGTATTACACAGTGACCAGGCTTTACTCATCGCCAGCGAAACATCGAGGTAGCGTTTTTTACCGTCATCCAGTCCCAGAATGTAGTTCACGGCATCACGCAAGAAGGCCAGCGGATCGCGGGAGAAGCCCGTGTAATCAAATCCCGGCTTACCCGCCGAACGGGCAAACATCCCATGAATGACATCCATTTTTTCCAGCAGAATCGCAAAGGCTTCCCTGGCATCGACCGTTGTCTGTCCTTTGCCTTTTGAATCGGTATAGGTTTTCAGCGCCTGCTTCAGCTCGTTGGCAATGCCGATATAATCCACCACCAGCCCGCCGGGTTTATCCCGGAACACACGGTTAACGCGGGCAATCGCCTGCATCAAATTATGGCCGCGCATCGGTTTGTCGATATACATGGTGTGACAGCATGGGGCATCAAACCCGGTCAGCCACATATCCCGCACAATCACCAGTTTCAGCGGATCGTTCAGATCTTTAAAGCGGGCTTCCAGGCGTTTTTTGGTCTGTTTGTTGTAAATATGCGATTGCAGGTGATCTTTATCTGACGCCGATCCGGTCATGATGACTTTGATCGCCCCTTGTTCAACGTCTTCACTGTGCCATTCAGGGCGTATCGCCACGATGGCATCGTACAGTTTCACGCAGATCTCGCGGCTCATGGCGACAACCATCGCCTTGCCGTTCATGGCAGTGTTACGTGTTTCAAAATGCTGAACCAGATCGGCGGCGACCTGCTGAATACGTGGCTCTGAACCGACCAGCTTTTCCAGACGGCTCCAGTCACCTTTGGTTTTTTCTTGCTGGCCCGTTTCTTCGTCTTCTACCAGTTCATCGACCTGATCAGAGAGCGTTTCCAGCTCGTCATGGTTCAGATCGAGTTTTGCCAGCCGGGATTCGTAGTAAATCGGCACCGTCGCGCCATCATCAACCGCATCCTGAATATCGTAGATAGAGACATAATCACCGAACACGGCACGGGTATCTTTATCTTCCGAGGCAATCGGCGTACCAGTGAAGCCCATAAACGACGCATTCGGTAGCGCATCGCGCATATGCTTGGCGTAGCCGTATTTATAGGCCCCGGTTTGCCGGTCCAGCGTGGCGCTCAGTCCATATTGGCTGCGGTGCGCTTCATCGGAAATCACCACGATGTTGCTGCGGACGTTAAGTGCCGGATGGCTCTGTTCACTGTCCAGCGGCGCAAACTTCTGCACGGTGGTAAAGATAATGCCGCCGGATTCACGGGCGTTGAGCAGCTCGCGCAGTTCGTCGCGGTCGTTGGCCTGTAACGGCGTTTGCTTGAGTAAATCATGCGCCTGGCAAAACGTGGCGTAGAGCTGCCCGTCAAGATCGTTACGGTCGGTCACCACGACGATGGTCGGATTATTCATCTCTGTTTGTTGCAGCAGCTTTCCGGCGTAACAGCACATGGAGATACTTTTGCCGGAGCCCTGGGTATGCCACACCACGCCCGCTTTTTTACTGCCGGGGGTAATGTTGCTGCGCAGCGGAAGATGTTTACCGGTAGAGGCCACAATCGTTGCCGCAACCGCTTCACGCACCGCGTGGAACTGATGGTAAGCGGCAATCTTTTTGATAAGCCGTTTGCCATCGTTTTCAAACAGCACAAAGAAACGAATGTAATCGAGCAGCAGTTCGCGATTAAAGAAGCCCTGCACTACCGTTTTAAGCTGCCAGTGAAACTGCGGTTTATCATCTTCGTTCGCCACCGTTTTCCACGGCAGAAAACGCTCTTCATCAGCGGTCAGAGAGCCGATACGCGCATTTTGCCCGTCGCTCACTACCAGCGCTTCGTTACAGATAAACAGGTCGCTGAGTTCGTTTTTATAGGTCTGCAGCTGGTTAAACGCAGCCCAGATATCGGCATTGGCATCAATCGGGCTTTTCAGCTCAATCACCGCCACCGGCAGGCCGTTGATATAGCAGATAATATCCGGACGACGAACCTGTTTTATCCCCTGAATAGCCACCTGATTTACGACCATAAAGCGGTTATTGCCGGGATGGTTGAAATCCATCAGCAGGGCTTTATCGTGAACCGTTTTGTCTTCACGCTTGTACTCAACGGGTACGCCGTCGAGCAACAGGTGATGGAATGCTTTGTTGCTGACGACCAGATCCGGGCTTTCGGGGCGGGTAATACGGAGTATCACCTCTTCCAGCACGGAAACAGGGAGATGGGGGTTGATGGTTTGCAGCTGCTCCAGCATCACCGGGCGCAGAAACACATCATGAAATGAAGCACGCAGCGGGTTGTCGCCATCCGGCGCGATATCTGGCCCGTGCAGCACTTCCCAGTCCTGTTCAGCAAACCATTTCAGGCATTGCTGCTCTAAATCGTCTTCGCTCAGCATTACTCTTCCTCTCCCTCGGTGATCATACCGGTCTGTTTCAGCTCAATCGCCAGTTCCAGCAGGCTCGGGCGGATCGCTTTTTCCAGACGGTTCATGCTATCCATCATCCAGTCGATAATGACAGGCCAGATCTCTTTATTGCCGCCGTCAAACGTCTTTGAACAGACGATCTGGCAGCTTTTTCGCTCTGGCAGCAACCGCCAGTCGAGCGGCTCGCCAAACAGCGATTCAATGTGCGTTTTACGTTCCTGAAGGCGTTCAAATAACCAGGTGTTTTCCAGCGCATCTCCGCGCGAAATATTGAGCTGCACGCGAGCGTCTTTCTGGGAAAAGATAAGCTCAAACGGCACGCCGCTAACGCCCGACCCGGCAGCCAGCCAGTGATCGGTTGAGGGAGCGCGGTTGTTAAACAGTGAACAGGGGCTGGTGCGGAATTTTTCCAGCGCCATCGTCCAGAACTCGCGGCGCAGATAGTGACGCTGCTGCAGTTCGCTACTGCTGGAGGTGGACTGCTCTTCCGCCTCTTTTTGCGCCATGCCAATCATGTACGACTCCGCTTCCGGGGTTGGGATAACCTGGCGGATATCGACAAACACGTCTTCACCAAAACGGTAGGGGGTCACTTTGAAGCACTGGGCGCGGATACCAAACTGCATCAACCACAGCGCGGTATTGGTGACCTCTTTGCGGAAATTGGCCGCAACCATGATGACGCGCTGGGTGCCTTTGCGGTTGAGCACCCCTTCTTTCAGGCTTTCCCAGCCCATAAATTCGGCGATGACCTCTGCCGCCTGGCGGTTCTCGTTGGGCTCATACTGATCCAGATAAAGCTGGAAGATCTCCACCACGCTCTCCTGACGCAGGTTGGCGCAGTAGCCGGCATATTTCAGCGCCTGCCAGACGACGTCGCGCCCGGAATCATCAAGCTTATTTTCGATGATGACCAGGTTGCCTTTTTTATCGAGCGCCAGCAGATCGAGACGTTCTTTGGTGTCGTCAAAACCGGCGAACTCTTTCTGGATAATCAGCAACTCATCGTCGTTGTCGCGGGTTAACGCCTGGGGATTCTTTGCCAGCCACTCCTGCAGGTGATCGCGCTCGCGAAAGCCGAGGCTGCTGAACGACACCTCTTGCAGAGAATGCAGACTATTGGTCGGCGTATCGACTTTATACATTTTCCGCCTCACTTACCGCCTGCTCGGCTTCCGGTAGGGTGATTTCACCCGAGAGGAGTTTGGGGAGAAGGGTGTCGCGGAGTAATGCCAAAGATTGAGAGTGTTTTAAATTTACATGTGCACGCTGATGCAAAAGCAAGGCTGATGATTCAAACAAATTTACTAATGCCATAGGGGGGAGTGGATAGGGCTTTGTTGAATAAATCAGATTTCGGGTAAGTCTCCCCCGTAGCGGGTTGTG
>CAUSEC010000066.1:0-10865 GCA_963530515.1 uncultured Enterobacteriaceae bacterium | reverse complement strand
TAGTTAGTGTGAAGTGATTCACATCCGCCGTGTCGATGGAGGCGCATTATAGGGATCCCAACTTTTAGCACAAGCGTTTTTTAGATCTTTTTTTCTGACTGCTGCTTTTCCATTCTTTTCGCCCAGATCCCGTACGATCTGCTCACATTCTGATAAGCAAAAGGGTTGCACAACGCCTGCATTGCTACCAAAGTCATCACCACCACCTATTTTCGATGAGGTAGCTATGTCTGCAGTATTACGTCCTTATAAGGATCTTTTCCCAAAATTGGGCCTGCGAGTGATGATTGATGACTCGAGTGTTGTCATAGGCGACGTCAGAATGGCGGACGATGTGGGAATCTGGCCACTCGTCGTTATCCGCGGCGACGTCAATTACGTTGAGATAGGGGCGCGTAGCAATATCCAGGATGGAAGCGTGTTACATGTCACCCACAAGTCATCCTACAACCCGGAAGGTAATCCTCTTCTCATTGGAGAAGACGTCACGGTTGGGCATAAAGTCATGCTCCACGGATGTATTATTGGTAACCGTGTTCTTGTGGGTATGGGATCGATTTTGCTCGACGGGGCCGTCATTGAGAATGACGTGATGATTGGCGCGGGCAGCCTGGTGCCGCAAAACAAGCGTCTGGAGAGCGGCTACTTATATCTCGGAAGCCCGATTAAGCAAATCCGTCCGCTCACCGAGGCGGAAATAGAAGGATTAAGGTACTCGGCCAACAATTACGTGAAATGGAAAGATGAGTATCTTGCTCAGGAAAGCCAGACCCGCCCCTGAGCGTCTTCTTGTTGTTCGAGAAGACGCTTTTCAGCTTCATCCTCAAGATCCCAACGATGCTGTCTGAATGCCGCCAGCCATTGCGCTGGCGTCTCACCACCAAAACGAGATGCCAAAACGTTACCCGGAATAATGCAAGTGAGCAGCATCCCATTAACCATCGCCGGAAAGTGAAGGGCACACTCTGCCTCATTCCACTCCTCGCGATCGGGAAATTGTATTGCCTGATTCACTCTGCCAGTTCCTGCTTTAATTTAGCAATGACAGGTTCAATCTCGGGCAACACGCCATGCCATAACAGTACCGCGTGCGCCGCCTGCCCCACCAGCATCCCCAGACCATCTGAGCATTGGGTTGCGCCCAACGACTTACACCACGCCAGAAAAGGGGTATCGCCCTTTTGATAAAACATGTCATAACAGTACAGCTGTGAGTGAATGATAGAAGCGGGAATAGATGGGATTTCGCCTCCCACTCCACTGGATGTGGCATTGATGACCAGATCAAATTCATGCCCAACCACATCACTCTCTTTCAACGCAGTGACACCGCCCGTGTGGGCAAAGAGAGCCGCCAGCTCATGTGCACGGGAAAAAGTACGATTAACAATGGTCACGGCACAATCCAGTGAGAGTAACGGGAGCAGCACGCCGCGCGCAGCCCCACCCGCACCAATTAGCAAAATGCGCAGACCAGGTTTAATAAAGGACAAACGCTGCAAGTCACTCAGCAGGCCAATACCATCGGTGTTATCCCCCACCAGCCGACCATCTTCGAGGCGCTTCAACGTGTTTACTGCACCAGCAAGTGCCGCTCGCTCCGTTAGCTCATCTGCACGACTAAACGCTTCTTCTTTAAATGGCATGGTGACGTTAGCCCCCTTACCACCGTTTGAAAAAAACGTATTCAGCGTACCCGTGAAATCATCTAACGGCGCGAGAATACGGCCATACGGGTGATCTATTTGCAACTGCTGAGCAAATTGCGCATGAATAGCAGGCGATTTGCTATGCGCAATAGGGTTACCAAAAACTACATAAGATTCCATAAGTTACCCTTGACGGAAAAGTTCGCCGGTCAGGGCGTCACGAATTTCAGAAGGATTCTGTCGACCACCGGTCAGGCCTTTCACAACAGGAAAATCTGCGCCGAATTGCTGATGGACTTCTTCATTAGTCCGGCATGGTGGCAATCCTGTCAGATTAGCGCTGGTCGACACCAGCGGTTTTCCGAACGTTTCACACAATGCGATGACCTGAGGATGATCTGTCACACGCACTGCCAGAGAATCAAAACGCCCGGTTAACCAACGCGGAGTGGTGGCTTTTGCAGGAAAAACAAAAGTCACCGGCCCAGGCCAGCAGGCAAAAATAGCCCGGCGCTGCACCTCGGTGAGCATACTGTCATCTATATAAGGTTTAAGTTGCTCAAAGTTAGCCGCAATCAGTATGAGTCCCTTTTCTACGGGGCGCTGCTTAAGCTCCAGCAAACGGTATACCGCTTGTTCACTATCGGGATCACACCCGACGCCGAAGACGGCTTCTGTTGGATAGGCGATGACGTTTTTATTTTTAAGGACTTCCACTGCAGCAGCAATAGGGTCCAGTTGCAGGTTACTTTTCACGATTTATTCCGCCGTTACCGGCTTTCCACATTGTTTACTGGCGCAGAAACATCTAAGACCCTGCGCCGTTTTCTTCTCTATTAATAGCGGGTAGTGACATACAGGGCACTCGCCCGCCACGGGTTTAAAATTGATAACAAACTGACAATCAGGATAGCGATCGCAAGAGTGGAACGTTTTACCGAACCGAGAGCGACGCTGAATGAGATGCCCAGTCTGGCATTGTGGGCAAGTGATAGCGGTGTCGTCAGGCTTATCAATTTGCTCGGTATGTTCACAAGCCGGATACTGACTGCAACCGATAAACATACCGAACCGCCCCTGACGCAATGCGAGAACAGAGCCACAAGCGGGACACATTTGCCCATCCAAAATTTTGACAACATGCCCATCCGCCTGGCTCTTCAGGGGGCGCACATAATCACACTCAGGATAGTGGGAACACCCAAGGAACGGGCCGTGTTTACCGGAGCGTATAACAAGTTCAGCCCCGCACTGTGGGCAGGGCTCATTGTTGCGCACCGAGAAAAGTGCTGATTTGGCCATAATGACTCAGAAAGATGCTGAAGATTAGTGAAGCATACCTTCATTCACTTCAAAGAGTAATTCTTCCATTTGCTGGTAGGCATTTTCACACCCAGGAATATTGAAGAGCACCATCAAAATGACCCATTTAAGGTCTTCAAGATCGAACTCTGCTGTATCCAGCGCAAGCACGCGTTCAATAACCATTTCACGCGTTTCGAGGTTTAGCACCTGAATTTGCTCCAGGAATAGTAAAAATCCCCGGCAACTGGCATCCAGCCTGTCGCATTCTTCTGCCGTATAAATTCGAACGGACAGAGGGTCAGAAGCCAACTGCATCGGTTCGGCGAGGCCTTCCTGATAATCAGCCAACTTTTCCAGCCAGAGAAGTGCGTTGTAAATGTCCTCACGATCAAAGCCAGCATCGGTAAGATCCCGTTCCAGTTTGTCCTGATCTACACGCATTTCGGCTTCGTTATGGATGTAAGTCTCAAACAAATACATTAGTACGTCGAACATGGCTTGCCCTCCTCAATCGGACATAGCCGCCGGGTACAGCTGCGATCCACCCTGCTAACTCCAGTTCAAGCAATTGAGCAACCGTTACTGGCACAGGTTGGCCGGCACGTTCAGCGACGACGTCAACAGGTGTTACCTCATCTCCTACGTTAGCCAGGAGCTCAGGAAATGGCAATGCCACCTCTTCTTGATTTGGTGAATAAATTGCCTTTTTAACCTGCTTTTGCAACGAGGAAGCTACCGTCGGCATATTTTCCAGGATGCATTCCGGAGACGTCGCCATAAAAGCTCCCTGTTGAATAAGCCAATGCGGACCTTCACTGCCAGGACTGCCTATTGGACCAGGAAGAGCAAACACATCTCGTCCCTGATCTAATGCACAGCGGGCAGTCACCAGCGAACCACTGCGCAGTGCGGCTTCAACCACTAAAACCGCATGACTAAGACCACTGATGATACGATTCCTGCGGGGGAAATTACCCGCAAAGGGGGTGGTATTCAGCGCGAATTCTGAGACTAACGCCCCACCCCCATCAATAATTTGTGTTGCCAGTAAGGCATGCCGTTTTGGGTGTAATGTAAAAAGCCCATTACCCAGGACGGCGATAGTTTTACCGCCAGCCGTCAATGCGCCACGATGGGCAACGCTATCAATGCCCAAAGCCAGTCCACTGGTAATAACTAAACCCTTCTGGGCAAGCGTCTCACAAAAAAGCCGTCCCCATCGTTCGCCATACCAGGAGTGTGTCCGGCTTCCCACTACGGCAAGCTGATGCTCGCCAAGAATGGCGGGATCCCCTTTGATAAAAAGCGCGCCCGGGTAATCAATAATTGCACGCAATTGCGGCGGATATCGTACATCCGTAGCAGGTATAAAATGATGTTGCGGCTCTGCCAACCAGGCCAGACTAGATTCAATCTCTTGCTGCTTCATGGACAGAAAGCGGCGTGCTTGTTTTTCCCTCAAGCCGCAGCTTGATAAGGCATCAAAATCAATTGTGGGTAGCTGGCCCAAACGTTGCGCTGCCCGGACCATCCCATCCCCGTATAGGTCATTAACATAAATCAAACGCAGCCAGATCTCTGTGGATGTCATCCTAACCTCCTGCCCTGCCATAAGTGGCCCGCTCAATCCTTGCGATTGGTCACCGATGCTGTCAATCGGAGGGGGATTTGTCTAGAATGGAGGTAATAATCTTTCCAACTCCTGAACACGACTCTGGATATTTATGGCAGTTTTGCAAGTGTTACATATTCCCGACGAGCGCCTTCGCAAAGTCGCGACGCCGGTAAAAGAAGTGAATGAAGAAATTCAGCGTATCGTTGATGATATGTTCGAAACGATGTACGCAGAGGAAGGTATTGGCCTGGCTGCAACTCAGGTGGACATTCATCAGAGAATCATCGTTATTGATGTTTCAGAAAATCGTGATGAGCAACTGACGCTGATTAACCCTGAGCTGCTGGAAAAAAGCGGTGAGACGGGGATTGAAGAAGGTTGTTTGTCTATTCCAGAACAGCGTGCGCTGGTTCCACGTGCTGAAAAAGTAAAAATCCGCGCGCTTGATCGTAACGGTAAACCGTTTGAGCTTGAAGCCGACGATCTTCTGGCTATTTGCATTCAGCATGAAATGGATCATCTGGTCGGGAAATTGTTTATCGATTATCTCTCACCGCTCAAACAGCAACGTATTCGTCAGAAAGTTGAAAAACTGGATCGTATGAAAGCCAGAGCTTAAGGACAAACACGAAAGTGGCAGATTCTTTACGGATTATTTTTGCAGGCACCCCTGATTTTGCAGCGCGTCACCTCGACGCGCTGCTCTCTTCTGAACATCAGGTTGTTGGGGTCTTTACCCAACCTGATCGTCCTGCTGGCCGGGGCAAAAAACTCATGCCAAGCCCGGTTAAAGTTCTTGCGGAAGAAAAAGGGATCCCGGTATATCAACCAGCGTCTTTGCGCCCGCAGGGTAACCAGCAATTAGTCGCCGATTTACGTGCCGATGTGATGGTCGTGGTTGCCTATGGGTTAATTCTGCCTAAAGCCGTGCTGGATATGCCACGTCTGGGATGTCTTAACGTCCACGGTTCGCTTCTTCCACGCTGGCGCGGCGCTGCGCCCATCCAACGTTCGCTCTGGGCGGGCGATCAAGAAACTGGTGTGACCATTATGCAAATGGATGTGGGCCTGGATACGGGTGATATGCTCTACAAACTTGCCTGCCCCATAACGGATGAAGATACCAGCGCAACGTTGTATGACAAGCTGGCCGAGCTTGGCCCACTGGGTCTGCTTGAGACACTTAAGCAGATAGCTTCGGGGACCGCCCAGCCAGAAGTGCAGGATGAAGCTCTGGTTACCTATGCAGAGAAACTCAGCAAGGAAGAAGCCCTTATTGACTGGTCTCTTTCCGCCGCGCAACTCGAACGCTGCGTCCGGGCATTTAATCCATGGCCTATGAGCTATTTCATCATTGACGAGCAGCCAGTTAAAGTCTGGAAAGCGTCTGCAATCAACACGCAGGTCAAAGTAGCGCCCGGAACGATAATTGAAGCGAATAAACTCGGCATCCAGGTTGCGACAGACGATGGGATTTTAAACCTTGAGTCTCTTCAACCCGCGGGCAAGAAAGCTATGAACGCCCAGGATTTATTGAACTCCCGGCGCGAATGGTTTACGCCAGGTAATCGTCTGATCTGATCAAATCTCTCAGCCCGGTAACTCCGGGCATTTTTTATTTTGCGGCTATGAAAAAAAACCTTAATTTACGAAGCCTTGCAGCGCAGGCAATTGAGCAAGTGATCGAAAAAGGGCAATCGCTGAGTAGCGTTTTGCCGCCAATGCAGCAAAAAGTCTCCGATAAAGACAGAGCATTGCTTCAGGAACTTTGTTTTGGTGTGCTACGAACACTTCCTCAGCTGGACTGGCTAATCAATAAATTGATGGCCCGCCCGATGTCAGGGAAACAGCGGACAGTACATTATCTGATCATGGTGGGATTGTATCAGCTGCTGCATACACGCATTCCTCCTCATGCGGCACTGGCAGAAACAGTAGAAGGTGCCGTCGCCATCAAGCGACCTCAGCTTAAGGGATTGATTAACGGTGTTCTGCGTCAATTTCAACGCCAACAGGCAGAATTGATGGCAGAATTCGAACAAAGCCAGCAGCGCTATCTGCACCCTGACTGGCTGCTCCAGCGAATCAAGCGTGCCTACCCACAGGAATGGCAAAAAATAGTTGAAGCAAATAACCAGCGCCCCCCGATGTGGCTACGTGTAAACCGGACACATCATACCCGCGATGCCTGGCTGGCATTGCTGGAGGCAGAAGGTATGCCGGGATTCACCCACGACACATACCCTGACGCCATCCGACTGGCTTCGCCAGCACCGGTGCACGCACTACCAGGATTCGAACAAGGTTGGGTCACGGTCCAGGATGCCGCTGCGCAACGCAGTGTGGCTTTCCTGGAACCGAAAAATGGCGAGCGAATACTGGATCTTTGTGCGGCCCCAGGCGGGAAAACTACACATATACTTGAAGCAGCTCCCGAAGCGAGTGTGCTGGCTGTCGATATCGATGAACAGCGTTTGTCGCGTGTTTATGAAAACCTCAAACGGCTTGGCATGAAGGCTGAAGTCAAACAAGGTGATGGTCGTTATCCATCGCAATGGTGCGGCAGTGAGAAATTCGATCGAATTTTGCTTGATGCACCTTGCTCTGCAACAGGGGTCATTCGACGTCATCCAGATATCAAATGGCTACGTCGCGATCGTGATATTAAGGAACTCGCGCAGCTGCAATCGGAGATTCTTGACGCCATCTGGCCGCATCTGAAATCTGGCGGTACTCTGGTTTATGCAACCTGTTCCATTTTGCCGGAAGAGAATAGCCAGCAGATGAGCGCATTCCTGAAACGCACGCCTGATGCGCAATTGGTTGTGACAGGAACTGCGGAGCAGCCAGGCCTACAGCACCTGCCAGATGCAGAAGAAGGTGACGGTTTCTTTTACGCTAAGCTTGTAAAACAGTGACGGAACTAACGGGCCACAGCAGATGAAAATAATAATACTGGGTGCGGGGCAGGTCGGGGGAACTCTGGCAGAAAATCTCGTCGGCGAGAACAACGATATTACCGTTGTCGATATCAATGGCGATCGTCTGCGCAGCCTGCAGGATAAATTTGATTTGCGTGTGGTTCAGGGCCATGGATCCCATCCACGTGTACTTCGTGAAGCGGGTGCCGACGATGCTGACATGCTCGTTGCAGTAACTAGTTCAGATGAAACTAACATGGTGGCCTGCCAGGTTGCCTATTCGTTGTTCAACACACCCAACCGAATTGCCCGTATTCGTTCGCCTGACTATGTGCGCGATGCAGACAAATTATTCCACTCCGAAGCCGTGCCGATTGATCATTTGATCGCACCGGAGCAGCTTGTCATCGACAGCCTCTACCGTCTTATTGAATATCCCGGCGCACTGCAGGTTGTTAATTTTGCAGAAGGAAAAGTCAGCCTCGCAGTTGTAAAAGCCTACTACGGTGGACCGCTGGTCGGAAATGCATTGTCTACCATGCGTGAGCACATGCCCCATATTGATACACGCGTGGCTGCTATTTTTCGTCACGATCGTCCCATCCGTCCTCAGGGCTCGACTATCGTCGAAGCAGGAGATGAAGTCTTCTTTATCGCCGCCTCGCAGCACATTCGTGCAGTAATGAGCGAACTTCAGCGACTCGAAAAACCCTATAAACGCATCATGCTGGTAGGCGGTGGAAATATTGGAGCAGGCCTGGCGAGACGGCTGGAAAAAGATTACAGCGTCAAGTTGATCGAGCGCGATCAACAGCGTGCCGCTGAACTGGCGGAAAAATTACAAAATACCATCGTGTTTTATGGTGATGCTTCGGATCAAGAATTGTTGGCCGAAGAACATATTGATCAAATGGATCTGTTTATTGCCGTCACCAATGACGATGAAGCCAACATCATGTCAGCCATGCTTGCCAAACGCATGGGGGCTAAAAAAGTCATGGTGCTCATTCAACGAAAGGCTTATGTCGATTTGGTCCAGGGCAGCGTAATCGATATCGCCATCTCTCCTCAACAGGCAACCATTTCAGCACTGCTCAGCCACGTGAGAAAAGCAGACATCGTGGGAGTTTCATCCCTTCGCCGTGGTGTTGCCGAAGCCATCGAGGCGGTTGCGCATGGTGATGAAAGTACTTCACTCGTTGTGGGCCGGGTGATCGATGATATTAAGCTGCCTCCAGGAACAATTATTGGCGCCGTCGTGCGCGGTAATGATGTCATGATTGCAAATGACAACTTACGTATTGAGCAGGGCGACCATGTCATCATGTTCCTGACAGATAAAAAGTACATTTCAGACGTGGAACGTTTGTTCCAGCCGAGCCCCTTCTTTTTATGATTATCAAGGCGCCTCATACGGCGCCTTTTTTATTCGCACGTTAAAATTACAGGCAAATTTGTGCTGTGAATGGCAATTGAGAGGACATTTGTTAGACTTACGTTACCAGATGGCATAAGGGGAAAAGTATGAGCTTATTGAAAGACTTTCGCGAATTCGCGATGCGCGGGAATGTCGTCGATTTGGCAGTGGGTGTCATTATCGGCGCAGCGTTCGGTAAAATTGTTTCATCACTGGTAGCTGATATTATTATGCCGCCTCTTGGCTTGCTCATCGGTGGCGTAGACTTCAAGCAATTCGCCCTGACATTACGTGATGCACAAGGGGATATACCGGCCGTAGTAATGCACTACGGTGTATTCATTCAGAATATTTTTGACTTTTTGATTGTCGCTTTCGCCATCTTTATGGCAATCAAGGTCATCAATAAGTTGAAACGTAAACAGGAAGAAGAACCTAAAGCGCCACCGGTACCAAGTAAGGAAGAGGTGTTACTGGCAGAAATTCGTGATTTGTTGAAAGAACAAAACAGCCGTCAATAACTCAGGCCAGGAATGCCAGAAGGCCAGTGGTAAAAAAGCATTTTGCTTGCTTGCCACTGGCCTCCCAGTTACCTCCTTTTGAATGTTTCTCTTTACGTAAAAAGCTGCCTTTTCCTTTCTTATTCTTCTCTACACGCTGTCGGAATAGTGGATCATGAAGCAAAGCTTCAAGAGCATTGTCTTTAATTTGGCCTTTCGTATGCTGGTAACGGCTCATAAACACTCCTGGAATGGTTAAAAACGACGCGATTTTAGATCTGCTGACAGACAAAATCAACATGTCCCGGAACGGCCAGAACCCTGCTCTAATGTTTCCAGAATTGAGCAGTACACACTGCTATGTTCGCTGCCACAACAAGTGTCGTTGAGTTTTTGCAGAGAGCGACGAATAACCCGCAGCTCTTCAATTCGGGCCTCAACTTCGCTAAGCCGTTCCTGAACAATGCTTTTGGATTCCTGGCATGTGTGGTGTTCAGGATCAATACGAATTGAAAGTAACTCACGGATCGATTCCAGGGTGAAACCCAGCTGTCTAGCATGACGAATAAATTTGAGTCTGCGTAGATCATTGTCAGAATAAAGTCGAAAACCGCCTTCTGTGCGGACTTCATGCTCCATCATCTGCTGCTTTTCATAATAACGAATGGTGTCTGGAGTGACATCAGCAAGCTTAGCCAGTTCTCCTATACGAAACATAGCTATTACTCCTTCATTTTGTTACGCAATTTATCAGCATATTGGCTATGCAGAAATTCGGTGCTCAATCCTGCCTGACGAAGTTTAAGTTCCAGTAAGGACAGACGCCGCGCGAGGGCTGGATAATCTGGGTGCTCTTTTTGGATTTGCTGTAGAAGATCTGAAAGCGCGACAGCTTGTTTGCGATACTCGAGCTCAGGGGGAAGACAACCCGCATTTTTCAATAACCTGAACCCAGCACGTAACTCAGGTGGCACATGAGAATTATCATCCAGCAAGATCGGTTTACCAGTGCCCGGTAAACTATCAAACTCGCCATTTTTTTGTGAATCCAGAATATGACGTTCAGCCCACTGGTCGATTAACCACATGATCGCCTCCAGGGAAGGAACACTAAAGATACAATGATTGTAGAGATGTGGCGATTCTGCGGATATAAAAAAACCCGCCTAAGCGGGTTTTTTTACTTTACTGCAGATTACTCTGCAGCTGCTTCTGCTTTCGATTCAGAACGATCAACCAGCTCGATGTATGCCATCGGCGCGTTGTCGCCTGCACGGAAGCCACACTTCAGAATGCGAGTGTAACCACCGGCACGGCTCGCGAAGCGCGGGCCCAGCTCGTTAAACAGTTTTGCAACGATCTCGTTATCACGAGTACGTGCGAATGCCAGACGACGATTAGCTACGCTGTCAGTCTTGGCAAGAGTAATCAGCGGCTCAACTACGCGACGCAGCTCTT
>CAUSEC010000065.1:0-11541 GCA_963530515.1 uncultured Enterobacteriaceae bacterium | reverse complement strand
ACTGGCTGATACGCCCTTTAATCCAGGTGGTGAAATCACGCCCAACGCCGAGAAATACATGGAGCTTTTTTGCGCTGACCAGCGATACCGTCACGCCGCCAATATTTCCGGTGTTAACCGGAACCAACTCATTTAATTTTTGCATCGTGCCCCTCCTACGCGGATTTGCGGTTGTAAGGGGTGTTGACGTTCTCAACGGTCGGAGGATTACGCACCCACCAGAGAACATCAGAAAGAAGCCAGGCACAGCTATTGCGACCGAAGTGGCAGCGTGGCGGGAATTTACCTTCGTTTTCCATATACCAGCGGGTGGAACGGGAAAGGCTGGTTATTTCGAAGCATTCACTTTCACGAATACGGCGATCAAACTTAATGCCATATTCTGCGAGAATGGTGCGGCGTTGCTCGGGGGTTGGAGGAATGAAAAGAGTGTTTGACATATTATATCCTCATAACACATTCAGAAGGACGCTTTCCTATCTGTTCTTGTGTTATGCGGATTTTGGCGTGATTAAAAAAGATATGTAATTTGCAGTAATCAGTTGCAATGCATGAATTTTATGCCATTGGCATTAATGATATAAATCATTCATATTATGTGACATTGGCGCTAAAACTGCTCTCTCAGATGGTTTAACGCCAATGCCTCACTTCGTTATGCTGACTACGTCTTCTTGAGTGACATCTTCCTCAAGGAATACACTACTTAACGTCGCAGTAATGCCATATAACTTTTGACCAAAACATTGTTCAAAAAAACCTGCCAAGCTCCTAACAAAATAGCTTTTTTTAGGGTTTGTTTTTCTTTTTATAATGGATGAGATTTTAAATTCTTTTGATTTAATATGTAGATCTTGTAAAACACCACTTAGTGATGGTGCAGAAATACCAGCTGCCATCCACACCGAAGAGAAATCAAAATCAACGCCACCATTAATAATATAAACCCTACCTTCCAAGTGAAAGTATTTATCTAAATAATAGCCAACTCTTTTTTTTGCATTTTCATCAGTACTATTTTTTAGAAACCAATCAATATAAAACTTATCATTAAAGTAATCTGTAACCATTTCGTCAAGAGGTGAACCTATTAACTCATTTGATAGCTGCTCAGAAAGATTTAGTATCTTTTTAATTTTATTCTGTTTTTCTTTTTGCGTTAACAACTCCCAATTATTAGGGCCATCAACAAAGGAAGATATACTTAAGACTAAAGATTGATAAAAAAACAATGGAATACTAACTTCACTCGCTCTTTTTCCAAGCGCACTCCATATAAAAGCCATTCTTTCATCAAAAATCATTTTTCTAGCTATAGGCTTTTCCGTTTCACTGATGAATTCAAAATTATAATACATAATAAACTCAACTGGAACATAAGACGGATATTCTTTCACTTTTCACCAGCCTTTAAGATAACAATATTTGTATGATTACCTGCTAAAAGGTCTAGACGTTCATACCACTTGTTCAGCGCATCCATTTTCTCCGGCAAATACAGACTACGGTTATAAATCGCCATAACTCCCGGCATTGAGTGGCCCAACAACTGTTCAACAACATGCGGTGCGATACCCATATTATTCATATGCGTTGCAAGCGTTCGCCGTAGATCATGCAATGTCCACGGTTCAGAATGCCCCAGTTTTTTATAAACGCTACGGCCCCACTGGCTAACCGCCTCGCTATTCTTCACAACTCCGAGAAGGTAGCCGGATGATTTTGTTTCATCGTGGAGAATTTCAATAAATGAACGCATCGCTTCTGGAACTGGCCGCACAATCTTTTCACCGCCTTTACTATGCGCTTTCGGAACCGTCCATACCCATGCCTCCATATCCCATTCGGCCCACTCGGATAATCTGGCCTCCTGGGTGCGGCAACCAAACAAAGTGGTGATCCTGAGCAAGTTTGTGTAGTAAGGCAGAAAAACATCGCCGGAAGATATAGCAGCCCACAATCTCCCAACCTCTTTATCTTTCAATACCCGATCTTTTTTCGCCTGCTTTTTACCAACATCGGGAATACTCAAATCTTCAAGGGCGGTACTGACGGCGTAACGGCGAACGCGGCAGAATTTCAGAGCCTGCTTACACATCTGGAATACATAACCCGCAGCAACTGGCGTCTTCTTTTTCATTCTGTCAAAGCAGTCAAGCCAGTATCGGGTTTCGCAGTCAGCGAGCGCCATTTTCCCAATGTAAGGGTAAATATGTTTGCGTAGCTCCGCTTTATGCCGCTCAACGTTCGCGCGGTTTTCTTCCGCATATTCGCGTATCCAGTATTCGATAGCTTCCTGCACCGTGACTGGTTTAAGCGTTTCCTGAGTAGTGAGCGCCAACTGGTGCTTTGGGTCTTTACCAGAGGCCAACCACTGACGACATTTATCACGCGAAGAACGGGCCTCTCTGAGACTCATATCAGGGTAGCGCCCCAGAGTCAGCCGATGCAGCTTCTGCCCGTCGAGTCGGTAAGTAAACACCCAGCTAATGCCACCAGCTTTCGTTACCTTAGCGCTCAACCCGGCACCATCAGCATAAAACTCAATCTTACTGGCCGGGATGCCATGTAATCCCTTTAACTTCCTGTCGCTCAGTTTGTTAAGTTCGCCAGCCATAGACCACCACCCAGCCCAAAGTGTTTATACAAATGTTTATACATAATTGCTTGCATAATAGCATAAACAACAAAAAGCACTGGAACAATATACAGCCATTACTTATTATAACTTATTGATTATAAATGAAATACACAAACCACCTCAAAGCATGAAAACGGCTAATCTGACAGTACGGCATGAACTGATTTTAATCAGTTAAGTGTTTGTTTAAAAAGGCGCTACTCGGCATGGGATAGCGCCTTTTTTATTTCAGTCGCACTGACAGATATTCCGCTATTGGCGTTTTTCCCCTGTCAGCACGAAGCGGGAACCTGCAAAGGCAGCGTAAATCGGTTCATTAGGGAATGGCGGAAAGATGGCCTTCGTAGCTGCCACTTTCAATGCCGCACAGTATTCTTTGTTGCCCTCCCTCGTTTCAACGTTTGTCAGCTTCCCATCCCTGGTAAAATCCAAATGCAGACGGCATTTCTTGCCCGCCCAGGCGTAGCGATCGGTGAGTTGCGACTCAATGGATTCTTTGATCTCCCTGGCCTGCTTACCGTATTCGTCCTGATCGGTGAACCGTCCGGAACTGCAATCGCCCAGCGCAGTCGTTTTGTGGCAGTTATCGGGGTGCAACGGGGCGCATCCTGTCACAGCACCGACGAGTACGATCAGCATCAAATTTTTTTTCATATTATTTTTTTCACTTAAGCCATTCCTTATGCCCATTTATCAGTCGTGATGTTAGAGAGCCGTAATGGGTATAAAACGTTGCCTGCATAAATAACAGTAAATATGGATATATCAGACCAAGCGAAAATAATCTAACCAAATGAATTTAATAAATAAATCACTCTAAAGTTTTTTGTTAAAAATTTGACTTTAGGTCAATCGCGAGAAGCTACCTGGGGCGATATACAGAAGAATTCATCCTCATCTGATAGCGCACTTTGTATATTACTGGGCATGGCGCTAAAAACTTATCTTTCCTCATCTTTTCCCGCCGATGATTTCGTGTATATTCGCAACGGTTAAATGCGAGATAAGGATATGCGGAATGATTCGAAAGTACTTCTGGCTGGTTATTTTTGCCCTGTCTGTACTGTTATTGGACACGATCCTAATGCATTGGATCGAGTTCCTGACAACTGAAGTAGATAAATGCCGAAACATGAATTCCGTCAATCCACTTAAACTGGTGAACTGTACCGAGCTCGACTGACATGTGCTCAGGGTGCACTGTCTCCTGCGTGCTCAGGGATATAAACCTCGTTATGTCATCCACTTAGGATGTCCGTGTCTCAGCCTTTTCGCCCATACAAATGTAGTTAGCGTAACGCTTTTTTGTGAATGAGTTGATGACATCATGCTGGTTAGCCAATACGACCAAATCCTTGTTGTTGTTTCTTTTATTGTTGCCATTCTGGCGTCTTATACTGCGCTGAATATGGCTGGCCGTGTGTCCACCAGCACGGGTTGCTCTGCGTGGGTCTGGTTAAGCGGTGGCGGTGTGGCGATGGGCATTGGCATCTGGGCCATGCACTTTATCGGCATGCTGGCCATGGATATGTCCATGCACCTGCGCTATGACCCCCTTCTGACTGCGCTTTCCATGGTCATCGCCATCAGCGCTTCGCTGTTTGCTCTTTGGCTTGTCAGCGGCCCTGACCTCACGCTCTATCGCCTGTTGCCAGGCTCTGTCGTCATGGGATTAGGGATTGCAGCAATGCACTATACCGGGATGGCCGCATTACAGGTCACGCCTGCTATCGTGTGGGACACGACATGGGTTGTCATTTCCGTTGTCATTGCACTGGTTTCTTCCTTTGCCGCACTCTGGCTCACTTTCCGCTTGCGCTACGAGGCAGCACAGGTTGCGCTGATGCGCTTCGGTGCCGCCATTCTGATGGGGCTTTCCATTGCCGGTATGCATTACAGCGGCATGATGGCGGCTCAGTTCCCGAATGAAGACCCAATGGGTCACCATGGCGTAAACGGCAACTGGCTGGCGGTACTGGTGAGTGTGGTCGCCTTCTCTATTCTGGGTATCACCCTGCTCGTCTCGATGCTCGACGCACGACTGCAGGCTCGCACTTCGCAACTGGCCACCTCTCTGGCGGAAGCCAACCGTGAACTTGCCCAGCTCGCGCTGCATGACACCCTCACTCGACTACCCAACCGTGTGCTGCTGGAAGACCGCCTGGATCAGGCTATCAATAAAGCCCGACGTGAAGGTAACTTCTTTGCGCTGATGTTTATGGATTTGGATGGGTTTAAAACGGTCAATGACGCTTACGGGCACGATGTTGGCGATAAGCTGCTGGTTGCCGTCGCCGAGCGGCTCAAGCAACAGCTAAAAGGGCAATATACGCTGGCCCGAATGGGCGGGGATGAGTTCGTCCTGCTCACTGAGGTGAATGCGCCAGACGAGGCGGCGACTCTCGCAGCCTCGCTGGTCCGGGTGATCGATAAGCCTTTTAATATTGACCCGTACGATATGATAGTGACCCTGAGCGTGGGGATTGCGCTGTACCCACACGATGGTAAGAACGAACGTGAACTCATGTTCAATGCCGACGCGGCGATGTATCACACCAAACATATGGGGCGTAACGGCTACCACTTCTTCCAGCCGTCCATGAACACCCTCGCCCAGACCCAGCTCCAGCTGATGAACGACCTGTGGCTGGCGACGGAGCGTAAAGAGTTTCGCCTGGTCTATCAGCCTAAGTTTCAGGCCCCTGCCGGGCCGATTATTGGCTTTGAAGCCCTCCTGCGCTGGCAGCACCCGAAACGTGGCCTGCTGGCGCCAGATACTTTCCTGCCACTGGCAGAAAAAACAGGCTTGATCGTGCCACTGGGCAACTGGGTCATTGATGAAGCCTGCCGACAGCTGAGCGAATGGCGCGAGCAGGGCAATACAAACTGGTCGGTTGCGGTGAACCTGTCGACGCTCCAGTTCGAGCAACCTTCTCTGGTACAAACCATCATGGACAGCCTGAACAAACATGAGGTACCGCCGGAGACGCTAATTCTGGAAGTCACCGAGACCACCGCGATGACCAACCCGGATGAAAGCGTGCGGGTGCTCACCCTGCTGACGGAAGCCGGTGTACAGGCATCTATTGATGACTTTGGTACCGGCTATTCCAGCCTGCTGTATCTCAAGCGTTTACCCGCCTGCGAACTCAAAATTGACAGGGCTTTTGTCCGGGAACTCAGCAGTGAAGGTGATGATGCAACCATTGTTTCCGCCATCGTTGCCCTGGCCAAAACATTGAACCTGAAAATCGTCGCTGAGGGCGTTGAGACGGTTGAGCAACAAACCTTCCTGACGGAACTGGGCTGTAACACGCTGCAGGGTTATTTACTGGGCAGACCGGTTTCTGCAGATACCATCAGCGCGAAAGGCAATGCCCTGTGTACGCAGCAAAACACAGCTTAAAAGCGCAACGCTATATTTGAATTAAGCCATTAATCATCATTTCTCATACTCAATATGCACTGCCAGGGGCATATTGAGTATAAACAACGATGCCAATTAGATTAATCTCATCTAAATCAATGCATCGGCTATAAATGCGTTTATTTGTTCTTTGATTAATTTTTTATATCGCGACATTTCATAATTTTTAATCATCCTCATTTTTTCTGCACGATGTTATTTATAGACGTCATTCTCTCCATGATGTTTACACTGCTCATACTTTGAGATTATTGAACGACGTCATCTCGCACAACTCAATGATAAAATAGTGCTTCGATTCTGGACTGGTGTCGGCGTATTTGATACCGGGGATCGTGATTATTAGAGGTAAACTTATGAAAAGACTCATTTCCGTTGCGCTGCTGACTGCTTTACTGGCGGGCTGCGCTCACGACTCGCCCTGCGTACCGACTTATGACGACCAGGGTCGCCTGGTGCATACCAATACCTGTATGAAAGGGACAACGCAGGACAACTGGGAAACCGCAGGGGCTATCGCAGGCGGCGCTGCTGCACTGGCAGGCCTGACGCTGGGTATCGTTGCGTTAACCAAATAGGTTAAAATATTCATTCAAAGCGCGGACTTACCGCGCTTTGCTTTATTTCAGTGCAGAATTTTCTACCCGCGTAAATTTTTAGCATCACAAAAGAGCAGAATGACAAATTGCATCTTATTTACATCATTCCTTAACCCCAATATTTCAGTTATTTCTCGTCTTCTCGTGATGTGTTTCACAAACTAAATCGATCCTCTTCCCTGCTTATATTACCCCCAGAAACTTGTTTGTTAGCACAATCCCCTGAATGAAACTATTTTGCTCTGTTTTGTGGCGTCGGTTGGAGTTTTGCACCACGTCAGGGCGTTTGGATTATTTTTTCCTGTCTACACTCTCAATATTACGCCTGCGAAGTCACATATTTCCGCATTCGTAAAACTGGCACTACCTTTGCTTTAAAGAGTATGGCCAAAGCCACAGACAGGTTTCAGGCGTTTCCCGGACGCCTCATATAACGATAATTTTTCGCCACACAGGATGCATTATGAAAAAGATGATGATTGCCAGCCTGGCCGCTGCCGGCGCGCTGTTTGCTGTTGTAAATCAGGCGCATGCTGGAGCTACTCTGGATGCCGTTAAAAAGAAAGGCTTCGTACAATGCGGTATCAGTGACGGCCTGCCTGGCTTCTCTTACGCGGATGCAAACGGCAAGTTCACCGGTATTGACGTTGACGTTTGCCGCGGTGTTGCCGCTGCCGTGTTCGGTGATGATTCCAAAGTAAAATACACCCCACTGACCGCAAAAGAGCGTTTTACAGCGCTGCAGTCAGGCGAAGTTGATGTGCTTTCCCGTAACACCACCTGGACCTCTTCACGTGATGCTGGCATGGGCATGTCCTTCACTGGCGTCACTTATTACGACGGTATCGGCTTCCTGACTCACAACAAAGCGGGCCTGAAAAGCGCGAAAGAGCTGGACGGTGCCACCGTGTGTATTCAGGCGGGTACAGATACTGAGCTGAACGTGGCGGATTACTTTAAATCCAACAACATGAAGTACACGCCGGTCACCTTTGACCGTTCCGATGAATCTGCCAAAGCACTGGAGTCGGGTCGCTGCGATACGCTGGCCTCTGACCAGTCTCAGCTGTACGCACTGCGTATCAAGCTGAGCAACCAGGCGGATTGGATCGTTCTGCCAGAAGTTATCTCCAAAGAGCCTTTGGGCCCGGTCGTTCGCCGTGGCGATGATGAGTGGTTCTCCGTGGTTCGCTGGACGCTGTTCGCCATGCTGAACGCCGAAGAAATGGGAATTAACTCCAAAAACGTCGACGAAAAAGCGGCAAACCCGGCGACACCAGACATGGCTCACCTGCTGGGCAAAGAAGGCGACTTCGGCAAAGACCTGAAACTTGATAACAAGTGGGCGTACAACATCATCAAGAAAGTAGGCAACTACTCAGAAATCTTCGAACGCAACGTGGGTTCTGAAAGTGCGCTGAAAATTAAACGTGGCCAGAACAACCTCTGGAACAACGGCGGTATTCAGTACGCGCCGCCAGTACGTTAATACGTAGGTGTTGTAACGGGTGCCACCTCAGTGTGGCACCCAGTCCAGAGTCATGGTTACCGAGGTTTTCCTATGTCCCAACGCCGCCCAACCGTTAAAGGATCGCTCTCCTTTTCTAATCCAGCGGTTCGTGCCTGGCTGTTTCAAATCCTCGCGATTATTGCTGTCGTTAGTATCGCGATCTATTTGATACATAACACCGTTACTAACCTGAACAATCGCGGAATTACGTCCGGCTTCGGCTTTCTTGACCGCGCTGCGGGTTTTGGCATTGTTCAGCATCTTATTGATTACGAGCAGGGAGATACCTACGGTCGGGTCTTCTTTGTCGGCCTGCTTAACACGCTGCTGGTTTCAGCGCTGTGTATTGTTTTTGCCTCCTTTATTGGCTTTTTCCTCGGCCTTGCTCGTCTGTCCGAGAACTGGCTGCTGCGCAAACTCTCCACCATTTATATCGAGACGTTTCGTAACATCCCACCGTTGCTGCAAATCTTCTTCTGGTACTTTGCCGTACTGCGAAATCTGCCCGGCCCGCGCCAGGCGGTGAATGCAATGGATTTAGTGTTTGTGAGTAACCGAGGCCTGTACATTCCCTCACCGCAGATGGGCGAAGGTTTACTGGCATTTGTGGGTGCCATTGTGGTTGCTATTGCGGTAATCATTGGGCTTTACCGATTCAATAAAACTCACCAGATTAAAACAGGACAGCTGCGCCGCACATGGCCTGGCGCCGTGGCGCTGCTCGTTATTCTGCCCTTGCTGGCGCACTGGGGATTTGGCGCCGCGTTGCACTGGGATGTGCCACAGCTGCGTGGCTTTAACTTCCAGGGCGGAATGGTGCTGATCCCTGAACTGGCGGCACTGACAATTGCACTGTCGGTCTACACCTCTGCATTTATTGCCGAGATTATTCGCGCCGGTATTCAGTCAGTCCCTTATGGTCAACATGAAGCGGCTCGCTCGCTCGGTATCCCTAATCCGGTCACACTGCGTCAGGTGATCATTCCGCAGGCACTGCGCGTGATTATTCCTCCGCTGACCAGCCAGTACCTCAACATTGCGAAAAACTCCTCGCTTGCGGCCGCCATCGGTTACCCGGATATGGTTTCTCTGTTCGCGGGAACAGTGCTCAACCAAACCGGACAGGCGATTGAGACTATCGCGATCACGATGTCTGTTTACCTGATTATCAGTCTGGCGATTTCGTTGCTTATGAACATTTATAACCGTCGTATCGCTTTAATTGAGCGCTAAGGAACTCTGATGACAAAAGCTATTCTGTCTCACTCTACGCGCCAGAAAAGGACGACCAGCGGCGGCGCCATGCTGTGGGCAAAGAAAAATCTTTTCTCCAGCTGGACGAATACATTACTAACGTTGTTCTCGCTTTGGTTGATGTGGGAACTGATTCCGCCGCTGCTGAACTGGGCTTTCTTTCAGGCAAACTGGATTGGCTCTACGCGCGCTGAGTGCACCAAAGCCGGTGCGTGCTGGGTGTTTGTCCACGAGCGTTTTGGTCAGTTCATGTATGGCTTGTACCCGCATGAACAACGCTGGCGCATTAACCTCGCTTTGATTGTCGGTCTGCTGTCTATTGCCCCCATGTTCTGGAAATCGCTTCCTGCACGTGGCCGTTACATTGCCTGCTGGGCCGTCGTTTATCCCATCATCGTGTGGTGGCTGATGTACGGCGGATTTCTGGGGCTGGAAAGGGTTGAGACTCGCCAGTGGGGCGGCTTAACCCTGACGCTTATCATTGCATCCGTCGGGATCGCCGGCGCTCTGCCGTTGGGCATTCTCCTGGCACTCGGCCGCCGCTCCACCATGCCTGTCGTACGCATTCTCTCCGTTATCTTCATCGAGTTCTGGCGTGGCGTACCGCTGATTACCGTGCTGTTCATGTCATCGGTCATGCTGCCACTGTTTATGTCTGAAGGAACCAGTATCGACAAGCTTATCCGTGCGCTCGTCGGGGTGATTTTATTCCAGTCAGCGTATGTGGCGGAGGTGGTTCGAGGCGGTCTGCAGGCGTTACCAAAAGGTCAATATGAGGCGGCGGAGTCACTGGCGCTGGGTTACTGGAAAACGCAGGGGCTGGTTATTTTGCCGCAGGCTCTGAAACTGGTTATTCCAGGGCTGGTCAACACCATCATCGCTCTGTTCAAAGACACCAGCCTTGTGATCATCATCGGCCTGTTCGACCTGTTTAGCAGCGTGCAACAGGCAACGGTTGACCCAGCCTGGCTTGGTATGTCCACCGAGGGCTATGTCTTTGCCGCGTTAGTTTACTGGATTTTCTGTTTTAGCATGTCGCGCTACAGCCAGCATCTGGAGAAGCGCTTTAACACCGGGCGTTCAGCGCATTGAGGAACCTATGAGTCAAATTACTATGCAACCTGCCGACGCGATGATTACGCTCGAAGATGTGAACAAATGGTACGGCCAGTTCCACGTACTCAAAGATATCAATCTGAAGGTGAAGCAAGGGGAGCGTATCGTTTTGTGCGGGCCCTCAGGCTCTGGCAAGTCGACGACTATCCGCTGCATCAATCACCTTGAAGAGCACCAACAGGGCCGGATCGTGGTCGATGGTATCGAGTTAAACGAAGATATCCGCAATATTGAGAAGGTTCGTCAGGAAGTCGGGATGGTGTTTCAGCACTTCAACCTGTTTCCACATTTAACGGTTCTGCAAAACTGTACCCTGGCACCGATTTGGGTGCGTAAGATGCCAAAGAAAGAAGCCGAAGCACTGGCCATGCACTATCTGGAGCGTGTGCGTATTGCTGAGCATGCGCACAAGTTCCCGGGACAGATTTCCGGTGGGCAGCAGCAGCGTGTTGCCATTGCGCGCTCTCTCTGTATGAAACCGAAAATCATGCTGTTTGATGAGCCAACATCAGCGCTGGATCCAGAGATGGTCAAAGAAGTGCTTGATACGATGATTGGTCTGGCAGAATCAGGAATGACGATGCTTTGTGTGACGCATGAAATGGGCTTTGCCCGCACGGTTGCGGATCGCGTGATCTTTATGGATCGCGGGGAAATCGTTGAACAGGCTCCGCCGCAAGAGTTCTTTGCTCATCCGAAATCAGAACGTACACGCGCGTTTCTGTCCCAGGTCATTCATTAATCTCTCTCGCCCGGCCGCACTCGTTGCCGGGCTTTTCTGCTTAATCCCTGCCCCACTCAGCCTGTCTTCAGCACGCAATCCTGAGCTGTGCTTTTTGTCTTCCTGCCGTTCTGGCGCCCCCTCCCGGCTTTTTCGTATTGGCAAAACACAAATGCAAAAAGGCCATCCTTTCGGATGGCCTTTTCACTTAATTGATGTCTGGCAGTTCCCTACTCTCGCATGGGGAGACCCCACACTACCATCGGCGCTACG
>CAUSEC010000064.1:0-11612 GCA_963530515.1 uncultured Enterobacteriaceae bacterium | reverse complement strand
CCAGTAGATCACACTTCATCGTGCCTTTCACTTTTTCTGGGGATTCCTCAGCCCTTGAGGGAGAGGGTTAGGGTGAGGGGGGAAACTACTTACGACGCCAGGTCGTTCCCTGCGCACCGTCTTCCAGCACAATCCCCATCTCGTTGAGACGATCGCGCGCCGCATCTGCCGCCGCCCAGTCTTTCGCTTTACGCGCATCCAGACGCTGCTGAATCAAGGCTTCAATCTCCGCCACTTCACCGTCATCCGCCTGCGCACCGCTTTGCAGGAACAGATCCGGCTCCTGCTCCAGCAGACCCAGCACGCCGGAGAGCTTACGCAGGTGAGACGCCATCGCGTTCGCCGCCTGCGCATCTTCCGTTTTCAGGCGGTTCACTTCACGCGCCATATCAAACAGCACGGAATAGGCTTCCGGGGTGTTGAAATCATCGTCCATCGCTTCGATAAAGCGTGCTTCAAAGGCGTCGCCGCCAGCCGCCGCCACTGAGGTGTCGGTGCCACGCAGTGCGGTATAGAGACGCTCCAGCGCAGAACGCGCCTGCTTGAGGTTCTCTTCGCTGTAGTTCAGCTGGCTGCGATAGTGACCGGACATCAGGAAGTAACGAATCGTCTCGGCATCGTAATACCCGAGCACATCGCGCACGGTGAAGAAGTTGCCCAGGGATTTGGACATTTTCTCACGATCGGTCATCACCATGCCGGAGTGCATCCAGTAGTTCACATACTCACCGTCGTGCGCGCAGGTTGACTGGGCGATTTCGTTTTCATGGTGCGGGAACATCAGATCAGAACCGCCGCCGTGAATATCAAAATGGTTGCCCAGCTGTTTGCAGTTCATCGCAGAACATTCGATGTGCCAGCCCGGACGGCCCTCGCCCCACGGGGACGACCAGCTTGGCTCACCGGCTTTGGACATCTTCCACAGCACGAAGTCCATCGGGTTGCGTTTCACGTCAACCACATCAACGCGGGCACCGGCCTGCAGCTGATCGAGATCCTGGCGTGAGAGCTGACCGTAGTTCGGATCCGTTGGCACCGAGAACATCACGTCACCGTTATCAGCCACATAGGCGTGACCGCGATTGATCAGTTGTTCAGTGATTTCAATGATTTCATGAATGTGGTGGGTCGCACGCGGTTCGAGGTCCGGGCGCAGGATATTAAGAGCATCAAAATCTTTGTGCATTTCGGCGATCATGCGATCCACCAGCGCCACAAAGCTTTCGCCGTTTTCGTTAGCGCGTTTGATGATTTTGTCATCGATATCGGTGATGTTACGCACGTATTTCAGCTTATAGCCGATAAAACGCAGGTAGCGGGCGACCACATCAAAGGCAACAAAGGTACGGCCATGGCCGATATGACAGAGATCGTAAACAGTAATACCACACACGTACATGCCGACTTCCCCGGCATGGATAGGTTTGAATTCCTCTTTTTGGCGCGTCAGTGTATTAAAGATTTTTAACATCGAAGATTCCATGTAGACGTGTGTGAACAGTTTGTTCCGTATGATACCCATAATTCGTAACGGAAGCAGCACCGATTGCAAGGTGATCCCACCTCACGGTTATGCTATAACAAGCGACTATCTCTGACCCACAGTCGGGTCCGCGCACCACACTTTCAGAACAGGATGCAAAAATGGTTACTTTCCACACTAATCACGGCGATATCGTAATCAAAACTTTTGATGACAAAGCGCCTGAAACAGTTAAAAACTTCCTGGACTACTGCAGCGAAGGTTTTTACAACAACACCATTTTCCACCGCGTCATTAACGGTTTCATGATTCAGGGCGGCGGCTTTGAGCCGGGCATGAACCAGAAAGAAACCAAAGACCAGATCAAAAACGAAGCTAACAACGGTCTGAAAAACACCCGTGGTACGCTGGCAATGGCCCGTACTCAGGCTCCGCACTCCGCTACCGCGCAGTTCTTCATCAACGTAGCAGACAACGACTTCCTGAACTTCTCCGGCGAAAGCCTGCAGGGTTGGGGCTACTGCGTCTTTGCAGAAGTGGTTGAAGGTATGGACGTGGTCGACAAAATCAAAGCGGTTGCGACCGGTCGCAGCGGCATGCACCAGGACGTTCCAAAAGAAGACGTGCTGATTGAAAGCGTGACCGTTAGCGAGTAATCGTGGCGACACTCTTTATCGCAGACCTGCATCTGCAAACAGAAGAACCGGCGATCACCGCCGGTTTTCTGCATTTTTTGCAGGGCACAGCCCGCAAGGCCGACGCCCTCTATATCCTGGGCGATCTGTTTGAAGCCTGGATTGGCGATGACGATCCTGTCCCGCTGCACCGGGAAATCGCCGCCGCCATCAAAGCGGTGGTCGACAGCGGGGTCCCCTGCTATTTCATTCACGGTAACCGTGACTTCCTGCTCGGCAAACGCTTTGCCCGTGAGAGCGGCATGCAGCTGCTGCCGGAAGAGCAAGAGCTCAATCTCTACGGTCGCAAGGTGCTGATTATGCACGGCGATACGCTCTGCACCGACGACGCTGGCTATCAGGCGTTTCGCGCCAAAGTGCACAAACCCTGGCTGCAACGATTATTCCTGGCCCTGCCGCTGTTTGTCCGCCAGCGCATCGCCGCCAAAATGCGCGCCAGCAGCAAAGCCGCCAACAGCCATAAATCCCTGTCGATCATGGATGTGAACCCGAACGCGGTGGCGGCCACCATGGAAAAACACCATGTGCAGTGCCTGATCCACGGTCACACCCACCGCCCGGACGTTCACGAACTGATGGTCGACGGCCAGCCCGCCATTCGCGTGGTGCTCGGCGCCTGGCACACCCAGGGATCAATGGTGCGCGTTACCGCCGACGACGTCGAACTCAGCCATTTTCCCTTCTGAGAAGCGTCTGTCCTGCTCCTGCGTCTGCCAGAGACGTTGATACAATCCCTCTTTTTCCACCAGCTGCGTATGCGTGCCCTGTTCGACGATGCGTCCGCCGTCGAGCACCAGGATTTGCGAGGCAAATTCCACGGTGCGCAGGCGGTGGGCAATCATCACCACCGTTTTGCCCCGCGCCAGCCGGGTCAGCGCCAGTTGAACTTGCGCCTGAGAGAGCGGGTCAAGCAGCGCGGTGGCTTCATCCAGCACGATAATCGACGACTGCTTTAGCATCATGCGGGCAATCGACAGACGCTGACGCTCACCGCCGGAAAGCCGCTGTGCCCCTTCGCCAAGCCGGGTGTGATAGCCCTCAGGCAGCAACCGCACAAACTCATCGCAGTACGCTTCGCGACAGGCCGCCATCACCTCTTCATCGCTGGCCTGCGGGTTGCCGATGCGCACATTGTCGAGCACCGTGCCGTCAAAAAGCTGCACATCCTGCATCACGTAGCCGAGCCGTTCATACAGCGCGCGAGCACCCAGTTTCTCAAGCGAAACGCCCCCCAGCGTGATGCTCCCTTCATCGGGGGACCAGAAACCGCCCAGCAGATTGAGCAGCGTACTTTTGCCGCTGCCCGATGGCCCCACCAGCGCCGTCACGCTGCCCTGCGGCACGCTGAAGCTGACGTTCTCCACCACCCGACGGTCGTCGTAGCCAAAGCTTACGTTCTCAAAACGGATATCGTCGTTCACCGGCAGGACACCGTCGCCCTCTTCCGCCTGAGTGGGCTCCGCCATCAGCGCATCCAGCCGCGCCGCCGACTGACGCATCACCCGCAGCAGGGTAAACCAGGCCGCTGCTTCAATCAGCGGATTGATGACCTTGTAACCCACCAGCACAAACAGCAGCCAGGTCGCCGGGTTGAGCTGACCGTCGCGCCACATCAGCGCAGCGGTGATAAACATCACCACCAGCCCGCCTTCAGCCAGCAGGCGGAACAGCAGGACGCCGCCCCCACCCCATGCTTCCATGCCCATACTCGCCCGGCGGATCTCGCCAAAGGTGTCATCGAGGCGCTTGAGCATTGCCGCCTGGCGGTTAAACAGACGCAGCGTCTTGATACCGCTGACAAATTCCACCAGCAAGCCCGATGCTACGGCAAAACGTTGCCCCTGCTCGCGCACGCCACGCAGCAGAAAATGGGTCATCAACCAGAGCAGCAGCAGGCCGGGGACAAGCGTGGCAAACAGCGCGAGCGTCAGCAGCGGATCAACGGTGAGCAGCAGAACGGCGAACAGCAGCGGCGTTGCCAGCCCGAGCACCACTTCCGGCAGCATATGGGAGAAAATATCTTCCACGCGCCGCACCTGGTCGGTCATCAGCGCCGAGGTCGCGCCAATGCGGTGACGGGCAAACCAGCCCAGCGGCAGACGACGCAGGTGTTCGGCCAGCGCCTGGCGATATTTCCCTATCAGCGCATAGCTGCCGAGGAAGCAATCGAGCTGCCCGAAATGCGAGAACGCCAGCTGCGCCAGCAGGCAGACGCCGAGGGCGGCCCACAGCCAGCCCCAGTGCGACCACGCACCGCTCGCCCACTGCACATCGCTCAGCGCAAGCCAGGCAATAAAGAACGGCACCACCGCAAAAAACTGCGCCAGAGTGCGCAGTACAATGCCGCGTAAAAACTGGCGGCGTCCGCTGGCGGAATAGCGCAATAACCCATTAAGCCCCTGCATGTGCGGCCTCCTTCTCTTCATCGCGAATATGCCAGTGCTGTAAACGAAACTGGCTTTGCCAGAGTTCCCGGTACAGCGGGCTGTACTGCAGCAGCTGCGCATGGCCACCGTCGGCGACCAGCACACCTTTTTCCATCACCAGAATCCTGTCCGCATGCTGTACGGCGAACAGGCGGTGGGCGATGGCAATCACCGTCATCTGCGGCCTCGCTTCGCGCAGCGCCCGGTAGAACGCCTCTTCGGTCAGGGCGTCGGCAAAGGCGGTGGCTTCATCAAGAATTAAAATCGGGGTGTTGGCGAGCAAGGCGCGGGCGATGGCGATACGCTGGCGTTCACCGCCGGAGAGGCTAACGCCACGCTCCCCCACCGGCGTGTCTAAGCCCTGGGGAAGTTCGGATACGAAGACGCGTGCCTGGGCAATCTCCAGCGCCTGCCACAGCTGCGCGTCGCTGGCCTCTGGAGCCACCAGCCGCAGGTTGTCCGCAAGGGTTCCCTGGAAGATAAACACCTCCTGACTGACCATGCCAAGCAGGGCTGCACGCCGGGCATCAGAAAGGTTACTGACCGCCGTATTGCCCAGACGGATCTCGCCGCGTGATGCAGGTAGCAGCCCGGCAAGCAGCCAGGCGAGGGTCGATTTACCCGCGCCTGACGGCCCCACCAGCGCATAAAAACCACCGGGAGGCAGTTCCAGCGACACGCCACGCAGCACCGGGGCACCGTCATAATCGAAATGCAGATCCCGGCAGGTGAGCGACAAGTCCTCAGGAACCGGATCGGCGTCGATCGCCGCAGGCACCAGGAACGCGGCAATGCGCTCCACCCCGGCGAGCATTTCGCGGACCAGCGAACCCATAAAGGTCACCCGTAGCAGCGGCTGAATCAGGCCGCTGCCGAGCAGTAAAATCAGGATAATCTGCGGGATGGTGAGCGTGCCCTGGGTCACGCGCCAGACGCCCAGCGGCAACAGCACAAAAATGCTGGCATTGAGCAGCACCATAAATATCGACCAACCGGGCACGGCCTGGTGGGTAAAACGCGCCACCAGCGCGCGGTACTGCTCCAGGCTATCGTCGAGCAGGCGGAACGAGCGGCTGCTCTGGCAAAACGCCTTCATCACCGGGATGCCGCGCACGTATTCGACAATCGCCGCGTTCAGGCGCGAGGTGGCCTCGGTCATTTCTGCCACTCGTTCGCGCATCCCGCGCATGGCGACCTTCTGGGCAATCACCGCCAGCGGCACCGTCACCAGCGAGGCCAGCGCCATCTGCCAGTCTACCCAGAAGAGAAAACCGGCCGCCACCAGCGGGCTGACCAGCGCGGCGGTGAAATCCACCGAATGGTGGGCAATGAAGCCTTCCATGCGCTCAACGTCGTTAATCACGATATTGCGTAGGCTGCCGGAGGAGAAGGCCGACAGGCGGCTCAGCGGCAGGCGGGTTAAGCCCCGCGCCACCGCCATGCGCACGTCGTAGAGCACACGAAACGCGGCCCGGTGACTGCACCAGCCCGCCATCGCCAGCAGCAGGTATTTCGCCGCCAGCGCCAGTGCCAGCCACAGCGCAAGCTGCATGAGGTTGTCCGGGTGCTGCACGGCCTGCCAGAGCAGATACCAGGGGATCAGTTCACTGATGACCGACAGCGCCGCCAGCGCCATCGCGCACAGCACCAGGCCCCGCTGCCCGGCAAGCATCGCCAGCAGGCAGCGAAAAGGGGTGGAGGGATTCATTGCGCGTCGCCTCCTGCCAGCCAGGTTTGCGCAAGCTGCTGCGCTTCCTGCCCGGTGGCCACCACTTTGTAGGGATAAGGTGCCGCCCGGGACTGCACGTAACGCAGGGCTTTGCGCCACAGGGAGCCGCGTTTTGCGTCATCAGGCTCCACGCGCACCGCACCTTTGCACCAGCGCTGCTGCTGCGCGCGGGTGTCGATTGACCACGCCCGCATCAGGCGCATAAATTCCGGTGAGTCTTTTGGCTGTTCGACGCCGCTGAAGATCAGCACGAAAGGCTGCTGTCGCGTGAGGACGACATTCAGGGCAGCGATGTGCTCCCCGGCCACGTCGTCTTCTACCCGTTCAGGCATCACGTAATGCACCAGCGGCCAGTGCGATAAATCAATAACATTTTGCATCTGCGGTTCCTGTAACTGACTGAAAGAAGGCGCGATGCAGTCACGTTCCGCTAGTTGACCGGGCGAGTGCGGGTCTTGCGATAATCCCCCGGCGTCATGCCGTAGTGCTGGCGGAAAAAGCGGCTCAGGTGGCTGGCGTGGCTAAATCCGCTCTGGCTGGCGATGTCCTGTAATGACAGACTATCTCCCAATAATCCTCTGGCGTGTTCGAGCCGGCGCTGGATGACGTAGCTCCAGAGCGTCACGCCAAACATCGCCGGAAAACCGCGTTTGAGCGACACCAGACTCAGCCCGCACACCTGCGCAATCTCCCCCATCGAACGCACATGGGTCGCCTGTTCCCGCACGTAATCCCGCGCGTCAATGAGCCGCTTGCGATCCCGGCTTTGTAGCTCCCGCCCTGTCTGCCCCGTGCTGTGGGCTGCCGACTCGAGATCGCGCAGCGCCTGCCACAACGCCCCGAGCGCCAGGCTCTCCAGGCGCAACGTGCCGAGCGCGCTGTCGTCCTGCCAGGCCTCCAGCATCAGGCGCAACTGTTCCTGTAAGGTCTCGCTAAGTGCGGCGTGGAACACCCGCCCGCCGTCTTCCGGTAAGGGCAGCGCAGCAGCATAAAGCGTGTTAATCAGCACGGGATCAAAATCCACAATCAGCAGGTCGTAGAAATGGTTTCGCGGGAAAAAATCAAACCCATAACACGGCTCTGCGGAGCAGGAAATCAGCAGCGTATTATGCCCGTAGTGCTGGATTTTCTGCTGATTGAGCTGGAACGTCCCTGCCCCTTCGCGCATTAACACCAGTGAGAAGTGCGCCGGAAACTGCCCGCGCAACACTTTGTCGTCACTCAGCGTGGTGCAGACAGAGGTTAGCCGCACCCGTGGCGTGAGCGTTCTGCATCGCATGCCCGGCATTGTACGTTGGTTCATCCGCAATCCTTTGGTTGCAACAATGATAATGATTATTATTCAAACAAATAATGCAATAGCAATCCTTATCGTGCAACCGGCTTGCGAAACGGCAAAGATAGACTCCCCCTCACATCTACAAAGAGGGAAATAACGATGAAAGCCGGAGTGATTAACCCACTGGTTATCGCCACACTGCTTTTCAATGGCAGTGCGTTCGCCGACGAAAGCAGCAAATCGAATGAGGAAACGCTGTTCGTTTCCGCCAAACAGTCAGCCAAATCCGCCTCGGCACAAAACGTCTCCTCCACCCGGGTGAGCGGCAGTGAGCTGGCTGATGCCCATGTCACTCGCACCGATCAACTGGGCGACGTTCTGCCTGGCCTGAACATTACCCATAGCGGCAGCCTGCTGTTTCCCTCTATTTCGCTGCGTGGGATCTCCTCAGCACAGGACTTCTTTAACCCGGCGGTCAGCATTTATGTGGACGGCGTGCCTCAGCTTTCGACCTTCTCCTCGCAGCTGCTCAACGGTGATATTGAGAGCGTGGAGATGCTGCGCGGCCCGCAGGGGACGCTGTACGGCAAAAGCGCCCAGGGCGGGGTGATTAACATCATTACCCGTAAACCGGACGGCGAAACGCGCGCTTCTCTTGAAGGCGGCTACGGCACCCGCGACAGCTACCACGGCAGGCTGAGCGCTTCCGGTGCACTGGTGGAAGATATGCTGTATGCCAGCGCCTCGGTTCAGCGCCAGGTCGAGAATGGCCCCTTCACTAACCCGGCTACCGGCAGTGATGATTTAGGCGGCACAAAGGCCAACAACGGAAACCTCAACCTGCGTTTCGCCCCAACGGACAGCCCGCTTGAAGCCAGCGTGATGCTCAGTTCCGAATGCACCAAAGCCAGCCAGGACACTTATCTGGACGGCAGCAATGTGAAAGGCCGTGAACTGCTGGTGTCGGACGGCGGCAAAGATCCGAAAATCAACCGCTGCACCCGCAGCCAGACCCTGGCCTCGCAGTACACCACTGATGCCTGGCTCATCAGCCTCACCGCCGGATGGCAACAGCAGCACTACGAGCGCGACTTCCCTTACAGCGCTTATGCGGTACATATGCCGCAGGACTGGAACATGAACGTGCAGGAACTGCGCGCCGCCACCCGCGATAACGACAACCCGGTGGATGCGGTGTTCGGCTTGTATCGTCAGGACACCCGTGGCACCTATAACCAGCGGATGAAATACGCGGGAGTGACGCTTTCCGACACCCAGGCCTGGAACGACGCAGAAACCCTGGCGGCCTACAGCGACCTGACCTGGCATCTGACCGATAAGCTGGATCTGGGCGGCGGCGTGCGCTTCTCGCACGACAAATCCTCAACCCGCTACCAGTACAGTTCCCTGCCGCAAACCTTTACCGGCGACACCAGCGATAACCAGTGGCTGGGCCAGCTTTCCGCCGGGTATCAGTTCACGCCAGAATTTCGCGTCTGGACCCGTGCGGCACAGGGCTATAAACCCGCCGGGTACAGCATCGCGCCTGCCGCAGGCACCGCGGAATCTTACGATGCGGAAAAATCGATGAACTACGAGCTGGGCGCGCGCTTCGACAATGGCGACATAGCACTTCAGGGCACCGTGTACCACACCCGCACCAAAGACGTTCAGTTGTACAGCGGGCTGACCGGTATGCAATCGCTGACCAACGCAGGCAACGCTAAAGCCACCGGCGTTGAGCTGGATGCGAGCTGGGCATTTACCCCAGGCTGGCGGGCAGAAATCAACGGCGGTTACGTGAACTCCACCTTTGACGGTGATGACAGCCCGTACCCGGACAAACACCTGCCGTTTGTGCCGCTGTATAACGCCGGTGCCAGCATTAACGGCACTATTGATACGCCAGTGGGGGCACTGATGCCGCGCGTGGCAGTGAACCTGGTCGGTAAGCACTACTTCGACGGGGATAACGCCGTTGAGCAGGGTACGTACGCTACCACCAACCTGCGTCTTGGCTGGCAGGCGACGCGCAACGTGCAGATAGCCACCTGGGTGGATAATCTCTTCGATAAACGCTATCGCACCTACGGCATGGTGGCAGGGCCGGGTCTGAACTGGGTGCAAATCAACCAGGGCCTGACGGCGGGTGTGGACGTGAAAATCGATCTCTTCTGATAAGCTGAATAGATCAAAGGCGTGGCAAGGAGTGCCGCGCCTTTTCGCTTTTTAACGGACAACAGATTCCGCTGTTCATCACCACGCAACCGTTTTCCTTGTGGTTTTTCCGTGCTATTCTTTGTGCCCTCAAAAGCTGTCCGTCGTCACCTCCACAGGAGTTTTCTCAACGCATGTCTTCTGCTAACCAGCCGGCGCGTATCGCCATTGTCATGGGATCGAAAAGCGATTGGGCGACCATGCAGTTCGCCACCGAAATCCTCGATATCCTGAATGTCCCGCACCACGTCGAAGTCGTCTCCGCGCACCGCACTCCCGATAAACTCTTTACCTTCGCTGAAACGGCTGAAGAAAACGGTTTTCAGGTGATCATCGCCGGTGCCGGTGGTGCTGCGCATCTGCCGGGCATGATTGCGGCGAAAACGCTGGTGCCAGTGCTGGGTGTGCCGGTGCAAAGCGCTGCGTTAAGCGGCGTGGACAGCCTCTACTCTATCGTTCAGATGCCGCGCGGTATTCCGGTCGGCACGCTGGCAATTGGCAAAGCGGGGGCAGCCAACGCCGCCCTGCTGGCCGCCCAAATTCTTGCGCAGCATGACGCCGAACTGCATCAGCGTCTGGCTGAATTCCGCCGCGCGCAGACTGATGAAGTGCTGGAAAACCCGGACCCACGGGGTGCGGCATGAAACAGGTTTGCATCTTAGGTAACGGTCAGTTAGGCCGCATGCTGCGCCAGGCCGGTGAGCCGCTGAGCATTGCCGTCTGGCCCGTCGGGCTGGACGCGGATCCAGAGGCCGTTCCCTTCGCCCAGAGCGTGATTACCGCTGAAATCGAACGCTGGCCGGAAACCGCGCTGACCCGTGAACTGGCGCGCCACCCGGCGTTCGTCAACCGCGACGTGTTCCCAATCATTGCCGACCGTCTGACGCAAAAACAGTTGTTCGACAACCTCGGCCTTGCCACTGCTCCCTGGCAGCTGCTGGCAGACAAAAGCGAATGGCCTTCCGTGTTCAATACCCTGGGTGAGCTGGCGATTGTGAAGCGCCGTGTGGGCGGTTACGACGGTCGCGGCCAGTGGCGCTTGCGTGCGGGTGAAACCGATCAGTTGCCGGATGATTGCTACGGCGAGTGCATCGTTGAGCAGGGCATCAACTTCTCTGGCGAGGTCTCACTGGTTGGCGCGCGCGGGCATGACGGCAGCACGGTGTTTTATCCGCTGACCCATAACCTGCATCAGGACGGTATTCTGCGCACCAGCGTGGCCTTCCCGAAACCCAATACCGGGCAGCAAAAGCAAGCAGAAAGCATGCTGACTGCCATCATGAATGAGCTGAACTACGTTGGCGTGATGGCGATGGAGTGCTTTGTGACCCCTGCCGGTCTGCTGATTAACGAGCTGGCACCGCGTGTGCACAACAGCGGCCACTGGACGCAAAACGGCGCGTCTATCAGCCAGTTTGAGCTGCACCTGCGTGCGGTGGTGGATTTACCGCTGCCGCAGCCGGTGGTCAACAGCCCGTCGGTGATGATCAACCTGATCGGTAGCGACCTGAACTACGACTGGCTGAAACTGCCGCTGGTGAATCTGCACTGGTACGACAAAGAGGTGCGCCCGGGTCGTAAAGTGGGTCACCTGAACCTGAATGACGATGACAACGGTCGCCTGAGCGCCACGCTGGAAGCGCTGGTGCCGCTGCTGCCACCGGAATATGCCAGCGGGATTGCCTGGGCGCAGGCGAAACTGGTGTAAGGGGCTATCCCCCTGACATGCTGTTCTGGTCTAGTAAAAGTTGACACCCCATTAAGCGGCGACCTCATATTCGTT
>CAUSEC010000063.1:0-12228 GCA_963530515.1 uncultured Enterobacteriaceae bacterium | reverse complement strand
ACGAATATGAGGTCGCCGCTTAATGGGGTGTCAACTTTTACTAGACCAGAACACACGGAGCAGTCCCCTCTCCCCTATGGGGAGAGGGTTAGGGTGAGGGGCGAGTGTCGCGTACCAGCCCCGGTGCCTGCCACATGGACGTCGTCAGGCCGCTGTCCACCAGACCAAGCTGGTCGGCATACACCGCCTGCCATTTCTGCATCATGCCGTCGTATAACTCCCGGTGCTCAGGATTAGGCGTAAACTCGCGGCTCCATTTCACCAGCCGCTCGCCCGTGGCCGCCATATCGTCATACAACCCGGCACCGACACCCGCCGCAATGGCACAACCCAGCGCGGTGGCTTCTTTCACCTCCGGCACCTGCACCGGCAGCCCGGTCACGTCACTCAGAATCTGGCTCCACAGTGCCCCTTTTGCACCGCCGCCCGCGAACACCAGGCTGTCGAATGTCACCCCGGAAAAGCGTGAAATCTGCGCCAGATTGCAGGCTGAGACAATGGCTGCATTCTCCTCCAGGGCACGGAACAGCGTGGCTTTATTGCATTTTTCCGGGTCGATGGAGAGGTTAATAAACGACGGGGCGGCGTGATACCACTGCTTAAAATGCATGGCATCAGAGAAAATCGGCATCACGCCGTGAGAGCCTGCGGGTACCCGACCCGCCATCTCTTCGAGCAGGGAATAGGCGTCCATCCCCATGCGTTCAGCAATCAGTTTTTCTTCCGCGCAGAAGGCGTCGCGGAACCAGCGCATGGTCAGCCCGGTAAAGAAGCTGATGGATTCGGCCTGCGCCATGCCCGGAATCACATGCGGATTCACCCGGATGTTCATCTCCGGGTCGGTACGCACCTGCGGCAGGTTCACCACCTGCTGCCAGAACGTGCCGCCGAGCACCGCCGTTTGCCCAGGGCGCACTACGCCCAGACCCAGGCAGCCCAACTGCACATCGCCACCGCCCATCACCACCGGCGTGCCTTCGCGCAGCCCACTCTCGGCGGCGGCCTCTTTGGTCACTTCGCCCAGCACGCTGCCGGTCTCTTTCACCGGGGAGAGGATGTCGGCACGCAGCCCGGCCATGTCCAGCAGGGAAGGCCGCCAGTCGCGGGTAAAGAGATCGAGCATGCCGGTGGTGCCCGCGTTAGAAGGATCCACCGCCAGCCAGCCGGAAAGCCGGGCGGCCAGCCAGTCGCTTATCATGGTTATCGTTGCTGCGTTGCGATAAATGTCCGGGCGATGGTGAGCCAGCCACAGCAGGCGGGGCATGGCGCTGAGCGCCAGCGTCTGGCCGGAGACCTCATACACTTCTGATTCAAACTGATAATCGTGGATCTCTTTCAGTTCCGCGACTTCACGACTGGCGCGGGCGTCGACGTTGGCGCAGGCCCAGATGGCTTCGCCGTTGCGATCGTAAAGCACGATCCCTTCGCGCATGGAACAGCAGGCGATGGATTTGATATCGGCCCCGGTGAGGCCCGCACGACTCAGCGCCTGGCGGATGCACTGGCAGGCCAGCTGCCAGTTGGTGGCGAGGTCAAACTCCATCGAGCCGGGGACGTTTTCCACGCTCAGGTGTTTCCATTCTGCCTGGCCGACGGCGATTTGCCGCCCGGATAAGTCGAAGATCACTGCACGAATGCTGCCGGTCCCTGCATCTAACGCTAAAAGGTAACTCATGGGCTTGCCTCGCTGTTTTCCACGCGGCGGGGCAAGCGGCGCGTTATTGCGCCAGCGCCAGTACCGCGCGTGCTGTCGTCTCTTCCGTCACCAGGCCATTGATACGGCAACCTTTGAGTGCGGCATAAATCGCGTCTGCTTTTTCCGTTCCTCCGGCGACACCGATGATGGTGGGCAGTTGTGCCAGCTCATCGAGGGTGACGCCCAGTAATTCCCGGTGGATTTCCAGTCCTTCCACCCGCTCACCGTTGGCCTGCAAAAAGTAGCCAAGAATGTCGCCAACGGCCCCTTTGCGCGCGAACATCAGCTGTTCGCCTTCGCTGATATAGCCCGAGCGCAAAATGGTCGCGTCGCGCTTTTGATTCACCGAACCAATGCCGACCACCGCCACATCGGCGGCGCTGGCGGCAAGGATCACATCCCGCACGCTCGATTCTTTTTTCAGGATCTCCGCCACTTCCGGGGACGAAACCCGCAGCGGGGCGGGGATCATGCTGATACTACAGGCCGCATCCAGCTGACCAATGCCGGTCATGTAGGGGCCGACGCCGCCGGATAAGGTCACCAGGCGCACCTGCTGCGAGCTGATAAAGCCGCTCAGGTGTTGAATACAGCTCATCGTGGCTTCGCCAAACCCCACCGCCAGCAGCTGGCCCGGCTCCAGCACGCCCATCAGGGTTTGCGCTGCCCCCACGCCGAGGCGGGTGTTCATCGGCGGCGTGTTCAGCGCGGGCAGCACCCGTGTGATGCGCAGGCCAAATACCCGTTGCAGTTCGGTTTCCAGCGCCAGGCAACCCTCATAGCGGGAGTTGATCTGCACGCGGATCACCCCGGACTGACGCCCCTTTTCCAGCAGGCGGGAGATCTTCAGTCGCGGCAGGCCGAGGCGCTCGCCAATGTCGTTTTGCGTCAGGCCGTCGTGGTAGTAGCACCAGGCCACACGGGCCACCAGTTCTTCCTCTGCCAGCGCCAGTCCTGCAAAGCGTCCTTCTTCCAGTGCTTTTTTTTCGCTCATAGGTGAACTCTTATAAAAATTTAGATCATATGTTCGACCTTGCCGGAGGTGAAAATGTGAGCCGCCCGGCAAAACCGATCTTTTGATGTCGCTGTTGGAATAGAGAGATCCAAATGCATAAAAGTGTGATCACTGCACGGTTGTAAATATAGTTCACCGTCTACGCTTTTGAACATTATTGAATCAAAAAATCATTTGTTCAATAGCGGAGCGAGAATGAACCCATTGATTGAAGCGCGGGGCATCAATAAACAGTTTTCAGGCGTGAGCGTGCTGAAGGCCATTGATTTCACGCTGCATTCAGGCCAGGTCCACGCGCTGATGGGCGGTAACGGTGCGGGTAAATCCACGCTGATGAAAATCATCGCCGGGGTGGAAACCCCCGACAGCGGTGAACTTTTCGTTTGCGGGAAGGCATTTGCGCGCCTTAAGCCGAATCAGGCGCATCAGCTTGGCATCTATCTGGTGCCGCAGGAGCCGATGTTGTTCCCTAACCTCAGCGTGCGGGAAAACATCCTCTTCCGTTTGCCACGCAGCGGTGCGCAGGACGCATTGCTGACAGAAAAACTGCAGCAGCTTAACTGCCAGCTTAATTTGCAGGCCGCTGCCAGCACCCTGGAAGTGGCGGATCAGCAGATGGTGGAGATCCTGCGCGGCCTGATGCGTGATGCGAAGATCCTGATCCTCGACGAGCCGACCGCCTCGCTGACCCCTGGCGAAACCGATCGCCTGTTCCACCAGATCCGCGCACTGCAGGCGCTCGGCGTCGGCATCGTGTTTATCTCCCACAAGCTGCCGGAAATTCGCGCCCTTGCCAGCCATGTTTCGGTGATGCGCGACGGGGCAGTGGTGCTCAGCGATGCCATCGACAGCCTCGACGACAGCGCGTTGATTAGCGCCATGACCCCCGTCAGCCGCGAACGTGGCCTGAGTGATACGCAAAAGCTGTGGCTGTCGCTGCCGGGTAATCGCCGCACCCAGCCGCAGGATTTCCCGGTGTTGCGGGTCGATGACCTGACCGGCGAAGGCTTTATCGATCTCAGTCTGGAAATTCACGCCGGGGAGATTGTGGGGCTGGCCGGGCTGGTGGGCTCCGGGCGCACCGAGTTTGCCGAAACTTTATATGGCCTGCGTCCGGTTCGCGCCGGGCGTATATGGCTTGAGAACCGCGAAATCAGCGCGGATTCCACCCGTGCGCGCCTCGATCGTGGGCTGGTCTATCTGCCGGAAGACCGCCAGGTGTCCGGGCTTTTCCTCGATGCACCGGTGCGCTGGAACACCGTGGCGCTGAACGAGCCTTCTCTCTGGCAACAACGCAAGCGCGAGGCGGCGGTGGTGGAACGCTACCACCGCGCACTCGGCATCAAGCTCAATCATGCAGATCAGGTCGTGCGCACGCTCTCCGGCGGCAATCAGCAAAAGGTGCTGCTGGCGCGCTGCATGGAGGCCAACCCGTTGCTGCTCATCGTTGACGAACCGACGCGCGGCGTGGATGTGGCGGCAAGAGCCGACATCTACCAGTTGATCAAAAGCGTGGCGGCGCAAAACGTGGCGGTGCTGATGATCTCAAGCGATCTGGACGAGTTTCCTGGTCTTGCCGACAGGGTGCTGGTGATGCATCAGGGACGACTCAGCGGTGAGCTTTCGCGCCATGCGGTCAGCGTGGCGAGCATGATGAATCTGGCATTTGGCGGAGGGCAGGCATCATGAAAACTCTACTTAAGAACCGCGAGCTGAGCGCCTTTCTGGCGATCCTCGTTCTGTTTATTGTACTGGTGGCGCTTAACCCCGCCTTCCTCAGCCTGCAAACCGTCGGCATGATCTTCGCCAGCAGTCAGATCCTGATGCTATTGGCGATGGGCGCTGCACTGGTAATGCTGACCCGTAATATTGATGTCTCGGTTGGTTCGACGGTCGGCCTGTGCGCCATCGCCGTTGGCGTCGCGCTTAACAGCGGCTACAGCCTGCCGGTGGCGATCCTCTTTTCGCTGGCGATCGGGGCGCTGGCCGGGGCGTTCAACGGCGTGCTGGTGGTGGGGCTGAAGATCCCGGCGATCGTCGCCACCCTTGGCACGCTGGGGCTGTATCGCGGGGCCATGCTGCTGTGGACTGACGGCAAATGGATTGAAGGGTTGCCCGCCAGCCTGAAAGCCTTGTCGGCTGCGGGTGTGACCGGTATTTCCCCGCTGGGCTGGCTGGTGTTGCTGCTGCTCGGGGCAGGCACCTGGGTGCTGGCACGCACGGCTCAGGGGCGTGACTTTTACGCCGTGGGGGATAACCTCGCCGCCGCCCGCCAGCTGGGTGTGGCGGTGAACCGCACCCGCATGACTGCGTTTACCTTAAACGGTGTGCTGGCGGCCTGCGCCGGGATTGTCTTCGCGTCGCAGATTGGCTTTGTGCCTAACCAGACCGGCAGCGGGCTGGAGATGAAGGCCATTGCCGCCTGCGTGCTCGGTGGTATTTCGCTGCTCGGCGGCACGGGTACGCTGATTGGCGCATTTCTCGGTGCCTTCTTCCTCACTCAAATCGACACCGTGCTGGTGCTGTTCCGGCTTCCGGCCTGGTGGAACGACTTTATCGCCGGTCTGGTGCTGCTCGGGGTGCTGGTGCTCGACGGGCGCTTGCGCCAGGCGCTGGCCCGCCATCAGCGCGCGCTCAAATACAGCCGTTTTATGCCCGGTAATAAGGGAGGCAAAAACGTCGCCCGCTTTCCAAAACGTAAAAACAAAGAGGTGGCGTAAATGAAGCTCAACTGGGAAAGCGCGCTGCTGCTGATTCTGGTGCTGGAGATTTTATTCTTCGGCGCACTCAACCCGCGCATGCTGGATGTGAACATGCTGCTGTTCAGCACCAGCGATTTTATCTGTATTGGCATTGTGGCCCTGCCGTTAACACTCGTCATCATCAGTGGCGGCATTGATATTTCGCTCGGTTCGACCATCGGCCTGTGCGCCATTGCGCTGGGCGTGATGATGCAGGCGGGCTGGCCCATGAGTCTCGCGATTCCGTTCACCTTGCTGCTCGGCCTGCTGTGTGGCGTGGTCAATGCGGCGTTGATTCACTACACCGGTATCAGCCCGTTGGTTATCACTCTTGGCACGCTCTATCTCTACGGCGGCGGGGCGCTGCTGCTCTCCGGCATGGCGGGGGCGACGGGCTATGAAGGCATCAGCGGGTTCCCGGACAGCTTCACTGCCTTTGCCAATCTGACCGTTCTGGGCTTACCGATCCCGCTGGTGCTGTTCGCGGTTATTACCCTCTTTTTCTGGCTGCTCACCCACCGGGCACGCTTTGGCCGCCACCTCTTTTTGCTCGGGCAAAACCCGCGTGCAGCACGTTATGCGGCGCTGTCGGTGAACGGTATGCCTTATGCGCTTTATGGCCTGGTCGGGTTGGCCTCGGCCATCGCTGCCGTGGTGCTGGTCTCCTATTTTGGTTCGGCGCGTTCCGATCTGGGACGTGATTTGTTAATGCCCGCGCTGACCGCCGCCGTTCTGGGTGGGGCCAATATTTATGGCGGCTCGGGTTCGGTGTTAGGTACTGCGCTGGCGGCGTTGCTGGTGGGGTATTTGCAGCAGGGGTTACAGATGGTCGGCATCCCCAACCAGGTGTCGAGCGCGTTGTCGGGTGCGCTATTAGTGGTGGTGGTGATGGGGCGTTCGCTAAGCCTGCACAGGGAGTGGCTTCGTATGGCCTGGCGTCGGGTTCTCTCGCGTTAATCTTTTGGAGACTGAGATGAAGACAAAACTGATAGTGCAACTGAGCGCGCTGGCGCTGGCAGGGTGTGTGATGACCGCGCAGGCGGCAGATCGCATCGCCTTTATTCCCAAGCTCGTCGGCGTGGGCTTCTTTACCAGCGGCGGTAACGGCGCGAAAGAGGCGGGCAAAGATCTCGGCGTCGATGTGACTTATGACGGCCCGACCGAGCCGAGCGTTTCCGGCCAGGTTCAGCTCATCAACAACTTCGTCAACCAGGGCTACAAGGCGATTATTGTCTCGGCGGTCTCCCCGGATGGCCTCTGCCCGGCGCTCAAACGCGCGATGCAGCGCGGGGTGAAAATCCTCACCTGGGATTCAGACACCAAACCGGAGTGCCGCAGTATTTACATCAACCAGGGCACGCCGGAACAGCTGGGCGGCCTGCTGGTGGAGATGGCGGGCAAGCAGGTAACCAAGCCGAACGCCAAAGTCGCTTTCTTCTACTCCAGCCCCACGGTCACCGACCAGAACCAGTGGGTGAAAGAGGCGAAGGCCAAAATCGAGAAGGATCATCCGCAGTGGCAAATCGTCACCACCCAGTTTGGCTATAACGATGCCACGAAATCCCTGCAAACCGCTGAGGGGATCTTAAAAGCGTACCCGGATCTGGATGCGATTATCGCCCCGGATGCTAACGCCCTGCCAGCTGCGGCCCAGGCGGCAGAAAACCTGAAACGAGAAGGGGTGGCGATTGTTGGTTTTAGTACGCCGAACGTAATGCGCCCGTATGTGGAACGCGGCACGGTCAAAGCCTTTGGGCTGTGGGATGTGGTGCAGCAGGGCAAAATTTCGGTGAACGTTGCCGAACATCTGCTGAAAAAAGGCGATTTGAACGTGGGTGACAGCGTCGAGGTGAAAGATCTCGGCACGCTGAAAGTGGAGCCTAACAGCGTCCAGGGCTATCAGTATGAAGCGAAAGGCAACGGCATTGTGCTGCTGCCGGAACGCGTGGTGTTCACCAAAGAGAACATTGGTAAATACGACTTCTGACGGGGGAAACGATGGCGGATTTAGATGACATTAAAGACGGCAAAGATTTCGGGTTCGATACGCCGCAAAAGAACGTGCCTTACACGCTCAAAGGCTGCGGGGCGCTGGACTGGGGCATGCAGTCGCGGCTCTCACGGATTTTTAATCCCAAAAGCAACCGCACGGTGATGCTGGCGTTTGATCACGGCTATTTTCAGGGGCCGACCACCGGGCTTGAGCGTATCGACCTCTCCATTGCGCCGCTGTTCGGTGAAACCGATGTGCTGATGTGCACCCGTGGGGTGCTCAGGAGCCAGGTGCCGCCTGCCACCAATAAGCCGGTGGTGCTGAGAGCCTCGGGCGGTAACTCGATTCTGACTGAGCTGTCGAACGAGTGTGTGGCGGTGGCGATGGAAGATGCCCTACGCCTGAACGTCTGTGCGGTGGCGGCCCAGGTCTACATCGGCAGTGAGCATGAGCATCAGTCGATCAATAACATCATCAAGCTGGTGGATGCCGGGAACCGCTACGGCGTGCCGACGCTGGCGGTCACCGGGGTGGGCAAAGAGATGGCGCGGGATGCGCGGTATTTCTCGCTCGCCAGCCGCATCGCCGCCGAAATGGGCGCGCAGTTTGTGAAAACCTATTTTGTGGAAGAGGGATTCGAGAAGGTGACCGCCAGTTGCCCGGTGCCGATTGTGATCGCCGGGGGCAAGAAATTACCGGAGCTTGAGGCATTAGAGATGTGTTTTCGCGCCATCGACCAGGGGGCGTCCGGCGTGGATATGGGGCGCAATATCTTCCAGTCCAGCGCGCCGCTCGCCATGCTTAAAGCCGTGAAGAAAGTGGTCCATGAGAACATGAGTGCGCGCGAGGCGTATCAGTTCTGGCAGGAAGAAAAACAGGGAGAGCAGAAATGAATGTGACGCTGGTGGAGATCAATATTAAGCCGGACAAGGTGGATGAATTTCTTGAGGTGTTTCGCGCCAATCACGAGGGGGCAGTGAAGGAGCCGGGGAATTTACGTTTTGATGTGTTGCAGGACAGTAAAGTGAAAACCCGGTTTTTTATTTATGAAGCCTATAGGGATGAGGCTGCGGTATTAGCCCATAAGGAGACGCCGCACTATCTGGCCTGCGTGGAAAAGCTGGAAGCGTTGATGTCAGAGCCGCGTAAGAAACGGACGTTTGTGGGGCTGATGCCGGAGTAGTTGGGGGCGGTGAGGGTTGTTCCCCTCACCCTAACCCTCTCCCCAAAGGGGCGAGGGGATGTTTGCTCCCTCTCCCTTTTAGGGAGAGGGCCGGGGAGAGGGTTGATTTTACGCTTCTTCTACCGCCACACGCAGTGCCGCGAGCGCCGTGCGGGCCGCTTTGAGCACCTGTTCGCACTGTTCAATCGTCAGCGTTAACGGTGGCTCAATGCGAATGGTTTTTGAGTTGTTGAGCGTCCCGGCAACCAGAACACGCTGGCGGAACATTTCGCTCGCAAACGTGTAGCCAATCTCGTTGTCCACAAACTCTATCGCCATCAGCATCCCTCTGCCGCGTGCGTCCTGCACCAGGTCCGGGTATTCACGTGCCAGCAGGCGGAAGCCGTCGAGCAGCATGTCGCCTTTCTGTTCTGCCTGTGCCGGTAAATTCTCTTCCAGCAGCACGTTGATGGTCGCCAGCGCTGCCGCACAGGCCAGCGGGTTACCGCCAAACGTGGTGGTGTGGAGGAAAGGATTATCGAACAGGACAGAGAAGACCTCTTCGGTGGCGATGGTCGCACCAATCGGCATCACGCCGCCGCCGAGGGCTTTGGCAAGGCATAAGATATCCGGCTGTACGTTCTCATGCTCGCAGGCGAACATTTTGCCCGTACGGCCCATGCCGGTCTGCACTTCATCAAAAATCAGCAGCGCACCAAACTCATCACACAGCTTACGCACGGCAGGCAGATAACCCTGCGGTGGCAGGATCACGCCCCCTTCACCCTGAATCGGCTCGAGGATCACCGCCGCCACATCGTCGCCGGTTTTATGGCATTCGCTCAGCAGCGTACGCATCGCATCAATGTCGCCAAACGGCACATGGCGGAAGCCTGGCAGCAGAGGCATAAAGGGTTTGCGGAAGGTGGATTTCGCCGTGGCAGAGAGCGCACCCAGGGATTTACCGTGGAACGCGCCGCTTGTCGCCACAAAGGTGAATTTGCCGCGCGGTGACTGGTACGCTTTGGCGAGCTTTAACGCTGCCTCGACGGACTCGGTGCCGCTGTTGCTAAAGAAGCTGTATTTCAGTTTGCCGGGGGCGAGTGCCGCCAGCGTTTTTGCCAGCATCGCCCGCAGGGGGTCGAGAAGTTCCTGGCTGTGAAGCGGTTGTTTTGCGAGTTGATTCTGTACGGCGGATACAACGACTGGATTACGGTGCCCCACATTGAAGATGCCAAACCCACCCAGGCAATCTAAAAACTCCTGCCCCTGAGTGTCGACAAGCGTATTCAGACTTCCCGCTTGCCATTCTACGGCTCCGTAATCCCCGCCAGCGGTGACAGATTTTCGATACTCCAAAAACCCCGGGTTCACATGCTCTTTAAAATATTCTCTGACCTCTCGGTTCAGCTCCTTCATCTCGTCGTGGTCAAGCGTTCGCTTCTCAATGAGATTCAGTGCGTGAGCGCTGCACGCTAATGCCGATGCGCTGGAAGGTAACCTGTTCAAAATGAGCTCCTGGCGGGGGCGTATCACATGATACTGATTTAAGTATTGCAGGGATTGCGCCACATCGAAGCCGCAGGATGAAATCGGGATAAACGCCTGGGATGACGCGAGATCCGCGGGATTAGATCCCGAAAACCCCGTTTTGGGACAGGTTAAAGCGGATAAAAAGTAAACGAATTGTTGGTGAATAGATAAACAATTGCGCTAAATTGGTGCGTCCTCTGCCCCGTTATGAGGCGCTAAAAATGAGGGAAATTAAGTGATTTCGAGGTGAAACTATATAAATCAGCAGGTTGTATGGCATACAAAAAATGCGGTTTTGTGCTGATTTGCGATCTAAATCAAATTTAACAACTAAAGATAAATTTGTTAGCGCCGAAATAACATTCGCCAGAAATTTAACAGTTAAATAACCTGCACAGGACGCAAACATGGCTTCTCCTCCAAATGTCACGCAACGGGAGTTCACCCTTGATGATGACACCACTCTGATGTCGACCACCGACCTGCAAAGCTACATCACTCACGCCAACGACAACTTCTCTCAGGTCAGCGGCTTCAGCCTGCAAGAGCTGACCGGACAGCCGCATAATCTTGTTCGCCACCCGGATATGCCAAAAGCCGCCTTTGCGGACATGTGGTTCACCTTAAAACAGGGCGAACCCTGGAGCGGCATTGTGAAAAACCGCCGCAAGAACGGCGATCACTATTGGGTGCGCGCCAATGCCGCGCCGATGGTGCGAAACGGCAAGGTGACGGGCTATATGTCGATTCGTACCCGCGCCACGCCTGAAGAAATCGCCGCAGTCACACCTTTATATGAAGCCTTGCAGCAGGGGCGGGCGAATAAACGCATTCATAAAGGGCTGGTGGTGAGCCGTGGCTGGTTGGGGAAACTTCCTGCGTTACCGCTGCGCTGGCGGGCGCGCAGCGTGATGACGCTGATGTGGCTGGTACAGGCGGCAGGGCTGTGGGCGATGAACAGCGGGCCGGCACCATTACTGCTCAGCGCGCTGATGATGCTGCTGGCATGTGCCTGTTACGAGTGGCAGATTGTGCGTCCGGTGGAGCAGGTGGCGCGTCAGGCGCTGAGCGTGGCGACGGGTGAGCGTAACAGCGTGCAGCATCTGAATCGCAGCGATGAACTGGGTCTGACGCTGCGTGCCGTCGGTCAACTGGGGCTGATGTGCCGCTGGCTGATTAACGATGTCTCCTGCCAGGTCAGCAACGTTCGCAGCGGCAGTGAGACGCTGGCGAAGGGCAACGATGCGCTGAATGAACGTACCCGCCAGACGGTGGTCAACGTGCAGCAGACCGTGGCGACCATGAGCCAGATGGCGGCGTCGGTGCAGAACAACTCTGAGACCGCCTCAGCGGCAGATAAGCTCTCAAGCTCCGCCAGCCATGCGGCAAGCCTGGGAGGCGATGCCATGGACACCGTGGTGAAAACCATGGATGAGATTGCCGACAGCACCCAGCGCATTGGCTCCATTACCAAGCTGATTAATGACATTGCCTTCCAGACCAACATCTTGGCGCTGAATGCGGCGGTGGAAGCGGCGAGGGCCGGGGAGCAGGGCAAAGGCTTTGCGGTGGTGGCAGGCGAAGTGCGCCATCTGGCGAGCCGCAGCGCCAGTGCGGCCAACGATATTCGTAAGCTGATCGATGCCAGCGCCAGCAAAGTGCAGTCGGGCTATGACCAGGTGCATGCCGCCGGGCGCACCATGGATGACATTGTGAGCCAGGTGCAGAACGTGACGTCGCTGATTGGCCAGATTAGCCATTCGACGTCGGAGCAGGCGCAGGGGCTGACGGAGTTGACCCGCGCGGTGGCGGAACTGGAATCTATTACGCAGAAAAATGCCGGGCTGGTGGAAGAAAGTGCCAGCGTATCGGCGATGGTGAAGCATCGCGCCAGCCGCCTGCAGGATGCGGTATCGGTGCTGCATTAATACGATTGTTTCGCGGTGGGGCTGAGTGATCCCCAGAAAAAATACGAGCACGGGCAGTCCCCTCTCCCTGGAGGGAGAGGGTTAGGGTGAGGGGGAACATGCTGCTGTGTTCTGGTCTAATAATCGGTGACACCGACTTAAGAGGATATAATCCTTGAAA
>CAUSEC010000062.1:0-13089 GCA_963530515.1 uncultured Enterobacteriaceae bacterium | reverse complement strand
AAACGAATATGAGGTCGCCGCTTAATGGGGTGTCAACTTTTACTAGACCAGAACAAGTTCCTTATTTCCCCGTATCAAAAAACGAGCACAATCCATCCCCTCGCCCCTCTGGGGAGAGGGTTAGGGTGAGGGGAACAGACGACGCTGTGGTTTCACTTAGAAAATACGGTCCTGATGCACCCAGACGGCGGCTTCGACGCGTGATTTGAGGCGCATTTTCTTCAGCATATGTTTAACGTGGACTTTCACGGTACTTTCGGTGATGTCCAGACGGCGGGCAATCATCTTGTTCGGCAGGCCCTGGGCAATCAGCTTGAGGATGTCGCGCTCGCGCGGCGTCAACTGGCTGACGTCGCGGTCCGAGGCGGAGCGGTTGGCGCGCAGGCTGGCCGCCAGAACCGGGGTTAGCGCTTCGCTTAACACCATTTCACCCGCCGCCGCTTGTTGCAGAGATTTCAGCAGATCTTCCGGCTCCATGTCTTTTAACAGATAACCGTCCGCCCCGCGTTTCAGGGCGGTCACCACATCTTCTTCATGATTCGAGACGCTAAAGACCACCACGCGGCCGGAAAGGGATTTCTCCCGCAGCTTGTCCAGGGTTTCCAGACCGTTCATGCCCGGCATATTGAGATCGAGCAGAATCAGATCCGGATCAAGCGCTTCGGCCAGTTCAATACCTTGCTCACCGTTACTGGCTTCTCCCACCACGGTGATTTCTGGCGACATGCTGATGAGCTGCTTAACGCCGGTGCGCAACATCGGATGATCGTCAATCAGAAGAATAGTGGCCGGTTCCTGGTTAGTCATAGTTATCTCCATGCACAGGTGAGAGAAGATTTTCGGGAATAAACGTGACAACAACATCGGTGCCGCCGGACTCTCTCCGTCGCACCTGACAATCACCACGCAGGCTTTGCGCACGGTCGCGCATTATTATTAATCCGTAATGGTTGGTTCGTTCGGCGTTTTCTGGCACGCCGCAGCCGTTATCACTGACCTGCAATACTACCCGTTTTTCCTGCTGAGTCACGGTGACCGTCACCTCAGAGGCACCCGAATGTTTTAGCGAATTGCTTAACGCCTCGCGGGCTATCTGCAACAGGTGTATCGCCTGGTGCGAAGGCACGAGGCGGGGCGGTAGCTGGTAATCCAGTTTGACCGGGAAACCAAAGCGGGCGCTGTACTCATGGCTGCTGGACTCCAGCGCCGGGCGCAGGCCAGGCTCCGTTAATTGTAAGCGGAAGGTGGTCAACAGCTCACGTAACTGCGCCCACGAGGTATTGAGTTCGGTGCGGATCTGCCCCAACAACTGCTGGCTGCTTTCTGGCAAATTTTGCCCCTGCATTTGCAGACAACTGACCTGCATCTTCATACAGGAGAGCGACTGGGCGATGGAGTCATGCAGTTCACGGGCGATGGTCGCGCGCTCTTCCATCACCATTAATTGCTGCTGGCGCTCCTGGTGCCTGTCCAGCGCCAGCGTGGCAGTCAACTGCTCCACCAGAGTGTCCACCAGTTGCTGCTGGTCGTGGCTCAAATGGCGACCCGGCGGCAACTGGGCCAGCAACAGGCCGTACTGGGTGCGGGTATCCGCCAGCCGCCATTTCAGTGTCGTGCCACCCGTTGCTGGAGGAAGTACGCCGCGCGGGCATAAATGGCAGCCCTTATCATCGCAGCTGGCACTGGACTGGCAGGTAAATTCCTGATGATTATCCTCGTCTTCCATGTCGTAGACGCGCAGTTCAATGTCGTGCAGCAGCGTGAGGTTCTGTACCTATGAGCGCTTTACCTCTATCGGCCCGCTGATGGAAAAAATCGGCAACGGTGGTAAAGGCATTGCCTGGAATACCCAGAGCGAAATGGATCTACTGCGTAAGCTCAACTACACCAAAGCGGACGGCCCGGCAAAAGGCCAGCCGATGCTCAACACGGCGATTGATGCGGCAGAAATGATCCTCACACTGGCGCCGGAAACCAACGGCCAGGTGTCAGTCAAGGCCTGGGCCGCGCTGAGTGAATTCACCGGTCGTGACCATACCCATCTGGCGCTGAATAAAGAAGACGAGAAAATTCGCTTCCGCGATATCCAGGCGCAGCCGCGCAAAATCATCTCCAGCCCGACCTGGTCCGGCCTCGAAGATGAACATGTGTCGTACAACGCCGGTTACACCAACGTTCACGAGCTGATCCCGTGGCGCACCATTTCGGGTCGTCAGCAGTTGTATCAGGATCACCAGTGGATGCGTGATTTTGGTGAGAGCCTGCTGGTTTATCGTCCACCTATCGACACCCGTTCGGTGAAAGAAGTGATGGGCGAGAAATCAAACGGTAACCCGGAGAAAGCGCTCAACTTCCTGACGCCGCACCAGAAATGGGGCATTCACTCCACCTACAGCGACAACCTGCTGATGCTGACCTTAGGTCGCGGTGGCCCGGTGGTGTGGATGAGTGACGTGGATGCTAAAGAACTGGGTATCGAAGATAACGACTGGATCGAAGTGTTCAACAGCAACGGTGCGCTGACCGCCCGTGCGGTGGTGAGCCAGCGAGTGCCTGCGGGGATGACCATGATGTACCACGCGCAGGAACGCATCGTGAACCTGCCGGGTTCAGAAATTACCCAGCAGCGCGGCGGTATCCATAACTCGGTCACCCTATGTTCCTTGCTTCTCTATAACGCCAGAACCCGTGAACGTGCCAGGGAGGCTCGCCGCCACCTCCCTGGCGACCCAGGCTCCCGGCAGGAAAATCGCCGCTGGCGCGGTCCACTCAGCGTATTCCTTCAGGCTAATCGGGGACGGGCGGATGAAACGTCCCTGTAAAGCCGCCCTCGCCGCGCATCCATGCGCGTCGCCCCGGCCTTGCGGATACGCTTCGTCGATTTTCAGCCGGACCCAGTCATCGCTGTAGCTGTTTTATTCTCATTGCGCAATGTTATCGCTGCAAAACCTAATATCACTGGGGATCCCTCACTGCTCCTGCAGGTTTTTTATGGTTTCAGACCAGCGCTTTCTGCACTGGGGGATTAACTTCCTGAAGAACAACGCCGGGTTTGCGGCTACACTGCGTGACAAATTGTATTTGCCTGAAAAATGTGACCGTCATGAATATTTTGGCGAAGAAAGCACGGCGGCTATCACATTTTGGGCGTTAGCTGCTGTGCGAAATTCGCACTGACAGTATATCTATTATAGAAACACTGTCATTTATGGAGGGGCTATGTCACAGCCTGCACAGCAATCTCTCGCACAGACGGTCCAGCCAGAAGGGGTCACCGCGTCGCGTAAATTACGCAAAGTGTTACTCGCCACCGGTGTGGGTCACTTCGTGGAATGGTTCGATTTTGGCTTGTACGGCACGCTCGCTGCCATTATCGGAATGCAGTTTTTCCATGCGGAGAACCCAAGCGTTGCGCTGCTTTCATCGTTCGCGGTCTTTGGCGCGGGCTTTGTCATGCGTCCGCTCGGCGGACTTTACTTCGGTTCACTGGGCGACCGAAAGGGACGGCAAAAAGTCCTGGCGACGGTTATCTTACTGACCTCTGGCGCCACCTTTGTGATGGGCTTGCTGCCGACTTATCACCAGATTGGCATTGCCGCAACGGTGCTGCTTGTGGTGACCCGTCTCGTACAGGGCTTCGCCGCGGGCGGGGAAAGCTCTGGTGCGACGACCTATCTTGCTGAATACGCGCCGATCCACCGGCGCGGGTATTTTACCTGCTGGATCGATAACTTTGGCTTTATGGCGTTTGTGGCCGGCTCCGGCCTGGTGTTCCTGCTCACCGCAACGCTTGGCGAAAGCACGATGAACGACTGGGGCTGGCGCATACCGTTCCTGATTGCCGGGCCGCTGGGCTGGGTTGGGCTGTATCTGCGAAAACATCTGGAAGATTCGCCGGAGTTTCTTGAAGCGCAGCAGCAGGGTAAAACCGATGCCACACCGCTGCGCTCCGCCGTTACCCGCGCCTGGGCAGCGTTACTGTTCTGCGTAGGGTTTGTGGTGATCAAGGCCGTTGGCCACTGGACGCTGCAAACGTTTATGCCGGGTTATCTCTCCACAGAACTGCATTATACGAAACTTGATTCCTACGCCATCACCACCATTGGCCTGTTTTCCGTGGCGGTGTTGGTTCCCTTTATGGGATTGCTGTCGGATAAATTTGGCCGAAAACCGATGATGCTGGCGGGATGTGCGGGCTTCATTTTGCTGAGCTATCCGGCCATGATGCTGATGGCAAGGGGGGATATGCTCTCTGCGGTGCTGGCAATGGTGATGCTGGGGGCGTTTATTGCAGCCTTTGACGGGGCATGCAGCGCGGCGATGGCAGAGCTGTTTCCTACCAGCGTGCGCTACGGTGGTTTATCGATAGCCTATAACTTTGCCGTGGCCTTTTTTGGCGGGATCACCCCCTGGTTCTCCGTGTGGCTTATCACCTCAACGGGAGACAAATTCTCTCCGGCGTATTACGTGATGGGCGCCGCACTGATTACCTTCCTTACCGTGTTGCGCGCGCGCGAAACTGCCGGGCAGCCTCTCAAACGCTGAAAATTTTACCCGGTAGGGGCTCGCTGCCGGGTTTTCTAATCTGTGAATACTGATCAAAAAGTGATCTGTCGATCGGTTTGGTCGATCAATATATTATTTTTATTTGATTAATCCTTTCAATAGTATAGGATTTCCGCGTGTTCTGCTTAATTCGCCAACACCAGGCAGCAGAACACGGTTACCCTGGTGAGACTGTGCGCGGTCTTTCAGGTAGCTCAAGGATGACGTAACCATTCTTGCCGGGGTAACACCCTCAATCCCCATTCAGCGACAGTTTTTTACTCATATTCACTCCCGTGACCCTGAACCCACTGGCTTCATAAACGTGCCTTGCATGTTCATTGTCACCGGCAACGCGCAAATTGATTTGTGTGTATCCCTCACGCATCAGTTTTTCCTCAAGCGCGATTAAGGCTTTGCGCCCGAGGCCTTTATTGCGAAACAGCGGAAAGAGATAAAATTCATAAATAAAGACGGATTTTTGCAGCGGATTGGTTTTGTACCACAGGTAACCAATGTGCAGTTCGAGGCTATCGTCAGCGTGCGTTATGCACAGCAGCGTCTGGCCCGGCGTGTTTTCTGCCAGCGGAAAGCTGTTTTCTATTTCCTGCGCGGCCTGTGCCAGCGCATCGGCTTCGCTGAGTACGTAATTCGTGACAATTTCGGCGGCGTAGTCCGGGACGAAATAATCCACAAATCCCTGAAAAGTCGTAGATGAAACGGGAGTGAAAGCGATCATAGCGGGTCCTTTTTGCTGGTTTTGTTTATTGTGACATAGATCGGCTAACAGGTTTGATCAACGTTCTTGCGGTTTGTTTACTTTAATATGGAGAAAAAACAGAGGGATAAATTGCATTATGAAAAAATGTCTTTTGATGTGCATGGGATTGCTTTTGGCAGGACCTGTTTTAGCCAACGCAACAAAACCGGTGATGTTGAATTGCCCACGGCCGACTTTTCCAATGGAAGCTGCCGTCAAGCGCATGGATGGCTCGGTGCAGTATCGGTTAACGGTCAATGAAAAGGGCGCTGTTGAATCGGTCGCAGTGAGTGGCGATGAGGTGTTTTTTAAAGTGGTCAAAGGGGCAATGAGGAAGTGTACATTCGAACCGGGCAAGCCCGGTGTTTACGAAGGGACGGCAAAATTCATCGTGCAGTAAAACATGCGTTGATATGAACAAAGGGGCGTCCGGTATCCTCCCGCGTACGCCCGGTTTGCTTACTCATCCACCGCCAGCCACATATCGGCTTCTTCAAACATTTCCTGCACCGCGCGGCTGATTTGCTCTTTTTCATGCTTGCTGGCATCGGTATTGATGGACGCCAGCGTCACCATCGGCTTCACGCGGACTTCTGCATCCGGGAAAATGCGCCCAATGCGTTTGCTCAATTCGGCTAAAATCATCTCTTGCGCACCGGGCAATCCGGCAAAATTGCGTTTATCGTAAACCAGCTCCACAAACATCTCTGTCTCCTGACAATTACTTAAGCTGGCGTAGTTATACTGTAAATAATTACAGTGTCAACATGAATCCGACATGCGAGAATCGTGCAGGAGATATCAGGGGAGCGTTAGCGGGGCTTCGTGAATTCTTTCTTGATTTCATACAACGCCAGCGGGACGCTGACAATCAGTGCCGTGGTCACCAGTGCCAGTACTGTAAGCAGCATAAAATTCATGACATTCCACCCGTTGCAACTTTCCGCATTAAAGTAATGGTCAGGCGACTTAACCTGAAAAGAGGGGGAATGGATCGTTTCCGCCCATGAATAAAAGACAATATCCCCATGACACCCTTATTACGCCCGCATGACGTCGGCATGACGTGGGCATGACGTGGGCCCAGGTGCCCCGCTAGCATGCTTTCTTAGCTGACGATCCTCAGGATGAAACGCCGGGTTTTACAAGAAGACAGAAAAACTGTTACCATACCCCCCTATAGTATCCAGGGAGCTAACATGCCACATTCACCTGAAGATAAAAAACGCATTCTCACCCGCGTTCGTCGCATCCGTGGACAGGTCGACGCACTGGAACGCGCACTGGAAAATGGCGATCCCTGCATTGCCATTTTGCAGCAGATCGCCGCCGTTCGCGGTGCGTCTAACGGTCTGATGGGGGAGATGGTTGAAATTCACTTAAAAGATGAACTGGTCGCGGGCGACACCACACCCGATCAACGTGCGCTGCGCATGGCAGAAGTCGGTCATCTTTTGCGCTCTTATCTAAAATAAAATTAACGTACACATAAAAAGGAAACGTTTGATGAAATCACGTGCTGCAGTGGCTTTCGGGCCGGGCCAACCGCTCAAAATTGTTGAGATTGATGTCGCGCCACCGAAAAAAGGCGAAGTGCTGGTTCGCATCACCCATACCGGTGTGTGCCATACCGATGCCTTTACCTTATCCGGTGATGACCCGGAAGGCGTGTTCCCGGCCGTGCTGGGCCATGAAGGCGGCGGCATCGTCGTTGAAGTGGGTGAAGGGGTCACCAGTCTGAGCGTTGGCGACCATGTTATTCCGCTGTACACCGCAGAATGCCGTGAGTGTAAGTTCTGTAAATCCGGCAAAACCAACCTCTGCCAGGCCGTTCGTGCCACTCAGGGTAAAGGTCTGATGCCGGACGGCACCACCCGTTTCTCCTACAATGGCGAGCCGATTTACCACTACATGGGCACCAGTACTTTCAGCGAATACACCGTTGTGGCAGAAATTTCCCTCGCGAAAGTGAACCCACAAGCGCCGCTGGACAAAGTCTGTCTGTTGGGTTGTGGCGTAACCACCGGTATCGGTGCCGTTCACAACACGGCGAAAGTGAAAGAGGGCGATACCGTTGCGGTGTTCGGACTCGGTGGTATCGGTCTGGCGGTCATCCAGGGTGCGGTACAGGCAAAAGCGGGTCGTATTATTGCAGTCGACACCAATCCGGAGAAATTCAAGCTGGCGGGTGAAATGGGCGCGACCGATTTTGTTAACCCGAAAGATTATGAAAAACCGGTTCAGGACGTGATCGTTGAACTGACCGATGGCGGCGTGGACTTTAGCTTTGAGTGCATCGGTAACGTCAACGTAATGCGCGCAGCGCTCGAGTGCTGCCACAAAGGCTGGGGCGAAAGCGTGATTATCGGTGTAGCCGGTGCGGGTCAGGAAATTAAAACCCGTCCGTTCCAGCTGGTGACCGGTCGCGTATGGCGTGGCTCTGCCTTTGGTGGCGTGAAAGGGCGCACACAGCTGCCGGGCATGGTAGAAGATGCGATGGCGGGCAAAATCGATCTCGACCCGTTCATTACGCACCGTTTACCGCTCGATCAGATCAACGAAGCATTTGACCTGATGCACGAAGGTAAATCTATCCGTACCGTTATCCATTTCGGCGATAACTGATTCAACCGCCAGCGGTTTTCACCGCTGGCGTCTCAATGTTCCAATCTGTGACCTGCCTGACGTTTTTCGCTGTAACAAAACTCCCACAATTGCCGATACCGATCTTACAGGCGTGTTTTACGCTTCTTACTACAAGAGAGTCGATAGCCATGGATAAAACAGCAGCGATGCTCAGGACGCAAGGCATTGGATTTATGCACAATATTCGGTTGGTTCCCCTTTTTGCAGCAATTCTAAGCGGTATTTTATTGTTGTTTGCGTTGAGTTCGGGGTTGGCTGGGTACTTTCTGATCCAGGCGGATACGGATCAGCAGGATTTAACGCAGGAAATGCAGGTTCGTATGGGATTGTCTAACAGTTCCAACAACTTGCGTATTGCACGTATTAGCTTGATCCATGCCGGGGCGGCCAGCCGCATTGCCGAAATGGAAGAAATGAAGAAGAACATCGCCGATGCGGAAAAACGCATCGATCAGTCTAAGCAGGGCTTTAAAGATTATATGGACCGGGCAGTGAAAACGCCGCAAGACACGGCGCTGGATGCTGAACTGACCACCCGTTTTAATGCCTATATCGACGGCATGCAGCCGATGCTGAAATATGCCAAAAACGGCATGTTTGAAGCGATCATCAATCATGAAAATGAGCAATCACGCGTGCAGGATGCGTCCTACAACGAAGTCCTGCTCAAAGCCATTAAGATTCGTACAGAACGTGCGAGTGCGCTGAGTGCAGATGCCCATGCCCGTACTCAGTTGGGTCTCATCTTTATGGTCATTGCCTTTGCTGTCGCGCTGGTACTGACGCTGATTACCTTTATGGTCCTGCGCCGCGTGGTCATTAATCCGTTGCAACGAGCAGCCCAGCGTATCGAGAAAATCGCCGCAGGGGATCTGACCTTAGCCGAAGAAGCGGCGGGCCGTAGCGAAATTGGTCGCCTGACCCAGGATCTGCAGGTGATGCAGCAGTCGCTGGTGAAAACCGTGTCGACCGTGCGTGACGGTGCTGATGAAATTTACCGTGGCACCAGCGAGATTTCAGCGGGCAACACCGACCTGTCTTCGCGTACCGAGCAGCAGGCGGCGGCTATCGAACAAACTGCCGCCAGCATGGAGCAGCTCACCGCGACCGTGAAACAGAACGCCGACAATGCGCATCACGCCAGCAGCCTGGCGCGCGACGCCTCCGGCAAAGCCGTGAAGGGCGGTGAGATTGTTGATGGCGTGGTGCAGACCATGAGCAACATCTCCACCAGCTCGAAGAAAATTTCGGAAATTACTGCGGTCATTAACAGCATTGCCTTCCAGACCAACATCCTTGCACTGAACGCCGCGGTTGAAGCAGCGCGTGCCGGTGAGCAGGGCCGCGGCTTTGCGGTGGTGGCAAGTGAAGTCCGTAACCTGGCAAGCCGCAGTGGCCAGGCCGCGAAAGAGATTGAAGCCTTGATCAGCGAATCCGTCAGCCTGATTGGTAAAGGCTCAAACGAAGTGCTGGCCGCCGGTGAGACCATGGATGAAATCGTGACGGCGGTGAAACGCGTCACCGATATCATGCTGGAGATTGCCGCCGCCTCTGATGAGCAGAGCAAAGGCATAACTCAGGTGAGCCAGGCGATTACCGAGATGGATAACGTGACGCAGCAGAACGCCTCGCTGGTTGAAGAAGCGACGGCAGCAGCAAGCTCGCTGGAAGAGCAGGCCGCACGTCTGACCGAAGCGGTAGGCACTTTCCGCGTCAACGCGTCGAGCTCGCAGCGTATTCAGCGCACGCCATCTGCTCCGACCAAAACCTTTACCCCGCAACGCCCGGCAACCGCCGGCGGCGGAGATAACTGGGAAACGTTCTGATTTATCAGACATTACCAATAAAAAAGGGCCGAAAGGCCCTTTTTTATTTTGCCGGATGGCAGCGCAAGCGCCTTATCCGGCCTACAAGCTGACAGTGCCTTTCCAGGCCTGATAAGCAAAGCGTCATCAGGCATTAAAGACGTCTGACAATCACTTTTTGTCCGGTAACGCATAGGCAATCACATAGTCACCACGGTCAGGGGACTGACGTGCGCCGCCTGCGTTGATGATGATGTACTGCTTGCCGGTTTTCGGTGAAACATAGGTCATCGGGCCGGACTGGCTGCCCACTGGCAGACGGTCTTTCCAGATTTCTTTCCCGGTGGCGGTATCAAACGCGCGCAGGTAGAAATCCTGAGTACCGGCGAAGAACAGCAGGCCGGACTGGGTGGACAGCGATGCGCCGAGGGTTGGCATACCAATCGGGATCGGCATGTGCATGCGGATGCCCAGTGGGCCGGTGTCCTGCACGGTGCCGACTGGAACCTGCCAGACCATTTTTCCGCTGGTCAGATCGATGGCAGACATCGTGCCGAACGGCGGTTTCTGGCATGGAATGCCCATTGGCGACAGGAAGCGTTCACGCATGGCACCAAACGGCGTGCCGTCCATCGGTACGATACCCATTTCAATACCGCTGGCGTTTTTGGCGACGTTTTCACGTGGCACCATGTAGTTCGCCAGACCCAGACGCATGTCGTTCACAAACATCAGGTTGTTGGTCGGGTCAACCGAGACGCTGCCCCAGTTCATACCGCCCAGAGAACCCGGGAACTGCAACGCACGATCAAGGCCCGGTGGCGTGTAAACGCCCTGGTGACGCATGCCTTTAAAGGCAATACGGCAGACCAGCAGGTCGATTGGCGTAGCACCCCACATGTCCGACTCTTTCAGCGTTTCGTTGCCGATCATTGGCATGCCGACAGAGTAAGGTTGGGTAGGGGAATAGCGTTCGCCTTTGATATCACCTGCCGGAACCGGACGTTCTTCCACTTTCGCGATGGGTTCGCCCGTTTCGCGGTTGAGCATAAAGATCATGCCCTGCTTACTGGTCTGAACCAGCGCTGGCGTGGTGCCGCCTTTACCGTCAGGCAGGTCGTACAGCAGCGGTTGCGAAGGCAGGTCGAAATCCCACAAATCGTGGTGGGTGGTCTGGAAATGCCAGCGTAGGGGTCGTCTCAGAAAACGGAAAAAATCGTACGCTAAGACCGGTTTGGCTAGCCGGGTAGTAGGAGTCCCATTAGTCACGCCTGCCGGGCTGCGGCTTGGTCTGGTTGAGAACTCGGTTCTTTGTGGCGATGATCCACGAAGTTGCACCCATCGACGCTGTGTTCACAGGCAACAATCTCCAGTTGCAGCGTCGTATGGAAGATGCTGAATCGGTCAGCCAGCAACAACTTGAGGGTTTTGAGCAACTCGTCGGGCCCTATTTCCGGCGCATACACGATATGAGCGGTCATGCTGACCTTGCCGCTCGTGAGCGCCCATACGTGCAAGTCATGCAGCCCTGTCACGCCTGGCACGGCCTGAACAGATGCCATCAAGGCTCCCATGTCAATGCCGTCTGGGACTCCCTCCAGCAAGACATTCAGGCTTTCCTTGAGTAGCAGCCAAGTTCGTGGCAGCACCCATAGCCCGATTGCCACGGCGACGACCGCATCTACCCACACCCAGCCGGTGAATCGGATGACCAGCGCAGCTCCGATCACGCCGATGGAGCCAATCATGTCGCTCCAGACCTCCAGATAAGCGCCTTTGACGTTGAGGCTCTTGTCCTTGCCGCCCTGAAGCATACGCATGCTGATGAGGTTGACGATCAGACCCAGCACTGCTACCACCAGCATCCCGCTGGACTGAACCTGCGCTGGCTCGCGCAAACGCTGCCAGCCCTCATACAGGATGTAGCCAGCGACGCCGAAGAGCAACAGGGCGTTGAATGCGGCCGCAAGGATTTCGAAGCGGTAGTAGCCATAGGTGCGCTTGGCATCGGCTGGCCGTCTCGCCACCCGTACAGCCGCCAAGGCGATGGCCAGCGCCGCTGCATCCGTGAACATGTGCGCCGCATCTGAGAGCAGGGCCAGGCTGTTGAAAACGATGCCTGCGGCGACTTCGGCCAGCAAGAAGCTCCCGGTCAGCGCCAGGGCGATCCAGAGCGATTTTTCATTGCGCTCGCTGGGTAGGGCATGGGTGTGACCGGTGCTCATTTTCGTCCTTCTTCTGAGTTCATTTTTGTTCAGCGTGACCGGAAGCCGGCACCCAGCGATACAACGTCGGGATTGAGACCCCGAGGTTCTTGGCCACGTCCTTGGGAGCGATCCCGCTGGCGAGCAGCTTCTTGGCCGATTCAATCTTGCTTTTGGTCATCTTCGGTTTGCGCCCTCCCTTGCGGCCTGACAGCCGGGCGACCGCCAATCCTGCTCGGGTCCGCTCCACCGTCAGCTCGCGCTCCATTTCGGCGAGGCTGGCCATGACGAGAAAGAAGAACCGTCCCGACGGCGTGCCGGTGTCGATGGCGTCGGTGAGACTCTTGAACTGGATGCTCTGCTTGTGCAACTCGCTGACCAGATCGACCAATTGCTTGACGCTGCGGCCCAGGCGATCCAGCTTCCAGACGACCAGCGTGTCTCCCTTGCGTAGCATTTCAAGCGCCTTGGCCAAGCCGGGGCGCTCGGCTCTCGTGCCGCTTAATTTGTCCTCAAAGAGCTTTTGGCACCCGGCCTGGGTCAAGGCCTCCCGCTGTAGCTCCAGGTTCTGATCCTGCGTCGAGACGCGCGCATAGCCAACCAGCATGGCACGGTCAGACCGCTGCCTTGCCGCACTGAGCGCAAAACTTCGCACCCGGTTGCAGTGTGGTTCCACATTGCGCGCAAGCCGAAGGAACCAACGAAGTCCCGCACTGCTGGCAGAAGCGAGCGCCTGGCGCGTTAGATGCCTTGCAGTTGGGGCAAGCAAGGCCGCCATTACCCCACCCGCCCGCTGGAGGCCCGCCGCTTCCGTACCCACCGCCACCACCGTGATGCCCACCACCGCTGTAACCACCACCGTGGTGGCCACCGAAAAGTCTGTCAAAAATACCCATGAGTCTTTCTCCTTTCGTAAACACGTCAAAGCCACTTGGGGCAGCGGTTGGCTACATCCCTATTTCTCGAAACGCGTTGATATGATAAGAATTCAAGAATAAAGTTTCAAGAACTGTTTTCGAGAATCGCAACGCATTGATTTGCTGTACCGCGCCAGAGGGTTGAGCGGGATTGTCGCAAACCTACGTTTTTGAGAAGAAGGAGACTGCATGCCCCGCCGTTCAATCCTCTC
>CAUSEC010000061.1:0-13377 GCA_963530515.1 uncultured Enterobacteriaceae bacterium | reverse complement strand
TGTAGTTGTCCCAGTGGCCGGTTTTTTCCCACAGCACACGGTCCATCATGAACGGCCCTTTCACTTCCTGGTACTGATACTCTTTCAGTTTGGAGCGAACGAAGGTTTCCAGTTCACGGAAAATGGTCCAGCCATCGTTGTGCCAGAACACCATGCCTGGTGCTTCTTCCTGCATATGGTACAGGTCGAGTTGCTTACCAATCTTACGGTGGTCGCGTTTTGCCGCTTCTTCAAGACGCAGCAGATACGCATTAAGCGCTTTTTTATCCGCCCAGGCCGTACCGTAAATACGTTGCAGCATTTTGTTGTTGCTGTCGCCACGCCAGTAAGCGCCGGCTGTTTTCATCAGTTTGAAGTGGTGACAGAAACGCATATTCGGCACGTGCGGACCGCGGCACATGTCGATGTATTCTTCATGATGATACAAACCAGGTTTGTCATCATGGGCAATATTTTCGTCAAGAATGGAGACTTTGTAGCTCTCACCGCGTTTTACAAATGCTTCACGCGCTTCGTGCCAGCTGACTTTCTTCTTGATGACGTCGTAGTTTTTCTCGGCGAGCTCGTGCATACGCTTTTCGAGCGCGTCGATGTCTTCCTGGGTCAGGGTGTGGTCGAGGTCAACGTCATAGTAGAAGCCGTTATCAATGACCGGGCCGATTGCCATTTTGGTATTAGGCCACAGTTGCTTAATAGCATGACCTAACAGGTGCGCACAGGAGTGGCGGATGATTTCCAGACCGTCTTCATCCTTTGCGGTGATGAGGGATAAGGTTGCATCCTGTTCAATCACATCAGACGCATCAACCAATTCACCGTTTACACGACCGGCAATAGTGGCTTTCGCAAGACCAAGGCCAATGTCGAGAGCAACATCCATCGGGCTTACAGCATGATCGAAATGGCGTTGACTGCCATCAGGAAGAGTAATTACTGGCATTTCATATCCTTAATTCGCAGTGGTGACCCACACGTAAGATCACATACGAAGTAAATATTTGTGTGTTTACAATCAATTACGCCGCCATCTAACCAACAATTGCTAAATTGGTGCGTAATGGTTTACGCAAATGTCTGCCCCGAAGGCAGTTTTTACATTTGGTCCGGGGATGGTAACACTAATAAAAGCGGGAATGCACCACTCAGTGAGATATTGGTTCAATTCACATTTTTTCAATCTGGCTGGGTCAGCATCACGCCTCATAGCCTAAAGCTTTAATGACTTCAGCCATCGCCTGGCGTGTTAACTCTGTTCGCTGCACCTTTTGATTAGCCAGCATTGTGCGCACCATTCCAGCAATCACAACGTGTTTTGGCTCCTGGCCCAGGTCACGCATCTCAAGCACTACCTTGCCGACAACCCGGCACATTTCTTCATATAACTCGGCATCTTTGGCTTTACCCATTCATTCCCCCTGATGGTGAACCGCTATTTTCAGTAGATTGCCGCCCTGCTCCACCTCTTTAATAATGACGGGCAACCGGACAAAACGTGACTCACTATAAGGAAATCATTATGCCATTTACACCAAAAGAACGTGATGCCTTGCTGGATTGCAAAGGTGTTGGCCCAAAGGTGGTAGAACGGCTTGAACAGATGGGATTTAGTTCGCTGGAGGAGTTACGAGAGGCCAGCGTGGACGATATTGTGGATCAGGGCGCGGCGCTGGTCGGATCGACATGCTGGAAAAACAGTCCACAGGCAAAAGCCGCCATTCGCAATGTCATTGCACTGGCGCAAGCACAACCGGACTAAAGGATATAAAAGAACGTTGCTGCGGATGAAGGGCCGGAGATACCGGCCCACATACATTACATCTTGTAGCCAAGCGTAACGGTTGTTCTGCGATCGGTATGATCGGGGGCCGTTGACGGCGGCTGGGAGTTCCAGGTCAGGTTATACGCAACCTTCAAACCAAAATGATCGTTGATAGCCACGTTCAGCGCAGTCTCGGAGTTTAACGTCGTGTCGTCAGAACCGAACACGGAAACGCCCTGCGTGAATTTCGTGGTATCTGTCATTTGCCATGCATAGGTACCTGATGCATAACCCAGACCCTGTGTTTTGGTATCGCCATCGGTGTACTCGTCATAACGAACACCAGGACCGAATTCGAAACGGAAACTGTGCACCGGTCCGTTCAGGAACTGACGACCGTAACCAGCGGTGAGCACATCACGCTGATGATAGCCGTTATAACGGTCAGTCAACCAGCTTGCCTGGCCGAAAATGTAGTCATAATCAGTCAGGTTGTAACGGCTACGGCCACCGGCGGAATATTTCTCGGAGGAACGTTCATCGTTAGCGGACGTGTTGCTGGCCGTTCCCCACAAGGACCATGCGGTCGTGGAACCGTACCAGGTCAGCGTAGAGTCGGCAGTCAATGAAGAACTTTTGGTATTTCCTGATTGAGCCAGATAGCCCCCGTTCAGGTTACCTTCGAACGGCTTTTTAGCGGTAGATGGGTCATCCATGACAGTAAATACGGTGTCATCTGCGGCAGCATTCATGGACGCAAGCACGCCTCCCGCAAGAAGAACCAGTGCGGGTACTGTCTTTAAAAGCTTCATTTGGTGTCTCTGAAAATACATAACAAGGTTAAGCGCTAATTTCGCGCGCGCCAATGTTAAACCTATCCGACGATAAAGACGATGAAATTTGACGGTATTTATCGGCTATCCTGGCGTTGGGCAGCCCCCTTTCAGACCTGGGTTTTGCGCCCTGACTGTCAGTGTCAGCCGCCTAACTTCAAAAAGACTTTAAAAAGTCATAAAAACATTACAACCCTGAAAAAATAAAAATCAAATGACTTTTGGTAGATATTAAACAAATCACAAATAACACTAAACATAGTCATTGAAGTGATTGTCGATTAGTCATACCATTCAGCCCTCAAAAACACTCGCCTGCAGGATATCGCGCTCGTTCTTCTTTTATCTGAGGTCTCGTTGAATGGTTGTTTTGATAATTATCATGGCATTAGCGCTTATCGTGTTCGGTATTTATACGCGAGTAACGATAAATAACCTGCGCTCGCTTAAAAGACTCAATGATGAACTTCACGATCGCTATGCGCTACTGTGGGCCGATTACACGCGCCGGGGACAGCGCATTACCCTTTATGAAGCGGGGATGACTAAAGCCTGTGTTGATGAGCTAGACAGACAGGTGCTGGCACGCATTGAAAAGTATGCAAAACATGAAGAGATAAGTGAGGAATAAGTCAGTTCCGTTTTTCGGATAAACCGCAACGTCCTCATACTCACTCGATCACCCCACACAGGTTACTCTGGCATTTGTTGACGGTCGAGGTTCGTGTTGCCATATGCGCTCACGGTGCCAGGCTTAAGCGATCCAAAATAAAAGGAGATTAGAATGGTCAATGTTTATACCCTGACACTTGCACCGTCCCTGGACAGTGCGACCCTGACACCACACATTTATCCTGAAGGTAAGCTGCGCTGCACGTCACCGGTTTTTGAACCTGGCGGAGGCGGCATCAACGTCGCGCGTGCCATTGCGCATCTCGGCGGCAAAGCCACCGCCATTTTTCCCGCTGGCGGGGCAACAGGCGAGCACCTGGTTGCACTCCTGGCTGACGAACAGGTTCCCACCCAATGTGTAGAAACCCGTGACTGGACCCGGCAAAACCTGCATGTCCATGTCGAAGCCAGCGGCGAACAGTATCGGTTCGTGATGCCTGGCGCATCGTTAAGCGCCGACGAATTCCACCGACTCGAAGAAAAAATACTGGCCATCGACAGCGGTTCACTGCTGGTGATTAGCGGCAGCCTCCCTCCTGGTGTGGAAGTCAAAAAGCTGACGCAACTGGTGGTCGCCGCTCAAAATAAAGGTCTGCGCTGTATCGTCGACAGCTCAGGAGATGCGCTGGCTGCCGTTCTTGAGATTGGCAACATTGAGCTGGTGAAACCGAACCAGAAAGAGCTCAGTGCACTGGTTGGACGCGAGTTGACGCAGCCGGACGATGTGCGTAACGCCGCTCAGGAGATAGTACGCCTGGGCAAGGCACTGCGGGTCGTTGTCTCACTGGGGCCGCAGGGTGCACTCGCCGTCGATGCCGGGCATTGCGTCCAGGTCGTGCCACCGCCGATGAAAAGCCAAAGCACCGTGGGCGCAGGCGACAGCATGGTCGGCGCCATGACCTTAAAGCTGGCGGAAGGCGCATCGCTTGAAGAAATGGTGCGCTATGGTGTTGCTGCTGGCAGCGCCGCCACCATCAACCAGGGTACCCGTCTGTGTTCTCACGATGACACACAGAAAATTTACGCCTGGCTCTCACAAATCTAACCCCCTGCCCTTCGCCGTTCTGGTGAAGGGCGGTTCACCCTTCCCGCAAGAGTCGACAAATTTCCCTCGCAGACTATGCTAAAAAAACTCTGCATAACAATGAGGTGAATTATGAGCAGCGGTGAAATTACGCGCTATGTTGTCGCAGTCAATTTTCACGAACAGAGCCTGACGGAAATAAACGAGCTGAATAACCAGTTTACTCGCGCGGGTTTTCTGCTGACGCTCACCGATGATGAGGGCAAGGTGCACGATCTCGGAACCAATACGTTCGGGCTTATTAGTGCGCTCAGTGAGCAAGAGGTGCAGGAACTGGCCCGCGGACTCGCGGACGGTGCGGTTAATGAAAGTGTTGACGTTCAGGTCAGCACCTGGGATGAGTGGCAAAAAGAGCATCAACAATAAGTGCCCTCTCACGCACCGTCAGTACGCAGGTGTGCGTTAGTTCGAGGTTTTTGATCTCCGTAGTGCGCTAACCTAATGATCTGGCTGATAACATGGGAGACACATCATGTGGCAAGCAATTAGTCGTCTGTTAAGCGAACAACTAGGCGAAGGCGTGATCGAACAACGTGACGAGTTGCCGGGTGGGGAAATCCATGCCGCATGGCACCTGCGTTATGGCGGTCGGGAACTCTTCGTGAAATGCGATGAACGCGAACTTCTTCCCATCTTCACGGCGGAAGCCGATCAACTGGAGCTCCTTTCCCGGAGCAACACGGTGCGCGTCCCCAAAGTGTGGGCCGTGGGCAGTGACCGCGACTATGCCTTTCTGGTGATGGAGTACCTTCCTGCCCGCCCACTGGATGCGCATAATGCTTTTTTGCTCGGTCAGCAGCTTGCCCGCCTGCATGAATGGAGCGATCAGCCCCAGTTTGGGCTTGATTTTGATAACGATCTTTCCACCACACCGCAGCCAAACGCCTGGCAGCGACGCTGGTCGACCTTTTTTGCCGAGCAGCGCATTGGCTGGCAGCTTGAACTGGCCGCAGAGAAAGGGCTGGAATTTGGCAACATTGACGCCATCGTCGAGCATGTTCAACAGCGGCTATCCTCACATCAACCTCAGGCTTCGCTGCTGCACGGCGATTTATGGTCAGCAAACTGTGCGTTAGGCCCGGACGGCCCCTATATTTACGATCCCGCCTGTTACTGGGGTGACAGAGAGTGCGACCTGGCCATGCTGCCATTGCATCCCGACCAGCCGCCACAAATCTACGACGGCTATCAGTCGGTCTGCCCGCTACCAGGGGATTTTCTCGACAGGCAGCCCGTCTACCAGCTTTACACGCTATTCAACCGGGCAATTTTGTTCGGAGGCGCACATCTGGTCACGGCGCAGAAGGCGCTGGAGCGCGTGCTTGCCGCGTGATTTACATACCTATGAGAAGGCCACCGGTAAGGTGGCCTTTTTCGTTACAGAAAACCGAGAAGGGAAAAGAAGAAGTAGCCTGCAACAATAATGATGACAGGCAGAACATAGAGCGGGAAAATTTGCAGGAAGATGGTGTGATGAGGAACGACGATCCGCTCTTCAATCTGCGCGCGCGACAGCCCCTCCGCCCCTTTTGCTTTTTCAAGGATCAGTTGATTTTCAATGCCTTCACGCAAAAAGCGCGTCTGGCGGCTCATACGCGCACCGGATGCCTGCAGCGCGAGACCCACGAAAATCAGCACAAAAATGATCCAAAAGACGATATTCAGACTCTGGTGAAAATCCGGCGTGGGAGAATTGAACCAGAAAAGATTAAGAAAAGGCGTATTGAAGCGCATCATCTCAATCATGACATGAGCGAAATCCAGCATCACGGCGTTGATACCGGCCTGCTTTTCGCTGTGATCGTACATAAACTTCAGTATGGAAATAATTGTAGAAACCACGGATGGAATAAAAATCACCCATCCCAGAACGCGTTTAAGTACTGCAATGCGTCCAGCTTGTTGATACGTCATGGATTCCCCTTTTCAGACGTTCTGTTTTGCGCCTAAGTCTACCTGCTCAGATTCATTTTCGCCTGATCTTTAAAGGCGCTATGATGGCATCTTCGTCATAATGAGATTTTCTCCCCCACGAATTAACGTCAAAGAGAGGTGTTATGTCTGCCCCACGACAAATTCTTGCTGCAATTTTCGATATGGATGGATTGATTATGGACTCAGAGCCGCTCTGGGACCGTGCTGAACTGGATGTCATGGCAAGTCTGGGGGTCGATATTACCCGCCGCGATGAGCTGCCGGATCTGCTCGGCCTGCGTATTGATGTGGATGTCGGGCTATGGTTTGCCCAGCAACCCTGGAACGGCCCGAGCCGTGAAGAAGTGACGGCCCGCATTATCAGCCGGGCTATTTCACTGGTTGAAGAAGAGCGTCCACTGCTGCCGGGGGCACGCGAAGCCATTGCCCTGTGTAAAGCGAACGGGTTAATGGTCGGTCTGGCGTCAGCGTCACCGCTGCATATGCTGGAAAAAGTACTGACCATGTTTGATCTCCGCGACAGTTTTGATGCACTGGCCTCGGCAGAAAAGCTCATGTACAGCAAGCCTCACCCGCAGGTTTATCTGGATTGCGCGGCCAAACTGGGGGTTGATCCCCTCACCTGCGTCGCGCTGGAAGACTCCACCAACGGCATGATTGCCAGCAAAGCGGCCCGAATGCGTTCTATCGTGGTGCCAGCACATGAGAATCAGCACGATCCCCGCTACGCCCTCGCTGACGTCAAGCTGACCAGCCTGACCGAGCTTACCCTCGCCCATCTGCGCGGGTAACGCTGCAAAGGGAGGTGGCGCTATCCCCTCCCTTTTTAATCGCCATTTTTTTGAAACATTGTTTCATTTAATTTGTAATTCTTCACCTTTCCCCCTATTCTCATCTCAGGCAATGCGAGAAAACCATAACGGGGGAACCATGATTCTGAATGCTTTTTCACTGGCTAATAAAGTCGCGATTGTAACGGGCTGTGACACGGGACTGGGGCAAGGTATGGCGCTGGCTCTGGCCGAAGCAGGTTGCGATATTGTCGGCGTCGGACGTAAACCCCCTCATGATACCGCCGCACAGGTTACCCAACGTGGTCGGCGTTTTTTCGCCGTACAGGCTGATCTAAGCCGCCAGAATGCGCTTAATGACATCATCATCCAGACAGTTTCGCAGATGGGCCGGGTCGATATTCTGCTCAATAACGCCGGTACGATCCGCCGCTGCGATGCCCTCGATTTCAGCGAGAAAGACTGGGATGAGGTGATGGATTTAAACCTCAAAACCGCCTTTTTCCTCTCCCAGGCCGCAGCACGGCAATTTATCGCTCAGGGTACGGGCGGCAAAATTATCAATATTGTTTCGATGCTCTCTTTCCAGGGCGGGATCCGCGTTCCTTCCTATACCGCATCCAAAAGCGGCCTGATGGGCCTGACCCGTGCCATGGCTAACGAATGGGCAGAACACAACATTAATGTGAATGCCATCGCCCCGGGTTACATGGCAACCAATAATACGCAGGCGTTACGTGAAGATGAGGAGCGCAACAAAGCTATCCTCGAGCGGATCCCTGCCGGGCGCTGGGGACGTCCTGCCGACCTGCAAGGCCCGGCGGTGTTCCTGGCCTCTTCCGCTGCTGATTACATCAACGGCTACACGCTGGCGGTAGACGGTGGCTGGCTGGCGCGATAAATGTCACCTTTGTGACAAAGAGTTACACCGTCACCTCTTCCGCCTACTGTATAAAAACCCTATACTGTATACATCGACAGTTGGGTGAGTTTTATCATGACGGCGGAAGGACACCTGCTTTTTTCTATTGCTTGCGCGGTGTTTGCTAAAAATGCCGAGTTAACACCCGTGCTGGCACAGGGCGACTGGTGGCATATTGTGCCGTCTGCCATTCTGACTTGTCTGCTTCCGGACATCGACCACCCAAAGTCTTTCCTCGGGCAGCGATTAAAGTGGATTTCCAAACCCGTTGCCCGCATGTTCGGGCATCGCGGGTTCACCCATAGTCTGCTCGCTGTCTTCATTGCTCTGACGCTGTTCTATCTGAAAGTACCGGAAAGCTGGATTATTCCCACCGATGCTTTGCAGGGGATGGTGCTCGGCTATCTGAGCCATATCCTTGCCGACATGATAACGCCTGCTGGCGTTCCGCTGCTCTGGCCCTGCCGCTGGCGTTTTCGCCTGCCGCTGCTGGCACCGCAAAAAGGGAACCAACTGGAGCGCGCGCTGTGCATGGCATTGTTTACCTGGGCATTATGGATGCCGCAAACATTGCCCGATAACAGTGCAGTGCGCTGGTCGTCTCAAATGATCAATATGCTGCAAAGCCAGTTCAATCGCTTTATTCATCAGCAGATCGGTCATTAAATACACTTAATCGCAATTTATAGAATAATTCATTCCATTTGGATATAAGCCAGACCCATCAGTTCTGCTAACCTTCCGCCACAGGTCGGTATGAGGATGCCGACAACATTATTACATCAGGAGAACGGGGATGAATTTTCCTTTAATCGCGAACGTCGTGATCTTCGTCGCGCTGCTACTGCTTCTGGCGCAAACTCGCCATAAACAGTGGAGCCTGGCGAAAAAAGTGCTGGCAGGTCTGGGGCTGGGCGTGGTCTTCGGCCTGGCGTTGCAGGCTATCTATGGCTCTGATAACCCGGTACTGAAAGATTCTATTCAGTGGTTCAATGTGGTCGGTAATGGCTATGTACAACTGCTGCAAATGATTGTGATGCCGCTGGTCTTTGCCTCGATTCTGAGTGCCGTTGCGCGTCTGCATAACGCTTCTCAGTTGGGGAAAATCAGCTTTTTAACAATTGGTACGCTGCTGTTTACTACCCTGATTTCTGCGCTGGTGGGCGTGCTGGTCACGAACCTGTTCGGTTTAACCGCCGAAGGGTTGGTTCAGGGCTCCGCCGAAACGGCACGCCTGACCGCTATCCAGACCAACTATGTCGGGAAAGTTGCGGATCTGAGCGTGCCTCAGTTGCTCCTCTCCTTCGTACCGAAAAATCCGTTTGCCGATCTGACCGGTGCCAACCCAACGTCCATCATCAGCGTGGTGATTTTCGCCGCCTTCCTGGGCGTGGCTGCACTCAAGCTGCTTAAAGATGATGCGCCGAAAGGCGAGCGTGTGCTTATCGCTATCGACACTCTGCAAAGCTGGGTGATGAAACTGGTGCGTCTGGTGATGCAACTGACCCCGTACGGTGTGCTGGCGCTGATGACCAAAGTGGTCGCGGGCTCCAACATTCAGGACATCATCAAGCTGGGCAGCTTCGTTATCGCCTCTTACCTGGGTCTGGGCATTATGTTTGTCGTGCACGGCATCCTGCTGGGCGTGAACGGCGTCAGCCCGCTGAAGTTCTTCCGTAAAGTCTGGCCAGTGCTGACCTTCGCCTTTACCAGCCGCTCCAGCGCCGCCTCTATTCCGCTGAACGTGGAAGCACAAACCCGTCGTCTGGGCGTGCCAGAGTCCATCGCCAGCTTTGCCGCTTCATTTGGGGCAACCATTGGTCAGAACGGTTGTGCGGGTCTGTACCCGGCGATGCTGGCCGTGATGGTGGCACCGACTGTGGGGATTAACCCGCTGGATCCGGTGTGGATTGCGACCCTGGTGGGTATCGTTACCGTGAGCTCTGCCGGTGTGGCGGGTGTGGGCGGTGGGGCGACCTTCGCAGCACTCATTGTGCTGCCGGCCATGGGCCTGCCGGTTACGCTGGTTGCGCTGCTGATTTCCGTTGAACCGCTGATTGATATGGGCCGTACGGCGCTGAACGTTAACGGTTCTATGACCGCCGGTACGCTTGCCAGCCAGTGGCTAAAGCAGACTGATAAAACCATTATGGACAGTGAAGACGACGCCGAACTGGCGCACCGTTAAGCCAAACCATGTGAAGCCGCCTGTACATCAGGCGGTTTTTTTATGCCTGTTACTCTTCGATTTCGCCGTCCTGGCGGATCTGGTTTGCCCAGCGTTGTGCCGCCTCTGCCACGCCAAACGCAGGAGAACGTTTAAAACGCTCACCCATCAGCACAAAAGCCACAAATTTCCCACGTAAAATCCAGACATCCCGAAACCCCTCCACCTTTGAAGCATGTTCAGGCGGTGCAGGTTCGATACGAGGGACATAGCTGATAACGCGGCGGTTTTGCTGACGCATAGGTTTCATAGGCGAAGAGTTCACTAAGACGAATTTCACTAACACGAAAGTCCTATCATAGCCGATTGTTACCCCGTGCGTCGCGCCCGGACTGTATTTCGGCAGAGTGTTAGTCATCTTATTGCGCACAAAAGTAAGGAATGGGAGAAAAATAAAGCAGCATAAAGACCCACAGCACCAGGTGCTGTGGGTCTCTTTTATACATCCTGGAATGTGCCCAACCGGAAGTTGCGTTCCGCAATGGCCCATTTGAGCGCAGGCTGGGTCAGCACTTCCAGCTCATCCAGCCGCGGGTAGCAATAATTGCTGGTCATCAACCCGTTATCGACAAACGCTGGATGGCACATGACCTCCAGCGACGCCTCCTCTCGCTGCAAAGACTCATCCAGCAAGGTGGTAAATAACTCAGCAGAAATCGCCTCTCCGTAAAAGGCGCTGGAGAAACCGGCGCTGCTGCGAAGCCCCTCGACCTCCAGACCATGGCGCTGCACCCCCTCACGGTCGATACGCACTGGGACCCCTTTCGCCCTGGCAAAGTCAGCCACCAGCGGAAAGATGGCGGCAATCATGTGTACGTGATGATGGCTGTCGATATGGGTCGGCGGCACACCAAAGAGCGTAATGAAGCGTTCGAACTGGCAGGCCAGCTCGTCGGCAATCTCGTCCAGCGGCAGCGTGCCCGCATCGGCCTGCTCCCAAAGCCACTTACCCAACAGCCCGTCACGAGTCAGTGACGGTAAGCCCCCCACCGGCTTGCCAAGCGTGAGGCTGAAATGCAACCCCACGCCAAGCTCAGGAACCAGACGACGAAGGTCGACCGCATGCTCAATCGCCGCGCCGTTTACCAGCGCAGTAGTCGAGGTCACCACGCCGTTACGGCAGGCATCGACGATGCCATAGTTTTGCCCCCGGCTCAGGCCAAAGTCATCCGCATTCACAATCAACAGTTTGCGCATACGCCCTCACTTATTGATGTCAGCAACGGCACCCGCAAATTGCGGCAGCCACTGCTGGTTGGCCAGGATCATCTCATGCGCCAGCTTCTCGGCATCCTTATCGGAGTGGATAAGCGGATTCAGGTTGAGCGCCAGCAGGACGTCATTAATCTCACCGCTCAGGGCGGCCTTGCTTGCGGCAATTTCGAAACCTTTGATGGTGTAAATCAACCCCAGGACTTTCTCGTCAAAATGGGTAATGCGTGGGTGCGGCGTGGCGCCGTTTTTTCCCAACAGACAGGTCATCTCAACAGCCCAGTCTGCCGGGATGTTGTCCACGCAGCCGGCGTGCGGCACGTTAACGTAATGCTCTGCCTGCTTGTCGTTGTAAATCGCATTGATCACTTCACAGGCGGCATCGGAATAGTAAGCCCCACCGCGCAGCTCAAGCTCTTTAGGCTTCACATCGAGGTCAGGGTTTTTGTACATCTCGAAGAGATTCTTCTCCACTCCCTTCACCACCTGCGCACGGGTCCCGCCTTTGTAGTACTCACCTAACTCAATGCCCAACATCTCTTTCGACTTGAAGTAATACTGCAGGTACGAACACGGCAGTAAATTCAGTGAGCGCAGCAGCCCTTGTGAGAACGGCAAGTCAAAAATGTTTTTGACCGATGATTTTGCGAACCGACCGGAAGCCACACCGTCCATCAGCTCAGCAAAGCGTGACTCACCGTTGACCAGCACATCGCGAATAAAGACCAGATGGTTAAGACCAAAGAGATCCAACGACAGGTCATCCGCTGCGTCAACGTTCAGGACGTCACGCACGAACATTTTCATGCCAATGGGCACGTTGCAGACACCAATAAAGCGGCGGAATCCGGTATGTCGATAAACCGCTTCAGTGACCATACCTGCCGGGTTGGTAAAGTTGATCACCCATGCCTGTGGGCAAAGCTCTTCGACGTCTTTAATAATGTCGAAAATCACGGGAATGGTGCGCAGCCCTTTGAATAATCCCCCCGCCCCATTCGTTTCCTGCCCCAGATAGCCGTGGCTCAGCGGAATACGCTCATCCTGTTCACGCGCATTCAACTGGCCGATACGGAACTGAGTGGTCACAAAATCTGCGTCACGCAGGGCTTCACGGCGATCCAGCGTTTTCATAACCTTGAGCGGCACACCCGCTTTTTTGACCATCCGGCAACACAGGTCATAGATAATATCCAGCTTCTGTTGCCCCTCTTCGACGTCTACCAGCCACAATTCGCTGACCGGTAATTCGTGATAGCGCAAAAGAAACCCTTCAAGTAATTCCGGGGTATAACTGCTGCCGCCACCAATAGTCACAACTTTCAATTTATGGGTCATATCTGCTCCCTTCAGGCTGTTTTAAAACGAGCCAGGCCGTTACCGCAATCTGCGATAAGTATAGAATGATGAGTGTTGAATACGGGGACACGCCCCGCAATTCAGGAAATACTGGCTAACTGCTTACGATAGTTACCCGGTGTAAATGACGTTAATTTTTTAAACGTCTTAATAAATAAACTGGAACTACTATAACCTGACTCCCAGGCAATATCCGTGATGGAGAAATTGGTTATTTCCAGCTGTTTACAGGCAAAATTAATGCGGATTTCATTAATAATTTGCACGGGTGTTTTTTGATAATAACGTTGCGTTGCGCGGGTTAAATATTCTTGCGATTTGCCGGACAGCGCCACCATATTTTCCAGCGCATTTTCTGAGAACTGACGTTTGTCATGCATACTTTCGACCGTATATTTCAGCCATTGCGGTATGACGTCTTCGGTCTGCTGTTCACGGAAGTGGCGCAGCCGGTTAATGACATAAAAACTCACATGCTCAATAAATTCGTCAAATTCGCTGTCACGAAAATTCAGTGAGGCAATCACGGGTAATGACTCCAACTTATTGATAGTGTTTTATGGTCAGATAATGCCCGATGACT
>CAUSEC010000060.1:0-14842 GCA_963530515.1 uncultured Enterobacteriaceae bacterium | reverse complement strand
CACTTCATCGTGCCTTTCACTTTTTCTGGGGATTCCTCAGCCCTGAGGGAGAGGGAGAAAGACCAGCCTGCACCAGACAATCCCCTCGCCCCTTTGGGGGGCGAAAGACCAGCCCGCACCAGACAATCCCCTCGCCCCTTTGGGGAGAGGGCCAGGGTGAGGGGCAATAACCGCACTGCTGCCAGCCTCATCAAAGCCGGTCCAGGTAATCCTGAAATCGCTTTCCCTTCTGAGGGGTAAAACGTTCCCCTGTCTCAGAAAGACGTACTATTCGATCCAGGCGAAAATTGCGAAAGTCACCGCGCATCTCGCACCAGGCTGTCAGCAGCCAGGCGTCATCAAACAGCGTCAGCCCCAGCGGCCAGATGCGACGACAGCTCTCTTCCTGGGCCTGGTCACGATAGGTCAATTCCACAATCAAACGCCCACGGATCATTTTTCGTAGCCTATCGCCCCACCCGGCGGCCAGGCTGTCCTCTGCCCGCTCGCGGGTCACCGCCATAAGAGGCAGATCACGGAATGCTTCGCTTCGCTGCTCCCCCATCGCGTCCGCCACTTTGCCGGCAACGCGCTCTGCGGCAGCGTGCAATTCCCCTGTCCCACGCGCCATCACCAGCCGCAGGCCAAGCATGATGGCTTCCGCTTCATCCGGGTCGAAGCGTAGCGGCGGCAGGAAGTAGCCTTTCTCCAGTTGATAGCCCAGACCGGACTCCCCTCGCACGGGGGCACCCAGCGCGCTCAGGCTCGCCATGTCGCGATAGATAGTCCGCTCGGATACACCCAGCCGCTGCGCCAGCATTTGTGCTGAAACCGGCTGACGCGCAAGGCGCAGTTGATCAAGAAGGGCAAACAAACGCAGTGTTTTCATGCAGGGAGAGTAGCACACCCCTGTCAAAAACTGTCAGGGGCGGTGTGCGACATTATCGGTCCCTTAAACAGAAAAAGAGAACGACCATGACCCATCAGGACAGTGAAATTGTGATTGATAAAACCGGGACCCCAGCCACCGGGGGTATTGCCCTCATGCAGCCGGGAGACGGCGTAGAAATGGGGCGATTCCGGCTGCGTGAAGGGGTGACCGAAGCAATCATGCGGGCCGCGTGGGCCGACATGACCGCCGGCTATCTGTCTGCACAACACGGGTGGCGAGGGCAGCGACTGATACGGTTAGAAGACGGCACCTTTATGGATCTCGCCTTTGCCACCACTCCGGCCTGTTCGCACGCTATTTGCGAGAGCTGGGCAGGTAACGCAGCCTGTGACGCCTTCTTGCAGTTGATTGAGCCGGTGAGTATGGAATTCGGCTCCATCATCTGAACGTCTGCGCTCAGCGAGCAAAGAACCCTGCACCCACCTGCTCCGGGGTGACCACGCCGCTGTCGAGCACCCAGCCGCTGATCAAGGCGGCTGGGGTCACATCGAAGGCCGGGTTATAGACCTGCGCATTTTCTGGTGCCCACTGCACAGCACCAAAGCTGCCTGCCACACCCGTCACTTCAGACGCGGCACGCTGCTCAATCGGAATCGCCTCGCCGTTGGGGCAGTTCGGATCGAGCGTGGTTTGTGGTGCAGCCACGTAGAACGGAATGCCGTGGAATTTCGCCAGCACCGCCAGCGAATAGGTGCCGATTTTATTGGCGACATCGCCGTTGGCGGCAATACGGTCTGCACCCACCCAAATCGCATCCACCTGCCCTTTCGCCATCAGGCTGGCGGCCATCGAATCGGTGATTAGCTGATAAGGCACGCCCAGCTCACCCAGTTCCCAGGCCGTTAAGCGCCCGCCCTGCAACAACGGACGCGTCTCATCCACCCAGACATTTGCCACGTTACCCTGCTGATGGGCCAGCGCAATCACACCCAGCGCGGTGCCGACACCCGCCGTCGCCAGTCCACCGGTATTGCAGTGGGTTAATAAGCGACTGCCGGGTTTGACCAGCGCGCTGCCCGCCTGCGCAATGCTGTCGCAGAGGGCTTTGTCTTCTTCAATCAGGCGCAGTGCTTCTGCCACCAGCGCCGGAACGAAATTTTCCTGCGCCAGCGCCAGCTTCATCCGGTCAAGATTGTTCATCAGGTTAACCGCCGTCGGGCGCGACGCCCGCAGCGTTTCCAGCGACAACGCCAGTTCGTCACGGCTCTCACCATTTTCAGCTAAAAGCGCCAGCAACAGACTGGCAGACAGGCCAATCAATGGCGCGCCGCGCACGCGAAGGGCATGAATATGCTCCACCAGTAAAGCCACCGAGTCCGCCGGCAGCCAGCGTTTCTCCTGCGGCAGCGCCTGCTGGTCAAGAATAAAAAGTTGGTTATCAACAACCCGCAGGCTGGTGGTCTGTAATGTCTGCATAGCGTTAAATCCCTGTTGCGTTGTTGTATCGTATTGTGTCAGGATGAATTCCAGATGTATAGACGTCTGAATGGCTTTATTAGCATAAGAATAAGAGGATCTGGCAATGTCGCAATACCGTACCTTCAACGCCCAGGATGCTGTGGCGTACGCACAACAATTTGGTGGTCTGGACACCCCGTCCGAACTGGTTGAAGCGCAGGAGGTCGGCGACGGTAACCTGAACCTGGTGTTTAAAATTTTCGATACCCAGGGCGTGAGCCGCATCATCGTTAAGCAGGCGCTGCCCTACGTGCGCTGTGTCGGCGAATCCTGGCCACTGACTCTGGATCGCGCCCGCCTGGAAGCTGAAGTCCTGGTGGAGCACTACAAGCACGCCCCGCAGCACACGGTGAATATCCTCCATTACGACCCGGAACTGGCGGTAATGGTGATGGAAGATCTCTCCGACCATCGCATCTGGCGCGGCGAGCTGATTAAAAACATTTACTACCCCCAGGCGGCACGCCAGCTGGGTGAATACCTGGCGCAAACGCTGTTTCATACCAGCGATTTTTACCTGCATCCGCATGTGAAAAAGGCGCAGGTGGCGCAGTTTATCAACCCGGAAATGTGCGAGATCACCGAAGACCTGTTCTTTAACGATCCCTACCAGGTTCATGAGCGCAATAACTACCCGGCCGCGCTGGAAGCGGACGTTGATGCCCTGCGCCAGGACGCGCAACTGAAGCTGGCGGTGGCATCGCTCAAGCACCGTTTCTTCTCCCATGCTGAAGCCTTGTTGCACGGAGACATCCACAGCGGCTCCATTTTTGTTGCGGAAGGCAGCCTGAAAGCCATCGACGCCGAGTTTGGTTATTTTGGCCCAATTGGCTTTGATATCGGCACCGCCATTGGCAACCTGCTGCTGAACTACTGCGGTATGCCGGGTCAGATGGGCGTGCGTGATGCAGCGGCAGCACGTGAGCAGCGTCTGATTGATATTCAGCAACTGTGGTCAGCCTTTGCCGAGCGTTTCCAGACGCTGGCCCGGGAGCACACCCGCGATGCCGCCCTGAGCGAGCCGGGTTATGCCTCTGAGTTTCTCAAAAAAGTGTGGACGGATGCGGTGGGCTTCTGCGGAACAGAGCTGATTCGCCGCACTGTCGGGCTGTCTCATGTGGCGGATATCGACACCATTAATGACGAAGAGATGCGCCATGAATGCCTGCGCCACGCTATTGCGCTGGGTAAGGTGCTAATTGTGATTGCCGATCGTATTGATAGCGTGGATGAGCTGATTGCTAGGGTGCGTCAGTATAGTTAAGTGCGGTCTGGTGCCCTCACCCCGGCCCTCTCCCACAGGGAGAGGGTTAGGGTGAGGGTTGTTTCACCCCAGATACTCAATCACCGACAAGCCACCGTTGTAATCCGTGCTGTAGATAATCCCCTGCGCATCCACAAACACGTCACAGGACTGAATCACCTGCGGGCGGCCCGGACGCGTATCCATCATTTTCTCGGGTGCCGCTGGCACCAGCGCGCCGGTTTCCACCGGACGATACGGATTGGAAATATCATACGCACGCACACCGGCGTTCTGGTACGTGGCAAAAATCAGCGTTGAGCTGATAAAGCTCCCAGGGCGGTTTTCATGCAGGTTGTGCGGCCCGAAGTGCGCCCCTTTTGCCACATAATCAATCTCATCCGGCTGCGGGAAGGTGGAAATACTCACCGGATTTGACGGCTCGCGAATATCGAACAGCCAGATCAGCTTCTCGCCATCTTCCTGGTTATCCAGCACCGCTTCATCGAGCACCACCAGCAGATCGCGGTCCGGCAACGGCAGCGCGGTGTGGGTGCCGCCACCAAACGGTGGGCTCCAGTTACGGTGGCTGATGAGCTTCGGCGCGGCTCGGTCTTTCACGTCCAGCAGCGTCAGGCCACCGTCGCGCCAGCTTCCGTAGGCGGTGTCGCCAGCGATAATCGCGTGGTGCAGCGCATAGCGTTTACCGGCTTCCCAGTCCGGGGTTTCGCCTGCCGCCTGGTTCATGCCTGGCAGCCACCAGCGCCCTGCCACTTCCGGCTTGCGCGGGTCAGCCAGATCGATGGTCAGGAAGATGTAATCGCTGAAGCCGTCAATCAGTGCGGAAACATAGGCCCAGCGCCCGCCCACGTACCAGATACGGTGAATACCGATCCCGTTGAGCGACAGGAAACTGATTTCACGCGGTTTGTCCGGCGTGGAGATATCAAAAATGCGCAGCCCGGCGCTCCAGCCTTTGTCCTGCACATCGCTGACCGTGTCACCGACCGAACGGGTGTAATAGACCTTTTCATCGGCAAAGCGGGCATCGGCGAAGAGGTCGCGGGCGTTGATCACCAGCAGCAGATCGTCATGGGCCTGTAAGTGCACATTCCAGGTGCCGGGCAGAGCCGGAACGTAGCCTGCGGGTTTGGGGTTTTTGGGGTCGCGCACGTCGACGATGGAGAAGCCCTGAGAGACCATGTGGCCAATGTAAGCAAAGCCACGGTGAACCATCAGTTGTACGCCGTCCGGGCGTCCGCCCTGGTCGCTATGACCAATCAGCCGCATATTGCGACTGTATTCCGGGCGTGGGAGTTCAGTTGCCATGAGATGTCCTTTCATGCCGGATGGCGGCTTCGCCTTATCCGGCCTACGAATTACGTAACCCGTAGGCCCGGTAAGCGGAGCGCCACCGGGCAATGATTATTTCGCTTTGGCTTCCAGGGTGGCGAACCACGGGGCGATAAAGTCTTCGGTCTGGCCCCAGCCTGGGATAATTTTCGCCAGTGACGCCACGTTCACCGCACCTGGCTGGGCCGCCAGCAGTGCCTGCGGAATGGCTGCCGCTTTGAAGTCATAGGTCGCAGGGGTCGGTTCGCCCGCAATCTTGTTGGCGATCAGACGCACGTTGGTGGCACCAATCAATTTCGGATCCACCGCCACGCTCACTTTCCACGGGCTGTTGGATTCGCGCATCAGTTGCAGGTCCTGGTTAGACACGTCGATGCTGTAGAGTTTGATCTCAGTACGACCGTTCTCTTTCAGCGCTTTGTAAGCCCCCTGGCTGAAGGCATCCCAGGTGCCCCAGATAGCGTCAATCTGCCCTTTCGGGTATTTCGCCAGCACCGCGCCCACTTTGTTGGCGGTATCGCCCTGCACGTCAGACGAGACCGCGCCAATAGATTCCAGCTCTTTAATGCCCGGATATTCTTTGAGCAGCTCAGCATAGGCCGCCTGACGGCGTTCCATCGGCGGGAAACCCGCAACCCACAGTTTGATGATGTTGGCTTTGCCATTGAAGTCTTTCGCCAGTGCGCCAAAGGAGAGTTTGGTCAGCGAAGCGTCATCCTGCTGAGTGACGGTGACGCCTGGGATTTCACCGTTCACGGCGGTATCGAACACGGACACTTTGATTCCGGCATCAACCGCTTTTTTAATCAGTTCGGTGGAGTACGGGTCGCGGCCCTGAGACAGGATAATCCCGTCATATTTCTGGGTGATGGCCTGGTTAATAAAGTCCTGGAACTTAGCATCGTCACCGTTGCTCAGGAAGGTGCTGACTTTAAAACCGAGTTTTTTGCCTTCCTGCAGCGCGCCGGAAACAAACTGGGTGGTGTTGTCATCGGAACCCAGGTTACGAATCAGTGCAATGCGGATCGGGCCATTATGGCTGGCGATGGCGTCCGGTACCGGAGCAGGTGTTGCCGCATAACCCGGCAGTGCGCTCAGTAATCCCAGCGTCAGTAAAGAGAGTGCTATCTTTTTCATCTGTTATCCCCTGAATAATTAACGACGCTGGAAGTAAGTCAACGCAAGAGCACCGGCCAGCACCAGCCCCTTAATAATGTCCATGGCGTAATACGGCACTGAGAGCATCACCAGTCCGTTAGAGAGCACGCCGAGAATCACCGCACCCACCAGCGTGCCGAGCGCATTCGGCTTACCGGAACCCGCCAGCGAGAAACCAATCCACGCCGCTGCCACCGCATCCATCAGGTAGCCGCCACCGGCGTTCACCTGGGATGAGCCGATGCGTGATGCCAGCAGAATGCCGCCTAAACCGGCCAGCAGAGAGGCAATCACATAGGCCGCCACTTTGTAGCGGGTGGTACGAATGCCGGATAAACGCGCAGCTTCCGGGTTACCACCAATGGCGTACATCCGACGTCCGTGGGTGGTGAGTGACAAGCCCAACTGCGCCACAACGGTGACCACCAGCATGATAATCACGATAGTCGGCACCTGCCCCAGCAGGCCAAAGGCTTCCGGGATCATCCCTTCGGCCATTTCGCCGCTCGGCAGCACCATGTTTTGGGTGATGGAGCCGCCGTAGCTGTAGGTCATCGCCACGCCCTGAATCACAAACAGGCTGCCGAGGGTGGCGAGCATGTCGGGAATGCGCAGCACCACAATTAAAAAGGCGTTAAACAGGCCGACCAGGGTACAGAGCGCCAGGGTCACCAGAATGGCTTCGGTGGTGCCAAAGCCATGCCAGACAAACAGTGAAATCACCAGCGCGTTCGCCAGCGAAGCTGTTGATCCTACCGACAGATCAAAGCCGCCAATGGTCAGAGAAATCGACACCCCTACCGCTATCACCGTGACGATAGCGATGGAGCGTAAGATATTGATAATGTTGAACGGGTCGAGGAAGTTGTCCGACGCCAGACCAAAAATGGCAATCAGCGCGACAACTGTCAGCAGCATGCCCCATTTATAAAGAAAATCGAAAAACTGCTGACGGGGTGACACCGCAGCCTTAACTGAAAGGGCTTTGCTCACGCTGCCGTTCCTCCGGTGGAAAAATAAAGTAAAGTCTCTTCGCGGGCCTCCTCGCCCTTCACTTCTGCGACAATGCGCCCATCCCAGAGCACACAAATGCGGTCGCACAGGCCCACCAGTTCGGAAAACTCCCCGGAGGCATAAATCACGCCCTTGCCTTCCCGCGCCAGTCCGTCAATCAACTGGAACAGGTCAGTTTTGGCTTTTACATCGACCCCTTTGGTGGGTTCGTCAAAAATCACCACATTGGCGTTACCACGCAGCCATTTGCCAATTGCCACTTTCTGCTGATTACCGCCGGAAAGACGGCGCAGGGTTTGCCCGGGCCCGGTAGTGCGCACGCCAACGCGGGCAATCACTTCCTGCGCCCAGCGCCAGGCCTGGCGATGCCCGAACAGACTCCAGCGGGAGAAGGTGTTATCGGCGCTGACCGACAGGTTCATGGCGATAGGCTCTTCAATAAAGATGCCCTCTTTGCGCCGCTCTTCCGGCACCAGCGCTAGCCCTCGGATGACTGAATCTGCCGGGTCACGCGGTCGCCACGGCTGGCTGTTAAGCTCGCCACGCGTCACTTTACTTTTGCTCGCACCAAACAGCGCTTTGCACAGCTCGGTTTTCCCGGCTCCGGCAAGGCCCGCGATGCCCAGAATTTCCCCTTTGCGCAGGCGCAAAGAGATGTCTTTGAGCAGTTGCTCGTCATGCAGACCGTCAATGCTCAACAGCACCTCATCGCTATGGGGCGGACGACGCGGCGGGTAGATATCACTCAGTTCATGCCCGAGCATCTTCTCGACGATTTGCTCGCCGCTGAGTTCCGCCATCGGGCCGGACTCAATCAGCTTGCCGTCGCGCAGCACGGTGAGGGTGTCGCAAATGGCTTTCAGTTCATGAATGCGGTGGGAGATAAACACCACGCCAATCCCCTGCTGTTGCAGGCGGCGCACCACGGTGAACAAGCGCTCACTTTCGTGTTGATCAAGCGGGGCGGTAGGTTCATCCAGAATCAGGAAACGGCAGTGATGAGACAGCGCACGTGCTAATAAGATTTGCTGCTTCTCTGCCAGCGTGCAGGTATCGATAGAACGACGAACGTCCAGTGAGACATCCAGCTGCGCCAGCACGTCCTGCGCGTGCTGGCGCATCTCACCCCAGCGCCAGGTATGCCCAGGCTCAGCCAGCCTGTCGAGCATGATGTTTTCCGCGATGGAGAGGCCAGGGATCAGCGCCACATCCACCTCCTGCTGCACCAGGTGAATGCCTAACTGTTTGGCGTCACGCGGGGTACGAATAGAGACGGGCGCGTTATTGATGACGATCTCGCCCTCGTAATGGTCGTGAGTACCACACAGCACCGCCATCAGGGTCGATTTTCCTGCACCGTTCGCGCCCGTGAGCGCATGCACGGAACCGCCGCGCAGGGTGAAATCGACATGCGACAATGCGCTGAACCCGCCAAACGCCAGGCTAATGGTGCGCATTTCGAGGTGGTTAATACTCATCCGACGCGAGTTCCTGATAATTAAGTTTATTTGATGAATTTTTCATAGGCTGCCTTGACTGGCAACGACGGAAAAGGCATAAGATAAAGCAAAATAATATTAGCCATCCGGATGTCCAGACATAACATCAGGATAGCGATAGTACACAAGGACACAACAAATGAGCAACAGTAATATTCGCGTCGTAACCGGCCCGGCCAACTATTTCTCTCACGCGGGCAGCCTGGCGCACCTCCATGATTTTTATACCGCTGAACAACTCTCTCGCGCGGTGTGGATTTACGGCGAACGCGCCATCGAAGGGGCTCGCCCGTTCCTGCCGGAAGGTTTTAACGCACCGGGCGCGAAGCATCTGCTGTTCAAGGGCCACTGTAGCGAACACGATGTGGCAGAACTGGCGCAATTGTCGGGTGACGATCGTGCGGTGGTGATTGGTGTGGGTGGCGGTGCGCTGCTTGATACCACCAAAGCGCTGGCGCGCCGTTTAGGTTTACCGGTGGTGGCTATCCCGACCATTGCCGCGACCTGTGCGGCCTGGACACCGCTTTCTGTCTGGTACAACGATGCGGGTCAGGCGCTGCAGTTTGAAATCTTCGACGACGCGAATTTCCTTGTGCTGGTCGAGCCACACATCATTCTGAATGCCCCGGCGGAATACCTGCTGGCGGGGATCGGCGATACCCTGGCGAAGTGGTATGAAGCAGTGGTGCTGGCGCCAGAGCCGGAAAACCTCTCACTGACCGTGCGCCTGGGGATTAACAACGCGCTGGCGATCCGTGATGTGCTGCTCGAAAGCAGTGAAGAGGCGCTCGCGGATCAGGCGCGGGGCGAGCTGACGCAGGCGTTTCGCGACGTGGTGGATGCGATCATCGCCGGGGGTGGCATGGTCGGCGGTCTGGGCGAGCGTTATACCCGTGTGGCCGCCGCGCATGCGGTGCACAACGGCCTGACCGTATTGCCGCAGACCGAGAAATTCCTGCATGGCACCAAAGTGGCCTACGGTATTCTGGTGCAGAGCGCCCTGCTCGGCCAGGACGACGTGCTTACACAGTTAGTGAACGCCTACCAGCGCTTTAACCTGCCGACCACGCTGGCAGCCCTGGAGGTGGACATTAACAACCGTGAAGAACTGGATCGGGTGATTGCCCATACCCTGCGCCCGGTTGAGTCTATTCACTATCTGCCTGGCGAACTGAGCCCGGCGACGCTGCGTGCGGCATTCGAAAAAGTCGAGCATTTCGTCCGCTAATTCAGGCAGGCCACAGCACCATTGCCGAACGCGCAATGCTCAGCAGGGTTTCACGGCTCGCGCCATCGCGGGCCTGAATCGACATCCCCTGCTGAATGCTGATGTAGAGGTACGTCAGTGCATCAACATCCACCGAAACGGGCAACTCACCCTTCGCCTGTGCTTCTACCAGCCGGGCTTTTAGCAGGTCATTTCCGCCGGAACGCAGGCGACGCACCAGTTGGCCAAGTCGGTCATTTCCCTCACTGCCCACCGCAGACAGCGTGACCATACAGCCGTGCGGCATACCGGTTTGCGTCAGCATACCGGCGGAGCGCTCAAGCCACAGCCACACCGCCTGGCGCGGCGACGGCTCGGTGGTCATATGCCCCCAGATAACCGGCGCAACGGACTGCTCGTAATGCAGCAGCACCTCTTCGTATAAATCTTCTTTGCTGCCAAACGCCGCGTACAGGCTGGGGGATTTAATGCCCATGGCCTCATACAAATCATTCATCGACGTGGCGGTGTAGCCCTTCTGCCAGAAGATTTTCATCGCCTGGTTCAGGGCTTCAGTGCGATCAAACTCGCGTGGTCTTCCCCGGCTCATGGTGGCCTCCAAACATTTTGTGCTGATCGGTATATTAATACTATTGACTGCCCCATGGAAGTCCGTCTACTTTAATTATGTATCAATCGACATATAATTTAATTCAGGAGTCACCATGTCATCTTCACTTGCTGGTAAACGCGCGCTGGTTACGGGCGCAAGTCGTGGTTTAGGTAAAGCCATCGCCCTGTCATTAGCCCGCGCGGGGGCTGACGTGGCGATCACCTTTGAAAAGTCAGCGGATAAAGCGCAGGCCGTGGCTGATGAAATTCGCGCGCTGGGGCGCAACGGCGTGGCCATTCAGGCCGACAGCGCCAGCCCGCAGGCCATTCGTGCAGCGGTCGCGTCGGCGGTCGACAAACTCGGCGGGCTGGATATTCTGGTCAACAACGCGGGAATCGCCCGTGGCGGGCCGCTGGAAGAGATGTCTGATGAAGATATCGATGCGTTAATCAATGTGAACATTCGCGGCGTGGTCATCGCCACTCAGGCAGCCATTGCTCACCTGCCGGACGGTGGGCGCATCATTAATATCGGCAGTTGTCTTGCCAACCACGTTCCGCTGCCGGGCATTGCGGTCTACTCCATGACCAAATCTGCCCTGAATTCATTGACCCGTGGCCTGGCGCGAGATCTCGGCCCACGTGGCATTACCGTCAATCTGGTCCACCCAGGCCCCACCGACAGCGACATGAACCCGGCCGATGGTGAAGGTGCTGAAACCCAACGTCAGCTGATTGCCCTTGGCCACTACGGCAAAGCAGAAGACATTGCAGATGCTGTCACCTTCCTGGCAAGCCCGGCGGCAAAACACATTACCGGCACCGGCATCGAAGTGGATGGCGGTGCCAACGCCTGATTTATTCGCGCCTCTGCCGCCCGGCAGAGGCCTTTGCGTAGCCTCTCGCAAAACGCCACACCGCTTCTTTAATGTCTTCTTTTCTTGCGTAAACTCGCCAATATAAGAAATTAGGAATTTATCTAATAATCTTATAATTTACTTATAATTTATCTAAGCGTACAGTGGAGGTACGGATGATTACTATTTGGTCAAGAAATGCCAAACGTGAGTTTTCCAGGATTGATATTCGTTACCAGCACAAAATTGAAGAAAAGCTGGCTCAGTTAGACGACAAAACGGCGCCGAAACCGGATATCAAAAAGCTCTCAGCACCAGAGGATCATTACCGATTGCGGGTGGGTGATTATCGAATCATCTTCACTGCGCAGGAAAGCGTCCATGACACCTGCTATATCGTGGCGGTAAAACGCAGAACCTCAACGACGTATTTACATGAAGAGAGGGCCCCCTATGGCCGTTCAGTATATTAAGGATGATGAAGGGAAAACCCAGTATGTGGTGATTCCTTATGACGAATATTTTCGCATGTGCCTGCAACTGGCAGAGGTGGATAACGAGAACGAAGAGGACTGGGAAGAGATCCCGTGTGAACACGACAAATACGATGATGTCGGCTTACCTGATGTGGTTTGTCGCATTATGACGCGCGACGACGTCAGCCTGCAGGCGGCCTGGCGAATTCATGCTGGACTTTCCCAGCAGGAGGTGGCGGACAAGCTCGGCATCAGCCAGTCCGCGGTTTCGCAGCTTGAGGCCGTGGATTCACGCCCGCAAAAGCGCACCCGAGAAAAACTGGCTGCCATTTACGGCTGTACGCAGGAACAAATTAGCCTCTATTTGCCCAAAGAGGGCTAACAGCACTTCGCCCCGCCTTTGCCGCCATAGCGCGCATCCTGACGCTCGCGGAAAAACTCTTCGTAGGTCATCGGCGTCTGGTCGGGGTGCGTTTTTCGAATATGCTCTACGTAGTTGTCGTAATCCGGTACGCCAATCATCATTTTGGCGGCCTGACCTAAGTATTTTCCTGCTTTAGAAAGGGTATCGAACATATTTCGTCTCTCATTATCCCTCACCCTAACCCTCTCCCACAGGGAGAGAGAACGCTGACACCCTCTCCCTGTGGGAGAGGGCCGGGGTGAGGGCAAAAGTTAATGTGCGCTTTTCGCCTGAGTGACAATCTCATCGAGATTTTCCGGCATCGGCTCATACGGGCGCTCTTGTGAGGTTGGCTTGTCGATTTTCAGCGACGCCATCGCCGTTTTCACCGAGTAGAACGCCAGTACCACCACGACCACCATAAAGAAGATGGTCAGCCCGGCATCCAGACGGTTGTTGAATACCAACTGGGAGAGCTGCGACTGAGTGTACTGCGCCGGAATAGTACCACTGTCGATCATCGCCTGGAACTTATTGGCAATCGCCAGGAAACCGACTTTCGCATCCGGGCTAAACGCTTTCTGCCAGCCCGCGGTCAGGGTACAAATCAGCAGCCAGGCCGTTGGCACCAGCGCCACCCATGCGTAACGCTGACGCTTCATCTTGAACAGCACGACCGCACAAAGCATCAACGCCATGCCTGCCAGCATCTGGTTCGCAATACCGAACAGCGGCCAGAGGGTGTTGATACCGCCCAGCGGATCGACCACGCCCTGGTGGAGGAAGTAACCCCAGGCCAGCACGCACAGCGCCGTAGCGATCAGGTTCGCGGGGAGCGAATCGGTGCGTTTCAGCCCCGGCGAGATCACCCCGAGCAAGTCCTGAAGCATAAAGCGGGCAGCACGGGTACCGGCATCCACCGCCGTCAGAATAAACAGCGCTTCGAACAGAATGGCGAAGTGATACCAGAACGAGACGTCCATCATACCGCCCAGCGCACCGTGCAGGATGTAGGCCATCCCCACCGCCAGCGTTGGCGCACCACCCGCACGAGAGATGATCGACTGCTCGCCCACCTCGTCGGCAATGTTTTTCAGCGCTTCCGGCGTGATGCTAAAGCCCCAGCTGCTCACTACCTGTGCGGCGGATGCCACCACATCGGTGGTTCCTGCAGGTGCGAGTACCGCCATCGGGCTGTTCATCGCAAAGTACACGCCCGGATCGATGATACAGGCTGAGACCAGCGCCATGATCGCCACGAACGATTCCATCAACATGCCGCCATAGCCGATAAAACAAGCCTGGCCTTCGTTCGCCAGCATCTTCGGCGTGGTGCCAGAGGAGATCAGCGCATGGAAGCCCGATACCGCACCACACGCAATGGTGATAAACAGGAACGGGAACAGGTTGCCCGTCCAGACCGGCCCGGTGCCATCGACAAATTTCGTCAGCGCAGGCATCGTCAGGGTCGGGCGCATGATCAAAATACCAATCGCCAGACCGATAATGGTGCCGATTTTGAGGAAGGTGGAGAGATAGTCACGCGGGGCCAGCAGCAGCCAGACCGGCAGTACCGCCGCCACGAAACCGTAGCCCACCAGCATCCAGGTCAACTGCACGCCGGTGTAGTCAAAGTACGGTGCCCAGGTCGGGCTTTCCGCCACCCATCCTCCTGAGATAATCGCGAAAATCAGGAAGAACAGGCCAATGACGGAGACTTCACCAATGCGCCCTGGGCGCAAATAGCGGATATAAATCCCCATGAAAATCGCCAGAGGAATGGTGAACGCAACGGTGTAAGTCCCCCACGGGCTGTGGGTCAGCGCTTTCACCACGATCATCGCCAGCACCGCCAGGATGATAACCATGATCATAAAGGTCGCCACCAGCGCGATAACCCCGGCGGTCGGCCCCATCTCCTCTTTGACCAGTTCACCCAGTGAGCGACCGTCGCGGCGGGTAGAGACAAACAGCACCATAAAGTCCTGCACGGCACCGGCCAGCACCACGCCGGCGAGGATCCAGATCATCCCCGGCAGGTAACCCATTTGCGCGGCCAGCACCGGCCCGACCAGCGGCCCCGCTCCGGCAATCGCCGCAAAATGGTGACCGAACAGCACTTTCTTGTCCGTCGGGACGTAATCCAGGCCGTCGTTATATTTCACGGCAGGCGTGATACGGGTCGGATCGACGGCCAGCACGTTTTTGGCGATGTACAGGCCATAAAAACGATAGGCAATCAAATAGATACAGACTGCGGCAACGACTATCCACAAGGCGTTGATCTGCTCACCGCGATTGAGTGCGATGTAGCCCAGAGCAAACGCCCCGACAACGGAGAGTAATGCCCAAATTAGGTATTTCCCTGAGTTATTCATAGCGATTATCCGTGTGCGTAAAAGGAGATGTTACATTTTGTTTCTAGAACAAATCGTCCGTTTTAACAACATTGAAACATTGGAATTTCGCTATGAAACCGGGCATTTACATAACAGTGCTACGCGGATCACTTATGCGGGGTATGCGGATGAGAATGGCGGGTGAGAATGAGAGGGCTGAGAGGTTACAAATAAGAAATGTTCTGGTCTAGTAAAAGTTGACACCCCATTAAGCGGCGACCTCATATTCGTT
>CAUSEC010000059.1:0-15552 GCA_963530515.1 uncultured Enterobacteriaceae bacterium | reverse complement strand
ACGAATATGAGGTCGCCGCTTAATGGGGTGTCAACTTTTACTAGACCAGAACACATTTTAGCTGCCATTTCCCCCTCACCCTAACCCTCTCCCTCAAGGGAGAGGGGACCGACCGAGCATACCCCTAGCCTTTCTCCCTCTTCCCGTGAGATGAAGGACTGCTCGCTTTTCTCCCTCTCCCTGTGGGAGAGGGCATCACACCGCACTCATGCTTAACCGCACAAATCCTTAACCGCACGTTACGACACGCGATCCCGCTCACATTTCTCTCCTCATTCGTTATTATTGATTTCTACAATAATAATCAGCCAATGAATCATTCAGAGACAAATGACGAAACAACATCAAGGGCTTAGCCCGGCGCTGATTGCGCTCATGTCGATCGCCACCGGGTTATCGGTTGCCAGTAACTATTACGCGCAGCCGTTGCTCGACACCATTGCACGTGCCTTTGCACTCTCACCAAATCAGGCCGGTTTTATTGTCACTGCCGCCCAGCTGGGTTACGCCGCAGGCTTACTGCTGCTGGTGCCGCTTGGCGATATGTTTGAACGCAGACGACTCATCGTCTCCATGACCCTCCTGGCCGCTGGCGGCATGCTGATCACCGCCAGCAGCAGCTCGCTGGGTATGATGATTCTCGGGACCGCGCTAACGGGGCTGTTCTCCGTGGTGGCGCAAATCCTCGTGCCACTGGCGGCCACCCTTGCCGCCCCGGAAAAACGCGGCAAAGTCATTGGTACCATCATGAGCGGCCTGCTGTTAGGTATTTTGCTTGCGCGAACCGTGGCCGGGCTGCTGGCGAGCCTCGGGGGATGGCGCACGGTCTACTGGGTTGCCAGCGTGTTGATGGTGGTGATGGCCATTGCGCTGTGGCGCGGCCTGCCGAGGGTCAAACAAGACAACCACCTGAATTACCCGCAGCTGCTGGGGTCAATCTTCACCCTGTTCGCCAAAGAAAAACTGCTGCGCACCCGCGCACTCCTGGGCTGCCTCTCTTTTGCCAACTTCAGCATTCTCTGGACGTCAATGGCCTTCCTGCTCGCCTCACCGCCGTTTAACTTCTCTGAAGGGGTGATTGGCCTGTTCGGGCTGGTGGGTGCGGCAGGTGCGTTGGGTGCGCGTCCCTTCGGTGGTCTGGCCGATAAAGGCAAAGCCCATCTGACGACCACCGTCTCTCTGGGGCTGCTGTTTATCTCCTGGCTGGTGATTGGCTTCGGGCAAAGCTCGGTGCTGGCGCTGATTATCGGGCTCCTGGTGCTGGATTTGACCGTCCAGGGGGTGCACATTACCAACCAGACCGTGATTTACCGCCTGAAACCGGACGCCCGTAACCGTCTGACTGCCGGGTATATGACCAGTTACTTCATCGGTGGAGCGGCCGGATCGTTAATTTCTGCCTCCGCGTGGCAGCATGCAGGCTGGACAGGGGTGAGTATTGCAGGAGGCAGTTTCGCTGCCCTCAACCTGCTGGTCTGGTGGCGAGGCTACCATCGCCAGCCAAACGCAGAATAAAATCTCGCCCGCATTCGGGTCGATCACCAAAAAACCGGGGTGTTAAGGCGCCCCGTAGTCTGTTAAGGTTAAGACACTATTTATCCCGGTGATATTAACGTGGGTGATATTTAACTCAGACTATGGATAGCTCAGCCACGACAACGGAATCCGCTCCCGTTTCTGCCGCCACCTTTCTGGAAGGGTTCAAAGACAGCCTGCCCATCGTACTCAGTTACGTTCCCGTAGCCTTTGCGTTTGGCCTCAATGCCACCAAACTCGGTTTTACGCCCCTTGAGAGCGTCTTCTTTTCCTGCATCATCTACGCAGGTGCCAGCCAGTTTGTTATCACCGCCATGCTCGCAGCGGGCAGTTCACTGTGGATTGCCGCCCTCACCGTCATGGCGATGGACGTCCGGCACGTCCTGTACGGCCCGTCACTGCGCAGCCGCATTCTTCAGCCGCTAAAAAAATCCAAAACCGCGCTCTGGGCCTTTGGCCTCACCGATGAAGTTTTTGCCGCCGCCACCGCCAGACTGGTGCGCGACCGCCGCCGCTGGAGTGAAAACTGGATGGCGGGTATTGCGCTCTGCTCCTGGCTCTCGTGGGTCGCCGGTACAATACTCGGTGCCTTTTCCGGCAATGGCCTGCTCGAAGGTTACCCGGCAGTCGAATCCGCACTGGGCTTTATGCTCCCGGCCCTGTTTATGAGCTTCCTGCTGGCTTCCTTTCAACGCAGCCAGAGCCTGTGTGTCACCGCTTCGCTGCTCGGTGCACTGACCGGCGTGACCCTGTTTTCCATTCCTGTCGCCATCATGGCGGGGATTGCGTGCGGCTGCCTGACGGCACTGGTGCAGGCGTTTTATCAGGGGACGCCCGATGCGTGAAGATGTCCTGCTTCTGGGCCTGCTGGTGGGCAGCGTCAATTATCTCTTCCGTTATCTGCCCCTGCGGTTGCGCGCCGGAGAACATCGTCCCGGCAAGCGAGGCATCACCGGTGTGCTGCTGGACACCATAGGTATTGCTTCTATCTGCGCGTTACTGGTGGTTTCGACCGCCCCCGAAGTGATGCATGACAGCCGCAGGCTGCTCCCGACAATTATTGGCTTCGCCGTTCTTGGACTGAGTTTCTGGAAGACTCGTAGCATCATCATTCCGACTTTGCTCAGTGCCCTCGCTTACGGAATCGCCTGGAAACTGCTGACAGTTCCATAACTAAAGCAAATGTATTCCATTAAATAATACATTTACTTTATTTGTCACTGTCGTTACTATATCGACTGCAATTAATGAGGTTATGCCCAAATGGATAGTTCGTTTACACCCATTGAACAAATGCTAAAATTCCGCGCCAGCCGTTATGAGGATTTCCCGTTCCAGGAAATTCTGCTGACTCGCCTGTGTATGCACATGCAGGGCAAGCTGCTGGAAAACCGCAATAAGATGCTGAAAGCTCAAGGGATTAACGAAACACTGTTTATGGCGTTGATCACCTTAGAGTCTCAGGAAAATCACAGCATTCAGCCTTCTGAACTGAGCAGTGCGCTGGGCTCTTCTCGCACCAACGCCACCCGTATTGCCGATGAGCTGGAAAAACGCGGCTGGATTGAACGCCGTGAGAGCAACAACGACCGCCGCTGTCTGCATCTGCAACTGACCGACAAAGGCCACGAATTCCTGCGTCAGGTATTGCCACCCCAGCATCACTGCCTGCACCAACTCTGGTCTTCTCTGAGCACCGACGAGAAAGGCCAACTCGAGAACATCACCCGTAAGCTCCTTACACGCCTTGATCAAATGGACGAAGATGGCGCCATTCTTGAGGCGTTGCGCTAACGCTGAAAACAGCTCGACCATCCAGATTGATAAAAGAATGCTGACAGGCCGGCACGTCTACTGCTGGCCTTTCTGACAAAAGAGGTCGGCCCAAGCCGATAAGAAAAAATAAGATCGTGGAGAAAAACATGAGCGCAAATGCGGAGAGTCAAACCCCGCAGCAACCGGTCAATAAGAAAGGCAAACGCAAAGGTGCCCTTCTGCTTCTGACCTTGCTCTTTATTGTTATTGCCGTGGCATATGGGATTTATTGGTTTTTAGTGGTGCGTCATTTTGAAGAAACGGATGACGCCTACGTGGCAGGGAACCAGGTTCAAATCATGGCACAGGTATCCGGCAGCGTGACGAAAGTCTGGGCTGACAATACCGACTATGTCAAACAGGGTGATGTACTGGTGACGCTCGACCCCACCGATGCCCAGCAGGCGTTTGAAAAAGCGCAGACCGCACTGGCTTCCAGCGTGCGTCAGACCCGCCAGTTAATGATCAACGGTAAGCAGCTGCAGGCCAGTATCGAACTGCAACGCACCGCACTGGCGCAGGCGCAAACCGACCTGAACCGCCGTGTTCCGCTGGGAAGCGCCAACCTGATTGGCCGCGAAGAGCTGCAACACGCCCGTGATGCGGTCACCAGCGCTCAGGCTCAACTGGACGTCGCCATCCAACAATACAACGCCAACCAGGCGATGATTATGGATACCCGTCTGGAAGATCAACCGACCGTCAAACAAGCGGCCGCTGAAGTGCGTAACGCCTGGCTTGCCCTGCAACGTACCAAAATCGTCAGCCCCATTACCGGCTACGTTTCCCGTCGTACCGTTCAGCCTGGCGCGCAAATCAGTTCCACAACGGCCCTGATGGCCGTGGTGCCGACCACCGGTTTGTGGGTCGATGCTAACTTTAAAGAAACCCAGCTGGCCCATATGCGCATTGGCCAGAGTGCGACCGTCATCAGTGACATTTATGGTGATGAAGTGAAGTACAACGGGAAAATCGTGGGTCTGGACATGGGGACCGGTAGCGCCTTCTCGCTGCTGCCTGCACAGAACGCCACCGGTAACTGGATCAAAGTGGTTCAGCGCCTGCCGGTGCGTATCGAACTGGATGCCAAACAGCTGAGCGAGCATCCGCTGCGTATCGGTCTTTCTTCACTGGTCACCGTGGACACCTCCAACCGTGACGGTCAGGTACTGGCCAGCCAGGTTCGCACCAGCCCGGCTTACGAAAGTAATGCGCGTGAACTTAACCTCGAACCGGTTAACACGCTGATCGAAGAGATCGTCAAAGCCAACGCGGGTTAATCCGAGGTGCAAATGCAACAGAGAAAACCGCTGGAAGGCGCTCAGCTGGTCATTATGACCATTGCGCTTTCGCTGGCGACCTTCATGCAGGTGCTGGATTCCACCATTGCCAACGTGGCGATCCCGACCATTGCCGGCAACCTTGGCTCATCATTGAGCCAGGGTACCTGGGTGATCACCTCGTTCGGGGTGGCAAACGCCATCTCGATTCCGATCACCGGCTGGCTGGCGAAACGGGTCGGTGAGGTCAAACTGTTCCTCTGGTCTACGGTCGCCTTTGCCGTTGCCTCCTGGGCGTGCGGTATGTCGAACAGCCTGAGTATGCTGATCTTCTTCCGCGTCATTCAGGGGATCGTGGCCGGGCCGCTGATTCCCCTGTCGCAAAGCCTGTTGCTGAGCAACTACCCTCCCGCGAAACGCTCCATCGCCCTGGCACTCTGGTCGATGACGGTTATCGTGGCACCGATTTGCGGCCCGATTCTGGGCGGGTACATCAGCGATAACTACCACTGGGGCTGGATTTTCTTCATCAACGTGCCGATTGGCATCCTGGTGGTGGCACTGACGCTGCAATCTCTGCGTGGACGCGAAACCCGGACCGAGCAACGCCGCATTGATGGCGTGGGTCTCGCGCTGCTAATCCTGGGGATTGGTAGCCTGCAGGTGATGCTCGATCAGGGCAAGGAGCTGGACTGGTTCAACTCGCAAGAAATCATCATCCTCACCATTGTGGCGGTGGTGTCGATCAGCTTCCTGATTGTCTGGGAGCTGACCGACGATAACCCGATCGTCGATCTATCGCTGTTTAAATCGCGAAACTTCACCATCGGGTGTCTGTGTATCAGCCTGGCCTACATGCTCTACTTCGGCGCGATTGTGCTCCTGCCGCAGCTATTGCAGGAGGTCTACGGTTACACCGCCACCTGGGCTGGGCTGGCATCAGCGCCGGTTGGGGTGATACCGGTGCTGCTGTCGCCCATTATTGGTCGCTTTGCCCACAAGCTGGACATGCGCCGGCTGGTGACATTCAGCTTCATTATGTATGCCGTCTGCTTCTACTGGCGCGCATACACGTTCGAGCCGGGGATGGATTTTGGTGCGTCGGCCTGGCCGCAGTTTATCCAGGGCTTTGCGGTGGCCTGCTTCTTTATGCCACTCACCACTATTACCCTCTCCGGTTTGCCACCAGAGCGACTGGCAGCCGCATCAAGTCTGTCTAACTTTGCCCGAACGCTGGCAGGCTCGATTGGTACGTCTATCACCACCACGCTCTGGACGAACCGGGAATCACTGCACCATGCGCAGTTAACGGAATCGGTAAACCCGTACAACCCTAATTCGCAGGAGATTTATAACCAACTGCAGGGAATGGGGATGTCACAGCAACAGGCATCAGGATGGATTGCCCAGCAGATAACCAACCAGGGGCTGATTATTTCTGCCAATGAGATTTTCTGGGTGTCAGCAGGCGTGTTCCTGCTGCTGCTGGGACTGGTATGGTTTGCCCGGCCTCCGTTTGGTGCAGGTGGCGGCGGCGGTGCCCACTAACGTGGGAAGAATGTCGGATAGAAAAAGAGCGCCTCATAACTGAAGGCGCTCTTTTTTTATTAGTTGATACCCAATACTTCGAGTGTGATTTCGGAGGCGACGCCCGGAGGGATAGTGCCAGGGATCCCCTGATCGCCATACGCCAACTGCCACGGAACGGTAATTTTCACTTTACCGCCCACGCCTAAACGTTTGACTCCTTCCTGCATAAGATCAGGAAGTCGGCCTACCTGCCCGGTGCGAATCTCCCCTTTCGAAATCATCTTCCCGGTACTGATTTTCTCATCAAACTTAAAGCGGATGACGTTATCCAGCGCAAGTGCGGGAAGTTTTCCCTTTTTGATAACCTGGTAAACAATACCGTTTGCAGCAGTATCCGCACCTTTGGCTTTCTCTGCCCGGTCGACGAATTGCTCACTTTTTTGCTTGTTACGCGCCAGTTCCGGGCTGTTTGCTGCACTGACTTTGCGGTCGAGCGTGGTCAGAATTTTCCCCACCTCGTCCTCATTGATCTGCAACGTATTGTGCAACTTATCTTTCATCCCTTGATAAAGCGCCTCAGGAGAGTATTTATACCCGGCGCTCTCAATTACCTTCATTTCATAACGGACTTTGGCGGCGAAATAGATACCAAAGGCATAGTTGGCATAGGCTTCTTCCGACGGATTATCTTTGAGAGAAAACTCGGACTGTTTTGCGCCTTCCGGTTGCGTTGATGCTGTTTTGTTCTCGGCATTCGCAGCCACTGCTACCTGAGCCGTCTCGGTTTTGTTTGCCTCAGGTTGCGTCTGGTTTTTCTCCAGCTCAGCAATTTTCAGCCTTGCCTCATCACGCTGCTGTACAAGCGCTTCCCGCACTTTACTGGCGTCCGCCAGCTGTGCTTCAAGCTGCGTTTTGGTGCTATCACTCTCGTTCAGACTTGCTTGCTGCTGCGTAAGTGTGGCGTTTTCGGCCGCCGCCTCTTTCAACTGCTGGGCCAGCTCGACATTCTGCTTAGCCGCATCCTGTGTTTGCTGCTCAAGTTCAGTGACTTTTTTATCCTGAGTTGTGGCTTTCTCATCGGCGGCTTTGAGTCGGGCTGCCAGTTCATCACTTTGTTTTTCTGCCGTCGCGAGTTTTTCCGTTAACTTCACGACCTCTTTGTCGCGACTGATACGCCTTGCCGTCTGCCCTTCCGAGGCCTTTTTCTGCTCTTCAACAACTTTGATGTTTTGCGTGAGCAGGGCGTTTTGCTTGAGGGTTTCCTGCGCCAGCTGTTCCAGCTCGGTCACCTTCTTGCTGAGTTCAGTCGCCTGGGTATCCGATGCGTTCAGTCGGGTTGTCAGGTCGCCATTTTGCTTTTCTGCATCCGTCAGTTTCGCGGTTAACTGCGCGATGTCTTTGTCACGGCTGGCAAGGGTAGTTGACTGCTCATCGGAGACTTTTTTCTGCTCATCAGCGGACTTAGCATTTTGAGTCAGTAACGCGTTTTCTTTAGCGGTTTCCTGCGCCTGTTGTTCAAGCTCGGTGACTTTTTTGTTGAGTTCAGCCACCTGAGTATCCGAGGCACTCAGCCGGGCTGCAAGGTCGCCACTCTGCTTTTCAGCATCCGTCAGTTTCGCGGTAAGCTGCGCAATGTTTTTGTCTCGACTGGCAAGCGTAGCCGATTGCACCTCAGAGATTTTTTGATGTTCCCCGGCCACTTTGACATTTTCAGTGAGGATCGCGTTTTGCTTGAGCGTGACCTGGTTTTGTTGTTCAAGCTCGATGACTTTCTTGCCCAGAGCATTCATTTCGGAATCTGACACGTTCAGACGGGCCGCAAGCTCGCGGCTCTGTTTTTCTGAATCCGTGAGTTTTAACGTTAACTGCGCGATCTGTTTATCGCGGCTGGCCAGTGAAGCCGCCTGCGCCTCTGAAACTCTTTTTTGGTCGCTAGCCGATTTCGCCGTTTGAGTGAGTAACACATTTTGCCTGAGAGCTTCCTGGTTCTGCTGTTCAAGCTCGTTAACTTTCTTATCCAGGTTCGTCGCTTTTACATCAGCAACGTTTAGCCGGGTCGCCAACTCTCGGCTCTGCTTTTCTGAATCCGTAAGCTTGGTGGTTAACTGAGCGATCGTTTCATCACGCGCGGTAAGCACTGCCTGCTGTTGTTTCAGGGCAGCTTGATCGGCTGAGGCTTTCGGGGCAGCCGAGGTAATGCTGGCAATTTTGGCTTTTAAGTCTTCTATTTGTACCGAAAGATCGTTGACTTGCTTTTTATGACGCTGGGTATTTTCCGCAATTTGCTGCTCTGCGGCCTGCAACTGCTGCTGCAGCTGTTTATTATCATCAGTGGATGCCGCGGTCTGGGAAGGATTCTGCTTAGCATCTGCTGCTTGAGATTTTTTATCCAGCGACTGTCGCTCTGCTTCCGCTTTGTTGAGTTGCGATATCAGCTGGCTCAGCTCGTCATCGGAGCGCTGTTCGGACTCAGAATTCCCCCCCGTGCCAGAAACAGGTTTTCCTTCCTGCTTAAGGCGATCGTTTAACAGTTGCGTTTCAGCATGCGTAGAATTTGCAAATACGGCACACCATAACATCACAATAACCGATAATATTTTCTTCATAATTTATTTATTTCATTTACATGTTTTTCCATACTCGTGAAAAATGCATAACGCACACGAGCATAAAACAACATCAACGTTGCAATTCGAATTCAGCCAGAAAACACCCGAGAGGCGTAATCAATAACAATCTGATTACTCGGGAATCTCTTACATTATTTTCTGGTAGCCATGAATTGCTGCTGACACCTTTTGACGATGATCTGACCATGCAGAAACACATGACAACCGTCTAATAACATTGATATTTCGCACTATTTCGCAACAAAAACAGAAGGAACATAATGACTCAGCGCTAGAGCACCTGCCATCATCATCTTAAATTTCACATTACGTTCCCTGTAACGCATTCAAAAAATGAATATTTAAACCGCTGGGGAAATTCAAACCGAAAAATAAGAAAAAAGAAAGCTACCACGAGATTATAAAAATAACAACCCGGCATAACGAGGCAAAAACAAAAGCAGAAAATCTCTCGCAAATATAAATATTCAAATTAGACATAGAAAAATCATTAATATTTGCCAAGCAAATAAATAAGAAAAAACAGAATGCATTCTCACGTCATTCTTATTCATTAACGTCTTAATTAACTTAATTCATTAACCTCAAACAAGGATAAATGTGTCCAAAACGCGACAGCTTCTGTCAGCTTTGCTAAAGCAGTCCCCTGAAATTCCCTGCACGATACGAGAAAAACAACAGGAGCCCACCATGCTGCAAAATCCCGCACAAAAATATCAACCCTATCCGCCGATTTCTCTGCCCGACCGCCGCTGGCCAGAAAAACAGCTGATCCGCGCACCACGCTGGCTTTCCACGGACCTGCGCGACGGCAACCAGGCGCTGGCTGAGCCAATGGACAGTGAACGTAAATTACAATTCTGGGATCTGCTGCTCGATTGTGGCTTCAAGGAGATTGAGGTGGCCTTCCCGTCCGCTTCGCAAACGGATTTCAATTTTGTACGCCAGCTCATTGAAGAGCAGCGTATTCCTGAGGATGTCACCATTCAGGTATTAACTCAGGCCCGTGAAGACTTGATTCGCCGGACCTTCGAGTCGCTGAAAGGCGCACGCAGCGCCACCGTCCACCTTTATAACGCTACCGCACCGCTGTTTCGTAAGCTGGTCTTTGGAATGGAAAAGGCCGACGTGATTGCGCTTGCTGTCCGCTCGACACAGCTGATTCGTCAGCTCTGCGAGGCCAATCCGGAAACTCGCTGGCAGTATGAGTATTCACCCGAAACCTTCTGCTTTACCGAGCCGGAGTTCGCACTGGAGATTTGTGAGGCGGTGGCTGATGTCTGGCAGCCAGGCAGCTCGCGCCCGATGATAATCAACCTGCCTGCGACGGTCGAAGTGAACACACCGAACGTTTATGCCGATCAGATAGAATACTTTTGCCGCCACTTCACACGACGTAAAGCGGTCAGCATCAGCGTGCACCCACACAACGATCGCGGTACCGGAGTCGCCAGCGCTGAACTCGCGCTGCTGGCGGGGGCTGATCGCGTTGAAGGCTGCCTGTTCGGCAATGGGGAGCGCACTGGGAATGTCTGCCTGGTCACTCTGGCAATGAATCTGTACAGCCAGGGCATCTCGCCTGAACTGGATTTCAGCAATATGCAGCAGGTTGTTGAGATGGTAGAAACCTGTAACCAATTGCCCGTACATCCGCGTCATCCGTGGGCAGGTCGCCTGGCCTATACCGCTTTTTCGGGTTCGCATCAGGATGCCATTAAAAAAGGCTTTGACGCCCGCAACGCGCAAGATCGCTGGGAGATGCCGTACCTGCCCGTCGATCCGCAGGACATTGGCTGTAGTTATGAAGCCGTTATCCGCGTCAACAGCCAGTCAGGGAAAAGCGGCAGCGCCTGGCTGATTGAGCAAAATCACGGACTGAAGCTGCCTCGTGCGCTGCAGCAGGATTTTAGTCAGCACGTACAACGCGAAACCGACACCCACGGCAAAGAGATGACGCAAAATGCCTTATGGCAGCTCTTTCGCGAGCGCTATGGGTTAACAACGCAGCCGCCGATGGCGCTGGTGAATTACAAAAGTGAAAGTCGCAAAGATGGCCAGCTGCTGTTACAAGCAACGCTCAGCCATGAAGGTGTGGATCGTAAGCTGGAAGGACAGGGAAACGGGTTGCTCTCGGCTGCAGCCAGTGCATTAAGTCAGCTACTCAAGCAGCCGTTCAGCATTAAGGACTACCATGAACATACGCTCGGTGAACGCAGTGACAGCCGCTCAGTGGCCTACATTCACTGCCTGTTCCCGGATGGCACCGGGCACTGGGGGGTGGGTATCGACAATGACGTTGCTCGCGCGTCGTTGCAGGCATTGCTGAATGCGCTGAACGGCGGACGTTAATTGTCAGGATCGCGGTAATACTCGCTGGGTGATATCCCCATCACCCGGCGAAACATCGCGGTAAAGGCACTATGGCTGCCATAGCCCAGATCCAGGGCCACACGCAATACCGAATGCCCCTGAGCCAGCCGTACCAGCGCTTCCATCAGTTTTGCCCGTCGAACCCACTCGCTGAACGTTAACGCAGTTTGCTGTTGGAAATGGCGATTGAGCGTCTTTTCACTGGTCCCAATCAACCCGGCAGCCTGAGCACTGCTCCAGGGCTGCGCTATCGCATCGCGAATCTGCTGACACAGCGTTTTCAGGGCGTGGCTCTCGGGCTCTGGTAACCAGAACGGCAGTGCCTGCATCCCACGAATTTCGTCAAGAACCAGCTCATAAATCCGCTCGTCACGGCTACCGGGTCGGTAAGCTTCCGTCAGAGAAAAGGAGGCAACGATCAATTCGCGAAGCAGCGGTGTGATTTGTACTATCTGGCAGGATGCGGGCAGATCCGCATGGGCCAGAGGATCAATAAACAGGGTGCGTGCCGCAACCTTACCAGTAATGCGAATGGCATGCTGAGTGCCGGCGGGTAACCACACGCCACGCCCCGGTGGAACGACCCAGCAACCAGACAGGGTTTCGACGCGCACAACACCGCTCAGGATGTGCAACAACTGCGCGCAGTCGTGCTGATGCCACGGCTCGCTTTCGCCATGCGCATAATCGCGGGCGTAAGGAACAAACGGACGATGCTGGAAGGAGAAGGATACGGTTGTTGCCATTGGTTTAACCTACCCTCTCCCGAAGGAGAGGGAAAAGGTGCACTAGATGTGCAGTTCTTGCAGTGTTTCTTTCGGCAGTGCCAGCTCGTCATTGCTGTTCACGCGAACGTCACGGTCGAGAATATGACGGGCAATCTCCTGCGCTTCTTCCAGCGAGTGCATATGGTACGTGCCGCACTGGTAGACGTTCAGTTCCGGGATCTGATTCTGCTCTTTCACTTTCAGCACGTCGGCCATCGCCGCTTTCCATGCATCGGCAACACGCAATTCATCCGGCGTACCAATCAGGCTCATATAGAAGCCAGTGCGGCAGCCCATCGGCGAGATATCGATGATTTCAACACCGTTCCCGTTGAGATGATCGCGCATAAAGCCAGCGAACAGATGCTCCAGCGTATGGATACCTTTTTCAGGCATCACTTCTTTGTTGGGCACACAGAAACGCAGGTCGAATACGGTGATGGCGTCGCCATGCGGTGTGTTCATGGTCTTAGCAACACGGACTGCAGGCGCTTCCATACGGGTATGATCGACAGTGAAGCTATCCAACAATGGCATTTAGTCACCTCCACAGTGATTTTTTAAAAATAAAATGAACTCTTTAAACAGGTGCGAGTCTGAGTATATGAAAGACGCGCATTTGTTATCGTCATCCCTGATTCAGAGATGAACATTTTGGCCACATTACTGTGGCCTTTTTCTTTTGTGTCAGGCGTGTCTTGCCAGCAACGCCTCGAATGTTTCCGTATCCGCAGCTTCGACCTCTTTCTGTCGCGCCCAGGATGCATCGCACTCTTTTCTGAAATCGTCTTCGCGCAAAATTTCCAGCGGCTCTTCGCGCAGCACAGAACGGTACTCATCTGCCAGCGCCTTGCCGGTGCCACCGATGCCCTGATCAATCATAGAACGCAGAATGCGTGCTGAGAATGTCAGTTCCGGGTTGTCAAAGCTAGCGACCAGTTCATTACACACGTTTTCATAATGATTGCCACCGTAGAGGCCATCCAGCGTCTGCGCAACGCGCTTCAGGTCGCTGAACAGATCTTTACCCACCTGCTGTAGCGGGAACTGATCTGCCTCGCAGCCCATGCCCAGCGTCAGGCCAGGTTTACGGCCTTCCAGAATCACACGGTTCCAGTTTTTGCGCGTACACAGTAGCTCATCGCTGCTCATTTCCGGCGCATCCGCCATCACACACCAGACCATGAACAGGTCCAGGAAGCGAATTTGCTGCTCATCCACACCGATCGGCGTGAACGGGTTAATATCCAGCGAGCGCACTTCAATGTACTCGATGCCGCCACGCAACAGTGCGTCCGACGGTGACTCACCGCTGCGGGTGACACGTTTCGGACGAATGGGCGCATAGAGTTCATTTTCAATCTGCAGAATGTTGGTGTTGATTTGCAGATATTTGCCGTCTTTCTCAAGGCCCACCTTCGCATACTCTTCAGAAGGCGTTTTGATGGCACGCTTAAGCGCCGTCACGTAGTCTTCTAAGTTATTGAAAGTGATCCCCAGATTGCTTTGGGATTTGTTGGTGTAACCCAGATCGCTCAAACGCAATGAGGTCGCGTACGGCAGATAGTACATGCCACCCGGCGTCTTCTCGAACGGCAATGTCGTGGGTTTGCCCTGCAGGAACGACGGGCAAATAGCCGGGGAAGCACCAAACAGGTACGGGATCACCCAACCAAAGCGATAGTAGTTGCGGATCAGACGGAAATAGCCTGCCGAAACGGATTCTTTATCGGTATCACCGCATTTCGCCTGCCAGAATGCCATCGGCAGAGAGAAGTTGTAGTGCACGCCTGAAATCGTCTGCATCAGCGCACCGTAACGGTTTTTCAACCCTTCACGGTAGAGCGTCTTGAGTCGGCCAATGTTCGAGCTGCCGTATTGTGCCAGCTCAATATCCTGACCGTTTTCGATGTAGCACGGCATACTCAGCGGCCACATCCGCTCGTCGCCGATTTCACGCGCCGCGTAGCGGTGAACATCACGCATGATGGTCAGCATATGCTGGATATCACCATCAACAGGCGTAATAAATTCCAACAATGCTTCGGCAAAGTCGGTTGTAATCCACTTGTGGGTCAACGCTGAGCCCAGCGACTGGGGATGGCCTGTCGTTGCCAGGGTACCATCCGCATTGACGCGCAGCGTCTCGCGCTCAAGACCACGTTGAATCCCCTTAAGAGCCTGAGGATTTTTTTCCAGCCAGGACAATGCCTGCGATACGTCCGGGATCAAATTGACCTCCCGCCTGTAATAATCATTTTATTAAGCATAATTGTAATGGTTGACGATTAAAGGTCACTCACTCAGTCCAATTAGTGCCACCACGTCATACCCTGCAGCGTTACGATGGCCAGTAGCACATAGCGTATCGCCTTCCCAAGGCACAAAAATATAACAACTGGTCCCCAGGAGATGCGCATCCATCCCGCCAGCAGACACAGCAAATCGCCTATAACAGGCATCCAGCTTAATAACAGTGTGGCTGCACCGTAGCGTCTTAGCCAACCTGTCGCCTTTTCCTGCCAGCGTGACTTTTCACGTAACGGAAAGAAGCGTCCAAGAATAACGTTTGTCAGCCCTCCAAGGCTATTACCCATTGTTGCTATTAACACGAGTAACCAGGGCTGACTGACGCCAGACAGCAGCATTGCCACCAGGACAACCTCAGAATTGCCGGGCAGCAAGGTAGCGCTGAGAAAACTGCTGGCGAATAAAGAGGAAAGTGACAGAAGGTCACTCACAATAAGCGCACATCCACGACGTCCATACCCGCAGCACGAGCGGCCTGAAGGCCAAAATCAGCATCCTCAAATACCACGCACCGGGTGGGATCCACCCCCATACGCTCGGCACACAATAAAAAGGTATCCGGGGCAGGTTTATGGTTTTTTACATCGTCAGCGGCCACCACAGCATTGAAATAGTGGCGCAGGCCCAGGTGCGCCAGCAGCGCTTCAGCAATGGCGCTTTCGCTACCAGTACCAACGGACATCGGGCGACGACCGTGCCACGCCTTCACCACATCAATCAGTGGCAAAGGACGAACGGTATCAAGCAGCATGGCTTTGACGGCATCGGTCTTTTCACGCGCCAGAGCATGGGGGTCGAGATCGGCCTGATTGAGTTCAATGACCGACTGCGCAATGCGCCAGGTTGGAGAACCGTTTAACGCCACCATGGCCTGCAGATCGTAGTGCAGACCGTAATGCCCCAACACGTTGTGCCAGGCTTTGCGGTGCGTCGGCTCGGTATCCAGGATGGTGCCATCCATATCAAAAATAAGACCATCGTAACGTTCGTACATCATGTTCTCTCAAACTGGATAACGGGACGTTACTTTATCGTAAACAAGGATTTTTGTCGCTGTTAGCGAAGTGATGGATTGAGGGGGATTTTGAGGACTAACGTTGCCATGTGAAAAGTCGCCACATGAAACAACAAATTGGGAGGATTTTTAGAAGATGGTGCATCCAGGAGGATGACTCACTGCGTTCGCCCTACGGGTCGCCGCTAAAGCGACGCTATCCTCCCTGGTGCGTGCGTTTTCTCGCAGACCATGAGTAAACAGTTTTGCTGTTATCTCGGAGAAGATGGTGCATCCGGGAGGATTCGAACCTCCGACCG
>CAUSEC010000058.1:0-15712 GCA_963530515.1 uncultured Enterobacteriaceae bacterium | reverse complement strand
TCTTTAAGCCATCTTAAATGACTCTGAGGTGTCTGTTAAACCCGTGGCGATTCATTTTAGGCATAAAAAAAGACCTCAGTTGAGGTCTATTTACATACTGTTGGTGCGAAGGCCGAACTCGAATCGGCTCTTCATTAACTAACTCTGGCAACGTTTCCATCCAATCGCAATCCATCCAAATAGTCCCCATACCACTGCATCATCTCTTTCCTCCCTTCAAGATACTGCGCATGGTTATAGGTCCCGCGAATCGCGTTCTTGTCCACATGCGCGAGCTGGGTCTCAATCCAAGCAGTGTTGAATCCTTCCTCATGCAAGATTGTGCTCATGGTGTGACGAAAACCATGTCCGGTTGCTCTCTTATCGTAACCAATCCTTTTAATAACCATATTGATGCTGGCTTCGCTCATTGGTTTATTAACATCGTTTCGACCTGCAAAGATAAACTGGTAAGTACCGGTCAATTGCTTTAGTTGCCGAAGTGCTGCTAAGGATTGAGCAGAAAGGGGCACTATGTGGGGTCGCCTCATCTTCATTCTACTTTTCGGTATTTCCCAGATATGGTTTTCGAAGTCGATTTCACTCCATTCTGCCATACGTAATTCGACGGTTCGTAAGCCCGTAAGCATGAGTAGTCGGGTCGCCAGAAGCGTTACTAGACTGCCGGTGTATTGTGAAAGCTTTTGTAAAAACTCGGGTAGCTCAGCAGCAGTAAGAAAGGGATAATGTTGTTTCTCGTACCCCTGTAAAGCACTACCAAGATCAGCCGCAGGGTTGTACTCGGCTCGGCCAGTAACAATAGCGTAACGGAACACTTCGCTACAACGTTGGCGCACTTTACTGGCAAGCTCCGGCGCACCTCGCTTTTCCATACGCTGCAATACAGACAGAAGCTCCAGTGGCTTTATCTCATTAACCGGCTGCGATCCAACAAAGGGAAATACATTGTTTTTGAAGGCCCGGTTAACATAGTCAGCGTAGTTTTTTGACCAGCCAGAAACTTTTGCGTTGTACCACTCAACCGCTATCGCTTCAAAAGTATTCGTAACCGATAGTTTTTGGGCAAGTAGTTCGGCTTTTTTAACTTCACCGGGATCTTTATCATTTGCCAATGTTTTTCTCGCTTCATCGCGCTTAGTGCGGGCTTCCGCAAGTGAGATGTCAGGATAGGTTCCGAACGAGAGTTTTTTCTCTTTACCGGCAAATCGATACTTCATTCGCCAGTACTTTGAACCGTTAGTATTGACCATGAGATAGAGCCCTCCGCCATCAGCGAGTTTATAGGCTTTATCTCTGGGCTTTGCAGTCTCGACCTGACGAGCATTCAGTGGCATTTGGGGGCCTCATTTTCCGTTGAACAGGATAAGCCCCCACTTAGGCCCCCAAACGTTTATTGATTCACGTAGATATGGGTAGACTTCAGTTGACGTCGCATAGCCTGAGAAGAGGGGTTATGGCTGATTATAAAAGGTTTTTATTGAATTCGGTAGACATCAGGAGAGTTATATCTGGTGTCCCCTGCAGGAATCGAACCTGCAACTAGCCCTTAGGAGGGGCTCGTTATATCCATTTAACTAAGGGGACAAGGCGGCAGGAGTATAACGTTATTCCGGCTGCGCGTTAAGCTTGCCTGCGCCCAAGTGGTCAAAGTGTCACCGTTTCGCTTCTTTTTCTGCAAAATCCTGGGGGGATTGCTGCTCTTTCGCTTTGGCTTTTGCCTCCGCTTTGCGCGCATTAATCATATCGTTGCGAATCTGTGCGTGGCTGAGCAGGGCAAAAATAAAGGTTCCGCCGCAAATATTGCCCGCGAGCGTGGGAAGGGCGAAGGGCCAGAAGAATTCGCTCCAGTGGATCGTGCCGTTGAAGATCAGATAAAAGATTTCTACCGCACCCACCACAATGTGGGTGGTGTCGGCCAGCGCAATAAGCCAGGTCATCAGAATAATGACCACGATTTTTGCTGAACCCGCAGAAGGGAACATCCACACCATGGTGGCGATAATCCAGCCGGAGATAATGGCGTTGGAAAACATCTCCAGCGGGGTGTTTTTCATGACGTCCATACCGATTTTGACAAACGCGTCCCGCGTCTCTTCATCAAAAATAGGCAGATATTCGAACGCCCAGGCGGCAATCCCGGTGCCGACTAAATTACCCAGCAGCACCACGCTCCACAGACGCATCATCAGGCCGAAATTGACCCATGACGGGGTTTGCATCACCGGCAGGACGGCGGTGACGGTGTTCTCGGTAAACAGCTGCTGGCGGGCCATAATCACGATAATAAAGCCGAAGGTATAGCCGAGGTTTTCCAGTACAAAGGCCCCTGGAATGCCGTCGAGCTGGACATGGAAAATCCCTTTTGCCAGCAGCGATGCACTCATCGACAGCCCGGCAGCAATGGCGGACCAGAAGAGCGCCATGGCGTCACGTTCCAGCTCCTTTTCACCGTCCTGACGAATATGCTCATGAATCGCCATTGCGCGGGAGGGAAGCCGGTCTTCATCGACTTCAATTTTCTCGCCACGCTGCTTCTCATCGCTCTCCACCTCAATCTCTTCAGTGTGTTTGTCGATTTTTTCTTCCGCGATGTTGTCCATGAATGCTCCACCAGAAAAGGTCTTATGCCTTAAGCGTAGCGGCTTTTACAGGGGCTTCAGGGGGGTTACGTCTGAATTTAGTCGTAATGGCAACTATGGCGATACGAGATACGTGAAGTTTATATACCATGGCGGGAAAACGCGGGGGCAAACTACGACTATGCTCAATTGAAGATTGCCCGTTTCGTAGACATCACAAGGTGTACTGATACAATGCCTTACATCTTTATGACGCAGATTGCATCGAGCCGCGATTGCGTGCACATGGATGGCGTTTCGCGAATGCCATTTTCTTCAGGGAGACATCTATGAATTTTCGCCTGTCAGCGCTTGCGCTGGCCACAACCGTGTTGGCTGGCTGTGCCAGTTCAGGGGATCAGCAGGGACGTTCTGACCCGTTTGAAGGGTTTAACCGCACCATGTACAGCTTCAACTTCAATGTACTGGATCCGTATGTGCTGCGGCCTGTTGCGGTTGCCTGGCGTGATTATGTGCCGCAACCGGCACGAAACGGGCTGAGCAACTTCACCAGTAACCTTGAAGAACCCGCCATTATGGTGAACTACTTCCTGCAGGGTGATCCCTACCAGGGGATGGTGCACTTCACGCGTTTCTTCCTGAACACCCTGCTGGGGATGGGCGGCTTTATGGACGTCGCCGGGATGTCGAACCCGAAATTGCAGCGGGTTGATCCACACCGCTTTGGTAGCACGCTCGGCCACTATGGCGTGGGCTACGGTCCGTATGTTCAGTTGCCGTTCTATGGTAGCTTCACGCTGCGTGAGGACGGTGGTGATATGGCTGATACCCTCTATCCGGTGCTCTCCTGGCTGACCTGGCCGCTGTCGGTGGGCAAATGGACGGTCGAAGGGATTGAGTCGCGCGCGCAACTGCTGGATTCTGATGGGCTGCTGCGTCAGTCGTCTGACCCGTACATTCTGGTACGTGAAGCCTACTTCCAGCGCCATGACTTTATCGCCAACGGCGGCAAGCTGAAACCGGATGAGAATCCGAACGCGAAGGCGATTGAAGGCGATTTGAAAGATATCGACTCTGAATAAGTGAAATCAGGGCAATAAAAAAGGTGAGCGCAATAATGGCTCACCTTTTTTTATGCCTGAGGCAAATCAGAACGCGTAGTTAAAGTTCGCGCCGTACAGCCATGCACGACCTTCAGATTTGAAGGTATACGGGCCTTCGGTGAACTCCACTTTCTGACCGTGCATGTAAGACACACCCAGGTCAACTGACGCGTCTTTGTTGAACGCATAGGTGGTACCGGCGCTCAGCCAGAAACGATCCTGATCCGGGATGGAAATGGAGCGTTTGTCTGCCGGAACCGGGCTGTCATCGAAGGCAATACCGGTACGGAAGGTCCAGGTGTCATCCATGTAGTAGGTGGTACCCAGCGCGATACGGTAAGAGTCTTTGAAGCTCTCGTCCTTCTGGAACAGCGTCTGACCGTTGCTGTTGGTCGCTTTCAGCTCCTGGAACTGGCTCCAGCTGGTGTAGGCCAGGCTGTAGTGAATCGCCCATTGTGGCGCGACACGGTTATAACCGGACACTTCCCACATTTCTGGCAGGTTCAGGGTCAGCGCACCATTGGTGGTTGAACCGCCTGTACCGTAAGGCAGACCCAGACCCAGCGCTGCGTTGATCGGGTTCAACGTGGTAGGCAGGTTGCTCTTATAATTGCCGTCGAAGTCGACTTTGATTTCAGAGCGGTAGGTCAGGCTATAGCGGTTGTCTTTATTGAGCTCATACAGGATACCGGCGTTCCAGCCAAAGCCCCATTCGTCACCTTTCAGGTAAGCGATTTGGGTATCACGGCTGATGCCACCGGCCTGCGCGCCAATGGCTGCGGCCTGAGCGGGGGTGAGTTGACCCGCACGAACCAGGGCCGGGATGTTGGCACCGATAATTTGCGGCAGGTCGCCTGCGTAGCGCTCGAGCTTCGCTTTGGCATACACGGCATCAAAGCCCAGACCAAAGCTCCAGTGGCTATCCAGACGATAGGCACCGCTCAGGTTCAGGTTGATGGTTTCGAGGTCGGTTTTACCGCCCATCGAGCCTGCCGCGTAGTTGTTATTAAATTCAGTCGCCAGACCGTAGTTAGAGGTCAGTGACGCCCCCCAACCAAACTGGTCGTTGATAGGGGCAACAAAGTGCAGGTTAGGTACCCAGGCCGTCGGGGCAATGTTGTCCTGGCTTGCATCGTTACCAATGGCAGAACGGCCTGTCACGTTAACATCGGGATCAACGAAAATAGCACCGCCCGAGAAGGTCGGACGATCAAACATCATGATCAGCGCAGGGTTACGGCTCGCATTCGCAGCGTCATCCGCGATGGCACCTTCACCTGAATAAGCACGGCCAAGACCAGAAGAAGAAAATTCGTTGAGCTGAAAGCCTGCTGACCAGGCTTGGGAAGAGACGATTGCCACTGCAACAGCGAGAGCAGACTTGGTAAACAGGGTTTTCTGGCTCATGACCAAAACCTCATCAATTATATTTATTTAAACTATGTTACATGGCGTAACAGGGGCGCAAGTGTAGGGTCTGGCGTACTTCTTAGAAATCAGACCAGTGGCGAGAGTATAGGTCTGACCAGCGCAAATGTTGCAAGGTTGTATATAAAAATTTTCAAGTATGATCTTCGAAACGGGATCTGCGTGGCAAAATTGCGGCCAGTGTCGCTAAGCCGGAAGGATGATTTTTGTTTTAGATCATTTTTAAGTGTGATTTCGGTCACTTGAGGCGATTCTGCAAATTATCAACTGGAGAGGCATCTGGCCGGGGGGTAAAATGTGCACAACATTATCTGGCACCTTGGGTGCGAATTCAGAGGAAATCACAATGAGTAAATGCAGTGCTGATGAAACCCCGGTTTGCTGCTGTATGGATGTTGGCACCATCATGGACAACTCCGACTGCACCGCCTCCTACAGCCGTGTCTTCGCCAGTCGCGCTGAAGCGGAAGAGACCCTGGCTGCCCTGACGGCAAAAGCCCGTGGCGTGGAATCTGATCCTTGCCAGATTACCGCGACCTGGACAGAAGAAGCGCAGGGCGTGCGTCTGGACATCGACTTTGTTTTTGCCTGTGAAGCTGAAACCCTGATCTTCCAGCTGGGCCTGCGTTAATTCCTTCCTGCGCTCCCGTACTCTGCGGGAGCGTAATTCTTAATAATCTCTGTGGCTTAGCTCTCAATTTTTCTCCCCTCTGATTGGCTAAATGTAAAAAAATAGTTAAGACTGTTATCAGGTCAGACCACTTTGTGAGTCATGCTGTTAACAGGGGAGTGTTATGAGTCAGGCATTACCGCTTGTCACCCGCCAGGGGGACCGCATCGCTATTGTCAGTGGATTGCGTACACCATTTGCTCGTCAGGCGACGGCATTCCATGGTGTGCCTGCCATTGAGCTTGGAAAAATGGTGGTGGGGGAGCTGCTCGCCCGCAGTGAAATTCCGCCTGAGATTATCGAACAACTGGTGTTCGGCCAGGTGGTTCAGATGCCTGAGGCGCCGAATATCGCCCGTGAAATTGTGCTGGGAACCGGGATGAGCGTGCACACCGATGCCTACAGCGTGAGCCGCGCCTGTGCGACCAGTTTTCAGGCGGTAGCCAACGTAGCGGAAAGCCTGATGGCTGGCACCATCAGAGCCGGTATTGCCGGGGGCGCGGATTCCTCTTCCGTGCTGCCCATTGGCGTCAGTAAAAAGCTGGCCCGCACGCTGGTGGATGCCAATAAAGCCCGTACCCTGGGGCAAAAACTCAAACTCTTTTCCCGCCTGCGTTTACATGATTTGCTCCCCGTGCCGCCAGCAGTCGCGGAGTACTCCACGGGCCTGCGCATGGGTGACACCGCTGAACAGATGGCGAAAAGCTATGCAATCTCCCGTGAAGAGCAGGATGCGCTGGCTCACCGCTCGCATCAATATGCCGCCCGGGCCTGGGCTGAAGGCAAACTTAATGGCGAGGTGATGACCGCCTACTCACCGCCGTACCGTGAGCCGCTCATTCAGGATAATAATGTGCGGCAAAGCTCCAGCCTCGCGGATTATGCAAAGTTACGCCCGGCCTTTGACCGCAAGCACGGCACAGTGACCGCCGCGAACAGTACGCCACTGACCGACGGTGCAGCGGCAGTCATTCTGATGACCGAATCCCGGGCACGCGAACTGGGACTCACGCCGCTGGGCTATCTGCGCAGCTACGCCTTTACCGCCATTGATGTTCAGCAGGACATGCTGCTCGGGCCTGCCTGGGCGACACCGCTGGCGCTGGACAGAGCCGGGCTGACTCTCGCTGATTTAACCCTGTTTGATATGCACGAAGCCTTTGCCGCCCAGACCCTGACCAACCTCAAACTGATGGCCAGTGAGCGGTTTGCCCGCGATGTGCTGGGGCGCTCGCAGGCTACTGGGGATGTGGATGACAGTAAATTCAACGTGCTGGGAGGTTCCATTGCCTACGGTCATCCGTTCGCCGCGACCGGTGCGCGCATGATAACTCAGACCCTGAACGAGCTTCGTCGACGCGGCGGAGGATTTGGCCTGGTCACCGCCTGTGCAGCGGGTGGACTGGGTGCGGCCATGGTTCTGGAGGCGGAATAATGGACATGATATCGGCATTTACCCTGACCGTTCGCCCGGACTTTGTGGCCGTCGTCACCGTTGATGTGCCCGGCGAAAAAATGAATACCCTGAAAGCAGAGTTTGGCAGCCAGGTGCGCGCCATCCTCAGGCAAATTCGCGAGAACAAAAGCATTCGGGGCGTGGTGTTTATCTCGGGCAAACCCGACAACTTTATCGCCGGGGCAGACATCAACATGATTGACCGCTGCCAGAGTGCGCAAGAGGCGCAAGAACTTGCCCGTCAGGGGCAGCAAATTATGGCGGAGATCCACGCGCTATCAATACCCGTGATTGCGGCTATCCATGGTCCTTGCCTCGGCGGCGGTCTTGAGCTGGCGCTGGCCTGCCATCGCCGCGTGTGCACGGATGATGCGAAAACTGTGCTGGGTTTGCCGGAAGTGCAACTGGGCCTGCTGCCGGGTTCAGGTGGCACGCAGCGCCTGCCGCGTTTAGTGGGCGTGAGTACCGCGCTGGAGATGATTCTGACCGGTAAACAGCTGCGCGCCCGCCAGGCACTGAAAGCCGGGCTGGTGGATGACGTTGTGCCCGTGTCGATTTTGCTGGAGGCTGCGGCAGAACTTGCGACCCAGGGGCGTCCGGCCAGTCGCCATTTACCGGCGCGTGAACGGCTCCTCGCCAGTCCATTAGGGCGGGCTTTGCTGTTTCGTGTGGTGGGCAAAAAGACGGAACAAAAAACCCAGGGCAATTACCCGGCCACGTCGCGCATTTTGAACGTGATTGAAACCGGGTTGAGTCAGGGCAGCAGCAGCGGCTACGAAGCCGAAGCTCGTGCATTTGGTGAACTGGCGATGACGCCAGAATCCCAGGCTCTGCGCCATATTTTCTTTGCCAGTACCGAGGTGAAAAAAGACCCAGGAAGCGCGGTGGAAGCCGGTCCGTTACGCACCGTCGGCGTGCTTGGCGGTGGACTGATGGGCGGTGGCATTGCCTGTGTGACGGCGGTGAAGGGCGGGCTCGCGGTTCGCATAAAAGATATTAATCCGAAGGGTATCAATCATGCGCTGCAATACAGCTGGCAGGAGCTTGATAAAAAGGTGCGCCGCCGCCATCTTAAACCCGCGGAGCGTGACGCGCAGATGTCGCGTATTTCCGGCACCACGGACTACAGCGGCTTTTCCCATCGTGACGTAGTGATTGAGGCGGTGTTCGAGGATCTGGCGCTCAAGCAGCAGATGGTCGCAGAGGTTGAAACGCACTGTTCACCGAAGACGATTTTTGCCTCTAATACCTCATCTTTGCCCATCAGCGATATTGCGGCAAAGGCTGCTCGCCCGGAGCAGGTTGTCGGATTACATTTTTTCAGCCCGGTTGAAAAGATGCCACTGGTGGAAGTGATCCCCCATGCAGGCACGTCAGAACAGACGATTTCGACGGTGGTGAAGCTGGCGAAAAAGCAGGGCAAAACGCCGATTGTGGTGGCGGACAAAGCCGGTTTTTATGTCAACCGTATTCTGGCACCTTACATGAGCGAGGCGATGCGTCTGCTGAGCGAAGGTGAGCGCATTGAACAGATCGATAAAGCGCTGGTGAAATTTGGCTTCCCGGTGGGGCCAATCCAACTTTTGGATGAAGTGGGAATTGATACGGGAACTAAAATTATCCCTGTACTTGAGGCCGCTTACGGTGACCGATTCAGTGCCCCTGCAAGTGTCGTTTCAGCAATCTTGAATGACGATCGCAAAGGCAGAAAAAATGACCGTGGTTTCTATCTTTACGGTAAGAAAGGGCGTAAAAGCAACAAACAACCTGACCCGGCCATCTACTCGCTTATCGGCGCTCCCGGTGCAGGCAAATTGTCAGCGGAAAGCATGGCTGAACGTTGTGTGATGATGATGCTCAACGAGGCTGCGCGCTGCCATGCCGAGAATGTCATTCGCACGCCGCGAGATGGCGATATTGGCGCCGTGTTTGGTATTGGTTTTCCACCGTTCCTGGGTGGCCCGTTCCGCTATATGGATTCCCTTGGCGCGGGTGAAGTGGTCGCCATCCTCCAGCGCCTGGCTGCGCTTTATGGGGAGCGTTTCACCCCTTGTCAGCATTTGTTACAAATGGCTGAGCAGGGCGAAACTTTTTGGGTCAAAAAGGAAACTGATTTTGTAAGTTAAGGTCAAAAAAGGGTAAATCCAGTTCTGAATGAAATTGTCGTGGTCAATAAGTAAACAGTGATTGACTATACTTACGGCATTAGGGTAAAAGACAGCGTTTCATTCAGTGAATGGATAAGGCACAATGCCCGGCCATTAATAATTTCCGTCGTAATGGAACTGTTTCACGCGGGAATATTGATGCTTCTGGTTAACAAAAGCGGTGCAATATGCAAGTTTTTATCATGCGTCACGGCGATGCAGCCCTCGATGCAGCCAGCGACTCTGTTCGTCCCTTAACCCCGTGTGGTTGTGACGAATCACGTCAAATGGCAACTTGGTTGAAAGGCCAAAAAGTGGATATCGACCGTGTTCTGGTCAGCCCGTTCTTGCGCGCTGAACAAACACTGAAAGAGGTGGGGGGATGTATGAACCTGCCTGACAATGTGGATGTCCTGCCGGAACTGACTCCGTGTGGAGATATTGGTTTGGTTAGCGCCTATTTGCAGGCTCTGGCCAATGAAGGTACCGCGTCGGTGCTGGTGATTTCTCACCTGCCGCTGGTGGGCTACCTGGTGTCCGAGCTTTGCCCGGAAGAAGCACCGCCAATGTTCACCACCTCTGCCATTGCCAGCGTGACGCTGGATGAGAGCGGTAAAGGTGTCTTTAACTGGCAAATGAGTCCCTGCAACCTGAAGATGGCTAAAGCTATCTGATTCGCCGGACCGTGAAAAAAAGCCGCCATTGAGTGCGGCTTTTTTATTTTCTGGCGCTCACTCAGGGGAGCTCTGGCGGCTGCCACTCTTCCACTTCAATCAGCACCAGCACTGCGGCATCGCCGCCGTACTCCTTCGGTGCCTGGTGAAACGCCATCACATGGGGATGCTGCGCCAGCCATAGCGGCGTTTGTTGCTTCAGGATGTGTTTACCGTGCCCGTGCATCACGCAGGCGCAAAACACATGCTCGCGGCGGCAGGCGGCAATCAGCGCGCCTAATTCCTGCTTGGCCTGCATCTGGGTCAGACCGTGCAAATCTAAAAACAGCTCCGGTGAGTAATCACCACGGCGGATTTTCTTTAGCTCGAAGTGGCTGACATCATCACGCACATATTTCACCGGCCCTTCGGTGTTCAGGAGCGGCTGGAATTCATCAGAAAAGTAGTGGCTGTTGTCGGCTTGTTCCTGCAACAGGCGTTTTACCGGGACTTCACTGACCTTCTTTCGCGTGGGCGGATGCACGACCGTATCCTGCTTGAGCTTGCGGGTGCCGGTCATCAGCTGACGGAAGAGCGCCTGTTCCTCCTCACTGAGTGATGCTTTCTTTTTCATCTATTCATCTCATCTCTTATTTCTTTTAGTGTACCCGACTCGGCCTGCGCTTTTCAGCAAAATGCATTTTTACGCCCGCAGTGTAAGCGTCAATGCTGATTTATCCCCGCCTTCATGGCAAACTAGCCGCCGAATTTAAAGAGAGCATGTCCTGGGGGATAAAGTGGATAAAATTTTCGTTGATGAAGCAGTGAGCGAGCTGCATACCATTCAGGACATGTTGCGCTGGTCGGTCAGCCGATTTAGCGCGGCAAATATCTGGTACGGTCACGGGACCGATAACCCGTGGGACGAAGCCGTACAACTGGTGCTGCCGAGCCTCTATCTGCCGCTGGATATCCCGGAAGATATGCGCAACGCCCGTCTGACCTCCAGCGAGCGCCATCGTATCGTTGAGCGCGTGATTCGCCGCGTGAACGAACGTATCCCGGTGGCCTACCTCACCAATAAAGCCTGGTTCTGCGGCCACGAATTTTATGTGGATGAGCGCGTGCTGGTGCCGCGTTCGCCAATTGGTGAGCTGATCAACAACCACTTCGCCGGGCTGATTGAGGGCCAACCTCAGCACATTCTGGATATGTGCACCGGCAGCGGCTGCATTGCGATCGCCTGCGCTTACGCCTTCCCGGAAGCGGAAGTGGACGCCGTGGACATCTCCCCGGACGCGCTGGCAGTGACCGAGCAAAATATTGACGATCATGGACTGCTGCATCACGTCACGCCGATCCGTTCCGATCTGTTCCGCGACCTGCCAAAGGTGCAGTACGATTTGATCGTGACCAACCCGCCGTACGTGGATGAAGAAGACATGGACGATCTGCCGTCTGAGTATCGTCACGAGCCGGAACTGGGTCTGGCCTCCGGTAGCGACGGCCTGAAACTGACGCGCCGCATTCTCGGTTGTGCGCCGGACTACCTGACCGACAACGGGGTGCTGATTTGTGAAGTGGGCAACAGCATGGTACATCTGATGGATCAGTATCCGGATGTGCCATTCACCTGGCTTGAGTTCGACAACGGCGGTGATGGCGTCTTTATGCTGACCAAAGCGCAGCTTCTCGCCGCCCGCGAACATTTCAGCATCTATAAAGATTAAGCAAACGCTCAACAACAACAGCAAAATAACGGAGCCGTGATGGCAGGAAATACAATTGGACAACTGTTTCGCGTCACCACCTTCGGCGAATCCCATGGCATCGCGCTGGGCTGTATCGTCGACGGTGTGCCGCCGGGTATCCCGCTGACCGAAGCCGATCTTCAGCACGATCTGGACCGTCGTCGTCCGGGCACCTCTCGCTACACCACGCAGCGTCGCGAGCCGGATCAGGTGAAAATTCTCTCCGGCGTATTTGAAGGCGTCACGACCGGCACCAGTATCGGCCTGTTGATTGAAAACACCGATCAGCGCTCGCAGGATTACAGCGCCATCAAAGACGTGTTCCGTCCAGGGCACGCGGATTACACCTACGAGCAGAAATATGGCTTGCGCGACTACCGTGGCGGTGGCCGTTCCTCCGCGCGTGAAACGGCAATGCGCGTGGCGGCAGGGGCGATTGCCAAGAAATTCCTCGCCCACAAATTCGGCATTGTTGTTCGCGGCTGCCTGACCCAGATGGGCGACATTCCGCTGGACATCAAAGACTGGAGCCAGGTTGAACAGAACCCGTTCTTCTGCCCGGACCCGGACAAGATTGAAGCGCTCGACGAACTGATGCGTGGCCTGAAAAAAGAAGGCGATTCTATTGGCGCAAAAGTCACCGTCGTGGCTGATGGCGTGCCAGCAGGACTGGGCGAGCCGGTGTTTGACCGTCTGGATGCCGATATCGCGCACGCAATGATGAGCATCAATGCGGTCAAAGGCGTGGAGATTGGCGACGGCTTTGGCGTGGTGAATCTGCGTGGCAGCCAGAATCGCGATGAAATCACCGCACAGGGCTTTGAGAGTAACCACGCGGGCGGCATTCTGGGCGGCATCAGCAGCGGGCAGCAAATCGTGGCCAATATTGCGCTGAAACCGACCTCCAGCATTACCGTGCCGGGTCGCACCATTAACCGTTTCGGCGAAGAGGTGGAGATGATCACCAAAGGGCGTCATGACCCTTGCGTCGGTATCCGCGCGGTACCGATTGCCGAAGCGATGCTGGCTATCGTCCTGATGGATCACTTTATGCGCCAGCGTGCGCAAAATGGCGATGTGACGACCACTATTCCTCGCTGGTAAACGATGAAGAAAATAGCCCTTGCAGTGCTGGCGCTTGCTGCCAGTATTGCCTGCCAGGCGGCAACACCCTGGCAGAAAATCACCCATCCCATCACTGGTACGCCGCAGTCCATTGGCGCGTTTTCCAATGGCTGCATCGTGGGTGCCCACGAGCTGCCGCTACAGTCGGATACCTACCAGGTGATGCGTACCGACCAGCGTCGTTACTTCGGCCACCCGGATCTGATTCTGTTTATTCAGCGTCTCGGCAACCAGGTCCACAACCTGGGGATGGGCACCGTGCTGATTGGCGATATGGGGATGCCAGCAGGCGGGCGCTTTAATGGCGGTCACGCCAGTCATCAGTCGGGTCTCGACGTCGATATCTTTTTGCAACTACCACAATCCCGCTGGACGTCGGCGCAGCTGTTAAAACCGCAGGCGCTGGATTTGGTTTCCCGCAGCGGCAAAAACGTGGTGCCCGCGCTGTGGAAGCCGGAAATCAGCAGCATGATCAAACTGGCGGCGAAAGATAACGACGTCACGCGTATTTTCGTCAATCCGGCTATCAAGCAGCAACTCTGCCTGGATGCAGGAACGGATCGCGACTGGCTGCGTAAAGTTCGCCCGTGGTTCCAGCATCGTGCCCACATGCATGTGCGTTTGCGCTGCCCGGCCGATAGCCTGGAATGCGAAGATCAGGCGCCGCCACCGCCGGGTGATGGCTGTGGTGCGGAACTGCAAAGCTGGTTTGAACCCGCAAAACCTTCAACGACGCCGGAGAAATCCACGCCGCCGCCGTTGCCCCCTTCTTGTCAGGCGCTACTGGACGAACACGTATTGTAATGGACACTTTCCTGCAAATGTTTATGGTGTCGCCAATGATGCTGGCGGTACTTTTTTTGGTTGCCTTACTGGCCGGTTTTATTGATGCCCTTGCGGGCGGCGGAGGTTTGTTAACGGTTCCTGCACTTCTGGCGGCGGGCATGACCCCGGCGCAGGCGCTGGCGACCAACAAGCTTCAGGCCTGCGGCGGTTCGTTCTCATCGATGATCTATTTTGTGCGCCGTAAAGTCGTGAACCTGGCCGACCAGAAGCTCAACATTCTGATGACCTTTATCGGTTCCACCAGCGGCGCATTGCTGGTGCAATATGTGAAGTCAGACGTGCTGCGTCAGATCCTGCCCATTCTCGTCATCTGTATTGGTCTTTATTTCTTGCTGATGCCAAAGCTGGGTGAAGAAGACAGACAGCGCCGTCTGCACGGCCTGCCGTTTGCGCTGGTCGCCGGTGGGTGCGTCGGTTTCTACGACGGTTTCTTTGGCCCGGGTGCCGGGTCATTCTACGCGCTGGCGTTTGTGACGCTGGCCGGGTTCAACCTGGCGAAATCCACCGCGCACGCCAAAGTGCTGAATGCCACCTCCAACCTGGGTGGGCTGCTGTTGTTTATCATTGGCGGCAAGGTTATCTGGGCAACCGGGTTCGTGATGCTCGTCGGGCAGTTCCTGGGCGCACGCATGGGGTCCCGACTGGTGCTCAGCAAAGGGCAAAAACTCATTCGTCCGATGATTGTGATTGTGTCGGCGGTGATGAGTGCAAAATTACTTTTCGATAGCCATGGGCAGGAGATCCTCCAGTTTCTGGGGATGGGTGCATGAACACAACGCATAATTACGAACAACTGATTACTCTTTTTGACGGCTGCTTTGCCGACGATTTTAATACCCGCCTGATCAAAGGCGATGACGAACCGATTTATCTGCCGGCAGATGCGGACGCACCTTACAACCGCATTGTTTTTGCGCATGGCTACTATGCCAGCGCACTGCATGAGATTTCCCACTGGTGTATCGCCGGGAAAGCCCGTCGCGAGCTGGTGGATTTTGGTTACTGGTACTGCCCGGATGGGCGCGATGCGCAAACCCAGTGCCAGTTTGAAGATGTTGAAGTGAAACCCCAGGCATTTGACTGGTTGTTCTGCGTGGCGGCGGGTTACCCGTTTAACGTCAGCTGTGACAACCTGGAAGGGGATTTCGAGCCAGACCGCATTGTTTTCCAGCGCCGCGTGCATGCGCAGGTGATGGAATATCTTGAAAAGGGCATCCCTGAACGTCCGGCGCGCTTTATTAAAGCGCTGCAAAATTATTACCACACGCCTGACATGAAGGCGGAACACTTCCCGTGGCCGGAAGATCTTAACTGAGGAAAGACGATGATCGCAGAATTTGAAACACGCATCCTGGCGTTGATTGATGACATGGTAGAGCACGCCAGTGACGATGAGCTGTTTGCAGGCGGTTATCTGCGCGGTCACCTTACGCTGGCCGTGGCTGACCTGGAAGGTAGCGACGACCATTCCGCGCAGGCACTGCACGATCGTGTCGTGGTGAGTCTGGAAAAAGCGATTCAGGCGGGCGAACTTTCTCCGCCGGACCAGGCGCTGGTAATGGGCATGTGGGACACGTTGCTGCAAAAAGCGCAGGCGAACTGACGCTATGTTTTTCTCCCTCGTGCATTGGGCAGAGGGGGCCCCGGTAATATTACGTTTTACAGCGACAAAATTGCGTAATGAGAATAAAACAGTCTCCCCGATAAGCCTGAAGGCATACGCTGAGTGGACCGCGCCAGCGGCGATTTTCCTGGCCGGGAGCCAAGGTCGCCAGGGCGGTGGCGATGAGCCGCCCTGGCACGTTCACGGGTTCTGGTGCTATAGAAAAGTGAGGAACATAAGGTGAACGGAACAACCATCAGAGCCGCATGTTCCCCCTCACCCTAACCCTCTCCCTCGAGGGCTGAGTGATCCCCAGTAATATGGTCAGCTCCCCATGACCATATTACTGTA
>CAUSEC010000057.1:0-16417 GCA_963530515.1 uncultured Enterobacteriaceae bacterium | reverse complement strand
GTTTTGAAGTCAGCAGCCTATGCTTCCGCCAAATAAAAGAAGGGGTTACCGAAAGGTAACCCCTTCTTTTATTTGAGCTGTTGGTACAGGCCAGGCCTATTCTGAGACGGGCAACATGCCCTTTACACTGAAAAAGAGGGCAATTGCCCCCTTCATATCTATTTCAATCAGTCACCTGCGACTTTCTGCCCGTCCCCGAGGTCTTTGATTACGCGCTTGTGCGTTGTGCCAGCGCGTTGAAGACCATGGCGATAGCATGCGCACCTGGATCCATATTCCCTGCCAGACTGTCGCTGTTGAGATACGAGGCCCGGCCTGCATTGGCTTTGGTTGCGTGGCTGGTGGCATCGGCCCCGGCTTGAGCCGCCCGATAAGCCGCATCCAGATCCCCCGGATGTTGCGCCAGTGCCTCCAGCGCCGGTTGCAGCGCGTCAATCAGTGTGCGATCCCCCAGGTCTGCGCCGCCATAAAATTTCATCTGACCTAGCCCGGCCTGTAACGCGGCAACGACCGATTTACCTTCGTGAATAGCCTGGCCTGCCGCAGTAAAGAAGATGGACATCAGCACACCGCTGGAGCCGCCCATCACCACCGTTAAGCGTTCGCCGATCAGTGCACACAGCGTGTCGAGTTGAGCCAGCGGCAGTTGTTGCTGGTGCAACAAGCGGGCGATTTCACGCGCGCCGGCAGCAAAAGTGGAGCCGGTATCACCATCGCCCACTTTGGCGTCCAGGGCATTGAGTTCGCTTTCCAGCCCTGAGAGCGTTGCGGTAACCGTTTCAACGTAGTGCCCAACCCGCGCATTTTCGGAAGGCGTAAAGTCGACCCGGGCGCTGCGGATATCGCAGGGCATGTTTTGCTGTGGGCGAAGGCGTACTGGCGGCAGCCAGCCTGCGGTTTTCACCTCTGCCAGCAGTGCTTTTTCAATGCCATCTTCCATGACCATCGCGGTAATCGAAAAACCTTTCATATCGAGGGCGCTGACGAGTGGCGCCGGCCCGATGAGCCAATCAGTACGTGTAGCCAGAGGGCTGGCGGTCAGTTCGCGGGTAATAATCGCCATTTCGGTGACCGACACGCCGCCCAGGTTATTCAGCATGAGCATCAGGCGGCCGGTGTCCGGTATTGCCGCCGCGATTTTTTCAACCATCAGACGCACGATGTCGGCACTGTTCTGAGTATTGACGACAACGGCCCCTGGCTCGCCGTGGATCCCCATTCCCAGTTCAGCCTGGCCCGGATGGTGGCGAACGTTATCCTGCGGATCGGCAGGCAGATGGCAGCTTGAGAGTGCAACGCCGATACTGAATACCCGGTTCATCGCCATACGAGCTTCACGGGCGACCGTATCCAGGTTACTGCCGGTTTCGGCAAAATAGCCTGCAACTTTGTGGATCAGGACAGTGCCAGCAATCCCGCGCGGGTGTTTGTTATCCGGCAGAGAGATGTCATCGCCAACAATCACTATTTCCACTTTGTAGCCCATACGGCGGGCTTTCTCAGCGGCGAGGCCAAAGTTCAGCCGGTCTCCGGTGTAGTTTTTCACGATAAGCAGGCAGCCCGCATCGCCCGTGACTGCCTGAATAGCGGTAAGCACTGCATCAACGCTGGGAGAGGCGAAGAGATCGCCGCACACCGCCGCCGTGAGCATGCCTTTCCCGACGAAACCGACATGGGCCGGTTCATGCCCTGCGCCACCACCGGAAATGACGGCGACTCTGGATTTATCCAGATCGCGGCGCACCACAATGCGGATCGCAGGGTCGCAGTCCAGTCGGGCAAGGTTGTTCCATGGGCTGGCGATTATCGCCCCTTCAATAGCGTCATTAACGAGGTTTTCGCGTTGATTGTAGAAAAATTGCGACATAACAGTTTCCTGAGCTTAGGGTGTGACACATCTGCACAGTGAACTGCGCAGCGCGTGTCAGAGAGTGAACGGGTCGTTACTGTCTGGTATTCAGACGGTTTAACGTGAGTGGGTCGCCGTTGTGCAGGTTATCAAAGGCGGTACCCTGCTGGCACAGCCAGGGAATACCGCCCTGACGGGCAATAATCGCGCCGTGGGCTAATGGGCTGCCGTGCTGCAGGCAGATAGCGGCGGTGTTGCTGGCGTCGAGTTGCAACACAACGGACGGGTAGATGTCATCGGCAATCAGGATGGTGCGATGTAGCAGAACAGGGGCGTTGTCGGTCACATCCGTCAGATGCCCCAGCGTGCGATGCATAATGTCTTCGACGTCGATATAGCGCGCCTGAAGATAGGCATCATCAAGCTCACGATACTGCTGGCTGAGGGCCATCATGGTCTCTTGCCAGGCACGCTCGGCGCTGCATTTCCGCTGACGCAGCGTCTCGCTGGCGCTGTTCAGCAGGTCGGGATCGTCAAGCAGGGTATGCTGGCCCGAGAAGATGGCGGCAATGTCGTCCGAATATTTTTCAGCTGCCAGGCGAGTTAAGTCGATGAGATCGTCCAGGGTATGACTTACCGCTATTTTCAGACGACGAAACTCCTCTTCCTGCGTACCGCCTGCAAGATCATCGAAGTGATGATTAATGGGGTGGTAATGCAGCACCTGTCCACTCACCGTTGTCAGCGCGGGTTGTGCGTTATCAACCTCAGCGTCTGCCTGGCAATGTTCGCCAAAATTGTCGGCGGCCAGCGCCTGAAATGCGATCAAGGCGTCTGCGGCCTGAGGCCCTTTGGCTACCAGCCGAACCCGATCGTGGCAGCGAACTTTCAACAGTGCAATTTGATTGATGCTGTCAGGTTTGACGCATTTGCCCTCTTTTTCCAGCAGTAGCACCGCATCAAACCCGGAAAGCCCCTCAACCAGCCGGGCGGCAGGGCGAACGTGCAGGCCGTTAGGGTTGTTAATCTCCACCGTAACGGACTCGGCCTGCGCATCGCAAGCATCGATTTCTGCGGACGAAAGGCTATTACGGGACTCTTCCAGCGCGGGGAAACCGAGCTGAACACGCTTTGCCTGCAGCGCACTTTGCGCATCTTCGATAACCTTATCGATGCTCGCGCCACTGGCGGCACTGACCGTGGCGGCCAGTGCGCCCTCGACCAGCGGGGCCGGGCATAAATGCACGCGTGCGGCCACCTCCGGTTCCAGCAGGTCGAGCGCGGTTTCGGCACTCAACAGTGCGCTGCCCATATCCATTAACACCAGAATCGCGTCCGTATCCGCCACGGAGAGGATTGCGTCCATCACCTTAATCGGATCGGTGCCGATAGGATTGGTTGGGTCGTCAATGCCTGCGGCGATAGCCAGCTTACAGCTATCACCCCTTAACATCTGGCGAGCCAGTTCCCCGACGCCCTGGCCCAGTTGGGCACTGTGCGAGACAATTACCAGGTTTACCATCGCCTTATCCTCTGTATTACGCGTTAGCCGCAGCAGCCAGCATTTGCACCATAAACAGCGCTGATGTGGCGCCCGGATCCTGATGACCAATACTGCGTTCCCCCAGGTAGCTGGCACGTCCTTTACGCGCCTGCATGGTAATGGTGGATTGCGCGGCCTGTTCTGCCACCTCGCAGGCCGCTTCCAGCGCGGCGGTCATTGATAAATGGTTTTCGCTGGCGTGACGCAGTGAATCCGCCACCGGGAGCCAGACGTCACACATGGTTTTATCACCTCGTTCGGCTTTCCCCCGGCTCACCACACCGTCAACACCTTCGCGGATCATCAAATAGAGCTCCTCAACGCTGAGGTTCTGACGAGCCTGGGTAACCTGGGCTGCGCGGATAAAAAAGGTTCCGAACAGCGGGCCACTGGCTCCCCCCACGTTGGAAAGCAGCACCATGCCTGTATTCTTCAGAATAAAGCCAATGTCTTTGTCGGCAATGGAGGGTAATTTTTCTACCACCTTGCTGAACCCGCGGTGCATATTCAGGCCGTGATCGGCGTCGCCGATATCGCGGTCGAGGCCGGTAAGAAAATCGCTCTGGGTGGTGAAAATTTCTCCACAGCGATACAACCAGTCGACAATGTTATTTCTGTTCAGTGACATCGCAGATCTCCTTAATGACCCCAGTTGAAGGCAGGGGTGTGAACGGGGGCATCCCAAAGAGCGAGCGTTTCAGCATCGGCTTTCAGCAACGTAATAGAAAAACCGGACATATCCAGCGAGGTACACCAGGAACCGACCAGACTGCGGGCAAGAGTGATTCCGGCGTCATCGCACAGTGTTTCCAGGCGGTTATAAACGCCGTAGAGTTCGGAAAGCGGGGTTGCACCAAGGTTGTTGACCAGCGCAATCACCTGATCTCCCTGTTGCAGCGCCTGTTTGGTCTGGGTAACTTCCTGCCAGTTGCCTTTTACCGGGTCCCACTGGCGTAACGTACGGCTGTAATTGCCGTTCTCCAGCAGGGTGGTAAACATGGCGTCAACGGTGTCGTTCAGCGAGGTGAAGGGGCGGCGGTCGATGCCTGGTTCGCCGTGGATCCCCACGCCAAACTCCATTTCGTTATCATTGAGTTCAAACGATGGTTTTCCGGCGGCGGGGACGGTACATGCGCCAAGCGCAATGCCGATAGAGTGACCCTGATTGTTCAGCCTGCGGCCCAGGCTGGCACAGGCTTCAAGGCTGTCACCACGTTCTGCGGCTGCGCCCACCAGTTTTTCGATAAGCACCGTGTTCGCCACGCCGCGCCGACCGGCAGTATAGAGGCTGTCTTTGACGGCGACATCATCATCGACCACCACCGTGGTGACTTTTACGCCGCTCTCGTGGAGTAGCTCGGTGGCGGTTTCAAAGTTCAGCACATCGCCGGTGTAGTTTTTGATGATCAGCAGCACGCCTTCGCCACCGTCGATATGCATCGCGCATTCAAACATTTTATCCGGGGTCGGAGAGGTGAAAATTTCTCCCGGGCAGGCACCACTCAGCATCCCCATACCAATAAACCCGCAGTGCATTGGCTCATGGCCGCTTCCGCCGCCGGAAAGCAGGGCCACTTTACCCGCGACGGGCGCATCTGCCCGGGTAACATAGACCGGGTCCTGGTGTAGTTTCAGTTCAGGGTGCGCTTTCGCCATCCCGGCAAGTTGTTCAGTCAGTACATCTTCCACACGGTTAATCAGTTTTTTCATTATGCATACTCCGCTGGATGTTATTGGGCCACCTGGTCAGTGAGCCCGTTGTAGGGTTTCGGCTGCGGTATTGGCGTTTCCAGTATCCTGGCCGATGAATTGATTCTCCCCTGGCGGGTAAAAAAGAAAATCCCTGTTGATTTTGGTTTCAAGTCGGAACGGAAATAGGTGAAAACATTCCATATTGGAACGGTATTAATGGGTTGTCGCTAAAAGTGAGAAGCCGGACAATATTTCAAGGTGTGTTTCGGTATTCGTCGGAGACGATGAGCGTCGCAGAGACTATTTTTTTTTGCCCATTAGGGTCAAAATGGCGGTGATACAGAATTTTCTGTCGTTGAATTGTGTGATAGCGATCCAGACCTTGATCTCAATCCTGATGTTTTGTCGTGGTTAATGTTCCATTTTGAAACGTTATTATCTGAATCGCGTTCCGATGTGGAACCAAACAGTGAAGCATTTTTTTGTTCTGCGCCCGCTCTACAGTGAGTGCTACCGCGTCGGTCGTGCTCAATCTCCCGTTGGAAACGCGATAAACAGGAGCGAGCGTCACCCGGCGTCATCATGGAAACGAGTTCAATGTGAGGGTGTAGAGAATGCTACAAGTTATTCAGTCTCCGGCAAAATATCTTCAGGGTCCTGATGCAGCTGCGTTGTTCGGCGAGTATGCCAAAAACCTGGCAGACAGTTTTTTTGTGACTGCCGATGATTTCGTCATGAAACTGGCGGGTGACAAGGTACTGAATGGTCTGCATGAAAACGGCATAAGCTGCCATGCAGAACGCTTTAACGGCGAATGCAGCCATGCGGAAATCAATCGCCTTGGCGCGATTTTGCAGCAGAAAGGGTGCAAAGGCGTGGTGGGTATTGGCGGCGGGAAAACGCTCGATACCGCAAAAGCCATTGGCTATTACCATAAACTGCCGGTTGTGGTTATCCCGACCATCGCCTCTACGGATGCGCCGACCAGCGCGCTGTCGGTTATTTATACCGAAGCCGGGGAATTTGAAGAGTATCTGATCTACCCGAAAAACCCCGATATGGTGGTGATGGATACGGCGATTATTGCCAAAGCCCCCGTACGATTACTGGTTTCGGGTATGGGTGATGCACTCTCTACCTGGTTTGAAGCGAAAGCCTGCTACGACGCACGTGCGGTCAGTATGGCGGGAGGTCAGTCAACGGCCGCCGCATTGAGTCTTGCACGCTTGTGTTACGACACCTTGCTGGCGGAAGGCGAAAAAGCACGTCTGGCAGCCGAAGCGGGTGTCGTTACCGTTGCGCTGGAACGCATCGTTGAAGCCAATACCTATCTGAGCGGCATTGGTTTCGAAAGCAGTGGCCTGGCAGCGGCTCACGCCATTCACAATGGCTTCACCATTCTGGAAGAGTGTCACCATCTGTATCACGGTGAGAAAGTGGCTTTCGGTACTCTGGCCCAACTGGTGCTGCAAAACAGCCCAATGGAAGAAATCGAGACGGTACTCCGTTTCTGCCAGAAAGTGGGCTTACCGATGACGCTGGCGCAGATGGGCGTGAAAGAAGGCATTGAGGAGAAAATCCTCGCGGTGGCAAAAGCGACCTGCGCGGAAGGGGAAACCATCCACAATATGCCGTTCCCGGTGAGCCCGGAAAGCGTTTACGGCGCGATCCTGACGGCCGATCGCCTGGGCGCACAATGGTTGGCTACTGAGTAACGATTACCGCTGGTCGCTAATCCGGCCAGCGTTCCACCTGCGTTGTGGATCTCCCCTGGCGTTGCCGTTACCGGTGCCGGGGGTTGTTGTTTTTATGGACCGGCCTTTTCAGGCAGGCTGAGAAGAGAGTAATAAGGCTATGACCACGCAGAATGAGCACGTCGAACAGGCCCTGACGTCATTTATTGACCAGTCCTGGCACCGCTGCGGCAAGATGATGAAGCGCGAATTCTGGAGTACGCCGCATCAGGCTCAGGGGCTGACGTTCCAGTCTATCTGCCGTCGTAAGACTGCGCTGCTGACCATCGGCCAGGCGGCGCTGGAGGATGCCTGGGAGTATATGGACGGTCGCCCGTGCGCCCTGTTTATTCTGGATGAGTCTGCTTGTGTTCTGACCCGCTGCGGCCACCCGGATACCCTGGAGGCGCTGGATTCTCTGGGGTTCATGGCCGGTAGTTACTGCGCGGAAAGTATTATTGGTACCTGTTCTCTCTCTCTGGCGTCAATGATCGGGCAGCCGGTAAAAACTCTGGGCGATCAACATTTTAAACAGGCCTTATTCCCCTGGGCATTCTGCTCTACGCCCATTTTTGATAACAATGGGCGTTTATTTGGCTCGATTGCCCTGTGTTGTCTGGCTGAGGACTCGGGCGTGGCAGATCTCTCTTTGACCCTGGCGATGGCCAGAGAAGTGGGGAATTCGTTGCTGACGGATAGCTTACTGGCGGAGTCTAACCGCCATCTCAATCAGATGTACGGCCTGCTCGAGAGCATGGATGACGGTGTGATGGCCTGGAATGAGCAGGGCATATTACAGTTTCTTAATCCCCAGGCGGCGCGGTTATTACACCTCGATGCGCAGGCGTGTCAGGGGAAAAATATTAACGATCTGGTGACGCTGCCCGCCCTGCTTCGGCGGGCCACCAAACAGGCGCGCTCCCTCAGCCACGCCGAAGTCACGTTCGAAAGCCAGCACCAGTTTGTCGATGCGGTCATCACGCTAAAACCGATTGTCGAAGCGCAGGGAACCAGTTTCATTCTGCTGCTCCATCCGGTTGAACAAATGCGCCAGTTAATGACCAGCCAGTTGGGTAAGGTGAGCCATACGTTTTCTCAGATGTCGGCGGACGATCCGGAGACCCGGCGGTTGATTCATTTTGGTCGTCAGGCTGCGCGGGGCAATTTCCCGGTACTCATGTGCGGGGAAGAGGGGGTTGGTAAAGAGTTAATCGCGCAGGCAATTCATAACGAAAGCGAACGGGCGGCGGGCCCGTTTATTGCCGTTAACTGCCAGTTATATGCTGATAATGCCCTTGGCGTAGATTTCATGGGCAGTTCGGCAACGGAAGAAGAGAACGGGCGTCTGAGTCGCCTTGAGCTGGCGTCCGGTGGCACACTTTTTCTGGAGAAGATCGAATATCTGGCCCCGGAGCTACAGTCCATTTTACTTCAGGTGATCAAGCAGGGTGTGGTGACGCGTCTGGATGCACGGCGGTTGATTCCGGTGGATGTTAAAGTGATTGCCACCACGACGATGGATCTCGGCAATCTGGTGAAACAAAACCGTTTTAGCCGCCAGCTTTATTACGCATTACACTCGTTTGAGATCAGTATTCCACCGTTGCGTGAACGGCGGGACAGTATCCCGTCGCTGGTGCATAGCCGCTTGCGCACGCTGGAGCGGCGTTTCTCATCTCGGCTAAAAGTTGACGACGATGCGCTGGCGCATCTGGTGGCCTATTCGTGGCCGGGAAATGATTTTGAGCTGAACAGCATCGTGGAGAATATTGCTATCAGCAGCGAGCACGGGCACATCCGCTTAAGCAATCTGCCAGGGTGGCTATTCAGCGAACACCCCGGTGTGGCGGGAAACAGTACATTAATGCCCGCCAGTATGAGCATTTCGGCAATAGAGAAAGAAGCGATTATTCACGCCGCCAGAGTGACCAGTGGGCGCGTACAGGAGATGTCACGGTTGCTGAATATTGGCCGCACCACCCTGTGGCGTAAACTGAAGCAGTTTGATATTGATGTCACTCAGTTCAAGCATCGACATCAGGATTAAGGTTCTCCTCTGGCTGGCACTCCGCCACGCGCGCCATCGCAAACAACGCATCAGACAGACGGTTGATGTAACTTTTTAACGATTCGCGCAGGGGCACAGTTCTGTCCATTGCCACCAGAATCCTTTCAAGTTGTCGGGCCTGCGTGCGCGCCACATGCAGGTAAGCCGAAGCCAGGTTCTTGCCGGGGATGACGAACGCTTTTAGTGGGCCCGTTGCGGTCATATTGCGGTCGATCTCTTGTTCCAGTCGGTTAATATCCGCCTGATCGATAACGCGGCTAAGACGAGTAATCCCCCTTTCATCGCAGGCCAGTTCAGCGCCCACCACAAACAACTCCTCCTGAATGCGGTGCAGCCCGGCACGCAGGTCAGGATCGTCGTTGGCAGCATGACAGACGCCCAGCAGTGAAATTAGCGTATCCACACTGCCGTAGGCTTCTACTCTGATATCGTCTTTATTGATTCGGCTACCGCCAAACAGCGCCGTCGTGCCTTTATCACCGGTTCGGGTATAGATGCGATACATGTTATAGCGCCTCGCTAAAGGGGATGACTTTCACCAACTGGCCCGCATTCGCGCCGAGATTACGTAAACGGGCGTAGCCACTGTCAGGAGGGCAGTGACGCAGGGGGCGATCGGCAGGGTACTGGGCATGTGTCAGTACGGTATCGCCGCTGGCGGAAACGCCGATCCCGGTGCGGAGCGCGGAGTGCTGCGCGGCCTGATGGGCAAGCGCCAGTGCGTTATCGATGTCAGCACAGGAGATGGTTCGGCAAGGTACACCCTGTTCCTCAAGACCGAGGCTTATCTGACGCAGCGTTTCGCTGTCGTGCAGGCCTGGATGGTAAAACAGATGCACTGCGGGTGAGCCGGGAATACCAGGGTTTTGCATACGCGTTCTCCACGTCAGTTAAATCACAAAAGCGGGCACAGCGGCCCGCGAATGGTTTGGTGACGTGCTTCAGAACGCCTGACGGAAAATCTCAACAATCTCTTTCTCATTCCCTTTACGCGGGTTAGAGAACGCGTTGCCGTCTTTAAGCGCCATCTCCGCCATATACGGGAAGTCAGCCTCTTTTACGCCAAGTTCATTCAGGTGCTGAGGGATGCCAACGTCTTTGGACAAACGGGCAATGGCGTTAATTGCGCACTCAGCGGCATCCATCGTGGAGAGCCCGGTGGTATTTTCGCCCATAAAGGTGGCGATATCGGCAAATTTTTCCGGGTTGGCTATCAGGTTGTAGCGGCAGACGTGCGGTAACAGCACGGCGTTTGCCACACCGTGAGCCATGTCGTACAGGCCGCCAAGTTGGTGAGCCATCGCATGGACATAACCGAGGTTAGCATTGTTAAACGCCATCCCGGCAAGCAGTGACGCGCAGGCCATATTTTCACGCGCTTTGATGTTGGTGCCCAGCGCCACGGCCTGACGAAGGTTAGTCGCAATCAGTTTAATAGCCTGGATAGCAGACGCATCCGTCACCGGGTTGGCATCTTTGGAGATATAGGCTTCCACGGCATGAGTCAGCGCATCCATCCCGGTTGCGGCGGTCAAACCGGCAGGTTTGCCAACCATCAACAGCGGATCATTGATGGAAACAGAAGGCAGGTTACGCCAGCTCACAATAACGAATTTCACTTTGGTTTTGGTATTCGTCAGTACGCAGTGACGGGTGACTTCGCTGGCGGTGCCGGCGGTGGTGTTGACGGCAATAATCGGTGGCAGCGCATGGGTCAGGGTTTCGATACCCGCATAGCTATAAAGGTCGCCTGGGTGGGTCGCGGCGATACCGATACCTTTCCCGCAGTCATGAGGACTGCCGCCGCCCACGGTGATTATCATGTCGCAATGCTCTTTCTGGAAGACCGCCAGACCATCACGCACGTTGGTGTCTTTCGGGTTCGGTTCGACACCATCAAAAATTACCACGTCAATACCGGCTTCGCGCAGATATTTTACGGTCTGATCGACTGCGCCGTCTTTAATGGCGCGCAGGCCTTTATCGGTCACCAACAGGGCTTTTTTCCCGCCCAACAGTTTGCAGCGTTCGCCCACAACAGACACCGCGCCCGGGCCGAAGAAGTTCACATTTGGAACAAGAAAGTCATACATACGATCGCTCATAATAAGCCTCAGAAAATTGAGTTAGAAATAAAGTTGATTAATGCTTGTCGAAATAGTCGAGCGCTGACCTGGCTATTTCCATATCCTGTTCAACCGTGCCACCACTGACGCCGATTGCGCCAATAACCTGATTGTTTTCAATAATGGGGAAACCACCGCCAAAAATAACAATTCGCTGCTGATTGGTAAGCTGCAAACCATAGAGTGACTGGCCCGGTTGAACGCCTGCGGTAATTTCATGCGTCGGTTGTTGCAGGCAGCAGGCAGACCACGCCTTGTTCAGCGAAATATCACAACTGGTGACAAAGGCTTCGTCCATTCGCTGCATTATCAGCGGGTTTGCTCCGCCATCGACGATGGATATGACCACTGGTACATTGATTTCACTGGCTTTACTCTCAGCGGCTGCCGTCATCGCTTTTGCCATGGCAAGGCTGACGGTGGCGCGGGGAAGGCTTTTAATCATACATACTCCTGAAATCATCCACAGAGTGTTAATGGGAGTGGTGTTAATTTAATAAAAAATTAAATGCTGGATGATTAATGGACGAAAATCACATTAATCCTTTGGTGTTATTTTTGCTTTTAATGAACGTAAGTCAACAGGGGGTAATGGGCGGGTGATTTTATAGAAAATGCTTTTTTAGCACTATTTTGATTTGACGTCGGTCGTGTATCACATTTATTTGTGAGGCTGTTTTAATGCGTTCCACTGTGAAACGGATTAACAAAAAGATGTCCCAAAATAAAACCAAATTTATTTAATTTTTTTATTGCGCTGCGCCCTTTAAGTTGCCGGTAATTCTCACCCGGAGAGCACTACCGGGCACAATTTTTTAATCTTATGAGCCAGAGCAAAATGAGACGATCAAAACGATTCGAAGTCCTCGAAAAGCGGCCAGTTAACCAGGATGGCCTGATTGGTGAATGGCCTGAAGAAGGGCTGATTGCAATGGGTAGCCCCTGGGACCCGCCATCTTCCGTGAAAGTCGAAAACGGGCGCATTGTTGAACTGGACGGCAAAGCCCGTGCCGATTTCGACATGATTGATCGGTTTATCGCCGATTACGCCATCAACATTGAACAGACAGAACGCGCAATGGCCCTGGATGCGTTGACGATTTCACGCATGCTGGTGGATATCAACGTGGGGCGGGCAGAAATCATTAACATCACCACCGCCATTACCCCGGCGAAAGCGGTGGAAGTGATGGCCCACATGAACGTGGTGGAAATGATGATGGCGTTGCAGAAAATGCGCGCGCGGCGTACGCCTTCCAATCAGTGCCATGTAACCAACCTGAAAGACAACCCGGTGCAAATTGCGGCGGATGCAGCCGAAGCGGGGATCCGCGGATTCTCCGAACAGGAAACCACCGTCGGCATTGCCCGCTATGCGCCGTTTAATGCCCTGGCGTTGTTGGTGGGCTCGCAATCTGGCCGTCCTGGCGTATTAACCCAGTGCTCAGTGGAAGAAGCCACCGAACTGGAGCTGGGTATGCGCGGGTTTACCAGCTATGCGGAAACCGTCTCCGTGTACGGTACTGAAGCGGTGTTCACCGATGGCGATGACACACCGTGGTCGAAAGCCTTTCTGGCGTCTGCCTACGCGTCTCGCGGGCTGAAAATGCGCTACACGTCTGGCACAGGCTCGGAAGCGCTGATGGGATATTCCGAGAGCAAATCGATGCTTTACCTGGAGTCGCGCTGCATCTTTATCACCAAAGGTGCCGGGGTGCAGGGGCTGCAAAATGGCGCGGTAAGCTGCATTGGCATGACCGGGGCGGTACCTTCCGGTATTCGTGCGGTGCTGGCGGAAAACCTGATTGCCTCCATGCTCGACCTGGAAGTGGCCTCAGCCAATGACCAGACGTTCTCCCACTCTGATATTCGCCGCACGGCACGCACGCTGATGCAGATGCTGCCGGGGACGGACTTTATCTTCTCAGGCTATAGCGCCGTACCGAACTACGACAACATGTTTGCCGGGTCGAATTTCGACGCCGAAGACTTTGACGATTACAACATTCTGCAACGCGACCTGATGGTCGATGGCGGTCTGCGTCCGGTATCGGAAGAAGAGACCATCGCCATCCGCAATAAAGCGGCCCGCGCGGTACAGGCCGTATTCCGTGAACTGGGGCTGCCTGCGGTGACCGATGAAGAAGTGACGGCGGCGACCTATGCGCACGGCAGTAAAGACATGCCGCCGCGTAATGTGGTGGAAGATCTGGGCGCAGTGGAAGAGATGATGAAACGCAATATCACCGGGCTGGATATTGTTAAGGCCCTGAGCGTTAACGGATTTGATGATGTGGCCGACAATATTCTCAATATGCTGCGCCAGCGTGTGACCGGGGATTATCTGCAAACCTCCGCGATCCTCGACCGTGATTTTGACGTGGTCAGCGCCGTAAACGATGTCAACGATTACCAGGGGCCGGGTACGGGCTATCGAATTTCCCCGGAACGCTGGGAAGAGATCAAAAACATTGCCACGGTTATCCAGCCTGACAGCATCGAGTAAGGGGAACTGCATCATGGAAACGAAACAGAAAAAGAGCCCGGTTTTTACCCTGACGCTGGTTGAAAACGGCGTTGCCGGTGCGGGTGAACGTGCCGATGAAGTCGTCATTGGCGTTGGCCCGGCATTTGATAAATTTCAGCATCAAACCCTCATTGATATGCCGCATAAAGCAATTATCAAAGAGCTGGTGGCGGGCGTTGAGGAAGAGGGGCTGCATGCCAGAGTGGTCAGGATCCTGCGCACCTCGGATGTCTCTTTTATGTCCTGGGATGCGGCAAATCTCAGCGGCTCGGGGATTGGAATCGGTATCCAGTCTAAAGGGACAACCGTTATCCACCAACGCGATCTGTTGCCGCTCAGTAATCTGGAGCTGTTTTCTCAGGCTCCGCTGTTAACGCTCGAAACCTATCGTCAGATTGGCAAAAACGCCGCGCGCTATGCCCGTAAAGAATCGCCCTCGCCGGTGCCGGTGGTGAATGACCAGATGGTGCGCCCGAAATTTATGGCGAAGGCGGCATTGTTCCACATCAAAGAGACAAAACATGTGGTGCCGGATGCCAAACCCGTTGCGCTGAATATTGAAATTATCCGGGAGGAAAAATGACCACCAAAACCACAATGACGGCCGCAGATTACCCGCTGGCAACCCGCTGCCCGGAGCGTATCCAGACGCCGACCGGAAAACCGCTTACCGATATCACGCTTGAAAATGTTCTCGCCGGAAAGATAGGCCCACAGGATGTGCGTATCTCACGAGAAACTCTGGAGTATCAGGCGCAAATCGCAGAACAGATGCAGCGCCATGCTATCGCCCGCAACCTGCGTCGCGCCGGGGAGTTAATTGCCATTCCTGATAGCCGGATCCTCGAAATCTACAATGCGCTGCGCCCGTATCGTTCTTCCACTGAGGAGCTGCTGGCGATTGCCGATGAACTGGAATACCAGTATCAGGCGACGATCAACGCCGCGTTTATTCGCGAATCGGCAGAAGTCTATCGCCAGCGCGATAAGCTGCGTAAAAAAGAAGCATAAGGGCGAGCTGATATGGCATTGATTGCGGGGATTGATATTGGCAACGCCACGACAGAGGTCGCCCTGGCTGAGTCCACCAGTCAGGGGCTGCGGTTTCTTACCAGCGGAATTGTGCCGACGACCGGAACGAAAGGGACACGGGACAACATCAGCGGGGTGATTGGCTCACTCATGCAGGCGCTGGATAAAGCCGGGCGCAGTCAGCAGGATGTGGCGCTCATTTGCCTGAATGAGGCCGCGCCGGTCATTGGCGATGTGGCGATGGAGACCATTACCGAAACGATTATCACCGAATCGACGATGATTGGTCATAACCCCCAGACGCCGGGCGGTGAGGGACTGGGCGTTGGAACCACGATCCGTCTGGAAAATCTGGACGCGCTGACGCCCGAAGAATACAGCAGTGGATGGATACCGCTGGTGGACCATCAGGTCGATTTTATGGATGCCGCCTGGCAACTGAATGAGGCGCTCACGCGGGGCATCAACGTGGTGGCGGTGATCCTCCAGCAGGATGATGGTGTGCTGATCAATAATCGCCTGCAGCGTACCTTGCCGATTGTTGATGAAGTGACGCTTATCGACCAGGTACCCGAAGGCGTGCTGGCGGCGGTAGAAGTGGCGGCGACCGGGCAGGTGATTTCGCTGTTGTCTAATCCCTATGGCATCGCCACCTGGTTTGCGCTCACCCCGGAAGAGACACGGATGATTGTGCCCGTGGCGAGAGCGCTTATCGGCAACCGTTCGGCGGTGGTGCTGAAAACTCCGAAAGGCGATGTGAAATCGCGGGTGATCCCGGCGGGGCATATCACCGTGCGTGGGGAAAAACGTACCGTCCAGGCGGATGTGGCACGTGGAGCCGAGTCGATTATGCACGCGGTCGCCGGGTGTGCCCCAATTTGCGATATTCGCGGTGAACCCGGCACCCACGCTGGTGGGATGCTGGAACGGGTGCGCCAGGTGATGGCTTCCCTGAGCGGTCACGGTGCTCATGAGGTCTTTATTCAGGATTTACTTGCCGTGGACACATTCATTCCCTGCAAGGTTCAGGGCGGGCTGGCGAATGAGTTCTCGATGGAAAATGCCGTGGGCATTGCGGCTATGGTGAAATCTGACCGACTGCAAATGGAGGTCATTGCGCGCGAACTCAGCCAACGTTTAAACACCCGTGTGGAAGTGGGCGGCGTGGAGGCCAATATGGCGATTGCCGGGGCGCTCACCACACCGGGGAGCGACACACCGCTGGCTATCCTGGATTTAGGCGCGGGTTCCACGGATGCCGCCACCATCAATGGAGCAGGGCAGATAAAATCGGTGCATCTGGCGGGGGCGGGCAATATGGTCAGCCTGCTTATCAAAACCGAGCTTGGATTAAGCGATTTGACGCTGGCGGAGGAGATTAAGAAATACCCGCTCGCCAAAGTTGAAAGCCTGTTCAGTATTCGCCATGAAAATGGGGCGGTAGAGTTTTTCCGCGAACCGCTCAGCCCGGCCGTGTTCGCTAAAGTGGTGTATATCAAAAACGGCACCCTGATCCCGATTGATAATCACACTTCGCTGGAAAAAATCCGTCTGGTGCGCCGACAGGCAAAAGAAAAAGTTTTTGTGACCAACTGCTTGCGGGCTCTGCGGCAGGTCTCGCCGGGGGGCGAAATCCGTGACATGGCCTTTGTGGTGCTGGTAGGCGGATCATCGCTGGACTTCGAAATCCCGCAAATGATCACCGATGCGTTATCCCATTATGGTGTGGTCGCCGGGCAGGGCAACATTCGCGGAACGGAAGGCCCGCGTAATGCGGTGGCAACCGGACTCGTGTATCGCTGCGATACAGATAATGACCGGGTTTGCGATGACAGATAAATATAAGT
>CAUSEC010000056.1:0-16770 GCA_963530515.1 uncultured Enterobacteriaceae bacterium | reverse complement strand
TTAAGATTAACGATAAGCACATCGAAGTTATCGTTCGTCAGATGCTGCGTAAAGCGACCATCGAAAGTGCAGGTAGCTCCGACTTCCTGGAAGGCGAGCAGGTTGAATACTCCCGCGTTAAGATCGCCAACCGCGATCTCGAAGCGGGCGGCAAAATTGCGGCAACCTATGCGCGCGATCTGCTGGGTATCACCAAAGCGTCTCTGGCAACCGAGTCCTTCATTTCTGCGGCATCGTTCCAGGAAACGACTCGTGTTCTGACTGAAGCAGCCGTTGCGGGTAAACGCGACGAACTGCGCGGTCTGAAAGAGAACGTCATCGTGGGTCGTCTGATCCCGGCTGGTACCGGTTATGCTTACCACCAGGATCGTATGCGCCGTCGTGCTGCGGGCGAACTGCCTGCCGCTCCTCAGGTGACTGCTGAAGATGCTTCTGCCAGCCTGGCAGAACTGCTGAACGCAGGCCTGGGCGGTTCTGACAACGAGTAATCGTTGCTGACGCACTAACGTAAGTTAAGCTGCACCCCAAAAGTTGGAGTCCAACTGAGTAAGGTGCAGTTTTTTTTTGCTTTAAAAATCCGCTCCTCATCCTGAACTCTCTTCCCCCACTTCGTTTTAAACATCACTATCAAAAATGAAACGTTGTTTTAGTTATTCGCATCACACTCTCATTTTTACCATTTGTTAAAATAGACGGCGTTATCAGGGAGGATTCAAAGTCTCCCTCTCTGCGATTGATCAGTAGGCGTTTGCCTTATCCCATCAACCCTGACACAGGTCTGCACACCTGTTTGAGCGAGGCGCAATAATGTTCGTTTATCATCAAGATACGGTTCTGGAAGATCTGGGGAATGGCGTTAATCGCCGCATTCTGGCTCACGGTGGCGGCATGATGGCGGTGGAAGTTAATTTTACCGAAGGCGCAATTGGACCTTTACATAGCCATCCGCACGAGCAACTCACCTATGTTTTGTCGGGCCGTTTCAGCTTTACGATTGACGGCGTGACGAAGGACGTCAGTGCGGGCGATACCCTGTATAAGAAGCCTGACGTGGTTCACGGCTGTGTTTGCCTGGAAGCGGGCACGCTGTTAGACACCTTCACGCCGCAACGAGAAGACTTTTTGTCTTAAGCAAATGCAGAAAAAGAACCCGCTTCGGCGGGTTTTTACTCATCTGACGCTAAAAAAGACCTCGATCGCGTTTCAGGACGCAGCGATGAGGCGCTGATGTTAGAAAACTCGGGTGTTTACTCAACAGGAATTGCACCCATGTCCCGATACGTCATCTGTTTTCTTCTTACTGTATTTTTTTGCTCTTCCGCTTATGCGGAAGTGGGCTTTCATCAGCTTCAGCTTAATAAAGACAGCCAGCGCCTGCTCGATGTTGCGCTTTGGTATCCCACGGACGATCACGGCCAACCCGAACAGGTCGGTGAAAATATTGCTTTCAGTGGCACACTTGCATTGCGAAATGCAAAACCGACGATGCCACCGCATCCCCTTTTACTGATCTCTCATGGCTACGGCGGCAACTGGCGAAACCTCAACTGGCTGGCTCAGGGCATGGCTTCGCAAGGCTATATCGTGGCAGCGGTTGACCATCCGGGCACCACAACGCGCAATAAAGAAGAGCGTGCTGCGCAGCAGCTCTGGGAACGTCCACGGGATCTGGTGGCAGTACTGAATTATCTGACACAGGCTCCCCGCATCGCCGGGTCTGTCGATCCCGAACGTATTGCGGCAGTCGGTCATTCTCTGGGAGGCTGGACGGTAATGACGCTGGCGGGAGGGGAATTTTCAGCAGACCGCTTTTTACAAGACTGCAAAACCCATCAGGCGTTAGGGGGCTGCAAGCTGACACAGGTTCTGGGGATTGATAAACCTGAATCCGCAGCCCCGCTGGCAGTCAGCCAGCGGGATACGCGAATTAAAGCGGTGGTGTCTCTGGATTTGGGGCTGGCGCGGGGCTTTACGCCTGAAAGCCTGGCCCGTATCTCCCTGCCCGTGCTGGTGATGGCAGCCCAGGCCGACAGCGATGACGTGCCGGCGCGCCTCGAATCCGGCTATCTGTTTGATTCGCTACCGGCAGATAGCCGCCAGTTTGTCAGCGTCACGGGTGCTACCCATTTCAGCTTCATGCAAGCGTGTAAACCTGGCGCTGAGGTGTTGATTGAGGCGCAGGATCCCGGCGACGGTATTGTGTGCCGCGATGGGGGCAGCCTGAGCCGACAGGCCATCCACCAGCAGCTATTGACCCGCATTAGCGCGTTTTTACATCAGTCTCTGAAGTACTCGCCGCCGCACGGCGAAAATCAACAGGACTCACCCCGCTGATACGCGAAAACTCGCGGTTGAAGTTGGATTTCGTCGAAAAGCCTGCTTCCAGCATGATCTCCGTGACGGGGGCGTCTGTTTGCCGCAGCAGGCGCTGGGCATGTTGAATACGAAAACCATTGATCCACTGCGAGACGTTGCAGCCGCGCGTCCGGTTGACGGCCCGGGATATCTGTCGCGCAGGTGTCCCGGTTTTTCGGGCCAGCGACTGTAAGGTGAGATCCGAATCGAGAAACAGTTCACGTGCCACAAGGATGTTTTCCAGGTGTTCACAGAGACGAGTGTCTTCCGGGGCTGCGGCTTCGGGGATTGTGTCATCCACGGCGATACTGACAGGTTGGGGCGTGACTTTTCGCCCGGTAAACAGGATAGCGACACAAATAAAAGGCAGCAGTATCCCCTGAGAAATCGCGACCAGCAGTGGGGCATGTCGCCCTTGAAACTGGCTGAAGTCCCAGGCGATAGCTAAATCCGTCAGGCTGGAAAAACACAGGAAGCAGCCCGCGGCAAACGCCATCATGGAGGTGGTGGGTGAATCGCTAAGCCGCGTCAGCACAAAAGCATCGGCGCCATGATGGGCGGTTCTGAGCAGGGCAATGCCATACCCCAGATAAAGCAGTACCAGTACGGCATCGGTTGCATCAGGCCAGGCCAGGTTCATCAACAAGGCGAGGGCGGGCGGTACCACAGAAGTCTTGATATGCCAGGCGCGCTTTTGCCCGGTGAGATCGGTGAAGCAGCGCCAGACCAGCGGCGGGAAAAGTATCGCCAGCAGTGACTGTAACTGGCGGAACACCACGGCATCAAAGGCCCAGCGCAGCGCCGACATCATGACCAGCAGCGTACAACCGACGATGAAATACATTACCCCACGCGATTTTTCACCCGGCTGCAGGCACACTTTGGCCAACAGGATAAGCAGGATAAAAAGCGTGAAGACGGGAAAGGGGAGTGAAGGCATAGGCAACCTGCGTCATGGATTCTGGCGGCAGAACGAATGCCTATGTTGTGCCATAAACAGGCGGAAAAAACACGCCACCAGATAGCGCGTTGACAGCCACCAAAAAGCAAAATGCCCGATTCATCGGGCATCATGCATGACTGATAAACGGCTAATTATGCGTTAACGGGCGGCAGGCGGCGGTACAGTTCAATCATATCTCCCGCCAAATCCTGGATAACCAGGGCATTCATCAGATGATCCTGCGAATGCACGGTAATCAAGTTGACCGGTAATTTCCCGGTTCCTTCATCAAGACCAATGAGCTGGGTCTGGATTTTGTGCGCGTTTTTCACAAATTCGTGTGATTCTTCCATGGCCTGTTCAGCACCTGAAAAGTCACCTTTACGCGCCAGTTGCAATGCCGTCAGAGCCTGGCTGCGTGCTGCACCGGCGTTGACGAGAAGCTCCATAATAATGGTTTCTAAATCTTCCACGCGCTTACTCCATCAGCTTAAGGGCTTTTTCCAGAACGACATCACCTTTCATCATTCCGTAATCCATCATGTCGATAACCGCGACTTTTTTGCCTAGCGGATCGGCCTGCGCCTGCAGTTTAGCCTGTTCATATTTCACTTGTGGCCCCAGCAGCACAATGTCTGCCGTGGCGATATTGTCTTTAAACTCCGCGACGGGAACCGCCTTGATGGTTACTTCAACCCCTTTTTTCTGCGCTGCGTCTTTCATGCGTTGAACCAGCATGCTGGTGGACATTCCCGCAGCACAGCATAAAACGATGTTTTTCATAGTCAGCCTCGATGTGGATGGGATAACTGATAATTATCCCGCCAGGCCCGCTTCAACAACCGCATTTCCATGAATGTGTGTATAGCATCACAAACATTCACCCTGCTGGCTGAAACCGGTTACAGGGAGGTTGACGAACCCGGGGAAAGCGACTCACTGCGCATTACAATCTGATTCTTACCCTGTTGTTTGGCCTGGTATAATGCCTCGTCTACGCTATTCACGAGCTGCTCCAGCGATTCCATTTGCCACTCGCCGAGCCCCGCGCTGAAGGACACGGACAACCCCGCTTCTCGCCAGTCCCGGTTAGTCACATTCACGCGCCATTGTTCCAGCATCTGATGAGCCTCGCTCAGCGACAGTTGCGGGAAGAGCACCGCGAATTCTTCACCGCCATAGCGGTAAAGTGAGATGTGTTTCGGTTGCAGCACCTGTAACCCTTCACGGGCAACGTTCCGCAGCACAATATCGCCGCTCAGATGGCCCCAGGTGTCGTTAATGGATTTGAAGTTGTCGATATCAATCATCGCCAGCGCGAAGGGGTGGCTGTCGTTCATTAGCGCGGTAATGTCATTATCAAATGACCGGCGGTTTTTGCAGTTGGTCAGCGCATCCATGGTTGCTTGTTTAACCCATGCCAGTTCACGTTCTTTGTTCGTGACGATGGCCTTGCTCAACATGGCTTCAAGTTTCGGCGTTTGCTGCACGTCACCGCTTTTAATGGCGCTGAAGATGTTAAACAGCACCGTTCGTGAGGCGTAGCGCAAATACAGGCCGAAGAGAATGATAATGATGCCTGACGCACCAAAGCCCCAACTGACGACGGACGTTTCTGAGCGCAGGAGATTTTCCAGCGTGTCGCCTGGCACACGATAAATGGCAAACCAGTCCGGGTTGGTCAGGGAGCTGTAATAAATCCAGTCGTTCTGCTTTTTATCAAAAAGAATGCCTTCGCCGCTGTTCATCTCGGACATACGCGCTTGTTGTGAGAAGGGTTTAAACAGCAGTCCTGTATCGGGATGCAGCATGACCTGACCGTTGCGATCCACGACGAAAAACTCCCCTTGCATCGGGGACTGCATTCTTCTGAGTCCATGACTGACGGAGGCCAAATCAACATGAAAGGCCAGCGTACCTTTCAGCGTGCCTTCGGGAGAAACCACCGGCTTGTACATGGTGACCGTCGGGTGATGGGTAAAGAAATCATCGTAAATACCGGTGTATTTACTGAATACCGTTGCCTCAGCCTGACGGACGAACCACGGGCGTGTTGTGGCATCAAAGCGAGCGCTTTCGTCACTGTTGAAAACGACGGGGGCGCGTAAATAGTGCCCCAAAGGATCGGCAAGCGAAATGGCAGAGACAGTCGGCATCAGCCTCAGCAGCTGCATGAGGGTTTGTAATCCCTCGGGCGAAGCTAAATTCACTGCGGTGTTCAGTCGGTCATAACGGGAGAAGTAGGCTGCGGCCTGATCGAGGATATAGTCGTTCCCCTGAAAGATTGTCTCGGTGTAGTTGACCGCAATATTGTGGGTAAAAGTCTGGTTAATCTTATGATAATTATCCGTAATATCCTTTTTCTGATTCAGTATGACCAGGACAGCAATGACCACCAGGCAGAGAAAAATGCCGGCAAAGCTCACCAGGATGGGCATAGTGAACGAAAGTTTTCGGCTGTGCATTTTCATTATCTTCAGTTGCGTTAGACAGTGACCTGAAAAGTATAGGCAAGCGTGGCGCGTTAAATAGCACGTCTATTAATGCTGCTAATCTATTCAGCGGATTAATGCTACAGCATCGGAGATAAACGACGGTCATTTTGCGTAATGAAACGTTGTTTGGCTGACTTATATCAATTAAAGCGTGACGCTATTCATCACCGGAGGGCGGGGTGGCAGAGAGTGTGTTGCCACCCCGGCCAGCATCCGCTGCTGACCTGTGCAGCATAGAAAATCGGGGAGTGATATCACCACCCCCCGATGTTTATTACTCGGGACGCCTCGAAAACAATCAGCGCGTTACAGCAACTCGTGGAATGTTTTGCGGCGCGCGTCCCAACCAACTGTCCCAGTCTTTCCAGACCGGCTGCAGCCCTCGCGCTTCCAGGGCACGGGCGACGTCTTCCGGGCGACGGGCATCATGCGGTGAAAACTGCTCCAGCTCCGGATGGTTATCCGCATAGCCGCCGGGCTGCGTTTTCGAGAACGCACTGACGTTATTGATAGCCAGCGGGATAACGTTGTCGCGAAACCAGGGCGACTCGCGGGTAGAGAGCGACAGCTCAATATCCGGGGAGAACAAGCGGAAGGCGCAGATGGTTTGTATCAGCTGGCGCTCATCCATGAGGGAGGCGGGTTCGATGCCCCCCGCACAAGGCCGCAGGCGCGGGAACGAAATAGAGTAGCGGCTTTGCCAGTAATGTTTTTGCAGCCATATCAGGTGCTCCGCCATCATGTAGCAATCTGCCCGCCAGCTGTCAGACAGGCCGATTAACGCGCCCAGACCAATCTTGTCGATACCGGCCTGCCCGAGCCTGTCCGGCGTTTCGAGACGCCAGAAGAAATCCTGCTTGTTTCCTTTCAGGTGGTGCCGGGCATACTGCGCTTCGTGCCAGGTCTCCTGGTACACCATCACCCCGTCCAGCCCGAGGGTTTTTAGCTCGGCGTACTCCCCGGCAGACATCGGCTGCACTTCCATCTGCAAAGACGCAAACTGGCTGCGGATCGTGGGCAGGTGCTGGCGAAAATAGTCCATACCCACTTTTCCCTGGTGTTCACCCGTCACCAGCAGCAAGTGCTCAAAGCCCATCTCGCGAATGGCCGCGCACTCGCGGGCAATCTCGGAGGCCTCCAGCGTTTTTCGCTTGATGCGGTTGCTCATTGAAAAGCCGCAGTAGGTACAGTCATTGGCGCACAGGTTGGAGAGATAGAGCGGAACGTAAAAGCTCACGGTGTTGCCAAAACGCTGGCGTGTCAGGCGCTGTGCCTTTTGCGCCAGTGGCTCCAGATACGCGCTGGCTGCCGGGGAGAGCAGGGCCATTAAATCCTCCCGGCTGACCTGGGGGGCATTCAACGCCCGTTCCACATCGGCCGCCGTTTTACTGTTGATGCGAAGCCGGATGTCATCCCAGTCCAGGGTGTGCCAGCGTTCGGTGAAGGTCTTCATGCGCTGACCTCCAGAAAGCCGGTCAACGGGCTGGTGGCGCTCGCATACTGGCTGCGCACACCCGGAATGGCCTGACGTGCGAGCACGCCTGCTTCTACTGCCAGGCGGAAAGCCTGGGCCATCTGCACCGGATCATTGGCCACAGCAATGGCTGTGTTCACCAGCACGGCGCTGGCCCCCATCTCCAGTGCCTGCGCGGCGTGGCTGGGCGCGCCAATACCTGCATCCACCACCACCGGCACGGTGGCCTGTTCGATGATGATTTCGAGCATCGCCCGGGTTTCCAGCCCCTGGTTCGAGCCAATAGGCGCGCCGAGCGGCATCACCGCAGCACAGCCCACCTCTTCGAGACGTTTACAAAGCACCGGATCAGCGCCGCAGTAGGGCAGCACCACAAAGCCTTGTTTCACCAGCGCGTCGGCGGCTCTCAGCGTTTCGATAGGGTCCGGCAAAAGCCAGCGGGCATCCGGGTGGATTTCCAGCTTAAGCCAGTGGGTGCCCAGCGCTTCCCGCGCCAGTTGGGCGGCAAAAATGGCTTCTTCTGCCGTTTTTGCCCCTGATGTATTGGGCAGCAACGTGACGCCTGCTTCGATAAGCGGGGCGAGGATGGCATCGTTATGCTGGCGTAAATCCACCCTTTTCATCGCGAGCGTGACAAGCTGGCTGCCCGAGGCGCGGATGGCGTCAATCATCAGCGTTGATGAGGCAAACTTTCCGGTGCCGGTAAAAAGGTGTGAATCAAAGGTTTTATCTGCAATACGTAACATCTCAGCCCCCTGCAATAACCTGGAAAAGCAGGATCTGATCGCCGTCCTGCACATGCTGCTGGTCCCACTGCTCACGCGGCAGGATCTGCTGATTGAGCGCCACGGCGGCGCCGGGTTTGAGCTGGCCCATCCCGGTCAGCAATGCCGCCACGGTCAGCGTGTCGGTGAGTGCCATGGGGGCATCATTGAACAGAATCTGCATGTTGCCCTCCACAGACCGGGCAGCCACTTGAGCGGCGTAGCGCCAGGCTTCGCCAACTGCTGGCGCGGGCATCGAACAGACGTAGCTCGTGGGTATTGGTGTTCATGCCGCTCAGAAGCTTGATGGCTTCCAGCGCCTGGAGGGTACCCATGACGCCCACCACCGGGCCAATCACCCCGGCGGTGCGGCAGTTACGTTCAGGTTCGCTGTCATCCGGCCACAAGCAGCGGTAGCAGCCGTGTGTCCAGGGCGGCGTGAGTACCATTAACTGGCCGCCAAAGCCGACGGCGCTGGCGGTGATGAGCGGCGTGCCGGTGTTGACGCAAGCGGCGTTAATAGCCTGACGGGTCGCCATATTGTCGGTGCAATCCAGTACCACATCGGCACTGTTGACCGCGTGACGCAGCGCTTCACCAGCAAGACGCTGCTCAAGGGCGACAAGCGAAATCTCCGGGTTCAACCGCCCCAGACGCTGTTTTGTGACCTGCGATTTGGAGCGGGCGATATCGTCGGTGGTGAAGACAATTTGCCGTTGCAGGTTACTCAGATGTACGTCGTCATCGTCTGCCAGCACCAGGGTGCCGACGCCCGCCGCCGCCAGGTAGAGTGCCGCCGGGGAGCCTAATCCTCCCAGTCCGACAATCAACACCCGGCTGGCGAGCAATTTTTGCTGGCCGTCGATAGCAATATCTTCCAGCAGCATCTGGCGGCTGTAGCGCATAAAATCACGGTCATTCATCGCCGACCCCCGCCAGTGTGAGCAGCTGCGCCGTGGCTTCACGCCAGTCGGGAGCCTGGGTAATGGCGCTGACGACGGCGATGCTGCCCACACCGGTTGCCAGCACGTCGGGTGCCAGAGCAAGACTGATGCCGCCGATAGCCACCGTGGGGTAATCCGCCAGACGCTGGATATGAGAAGCCAGCTGCGCCAGTCCCTGTGGCGCAGAAGGCATCTGTTTGGTTTGCGTCGGGAAGACGTGGCCCAGCGCGATATACGAGGGACGTGCCGCCAGTGCAATGTCGATTTCCATATCGTCATGGGTGGAGACGCCAAGGCGCAGACCCGCCTGTTGAATGGCCTTCAGGTCGGTGGTCTCCAGGTCTTCCTGACCCAGATGTACCCCGTATGCGCGGTGTTTTACCGCCAGCTGCCAGTAGTCGTTGATAAACAGCCTGGCGTCGTAACGACGCCCCAGCTCGATGGCGGCCATCACGTCCGCTTCGACCTCTTCATCGCGCTTGTCTTTGATGCGCAGCTGAAGGGTGCGCACGCCCGCGTCCAGCAGGCGTTCAATCCATTCCACGCTGTCGACCACCGGGTAAAGGCCGAGGCGCAATGGCACCGTCGGGAAGTCTGGCTGGTACATCAGGCTTCCTCCCGTTTCAGGTAGATCTCGCTGCCCTTGGTGCGGAAGTTCTCCGACATATCCGCCATTCCCACTTCGATAGCCTGCGCCGCCGCGTAGTCACGCACTTCCTGGCTGATTTTCATCGAGCAGAATTTCGGCCCGCACATGGAGCAGAAGTGGGCGACTTTGCCAGACTCCTGCGGGAGGGTCTCATCGTGATAAGCACGGGCGGTGAACGGGTCGAGCGCCAGGTTGAACTGGTCTTCCCAGCGGAATTCAAAGCGGGCTTTGGACATGGCGTTATCGCGAATTTGCGCGCCAGGGTGGCCTTTTGCCAGGTCCGCCGCATGGGCGGCGATTTTGTAGGTGATAAGCCCTTGTTTCACGTCCTCTTTGTTCGGCAGGCCGAGATGCTCTTTTGGCGTTACGTAGCAGAGCATGGCGCAGCCAAACCAGCCGATCATCGCCGCGCCAATGCCGGAGGTGAAGTGGTCATAACCCGGTGCGATGTCGGTGGTCAACGGCCCGAGGGTGTAGAACGGGGCTTCGTGGCAGTGTTCAAGTTCTTCGGTCATGTTGCGGCGAATCATCTGCATTGGCACATGGCCGGGGCCTTCAATCATCACCTGCACGTCATATTCCCAGGCGATTTTGGTCAGCTCGCCCAGGGTATGCAGTTCGGCAAACTGCGCTTCGTCGTTGGCATCCTGAATCGAGCCCGGACGCAATCCATCGCCCAGCGACAGCGACACATCGTAAGCCGCGCAGATTTCGCAAATCTCGCGGAAATGGTCATAGAGGAAGTTTTCCTGATGATGGGAGAGGCACCATTTGGCCATGATGGAACCGCCGCGTGAGACGATGCCGGTCAGGCGTTTGGCGGTCATTGGCACATAGCGCAGCAGCACGCCCGCGTGGATGGTGAAGTAGTCGACGCCCTGCTCGGCCTGCTCCAGCAAGGTATCGCGAAAGGCTTCCCAGGTCAGGTTTTCGGCGATGCCACTCACTTTCTCCAGCGCCTGATAAATCGGTACGGTGCCAATGGGGACCGGGCTGTTACGCAGGATCCACTCGCGGGTTTCGTGAATATAACGGCCGGTGGAGAGATCCATGACCGTGTCCGCGCCCCAGCGCGTGGACCACACCAGTTTCTCCACCTCTTCTTCGATGGAGGAGGTGACGGCCGAGTTACCGATGTTGGCGTTCACCTTCACCAGGAAGTTGCGCCCGATAATCATCGGTTCTGATTCCGGGTGATTGATGTTGGCGGGGATAATGGCCCGGCCGGCGGCGACTTCATCGCGAACAAACTCCGGGGTGATATTTTCCGGCAGATTGGCACCAAAGCCGTGGCCGGGATGCTGCTGGCGTAACACCTCACCGCGAATGCGCTCGCGACCCATGTTTTCGCGGATGGCGATAAATTCCATCTCCGGCGTCACTATCCCTTTGCGCGCATAGTGAAGTTGGGTGACGCACTGGCCTGATTTTGCCCGCTTTGGCGTCAGCAAGCCGGTAAAGCGCAGCTCGTCCAGACCGTCGTCCGCCAGCCGCTCTTTGGTATACGCGGAGCTGCGATCGCTCAGTTCTTCACTGTCGTTACGCGCCTCAATCCACGGCTTGCGCAGCTTTGCCAGACCCTGCTGGACATCGATCGCCACGTCCGGGTCACCATAGGGGCCTGAGGTGTCATACACCGGAATCGCTTCGTTTTCTTCGTACTGCGGGTTGTCTTTGCTGCCGCCGAGCAGCGTAGGGCTAAGCTGGATTTCACGCATGGGAATGCGGATATCCGCTTGTGAGCCGGTGATGTAAATGCGTTTTGAGTTGGGGAAGGCGGTTCCTTCCAGGGTATCAATAAAGTGCTGCGCCTGGGCGCGTTGTTCACGACGGGTCAGTTTAGTAGTGGCAGACATAGCTCATTCCAAAAGTTAAGGACGTGGCTTGTCAGACGACGGATGGAGTAATGGATGCGCGCTACCCGTAAAGGCAGCAGCATAAAGCTGGATTACTCTTGTTCCCTTCGCAGGTATTAGCCTGATCAGGTTCCGCGGATCCCGAATTAACGGTCTCAGCCTTTTTCACCTTATCAGTGAAAATATAGGCACTCCGACAAGAAAAACCCCCTCAGTTGCAGGGGGCGGTATGTAAACTACGCGTTAATCAGAAAGAACTCAAGCAGGGCGCGCCATTCCACGTTCGTCATTGGCGCTATGATTAAGATTGTTGTCGAACGCCAGCACAATCAACTTATCTTCAAGCGTGAAGCGGGCTGCCAGGGCTTCGCCGATGTCGGACAGCACCTGCTGAAATTCGGCATAGTTGTCATCATCAATCGCGTTTTCCAGACTGGAGTCGTAGTACTCCATGATTTCAAGCGTATTGGCTTCGAGATGGGGGTAAATCTGCGTGGCGGCTAAAAGTGGGCTGGTCCCTTCCATTTCACTGATAATCCGTTCATAAATATTAAAATGTCCGGCGGAAAGGTACTCGACCAGGTTATGGCAGAATTCGTCCAGCGCTTTTTCATTGAGCTGCATGTACGATCCTTTGCCAGGTTTTATGCCAACCAGGTTGTAGTAATGAACCAGCAGCTGCTTTCGCGTATACAGCCAATTGTCGACCAGTTCGTTACTTCCACCAATCCGTTCTGCCAGGGTTTCTAGCTGGTTTAGCATAATTGACTCCGCAATATTAAGATTAAAAAACGCCCTAATGTAATAATAATGTTAACAACATGCCAGTAAAGCTAAGGTAGTGCAAACAAATGCATCGTATTATCGAATCATCAGATAGTGGCTGGTGGATCGTAAGCCATGAACAAAAATTATGGTTGCCTGGGGGAGAATTACCACAGGGTAACGCAGGAAATTTCGATCTTGTGGGGCAAAGCGCACTCCGGATCGGCGAGTGGGAAGGCGAACCGGTGTGGTTGATCCGCCAGAATCGTCGCCAGGAGATGGGATCCGTTCGCCAGGTTATCGATCAGGATCCGGGCTTATTTCAACTGGCAGGGCGCGGCGTTCAACTGGCTGAGTTTTACCGCTCGCATAAGTTTTGCGGCTACTGCGGACACAGCATGTACCCCAGCAAAGCCGAGTGGGCCATGCTGTGCGATAACTGCCGCGAACGTTATTACCCTCAGATAGCACCCTGCATTATTGTGGCGATTCGCCGCGAAGATAAAATCCTGCTGGCCCAACATACCCGTCATCGCAATGGCATCTACACCGTGCTGGCCGGTTTTGTCGAAGTGGGCGAAACGCTGGAGCAGGCCGTTGCCCGTGAAGTGATGGAAGAAAGCAGCATCAAGGTGAAGAACCTGCGTTACATCACGTCGCAGCCCTGGCCTTTCCCGCAGTCGCTGATGACGGCCTACATGGCGGAATACGACAGCGGTGAGATTGTTATCGATCCCAAAGAGCTGATTGATGCGGGCTGGTATCGCTACGATGACCTGCCACTGTTGCCGCCTCCTGGCACTGTTGCCCGCCGTTTGATTGAAGATACGGTGGCGCAGTGTCGGGCAGAATATGAGTGACATGTTACACTGGGCGCATAAACGCTAAAGGAATGTAAACATGACCGAATTAAAAAACGATCGCTACCTTCGCGCACTCCAGCGCCAGCCTGTGGATGTGACGCCAGTATGGATGATGCGTCAGGCCGGTCGCTATCTGCCGGAGTACAAAGCTACCCGCGCACAGGCGGGGGATTTCATGTCGCTGTGCAAAAATGCTGAGCTGGCCTGTGAAGTGACGCTGCAGCCGCTGCGCCGCTACAAGCTTGATGCCGCGATCCTCTTTTCGGACATTCTGACCATTCCGGATGCGATGGGCCTGGGGCTCTATTTCGAAGCGGGCGAAGGCCCACGCTTTACCTCTCCCATTACCAGCCATGCTGATGTCGAAAAACTGCCGGTACCTGACCCGGAGCAAGAGCTGGGCTATGTGATGAACGCGGTACGCACTATCCGCCGTGAACTGAAAGGCGAAGTGCCGCTGATTGGCTTCTCCGGCAGCCCGTGGACGCTGGCGACGTACATGGTGGAAGGCGGCAGCAGCAAAGCCTTTACCGTCATCAAAAAGATGATGTACGCCGAGCCGCAAACGCTGCATTTGCTGCTCGATAAGCTCGCCAGAAGCGTCACGCTGTATCTCAACGCGCAGATCAAAGCGGGTGCGCAGTCAGTGATGATTTTTGACACCTGGGGTGGTGTGCTGACCGGGCGTGATTATCAGCAGTTCTCGCTCTACTACATGCATAAAATTGTGGACGGCCTGTTACGTGAGAACGACGGTCGCCGTGTCCCGGTGACACTGTTTACTAAAGGCGGCGGACAGTGGCTGGAAGCGATGGCGGAAACCGGCTGCGATGCGCTGGGCCTCGACTGGACAACGGATATCGCCGACGCGCGCCGCCGTGTGGGCGACAAGGTGGCGCTACAGGGCAATATGGACCCGTCCATGCTCTATGCTGCGCCTGCGCGTATTGAAGAAGAGGTGGCAACCATTCTGGCCGGTTTTGGCAAGGGTGAAGGCCATGTCTTTAACCTCGGGCACGGTATTCATCAGGATGTACCGCCAGAGCACGCCGGTGCCTTTGTGGAGGCGGTGCACGCGCTCTCAGCTCAGTACCACAAGTAAGGAGTAGTTATGGATCTCGCGTCGCTGCGCGCTCAACAAATCGAACTGGCTTCATCTGTTTGCCGTGAAGATCGCTTTAATAGCGATGCCGTCAGGGTGATTGGCGGTGCAGATGTGGGGTTTGAGCAGGGCGGTGAGGTGACCCGTGCGGCTATGGTCCTGCTGGCCTGGCCGTCGCTCGAACTGCTTGAGCACCAGGTGGCGCGTATTCCCACTACCATGCCCTATATTCCTGGCTTCCTCTCATTTCGTGAGTATCCCGCGCTGCTGGCGGCGTGGGAATTACTCTCACAAAAACCTGACCTGTTGTTTGTTGATGGTCACGGTATTTCCCATCCTCGTCGTCTGGGCGTGGCCAGCCATTTTGGCCTGCTGGTGGATGTGCCGACCATTGGCGTGGCCAAAAAGCGTCTTTGCGGGCGCTTCGAGCCGCTTTCCGATGAGCCGGGTGCCTGCGCGCCGCTTATCGACAAAGACGAAGAGGTGGCATGGGTCTGGCGAAGTAAAGCGCGCTGTAATCCGTTGTATATCTCCACGGGGCATCGCGTCAGCCAGGATACGGCGCTGGCGTGGGTGGAGCGCTGTATGAAAGGCTATCGACTCCCGGAACCGACTCGCTGGGCGGATGCCGTCGCATCCCGTCGTCCGGCGTTCACGCGTTGGCAGGCAATTCAGGGCTGATTCAGGTACACTGCCGCTAATTTCTGCATCTGAGAACTCATCATGTTACAAAACCCGATTCACCTGCGTCTGGAGAAGTTGACCACCTGGCAGCACGTCACCTTTATGGCCTGCCTGTGTGAACGCATGTACCCTAATTACGCCATGTTCTGTAAGCAAACCGAGTTTGGCGACCCGCAGCTTTACCGCCGTATTGTTGACCTGGTGTGGGAAACGCTGACGGTTAAAGATGCAAAAGTTAACTTTGACAGCCAGCTTGAGAAGCTGGAAGAGGCAATTCCTTCCGCTGACGACTACGATATGTACGGTGTCTACCCGGCGATTGATGCCTGCGTGGCGTTGAGCGACTTGATTCATGCTCTGCTGAGCGGGGAAGCGCAGGAGTATGCGATTGAGGTCAGTAAGACTTCAATCACTACCGTGGCGATGCTGGAAATGACGCAAGCGGGTCGCGAAATGACCGATGAAGAGTTGAAAGAAAACCCCGCGGTGGAGCAGGAATGGGACATCCAGTGGGAAATCTTCCGCCTTTTGGCCGCCTGCGAAGAACGCGATATTGAACTGATTAAAGGACTACGTGCAGACCTGCGCGAGGCCGGAGACAGTAATATCGGTATAAATTTGCAGCAATGAGACAACAAAACGTGATTTAACGCCTGTTTTGTCGTCCTGGGAGGCTTCCCTTCTCCCCCCCGTCTGGTCTACATTTGGGGGGCGAAAAAAAGTGGCTATCGGTGCGTGTATGCAGGAGAGTGCTTTTTTGGCATTTTCGTCGCACTCGATGCTTAGCAAGCGATAAACACATTGAAAGGATAACTTATGAACAAGACTCAACTGATTGATGTAATTGCGGACAAGGCTGATCTGTCTAAAGTGCAGGCTAAAGCTGCTCTGGAATCTACCCTGGCTGCTATTACTGAGTCTCTGAAAGAAGGCGATGCTGTGCAACTGGTTGGTTTCGGTACCTTCAAAGTGAACCACCGCGCTGAGCGTACTGGCCGCAACCCGCAGACCGGTAAAGAAATCAAAATCGCCGCCGCTAACGTGCCGGCATTTGTTTCTGGTAAAGCACTGAAAGACTCTGTTAAGTAAGACAGCGTGGCAGTGAACAGTTTTATCGAAGGGGCTTTGCGGCCCCTTTTGTCATTCTGGCGTCGGTCATTGATGCTGGGTGGCGCGCTGTTACTCACCGCCTGTAGTCACGACTCCTCCTTACCCCCTTTCACCGCCAGCGGCTACGCCGGTGACCAGGGTGCGGTGCGTTTATGGCGCAAAGATTCGGGCAACGAAACACATATTCTTGCCGCTTTTAGCCCATGGCATCGCGGTGATACCTCTTTGAGCGAATACCGCTGGCAGGGCGATGCACTCAGCCTGATTGAGCTCAACATCTACGGCAAACAGCCGGAACACATTCGCGTACGCTTTGACGACCACGGTGAACTCAGCTTTATGCAGCGTGAGATCAACGGGCAGAAGCAGCAGATTTCCAGCGACCAGATTGCCTTGTACCACTATCGGGCGGAGCAGATTCGCCAGACCAGTGATGCGTTGCGTCAGGGAAGGGTGGTGCTGCGTCAGGGGCGCTGGCATGCCAATGGCTCAGTGACGACCTGTGAAGGGCAGACGGTGAAACCTGAACTGGATGCGCTGGCTGTCAGCCACATCGAGCGTCGGCAGAATCACTCTTCGGCGGACGTCAGCGTTTCGTGGCTTGAAGGGCCGGAAGGGGCGCAGTTGCTGCTGGTGGCGAATGAAGATTTCTGTACCTGGCAGCCGACTGAAAAGAACTTCTGAGGCAGTGCAATCCCGCCCTTCACCCATAGGGCTGAGTGATCCCCAGTAATATGGTCAGCTCCCCATGACCATATTACTGTAC
>CAUSEC010000055.1:0-17601 GCA_963530515.1 uncultured Enterobacteriaceae bacterium | reverse complement strand
GACCATATTACTGGGGATCACTCAGCCCTTGAGGGAGAGGGTTAGGGTGAGGGGGAACATGCTGCTGTGAGGGGCATTCCGTTCACCTTATGTTCCTTGCTTCTCTGTCGCTCCAGAACCCGTGAACGTGCCAGGGCGGTTCACCGCCACCGCCCTGGCGACCCGGGCTCCCGGCCAGGAAAATCGCCGCTGACGCGGTCCACTCAGCGTATGCCTTCAGGCTAATCGGGGACGGGCGGATGAAACGTCCCTGTAAAACCGCCCTCGCCGCGCATCCATGCGCGTCGCCCCGGCCTTGCGGATACACTTCGGCGATTTTCAGCCGGACCCAGTCATCGCTGTAGCGGTTTTATTCTCACTGCGCAGTGTTATCGCTGCAAAACGTGATATTACTGGGGATCACTCAGCCCTCGAGGGAGAGGGGACTGTCCGAGCGCGGCTTTTCTTGTGGCGAGCCCTCAACCCGTAGGCCGGATAAGGCGCTTGCGCCGCCATCCGGCATCTTACTTATTCTGCTGCTGCTCGCTGCTCAATCACCCCATACCACCCTAACCCCTGATAGCTCTCATACCCCGGCGTTAAGGCAAAAGAGACCGTGCGGTCATCGTTAGTCTGGTAAAACCCCGAGGTTTTGCCGTCGGTACGCAGCGGGAAAAGATCCCCGGTGCTGCCGTCGGACGATGCAATCACGCGGAAGGTGGAATCGACAATCATGCAGCGGGTGCGCTGCCACTCTTCTTCGGTTAAGCGCACGCTGTTAACAACGCCACGCGCCTGCGGCTCCCAGTCAAAGAAAATCAACAAGGCGCCTGCCGCTTTCCCCTGCTCTTCGCCGTTTTCACGGATGGCCGTGGCATAGGTCGCGACCGTGGCGTTATTTAAAAAGGGCACGGTGGCAATATCTGCGGCAACATAATCGCTGCCACTTTTCGTGGCCATCGCCTGACGGAATATTTTCATATCGTTGATATTTCTGCCGGCAACGGAATAATTATCCCCGCGACCGTTTGCCAGAATATTCCCGGCCGCATCGACCACCCACAGATCCAGATACACGGTGTAGCTGGCGAGAATGACGCTTAAGCGTTCTGCCGCATGCAGGCACAATGTTTTATCTGGCGTCGTCACGCAGTCCACTACCGCCGCATCGGTCGCCCACCAGCGGACGTCACAGGAGCGTTCATAGAGGTTGCGATCGACGATATCAATCATATTCAGCGCCAGATCGACATTGCGCTGACTTTCATGCTGATGCAGGGTGGTTATCATACTGTCACCTAACTGCGTCAGTTTGGATAATGACCCCGCCAGCTCTTTATTTAATGAATCAGTGATTTGCCCAATCAGTGACGATATATGTTTGACCTGATTAGCGACCACCGCAAATCCCCGCCCGGCATCGCCTGCTCGCGCCGCTTCTATCAGCGCGTTTAAGGCCAAAAACGTGGCTTCACGGTTAATATCATTAATATCGGATATTTTATTTTCAGCGACTTTTCTAATTTGATAACTTAATTCAACAATTTCAGTTGGGTTTGCCATGCTGTCTACAACACTCCCGGATATATAAATATAATATCAACACGTTTAAACACGAGAAGAAACCTCCCCATTTAAACCAGGGCCACACATAAATCAGCGATGTATATTCAAATTATTTCATCGATATTAAACACAGCCGTCATAAAATTGCAAGGAGAGGTATTTGTTATGGTTATAGCCCTATAATTAAAAACAATGAACACCGGGGGAGTCAGTGTGATGTCTCGCTGGCAATTTGCGACTAATCAGACTGATATCTCAACATAATCAGGAAAAACACCCGGTTATATTACTCACCATCAGAGATAAATACCCACCACTTACGACCGTATAATAATCCACCGGTAAGTAAATGCGATATTTAACCCATTTCGCATAAGAAAAACATATATCGTAGGACGGGCGCGCATGTTGATTGACTCAATCAACGCAAACACGTACACTCTGCTATTACGCATTGATAGTGACATTGCGGAATAGTTTCACTAAATAACCATCAGACTTTCGTTTCAATATGTAAAAACTTGAAGTAAGTCTGGGTTTTATTTTATAAACAGCCCCGACAAATAATAATCACCGCATTTGTTTTACATTGTGAAAACATTGTGTTTTCTTGACACAAAGAAAATAGAATTTAAATTTATTTAACTCCCAAAATAATTTGCGACAGACTTCAATTTAAAATTTCAAAAAGTATGCTTTTTGTGCATAATAACAACTATATTTATTCCTTTTCATTAATAGCCACAGTTCATTACCCTTTATTGAGGAGTAAGTTTTAACTCCCTCAAATAATATGGCTAATAATATGACCAGGCTTACCAAACTTCTTGTTGTATTCGGTATTGGCATCGTCATTTGGTTTTTACCAATTCCGGGTGGAATTTCCCCCGAGGCGTGGCATGTCTTCGCGGTATTTATCGCAACTGTATTTGGCTTTATTCTCCAGCCGTATCCTTTTAGCGTGGTTTCCCTGCTGGCGCTGGGTGTGGTGGCGGTTCTCAAAATCATGCCGATTAACGCCGTGCTCCATGGCTATCAATCCACGGTGGCGTGGCTGATTCTTGTGGCATTCCTTTACTCCACCAGCTTCGTGAAGACCGGGCTTGGGAATCGCATCGCCTATTTGCTCATCAAATATATGGGGACCAGCTCCCTGCGGCTGGCCTATATTCTGGGGCTCGCTGATGTCATCATCGCCCCGGCCACGCCGTCCAATACCGCCCGCGCGGGGGGGATAATCTACCCGATAGTGAAGTCGGTAACGGAAGGCTTCGACTCCTACCCGGATAAAAACCCACAACGCATCGGCACCTTTTTGATGATGTCGACGTTCTATTCCAACACCATTTCCTCGTCGATGTTTATGACCTCAAGTGCATCGAACCCGCTGCTTTGCTCGCTGGTTCTTTCCACCGTCGGCCTGCATATTGGCTGGGGTTTATGGTCACTGGCCGCGTTTATTCCTGCGCTGGTTTCGTTCATCTTCTTCCCTCTGTACCTTTATTACGTCTGCCCGCCGGAAATAAAAGCCACGCCTGAGGCAAAACTCATGGCGATTAAAAAGCTGCAGGAGCTTGGGCCAGTCAGTAAATCAGAAACGATCACCATCGCGATATTCCTGGTGTCCCTGCTGGCATGGAGCACGTCCACCCTCACCGGCATTGATCCTACCGCTATCGCGATTCTATCCGTCTCGGTGATGCTGCTGACCAGAGTCATCGACTGGGCTGACTGTTTAAAAGAAAAATCGGCTTTCGATACCTTCGTCTGGCTGGGTGCCATGCTGTCGCTCGCGGATCAGATGAGTTCGCTGGGCCTGTTCAAGTGGTTCTCCGAAAACCTGGCCTCCGTGTTTGTTAACATTCCCTGGCCGCTGACCCTGGTACTGCTGGCCGTGTTTTACTGCTACACCCACTATTTCTTCACCGGGATGACAACACACATCGTGGCGATGTTCGTGGCGCTACTGACCGTAGCAGTCGGAGCAGGAACGCCACCAATGCTCGCTGCGCTGGGGCTTATCTTCCTCGACAACTTAATGGCAGTGCTCACCCACTATGGCAACGGCCCGGCGGTGGTCTACTTTGGTTCGGGTTACATAAAACAGACAACCTGGTGGAAGCATGGCTTCATCAGCATGGGGCTGCTGCTGTTTTTCTGGCTGGGGCTGGGGTCCATGTGGTGGAAAATTCTGGGTCTCTGGTGAGTATTCCTGAGGAGTAAATCACCTCGCATCCGACAACGAAAAACGGCGGCCTTTATTCAGGCTGCCGTTTTTTATTGCCGGAACCTCATTTGCGTTACAGAAAGGTTAAAATTTTTTTGTGACGGATGTTGCAGGCTTAAAAAAGGGTGTCTAATTTTATTCAGGGCTTGGTTCTCACACCCCTTACTGAGAGGCCATTTTAATCTTTACAGGAATGACTATGCGCACAACAACCGAGGAACAGTTAAACGCTCACTTTGAAAGCACCCGGCATGCCTTTGATGTGGAGCTGAAATTGATTGCCGACCTCAAAAAAAGTATCGGTCGCAAAAAACCAGATGTACATAATAAGGATCTTATTCTGGCTCTGATACAACTGCTCGAAACGGAAGACGATGTGGTAAAGCTGGATGTGTACAGAAATGCGCTGGAAATGATTGTTCAGAAAACCCCGGATGATATTTAATCCTGCCAGATAAACAACACATCTTGCTCAGGTGATGCCTTCGTCAGAAACACGAAGGCATGACACTGTTTATGGCCGCAACGGTATTGCCTTTTCAGGCAACGTTAACGCGTTTACGTACAAGATGCTGCTGTGCGGCCTCCAGCACAACCTTTTGCCTTGGGTGAGTGGTCATACTTAATTGTGCGCGCAGCACCATCATGAGATTGCTTGCCTTCAAAGGAAGGCGAGAGTTCATCAGCCAGGTCGCCGCCTGACCTATCGTCTCGTGGATTTCTTCAAGCGATACTTGCTCATCTTCGTTCAATGACACTCCATGCTGACAGGGTGAAGCTTCTGAGGCCCGCAGGCCCGACCAAAGTCACATTTAGCATTCGTGAGAACATGCCGGAGCAATTCTGATTTAGAAGGTTTTGGATGGGAGAGCGAAATTCTGTTAATCGGTCCGATTAAACAGGCCAGGAAAACATTAGTGTTTTACGGTCTTTTCATTCATCACCAGGCTGTCGCACTGCTGCCGACTCTGGCGGGGGTTGACTTGCAAACCTGTTGAGGCTTTTTCTTGCGGACGCGCACGAAAATCATGGACACCGCTAATGGCCGTTCTGATGGCTTCCTGCCTGTCACCGTTAGCTTCCGCGCTCAGATTTTCTTGTAATTGCCCGATCAGCGCATCAAAAGAAACATCGTCGTCCGACTCCAGAAGAGAAAGAATGGCTTCTCCTATAACGGTATCTACCCGCTTTTCTTTTTCATTTTTACTCATTTCGCCTCACAAGGTTTACAGCATACGTCTGGATAAGACTCTATGAGTATGCACATATATCCCGATCCTGCCGAGTTTTTACCTTAGGTTTCCCCGTCCGGGCGATAGATCAGGGCAGCGAAATCCATTTGTAGCCGACGGCAATCGTCGCCAGCACAATGGTGGCCGTGGCGGCAAGGTGCATGGCGAAATCCACCGCACTGACGTGGGTCGGGTGGCAGAGTGCCAGTAATGTGAGCGCCATGCAGGCCACTCCCGCCCCGGCGGCACTCAGGCTGCGGGCCGGAAACAGGCTGCGGGTACGGCGTAAATAGCCAATCACCATCGCCATCATCGGCAGGCTGACCACCACCATAAACAGGTAGCAGTTTGGCCCTTCGCCGTGGCTGGTTTCTGGCACCGTATGGTGCAGGTGCATGTTGGCGAAGGTTATGCCAAACCAGGCGAGGATCAGCGGCGCGAATAACGTCCAGCGAAGCGGACGCTGCCCGGCGATGCTCAGCAAAAACGCGTTACGAATCGCCAGCGCCCCAACCACAAAGGTCAGCAGCAGTTGCAGCATCACCCAGCCGGCACCGCTTTGCGTCCAGTCGGTAAAGGTGCGGTGCACCAGCAGGCTGGCGATGGCACCTGCGGGCAACGCCATTACCACCCACGACACTACTCGCCAGCCCGGTGACAGAGGGCGCTTTACCGGCGTCATGGTACGACTCAATTGCTCAATAAACAGATCATGATCGGCCATGATGAACTCCTAACCGACGAAGATTACTTAATGCGCGATGCAGCAACGATTTGACGGCGGCAACCGTCAGGTTATTGCGCGTCGCGGTTTCTGAAAGACTCATTTCCCGCAGATGAATCTGCTCAACCACGTCCCGCTGCCGGGGTGGCAGTTGGTTGAGCATGACCGCAAGCTCCTCGTGGGTGCTTTGCCACTCCAGACCTCCGCTGACGGCGTACTCCGGCATGGTGTCAGCGTCCATCTCCCGGTGCTGATGTCGCCCGCGTCTGCGCAGCGCATCGACCGTGCGGGCGTGGGTTATCGCCATCAGCCACGGCAAAAAAGGCGAATCGGGATCAAAGGTATGACGCACCCGGTGCACGGTCAGCAGCACGTCCTGAATGACATCATCCACCAGCACATCGTCTGCAATCTGCTTGCGCACCAGCGAGCGAATGACCGGCACCAGCGCCTTCAGCAGCCGCGTGTAGGCAGCCTGATCCCCGGCCTGTGCAAGCGCCATCAGCTGTGGCCATTCGTCCCGCGATGCCTCACATTTATCCATACTCCGCCTTTGTTTGCGGACTCACGTTTTCTTCCCACTTGCCTGGGTCAGCGCATTGACCACGATGGAAGGCGTCAGCACCTGCGGCAGGATTTTCGGCGCGCCGCCGTCCGCCGGGTAGACCACATAGAACGGCAGACTGCCACCGCCCAGCTCGCTCATGGCGTCGTCAATGTCGGCATTAAATTTGGTCGAATCCGCCACCATGTAGAGGGTATCGGTGCGGGCCAGCGCATCTTTAACCGTCTGAGTGGAGAGCGAGGTGCGTTCATTCACCTGGCAGGTAATGCACCATGAGGCGGTGAAATTAACGAAAATCGCTTTGCCGTGCCCCCGGTTTTCCGCCACGGTTTGCGGCGACCATTTCATCTCTTCGACTTTCGCCACGGTTTGTTCAGGGGCGGCATTTTTGATGACCGACGGCAACGGTACCACCACCGCCAGAACCAGTGCCGCCGTCACCGCAAACAGCACCCCATGGCGTTTCCCGGCGAAACGACGCTGCTGGGCCATGCCGTAAAGCCAGGCCGCAAAGCTCAGCACCACGGAGGCGGCCAGAATCATCGCCAGCGCCGTGGTCCCCGACTGCTGGGCCAGCACCCACACCAGCCAGCCAAAGGCACCAAACATCGGGAAGGCCAGGCCGCGCTTGAGGATGTTCATCCATGCCCCCGGTCGTGGCAGCCATTTACCGAGCGCCGGGAACAGCGACAGCGCGCTGAACGGCGCGGCAAAGCCCAGCGCCAGGGCAAAGAAAATCGCCAGCGCCACGGCGGGCGGCTGCACCAGCGCATAGCCTATGGCTCCGGCCATAAAGGGGGCCGCACACGGGGTGGCAACAATAATAGACAGCGCCCCGGTCAGCGCTGCGCGGGTAAAGGCACCGCGTTCCACAGAGATCTCCCCTGCCCGCTGTATCGACAGCCCCACTTCAAATACGCCCAGCAGATTGAGCGCCGCGCCGAGGATAATCAGGGCGAGAAAGGCAATCACCAGCGGCGACTGAAGCTGGAAGCCCCAGCCCACGGCGGTGCCGCCCGCCCGCAGCGCCAGCAAAATCCCCGCCAGCACCATCATCGTGACGACAGTACCGAGCAGGAAGCCGACGCCCTCTTTACGGGTCTGCGCAGGGCTTTGGGTATGGCGCAGAAGCCCCAGCGCTTTGAGTGACACGATCGGGAAAACGCAGGGCATAAAGTTGAGAATAATGCCGCCTGCAAAGGCGGCGAGCATCGCGGTCAACATAATGTTTCTCTGATGGCGAGTGGGTGAAGGAACTGGCGCATTACGAGTGCGAGTTTTTGTATTCTTTCACGGCGTCCATCGTTTTCTGGATATGTGCTTCCGGGTTTCTGTCAGTGTAGCTCAGCAGGATCTTGCCGTCGGGAGCAATGACGTACGAGGTACGGTCAGACAGGGTTTTGCCTTTCATCTCCATCAGGGTCTGATACTCGCCCGCAATTTTGGCCCCCGGATCGGCGGCGACGGTAAATTTGTCGCGGCACTCGAGTTTGGAAAACTCATCCACCTGATCCACGTTCCCGGCGGTCACACCCACGACAGTCGCTCCCAACTTTTTAAAATCATCCGTCGCTTCAGCAAAGGCATGGGCTTCGATGGTGCACCCCTGGCTGAACGCGGCCGGGAAGAAGTAGAGCACCACCGGCCCTTTTTGCAGCTCCTGCTTGAGCGAGAAGGTCAGCGGTTTACCGGCCAGCGCCCCCTGCAACTGGAAGTCCGGTGCCTGCGCGCCAACGGGCAGCGCGGCATGGGCACTGGTCGACAGCATTGAGACGCTAAAGAGGACGGCAGAGGTGAGGCTCAGAAAGGTCTTTTTCATTGAGATCATAGTGCGCTCCACGGCGTTTATCTTGAGGAAAGAGGTTCACGTTCACAGACAGTTCGCTTGCAGCGCGCAAAAAGTTTCGCTGGGGGGAAAATTTTTCGTGCATGCCTGCAATCAGCGGTAACGGTTAATCGCAGGCGAACGCGCGGCATTTCCCCCTATACTGCATCGTTTATGAACTATCCCTGCTGATTCGCGCTCATTTACCGGAAATCAAAATGAAAAAAACGCTCACCGTGTTACTGACTGCCGCCCTGATAACGCCCCTTTTCGCCTCTGCTGACAGTACCTATGTTTTCTTTCGCCACGGTGAAAAGCCGGACAACGAAAGCGGGCAGCTGACCTGCAAGGGGTTAAACCGGGCGCTGAGCCTGCCGTCGGTGCTGCTTGCCCGTTACGGCACGCCGGATGCCCTTTATGCTTCCGCGCCGAAGGAGAAAAAACTCGGCAGTTCGTTACGCCCGCTGACGACGATCACCCCGCTTGCCATTCAGGTATCGAAACCTGTCGATCTGCGTTTTCATGCGAGTCAAACCGACAAGCTGGTAACGGAGCTGCTGGCAGAAAAACCGGTCCCGCTGACGTTCCTCTCCTGGGAACATAAGAATCTGGTGACCGCGGCCAAAGCGCTGGTGAAAAACAGCGGCGGGGACGCCTCGCAGGTACCCACCTGGCCGTCCGCCGATTTTGATTCGATTTATGTGGTGAAGCTGGATGCGCAGCAGCATTTCAAATCTTTTACGCATGAAAGCGAGGGATTGAATGGGGTAGCGGATCGGTGTTCAGGGGCGATGAAGTAGCGGGTTGTCCCCTCACCCTAACCCTGAGGGTTGAGGAGTTCCCAGTAATATTACGTTTAACAGCGATAACACTGCGCAATGAGAACACAACAGCTAAAGCGATGACTGGGTCCGGCTGAAAATCGACGAAGCGTATCCGCAAGGCCGGGGCGACGCGCATGGATGCGCGGCGAGGGCGGTTTTACAGGGACGTTTCATCCGCCCGTCCCCGATAAGCCTGAAGGAATACGCTGAGTGGACCGCGCCAGCGGCGATTTTCCTGCCGGGAGCCCGGGTCGCCAGGGTGGTGGCGATGAGCCACCCTGGCACGTTCACGGGCTCTGGCTCTATAGAAAAGCAAGGAACATAAGGTGAACGGAATGACCATCAGAGCCACATATTCCCCCTCACCCTAACCCTCTCCCCAAAGAGGAGAGGGGACTTTCCGTGCTCGTATTGGTACATTTTTCCCGCCGCTTTTGCGCATTATTTCCCCATTAGATGCGAAACGTATTATTACCACGCTAAGGCTGTACAAACCGTTACACGGAATCACTCATGCTCTCCCGGAGCCCTGGTATATAGTATCCGATAGAAAGAAGTCGATTTATTGTGAATTTAGAACTCACAAAGTTTAAACAAATTAATACCAGGTCGTTTTACATTATAATGAAAATAAAAAATACTCTCTGCCTACATATCCTGATGGCGACGCTGGCTATCTTGTTCCTGTGCTTGCACCCGTTGGTGACGAGCTTCTCAGGGCCGTTGAAATTTCACCCGTTGATCAAATCGATGGAAGGCACACAAAAAGAGCAGGCCGATAAAATAGCGACTATTTCCCATGCGTTAAAAGGGAATGCTATTTTCTTTATTGGCGCATCTGAAGTGGCAACGTCCGTTAATGAACATTATGCGGTTTATAATTACTTTAATAACCAATTGCATAAACCGGTTGTGGCCTATGGTGATGCGTTCGTTGATGACATCACGCAATTCTTAATGTTCTCGCGTTTTAAAGATGACCTGAATGAAAACAGTAAAGTCGTTTTACTGTTAGCGCCGGACAGCTTTTATTCCAAAGGCATTCCCCCGGCCATTTTTGCCGATCATTTCCCGGCACCGATTTTTGATCCGCTGATGAAGGATCCGCAGGCGCGTCCGCTGCTGACTCATTATCTCAAAAACATTGATAAAGAAGAGGTCAGCCATTTGACCTTCGCCCAAATGAAGGAGTCCGGCTGGGACTTCGGTATGGTCTGGGATGAGGTGAGCTTCCAGTTTGCTAATTTCTGCACGCTGGTGAAAAACGACTGGTTCAGGTTGCTCCACATTGACACCCAGACGTCGCCATCCTGGCCCACCCAACAGGCCGCCAGCCCCCTGCCTGACTGGGATCAGGAACTGGCCCATGCTCGCGAACTGAACAAAAGACGTCAGCAAAGTGCTGCCACGATGTGGATGGATAAATCGGTGTACGAAAACGGTGATAAGCCGGAGCAGTGGGACGACACGCCGGTGATACCAGGGCAAATCGAGGCCCTGCGCAAGACCGTCGAATTGCTGAAATCCCGCCACGTACAGGTGATTGCTATCGTCGATCCGGTCAACCCTTGGGCGCTGTACAACACCGATACCTTCCAGCCAACGGATAAGAAAATCCAGGCCATTCTCACGGAAAATCAGGTGCCTTACCTGGATATGTACTCACAACCTTACCAGAACGGCTGGAACTGGGACCGCCTGCACCCCACTGAACTGGCATGGGTGCCGATGGACCGTTTTATTGCGGAGAGTTTTAAATGATGAAATATGCGATGCGCCTTTTTTTCCTTTATCTCTTTCTGGCAGTGACGGTCGTTGCGTGGTCCACCGTGGACGACAGCAAAAATATTAAAGTGCACTTTGAATATCAAAAATTCTGAGGGTGAATGATGTACAGCTCAGGCACATTCTTTTTCTGTCTTTTTTCATCCGCGCTGCTGTTTGCGCTGGTCAATCGCGTTCTCAGTTATCGACTGACCTATCTGGCGGCATTTTCCGTGCTGGCGGCAATCGGCTGGGGATATATTTTCCAGGATGATTATCTTATCCCGGTGGCGGTATTTTTCGCTTTTTATGTTCTCGTCACATTAAAAGATAAAGGCTGGCTAAAAACCTGGCAGGCGGTCACGTTAACCTTGCTCCCGTTACTGCTGGTGAAACTGCATCTGAACAATCACTGGGGCATGATTGGCCTGTCGTTTATGACGTTTCGCGCCATTGATGTGCTGTTGTATCGCAGCAAAAAAGATGGCCGTAACTTCCTGCATTATTTCTGCTACCTGTTTATGCCTTTTATTATTCTCGCCGGCCCCATGTACCGCTGGCGCAGCTGGGTGACGGACATTAACAAACCGGTGTTTGCCATCAACCGCGAGCAGTTTTTAACGGCAATGGAGCAAATTTTCACCGGGATCATTCAGAAATTCCTGCTGGCCATGCTTGTCGACAACCTGGTGATTCAGTCCTGGAGCCAGCGCCCGTTTGACTGGACCGTTGGCGTGGTGATGTCGGTGGCTTACAGCACCTATCTGTACTTTGATTTTGCCGGTTACAGCAACATGGCTATTGGAGCCGGTCGCCTGTTTGGCCTGAACATTCCGGCCAACTTTAACCTGCCGATTCTGGCGAAAAACCCGCAGGACTTCTGGCGTCGATTCCACGTCAGCCTCTCTGAGTGGCTGCGCGACGTGGTCTTTATGCCGATTTATATGAATCTGATGAAGCTCGACTTTTTCCGTCAGAACAAAACACTCGCGCAGAATATTGGCATTTTCTGCACCCTGTTTTGTATGGGGGCATGGAACGGGCTGGAACGACACTACGTCATCAGCGGCGCGCTCTTTGGCGCCATTTCTGTTGCTCACAACATGCTGCTTTGGTCCGCCAAACGCAGCCCGGCGTTGAGCAACTGGCTTCAGCTTCCGGTTATCGCATTTTTGGGACGAATTCTGACGCTGGGAAGCGCCGCGGCCTCCCTTTACATCTTTAGTGGAATGTCTCCCCTATGAAAACTCATTCTGAACTCGTTGAATTACAAGACTTCCTGCGTGCAGCACTGCGCGATCCTGCCAACCCGCATCAGCTGGCTGTCAGCGGCAGTGATGATGCCCTGACCTGGCTTGAACTGTCCGATGCTGTGGTGGACTTTGCGCAGCGTTATGCACGCTGCCAGCAGCCCGCCGGTACGCCGGTGGTGCTGTACGGTCACCAGCAGGCAGAATTTGCCGTCGCCATTTACAGCTGCCTGCTGCACAACATTCCGTATATCCCGGTCGATTGCATCTACCCGCAGGAGCGCCTGAGAGAAATCTGCCACCTCGCTAACGCGCCCTACTATTACGACGTAGCAACGAAGCAGTTTATGAAAACCGCCGAAGCAGGCCAGGTGCTCGCCGAGCATGATCTGGCGTACATCATGTTTACCTCCGGCAGCACCGGCAAACCGAAAGGGGTGCAGATTGGCCGTGAGAGCGTGTGGCACTTTATGCAGTGGGTGCGCGACGATTTCTCACTGCCTGAGACCCCGGTGCTGATGAACCACGCGGTGTTCAGCTTTGACCTGTCGCTGATCCCTTTGCTGGCGAACCTCGCCACCGGCGGCCACATCGTGCTGAATGCCAAAGAAGATATCGCGGCTGAAAACTGGCTGGATCGCCTGAAAGAGAACAAGGTTTCCGTGTGGGTGTCGACGCCGTCGTTCGCCTATCAGCGCCTGCTCTCCCCGCAGTTCAACAGCGACTATCTGCCTGAGCTTGGGGTGTTTGTGTTTATTGGCGAGGTGCTGTACAAAGCACTGGTAAAACAGTTACGCCGCCGCTTCCCACACGCCAAAATCCTCAACTCCTATGGCCCGACGGAGGCGACCATCGCCACCACGGTCATCGAAATCACCGACGAGATCCTCAACAACGACATCGATCTGCTGCCCGTTGGCGCGATGATGCCGGAGTCCCATATGGAAATTACCGCTGAAGGCGAGCTGGTCATCTGGGGTAAAAACGTGATGCGCGGCTACCTGGGCCTGGCGCAGGAGAACGCCGAGAAACTGCTGCACCGCGAGAGCGAGCAGTATCGTGGCTACCGCACCGGTGATTTGGGCTATGAAGACGGCCTGCTGTACTGCCAGGGCCGCAACGACAGCCAGATCAAGCTGAACGGCTATCGCATCGAAATTAATGAAATTGAAAACCGCCTGCTGGCGATGTCCGGCATCAACGAAGCCGTGGTGTTGCCGCTGATGAAATCCGGCGGCGGCGTGCTGCGCATTGCGGCGTTCTGCGTGACGGATCTTGCCCCGGAGGCGATCAAATCCTCGCTGTCTGAGGTGATCCCGCACTACATGGTGCCGTCGCAGATCATCATTAAAGACGCCCTGCCGCTGAACCCGAACGGCAAAATCGATCGTAAGTTGCTGGATACTCACGCCCGCACAAACTAAAGACTTAAGGAAATGAAGATGGAACAAGAAATTCTCGCGCTGTTTGAAAAAGTGTTGTCCCGCAAAGTGGGTTTCCACGACGAGCTGATTGAGTCCGATATTCTCGACTCTATTCTGGCCGTGGATCTGGTGCTGGAAGTGCAGGACGTTTACGGCTGCATGATCCCACCGACCGAAGTCGCCACCGTGCTGAAAACCCCGGCAGACCTGGCGTATTACATTGAAGAGAACCGCTGATACCTTCGTGCGCGGTTGACCGAGTTTGGGAGAGAGTAAAGCCCCCGGGTGCGCTGGCATTCGGGGGCTTTTTTTTACAGGTTAGATTTTTTGTCGGCTTTTGCCGGGGCATTCTGTTTTAACGGTTCGCCCAGGGTCTGTTTGAACCAGCTCACCACCTGCTCAATGACCTGCGGTTGATACCAGTGAATGTCGCCGTGTTCTGCGCCTTCGACTAACACATAGTCAGCGGTGTCCTTTTTGGCTTTCAGCGCCTGATAAAGCTGCGCGCTTTGCACCGGGGACACTAACGAATCCGCACTGCCGTGCATGATTAAAAACGGCGGCTCATGGCCGGTGATGTGCCCCATGGGGCTGGCGGCGAGCGCTTTTTTCGGGTCGCTGTCGATAGCAGCACCGGCAAAACTACGGAATGCCGCACCGTTAACCAACAGCGCTTCGGTGACCGCAGGAGACTGATGGACTTTTTGCACCGTTTCCGGGAATCCCTCGCCAATATTCAGCAGATTCGAGATGCCATACAGGGTCGCCACTGCCTGTACGTCGGAAGATTGACTGGCGTAGTCGCCCTTATCAAACGCCTTTTCACCGTTGGTGGTGCCAAGCATTTGCGCCAGCCAGCCGCCCGCGGAATCACCCAGTACGGCAATGCGGGCCGGATCGATATTGAACTCACTGGCGTGCGCCCGGAGGTAACGCACGGCGGTTTTGCCGTCCACCACCGGGGCCGGGAATTTATCCGGGATCACGCGGTATTCTGCCGCTGCGACCACGTAGCCGGCGTTCGCCAGCGCCATGCGCATCGCAATGTACTTGTCGTGGTTGGCAGTCATAAAGCCGCCGCCGGGGAAGTAGATAATCGCCGGTTTCAGGTCAATGTTGCGCGGCACCAGCAGCGACATTTTTAACTGGCGGAGCGCAATACCGTCTTTTACCTGTGAATAGATAACGTTACTGAATAAATCGATCTGGCCCTGAGACGGAGTGACGTTCATCACCTTCGCCCCTTCGGCAAATCCGGGGAGGGTTTCATTCGCCGCAAAGGCCTGCGACGCCGCGGACGACAACAGCATGCAGCCCGCCAGAACAAGGGAAGTGGATTTCATCATGTCCTTCTTATGTAGAGGTAATTATTCCAGGTCGTGTGCAGAGTATCATTCGGCTTAATAGATGAATAATGCAAGAAGTCGATGTAATTGATTCAAAATTTGGATGGGTTCAGGCGGGATAATCCGCGCCAGAATGACGCTGGCGCGGGAAGAAATCAGACTCAGGCGAGAGAGAGCACCTCGCTAAGCGGTTTGCGCGGCTTTTGAGGCCAGTTCTCACCGTCGGGGTAGCCAACCACCACCAGCATCAGCGGCAGTTCGTTGGCTGACAGGGCAAAGTCCCTGCTAATCTGCCCGGCATCAAATCCAATCATCGGGCAGGAGCCGAGGTTCATGCCCTCGGCGGCCAGCATCAGCGTCATCGATGCCAGCGAGGCAGAGCGCACGGCTTCGTCGCGCTGTAACACCTGATCGTTTTCGTGGCTGGCCGTCGCCTGACTCACCCAGCCGTCGACCATGCGCTGCGGCATAATTTGCGCGTCCACGCTCGGTTTGAGCGCGGCGGCCAGTTGCTCATGGGCAGCAAGCTGGCCGATCACAATAAAGGCCACGGAGGCATCGATTATTTTCTGCTGACCATAAGCCGCCGCTTTCAGGCGCGCTTTCCCCTCAGGAGTACGTACCGCGATAAACCGCCAGTTCTGCATGTTAAATGCCGACGGCGCTTTGGTTGACAGAGCGATCAGTTCAGCGATGGTTTCATCCTCCAGCGGGCGATCTGGCTGAAAGCGGTTGACCGAGACGCGAGAAGTGATGGCATTCAGTACGGAAAGGGTCATTTTTCTTCCTTTTTACAAATAAATGTTAACGATTGAGAGTGTCAGAAACCGGTCAGGCGCTGCGTGCCGAGGTGCGCTGGACGACCAGCACACTCGCCAGCACGATGAACAACCCGATAAAGGCCGTGCCGCTCATGGCCTGCGAGAGCACGATCCAGCCGAGCGCCACGGCAGCCAGTGGGCTGAGTAGCCCCAGTGAGGCCACCGCCACGCCGGGCAGACGGGTGACGCCGCGAAACCACAGGCCATAGCCGAGCAGTGCGCCGGCGAGGCTGAGATAGGCATAAGCCGCCCATTGCGATGCCGTGAGCGCAGGCAGCGGGTCGTCAACCAGATACGCGACGGGCGCGAGCATCAGCCCGCCGAACACAAGCTGCCAGCCGGTGAGCGGCATGACCGGCAGGTCGATTTTCCAGTAACGCGTTAACCACACACCCGTTGCCATACAGGCGGCACCCAGCAAAGCGGCGGCCACCCCAATGGGTTCAAATATCGTCTGCGGCGAGAGCAGCAAAATTGCCATGCCCGCCACGCCGGCCACGGCCGCCCACAAGGTGAGCTGTGCTGGCGCTCGCTTGTCCACCGCCCAGACCAGCACCATGACCAGCAGCGGCTGGATAGCCCCCAGCACCGCCGCCAGCCCGCCCGGCAGACGGTAGGCCGCCACAAACAGCAGCGCCTGGAACGCGCCGATATTGAGCACGCTGAGAATGACCAGACGCCAGATGTCGCGACGCGCCGGCAGCCGACGGGTGAACATCAGAATGAGCAGGCCCGCAGGCAGCACGCGGATGAGTGCGGCAATAAAGGGGCGATCGGGTGGCAGCAGTTGTGACGTCACAATGTACGTTGAGCCCCAGATTGCCGGGGCCATCGCCGTCAGGATCACGTCACGCCAGTAGTACAGTGGAGATTGGGTTTGCATCACTTTGCCTTTATCTTCAATTCAAGATATCATCAGTGTGTTGAGCAATTACCTTGAAGTCAAGATAAATGAGTGATCAAATTGTGCACCAGAAAGACGCGGTCGACGCCATCCTTGCGCAGTGGCAGCGTGAACGCCCGGATCTTGATGCCAGCCCGATGGCCCCTATCGGGCGAATCAAACGTTGTGCCGCCCTGCTGGCGCAGCGGCTCGAAGCCACATTTGTGGAATTCGACCTCAGCATGTGGGAGTTCGATATGCTGGCGACGCTGCGTCGCTCCGGCGCGCCTTACTGCCTCAGCCCGACCGAGCTGTTTTCGACCCTGATGGTGACGTCAGGCACGATGACACACCGGCTCAAACGGCTGGAGAGCCGGGGGTTGATAACCCGTGTGACCAATACAGAAGATGCGCGCAGCATGCTGGTGCAGCTGAGTGATGACGGAATGGCACTGATCGACCGTGCGGTGGAGAAACACATCGAAAACGAGCGACAGATTCTTTCCGCGATTCCGGCTGAGACACTGGCGCTACTGGACAGCAGCCTGTCGGCGTTACTGATTTCGCTGGAGGGGGGGTGAAGTCAGAAAAGTGAGACTGGTGGGTGGGATGGTGCAGTGATGAATTGAGGGTAATTGCGCTTCCCTGGGCCAGAAAACGGTGGAGTCGTGGCAACAACAGATTGGATAAGAGACCCACTCCCCTTCTGCAAGGGGAAACCAGATATGCCAGCACAGGAAAGACTGACCGTATACGTGATCCGGTTCTGAAAGATAGTCAATTGAAAGCTCTGCTTGATGACATACGAGCATTGAAATCATAATTTGAGGGGGCAAAAGCCCCCTTATTTTTATTGTGTCTGTTGTTCTTCTTTCTTTGGTTTCATCCATGCGTCATCGTATTTGATGTGCCCTTTGACATAATTCCATTCAATTCCACGAAACCGTAGCCCTACCACCTCGTGCATGTTTGGAGATGTGCTACCAGGATAATAAACATGTGAGAAATCAACTGATGAAATAACAACACTTTCAAGGGTGATGTTATAAATTTCTGTTTCTATTCCAGCATCCATTATTTCATAGTATTTGATCACCGCTTTCTGCAGGCGTCTACCTGAATCGCCACGGATAATCTAGACACTTCCGAGCCGTTGATAATACTGGTTTTC
>CAUSEC010000054.1:0-18108 GCA_963530515.1 uncultured Enterobacteriaceae bacterium | reverse complement strand
GAAAACCAGTATTATCAACGGCTCGGAAGTGTCTAGATTATCCGTGGCGATTCACTAGCGTAAATATGTACAGTATCGCTGTGGACACATTCTTAAATTAATTTCTGATAATAAATAAAAAACCGCCAATATATTTACCAGCGAATTATTAATGGTTCTCGTATTATTATTTTCAGACAATAAAAAACCCGCCAGGCAGCGGGTTTTTTTATTAACACAATCGTTATTACTGCAACAGCGAAATATCCGCTACCTGCAGGAACAATTCGCGCAGTTTGGAGAGCAGCGCCAGGCGGTTCAGACGCACATCTTTGTCTTCCGCGTTCACCATGACGTTTTCAAAGAACTCATCCACCGGCTCGCGCAGGGCTGCCAGTTCAATCAGGGCTTCCTGATAGCGGCCTTCGGCAAAGTACGGCTGCAACTTGTCACGCATGACGGCAACCTGCATCGCCAGCTTGATTTCAGCCGCCTCTTTCAGCACGGAAGCATGAACGGTATCGTTCAGGGTTTCGTCTGACTTCGCCAGGATGTTAGACACACGCTTATTGGCGGCTGCCAGCGCGGCGGCTTCATCCAGCGTACGGAAGTGAGAAACGGCCTTCATGCGCGCATCGAAGTCTGCCGGACGGGTCGGACGACGCGCCAGCACCGCCTGGATAGTATCAACGGTGTAGCCTTCGTCCTGATACCAGGCGCGGAAGCGGCCAAGCATAAAGTCGATTACGTCATCGACCACTTTCGCGTTAGTCAGCTTGTCACCGTACAGACGCACCGCTTCTTCGGTCAGCGTTTGCAGATCCAGATTCAGGTTCTTCTCAACGATGATACGCAACACACCCAGCGCGGCACGACGCAGCGCAAACGGGTCTTTGTCGCCTTTCGGATGCTGACCAATACCGAAGATGCCCGCAAGGGTATCCATCTTATCGGCAATCGCGACAGCACATGCAACCGGGTTAGACGGCAGGTCATCGCCCGCAAAGCGCGGCTGATATTGCTCGTTCAGCGCTACAGCCACGTCTTCTGCTTCGCCATCGTGACGCGCATAGTGCATGCCCATCACGCCCTGAGTGTCAGTGAACTCGAAGACCATGTTGGTCATCAGGTCACATTTAGACAGCAGGCCCGCGCGAGTTGCGTGGTTGACGTCAGCGCCCGTTTGTTCAGCAATCCAGCCCGCCAGCGCCTGAATACGGTCGGTCTTGTCGCGCAGCGTACCTAGTTGCTGTTGGAACAGCACGGTTTGCAGGCGCGGCAGATGATCTTCCAGACGTTTTTTACGGTCGGTATTAAAGAAGAATTCGGCATCCGCCAGACGCGGGCGAACAACCTTCTCGTTACCAGAGATTATCTGAATCGGATCTTTCGACTCGATGTTGGCCACGAAGATGAAGTTTGGCAGCAGTTTGCCGTCGTTGGCATACACCGGGAAGTACTTCTGGTCACCTTTCATGGTGTAAACCAGCGCTTCAGACGGCACCGCGAGGAATTTCTCTTCGAATTTCGCCGTCAGCACCACCGGCCATTCGACCAGGGAGGTGACTTCTTCCAGCAGGCTTTCGCTGAGATCTGCATTGCCGCCAATGTTGCGTGCTGCTTCTTCTGCACCCGCTTTGATAGCCGCTTTACGCACTTCATAGTCAGCAATGACTTTGCCGCGCTCCAGCAGGATCTGCGGATACTGATCGGCATGGTCGATGGTGAATTCCGGCTCGCCCATAAAGCGGTGGCCGCGAATCACGCGATCGGACTGAATGCCCAAAATCGTTGCCGGAATGACGGTATCGCCAAGCAGCAGCGTGACGGTGTGCACCGGACGCACAAAGTGCACGTCGGACGCGCCCCAGCGCATCAGTTTCGGGATAGGCAGTTTGGCAAGCGAAGTGGCAATCATGTTCGGCAGCAGCGCTTCGGCACTTTCGCCTTTCACGTGCGCACGATAAAGCAGCCATTCACCTTTGTCGGTCGCCAGACGTTCAGCCTGGTCAACGGTAATACCGCAACCACGCGCCCAGCCCTCTGCCGCTTTGCTCGGTTTGCCTTCGGCATCAAATGCCTGGGCAATCGCCGGGCCGCGTTTTTCAACTTCGCGATCGGGCTGGGAAGCAGACAGGTTAGCCACTTTCAACGCCAGACGACGCGGTGCGGCAAACCACTCAACGTTACCGTGCGCAAGGCCGGCTGCGTCCAGTTCAGCCGTCACGTTGGCCGCAAAGGATTCCGCCAGGCTGCGCAGGGCTTTTGGTGGCAGCTCTTCAGTGCCGATTTCCACCAGGAAAGTATTCTCAGACATGGCCGCCTCTTATTTATTCTTGTTGCACATCGGGAAGCCGAGGGCTTCACGGGAAGCATAATAAGCTTCAGCTACCGCTTTGGTCAGGGTACGAATGCGCAGGATGTAGCGCTGACGTTCCGTCACGGAGATGGCTTTACGCGCATCCAGCAGGTTGAAGCTATGGGCGGCCTTCAGAATGCGCTCATAGGCAGGCAGCGGCAGCGGATTTTCCAGCGCCAGCAGCTGCTGGGCTTCTTTCTCATACTGCTCGAAGCAGGAGAACAGGAAGTCCACGTCCGCGTATTCAAAGTTGTAAGTGGACTGTTCCACTTCGTTCTGATGGAACACGTCGCCGTAGGTTGTTTTACCCAGCGGGCCGTCGCTCCAGACCAGATCGTAAACGCTGTCGACGCCCTGAATGTACATCGCCAGACGTTCCAGACCGTAGGTGATCTCGCCGGTGACAGGTTTACATTCCATGCCGCCAACCTGCTGGAAGTAAGTGAACTGCGTCACTTCCATGCCGTTCAGCCACACTTCCCAACCCAGACCCCAGGCACCCAGCGTTGGGTTTTCCCAGTTGTCTTCCACGAAGCGGATATCGTGAATGGTCGGATCCATACCCAGCTCTTTCAGCGAACCCAGATACAGCTCCTGGATGTTGTCCGGAGACGGCTTAATCACCACCTGGAACTGGTAGTAGTGCTGTAAACGGTTCGGGTTTTCGCCGTAGCGACCATCGGTCGGGCGACGGGAAGGCTGCACGTAGGCGGTTGCCATCGGTTCTGGCCCTAACGCGCGAAGACAGGTCATTGGGTGAGAGGTGCCGGCGCCAACTTCCATGTCCAGTGGTTGAACAATGGTGCAGCCCTGGCGAGCCCAGTAATCCTGTAAGGTCAGGATCAGGCCCTGAAAGGTCCTGGTATCAAACTTTTGCATATTATTTCGTGCTGGATACGTGTGGATTTAAGGAAGGGCTCAGTATACCCGCTGAGTGCAAGATATACAGTATGAAACAGGTCTGTTTAGGGAAAATTGAACATCTAGCGCATGGAAAGGTGTAAAAACTGCCCTTCTGTGTCAAAAGCGCAGACAAAACGCTCCTTCAGAGGGGTAAAACCTCGCATTTCATAGCTACTCTGAAATTGTTCAAAGCCGGTGACGGCGATTTTCTGTTTCTCGGTATTGTAGCGATACGCCGCATTCTGCCTGCATAGTTGCTCCATTTCCAGGGAGAGGGACGGACTGACTTTGGCTTTCTGCGCCTTCTGCACGGGTGTTGCTTGCTGAGCGCTGCATCCCGCTAAAAGCAGGATTAATGCCGCCACCATCCCTTTGACAATCATTTTTTCACCGTCAGGCTAACCTGCTGTTATTTTTAGTGAGGAACCATGTGAATAGCGGATTTTGCAAATCCAGCGTCTGCCCTACAAGCGCAGGCGGGAAAACTCAGAATTATCCAGTGAGAAAGTGCAATTAATCACGAGTCTGAGGGTATTTAACAGAAAAATTGAGGAACTGATGCCGCCGAAAATTAACTGGATTGAAAATCTGCGAGGGATCGCCTGCTTAATGGTGGTGATGATTCACACCACCACCTGGTACATCACCCACGCGGCAAGCGTCAGCACCTTCGACTGGGGAATCGCAAACTTCCTGAACTCCGCGTCACGCGTCAGCGTGCCGCTCTTTTTTATGATTTCAGGCTACCTTTTCTTCGGTGAGCGTAGCGCCCAGCCGCGCCATTTTTTGCGTATTGGCCTCTGTCTCCTGTTCTACAGCGCCCTCGCCTTCGCCTATATCTTTTTCTTCACCTCGATTAACAGCGATCTGTCGCTGAAAAACCTGCTGCAAAAACCGGTGTTCTACCACCTGTGGTTCTTCTTCGCGATTATCGTTATCTATCTCGTCTCTCCGCTGATTCAGGTGAAAACGGTGAGCGGGAAGATGCTGCTGGCACTGATGCTGGTGATTGGCGTGGTGGCTAACCCTAATACGGTGTCGCAAAAAATCGGCAGTTTCGAGTGGCTCCCCATCAACCTCTACATCAACGGCGACACCTTCTACTATGTGATTTACGGTCTGCTGGGCCGCGCGCTCGGGATGATGGACACACAGAAAAAGCACCTTACTGCGATAAGCGCCGTGGTTTTCGTACTGGCGGTTTGGGGGATTTCACGTGGCACCTTGCATGAGCTGAAATGGCGCGGCAATTTCGCTGACACCTGGTATTTGTACTGCGGGCCGCTGGTGTTCATCTGCGCGATGTCGCTGTTAACGCTGGTAAAAAATACACTCAACAGCCGCGTCTTGCCGGGGTTGATGACGATTTCGCGTCACTCGCTGGGGATTTACGGTTTTCACGCCCTGGTCATTCATGCCCTGCGCACGCGTGGCGTTGAGATCCAAAGCTGGCCGGTGCTCGATATCATCTGGATATTTGCCATTACGGTTGCAATCAGCCTGGGGCTGTCGATGCTGCTACAGCGCGTGGACACTCGTCGCTACGTCAGTTAGCGGAACGCGCACGCGCCCGGTGCAACTGGCGCGGAGAGGAAAAGCCTGCCGCCATCGCCGCCTGCTCAACGCCCCGGCCCTGTAAAAGCCACTGCTGCGCCACGGCCAGACGCAGTTGTTCGAGGTAATCGCGCACGCTAATCCCAAGATGCTGCTGGAAAAGTCGCGTCAGATGGCGCGGGCTGATGTGGGCCTGAGCGGCAATATCAGCCAGCGGCCAGGCTTTTTGCGGCTCAGCAGTTAACGCATCCTGAACCCGATGGATAGCCGGATGCAGGTGATTGCGATAGCGCAGCCAGGGGGATAATTGCGGGTCATCACCGGAGCGGCGAAACCAGACTACCATCTCACGCGCCACCGCCAGCGCCCTTTCCGCGCCGCAAAAGCGGTTAATCAGATGCAGCGCCAGGTCGATACCCGATGTGATCCCCGCACTGGTCCAGATGCCCCGATCTTCGATAAATATACGGTTTTCCTTCACCAGCGCAGCGGGAGCCGCCGCTTTCAGCCTGGCGATAAGGTCATGATGCGTGGTGCACTGAATGCCGCTCATTAAGCCCGATTTTGCCGCCAGCAGTGCGCCTGAGCAGACGCACATCAGCTGGACAGACTGGCGGTGGATGTCCGGTTGCAGCCGCATCAGCCAGTGACGTACCTTGTCAGCCGCAGGCGTCGCAAATGCGTTGGCCGAATCCGTGACGCCGGGTAAAACCAGCAAACTCCCTTCCGGCAGCGCGTCCGGAAGAGGGGAAATACCTGTCATTGTGATGCCAATGGAGGTGGTGATTTCCGCATCCGGTCCAATGTAATGCAGCCTGAACGCGCCTTTTGCTAACACGAAAGTCTCCGCCGGGCCGGTTAAATCCAGCGCCAGCAGGCCAGGCAACATTACAAACCAGACGTCGGTTGTCATAGGGAATCCAGAGTCTCACTGACGGTTTTAACGGTGGCAAAACGGCCGTCGAGCACCGTTTCCGTGCGATGTCGCAGGGCATCGCAATCCAGCGTAATGCCTTTGTGCGTCATCGGGAAGGTTAATGTGGCTTCGCTGACAAAGGTCACCGTATAGCCCAAATCAGACGCCACACGCGCCGTGGTTTCACAGCACTGCTCGGTGCGCATGCCGCAGATGATCACATGGTTGATATCACGCGTGCGCAGCCAGTGATCCAGCCCCGTATCGGTAAAGGCGTTGTGCACATGTTTGTAGAAGGTGACCGCAGGCTGGTGCGTCAGAAAAGACATGGGCGCGATAAAACCGCTCTCCAGTGCGAAGGGGCCACCACCGGTGTCATTGACATGGAAGATATCGACCACCGGCATGCCGTGCGACGCACAGCCTGTAATCAGGGTGCTCATGGCGTGGCAAAAAGCCGGGAAGTTGTCTTCCTGCCAGAAATCACGGTGCAGGAAAGAAAGCTGGGTATCAATGTTGATGAGGGCAGAACGTGACATTTCAGGACGCCTTATGCAGTGGGTGTAACACCATTCTGCCAGGGGATAATGCACCTGCTAAGACCAAAAAAGGACATCTTCAGGCTGATTACAGACGTCGCAGCAACGTCCTCGCCCTGGTGGGCGAGGACGTCAGAATTCAGGACATCAGCGGCAGCAGTTGCTGATAAATCCGGCGGAAGGTTTCGCGGCGGGGCTGATACCACGCGTGGCGGGACGCATCGGGAACATGCTGCTGTTCAATAGCTAACTGCGGTAACAGCGTGGCAGGCGGCACGTCAGGATGCAGGGCAATCTGCGCCAGACGCGCCGCACCCAGCGCGGGGCCTACATCGCCGCCCGTACGGTAATCCAGCTGCTGACCGCTGATATCCGCCAGCATTTGTCGCCAGTAGCTGCTGCGCGCACCGCCGCCAATCAGCGTCACGCTTTGCGGGGTCACGCCGCAGGCATGCACCACATCCATCCCATCTGCCAGCGCATAGCCCACCCCTTCGAGCACCGATTTTGCCAGCTCATTCGGGCCATGCTGATGGGTTAAGCCAAAGAAAACGCCCTTCGCTTCCGGGTTGTTGTGCGGCGTGCGCTCGCCGGAAAGATAAGGCAGGAACCACAGATCGCCTGCGCTTTCATCTGCCTGCCCGGCCGCCGCAATCAGCGCCTGCACCGAGGACTGACCGGTGAGTTTTGCCGCCCAGTCCAGACAGGAAGCCGCACTGAGCATGACCGACATCAAATGCCAGCGCCCCGGTAGCGCGTGACAAAAACTGTGCACCGCACTTTCAGGCTTACTGAGGAAGCCTTCGCTGACCGCAAAGTAAACACCAGAGGTGCCAAGCGACAGCATCGCCTGCCCGGCGTCTGCCATGCCCACGCCCACGGCCCCGGCGGCGTTATCGCCACCACCCGCCACTACCGGCACCTGCGCTAACCCCCAGCGTTTTGCGACGTCAGGCAGCAAGGTGCCGGTGATGTCGCTGCCTTCAAACAGCGCAGGCATATGGTCGCGATTAAGAGAGCAGGCGGCGAGCATCTCGTCACTCCAGTCGCGTTTTGCCACGTCCAGCCACATGGTTCCGGCAGCATCAGACATGTCGCTGGCGTAGGTGCCTGTCATCTGTAGTCGCAGGTAATCTTTTGGCAAAAGCACTTTCGCCACCCGCGCAAACACGTCGGGCTCGTGGCGCTTGACCCACAATAATTTCGGCGCGGTAAAGCCCGGCATCATCAGGTTCCCGGTAATGGCACGGGAGTTTTTAACCTGCGCTTCCAGCAACCCGCACTCTTCTGCACATCGCCCGTCGTTCCATAAAATTGCCGGGCGCAGCACCTGACAGTCTTTGTCCAGCAGCGTGGCGCCGTGCATCTGCCCGGCAAGACCGATGGCCTTCACCTGCTGTAAGGAATGTTGTTCGCTTAAGCCGCGAATGGCGCGATCCGTCGCCTGCCACCAGTGACCAGGATCCTGCTCAGACCACAGAGGGTGCGGGCGCGACACCGTCAGCTTTTCCGTTTGCGAGGCCAGAACGGTGCCCTGCTCATCGAGTAAAATCGCCTTTACCCCTGATGTGCCAAGATCGATCCCGATATACATAGCGGTAACTCCTTTAAAAGAAAGGCCCGGCAGCGCTGCGCCAACCGGGCTGACACGCTTTTTCTGAACGATTATTTGTCGAACAGATAGTGATTAACCAGGTTTTCCAGCAGTTCCTGATGCCCGCTCTGATGAACAGGCGCGAGGTTTTGTTGTTCAGCGTACTTCGCCAGTTCAGCAAGCGTTAGCTGGCCCTGCAGAATTTGCTGGCCCAGTTCACCATTCCAGCCTGCGTAACGTTTTGCCACGCGTTTATCGAGTTCGCCAGATTGGGTCATGCGCGCTGCCACCTTCAGCGCCAGCGCCATGGTGTCCATTGCGCCAATGTGGCCGTAGAAGAGGTCATATTTGTCGGTGCTTTGACGACGGACTTTGGCGTCAAAGTTGAGGCCGCCGGTGGTGAAGCCGCCCGCCTTGATGATTTCATACATCACCAGCGCATTCTCTTCGACGCTAATCGGGAACTGGTCGGTATCCCAGCCCAGCTGCGGGTCGCCACGGTTTGCATCCACCGAACCGAAGATGCCCAGCGCAATGGCTGAAGCAATTTCATGATGGAACGAGTGACCTGCCAGAGTGGCATGGTTGGCCTCGATATTCACTTTGATCTCTTTTTCCAGACCAAACTGTTTCAGGAAGCCGTACACAGTCGCTACGTCATAATCGTACTGATGCTTGGTCGGTTCCTGCGGCTTCGGTTCAATCAGCAGCGTGCCACGGAAGCCGATTTTGTGTTTATGCTCAACCACCATCTGCATGAAGCGGCCAATCTGTTCGCGCTCCTGACGCAGGTCGGTGTTGAGCAACGTTTCGTATCCTTCACGCCCGCCCCACAGCACGTAGTTTTCACCGCCGAGCTGGTGGGTCGCGTTCATGGCGCTCACCACCTGGGTGGCGGCCCAGCTGAACACGTCCGGGTCTGGATTTGTCGCCGCACCGGCACCGTAGCGCGGGTGAGTGAAGCAGTTTGCCGTGCCCCACAACAGTTTGACGCCGCTTTGCTGCTGTTTTTCTGCCAGCACGTCGACCATGTGTGCGAAGTTATTCAGGTACTCTTTCAGCGACGCCCCTTCCGGTGAGACATCGACATCATGGAAGCAGTAGTACGGCACGTTCAGTTTGTGGAAAAACTCAAAGGCGACGTCAGCTTTACGTTTCGCCAGCTCAAGCGCTTCACCCGGCTGCTGCCAGGGTCTGTCGAAGGAGCCAACCCCAAACATATCTGCCCCATTCCAGCAGAAGGTATGCCAGTAACAAGCGGCAAAACGCAGGTGATCTTCCATTCGCTTACCCAGCACCAACTCGTCCGGGTTGTAATGGCGAAACGCGAGGGGATTGGTGGTGTTCGGGCCTTCGAAACGAACGCGTTCGAGCTGGTCAAAATAAGCTTGCATATTGAGCTCCATAATCAGGTGTGCGGCAAAGTTTCATTCTCGAAGTAATACTGAGTTGTCTCTTTGCCTTGCTCAATTACGTTATTTCACACTGCCATTAAGAGAATACGCAAATGTGCGCTATCTCGCAAAAACACGGGTATTAATTTTGCGGCGCGCATTCCTGTTTTTTTCGCAAAACCGATTCCGCTTATTTTAAAATCAGATCACGGTCAAAATTCCACAAATAAACCAAAAATCATAACGCCTGGATAAAAACCAGCAATTGCCAGCACTCGCTGACATGTTAAAAATTTGCAACGTTCAACGCAGTGCATGTTTCTTTTATCTCAGCTTTGTCACCCTACAAAAGGTATTACTATTATGAAGATAAAGAACCTTTGCCTTACTCTCTGTGCTTCATTGCTGCTCGCCAGCATGGCGGGTCATGCGAAAGAAGTGAAAATAGGTATGGCGATCGATGACTTACGCCTCGAACGCTGGCAAAAAGACCGTGATATTTTCGTGAAAAAGGCCGAATCGCTGGGTGCCACGGTGTTTGTGCAGTCAGCAAACGGAAATGAAGAAACACAGATGTCGCAAATTGAAAATATGATAAACCGCGGCGTTGATGTGCTGGTCATTATTCCTTATAACGGTCAGGTATTAAGTAATGTGGTGAAAGAAGCCAAACAAGAAGGCATTAAAGTATTAGCTTACGATCGCATGATCAATAATGCCGATATCGATTTTTATATCTCTTTTGATAATGAAAAAGTCGGTGAGTTGCAAGCGCAAAGCCTGGTCAGCAAGGTGCCGCAGGGCAATTACTTCTTAATGGGTGGCTCACCGGTTGATAATAACGCCAAGCTGTTCCGTGCGGGGCAAATGAAAGTATTAAAACCCTACGTTGACAGTGGAAAAATCAAAATTGTTGGCGATCAATGGGTCGACGGCTGGCTACCGGAAAATGCGCTAAAAATTATGGAAAATGCGCTGACGGCCAACAATAACAAAATTGATGCCGTTGTGGCGTCGAACGATGCCACCGCAGGCGGGGCGATTCAGGCACTGAGCGCGCAGGGGCTTGCCGGGAAAGTGGTGATTTCCGGTCAGGATGCCGACCTCGCGGGCATCAAACGTCTGATCAACGGTAGCCAGACCATGACCGTCTATAAGCCCATCACGCAGCTGGCGAATACCGCAGCGGAAATCGCCGTTGAGATGGGTAATGGCAAAGATCCCAAAGCCGACACGACCCTCAACAACGGTCTGAAAGACGTGCCCTCCCGTTTACTGACGCCGATTGAAGTCACCAAAGACAACATCGACGCCACGGTTATCAAAGACGGCTTCCATCAGAAAGATCAGCTTTAAGCCTCACGGCATGTCTCCCACGCGGAGGCATGCCGGGTTATCTCTTCAGGCGCTGTGAATACCTCGAATACCGTGGAGCAGTTATGCCTTATTTACTCGAAATGAAGAACATCACCAAGGCCTTTGGCGTGGTCAAAGCCGTGGATAACGTCAGCCTGCAGTTAAACGCGGGGGAAGTGATGTCCCTGTGTGGCGAGAACGGCTCCGGCAAATCCACGCTGATGAAGGTGCTCTGCGGCATCTATCCGTGGGGCAGCTATGAGGGCGAAATTGTCTTCGCCGGGGAGACGCTACAGGCCGGTCACATCCGCGACACCGAACGCAAAGGGATTGCCATCATCCACCAGGAGCTGGCGCTGGTGAAGCATCTGACGGTGCTGGAAAACATCTTTCTGGGGGCCGAAATTACCCGTCATGGCGTGATGGATTACGACACCATGACCTTGCGCTGTGAAAAACTGCTCGCGCAGGTGAGCCTGAATATCTCGCCGGACACCCGGGTGGGCGATCTCGGCCTGGGCCAGCAACAGCTGGTAGAAATTGCGAAGGCGCTGAATAAGCAGGTGCGCTTACTGATTCTCGACGAACCGACCGCCTCGCTCACCGAGCAGGAAACGGCCGTCCTGCTGGATATCATCCGCGACCTGCAAAACCACGGCATCGCCTGCATTTATATTTCCCACAAGCTCAATGAAGTCAAAGCGATATCCGATGCGATTTGCGTTATTCGCGATGGGCAGCACATTGGCACCCGCGATGCCGACGGCATGAGCGAAGACGACATTATCACCATGATGGTGGGGCGCGAATTGACGGCACTCTACCCCAACGAACCGCACACGGCGGGGGATGAAATCCTGCGGGTTGAGCATCTGACGGCCTGGCATCCGGTGAACCGCCACATTAAGCGGGTTAATGACGTCTCGTTTTCCCTTAAACGCGGCGAGATTCTGGGGATTGCAGGACTAGTCGGTGCCGGGCGTACCGAAGCCGTTCAGTGTCTGTTTGGCGTCTGGCCTGGGCGCTGGGAAGGGCAAATCTTTCTCGACGGCAAGCAGGTGCAAATCAATAACTGCCAGCAGGCGATAGCCCATGGCATTGCGATGGTGCCGGAAGATCGCAAAAAAGATGGCATTGTGCCGGTTATGGCGGTGGGCAAAAACATTACCCTGGCCGCCCTGAGCCAGTTTACCGGCTCGCTCAGCAGCCTGGACGACGCTGCCGAGCAACACTGTATTTTGCAGTCGCTGCAACGCCTTAAAGTTAAAACCTCCTCCCCCGATCTGGCCATTGGTCGCCTGAGCGGCGGGAACCAACAGAAAGCGATTCTGGCCCGCTGTCTGCTGCTCAACCCGCGCATTCTGATCCTCGACGAGCCCACCCGCGGCATCGACATCGGCGCGAAGTACGAAATCTACAAGCTCATCAACCAACTGGTGCAGCAAGGTATCGCGGTTATCGTCATCTCGTCCGAACTGCCTGAGGTGCTGGGGCTGAGCGACAGGGTGCTGGTGATGCACGAAGGCAAGCTAAAAGCCTCCCTTATTAACCATCAACTGACCCAGGAGCAGGTCATGGAAGCGGCGCTGAGGAGCGAACATCATGTCGAAAAGCAACCCGTCTGAAATGAAGTTATCCGCCCCGCTGCCGGGGGGATTTACCGGCTTAAAATCCCTGAATCTTCAGGTTTTTGTGATGATTGCCGCCATTGCCGTGATCATGCTGTTTTTCACCTGGATGACCGATGGCGCGTATTTAAGCGCGCGTAACGTCTCCAACCTGCTGCGTCAGACCGCGATTACCGGCATCCTCGCGGTGGGCATGGTGTTTGTCATTATCTCGGCGGAAATTGACCTTTCCGTGGGTTCGATGATGGGTCTGCTGGGCGGTGCGGCGGCTATTTTCGACGTCTGGCTCGGCTGGCCGCTGCCACTGACGATTGTGGTCACGCTGGTGCTGGGATTGCTGCTGGGGGCCTGGAACGGCTGGTGGGTGGCTTATCGTAAAGTGCCGTCGTTTATTGTCACCCTTGCGGGCATGCTCGCGTTTCGCGGCGTGCTGATTGGTATCACCAACGGCACCACCGTGTCGCCCACCAGCAGTGCCATGTCGCAAATTGGTCAGAGCTATTTGCCCGATGGCGTTGGCTTTGGTGTGGGTGCGCTGGGTCTGGCCGCCTTTGTGCTGTGGCAGTGGCGCGGGCGGATGCGTCGTCAGTCGCTAGGGCTGGCAACACCTGCCTCAACTTCCGTTGTCGGCCGTCAGGCGATGATCGCCGTCGTGGCGCTCGGGGCTATCTGGCTGTTGAACGACTACCGTGGTGTGCCAACGCCCGTGTTGCTGCTGGTCTTCCTGCTGATGGCGGGGATGTTTATGGCCACCCGCACGGCGTTTGGTCGGCGCATCTACGCGATTGGCGGCAACCTGGAAGCCGCGCGCCTCTCCGGCATCAACGTGGAGCGCACCAAGCTTGCGGTCTTTGCCATTAACGGCCTGATGGTGGCTATCGCGGGGCTGATTCTGAGTTCGCGCCTCGGTGCGGGTTCACCCTCGGCGGGCAACATCGCTGAACTGGACGCCATCGCCGCCTGTGTGATTGGCGGCACCAGCCTCGCGGGCGGCATTGGTAGCGTGGCGGGGGCCGTGATGGGGGCCTTTATCATGGCCTCGCTGGACAACGGCATGAGCATGATGGACGTGCCGACATTCTGGCAGTACATCGTCAAAGGGGCGATTTTACTGCTGGCGGTGTGGATGGATTCCGCCACCAAACGTCGGGCATGATCGCAATAACGGTCACACTGCCGGAAAATTTTCCTCCGGCAGTGTAATGAATATGATAAGCAGAGTTGATGATTCATTCGCGACGGAACCGACATGTTTGAAAAGCGCCACCGCATTACGTTGTTATTCAATGCCAATAAAGCCTACGACCGCCAGGTCGTTGAAGGGGTTGGTGAATATTTGCAGGCGTCACAATCTGAATGGGACATTTTTATCGAAGAGGACTTCCGCACCCGTATTGAAAATATTAAAGAGTGGCTCGGCGATGGCGTGATTGCGGACTATGACGACCCAGAAATTGAACGGCTACTTGCCGACGTCGACGTACCCATTGTGGGCGTTGGCGGCTCTTACCACACCCCGGACCATTATCCCCCCGTCCATTACATCGCAACGGACAACTACGCGCTGGTTGAACAGGCGTTTTTGCATCTGAAAGAGAAAGGAGTGCACCGTTTCGCCTTCTACGGCCTGCCGCCTTCCAGTGGCAAGGGCTGGGCTGCCGAGCGCGAACACGCGTTTTGCCAGCTTGTTGCGCAGGAGAAATACCGTGGCGTGGTCTATCAGGGGCTGACCACGGCACCGGAAAACTGGCAGCATGCCCAGAACCGGCTGGCTGACTGGCTGCAAACTCTGCCGCCGCAAACCGGCATTATCGCTGTCACCGATGCCCGCGCTCGCCATGTGTTGCAGGTCTGCGACCATCTGCATATTCCGGTGCCGGAAAAACTTTGCGTGATTGGCATCGATAACGAAGAACTGACTCGCTACCTCTCCCGCGTTGCACTTTCGTCCGTGGCGCAAGGAACCCGTCAGATGGGCTACCAGGCCGCCAAGCTGCTGCACCGCCTGCTGGATAACGAAACGCTGCCATTACAGCGCCTGCTGGTTCCACCGGTGCGGGTGGTCGCACGACGCTCTACCGACTACCGCTCGCTGAACGATCCGGCGGTTATTCAGGCGATGCACTACATCCGCAATCATGCCTGTAAGGGCATCAAAGTGGATCAGGTGCTGGACGCCGTGGGAATTTCCCGCTCGAACCTCGAAAAGCGCTTCAAAGAGGAAGTGGGCGAAACCATCCATGCGGTGATCCACGCCGAGAAACTGGAGAAAGCCCGCAGCCTGCTGGTCTCCACGTCGCTCTCCATCAATGAGATTTCCCAGATGTGCGGCTATCCGTCGCTGCAGTATTTCTATTCGGTGTTTCGCAAAGAGTATGACAGCACGCCGAAGGAGTACCGCGAGCGCTATGGGGAAGTGTTGCTGCCGTAGGGAGAGAGCTGCGGGTGCGGAAAGAAAAACGCCTTCCGATGGGAAGGCGTTTTTGCAATATGAAGCGCGATTACATGTGCGAGGCGATTAACTGCTGGTTGCTCTGGTACATAGCAAACAGGTAGTTATTGTAACTTGTGCCTTTTGTTGAATAGCCTTTCAACTTATGAATCATGTTGCTCGCTGTCACTTCCTGATCCGCTTTACGCAGCTGCGCACGGGATTTACGGAAGGAGGAATAGGCCGGGTGCGTATTGAGATTGACCACGTACGCGCCGACGGACTCATCAACCGATTCAAAGTGCGAATAGCCTTTCACTTTGCCCGGACCGCTGTTACAACGCCCTTTCCCGCATTTCATGCCGAACAGGTTGTTGTTGTTACGCGCCAGTTTAGACGTACCCCAACCGCTTTCAGCCGCCGCCATGGTTGCCACCATGCTGTCGGGGATGATGTCCACGCGTTCCATTAAGGCATTCCACGGGATACGGCGGGTATTGCCAGACCAGCTAATTTTATAGCGTTTGGCAATATCCTTCAGACGCGAACGGTCAGCCGTCGACCATTGCTGGCTGTATTGACGTTCCATCAGCCAGTTACGATCGGCAGTGATTGCCGCATTTTGACGGGTAATGTAAGGCATAACTGTCCGGAGAAACGCTTTCTTTCTTGGTGCTCCGGAAGGGTATTTTCGCAAGTCAGGAAGTGAACTGCTATTTACACTATTGCGAGAATACTCTTGTTTACTGCTTACCTGTTTTTTACCGGTCGTCTTTGAGATTTGGGCCTTCTGACTCACTGTTTTGCTGTGCGTTTGCGCAAGCGCCTCACCTGAAAATGCTATGGTGAGAAACATGAGTATCGTAGCCCCAAGTCGTCGCAAGGGAGTCGATATCATTAAGTCTCCTGGTCGGATATAAACATTCCAACACCTTATTTTTTTCACAATTTTGAGAGCGGAATCTCAAATCATATCAAAAATAACCTTTCAGAGCACGTACAGAAATAAGCCAATTCCGAAAGCCTGTCATCCCGAACCTGCGACAAAGCGAAAACAACGCATCAAATTTGTGGTGATTCTCGCAAATTCTGCGCAAAATTTGCGCACGATCACTCACCCTTTCCCCTACTCCCTGGCGATATCGCGCATGGGATGAGTTTCCCGGATTGTGCTAATGGCAAGATGAAAGAAACTGACGTCACGGGAAGGATTCGGATGAGATACAGAGCGCTTTTATGTCTGCTTTTACCGGCAATGGCCAGTGCCAACTGGTCTGCATCGGGCCTTGCCGCCTTTAAGGATGATGGTACCGGCGTCTGGCGCAGTGAATCCAGCCTGAAAAAAGGAACCTACCCGCTGACGCTACAGGCCGACCAGCAATGCTGGCAGCCGGTTGCTGACGTCAAACTGAATCAAATGCTCTCACTCAAACCCTGTGAAGGAGATGCGCCGCAGTGGCGCGTGTTCCGCGAAGGGGATTATCGCATTCAGGTAGATACCCGCTCCGGCACGCCCACGTTAATGCTGTCAGTGAAAAGTGAGACGGCGGAGAAAGTTGTCAATGTAATGCGCCAGTGCCCGACCTGGGACGGGCAGCCGCTTACGCTGGATGTGGCGAACACGTTCCCGGAAGGCAGCGTCGTGCGGGACTTCTATAGCCAGAAAACCGCCACCGTACAAAACGGGAAAATCACCCTGCAACCGGCGGCAAACAGCGGCGGGCTCCTGCTGCTCGAACGGGCTGAAACCCAGGGCGCAGCGCCTTTCAACTGGCAGAACGCCACCGTCTATTTCGTGCTGACTGACCGCTTCGTCAATGGCGACCCGTCGAATGACAACAGCTACGGGCGGCACAAAGACGGCATGCAGGAGATTGGTACCTTCCACGGCGGCGATCTGCGCGGTCTCGCCAGCAAGCTCGATTACCTGCAGCAACTCGGCGTCAATGCGTTGTGGATAAGCTCACCGCTGGAGCAGATCCACGGCTGGGTCGGCGGCGGCACAAAAGGCGATTTCCCGCATTATGCCTATCACGGCTACTACGCTCAGGACTGGACGAAACTTGATGCCAACATGGGCACCGAAGACGATTTACGTCACCTGGTCGATGAAGCCCACAAGCGCGGCATCCGCATCCTGTTTGACGTGGTCATGAACCACACCGGCTACGCCACCCTCGCGGATATGCAGGAGTACCAGTTCGGCGCACTTTACATACAGGGTGAAGAACGCAAAAAAATCCTCGGCGAACACTGGACCGACTGGCGACCCGGCCCAGGCCAAAGCTGGCACAGCTTTAACGACTTCATCAATTTCAGTGATAAAACGGCCTGGCAAAACTGGTGGGGCAAGAACTGGATCCGTACCGATATTGGCAACTACGATAACCCCGGTTTTGACGACCTCACCATGTCGCTGGCGTTCCTCCCGGATCTGAAAACCGAATCCACCACGCCATCCGGCCTGCCCATTTTCTACCGCCACAAGCCCGACACCGCCGCGCGTGAAATCGCCGGTTACACGCCACGCGATTACCTGACCCACTGGCTGAGCCAATGGGTGCGCGAGTACGGCATTGACGGTTTTCGCGTTGATACCGCCAAACATGTGGAGCTTGCGGCCTGGCAGCAGTTAAAAACGCAGGCCATCGAGGCGCTGGCCGAGTGGAAGAAGGCCAATCCGCAGAAGAAACTCGACGACGCGCCGTTCTGGATGACCGGCGAATCCTGGGGCCACGGGGTGATGCGCAGCGATTACTACAACCATGGCTTCGACGCGATGATCAATTTTGATTATCAGGAGCAGGCCGCCGGGGCGGTGAAATGCCTGGCGAACATGGATCTGGTCTGGCAGCAGATGGCGGAAAAGCTGCAAAACTTTAACGTGCTGAGCTACCTCTCCTCCCACGACACCCGCCTGTTCCGCGACGGCGGCCAGGAAGCGGCGGAGTTGCTGATGCTGGCACCGGGCGCGGTGCAGATTTTCTACGGCGATGAGACAAATCGCCCCTTCGGCCCCACCGGTTCTGACCCACTGCAGGGCACCCGTTCAGACATGAACTGGCAGGACGTCAACAGCAAAGCGGCCCCCACACTGCGCCACTGGCAGACACTCGGGCAGTTCCGCGCCCGCCACCCGGCGCTGGGCGGCGGCAAACAGACCACGCTGAGCCTGAAACAGGGGTACGGCTTTACCCGTGAGCAGGGCGACGACAAAGTAATGGTTATCTGGGCGGGTAACCGCTGAGGAATGCGTGTGCGAGCGCTCCCCTCTCCCTGAGGGCTGAGGGCTGAGGGCTGAGGGCTGAGGCATCCCCAGTAATATTACGTTTTACAGCAATAACATTGCTTGATGAGAATAAAACAGTCGCAGCGATGACTGGGTCCGGCTGAAAATCGACGAAGCGTAATCCGCAAGGCCGGGGCGACGCGCATGGATGCGCGGCGAGGGCGGC
>CAUSEC010000053.1:0-21012 GCA_963530515.1 uncultured Enterobacteriaceae bacterium | reverse complement strand
AACACCTGAAGCTAGCGCGTCTACCAATTCCGCCACCTTCGCATACCATCGATACAATAAGTATCGTTACCACGGAGGCGCATTCTAGATGTTTTCTGATTTTCGTCAACAGTTAATTGCAGGTCGATTTTTCAACTGATGTAAAAAAACGCAGCGGAAATTGGGGCGTAAAAGCCCGGTAAACAAACCGTTACCGGGCGGGGGGAAATTAACGCTTAGCCTGGCGAGTCATCACCGTGCGGTAGACCTTGAAACGACCGGTTTGCGCAATCACTTCATGGAAGCCAAACATCTCATCCAGCACTGCCGGGTAAGGCAGGAAGGCGTTGGCAACAATGCGCAATTCACCGCCGCTGTTCAGATGGCGAACGGCACCGCGAATCAGCACCTGAGTGGCTTCAAGGCTGGTCTGCAGGCCATCGTGGAACGGCGGATTGGAGATAATCATATCGAAGCGACCGGTCACGTCAGAGAAGACGTTACTGGCGAAGACGTCACCCTCAAGACCGTTGGCGGCAAGCGTCGCTTTGCTGGCTTCAACGGCGGCAGCAGAAACATCACACAGCGTCAGGCGGACTTTCGGTGAATGACTGGCGAGTACCGTGGACAGCACACCGGCACCGCAGCCGACATCCAGTACTTTGCCTTTCGTATGTGGCGTCAGGGTCGACAGCAGCAGTTGGCTCCCCACGTCCAGACCGTCACGGCTAAAGACACCCGGCAGGGTTTTGATGGTGAGGTCGCCCAGTGCGTATTCGTTCCAGAAACTCTGCGCATCGAAGGTCGGCTGTTTTTCCAGTCGACCATGGTAAAGCCCGCAACGACGCGCGCTGTCCACTTTATTCAACGGCGCGAACTCCGCCAGCATCTGCTCTGCGCTGCGCACACCGCTGCGGTTTTCGCCCACGACGAAAATATCTGTCCCGACCGGCAGAAGCGAGAGCAGGTTCATCAGCTGATACTGCGCTTCAGGCTTATTTTTAGGCCAGTAATAGATCAGTGTATCACTGTCACCCACCGCAGCTTGCTCAAGCGTCAAAGCGAAAACTGCGTCCTCAGCCATCTGGCGGCTGAGTGTTTGCCACTGGTGGTACTGTTGGGTCCAGGCACGGCTATGTGCCGTATCCAGCCTGGCAGGCAGGTCATCCTGCAGGTCACCGGCAAAAAGAATGCGGCTTTGTTCGAAATCATCACTGTGGCGCAGCAAGACTTCACTTGCCGGGGTTAAAGCAGACATGGAGGGTTCCTCATTAAACTCAGCCCGGGATTATACACGTTATCCTTCACGCTGCCTCTTTGGTTGATGGCGCATAATCGACGAGTTTGTTATATTTGCGCGCCTGACAGACAGGAGTGATTCACGATGACGACCCGACGCGACTGGCAGTTACAGCAACTGGGTATCACCCAGTGGTCCCTGCGCCGCCCGACGGCGTTACAGGGCGAAATCGCTATCTCGCTGCCGGCCCATATTCGTTTGGTGATGGTGTCTTTTGAACTCCCGACGCTCACGGACCCGCTGGTCGGCGATGTGCTGCGTGCCCTGGCGGTGAGCGCGGATCAGGTATTACAGCTGACGCCGGACCGTGTGGTCATGCTGCCTGAAGGCTCGACCTGCAACAGCTGGCGGCTGGGCATTGACGCTCCCCTGGCGCTGGCGGGGGCACAAGTGGCATCGCCCGCTTTTGACGAACTTCGGGGAAACCCGGCGGCACGTGCCGCGTTATGGCAACAAATCTGCGACTATGAACACGATTTCTTCCCTCACCACGACTGATTTAGCCCGCGCTTATGAGATTGAAACCCGGGCGCACGCGTTCCCCTGGAGCGAAAAAACCTTTGCCACAAATCAGGGTGAACGCTATCTCAATTTCCGCCTGATGACGGGTGAGGTGATGGCCGCGTTTGCGATAACCCAGGTCGTGCTGGATGAGGCCACGCTGTTTAATATTGCCGTCGATCCGCAGTGGCAGCGGCAGGGCCTTGGCCGACAGTTGCTGGAGCACCTCATCAGCGAGCTGGAAAAACGCGACGTACTGACGTTATGGCTGGAAGTGCGGGCGTCAAATCATGCGGCGATTGCGCTGTACGAAAGTCTCGGCTTTAACGAGGCAACAATCCGCCGCAACTATTACCCCACAGCGAATGGACGTGAAGACGCCATTATCATGGCGCTGCCGATTTAATAAATGAAAGGTGAAGATGTAATGAGATGGGACTGGATATTCTTTGATGCTGACGAAACCTTGTTTACGTTTGATGCTTTCGGCGGCTTACAGCGGATGTTTCTTGACTATAGCGTGACCTTCACCAATGAAGATTTTCATGATTATCAGGCGATTAACAAACCGCTGTGGGTGGATTATCAGAACGGCACGATCACCGCATTGCAGTTGCAGCACCAGCGTTTTCAGGGCTGGGCGGAGCGTCTGAGCGTAGCCCCTGGTGATTTGAACAACGCGTTTCTCAATGCCATGGCCGAAATTTGCTCCCCACTGCCGGGCGCTGAATCTCTGCTCAAATCGTTAAAAGGCAATGTGAAGCTGGGTATTATCACCAATGGCTTTACCGCGTTGCAGCAAATCCGCCTGGAACGCACCGGTTTTCGCGACTATTTTGATCTTCTGGTTATCTCTGAGCAGGTCGGCGTGGCAAAACCCGATCCGCGTATTTTCGATTTCGCGCTGGAACAGGCGCAAAATCCAGACCGCTCCCGCGTGCTGATGGTCGGCGATACCGCTGAATCCGATATCCTGGGCGGGATAAATTCAGGGCTGTCTACCTGCTGGCTCAATGCTCACGAGCGCGTCCTGCCTGAGGGCATCAACCCGACCTGGACCGTGACCTCGCTAACCGAACTGGAGCAACTCCTGTGTAAACATTGATTGTCTGCGCTCAGTCGTTGAGTAAAATAGCCGCATTTTTCGTATCTCCTGGCGTGGCAGTGGCCGCGCCTTTACACAGAAGAAATTGATTATGACGTTGTCTCCTTTTTTACAAGAGGTAGCGAAGCGCCGTACGTTCGCCATTATCTCTCACCCGGATGCCGGTAAAACCACCATCACCGAAAAGGTGTTGCTGTTCGGACAGGCTATCCAGACCGCCGGTACGGTCAAAGGCCGTGGCTCCAGCCAGCATGCGAAGTCCGACTGGATGGAAATGGAAAAGCAGCGTGGTATCTCGATTACCACCTCCGTGATGCAGTTCCCGTATCACGATTGCCTGGTTAACCTGCTTGATACCCCAGGGCACGAAGACTTCTCCGAAGATACCTACCGTACCCTGACGGCGGTGGACTGCTGCCTGATGGTTATCGATGCCGCAAAAGGCGTAGAAGACCGTACCCGTAAGCTGATGGAAGTGACGCGCCTGCGCGATACGCCGATCATCACCTTTATGAACAAACTCGACCGTGACATCCGCGATCCGATGGAAGTGCTGGATGAAGTCGAACGCGAACTGAAAATCGGCTGTGCGCCGATCACCTGGCCAATTGGCTGCGGTAAGTTGTTCAAAGGCGTTTACCACCTTTATAAAGACGAAACCTATCTCTACCAGACCGGTAAAGGCCACACCATTCAGGAAGTGCGCATTGTGAAGGGTCTGAACAGCCCGGAACTGGATGCTGCGGTCGGCGAAGATCTGGCACAGCAGCTGCGTGATGAGCTGGAACTGGTACAGGGTGCGTCAAACGAGTTTGATCAAGAGCTGTTCCTGGCCGGTGAAATCACCCCGGTCTTCTTTGGTACGGCGTTGGGTAACTTTGGCGTTGACCATATGCTCGACGGTCTGGTGGAGTGGGCGCCTGCGCCGATGCCACGTACAACTGACAGCCGTGAAGTGGTGGCGGTCGAAGAGAAATTCTCCGGCTTCGTCTTTAAAATTCAGGCCAACATGGACCCGAAACACCGTGACCGCGTGGCATTCCTGCGTGTGGTGTCCGGGAAATATGAAAAAGGCATGAAGCTGCGTCAGGTTCGCCTGGGCAAAGACGTGGTGATTTCGGATGCGCTGACCTTTATGGCGGGCGACCGTTCTCATGTTGAAGAAGCCTACCCTGGCGACATCATTGGTCTGCACAACCACGGTACCATCCAAATCGGCGACACCTTCACGCAGGGTGAGATGATGAAGTTCACCGGTATTCCGAACTTCGCCCCTGAGCTGTTCCGTCGTATCCGTCTGAAAGATCCGCTGAAGCAAAAACAACTGCTCAAAGGTCTGGTACAGCTTTCTGAAGAGGGTGCTGTGCAGGTCTTCCGTCCTGTCGCCAACAACGATCTGATCGTTGGGGCCGTAGGTGTGCTGCAGTTTGATGTGGTGGTTGCGCGTCTGAAAAGCGAATACAACGTCGAAGCCGTGTATGAGTCTGTCAACGTGGCGACTGCGCGTTGGGTAGAATGCAACGACGTGAAGAAATTCGAAGAGTTTAAACGCAAGAACGAAATCCAGCTTGCGCTCGATGGCGGCGATAATCTGACCTACATTGCCCCCACCATGGTTAACCTGAACCTGGCGCGCGAGCGTTACCCGGAAGTTCAGTTCCACCAGACCCGCGAACACTAATCCCCTTACGGAGCGCGGCAAACGCCGTGCTCCGTCACTTTCCCCGTCTTATTAGCCTCTTGCGGAAAGTTCTTAAATAGCCGCGTTTTCGCTCCCATTACTCGCTTTTTAGCCGCCTTCACAAGCGTTTTTACGATTGTTGGCTATATTTAACAAAGTAATGACATTTTGGTTGGGTGTTAATCCCGTTCAATGCATGTTCATTGGTTATTTATTCATCCAAAAAATCATTACTTAGTATTAATGACTGGAAAAGAGGCGTGTGCACGGGGAGAAAACGGCATCTTGCGTGACGTGTGACCTGTGCCATTGACTCAACACTCGGTGATTTCACCAGGACAGTGAAAGCGGCTCCGTTGCCGTGAAAAGCCCAAATTGTGGGCAAACTACAGGAACAGACTGATGACTATGACAAGACTGAAGATTTCTAAAACTCTGCTGGCTGTTGTGTTAGGGGCGACCCTGGCAAGTGGATCCGCGATGGCGGAAACCTCCACTGCGGACAAAGCGCAAAACGCGGCCAATAACGCAGGGCAAAAAATCGATAGCTCTATGAATAAAGTCGGTAATTTCATGGATGACAGCGCGATTACGGCAAAAGTTAAAGCTGCGCTGGTTGATCACAAAGATATCAAAAGTACGGATATCTCTGTGAAAACCGAGAAAAAAGTGGTCACGCTGAGCGGCTTTGTTGAAAGCCAGGCCCAGGCGGAGCTGGCGGTGACCACGGCGAAAGGCGTAGAGGGCGTTGCCTCGGTTAGTGACAAACTGCACGTACGTGACAGCAAGTCCACTACCGCGAAAGGCTATGCGGGCGATGCGGCCACGACCAGTGAAATCAAAGCGAAACTGCTCGCCGACAGTACCGTCCCTTCCCGTAAAGTGAAGGTTGAGACGACCGATGGCGTCGTGCAGCTATACGGTACGGTTGATTCGCAGGCACAGATTCAGCGAGCCGAAAGCATTGCCAAGGCCGTTGATGGCGTCAAAAGTGTGAAAAACGATCTGAAAGCAAAGTAACAATTCCTGAAAATGTGCAATCCCGATGAATTCGGGTAAAGCAAGAATGCACCTGGGAAGTATCGCCCGTGAGCATCCTGAGCGCTCACGGTAAGCGGTCGACATTAACTATGGTAAAGGAGAGTCTTATGTTTCGTTGGGGCATTATATTTCTGGTTATCGCGTTAATTGCCGCCGCTCTGGGCTTTGGTGGTCTGGCGGGTACGGCAGCGGGCGCTGCGAAAATCGTCTTTATCGTTGGTATCATCCTGTTCCTGGTCAGCCTGTTTATGGGCCGCCGGCGTCCATAGCGATTCCACGCATAAGTCAACGAATTACCAAGCCAGTCCATGTGACTGGCTTTCATCTTTTCAGGAAAGGCTAAGGAAAGGCACACAATGGCAAAGGACTGATAGTTTCTATGAATAATAAAATGCGGTACTTTGGCTTAATCATAATCAATAAGAATTGAAGGAAGGCAGGGTGGGGCAGCATATTCCCGTCACGCTTGGCAACATCGCGCCATTAGCGTTAAAACCATTTCGTCCTGGCCGACTCGCGCTGGTGTGTGAAGGCGGCGGTCAGCGTGGCATTTTCACCGCCGGTGTGCTGGACGAATTTATGCGCGCCGAATTTGACCCTTTCGACCTTTATCTTGGCACCTCTGCCGGTGCGCAGAATCTCTCTGCTTTTGTCTGTCATCAGCCGGGCTACGCCCGCAAAGTCATTATGCGCTACACCACCACCCGTGACTTTTTTGACCCGGTGCGCTTTGTGCGCGGCGGCAATCTGGTCGATCTCGACTGGCTGGTGGAATCGACCGCCCGTCAGATGCCCCTGGCGATGGATTATGCCGCGCGGGGGTTTGATGCGGGGAAATCGTTCCTGATGACCGCCTGTCGTCAGGATGACTACACCGCGGAATACTTCGCCCCTGAGCACCATACCTGGCTTGATTTGATTCGTGCCTCCAGCGCGATCCCCGGTTTTTATCGCCCTGGCGTGACGCTCAACGGCGTGAACTATCTCGACGGCGGCGTGAGTGACGCAATCCCGGTGCAGGAGGCCGCGAAACGCGGGGCGAAAACCATTGTGGTTATCCGCACGGTCCCTTCGCAGATGTACTACACGCCGCAATGGTTTAAGCGCATGGAGCGCTGGCTGGGGGAAAGCAGCCTGCAGCCGCTGATTAACCTGGTACAGCACCACGAAAAAACCTATTCCGCGACCCAGACGTTTATCGACGCGCCGCCCGGCAAACTGCGCATCATAGAAATCTATCCGCCGAAGCTGTTGAGCAGCATGGCGCTGGGCAGCCGCCTGCCCGCCCTGCGTGATGATTACAAAGTGGCTCGGCTGTGCGGGCGCTACTTCCTCGCCACCGTAGGCAAACTGCTGGTGGCAACCCCGCCGTTGCTCCGTCATCGCCCGGTGGTGACATCGCCTGGGACGATTGTCGTTCCACCTGCCGCTGTGGCGAACGACGCGCTCGATACGCCGCTGGTCAGTGGCGTGCAGGCAAACGATCTTCCCTTTAACAACGAGGACAGTGCGTGACTTACCGTTTTATTGATACCCACTGTCACTTCGATTTTCCCCCGTTTAAGGATGATGAAGCGCAAAGCCTCGCCCGCGCCGCGAAAGTGGGCGTTGAGCGCATCATCGTTCCGGCAATCGGCTCACAATATTTTGCCCGCGTGATGCATCTTGCTGAGGCCTGGCCTGCGTTGTACGGCGCGCTGGGTTTGCACCCTATTGTCATTGAAGAGCACACGCCCGACTGCCTTGATAAGCTGCAACAACAGCTTGCCACGCGCCCGGACAAGGTGGTTGCCATCGGCGAAATCGGCCTCGATCTGTACCGCGAAAATCCGCAGTTTGAAAAGCAAGAAGCCGTGCTGGAGGCACAGCTTAAGCTGGCCAAACGCTTTGATTTACCGGTGATTCTGCACTCACGACGCACGCACGATAAACTCGCCATGCATCTTAAACGCCACAACCTGCCGCGAACCGGTGTGGTGCACGGCTTTGCGGGGAGCTTGCAACAGGCGGAGCGTTTTATTGGGTTGGGGTATTACATCGGGGTGGGGGGCACGATTACCTATCCGCGCGCCAGTAAGACTCGTGAGGTGATGGCGCAGTTGCCGCTTGAATCTCTACTGCTGGAAACCGACGCCCCGGATATGCCGCTGAACGGTTTTCAGGGGCAACCCAACCGACCCGAGCAGGCCGCACGGGTGTTTCAAACACTCTGCGAATTGCGCCCGGAAGCGCCGGATGTGATTGCACAGGCGCTGTTTGATAACACGCAGCGCCTGTTTGCCCTTTCCTGACGGCGGCTACAGGTACAGTGCGGGCAGGATAACCTTGTTCACTCCTCGTCTTTCCAGCGCCTGCGCCAGGGGTTCAACATCCTGTGCTGTAGCGCTTCGCCACTGTGTCGCCTCGCCATACACACCGTGAGCATGAAAGGCATTGAGCCTGACGGGCACCTCGCCCAGGGTGCGAATAAACGCCGCCAGTTCCTCTATGTTATCTAAGTAATCGCAGTGGTAGGGGATGACCAATAAGCGCAGTTCGGTGAGCTTTTTGTTGGCTGCCAGCAGGCGCAGGCTGGCTTTCACCTGCGCGTTGTCTCGCCCGGTAAGCTCGCGATGGAGTGTGCTGCTCCAGGCCTTCAGGTCGATCATCGTCCCATCACACACTGGCATCAGCTTTTGCCAGCCTGTCTCACTCAGCATGCCGTTGCTGTCCACCAGACAGGTGAGGTGACGCAGTGTGGGACGGGATTTCAGCGCGCTAAACAGTGCTATCAAAAACGGCAGTTGAGTGGTTGCCTCGCCGCCGCTGACGGTAATGCCTTCGATAAACAACGCCACTTTCTGGATTTGAGCCAGCACGTCGTCAACGCTGAGCGTGAGCGCCATCGGTGTGGACTGCTGCGGGCACATTTTCAGACAGGTGTCACACTGCTGGCATGTCCTGACCTCCCAGTTAACCTGCCCACCTGTCAGGCTTAAGGCACCATGCGGGCAGCTCGGCACGCACTGTGCGCAGTGATTACAGCGGCCAATGGTCCACGGGTTGTGGCAGTTTTTACAGTTCAGATTACAGCCCTGTAAAAACAGGGCCAGGCGACTGCCTGGCCCGTCCACGCAGGAAAACGGGATGATTTTACTGACTAAAGCGCATCTGCTGTTCATGGCTGACCACGCGAGGCTGTCGTTCAAGGATCCGGGTGTTGCGAGCGGCCTCTTCCCCAAGCCATGTGGTGTTGGTGCGCGAACCTTCAGCACGGAATTTTTCCAGATCCGAGAGGCGCACCATATAGCCAGTGACGCGCACCAGGTCGTTACCGCTAACGTTGGCGGTAAATTCACGCATCCCGGCTTTAAACGCACCGAGGCAAAGCTGCACCACCGCCTGAGGGTTGCGTTTCACAGTTTCATCAAGGGTGAGGATGTCGCTGATGCCTGATGTGTAGCAGGCGTGGTGCGGGGCGACCGTCAGCAGGTGCGTAATCGGATCGGGTTCTTCGCCGTAGGGCAGGCGCGCACCTGGCGTGGTGTCGGTATCGGAACTGATACCGGACTGGGCGTGCAGCATTGCGCGGTTGTTCCAGCCATGTTTCGCCGGGGTTTTTTCCACAAATTCAGCAAGTTGTTCACTAATGGTATACGCCAGTGCATTGGCTTCCATATCTTTACCATAGCGCAGGTTAAGACCGGACCGTTTGCAGAGCACATTCACCGCTTCCGCCAGCCCGTACATGCCAAACATGGGCGCAAAACGTTGCGGGTCTATCAGCCCTTCTTTGACCAGGAAGCTATGCTCAAAGAAGCCCGATTGTTCATACAGGAAGTCACAACGCGCATCGATGATCGCCATTTGCAGTCGGCAATAGTGAGGAAGCACATTGTTGATAAAGTCTTCAGCATCGTGACTGCGCTCAGCAATGGCTTTTAAATTCAGTCGCACCAGCGTGCTGCCACCGCCTGCAAGTGGCAGCGAGTTGTAACAACTGACAATGCCATAGCCACCTTTTGTGAAAATTTTATCATTTATTGGGCCGTTGGCGATGTGCGGCTTACTGCACTCACAAATATTTTTGGCGACCTCAAGCAGTAAATCATCCGGCGTAATTTCCGGGTCATAAATAAAGGTCAGATTAGGCGAAACCTGCTTGAGTTCGGCATCTGCGCGCAGAATGGCGCGGGTGACAGGCGTATCCGCAGGGCCAATATTGGCATGCATGAAGGCATCCGGCAGGGTTCTGTCGAGGTAACGCCAGAAACGTTTTATTCGAATATCGATTTCTGATTGTGTTAGAATTCTAACATATGGTTGCAGGATGGCGTCGAGCTGCCCGAGGTAAACGGGCATCGATGTGACGGAAGGAACATGGTGGTAGAGGATAGTCAGCATCGACAGCGCATCGTCGAGGTCGGTTGCGGCTTCCAGCTCCAGCCACTGCGAGCCATTGGCGAGGAATTTTGCGTAATCCGGCAGCACATAGCGCGGTTTATAAGGGGCATGACCTTCGAACATGTCGCAAATCGTCCCTTCTTCCAGCGCGGCGCGTGCGTGCTCCGATACGTCGGGGTAAGGCAGATTGTTCTCCGCCTCAAGCGCCAGAAAATGGCGTTTTTGCGCGGGTGTCAGGTCGTGGCTGGTGACAATTTGCTGGCAACGCTGCTGGTGAGATGAATCAATGGATGTGGACATATTCGCTCCTCTTATTCCTTAAGTGGTGAGCGAAGTGTAGGGAATCGGGTGTTAAGCCCTCTTGATCCACATGCGCTAAATGGCCGGTAAGCGTCCTCGTTGAGTGCAGAAATTTGATGAATGTCTCATTATGGTTTTGCAAAAATGAATGTCGTTTTCATTAACTGTGATGAGTGTCGAAGTGTGATGATGGGTTGATGTTAGAATAATAACAGACCCGACTAAATCGGCAGTTGCCGACGGAGAAAGCTATGACTGATTTAACTGCAAGCAGCCTGCGTGCACTGAAATTGATGGACCTGACCACTCTGAACGACGATGACACCAACGAAAAAGTCATCGCTCTGTGTCATCAGGCGAAAACCGCGGTAGGTAACACCGCCGCTGTCTGCATTTATCCGCGTTTCATCCCGATTGCACGTAAAACGCTGAATGCGCAGGGCACCCCGGACGTGCGTATCGCGACGGTGACCAACTTCCCGCACGGTAACGATGACCTCGACATTGCCCTGGCAGAAACCCGTGCTGCTATTGCGTACGGTGCAGACGAAGTGGACGTGGTGTTCCCGTATCGCGCGCTGATCGCAGGCAACGAGCAAATCGGTTTTGACCTTGTGAAAGCCTGTAAAGACGCCTGTGCGGCAGCTAACGTGCTGCTGAAAGTGATCATCGAAACCGGCGAATTGAAAGAAGAAGCGCTGATTCGTAAAGCGTCTGAAATCTCCATCAAAGCGGGTGCGGATTTCATCAAAACCTCTACCGGTAAAGTGCCAGTAAACGCGACGCCGGAAAGCGCACGCATCATGATGGAAGTCATCCGTGATATGGGCGTTGAGAAAACCGTTGGCTTCAAACCGGCCGGTGGCGTGCGCACGGCAGAAGATGCGCAGCAGTTCCTGGCCATCGCGGATGAACTGTTCGGTGCCGACTGGGCCGATTCTCGCCACTACCGCTTCGGTGCGTCCAGCCTGCTGGCGAGCCTGCTCAAAGCGCTGGGCCATGGCGATGGCAAGAGCGCAAGCAGCTACTGATTCCATTTCAGCGGCGGGTCCTCCGCCGCGTTTAACCGGATTCCTCAGGGGGTTACCGTGTTTCTCGCACAAGAAATTATTCGTAAAAAACGTGATGGTCACGCGCTCAGCGATGAAGAGATTCGTTTTTTTATCAATGGCATCCGTGATAACACCGTTTCCGAAGGGCAAATTGCTGCCCTGGCGATGACCATTTTCTTCCACGACATGGCCATTGAGGAGCGCGTATCGCTGACCATGGCGATGCGAGATTCAGGCTCCGTTCTGGACTGGAAAAGCCTCAACCTCAATGGCCCGATTGTCGACAAACACTCCACCGGCGGCGTGGGCGATGTCACCTCACTGATGCTGGGGCCGATGGTTGCGGCCTGCGGCGGTTACATTCCGATGATCTCCGGGCGTGGTCTCGGGCACACCGGCGGCACGCTCGATAAGCTGGAAGCCATTCCAGGCTTCGATATTTTCCCGGACGACAGCCGTTTTCGCGACATCATCAAAAACGTCGGCGTGGCGATTATTGGCCAGACCAACTCACTGGCTCCGGCGGACAAGCGTTTCTACGCGACCCGCGATATCACTGCGACCGTCGACTCTATTCCGTTGATCACCGCCTCCATTCTGGCCAAAAAACTGGCCGAAGGGCTGGATGCGCTGGTGATGGACGTCAAAGTGGGCAGTGGTGCCTTTATGCCGACCCCAGAGCTTTCTGCCGAACTGGCGCAGGCGATTGTGGGCGTGGCGAACGGCGCGGGTGTGCGCACCACGGCGCTGCTGACCGACATGAATCAGGTCCTTGCCTCCAGCGCAGGTAACGCGGTGGAAGTGCGCGAAGCCGTGCGTTTCCTGACCGGCGATTACCGCAATCCTCGCTTGCTCGACGTCACCATGGCGCTGTGCGTGGAGATGCTGATTTCCGGCAAACTGGCGAAAGATGACGCCGAAGCCCGCGCGAAATTGCAGGCGGTGCTGGATAACGGCAAAGCGGCTGAGATCTTTGGTCGCATGGTTGCGGCGCAAAGCGGCCCGACCGATTTTGTCGAAAACTACGATAAGTATTTACCGACGGCGATGCTCACGAAAGCGGTCTACGCAGACCGTGAAGGCTTCGTCGGACAGATGGACACCCGTGCCCTGGGTATGGCGGTCGTCTCCATGGGCGGTGGTCGCCGTCAGGCGTCAGACGCCATTGATTACAGCGTGGGCTTCACTGATATGGCCCGCCTGGGCGATGCGGTAGACGGCCAACGTCCGCTGGCTATCGTGCATGCAAAAGATGAAGCCAGCTGGCAGGATGCGGCAAATGCGATAAAAGCGGCGGTGGTGGTTGCGGATAATGCGCCGAAAGAAACGCCAACGGTCTGGCGGCGCATTACCGATTAACGATATACTGATCTGATCGCTCTTTTTTGAAGCACTAAGTACGGAGAACAATATGAAACGTGCATTTATTATGGTGCTGGACTCCTTCGGCATCGGCGCAACAGAAGATGCAGAACGTTTTGGTGACGTGGGTTCCGATACCATGGGTCACATCGCTGAAGCCTGCGCAAAAGGTGAAGCGGACAACGGACGCAAAGGCCCGTTGCATCTGCCCAACCTGACCCGTCTGGGTCTGGTAAAAGCGCATGAAGGTTCTACCGGCCACGTTGCCGCTGGAATGGACGGCAACGCGGAAGTCGTGGGCGCATACGCCTGGGCGCATGAGCTTTCTTCCGGCAAAGACACCCCGTCAGGCCACTGGGAAATCGCCGGTGTGCCGGTGCTGTTCGATTGGGGCTACTTCTCCAGTCACGAGAACAGCTTCCCGCAGGAGCTGCTGGATAAACTGGTAAAACGTGCAAACCTGCCGGGCTACCTCGGAAACTGCCACTCTTCCGGTACGGTCATTCTCGATCAACTGGGCGAAGAGCACATGAAAACCGGCAAGCCGATTTTCTACACCTCTGCGGATTCCGTGTTCCAGATTGCCTGCCATGAAGAGACCTATGGCCTGGACAAACTTTACGAGCTGTGCGAAATCGCTCGTGAAGAACTGACCGAAGGCGGTTACAACATTGGCCGCGTGATTGCCCGTCCGTTTGTGGGCGACAAAGCTGGCAACTTCCAGCGTACCGGTAATCGTCATGACCTGGCCGTTGAGCCACCGTCAGCGACCGTGCTGCAGAAATTTGTTGATGAGAAAGACGGCCAGGTGGTCTCCGTGGGTAAAATCGCGGACATCTACGCCAACTGCGGCATCACCAAAAAAGTGAAAGCCACAGGTCTGGACGCGCTGTTTGACGCCACCATTCAGGAAATGAAAGTCGCGGGTGATAAGACAATTGTCTTTACCAACTTCGTTGATTTCGACTCATCATGGGGCCATCGCCGCGATGTTGCGGGCTATGCGGGGGGGCTGGAACTGTTTGACCGTCGTTTGCCGGAACTGATGGAGCTGGTGGGAGAAGATGACATTCTGATCCTGACCGCTGACCACGGCTGCGACCCGACCTGGCAGGGCACCGATCATACCCGTGAACACATTCCGGTTCTGATCTACGGCCCGAAAGTAAAACCAGGTTCACTTGGCCATCGCGACACCTTCGCGGATATCGGTCAGACCGTCGCGTCGTTCTTCGGCACTTCACCGATGGACTACGGTAAAAACATGCTTTAATGCCCGTTGCCGGATGGCGCTACGTTTATCCGGCCTACGTGGAATAGTTTTTTAGGCCTGATAAGGCGTAGCCGCCATCAGGCAATAACAACTTTATAAGGATAAAACGATGGCTACCCCACACATTAACGCAGAAATGGGCGATTTCGCTGATGTTGTTCTGATGCCGGGCGATCCGCTGCGTGCTAAACACATTGCTGAAACCTTCTTTGAAGATATCCGTGAAGTGAACAACGTGCGCGGCATGCTGGGTTACACCGGGACTTACAAAGGCCGCAAAATCTCCGTAATGGGCCACGGTATGGGCATCCCGTCCTGCTCCATCTACGCGAAAGAGCTGATCACCGATTTCGGCGTGAAAAAAATCATTCGCGTGGGTTCCTGTGGTGCCGTGCGCATGGACGTGAAACTGCGCGATATCGTTATCGGCATGGGTGCTTGCACCGATTCCAAAGTTAACCGTATGCGTTTCAAAGATCATGACTTCGCGGCCATTGCGGACTTCGACATGGTGCGTAACGCGGTTGATGCGGCTAAAGCGCTGGGCGTTGACGCTCGCGTGGGTAACATCTTCTCTGCGGATCTGTTCTACGCGCCGGACGGCGGTGAAATGTTCGACGTAATGGAAAAATACGGCATCCTGGGCGTAGAAATGGAAGCGGCAGGTATTTATGGCGTCGCGGCAGAATTCGGTGCAAAAGCGCTGACTATCTGTACCGTGTCCGACCACATCCGTACCCACGAGCAGACCACCTCTGCTGAGCGTCAGACCACGTTCAACGATATGATCAAAATCGCGCTGGAATCCGTTCTGCTGGGCGATAAAGAGTAAGAACTGTTGTGCCGGGTGGCGGCTTCGCCTGACCCGGCCTACGGTTTTGTAGGCCCGCTAAGCGCAGCGCCAGCGGGCTTTTTTACTAGCGCACGGCCCCCGCAATCCACGCCGACAACTCCCGTAATTCGGTTTCCTGCTCCGGGAAATCTCCCAGCAAGGCGTCACACTCCTGTGCCAGCGTATCAGCACGATACAGGCAGCCTTGCAGACGTGCGGCCAGTGCCTCCAGCGGCGCAGGGTTCAGACTGTCGGTAAAGACCTGCGTACGGGTGATATGCCCTTTCTCAACATCAAAGTGCAGCTCCACGCCGCCCCAGGTGAAACGCTCATCCAGCAAATGGCTGAACGCCGGCGCCTGGCCGAAGTTCCACTCCCAGCTGCTCTGGCGGGCAAAGGTTTCAGCGAAGTTTGGCAGGTCAGGCGCTTTATCCGGTGAAATCACTTCTGCTTCTACACGTTCGCCGTAATGGGCGAAGAATGCTTCCGTTACCGCCTCGCAAATGCGCGCATGGCTAATGCCGGGCAGCAGGTCTACAAGATTCGCGACGCGCCCACGCACCGAGGTGATGCCTTTGGCCTGCAGTTTTTTCTTGTCAGGATTGAGGTAGTTCGCCAGGCGGCTGAGGTCGGCATTGAGCAGCAGGGTGCCGTGGTGGAACCCACGATCTTTGGTTTCGCGGTAGGCGGAACCTGAGACTTTACGATCGCCTTCGTCGGTTTTTACCACCAGGTCATTACGCCCGGAGGCTTGTGCCGTGACGCCAAGGGCATTGAGTGCCTCAAGCACGATAGAGGTGGAGATGGTTTTGTCATATTCCGGCTTGCCCGCCATAAAGGTAAAGCAGGTATTGCCGAGATCGTGGAAGACCGCGCCACCGCCGCTGCTGCGACGCGCCAGGCGGACGTTATCCTCTTCCATCCGCCGGGTATTACACTCTTTCCACGGGTTCTGAGCCCGTCCTATGACTACCGTATCGGCGTTGCGCCACAAAAAGAGGACGCGCTGAGTGGCCGGCATCTGGCGGAAAATACACTCTTCCACCGCCAGATTGAACCAGGGATCGTAAGAATCAGAGATAAGCAGGCGCAGCGTTGACATGGCAGATTTCCTTTTCCATTTTGAGGCGCTCACTGTACCACTATTCTTTCTTCTCGCTCTCTTCCTCTTCGGCAACGGGCTTATTGGCGGTCAGCAGGAAAGGTGACTGCTGCCAGCGCGTGCGTTTACCCTGCAGCAGGGTGCGGGTGAGCACCACGCCAATTGCCAGCGAGAGCAACAGCATCAGGCGCAGAATATTGGTGGTGTTATCGACCTGTTTGGATTCTGTCGCCAGCGTATGGGTATCGAGGGTTAAGCGCAGATAGCCCAGCGGCCCGCTTTTCCCCTGAATGGGCTCCACAATCTGCTGGTTAAAATAGCCACCGGCTTTTTTACCGTCCAGCGCCAGCCTGTCGCGCACGTCAATGCTCTCGCCCGAGCGTGCGATAAGATCGCCGCGTTCATCATAGACACCCGCATCCAGAATGCGGCTCTCTTCGGTCAATTGTCGCAGCACAACGCTGATACGTTTGTCGTCAGGCGTTTCGGTACGCATCAGTGGAGCAAGGTTCAGCGTCACCTGTTTTGCCAGCGTGCGGGCGAGCTCCTCGAACTGCGGATTTCGCTGGCGCTGGTGATTCTGACTGAACCAGGAAGCACCCTGCATCAGGGCGACCAGTAAGGCCAGACAGAAAAGCACGATCACGGCGCGATGAAGCCTGAATTTAAGTTTTGCGCGAGCCATATTCCACCTGTTGAAAATTTGCGGCTTAATGTTGCCAGAAGCGCTGGTTACAAGGTAGCCTCATGCGTTATTTTTACCTCAGCACATATCCCTACAGGAGCTGTAATGCCGAATAATTTGACCTGGTGCGACCTGCCCAACGACGTTTCTCAGTGGCCTGGGTTGCCGCTCTCATTAAGTGGCGATGAGGTCATGCCCCTGGATTATCACGCAGGACGCAGCGGATGGCTTCTGTATGGACGTAAACTGGATAAAGAACACCTGACCGTCTGGCAGCGCAAATTGGGCGCCGCGATGGTGATTGTGTCCGCCTGGCGCGTGGATGACTATCAGGTTATTCGCCTGGCCGGTTCTCTGACACCGCGCGCCACACGCCTGGCGCACGATAACGGGCTGGACGTTGCGCCGCTGGGGAAAATCCCGTCGCTGCGCACACCGGGTCTGATGGTGATGGATATGGACTCTACCGCCATTCAAATTGAATGCATCGATGAAATCGCCAAACTGGCGGGCACCGGTGAGCAGGTCGCGGAAGTGACCGAACGCGCCATGCGTGGCGAGCTGGACTTTACCGCCAGCCTGCGTAGCCGAGTGGCGACGCTGAAAGGTGCCGATGCCAGCATTCTCCACAAGGTGCGTGAATCGCTGCCACTCATGCCTGGTCTCACCCAGATGGTGCTGAAAATGCAGACCCTGGGCTGGAAAGTGGCCATTGCGTCCGGCGGCTTTACCTTCTTCGCTGACCATCTGCGTGACAAACTAAGCCTGTCCGACGCGGTCGCGAATCAGCTGGAAACCTTTGACGGTAAGTTTACGGGTAACGTGCTGGGCGATATCGTCGATGCGCAGTACAAAGCCAAAACCCTGACTGAACTGGCTGAAAAGTACGAGATTCCGCTGAATCAGACCATCGCCATTGGCGACGGTGCCAACGATCTGCCGATGATCAAAACGGCCGGTCTGGGTATCGCTTACCATGCAAAACCAAAAGTTAACGAGAAAGCGGAAGTGACAATCCGCCACGCTGACCTGATGGGAGTGTTCTGCATTCTCTCAGCCAGCATCAGTAAAAAATAAAGAGGTCTCTGTGGCGAAAGCTCCAAAACGCGCGTTTGTATGTAATGAATGTGGTGCCGATTATCCGCGCTGGCAGGGGCAATGCAGCGCCTGCCAGGCCTGGAATACCATTACTGAAGTGCGCGGCGTGGCCGCTTCGCCCACCGTCGCCCGCAACGAGCGCCTGAGCGGTTATGCAGGCAATGCGGGCATCTCAAAGGTACAAAAACTTTCTGAGATAAGCCTGGAAGCGTTACCGCGCTTCTCCACCGGCTTTAAAGAATTTGACCGCGTGCTCGGCGGCGGCGTCGTACCGGGCAGTGCCATTCTTATTGGCGGTAATCCCGGTGCCGGGAAATCCACGTTGCTCTTACAAACCCTCTGCAAGCTCTCTGAGCAAATGAAAACCCTGTACGTGACCGGGGAAGAGTCGTTGCAGCAGGTGGCGATGCGCGCTCACCGTCTCGGCCTGCCGACCAACAATCTCAATATGCTCTCGGAAACCAGCATCGAGCAGATCTGCATGATTGCGGAAGAAGAGCAGCCGAAGCTGATGGTTATCGACTCCATTCAGGTGATGCACATGGCGGACATCCAGTCCTCGCCGGGCAGTGTGGCGCAGGTGCGTGAAACCGCCGCCTACCTGACGCGTTTTGCGAAAACGCGCGGCGTGGCGATTGTGATGGTCGGCCACGTCACCAAAGATGGCTCGCTGGCGGGGCCGAAAGTGCTGGAGCACTGTATTGACTGCTCGGTGCTGCTCGACGGGGACGCCGACTCCCGTTTTCGTACTCTGCGTGGCCACAAAAACCGCTTCGGGGCAGTCAACGAACTGGGCGTTTTCGCCATGACGGAACAAGGGCTGCGTGAAATCAGCAATCCCTCCGCTATCTTCTTAAGCCGTGGTGATGAAATCACCTCCGGCAGTTCGGTGATGGTGGTCTGGGAAGGAACGCGTCCGTTGCTGGTGGAGATTCAGGCGCTGGTCGATCACTCCATGATGGGCAACCCGCGCCGCGTGGCGGTGGGGCTTGAGCAAAACCGTCTGGCCATTTTACTTGCGGTACTGCACCGTCACGGCGGCCTGCAAATGGCGGACCAGGATGTCTTCGTCAACGTGGTCGGCGGCGTGAAGGTAACAGAAACCAGTGCCGATTTGGCGCTGCTTCTCGCGATGGTCTCCAGCCTGCGTGACAGGCCGCTACCCCAGGACCTGGTTGTCTTCGGTGAGGTCGGGCTGTCGGGGGAAATTCGCCCGGTGCCAAGCGGGCAGGAGCGTATTTCTGAAGCGGCAAAACATGGCTTCCGCCGGGCTATCGTGCCCGCTGCCAATGTGCCGAAAAAAGTGCCGGAAGGGATGCAGATTTTCGGTGTGAAGAAACTCGCAGATGCGCTAAGTGTCTTTGACGACTTATAATTACGTAAATTTGATTTTGCAGGAGGCACCGTAATTCATGTCGTCATTCGACTATCTCAAAACCGCCATTCGCCAGAAAGGCTGTACGCTACAGCAGGTTGCGGACGCCAGCGGTATGACCAAAGGCTATCTGAGCCAGCTGCTGAATGCCAAAATCAAAAGCCCCAGCGCGCAAAAGCTGGAAGCATTGCACCGTTTTCTCGGCCTCGAATTTCCCCGTCAGCAGAAAAACATCGGCGTGGTGTTTGGTAAGTTTTACCCCTTACACACCGGGCATATCTATCTGATCCAGCGCGCCTGTAGTCAGGTCGACGAACTGCATATCGTGATGGGCTATGACGAAAAGCGCGACCGCGAACTCTTTGAAAACAGCGCCATGTCGCAGCAGCCGACCATCAGCGACCGCCTGCGCTGGCTGCTCCAGACCTTTAAGTACCAGAAAAATATCCGCATTCATGCCTTCAATGAAGAGGGGATGGAGCCCTATCCGCACGGCTGGGATGTGTGGAGTAAAGGCATCAACGCGTTTATGACTGAGAAGGGCATTGAGCCTAACTGGATCTATACCTCAGAAGAGGCGGATGCGGAGCAATATCTGGCGCATCTTGGTGTCCAGACGGTGTTGATCGACCCGAAACGCACCTTTATGAACATCAGCGGCGGGCAGATTCGTGCTAACCCATTCCGCTATTGGGATTACATTCCCACCGAAGTGAAGCCCTTCTTTGTGCGTACCGTGGCTATCTTAGGCGGGGAATCGAGCGGTAAATCGACGCTGGTGAACAAGCTCGCCAACATCTTTAACACCACCAGTGCCTGGGAATATGGGCGAGATTATGTTTTCTCGCATTTAGGCGGTGATGAGATGGCGCTACAGTATTCGGACTACGATAAAATCGCGCTGGGCCAGGCGCAGTACATTGATTTTGCGGTTAAATATGCCAATAAAATCGCGTTTATTGACACCGATTTTGTGACCACTCAGGCGTTCTGCCTCAAGTATGAAGGGCGTGAACATCCCTTTGTGCAGGCGATGATCGACGAATACCGCTTCGATCTTGTGATTCTGCTCGAAAACAACACCCCGTGGATTGCTGACGGGCTGAGAAGTCTGGGCAGTTCGGTCAACCGGCGGGAGTTTCAGGACATGCTGGTGAATATGCTCAAAGAGAACAACATCACCTGGCGACACGTGGAAGAGCCGGATTACGATTCGCGGTTCCTGCACTGCGTGGAGCTGGTGAGAGAGTTGATGGGCGAGAAGGAATAGGTCTCTGCGCTCTGACGCGTATGCTCGATCGGTTCCCTCGCGCCTTTGGGGAGAGGGTTAGGGTGAGGGGAAATGTGCGGTCTGATGCCCTCACCCCGACCCTCTCCCACAGGGAGGGGAGCAAACACTAAAAAAGGCAGCTTACGCTGCCTTTTTGCTGTTTATTTCGAGATTCGCTTGTACTTGATACGCTTCGGCTCCAGCGCGTCCGCGCCGAGGGTGCGTTTCTTGTACTCTTCGTACTCGGTAAAGTTACCTTCGAAGAATTCGACTTTACCTTCATCCTGGTAATCCAGAATGTGGGTCGCGATACGGTCGAGGAACCAACGGTCATGCGAGATAACCATCGCACAGCCCGGGAACTCCAGCAGGGCGTTTTCCAGCGCGCGCAGGGTTTCGATGTCCAGGTCGTTGGTCGGTTCATCGAGCAGCAGCATGTTACCGCCAACCTGCAGCAGTTTTGCCAGATGCAAACGACCGCGCTCACCACCGGACAGCTCACCAACGCGTTTGCCCTGATCAACACCTTTAAAGTTAAAGCGGCCAACATAGGCGCGGCTTGGCATTTCGGTGTTGCCGACGCGCATGATATCCAGTCCGCCAGAGACTTCTTCCCAGACGGTTTTGCTGTTGTCCATCGCGTCACGGAACTGGTCAACGGAGGCCAGCTTCA
>CAUSEC010000052.1:0-22575 GCA_963530515.1 uncultured Enterobacteriaceae bacterium | reverse complement strand
ATCGTGCCTTTCACTTTTTCTGGGGATTCCTCAGCCCTCAAGGGAGAGGGGACTGTCCGTGCCACACTCCCCCCCATTTTCACTCCCTGAAGATAAGTCCTACCCTCATTCCCCCATTTTTCTCCCCCCATTCCTCGACTAGCCTTACTGCATTCCCTCTTCACATGGAGTCTGTATGAAAGCTATCGCCATTACCCGTGCCGCCCAGGGCACCAGCAATATTGATTTTTTAACCGACATTGAACTGCCCACCCCCGTGGCGACAGGCCACGACCTGCTGGTAGAAGTAAGAGCCGTCTCGGTGAATCCGGTCGATACCAAAGTACGTGCTGGCTTTAACGCTGACGCCCCGCGTGTGCTCGGCTGGGATGCGGTAGGTGTGGTGGTTGCCACCGGCGAAGCCGTTACCCTGTTCAAAGCGGGCGACGAAATCTGGTATGCCGGTGCCCTCACCCGCCCTGGCAGCAACAGCGAATTCCAGCTGGTGGATGAACGTATCGCGGCGTTAAAACCCAAATCCCTTGATAATGCCTCGGCCGCCGCTCTGCCGTTGACCGCCATCACTGCCTGGGAAATGCTGTTTGACCGCCTCGGCGTGCAGGAAAACGGTAACGAGGGCGATGTACTGCTGATTGTCGGTGCCGCAGGCGGCGTCGGCTCAATCCTGACGCAACTGGCACGCAAGCTCACCAAACTGACGGTGATTGGCACCGCATCGCGCCCGGAAAGCCAGCAGTGGGTGACAGAACGTGGCGCTCACTATGTGATTGACCATAGCAAACCGATTACGGAAGAACTGGCGCGCATTGGTATTAAACAGGTCAGCCACGTCGCCAGCCTGACCAACACGCAGGATCACTATCAGCAGTTGATTAATGCCTTGCAGCCACAGGGCAAACTGGCGCTGATTGATGACCCGGAAACGCTCGATGCGCGTCCCCTGAAAGTCAAAAGCATCTCACTACACTGGGAGTTTATGTTTACCCGCTACATGTTTGAGACCGCCGATATCATTGAACAGCATCGCCTGCTGACCCGTGTGGCCTCACTGATTGACGAAGGCGCGTTGAAAACGACGCTCGGCGAGCACTTTGGCGAAATTAACGCCAAAAATTTACGCCTTGCCCATCAGCAGATCGAAACCCAGCGCGCGGTCGGTAAAATTGTGCTGGAAGGCTTTTCTTCCCGCTAAATTTTGCCAGGATTCATCTTAAAAACGTGTTCCCCCTCAAGCGGATAGCAAATAAAGCTCTCCGCTTATCCTGCTGTGCTTCGCTTTTGTTTACACTTTTTACCATTACCGTAACTTCATAACATTTTTGCGATTGCAGCCCGGTAGCGCTCCGGCAATCATGGCATCCCGCAAAATCAAAAAAACCTCACGAATCTGGAGAGATCATGGGTAAGACAAAAGTTGTACTTCTGGGAATGCTGCTGGCCGCCGCAAGCAGTGCATTTGCTGCACCGCAAACCGCTGCGGGCTCGACGGGAATCAAGTCTTATGAAATCCAGGCCTTCGTGGCTGATTTCACCAAATTCAACATCGGCGATACCGTGCCGGAAATGTACCGCACCGACGAATACGCCATTAAGCAGTATCAGTTACGTAACCTGCCCGCACCCGACCCGGACACCCACTGGACCTACATGGGCGGCTGCTATGTGCTGATCACCAATACGGACGGCAAGATTGTTAAAGCCTACGATGGCGATATTTTTTACCACCGCTAAGGAAGAAAGATTTGCTGATTATTCGCCCCTGGCAAGAAAGTGACCGTCCGTTTCTGCGTACCCTCTTTTTGCACTCACGCCGCGCCAACTGGACCTGGCTCGATGGCAGTGACTGGACGCTGGAAGATTTTGATTCCACCACCCTTGGCGAAGTGATTTGGGTCGCTGAGGAAGACGGTCACCGAAAAGGCTTTGCCGCCGTTCACGTCAACGAAAACTTCCTGCACAGTTTGTTTGTGGACCCACACTTTCAGGGTCAGGGGGTCGGCAGCGCATTGTTGCAAAAGGTGCACTCTGAGTTCACCAGCACCGGTGCGCTGAAATGTTTGACGCGTAATGAGAATGCGCTGGCGTTTTATCGTCGTCACGGCTGGCATGTGGAAGCGGAAGGGGTATCGCCACAAGGGGATTATCTGCTGATGCATTACCGGCTGCCCTCGCGGGCAGCCAGCATGTCAGTTACACGGCGCGGAAAGAAATCTCACTCGGGATGATCTCGCCCTGCCAGTACAGCTGCGCGGCCACGCGACCGGCCAGCTGGCGGTACAGCGCAGTAAATTCGCTGTCCGGGCGATGAACAACGGTCGGTGTGCCGTTATCCAGGTCTTCACGCAGGCTGATGTGCAGCGGCATTTTACCCAGTAACTGCGTGTGATACTGCTCAACCAGTTTTTCAGCACCGCCGGTGCCAAAAATCGGCTCGTGATGACCGCAGTTGCTGCACACGTGCATGCTCATGTTTTCCACCACGCCCAGCACCGGCACCTCCACTTTCTCGAACATCACGATGCCTTTTTTGGCGTCGATCAGCGCGATGTCCTGCGGCGTAGTGACCACCAGCGCTCCGGTCACCGGGATGTTTTGCGCCAGCGTTAACTGAATGTCACCGGTGCCCGGCGGCATATCCAGCACCAGATAATCCAGATCCGGCCAGAGCGACTCCTGCAGCAGTTGCAGCAGCGCCTTGCTCGCCATCGGGCCACGCCAGACCATGGCGTTGTCATCCGTGACCAGATAACCAATGGAGTTGGTGGCAAGGCCGTGAGCAATAATTGGCGCCATGTGGGTGCCATCCGGTGAGGTTGGTCGCTCACCTTCCGCGCCCAGCATCATCGGAATTGACGGGCCATAAATATCCGCATCGAGAATACCGACTTTCGCCCCTTCCGCAGCCAGCGCCAGCGCCAGGTTCACCGCGGTAGAGGACTTACCGACCCCGCCCTTGCCCGAACTGACGGCGATGATGTTCTTCACGCCATTGACGCCCGCCTGGTTTTTGACGCGCTTCATGGTGGCAATGTTATGGGACAGCTTCCAGTCAATTGCACTTGCCCCCGTGATACGCAGTAATTCCGCGCTGCACGCCTCTTTGAGTGATTCAAACGCACTGCGCCAGACAAACGGCATCACCAGTTCGATGTGCACGGTATCGTCAAGCCAGGCAACGTGATGCACAGCTTTCAGGGCAGTAAGATTGTGCTTGAGGGTGGGGTGCTGAAAATTGGCCAGCGTTCCGGCGACCAGCGCGCGCAAGGCTTCCGGGGATTTGGCCTGGGATTGAGAGTTCATCCCGACTCCTTGTTATGTTGTACTGAAAAGACATTGTTAAGGTTCAAGTTTACTCCACTGTCACCAAATATTCATTTCTCAATAGTGCCCAATCCGCATCGGGCTTTTATGGCACATGATTTCCCTTTCAGGTAACATCAAAACCCCTTTTTACTAAAGAAGAAGTAATACCCACTATGACTCAAGTCGCGAAGAAAATTCTGGTAACGTGCGCACTGCCGTACGCCAACGGCTCAATCCACCTCGGCCATATGCTGGAGCACATCCAGGCTGATGTCTGGGTCCGTTACCAGCGAATGCGCGGCCACACTGTCAACTTCATCTGCGCAGACGATGCTCACGGCACGCCGATTATGCTCAAAGCGCAGCAAATGGGGATAACCCCTGAGCAGATGATTGGTGACATGAGTCAGGAGCACCAGACGGATTTCGCGGGCTTTAACATCAGCTACGATAACTACCACTCCACGCACAGCGACGAGAACCGTGAGCTGTCGGAGCTGATTTACACGCGCCTGAAAGAGAACGGTTTTATTAAAAACCGCACCATCTCTCAGCTCTACGATCCGGAAAAAGGCATGTTCCTGCCGGACCGTTTCGTGAAAGGCACCTGCCCGAAATGTAAGTCCCCGGATCAGTACGGCGATAACTGCGAAGTGTGCGGCGCGACCTACAGCCCGACGGAACTTATCGAGCCGAAATCCGTGGTGTCCGGTGCCACGCCAGAAATGCGTGACTCCGAGCACTTCTTCTTTGATTTGCCGTCGTTCAGCGAAATGTTGCAGGCATGGACCCGCAGCGGTGCGTTGCAGGAGCAGGTCGCCAACAAAATGCAGGAATGGTTTGATTCCGGTCTGCAGCAGTGGGACATCTCCCGTGATGCACCTTATTTCGGTTTCGAAATTCCAAACGCACCGGGCAAATATTTCTACGTCTGGCTGGATGCGCCGATCGGCTACATGGGCTCCTTCAAAAACCTGTGCGACAAACGCGGCGACACCCTGAGCTTCGACGAATACTGGAAGAAAGACTCTGACGCCGAGCTGTATCACTTCATCGGCAAAGACATCGTTTACTTCCACAGCCTGTTCTGGCCGGCGATGCTGGAAGGCAGCAACTTCCGTAAACCGACCAACCTGTTTGTGCACGGTTACGTGACGGTGAACGGCGCGAAGATGTCCAAATCTCGCGGCACCTTTATTAAGGCCAGCACCTGGCTGAACCACTTTGATGCTGACAGCCTGCGTTACTACTACGCAGCAAAACTGTCGTCCCGTATTGATGACATCGACCTGAACCTGGAAGACTTCATCCAGCGCGTCAATGCCGATATCGTCAACAAAGTGGTCAACCTTGCTTCCCGTTGCGCGGGCTTCATCGCCAAGCGTTTTGATGGCGTGCTGGCGGCTGAACTGGTGGATCCTGCCCTGTACAAAACCTTCACCGATGCAGCTGATGCCATTGGTGAAGCCTGGGAAAGCCGTGAATTCGGTAAAGCGATTCGTGAAATCATGGCACTGGCCGACGTGGCAAACCGCTACGTTGACGAGCAGGCGCCGTGGGTTGTGGCGAAACAGGAAGGCCGCGATGCCGACCTGCAGGCTATCTGCTCCATGGGTATCAACCTGTTCCGCGTGCTGATGACCTGGCTTAAACCGGTTCTGCCGACCTTGAGCGAACGCGTTGAGGGCTTCCTTAACACCACGCTTGAGTGGGACGCCATCCAGCAGCCGCTGCTCAGCCACAAAGTGAACACCTTCAAAGCGCTGTACAACCGCATTGAGACCAAACAGGTCGAGGCGCTGGTTGAGGCGTCAAAAGAAGAAGTGAAAGCGGCCGCCGCACCGGTAACCGGCCCGCTGGCCGATGACCCGATTGCAGAAACCATCACCTTTGACGATTTCGCCAAAGTTGACCTGCGCGTGGCGCTGATCGAAAACGCAGAGTTTGTGGACGGTTCCGATAAGCTCCTGCGTCTGACGCTGGATCTGGGTGGTCAAAAGCGTAATGTCTTCTCCGGCATACGTTCTGCGTACCCTGACCCGCAGGTGTTGATTGGCCGTCTGACCGTCATGGTCGCCAACCTCGCACCGCGTAAAATGCGTTTTGGTATTTCTGAAGGCATGGTGATGGCGGCAGGGCCTGGCGGGAAAGATATCTTCCTGTTAAGCCCGGACGAAGGCGCACAGCCTGGTCAGCAGGTGAAGTAAGCTTCCTGATAAGCGTCGCGAAAGCGGCGCTTTTTTTTGCGTTACCGTTGCGCAAGACCGAGGACAACACCACTTTCGGATTTTACAAATGCCATTAAGTCCCCCTTTTTCTCGCTCTTCTGCTATACATTCTGTGCATTACTTTTCTTGAGCAGTAGATTATTCATAAAAATGGAGTTTTACATGAAAGCGTCAAATAAGTTTTTTTCGGTCGTCCTCGCATCCGTTCTCGTTTTCGCTCTGGCAGGCTGTGGCGATAAGGAAGAAACCAAAACATTCAAAGCGAGCATCAACGGCACCGAGATCTCAATGACCTATACCTATGAAGGTGACAAAGTTCTCAAACAGGTTGCCCAGAACAAAATCAACTATTCGTCTATCGGGGTAAAAACCAAAGAAGACGCCGCGAAGATCCTTGATCCAATCAGCGCCAAGTTCCAGAACGTCGCCGGTGTGGAAGAGAAATTGACCTACCAGGATACGTACGCTGAGGAAAGCGTCTCCGTTGATATGGAGAAAGTTGATTTTAAAGCACTGCAAGGCCTGATGGGCACCATGGTTTCAGGTGATACCAGTAAAGGGATCAGCATGAAACAGAGCCAGGCAATGCTGGAAGCTTCAGGCTTTAAAGAAGTGAAATAACGTCGTCTTCGTATTAAAAAGCCAGCGTGGCTCACGACCGCGCTGGCTTTTTTTTATTTTGCCGGTTTAGCGTGTTCGCGCGCGGCAAGTCCACGCAGGAAATAACGCAGGAACTGGTCGCCGCATTCACGGAAGTTTTTGTGCTCACTGGCGCGCATCATGGCCGTGATTTCCGGCATCGACACACGGAATTTCTGCTCGGTCAAAATCGCCAGAATGTCATCGGTCTTTAAGGTAAAGGCGATGCGCAGTTTTTTCAGGATCAGGTTATTGGTCATCTTACGTTCGGTGACCAGTGCAGGTTGAGATTCATCTTTGCCGCGACGCTCATAAATCAAGCCGTTAAGGAACAAAGACATCATGATGTCCGGGCAGCGCTGAAACCCGTCCTCGTCTTCCTTACGCAACCAGCTCACCAGCTGTTCGTCACTGACCGACGCTTCCGCCAGCACAAAGATGCGCTTAAGGTCGTTGTTATTCATTTTCAGGACGTAGCGCAGGCTACGTAAAACATCGTTATTGAGCATAAAGCCTTCGGGACATATTTTCGCAAACGCGCAGTGTAACACTGAAGTTTACAACCCCAGTGCTTCTTTTCTTTTGGGTTAGCCAAACAGAATCACGTGATGATGAGCTGAACATGTTTGCCAATAGACGTGGCCATACCAATCAACGCGTCCAGGGTGAATTTCTCGGTTTTCTGATTAACCACATCGGAAACGCGCGGGCGTGATACGTGCAGAATTTTTGCCGCATCCAGCTGCTTGTGCCCGCTGCATTTCATCCAGTCGGCAATTTCGACCATCAACTGTCGCTTCAGCTCATCGGCCCGGGTCATTTCCTCTCTGGATTGCGCCTGCAAACGAACAGCCTCTTCAGGGGCGAATCCCAGTTCGGAAAAAATGTTGTCGCCCGCTCGGGTAACATGACGTGTTTTAGTCTCAATATCCTGCGCCATTCTTCACTCTCCGTTCATCTGCGGCGGCTTTATACCGCGCTTTGATAATGGCGATATCCCCTGGGCTGGTGTGTTGTGTCTTCTTCGCAAAGCAGTGCAACACATGAATGGCATCCGCAAATTTTGCTACATACACCACGCGAAACTCGCCATTGCTACCATGAAGCCTGATTTCGATAGTCCCGCTGCCCCAACCGCTAACGTATTTCCAGTCCGACGGTTCATAGCCATGCTGCACTTTATCGAGCTGAAAACCCGCATCTCGCCGCACATCCAGTGGAAACGAGCATAAGTCGCTCAGGGAAGAGCCATGCCAGTTGATATCCTTTGCAATCATTACTCCGCATCCTTGCCATGATTTGATTGCGTATAAAATTATATACGAAATCAAAAGACAATCGGATAAATGATTTCTTGCGAGCCGGCTCGGAGACTGTGGAGGTATTACAACCCCAGTGCTTCTTTTAAATTCTTCAGGTAACGGCGGCTGACGGGGACGGTCTGACCGTTACGCAGCAACAGTTCGGCCTGGCCGTTGTCTTCAAGCTTTATCTCTTTAAGATGGGCCATGTTGACCAGGTACTGGCGGTGACAGCGCAGCAGCGGCGTGCGGTTCTCAAGCGTGCGCAGGGTGAGTTCGGTAAAGCCCTCTTTGCCCTCGCTGCTGGTCACGTACACCCCGCTCATCCGGCTGCTGACAAACGCCACTTCGCTCATTTGCAGCAGGTAGATGCGGCTGTGCCCGGTGCAGGGGATAAATTTCAGCACGTCCTGGTTTTCTGGCAGAACAGACACATCCTGCACCGTACGTTCCTGGCGCAGGCGGGTGAGCGTTTTCGCCAGACGCGGGGTTTCTATGGGCTTAAGCAGATAATCAAACGCGTGCTCTTCAAAGGCTTTCACCGCGTATTCATCAAAGGCGGTGAGGAACACAATGTAGGGGCGGTGCGCCGGGTCGAGCATGCCCACCATTTCCAGGCCGCTGATGCGCGGCATCTGAATATCGAGGAACAGCACATCCGGGCGCAGCTTATGCACCGTGCCGATGGCTTCCACCGCGTTGGCGCACTCGCCGACAATCTCAATATCACTTTCTTCCTGCAGTAAAATCCGCAGGTTTTCCCGCGCCAGCGGTTCATCATCGACAATCAGCACTTTTAACATGCGCTTTCCTCCAGCGGGAGTCGTAGGGTAATGCGGGTAAACTGGTCAGGCTCAAAGGCGACGGTAATACCACAACCGTCGCCGAAACGGGCGCGCAGGCGCTTATCCACCAGGCTCATCCCTAATCCACTGGCATCAGTTTTCGGCTGATAAAGCCCGGCGTTATCTTCAATATCCAGCACCAGATGGTTCCCGTCCTGGCTGGCACTGATGGAGATTTCCCCTACCCCAAGCAGCTGCGACGTGCCGTGTTTAATGGCGTTCTCCACAATCGGTTGCAGGGTAAAAGCCGGTAAATGCTGATGGGACAGGGCGTCCGGCACGTGCAGCTGAACCTGAAGACGGGCCTGGAAACGGGCCTGCTCAATCTGCAGATACGCGTTCACGTGCTCAATCTCATCGGCCAGCGTGACTATCTCCGACGGGCGTTTGAGGTTCTTACGAAAGAAGGTGGAGAGGTACTGCACCAGCAGCCCGGCCTGATCGCTGTCGCGACGGATCACCGCTTTGAGCGTATTGAGCGCGTTAAACAGGAAATGCGGGTTGACCTGCGCATGCAGCAGCTTGATTTCCGACTGGGTCAGCAGCGCTTTTTGCCGCTCATACTGCCCGGCGAGAATTTGCGCTGACAGCAGCTGGGCTATCCCCTCACCCAGGGTACGGTTGATAGAACTGAAGAGGCGGTTTTTCGCCTCATAGAGCTTGATAGTGCCCACCACCCGCTGGTTTTCACCACGCAGCGGGATGACCAGCGTCGACCCCAGTTTGCACTGCGGATGCAAGGAACAGCGGTACGGTACTTCGTTACCGTCGGCGTAAACCACTTCACCGCTGTCGATGGCCTTTTGCGTCCAGCCGGACGAGATGGGCCTGCCGGGCAGATGGTGGTCATCCCCTGCCCCTCTGAAAGCCAGCAGCTTCTCGCGATCGGTGATCGCCACCGCGCCAATATCCAGTTCGTTATAGAGTACCTGGGCGACTCTCATGCTGTTCTCTTCGTTAAAGCCCTGGCGCAAGATGCCCTCGGTTGAGGCAGCGACTTTGAGCGCGGTGGCAGAAAACGCCGAGGTGTATTTTTCGAACATGGCACGCTTATCCAGCAGGATGCGCATAAACAGCGCCGCGCCAATGGTATTGGTGACCATCATCGGGGCCACAATGCTCTGCACCAGATGCATCGCGCTTTCATAGGGGCGGGCAAGCAGCAAAATAATCAGCATTTGAGTCAGTTCCGCGACACAGGTGACAGCCCCGGCGGTCAGCGGACTGAAGACTTTGTCGGTACGCCCGCGCTTGATGAGTATGCTGTGCACCAGCCCGCCCAGCAGCCCTTCGACAATGGTCGAAATCATGCAGCTGAGCGCGGTCATTCCCCCCATCGAATAGCGGTGAAGGCCGCCGGTTAAGCCGACCAGCCCGCCAACAACCGGGCCGCCAAGCAGGCCGCCCATCACCGCGCCAATCGCACGGGTGTTGGCAATTGAATCTTCAATGTGCAGGCCAAACCAGGTGCCGAGGATGCAAAAAATAGAGAAAACGACGTAGCACAACAGCTTGTGCGGCAAGCGCACGGTCACTTGCATCAGGGGGATAAACAGACGGGTTTTACTCATCAGCCAGGCAATAACCAAAAACACACACATCTGCTGAAGCAGCAGCAACACCAGATTAAATTCGTACATATTTGCATCACCGCGATGACTGAAAGCGCGTACCATACAGGGAGTCACGCTCAGATTCTTTGAAGGTTTCCAAAAAACTCGTAATTCGTGCGCATTATCACAAACCTGGCGGCGTGATGATACGTAAGCGTTACAATCCGAACAAAAAACACACAATTTCTCCTGGTTTTTGCCATCCCGGCTACAGTTACTGTGGGGGTCTTTTGGCAAAGGTGAATTCATGGCGCTTTACACCATCGGCGAAGTGGCGTTGTTGTGTGATGTGAATCCCATCACCCTGCGGGCATGGCAGCGGCGTTATGGCCTGGTAAAACCCCAGCGCACCGAAGGGGGTCACCGCCTGTTTACCGATGCCGATATCGACCGCATCCGCGAAATCAAACGCTGGGTCGATACCGGCGTACAGGTCAGCAAAGTTCAGTCGCTGCTGAACAACGAATCCGACAGCGAGCGTGACGGCTGGCGCGCCCAGCAGGAAGTGGTGCTGCAATATCTGCAAAGCGGCAACCTGCACCGCCTGCGCTTATGGATGAAAGAGCGCGACCACGATTATCCTGCCGAAACTCTGGCCACCCATCTGCTCCTTCCCCTGCGTCGCCGTCTGCAATGCCAGCAACCCGCCCTGTTGTTGATGCTCAGCCTGCTCGATGGGGTGCTGATAAGCCATATCTGTAGCTGTCTGAGCAGCGCGCGAAAAAAGAATCACCGCGAAGCGCTGGTCATTGGCTGGAACGTGCAGGACACCACCCGTTTATGGCTTGAAGGCTGGATGGCAAGCCAGCAGGGCTGGCGCGTGGAGGTGCTGGCGCATTCGATAAGCCAGCTGCGCCCGGAGATGTTTGAAGGCCAGACGTTGCTGGTGTGGTGCGGCGAAGCCCCCACCGCCGCCCAGCAAAAACAGCTTCTGGACTGGCGTGAGAGCGGTCATGCGATTTTCCCGCTCGGAAATTAAAGGTTCATTAACACCTGCGCTTCGCCTTATAATACTTTCCTTAACAAAAGGAGCGCGCAATGAATCTGTCCAAAATCACCGTCATCACAATCTTCCTGCTGATGGCTATCGGCGGCATTAGCGGCGTGATGCTCGCAGGCTACTCGTTTATTGTGCGTGGCGGTGTTGGCTGAAACGCAGCGCCAGACGCTCAAACCCGCGGTCTACAATAATGGCCGCCAGCGCCACCAGAATGGCCCCCTGAATCACATACGCCGTATTGAACCCGCTCAGACCAATGATAATGGGTGTGCCTAACGTACTGGCACCTACCGTTGAGGCAATGGTCGCCGTCCCAATGTTAATGATGACCGACGTGCGGATCCCGGCAACGATGACCGGTGCTGCCAGCGGCAGTTCGACTTTCCACAGACGCTGCACGTTACTCATGCCCATCCCTCTGGCAACATCCTGAACCCCCTGTGGCACCGCCGCCATCCCGGCAAGCGTTCCTTGTAAAATCGGCAGTACCCCGTAGAGCACCAGCGCGATAATCGCAGGCTCCTGACCAAAACCGATGACCGGCACGGCAATCGCCAGCACCGCGACCGGCGGGAAGGTTTGCCCGACGGCAGCAATGGTCTCTACCAGCGGGCGAAATTCGTGGCCCCAGGGTCGCGTCACCACAATGCCCGCCCCCACACCGAGGGCCACCGCCAGCAGGCTGGAGATACCCACCAGTTCGAAATGCGCCATCGTCAGCGCCAGAAAGGTTTCCTGCTGATAGAGCGGACGGGGTAGCTGCGGAAATAGCATGCTGAACAGCGCCGCACTGTGCGGCAGCAAAACCAGCAGCGCAGCAAAGGCGGCAATCAGCCACAGCAGCGGGTCACGAAAGACTTTCACGCGCACGCTCCGTGGTCAGCAGATCACCGAAGTGCAGCGTTCCGTAGGCCACACCGTCAGCGCGGGCGACAGGGAGCACATCGCGCTGTCGCGCCACAAAGGCAGAGAGCGCCTCACGCAGGGTCATTTCCTCATGCAATGGTTCCCCCGCCACCGGCGCTTCGCACGCACGCACCCAGGCTTTCACCTGGTGCAAAGAGAGCAATCGTACGCCCAGCTCACTGCGCCCAAAAAAGTCCTTCACGAAGCCATTCACCGGACGAGTCAACATCTCCAGCGGCGTTCCCTGCTGCACGACAGCGCCGTTGTCCATCAGTACCAGATGGTCGGCAAGCTGCAACGCTTCATCAATGTCGTGCGTCACCAGCACGATCGTGCGCCCAAGCAGACGATGAATACGCCGCATCTCCTGCTGCAAAGCGCCACGGGTAACCGGATCCAGCGCGCCAAAAGGTTCATCCATCAACAGCACTTCTGGATCCGCCGCCAGCGCGCGAGCCACGCCAACACGCTGCTGCTGCCCCCCGGAAAGCTGATGCGGATAACGATCGCGCAGGCCAGCCTCCAGCCCCAGAAGAACCATCAGCTCATCGATCCTGTCAGCGATTTTCGCTTTCGACCACTTTTGCAGCTGCAACACGGTGGCGATGTTTTGCGCCACCGTCCAGTGCGGAAACAGGCCGATGGATTGAATGGCATAGCCCATGCGCCGACGCAGCGCCAGCACAGGCACGCTGCGGATCTCTTCACCGGCAAACAAAATCGTGCCTGCATCGTGCTCGACCAGCCGGTTGATCATCTTGAGCGTGGTCGATTTTCCTGAGCCTGAGGTGCCAATCAGCACCGAGAACGCCCCGGTTTTACATTCAAGGTTCAGGTTGCTGACCGCCGGAACACCGGCAAAAATTTTACTGACCTGACGAAACTCGATCATGGTCCTTTAACCTCCAGTAGCGCGATAGCCAGCGCAAATAACGCATCCACGACCACCGCGAGGGCAATCACCGGTATCACGCCCAGTAACACCAAATCCAGCGCGCTGCTGAGCAGCCCCTGGAACACCAGCGCCCCAAAGCCTCCGGCACCAATCAGGGCGGCAATTACCGCCATGCCGACGGTTTGCACCGCCACCACGCGGATGCTGCGCAGCAAAATGGGCAGTGCGAGAGGAAAGCGTACCTGCCAGAACCGCTGACTGGCGCTCATCCCCATTCCCCGGGCGCTTTCCAGCACCTCGGCAGGCACCTGATTGAGCCCCGCCACCACGCCGCGCACCAGCGGCAACAGGGCGTAGAGGATCAGCGCAATCAACGCAGGCGTTATGCCCGTGCCCGCCACACCAATCATACCTAACCAGGGAAAGCTGGCGACCAGCCCCGCCAGCGGCGCAATCAGCAGACCAAACAGCGCCACCGACGGCACCGTTTGAATCACGTTGAGCACCGCGAACACCGGGCCTTGTCGTACCGGGTGGCGATAGCACCACAGGCCGATGAGCAGTCCGATGAGCAGCGAAGGGAGAAGCGTTGCGAACAGCAGGGTCAGATGCCGACCAAGCGCATCATCAAACACCTCCTGGCGATTGGCATACTCTTTGAGGAGCGACAGATTATCGAGCTGCCCGGTCAGCAACAGCACCACGGGTAGCCACCAGATCTGGGCATGCAACACCCAGCGCCAGACGGGGTCTGGCGTCAGGCGACGAATCGCATCGCTACAGGCAAGAAGGGATAACCCCAGCCACAGCCACCAGCCGCTACCGGGCGAAGTGCGCGCCAGCTGACTGCCGGTTTGGGCCAGATCGCCTGCCGCCCGGCCCGCACTCCAGACGAGCAGCCAGAAGGCACCCTGCGCAATCACCAGTGTGGCAATCAACGGGGCGCGTCGCGGCAGGAAACTGAGCAGGAGTAAACCCGCAGGCAGCATCAAACCTGCGGCGGCATACGTCGGCCACAGCTGCCAGAGGGCGCGGCTTTCGCCGGAAACCAGTCGATTAGGGGCGTAATTGACGAACGGCAGCGCCGTGGCTGCCAGCGCAAGAACCACCAGCAGCAGCACGACGCGGTTATAACAACGTATATCCACCTTTATTTAACGAGTCCCTTTTCCTTCAGGTAATCTGCCGCCACTTTTTTGGCATCCAGGCCTTCAACCGCAATGCTGGCGTTCAGTTTTTGCAGCGTTTTTTCATCGAGGCTGGCGAAGACCGGTTTCAGCCAGTCACCCAGCTGCGGATAGTCTTTCAGCACTGCTTCACGTACCACCGGCGCGGGTGCGTAGATAGGCTGTACGCCTTTCGGATCGGTGAGGGTTTGCAAACCCAGTGCTGCCACCGGGCCATCGGTGCCGTAGGCCATCGCCGCATTCACGCCAGAGGTTTGTTGAGCGGCCGCTTTGATGGTCACCGCGGTGTCACCACCAGCCAGCGAAAGCAGCTGCGGCTGGTTGAGTTTGAAATCGTAGGCTTTCTCAAACGCCGGCAGCGCATCGGTACGCTCGATAAACTCCGCAGAGGCCGCCAGCTTGAAGGTGCCGCCCTCTTTCAGGTAGCGGCTAAGATCGTCCAGGGAAACCAGCTTGTTTTTTTCTGCCAGATCCTGACGCACCGCGATGGTCCAGGTGTTATTGGCCGGAGCCGGGGTCAGCCAGACCAGCTTGTTCTGCTCTGCGTCCAGCTTTTTCACTTTCTCGTAGCCCTGTTGGGCGTTCTTCCAGGCCGGATCATTCTCCTGTTTAAAGAAGAACGCACCGTTACCGGTGTATTCCGGGTAGATATCCAGTTCACCAGAGGTAATAGCCCCGCGCACCACCGGCGTGGTGCCTAACTGGACTTTATTGACCGTTTTGACGCCGTGACTTTCCAGCACCTGCAAAATGATATTGCCTAACAGCGCCCCTTCAGTATCAATCTTGGAACCGACTTTAATCGGCTCTGCCGCCTGCGCCCCCGCAGCCAGTAACAGCAACCCTGCAGCGCTCCATTGCGAAAGTGATTTCATGCTCGTTCCTCTTTTTTTTGTGATGCCCGGAATTCTGGCTGTGCAAAAAGCGTAGTTGAGAATCGGCCCGGAGGACATCTCTGACTCAGATTTTGATGTTACTGATTAGACGAAGCGGTTATAACGTGGCGGATTTAAAGAAGAAAGGCCGCTTTGCAGCGGCCTTTCAAAGTTACTTCAACTCAAACGAACTTTGCTTCACGCGGGCGGAATCCACCCCAACAAAGACGTTGAACTTACCCGGTTCCGCATCGTACTTCATACGCTGATTCCAGAATTTCAGGGCATCAAGATCAATCGGGAAGCTGACGGTTTTGGTCTCACCTGCTTTCAGGTCCACTTTCTCAAAGCCACGCAGCTCTTTCACCGGGCGGCTCATCGATGCCGTTTCATCCTGGAGATACATCTGGATAACCGTGGCACCATCACGCTTACCGGTGTTGGTCACCTCAACGCTGGCGGTAACTTTGCCATCGCGGGTCATCGTCGGCGCCGACATTTTCACGTCGGAAACGCTGAACGTGGTGTAACTCAGGCCATAACCGAACGGATAGAGCGGACCGTTGGCTTCATCGAAGTAACGGGAGGTGTATTTGTTTGGCTTATCCGCATTGTACGGACGCCCGGTGTTGAGATGGCTGTAGTAAACCGGCACCTGTCCGACAGAGCGCGGGAAGGACATCGGCAACTTACCAGACGGGTTATAGTCGCCAAACAGCACGTCCGCAATGGCGTTACCACCTTCGGTACCCGCAAACCAGGTTTCCAGCATCGCATCCGCCTGCTGATCTTCTTTCACCAGCGCCAGCGGGCGACCGTTCATCAGCACCAGCACCAGCGGCTTGCCGGTCGCTTTCAGCGCCGCAATCAGATTACGTTGGCTCTGCGGGATGGTCAGGTCGGTACGGCTGGAAGCTTCGTGCGCCATCCCCTGAGCTTCACCGACGACAGCGACCACGACATCGGATTTCTTCGCCGCCTCAACCGCTTCATCAATCATCGCCTGCGCAGATCGTTTGTCCTGCACCACGGCCGGTTCGTACTCGTTGAGGAAATCAACGATACCCTGGTCATCGGTGACGTTTGAACCACGCGCATAAATCACCGTGCCCTGAGTTCCCACGGCGTTACGAATGCCCGTGAGCACGGTTACGGACTGCCCTGCCACACCGGCAGCGGACCAGCTGCCCATCATGTCACGCTTGCTGTCCGCCAGCGCGCCCACTACGGCAATGGTGGCGTCTTTTTTCAGCGGCAGCGTGTCAAGACGGTTTTTCAGCAGCACCAGGCTCTCGCGCGCCACTTCACGCGCTTCTTTACGGTGCAGACGACTTTCGGCGTTGGTGTCTTTCGGGTCGGTTTCTTTCGCGCCGAGGTGGCTGTACGGATCGTTAAACAGCCCCATATCGTACTTCACGTTGAGCACGTGGCGCGCCGCATCATCCAGCTCCGCCATGGTGACTTTGCCGGATTTCACTAAGCCTGGCAGATACTTACTGTAGTACTCGTCGCTCATGCTCATGTTGATACCGGACTTCAGGGCCACGCGTACTGCGTCTTCCGGGTCGGCAGCAACACCGTGTTTGATGAGTTCTTTAATGGCACCGTGGTCTGAAACGGTGATGCCCTTAAAGCCCCATTCGTCGCGCAGCACGTCTTTCAGCAGCCAGGAATCTGAGGTTGCCGGCGTGCCGTTCAGGGAGTTTAGCGCCACCATCACCGCACCACTGCCCGCCTCCAGCCCCGCTTTGTACGGCGGCATGTAGTCGTTGAACAGGCGCTGCGGGCTCATGTCGACGGTGTTGTACTCTTTGCCACCTTCGACGGCACCGTAGGCGGCGAAGTGTTTGACGCTGGTCATCACCGAGTAGCGATCCGCCGGGCTGTTGCCCTGCATGGCTTTCACCATGCCCACGCCCATTTCGGTGGTCAGGAAGGTATCTTCACCAAAGCCTTCGGAGGCGCGGCCCCAGCGCGGATCGCGGGAGACATCGACCATCGGGGCCCAGGTCATGTTCAGGCCATCATCGGCGGCCTCATAGGCAGAAATGCGCCCGACGGTTTTCACCGCATCAAGGTTAAAGCTGGAGGCAAGACCGAGGCTAATCGGGAAGACCGTACGCTGGCCGTGCAGCACGTCGTAGGCGAAGAACAGAGGAATTTTCAGGCGGCTCAGCTGCATCGCCTGGTCCTGCATCGCGCGGATATCCTGGCGGGTCACGGTATTGAAGATCGCGCCGACCTGATTTTTGCCAATCATTTCGCGGATGGCTTCTTTCGGGTTGTCCGGGCCGACGCTGATTAAACGAAGCTGGCCGATTTTTTCATCGACCGTCATTTTCTTGAGTAAATCGGTGACAAATGCATCCCGTGCTTCGGGCGTTAACGGATGATTACCAAACATCTCATCTGCCAGCGCAGGTTGCAGCGCCAGGCTCACAGCAACACCTACAGTACATAGCCATTTCATGTCGTTCGTTCTCTCGTTTTATTGCCCACACACCGACCAGAGCGTGAAAAAAACGCAGTGTGCCATAATCGTAGTCACGCTTGCAGAGTTATTCTCTGATTTTTCTGAGAATTCCGCACTTACCGGGACTATTCTGTAAGGCGAGATCGTTCTTTCACCACAAGGAGTGGAAAATGTCTTCCTCAACTTCTCAGGAAAACGCCGCGTTTATCGGCGAACTACAGCGCATTGTTGGCGCACATCACCTGCTGACCGACCCGGCCAAAACGGCCCGCTACCGTAAAGGTTTCCGCTCGGGGCAAGGTGATGCGCTGGCGGTGGCCTTCCCCGGCTCCCTTCTGGAACTCTGGCGTCTGCTTTCGGCCTGCGTGAGCGCCGATAAAATCATTCTTATGCAAGCGGCCAATACCGGGCTGACCGAAGGCTCTACGCCAAACGGCAATGACTACGACCGCGACATTGTCATTATCAGCACCTTGCGACTGGATAAGCTGCATCTTATCGACAAGGGTGAGCAGGTGCTGGCGTTCCCCGGCACTACCCTGTATTCACTGGAAAAAGCCCTCAAACCGCTGGGGCGCGAACCCCACTCGGTGATCGGCTCATCCTGCATCGGCGCGTCCGTCATCGGCGGCGTGTGCAACAACTCCGGTGGCGCGCTGGTGCAGCGTGGCCCGGCATATACCGAAATGTCACTCTATGCGCGCATAGATGAAAACGGCAGGCTGCAACTGGTCAATCACCTCGGTATTGATCTCGGCACGACGCCGGAACAAATATTAGGCAAGCTTGATGATGAACGCGTGACGGATGCGGATGTGCGCCATGACGGGCGTCACGGGCATGATCTTGATTATGTTACCCGCGTGCGCGATGTGAACGCCGACACCCCGGCACGCTACAACGCCGACCCCGATCGCCTGTTTGAATCCTCAGGCTGCGCCGGGAAACTGGCGGTCTTTGCCGTGCGGCTCGATACCTTCCTGGCGCAGACGCGTCAGCAAGTGTTTTACATCGGCACCAATCAGCCGGACGTGCTCAACCGCATTCGCCGTCATATGCTGAGCGAATTTACCCATCTGCCGGTCGCGGGTGAGTACATGCACCGGGATATCTACGACATTGCCGAGCAGTACGGCAAAGATACCTTCCTGATGATCGACAAGCTCGGCACCGACAAAATGCCCTTCTTCTTTACCCTCAAAGGGCGAACCGATGCGCTGCTGGCCAAAGCGTCAGTCTTTAAACCGCACTTCACCGACCGTGCGATGCAAAAGCTGGGGCATCTCTTCCCTTCGCATTTACCGCCCCGCATGAAAAGCTGGCGAGACAAATACGAACACCACCTGCTGCTGAAGATGTCCGGCGATGGCATTGCGGAGGCGCAGCAGTGGCTGACAGAATTTTTCGCCACCGCCGACGGGGATTTTTTTGCCTGTACCCCCGAAGAGGGCAACAAAGCATTCCTGCACCGTTTTGCTGCGGCCGGTGCCGCCATTCGTTACCAGGCCGTACACGCGGACGAAGTGGAAGATATTCTGGCGCTGGATATTGCCCTGCGGCGTAATGATAACGACTGGTTTGAACATCTGCCGCCGGAGCTGGACAGCCAGGTGACGCACAAACTCTACTACGGCCATTTTTTCTGCCATGTTTTCCATCAGGATTACATCGTGAAAAAAGGGGTGGATGCCCACGCGCTCAAAGAGAAAATGCTGGAATTACTCCGTCAGCGCGGGGCGCAATATCCGGCGGAGCATAACGTCGGTCATTTATATGACGCCACGGATCATTTAAAACGTTTTTACCTGGAAAACGATCCAACCAATAGCATGAACCCTGGCATAGGTAAGACCAGCAAAAGAAAATACTGGCAGTAACCGGTTACCTAAGTTAATCCTCAATCACTAACTTAGGATTATTCTTAAGCCGGGCTGTATTGTGTTCTTCATTCGTACTACAGTAGCGCGTCGGCCAGAGAAACGTTTCTCTGGCCTGCTACCCTGAGGAGCACCCCATCATGTCTGCAGTTGATGTCCTTCCGGAAAACGCGTTGATCGTACGTGATGCCCGTCTTGACGATGTCCATGCGATTGCTTCTTTATATGCCTGGCACGTGCTTCACGGTCGCGCCTCGTTTGAGGAAGTGCCGCCCACCATCGACGAAATGCGCCAGCGGATGGTAAAGACGGCCAATGACGGACTCCCCTGGATGGTTGCCCTCTACCACGGCATTGTTGTTGGCTATTGCTACGCCTCTGTCTACCGCCCTCGCCCCGCCTATCGCTACACCCTTGAAGAGTCGATTTACGTTGACGCCAGCATGACCGGCCGTGGCATCGGCAGCACCCTGATGGATGCGTTGATTACACGCTGCGAGGAAGGCCCGTGGCGGCAGATGATTGCGGTGATTGGCGATGGCAATAACAACGCAGGTTCACTGCGTCTGCATAAGAAACACGGGTTTGAACTGGCAGGTCAGTTGCGCAGTGTGGGGTACAAAAAAGGCGACTGGCGGGATACGTTAATTATGCAGCGCCCCCTCAATGACGGTGACTGGACGCTGCCGGAGTAATTAGCGCTGGCTTAATTTAGTCGTTTTGCGCGGTCTGCCCGCCCTGATTCTGCGCCATTTGTGCCGCTTTCTGGCGCTTGTAATCGAGCGCAGAAGCTGGCACCGGCTGAACTTTCCCGGTCTCAATCCAGGTACGCAGGCGGCTCGCATCCGCAAAATGCGTGAATTTGCCGAAGGCATCCATCACCACCAGTGCGACCGGTTTGTTGTTAATTACCGTACGCATCACCAGGCAGTGTCCGGCGGCGTTGGTAAAGCCGGTTTTGGTCAACTGAATATTCCAGTTATCGCGGTACACCAGATGGTTGGTGTTACGAAACGGCAGCGTATAACCCGGATTCGAGAAAGTCGCCATATCTTCGCGCGTGGTGCTCAATTGCCCCAACAGCGGATATTGCTTCGTCGCAATCAGCAGCTTGATTAAATCTTCCGCCGTCGACACGTTGCTGGTAGACAGTCCGGTCGGCTCCACGTAACGCGTATGGGTCATCCCCAGCGCCTGCGCTTTCGCATTCATTGCACGAATAAATGCACCGTAACCGCCCGGGTAATGATGCGCCAGGCTTGCGGCCGCACGGTTCTCGGACGACATCAGCGCCAGCAGCAGCATATCTTTACGGCTGATTTCACTGTTCAGACGCACACGGGAATAGATGCCTTTCATTTCTGGCGTCTGGCTGATGTCCACTTTCAGCTTCTCATCCAGCGGCAGATGCGCATCCAGTACCACCATCGCCGTCATCAGTTTGGTGATAGACGCAATGGGGCGCACCAGATTCGGGTGACTCGAATAAATGACCTTATTGGTCTGCAAATCGACAATCATCGCGCTACCTGAGGCGATTTGTGGCTGTGCCGCTGTGGTGGCAACCGGGGCTTTTGCCAGCACCGAAGGCGCAACAGGCAGGCTCAAGAGAAGCGCGAGGCTTAATAAAGAAACACGGAATTTCGGCATGGTGTGGCTTCGGATAATTATTCAGGCACGTTATTACGCACACCGCATCTGTTTGCGAGATCAATAACAGAAGCTGGCTTTCGCATAATAGCCGCCCTGCTTTATCGCCGCCACCGAAGATTCATTGCAGAAGATTGCGTTGCTGGCATTTACGCCAGCAACGCCGAAAGTCAGAACAGACGGTAGCCGTAGCCCCACAGAATGACCGTGAGTGCCAGCAGCACTTCGAGTACCAGCACACCAATAGCCAGTGTAGAACTGGAGAAGCTCAACCCCTCTTCTCTGTCGATATTAAGGAAGGTTGGGATCCCCACATACAGCAGATAACCGGTATAAAACAGCGCCACCGTCCCCACCAGCGCGCACAGCCAGACCAGCGGATACAGGGCCACAATCCCGCTTAAAAACAGCGGTGTTGCCACATATCCGGCAAAGACCATACAGTGCGCCAGCGATGGACGCTGCGGATAGTTACGCGCCATCCACCAGATAACCCGCCCCATCACCGCAACACCCGCCAGCATCAGGGCATAAAACACAACGGCAAGATACAATCCGGTAAACCAGTTCAACTGGACCACATTGTTTTCGCCGAAATTCCAGCCTATTTGCGTGGTGCCGATAAAGGCACAGATAACGGGAATGGCCGCCATGAACAGAACATGGTGGGTATAGTGATGCGAAATCGTTTCGTTTTCGCCTTTGATAACCTGCATTTCACGATCGGGATGGGAAAAGAGTCCCCAGACATGGTTCATAACGCCCCCTTGCTGACTGCCCGAACTACGACACTTCAAGTATAAGCCACTCTGCCGGTTAATTTGTGTATAGCGGAAAAAATAGCTGCCCTGCGGAATAATTCATAGGGTGTATGCTTAGGGGGTTAAACAGGAGAGTGGTTAACGATGGATATCAATACACTTATCAGTCAGTACGGCTATGCCGCACTGGTTGTTGGCAGCGTTGCCGAAGGGGAAACTATCACCCTGCTGGGTGGTGTGGCGGCACATCAGGGCCTGCTGAAATTCCCGCTGGTGGTGGCTGCCGTGGCCCTCGGTGGCATGATTGGCGATCAGTTGCTGTATCTGGTTGGTCGCCGTTTTGGCATGAAGATCCTGCGCCGTTTTAAAAAGCATCAGGACAAGATTGAAAAAGCACAACGCCTGATTAATCGTCGCCCGTGGCTGTTTGTCATTGGCACCCGCTTTATGTACGGCTTTCGCATTATCGGGCCGATTCTGATTGGTGCCAGCCATCTTCCACCGAAAATTTTCCTGCCGCTGAATATCTTTGGCGCCATCGTCTGGGCGCTGATTTTCACCACTCTGGGCTATGTGGGCGGTGAAGTGATCGGCCCATGGCTGCACCAGTTTGACCAACATGCGAAGCGCTTGATCTGGCTGGCGCTGGCGGTGGTCGTGGTCTTCTCCGTTCGCTGGTGGTTCCGTCGTCGCCAGCAAAAGCACAGCGACACCCCTCCCCCTTCTTCCGAATAGACGAGGCGCACCTGCGGACTGTTGCCTACACTGAATGTTGAGTACTAAACAGGAAGGGAGACAACAACATGTTGAAATTACTGCTTTGGGTTGTGTTGATTATTTTTATTATTGGGCTGTTGGTGGTGACCGGCGTGTTTAAGATGATTTTCTGATGTGAAATGCGAGTAGAGGGCTTCTGCCATTTGTTGTTAGCAGCGATAAATACTCCACATGGAACTGGAGCATTACAGCGATGACAGGGTCCGGCTGAAAATCGACGAAGCGTATCCGCAAGGCCGGGGCGA
>CAUSEC010000051.1:0-22924 GCA_963530515.1 uncultured Enterobacteriaceae bacterium | reverse complement strand
CCTTTCACTTTTTCTGGGGATTCCTCAGCCCTGAGGGAGAGGGCCGGGGTGAGGGGGAGAACGCAGCTCTCCACCCACAACCCCACTTAAAACCCTAACTCATCAGAAATCCGCTTTCAGCACCACGCGATAACGCGCCTTGCCGTCGCGCACATGCTGCAACGCTTCGTTGATCTGCGACATCGGGAACATCTCCGTCGTCGGCGCAACTTTCGCACGACCCGCAAACTTCATCAGCTTACGCAGCTCGAACGGCGTACCGGTCGCGGAACCGGAAATGCTTCTGTCGCCCGCAATCAGGGTAAACGCAGGCACTTCCAGCGGCTTGAGCACCGCACCTACCGTATGGAATGCACCGCCGTGGGCCAGCGCTTCAAAGTATGGCTGCCACTGCAAATCGACGTTCACGGTGTTGATGATGAGGTCGAACTGACCCGCCAGCGCTTTTAATGCCTCCGGGTCGCGGCTGTTAACCACATTGTCCGCTCCCATCAGGCGCACTTCCGCTTCTTTCGCCGGGTTCGAACTGAACGCCGTCACCTCGCAGCCCATCGCATGCAGCAGCTTGATGGCGATATGCCCCAGCCCGCCAATACCAATCACCCCGACACGGCTGGTGGCGGTGATATGGTGCATCAGCAGCGGCTTGAACACGGTGATGCCACCGCACAGCAGCGGACCCGCGGTTTCAATGTCGATGCTGTCCGGCAGGGGGATGACCCATTGCCAGCCCGCACGAATTTTGTCGGCAAAGCCACCGCGATTGAGGATGGTCGGCACCGCGCCTTCATGGCAGTTGATCTGGTCGCCGTCGATACAGGCGTCACAGTGGCCGCAGCTTTTCGCCGTCCAGCCAATCCCCACGCGCTGGCCGACCTTCAGCCCTTTGCTCTGCGCCGTGCTACCCAGCGCCACCACGCGGCCAATGACTTCATGCCCGGCGACCAGCGGATATTGTGAGAAGCCCCATTCGTTGTCGATCATCGACAAATCGGAGTGGCAAATCCCGCAGTAATCCACCTGGACTTCAACGTCTTCCTGACCTAACTCTCCCGCGTCATACTCAAACAGCTCCAGGTCAGCCCCGGCTTCTTTAGCGGCATAGCTTTTGATAATCGACATCGCCTTTCCCTCATGATGGTTTGAGAATTGAGTGTAGAGGATAGAGTGTTCTGTGGAGCTAATCTTTGCGTAACAAGGCGTTAAGCCAGGTTTCATCGCGATCGGGGCGTTTGTCCTGCGTCGTCCACATCGATTCCACCCGGATGCCTGCAAGCTGGGCGACCAGCGCGTTCAGCCCCGCTTCGGTTAAATCACTGAAATGACGACCGCCTTTTTCGCGCTCGCTGTCGCCATATTTGAACGAGACGTACCAGATGCCACCCGGCCTCAGCGCCTGCGCCAGGCTGCTCATCGCCTGCGGCAGATCCTGCGCGGGCACGTGCAACAACGACGCGCAGCACCAGATACCATCGTAATGATGGCTGGCCCGCACCTCGTTAAAGGTCATCTGTTTGACGGGCAGACCGCTGTGCTCCGTTGCCATACGCACCATTTCCGACGAGGCATCAAATGCCTCAACCGCATAGCCCATCTCTACAAAGGCACGGGCATCGCGACCGGAACCGCACCCGGCATCCAGCACGCGGGCACCGGGCGCGAGGTGCGCAACAAAGGGAGCGTAGAGCGACGACATATCGACGCCGATGGTGTCGGAGAAAAACGCCTGCGCATGGTGTTGATAATAGTTGATGGTCATCAGAAGGTATCCGGCCCGGCGGCCTTTGGCTCCCATTCGTGGAATAAGTTTACCCGCGCAGTGTTCCAGACATTTGACAGAAAATCATGCCGTTTTGCGGTGTTCGCGCCGGTCTGACGGATCAGGGTTTCGCGTAGCGGGAGGTGGCTGGTAATGAAGTATTCGTTGCGATCGTGCAGGCGCTGAAGCAGCTTTTCCGACGGTACGCGGGCAAATTTTCCCTGCTCACCCCGGTTACAGCATTTGCAGGCCAGCACCAGGTTCCAGACGCCGTTCACATTGCCTACCTGGTCTTTGAGCATCCAAGGAATAAAGTGGTCAACATCGGCCAGGTTCGCGTCGCCCGGTTCCACGCTGATGGGCGCAAAGCAGTAAAAACAGCGTCCTTTCTGGTAGCCGTTGAGGCTGTCGCGGCTGCTGGTGATGGTGATGCGGCGGTTATTCTGGATGCTGAACAGCATGTTGTCCTGCTCGTCATGCTCCACGGCGATGAGGTTGCGCGACACACCCATCGCCCAGCCCTGTTCGACCAGGTTCCAGCGCGCGTCCGTCTCACACTTCAGGTTCTGGAACTGCTGGCGCTCGGTGAGCTGATGGAAGTTTGTCGTCAGGCGAATGCCTTTATGACTTTTGCGCTCATCAATGAAAAAGCGCTTTTCAATCTCGCCCTGATTCACATTGTGGAAGGCATCAATCACGTTGTTAAAGCCGAAGCGCACCGTGGCGGCGGTGAGGGCGTTCTGGTCGATCTCTCCGGCGTTAAACTGGCGACAGGCATCAAGATACTGACTTCTGGCAGAGGTAATTTGCTTGGGTGCCTGCGCCAGGTGACGACAAAGATGCTGGCTGAAGGGCACTGCGAGGTCTTCCAGCAGGATGAGGTCGCTGCCATCGCGCTTTACGTCGTACATCGCATGCGCCAGCGCGAACTTGTAGGAAGCGACATTTCTGCCAAAAAGGATGATGCCGCGCCAGTAGTTCTCCAGCGTGGGCTCGACCTGATAGAAACGCATGTCTTGTCCTGAGTTATAGATGCGGTGAATACCAACAACCTGTAACAGGATCAGATAACAAGACGAGAAAAATGTAAACCACCGCCGTCACGTTGCAGCGTTTTGCGAGCCGCCTTCCAGAGAAGAGCTAAGTGAATGGGGGATATGTCGATTTTTTCGGCACTCAGACGAGGCAAGACAGGGGAACGCTTGCGCAGGGGGCAGCAACAGGTATAATGCAACCCGCTATCAGCATCCCCTTCAGTGCCGAAGTGGCGAAATCGGTAGACGCAGTTGATTCAAAATCAACCGTAGAAATACGTGCCGGTTCGAGTCCGGCCTTCGGCACCAAAATTATATAAATAGACGTCAATAGACGTCTTTTTTTATGTCCAAAATCCGCGCCACACAAGGCTTTTCCCGCTTTTTCCCTCAACTGAAGTCAACCTAACTCAACCCACATCAACAAGCTTGTGAGTATACTAATGAGTATATTTTTCGATTCGATATTGCTTGTATACTCACGATATACCAATGGAAGGAGGACCATTATGGCCCTAACGGATACTAAAGTTCGTTCTGCTAAACCTGAGGAGAAAGAGTATTCACTTGTTGACGGTGACGGCATGTCCTTACTTGTAAAACCTAACGGCTCAAAGTATTGGCGATTTCGTTTCCGTTTTGGCGGTAAACAGCATTTGATGGCGTTTGGCGTCTATCCTGAAATCTCGTTAGCTAATGCCAGACAAAAGAGAGAAGAGGCCAGAAAGCTGGTTGCTGCTGGCATTGATCCTCGTGAGCATAAGCGTGCTTTAAAAGAAGAGCAGGCGAAAGAGATTATTACTTTCGAGAAGGTTGCCAGAGAGTGGCTTGCGACTAACCAAAAATGGTCGGAAGATCATGCTAATCGCGTAAAAAAGAGCCTGGAGGACAATATCTTCCCGGCAATTGGTACTCGCAATATTGCTGAATTGGGCACTCGTGACTTACTGGCACCCATTAAAGCGGTGGAACTGTCAGGACGTCTTGAGGTGGCTTCTCGTCTCCAGCAGCGTACCACGGCCATCATGCGTTATGCAGTGCAAAGTGGGCTGATTGATTACAACCCAGCGCAGGAGATGGCTGGAGCCGTCGCCTCTGGCAATCGACAACATCGCCCGGCGCTGGAATTAAAGCGTATCCCTGAGTTACTTGAGAAAATAGATGGCTATACCGGCAGGCCGCTAACCCGCTGGGCAACTGAACTCACTCTGCTTATCTTTATTCGCTCCAGTGAGCTGCGCTTTGCTCGCTGGTCAGAGATCGATTTTGAAACGTCAATGTGGACTATCCCGCCTGAGCGAGAGCCTATTCCCGGCGTGAAACATTCTCAGCGAGGATCAAAGATGCGTACACCTCATCTGGTGCCGCTTTCAAAGCAGTCGCTGGCGATTCTGAAGCAGATAAAACAGTTCTGCGGCGAACATGAACTCATTTTTATTGGAGATCACGATCCGCGTAAGCCCATGAGCGAGAACACGGTAAACAGTGCGCTACGGGTGATGGGCTATGACACTAAAGTTGAGGTTTGCGGCCACGGCTTCCGCACAATGGCTTGTAGTTCGTTAATTGAGTCAGGGCTATGGTCGAAGGATGCGGTGGAGCGCCAGATGAGCCATATGGAACGTAACTCGGTACGCGCAGCATATATCCATAAAGCGGAACATCTGGATGAACGCAAGTTGATGCTGCAATGGTGGGCGGATTATCTGGATTCGAACCGGGAGAAGACTATCAGCCCGTTTGATTTTGCGAAAATTAATAACCCCATGCTGACCAGATGATACGTGCTGAAATATGTTGGCCCATAACTCCGTAGAGTAAACATGAGTTATTACGTAAAGAAGGCATCCGTACTTTAATGTTCGGATGCTTTTTTGCTTTCTAACAAACTGAAATTAAGGAGAATTATATAATGACTGCGATATGCCCGCAATGTGGTTCTGACCGTGTAAGTGAGCGAAATATTGGTAGGACGGCAGGTGGTATCGCTGGAGGCGTGGCAGGAGCACTTAGTGGTGCAGGTACGGGGGCCGTAATTGGTTCTGTTGTACCAGTCGTGGGGACTGCGACGGGAGCTGTTATTGGCGCTTTATTGGGGAGATTTGTTGCCGGTGCTACGGCAGGAGCCGTTACGGGAGCATCGCTTGATGGGATCCTGTTTGACCGGTATAAATGTCACGACTGCGAACACTCATTTGATTGATTATATTACCTGTGTTTTTCCATCTCACCGAAAAACACTTCTCGATTATTTCCATTTATTCACACTATTACGTCTTGTTATTGATCTGTATTGCCGATCGGTTATGTGATTTTTGATATATATTATCTATCAATAAAATTTAATTGATCGTTTTTATCGATGGTGGAAACAGATCGGTTTCTATTTTTCGATCGGTATTAACAATTTTACTCCTCTTTACCTTCCTGAAAAGATCACAAAACCTGTCTCTAGCCAAGTTATTGCCTTTGCTGGAAATGAAGGCTGATTGGGTGACTTTTGTATTCAGTTCACTCATTTCACGGACCGTGTTAAGAGGTGAGTAAAATGAACGAAAAGGAATTAATTCTGAAAACACTGGCAGTGATGTCAGTGAAATATGGAAAAAAAGAAATTGAAGTTGTGGAAGCTGTTATTGAGATGGTGAGTGAAATAGTGGACACACGATCTCTTGAACACAAAGAACTGTTAACCGGGTAACGACGAACCATAAAAGAATCACAAACAAGGCAGGCATAAACCTGCCTTGTTTTTTTTGACAAAACGTTAGCTCAGTTTAAAAACGGCTACCGTCTCTTCCAGCAATTGAGACTGCTCTTTAAGCGAATGCGCTGCTGCTGATGCTTCTTCGACTAACGCGGCGTTCTGTTGCGTTACCGTGTCCATCTGCGCAACAGCCTGGTTTATCTGCTCAATACCGCGACTCTGTTCACCGGTCGAGAGCGCAATTTCCGCCATCAGTTCAGAAACCTGCTTAACTGTGCTGATAATGCGTTGCATGCTTTCGCCCGCCTGCGACACCCTTTCGCTACCCAGCAGCACCTGTCGGCCGGATTCCTCAATAAGCTCTTTGATCTCTTTCGCCGCGAGTGACGAACGCTGCGCCAGATTACGGACTTCGCTTGCCACGACGGCAAACCCGCGCCCCTGCTCGCCGGCTCTTGCCGCTTCCACCGCTGCGTTGAGTGCCAGGATATTGGTCTGGAAAGCAATGTCTTCGATTAAGGAAATGATGGTGTCGATTTTGCCAGCGCTGGATTCGATCTCTTTCATCGACATCACTGCTTTTTCAACAATCGTATTCCCTTCCTGCGCGGAGCTGCGCATCGCCGTCGCAAGGGTATTTGCCTGCTGTGTGTTTTCGGAGGTGTGCTTAACCGTTGAAGTCAGCTGTTCCATGCTGGCAGCGGTCTGCCCAAGAGAAGCCGCCTGCTCTTCGGTACGGGCCGAGAGATCGGTATTACCGGCAGCGATTTCTTCTGCCGCATGGGCCACGCTCTGGCTGGAATTACGCACCTGGGCAATGATTTCCAGAAGAGCAAGACGCATTTGCTCCAGCGAACCGAGCATGTCGCCAATCTCGTCTTTAGAACCGTAAACAACAGGAGTGTGCAACTCCCCTGCCGCCATCTTCTGGCAGTGCAAACGTGCGGCATCCAGCGGCGAAAGAACACGGCGACGCAGCAGGATAAAGATAGCGACAATGATCAAGGTAAACAGTAAGGCGAAAACACCAATGGTCACCATGCTGTTCACGAAGCGATTCTGCGCGTCGTTGTTAAGGCGCTGGGCGTACTTTTCGCGGAAGGCCAGCAGGTTATCGAGAGTGATTTCAAACTGACGATCAAGCTGCGGGATGGTGGTGCTGACGAGCTGGTTGAAACGCGCCGTGTCGTTGTTGCTCGCGGCGTCCATCAACGGTCGCAACCCTTGATCAACATACGTTTGCCAGGCCTGGCTGTAAGGCGCGGAAAGCGCCTCTTCGCCCTCGACAGGTGGCGCAGCCTTGTAGTTGTTGAACGCATCGGTGGCTTTTTGCATCACCGCTTTCGCGCTCTCAAGCGACGCATCCGTTTTCTGTTTGTCGCCCAGGGAGGCGTTAATCATGGCTTCCATCAGGCGCACACGCAGTGTGCGGCTATGGTTAATCGGGTCAATAACCGACAACACGACCCTGATCTCTTTGTTCACGTTATCCAGCGACTGGTTGCTGTGAGTAAGTGACCAAAGGTTAGAAGCCGAGCTGATGAGAAAAATACCAAGTAACAGACTAAAAACGAGAAATGAAAAACGCCTAACTGACATATTTATTACCCAGGGTTGAGGTGATTTCATGAATTTCTGCTCCCTTTGAAAGGAGCATACCGAAGACAACTTATCGGCAATCTGGCGTTAAAATTTAATTTAAATCACATTACACATTTGAATCAAAGAGTTAGAAAGAAGGTACCTGAGAGAAAGAAAATATGCTTAGGATTCACCAATTTATTCAAACTAACGTTTCAAATATGTCGTTTCATGGAATAGCTATTCAGGTAATGACTCCAACTTACTGATAGTGTTTTATGTTCAGATAATCCCGAAAAACAGGTGCTGGTTCATTCGGATCAGGGCAGTCAGTACACAAGCCATGAGTGGCAGTCGTTCCTGAAATCACACGGCCTGGAGGGTAGCATGAGCCGTCGCGGTAACTGCCATGATAATGCGGTTGCAGAAAGTTTTTTTCAGCTACTAAAACGTGAACGGATAAAGAAAAAGATCTACGGAACGCGGGAAGAAGCCCGCAGTGATATTTTTGATTACATCGAAATGTTTTATAACAGTAAGCGTCGGCATGGTTCTAGCGAACAGATGTCACCGACAGAATATGAAAACCAGTATTATCAACGGCTCGGAAGTGTCTAGATTATCCGTGGCGATTCAGAGGAAGCTTCAACACGCCGACTTGCTGACGATACTGAGTCTTAAACAGCGTTTGTCGTGGAGACAAATTCAACCGCAACATGTTGGGTCTTAAATTCTCTTTTATAGAGCTGTCTTTAAGGACACAATATATGTATGTGAAGAATAAAACGAAGGAAAGTTATGTTAAATGGAAATATGAAGTATCCGATCAGACCATGGGATGAGACGCTAACAGAATCGAAGATGATGGCACCTTCCCGTAAGATTGCAGAAGAAACAGGATATCCAGTGGACTTATTTCCACCTGTATTGAGGGATGTCATTGTTGCTTTGTTTCGGGATATTGATGCTCCTATTGAACTAATATCTGGAACAGTTTTATCAGCGGTGTCACTTGCATGCCAGCCATTTATAGATATTCAATTTCCTGATGGCAGAGTAAAACCGTGCTCCCTCTACAATATAATTTTAGCTAACTCAGGTGAACGTAAGTCTACTATTTTTTCTTTGATTATGAAACCTTTCTTTTATTTTGAAAATAAAGATAACTATGTCCGTAAGGAAAAAATGGCGGAGTACAATACTGCGGTGGAAGTATGGAATATCCGACGAAAATCCATAATAAAAGGAATAAATAAAAAAATTGCGAATGGTGAGGATTATGCATCTGAACAGAACGATTTGAAAATCCTGAACATGACAAAGCCAATAACACCAAGAAAAATGAAACTGACGTATACAGATACAACTCCAGAAGCAATGCAGAGAGGGTTGTATGATAATATCCCATGGGCAGGATTAATATCAGACGAAGCTAGTGTGTTCTTTGAAGGGAGAGCGAAGAATAATTTAGGGTTTCTAAATGAGTTGTGGGATGGTGGAAGGATTGATGTCGAACGACGCAGTGAAAATAGCTTTGTAGTTGATGATGCTCGTTTTACTATGTTACTTATGGTTCAGCACGATATATTTAAGCAGTATTTTAAAGATCATGGAGGTAAAGCGGCAGGCTCTGGATTCTTATCACGATTTTTAATTTCATTCATTCCCCCAACACAAGTGCGCCGCTTATCTTCCAGAAATGACGTCTATAGTTCTGAGCTTAATAATTTTCACGTCAGGATTAATGAAATATTAGCAGATTTGAGTTCAAATCCTAACGAGCAAAAAAAGTCACGACGAACAATCTGTCTTTCATCTGATGCAAAAATCGAGCTTAATAATTTTTACAGAAGAGTTGAGCAGGAAATAGCTAATAATTATCAGCACAATACTGTCAAGTCAACATTAATGAAATTACCCGAAAATGCTTTACGTATAGCAGCGTTATTACAGTACTTTCATAATCGCGAAGCTACCGTGATATCTACTGATAATCTTGCATGTGCTATTGAGCTTGCTAGTTATTACAGTGACAGAACAGTTGCTCTATTCTGGACAGAGTTTGCCACTACTGAACAGGATGCTGAGGTGGTTTATGCATGGTTGAGAAAAACCTTGCGTAAGCCTGATGTATTCGGAGGTCTTTTTAATGAGCCTAATAAAAGCGTTGTTAATAATTTCGATGAAGCTATGGAGCATAGCATTGAAAGATCAGAGTGTATAAAAAGAGCTGATATCCAAAGAAAGATTGGCTCAAGACCACTAAGAAAGGATGGCAATCGATTAAATAAGGCTCTAAAGCGACTCGAAGAAGAATCAAAAATAACTGTCAGACGTGAACGAAACTCTAACGGGCGAATGAGTGAATATATTTATTTACAAATATAAAATATGATGCGTGCTACTTGTGCTACGTAGCACAAGTAGCACGAGATATGTATCATTACATAATTATGAAAAAGTTTTTTGTTACTGATAAAAATGTAGTGGTTTACTGTATTAAACCTTTAAGCATGGGATGTTTTTCCCTTCTATGCGAGTAGATAAAATAATTATTAAGGAAATACTTAAGATAATAATTTTCAAAATATTAATTATCTCTTAAGTAATTTACTCCATTTTTAGTTGATGTTGTTATGGCTATGAGATGCAAGTCATTATCTATTTTTAGCTTCGCTTCTTCCTATCTCGATTTATCAATGTGCTGCTGTAACCAGGCCGTCACTTCACTTTGCAACCAGCGAGAACTGCGACCCAGCTTTATTGGTTTTGGGAATTTCCCTTCACTAATCAGTTTATAGAACCACTTATCGGTTAATCCTGTAAATTCTGTAATGAATTTCATATCAACCATTTTGTCATTAAGCAGGCTGGAATCGTTGTTTTGAGTGGTCACGATGGCTGTCTCCATATGGATGCTGAGAGATATGGAGAAGCGTTTGTGTTGGTCATGGTTAACCGTTGACGCATTCTCCTTCCCAACATCCACTCCCGCGTAATGAATTACGGATCAGTTCTGAGAACAGCCTAAATTACGCCAACCGTCTTCGTTGCTTTTGCTTCGTTCTTTGGCAAGGTAAAGCCCCCTTTTCATTAACGCGGTATACTCCTTCTTGAAATAATGACCATTCCTGAATAAGTGATAGCAACCCTGATAAGGGAAATACACCAGCCCTCTGTATTTCATATCTTCCAGCCCTGTAGCACTGACCCATGCTTTAAAAACCATTGAAGCTAACCCTTCCGATTTATCCTCTATCTGTAGAGTCCCTCCATATCCCCCAAGACCAAGATATACATCTCTGTTAATAAGAAGCAACACGTGATAATGCTTTTTCCCTTCGGCATTTAATTCTCTTACCCAAACATATCTGAGTGTACACGGGAAGGTCCGCTTACCTGCTTTTTTCCGGTGTTTAATATTGGCTTTTATCTGGGCTTTCAGGGAGGCAATAAAACGGGTGATCACTTCTGCATCGGGCTTATAATTCGTCAGGCAATCGCTAAGATCCTCATCCGGTAACCTGAGGTCTAAGCGTACAGCCAGTACGCGGGGATAATCATTCAGGGCTTTATTGATGGTTTCGAAGATTCGATCTACATAGATTGGATTAAGTAATCCATAGTTCTGAACAATCTTGCTCTGGAGAATCTCGTTCCGTGTGTCCTTGTTCATTGCATTTACCTTCGTCTGTTATGTACAGATCTTTGAAGGCTCAGTTATGAATTACGGAAATGCTCTACGCATGCAGGAGTATCTTATTTCTATTAAGAGCATCAGTCCATGGATAGTTGTTTATAAGGGACTGTAGTAGTTGTGTATAGATTATATTCTACATATACTATATGGTTTATATTAATATATAGACATGGTTGTACCAATTAGTATATAGAGAGAAGCCGTTCTATATAAGGCTTAAACATTGAAAATACGGATTGAAAATACATGAATTTCACTCTCAAGTTAGTTTGCAATCATCAATTTTTTAGTGATTTTCTGAAAACATTTAGTGCGTGCAAAATTAATAAGGCTTCATTAAATATATAACGAGCTCTTTATTACTCTTGTGTTTGTTAGTGACATTAATTGTCGATATTACCAACAAGTTTTTTATGTCAGGAAGATCCCAGTTCGGACTTTATTTATTTTGAGGCCTGCTACTGCAACTTGACCAATTGGGTCGGAAGATTAGCTATATGCCGGTATCTTACAAAACCTGAGCTGACAGGGAGAATGAAAAATGTGCTGACCTGCGCCCAGCTCACTAACACACCTCGATGCTTGTAAAGCCTTAATCAGCAGAGGAAACAATCATGAACTTCGGCTCCTTGTTCATTACAGACCATGCTGGCCTGCAGATGTCTGAAGCAGAAGCTGAATTGGCGGAATGAAAGTTACAACTTTCTTATGAGCATGTGAGGAATCAGGACAGCAGGTGGTTGATGCATCCGGTAGGCGAACTGGATAAGGTAGTATGGCGCTCATATATTGGGGCTGGTTGCTGGAGTACAATGAATAACTGTTATCCGTAATAAGCCAGATACGTGCTATAGAAAGCAGGTGTTAAAACTGCAGCGAATAGATATGTTTCAGCAAAGAAACAAGAGTTTGACTTGAACACAGACCTTTAGCCTCGTATTTGCCTGTCCAACTTTTGAGTATCAGTTTAGAAAGTACTTGAGAAAGATAAGAAAATAGTTGTCTAATTACATTATTCAATATGGGTTTTCTTTTTTATATGGGTAAATAAAATATTAACACCTGCATTTTGTAACGGTTTTTTGTCGTAAACATGACCGCATAATTTTACATGAAAAAATTAAACTATGTTAAAAGTTGTTGTGCAAGCACAATTTAAAAGAATTCTTCGATATTTGAAATATAATAAACTTATAATTCTAATATTATATTTGGTTCTATGGTGAAAATTATTCCGAGTATATCACCCATGAAATAATAGATCTCGATGATATTCACATGCACAAGACTTCAGATATATATAATTATTGCGAATAAAGTTAGGGTTTTAATTCCCGAAGGGATATTAAAATCCAGTCTGAATTATTGTTGAAGCCCATGCCTGTGAAGGCATGGGCTTTTCTGTTATTTGTTTGAATAAGGAATTTTTATGAGATTAGCAAGCCGTTTTGGTCGTGTGAATCAGATTCGACGCGACCGTCCTTTAACCCGCGAAGAGCTCATGAGTCACGTTCCTAGCGTGTTCAGCGAAGAAAAGCATGAATCCCGCAGCGAGCGGTACACGTACATCCCGACAATTACCCTTCTTGATAACCTGCAACGTGAAGGTTTTCAGCCGTTCTTTGCCTGTCAGACTCGTGTTCGTGACCTGAGTAAGCGTGAGCATACCAAACATATGCTGCGATTACGCCGGGAAGGCCAGATTATGGGTAAGCAGGTGCCGGAGATCATTCTTCTTAACAGCCATGACGGTTCGAGCAGCTATCAAATGTTACCTGGGATTTTCAGGGCTGTATGTCAGAACGGGTTAATTTGCGGTGAGTCCTTTGGGGAAGTGCGTGTCCCCCATAAAGGAGATGTTGTTGAGAAGGTCATTGAAGGTGCCTATGTGGTTTTGGGGATCTTTGATCGTGTAAATGAGCTACGTGAGAAAATGCAGGCAGTTATCCTTCCAGCACCTGCACAACAGGCTATGGCTAAAGCGGCACTGACCTACCGATTTGGGGAAGAGTTCCAGCCAGTAACCGAAGCGCAAATTCTTGCACCTCGCCGCTGGCAGGACGAGAGCGATGACCTGTGGACCACTTACCAGCGCATTCAGGAAAACCTGCTGAAAGGCGGGCTAAGTGGCCGTACCGCGCAGGGTAAACGTACCCACACCCGAGCAGTAAACGGGATTGATGGCGACGTTAAGTTAAACCGTGCGCTCTGGGTGATGGCAGAGAACATGATGAACCTGTTGGGCTGGTAATCATCCGCGCCCCGCCACCGAAATCAATCCCCGGTCCGACACTTCCATTCAACATATTCATGCATAAGGAAAAATTAACATGGCCGACATGATTAATATTAACAATAACAATCAGCTACCTCTGCAGGTTATAGATGACGGTTCTGCACCGGCACTGACAGCCACGCCCGTACCGGACGAACAGCGTGTGGAATTCTGGCCGCAGCACTTTGGCAGCATCCCGCAGTGGATAACCCTTGAACCGCAGGTCTTTGCGTGGATGGACCGGTTCTGCGCTGACTACAGCGGCGGTATCTGGGATTTTTATACTCTCAGCAACGGCGGGGCCTTCATGGTTCCGGAAGCGGACAACGATGCCTTATGGTCGCTGTTCAACGCCATGAATGGCAAAGCCGCAGACATGAGCGCCGAAGCCGCCGGGATTGCAGTCTGTCTTGTCGCTTACAGTCATCATATATGTCGCACAGAATGCGACGCCATGACGGAACACTACTGGCGTCTGCGTGACTATGCACTGAACCACGCAGAATGCAGCGCCATCATGCGTATTATCGACTGAGCATCCCGCCATGCTATATGAACTGTCTCACCTGAATGCCCTGTGGGATGTCCTGGGGAAAACAACGGTCAGGGATGAGGACGGTGACGTTGTGACCGACGAACCCTTCCTGCATTTCCCGGCAGGTACGCCTCTTTTCCATATATGGGCATGGTTCGAATCCCTGCACGACGAGTTTGCCGTTGCCGTGAAGTTGTACAACACATCCCCTCCCGACACGTCAACAGACAGGAAAAGCAAATGAATACCACCACTTGCGCCCCCGACAGCAGGGGGATATCTCCCGCCTCACAGCGTACCATCAGACGCGCACTGACCCTGCTGGAACGTCAGTTACGCGAGCCCGGCGCGGCATTTACCTCCAGCCATGCAGTCCGCGACTGGCTGCGTCTGCAGCTCGCCACGCAGGACCGCGAAGCCTTCACCGTCCTGTGGCTGGATAATCAGCATCGCCTGATAGCCCACGACACGCTGTTCCTCGGTACGATCAACTCTATCACTGTACATCCACGTGAGGTCGTTAAATCCGGTCTGAAAAATAATGCTGCTGCTGTCATTCTTGCGCATAACCACCCGTCGGGTGAGGTTGAACCGAGTAAAGCCGACAGGCTGATTACAGAACGTCTGAAACAGGCGCTGGAACTGGTTGATATTCGCCTGCTGGATCACCTGGTAGTTGGCGGCATGGATATCGTTTCGTTCGCTGAACGCGGCTGGTTATAGGGAATAAATAGCGATGAAAATTATCAGCAAACGTCAGGCGATGACGATATACCGTCAGTACCCGCAGTCCCGGCTGTTTCGCTTCTGCACCGGGAAATACACGTGGTCCGGCAGTATCTGCCACTATGCCGGTCGGGAGGTGCAGGATATCAGCGGTGTGCTGGCCGTATTCGCAGAATGCCGTCAGGACCGTAACGGTCCTTATGTCGTATTGCGCAGCGTAACCCTGAATTAACACATAGTTAAGGATTACTTAAATGCAGAACACAATAAATGTAGCAAACCATGATATTGCTGAACCTTGGTGGGGACTTAAACCCACCGTCACGCCGTGTTTTGGGGCCCGTCTGGTCCAGGAGGGAAACCGCCTGCATTACCTGGCTGACCGCGCCAGCATCTCCGGGACATTCAGCGATGAGTATTTACGCCATCTGGACCAGGCATTTCCGGTGCTGCTCAAACAGCTGGAGCTGATGCTCGTTTCCGGTGAGCTCAATCCCCGTTATCAGCACTGCGTTTCGCTGTATGCAAAAGGACTGACCTGCGAAGCGGATACGCTTGGTAGCTGTGGCTACGTTTATCTCGCTATCTATCCCACCCAACGCTAAGTCAATTTCCCAACGAGAAACCTTATGAAAACTCTTCCTGCAAATCAGCGGGGGGCGAAGCCATGCCCGCCGCCAGCGCTTGTCTGGCAAACGTTACTTACACGCCTGCTGGAACAACACTATGGTCTGACACTGAACGACACGCCGTTCAGTGATGACAGCGTTATTCAGGAGCATATCGAGGCGGGTATCTCGCTGTCCGATGCACTGAATTTTATTGTTGAAAAGTATGAACTGGTCCGCACTGACCGGCCTGGCTTCAGCATCCTGACGCAGCCTCCGTTTATTACGGCCATTGATATTCTCCGGGCCAGAAAGGCTACAGGTCTGATGAACCGTGGCACGTATAAAGACGTGACGGCTATTACCAAAGGACAACATCCACAGGCCAGCACTTCAGGCAAGCGATGATTCGGATAAAAAGAACCGCATCCCGCAAGTACATAAACACCAGCCGTTCAGGGCTGGTGTTTTTCTGACTATAAAGGAGAGAACTAATGGTCGTGCAAAATGTTAATGAACCCGAAGTGTTAACCGGGCACACCGATGTGATTTGCTCCACCAGCATTGAACGTATTGTTACAGGCCGTAATGCTGCGCTGACACGGATTGAAAGCCTTATCAGTGAACTTGATGATATTTCGATTCTGACCCACGATATCGGCGGTGGTACAGTACAAGAGTGGGGAACGCGGGAGGGCCATCGCTACGATTGCTGGTTCACCGAAAAACCTGTTAAAGCGATGAAAGCGATGACCCGCAATATTGATCGCCGTATCTGGCGCGATCTGATGAATAAATCAGGCATGCTGAGCCTGATGGATGCTCAGGCGCGTGACGAGTGGCACAAAAGCCTGGAGAAAGACGATATTCCCGCGATCTCTGAAGACAATATCCTTAGTACCTTTGAGCAACTGCATCAGAGCAAAGGTGAGGTATTTGAGCGTGGCGTAATCAATGTCTTCAAGGGGTTAAGCTGGGACTATAAAACCAATAACCCCTGTTATTTTGGCAAGAAGATTATCGTTAACAATTTGGTGAAATACGACAAATGGGGTTACAGCCTGAGCTGGGGCTGGCGGCGTGACCAGTTAGCCGACCTGGAGCGCATGTTGTTTCTGCTGGATGGTAAAACCATTCCCGATAATCGGCATGATGTGACTATACGGCTGATGGACTTCATACGCGATAATCCAGGACAGCAGGTATTCGAAGATGATCTCTTCACTATTTGCCTTTTCCAAAAGGGCAGTGGTCATATCACGTTTAAGCGTATGGATCTGGTAGAGAAGATGAACGATATCATCGCGAAGCACTATCCGGGGATGCTGGCTGCTAAGTGAGTGTAAAAGATCTTCTCTTTTTGGTGATGGCCTTTTAAATCTTCCATACTTATGACAAATTTTTATTTGAATACACATAAATGTGTATTTACGCGTTTTTGTGTTTTATTGTTAGCCATCAACCTCATGAGAAGAGCGATGCCATGATACAGAACAACATCAAACAGCTTCGTACTCAACTGTCGATTACCCAGCGCGAGCTGGCGTATATGGTCGGCACCAGCCAACAGCAAATCCAACGCATCGAAACCGGAAAGGTCGCAGCAAAGCTGGGCATTGCGCAGGCAATATGCAGTGCTCTGGATAAGCCTTTAAACATCGTATTCCCGGAAAGCGATCAGTTGATTAACGACTTTCACAAGAAGCGCCGTAAAACCGATGATGATCTTGAGGCGATAGCTACAAGCGGTATTGAAATGGATAGTGGTCTCTGGACCGTAAAACTCTGGCTACAGGGGCAGCAGGATTATTTATTGTTGCCCATTTCTGCTGCGGATAAGCGGAGGTTTTATTATTATTTTCAGGAAACAGTTAGCCCGAATGTAGAGCGGTTTTTTGTCTTTGACTCGGACCAGTATCGCTATGCGTTAAATATGCGTGAAGTGGTATTTCACCAGTTCTTGTCTGATGGTCTACCGCCAATCGTTGCTGAAGAAGATGATGATTACGAAGATGATTATTTTAATGTCCATATCACCTTAGTGAACGGTGGCCCAGTGATTCCTCTGAGCGTTGAGCCTGATGCACCGCAAAACGAAGAGACGGATGATATCGGTCAGTTGAATGCATTCTTTGAAAAGCTGGACTGCGAGCCTGAAACCACAGATCGTTATATGTTAACCGATGAAGACGGTGAAGATGCTTTTATCCGTATTGGTTCTATTGCCATGGTACGAGTCGTACTTGACGCGCTGGAGCCTGTGGAAGAAGATGAAGAGTAGTTTTTAGCTAGCCGTATTCACAGGGAATCGCGTTGAGTATACATGTGAGTATATATCGTGGTTCATTGTTTTTATAAACTTATTTATTTCAATAGGTTATGACTTAAATTGCGGTGCGGCCTTCGCACCATAAGATGCAACAAAGAAGTCGCCCAAGGGCGGCTTTTTTTGTGTCTGGAGTTTAGTGGTTGCAGGGATTTTCACAATATGCACTCAACATGATTCAATCTAGATCAACTGACTAATATAGGATTGTGGATAACCGAATTATTACTTCGCATCGATCATGGTCCGCGTAAGCTGATCTGTGAGAATATAGTGAATAAAGCGCGGTGCGTAATGGGTTGTAATACGGAGGCCGAAATTTGTGGATATGGCATCAGGACAAGGGTTTGTAATTTGTTGACTGCGTCGGGGATGCGGGAAAAAGGCAGATAAGTCACCAAAGGGCGTAACTCTGTACGGCGGCTTATATATTCATAAGGCTGAGCACATGGGGGAACATAGACCCATGATGCAGTGGTGGCCAGATTTTCTGGATGTAAATTGGGAGAAGGCTATGAGTCCGTTCGATTTTGCTAAAATAGCCAAGTAAATGTATCCGGGGAATATTTACTATCCGGACACATTTACTTGAAAATAATAATTTTTTTGTGAGATGTCATGATGAAACTTCTCAATACATACGAAGATAAATATGAAGCAGAAGCTGCATTGGCTAAAATAGCTGGAGAAAAAAGATTAGCAAGTGAACGGGATAGCACGGTTACCATTTACAATCTATTTGGTAACCCGACATGGGGGAATTTTTATAAACTGGGGATGTTTCGTCTTCCAGAATTACAGCAAGTGCTTGAATTGCGTAAAGCTGGGCAACCAATTGATCTGGCTAAGCATAATGAAATTATCACAACACTACGTTATGTTGCTCGGACATTTGATTTATCAATCCCTGAACATTGGCTATGATGCCAGTACCATATCTTATGTAAGATATGGTACTAGGTTTAAAAAGACCGTTAGGCAATCATTCTTTTGAAAAGCTTCTCAAGATAAATAGAACCCGTATCCTCTAGAAAGAGTACGTTACGTTCTTCGAGCTTATCTTTTGGTTCGGAAACATTTATTAAATCAACGAAACGTGTTTCAGAAACAATAAATGCGCTTAGGCTTAAGTTATCATCAGATAATTTCTTCTCAAGCTCTTTGATTTCCTTGTACAAGCCAAATTTAGCATCATCAAGATTCAAATTTCGAATGCCTTTTGGGTCAATAAGGCTTAACCATTGTTTCTCGCTTTCGTCATCAACTAACCACAATAAAAAGTCAGGATAGAAGTTGCCGGCTGTGGCGAAACCTAAACCTTTACTTTTGGTATCAGCATTTCGCAGTAAGTACAAACTTTTATTGCCGATGATTTTCTGACCTTTAGGTGTCTCAATGAATTCTTGTAAATCCTGAATGAAAGTAATTTCACTTGGTGCATCAAATGCAGTCGGACGCATTTTTAGCGGTAAATCAGCGTTTTTCTCAATTGAGAGAAGAGGGTAATAAAGATGTTTATCAAAGGTTACAGCAATCATACCCGGAGCATTCCAGGATTTAGCTTTACCAATTTCACCTTGAATAACGATCTGCTGCAATTGTTCAAGTCGCTCTGTATAATCCAGACCGTCATCAGACTCTTCAATTTCAAAGTGATACATTTTGATCATGCATGGGTCGTCTTCATTGACTTGAGTTATTTCATAGAATTGACCTTCATAAGCATTCTTTAATGCATTATAAAAACGGTCGGTATAATCAGTCAGAAGGCGAAGCATAATATCTTCTTGCTTAGCAATATCGGAATACTGCTTAATTTCAAGCTCCGATGCCGGAATCGAAAGCGTGTACCAATTGTTTGTGATATTCGCCTTTCCAAGGCAAAAGTCGATCAACCGTTGTTTATCCAGTCGTAAATTTGACCATCCACGCTGTAGTTTATAGGCCTGAATAGCGAGATAAAGACGATCAAAATCAAACGCACTGATTACTTTATAATCTTGTTTAGCCTCGTTTCTGACATTAACAGGCGTATTGTCACCCTTCCTGCTCGTATCAATCGACTCAATTTTAGGATATAAATCGAGTTTGATGTGTGGATGCTTTATCTTGCCTTGCAGTTCAGCAGGAACCTCATAAAGCTCAGGAAAGTAAACACGCTTGAAGCCATTTTTTTGATTATCCTTGTAGCCATCTTTGAGCTTAAGTGTTTTAAGCTTTGTATTAGGCATGTTTGGCCGAGTTTCAAAATTCAGCTCAAGGATCTCATCACTTGGCGTTATTCCTTCGTCTTCGAGATATTGTTTAAATGTTGCCATATAGTCAGCACGAACACCGAAAATATTCAGTGTCTCTAATTTCTCCAGATGGAGTCCTTTAGGACGCTCTCCCGGTGTGCTTCTTTTTAAAGAATAGTTGCGACCTTTCAGGCGTACCCCACGACCAAAAAGCTGAATAATCTGTGAACCTTCACCACGCCCCATATTGAGTAGACCCATCGTCGATACACGCCAACTGCTCCAGCCCTCAGTAAATTTTCGGGACCCAATTAAGATATGCAGTTGGGAATCTTTATCGTTCAACGTATGGAACAGAGACTTGGCAAAATCGTCTCTTTCATAATCGAACGTCGTATCTTCTTCGCACATTTTATAAAGAGAGGGTGAATCGCCAATATTGATCAAACCAAAAGGTTCTGCTTCACCGACCTGTAATGCAAGTTCACCTTTACTTCCGATCAAATTTAATATTCTTAATCTCTGACCTGAATGTGTGGTATTAAACAGTCGAGCAAGGATATCTAAATAGATATTTTCCGGTCCATTCATTAAAGCAGTGAAACGCTTTTCAAAGATGTTACGTTCTTTAGTATCCAGAATTCTGGCTTTGTTTTCGATAAGATCTCTAATCCAGGATTTTGCTTGTACTTCATTGTTTAAAAACCATGCAAAGAAACGCAGTACTGCGTGAATATCCGAGTCTTCACCACTGACAGTGTTGCCAACAAAGACCCATAATGGTTTTTCAATGTTGAATTCGCCTAACTTATCTTTATTCCTATTGAATAAATATTGTTGCTGGTAAAAACTGAGCAAACAAGCAGTGAAGTATTCATAGCGACGCTCATTTTTTTTATCTTCATTGGGGTTAAGGTTAAGAATTAGAGACTCTTTTCCATAGCCATCTTCGTAGAAGAATTTATAAGAGTAGTCGAAAAGAATTGATTTACCATAAACTTCTCTTGTAGCCTGAATACGCGCATCACGTAATTCCTCTGATGTCAGCTCTAATTTTGCTAACTGCTCATCAGTCAGTTTTCCTAATGCAGTTGTCTCAAAGAGCAATTTTGCTTTTTTCTTTTTGATTTCGGCTTCAACAGCTTCTGCATTATTTCCACCCGATACGGCTTGTCCAAAAGTAGCCGAGTATTCGAATGCAAAACCGTCTCGTGTTAATTTGTCGCGACGACGCATCCAGGCACCAGCAGCAGTCCCTGTTCCTTTATGACCTTCATCAATTAGAACCAGATTGTTGCCTTCAAACGCCTCAACAGCGACGGTTTTATCACCCATGTCATCAGCAAGTTTATTGATATCAATAACTTCAATCGTACCTTTAAACGGAGCTGATTTGCTCTTATCAAACAACTGGATGTGGGAAAAACCAGAATTATATAATTCATCTAAGTGTTGTTGTGAAAGACGCTCATCTGGTGTTAGCAGGATGATTTTATCAGGATAATGATGAGTATTACCATTCTGATAGTAATGTAGGTACTGTAAAATATTTACATGTAATAACAATGTCTTACCGGAACCTGTAGCATTCCAGTATGCCAGTTTATTCAAATCACCTAGGATGTATGATTTAAACTGATTAGCTCTATCCTTTGCTGTTTCATTATTTTCAGCATTGTAAATATTGAGTTCACTGTTAAGACCATCAAGTAATTCTTGTTTACGATTGAAGTACCAATCGAGATAGATCTCAGTAAACATAAGAGACAGGTATTGAAAATATTTCATATTCAATACAGTATCTTCTTTAAGATTACGATGCTCTGTTATTTGTTGCCAGTGCTTAACAATATTAAGATCGTAGCGACGTAATTCATCGAGGTCGATGAGATCGACCTCGAATAAGTAGTTACTTAACTCATGGAAGAACAGGCTTTGGCCATCTTCATGAATACCTTCAAATCGGTCTTCACCTAAACGGATTTTCAAACCATGCAGTGTACCGTCTTTAAAAAAACGGAACATAAAGCGATTTAAAACCAGCTGCTTATGAAAGCTTAATTTGCTGTTAGTCTGCTTTTTGACGGCTTTTCCGGTAGTGGTTTTTTTAGCCATTCTTAAACCTCCTCAGCAAACATTAAGTTTAGGAACACAGGTTCGATCTGGCGAATTTTCAAACTACGGACGATTTCACCGTCTTCTTCATCAACTGTAAATGCAGTTGGTAGGTTATGATCGCCATTGATATAAATAACATCAAATGTTTTCTCTTTAGCATATAAATCAAAACGGTTAGCGTATTTATTCAACTCTTCATAACCGATTTTATCGCAGTCGCGCCACAGGATTAGCGTACGTTCTCCTGCTGGTAGTGTTCCTTCTATTCGTACATAGCCGCGATCAGTATCGGACTCGATAGATTTCATATGTAAACCAATCAGATAATTGAATGTTTCTACTAAATCGATATTTTTACGCTCAGTTGAACCAGCGGAGTCCATAGCGATATCCATCTGATAGTTAAATGGCCTTTTAAAGTTATCAGTATTTAGTAGCGAACCTTTACTTTCCGATTGGAGCATATAATTTATCAAATACTCATTCGCCGATTCTGCTTTATCAGTTGTATTGAAAAGATCTTCTATTTGTCTTTGTCGTACTAATTTTATGCTATTCAAGCTATCTTCATAGCTTTCTAATTTCATGACCTTAAGTATGTGGGATGAGCCTGAAGTGCAATCCAATGCTTTACCATCTTTCCAATTACTGCTAAAAATAACTTTTCTTAATCTAGATAATGTAACGTTTTGTGCATATTCTCCTTGTTCAATAAGAATATATTTCCTTGAACCCATATCCTTACGATTCAGTTCAATGACTGAATGGCCACTAGTTCCTGAACCTGCAAAGAAATCTAATATAATCTCGTTTTTTTCATGTGATGCACTACCGATCAAATTATTATATAAAGAAGTTGAATGACAGTAAGGGAAGTCAATACCTAACAGAGTTGTCTGACTTTTACCTTTTTTTGCATCTTGAATGACAGATGTTATTTGTTTTTTTGCTTCAGCATGGAGATATGCTTTTTGTCTCGGCTGAGTGGTTTCATCGACACCGAATAGTATATCACCATTTTCCATCATCTTTTTTAAAGTTTCAGGAGTGCGAGAAAATCCATTTGGTGGAATAGCACATGGTTTCCCAGTAACTGGATGAATTAATGGTTCATGAAACTTTCTGTCAGTTCTTGGTTCTGGAGCGCGTAGACTAACACTCTGATATACACGGCCTTCCTCATCAATATATTTATAAGCTTTTTCACCACCAGTGAGTGTTTTATTCTTAGTTACCCAGTCGGAAAACTCTTTTTTTGCTACATTTGAATCGCCACGGGTTTAACAGACACCTCAGAGTCATTTAAGATGGCTTAAAG
>CAUSEC010000050.1:0-24090 GCA_963530515.1 uncultured Enterobacteriaceae bacterium | reverse complement strand
CCCCTCACCCTAACCCTCTCCCTCGAGGGAGAGGGGACTGTCCGTGCTCGTATTTTTTTTGGGGATTCCTCAACCCGACGCTACTTGCCTCGTCCGATTTTCAACACCGCCGCCACGTTGCGGGCGGTCATGCGGACGTTTTCACCCGCGCTGGACAGCGCATCTTCCAGCGAACAGACTTTGTAGAGCACGCTAAACACCGCATCCAGACCGTGGTCATGCACCACACCGACGTCTGCCGTCAGGCTGCCCGCAATCCCGATAACCGGGATGTTATAGCGTTTGGCGACTCGCGCTACTCCAACGGGTACCTTGCCGTTGATGGTCTGGCTGTCGATTCGCCCTTCACCGGTGATGACCAGGTCAGCGTCGGCAACATGCGCATCCAGAGACAGCGCGTCGGTCACAATCTCAATACCCTGGCGCAGTTCGGCACCGCAGAAGGCGTAGAGTGCTGCACCCATACCGCCCGCAGCACCGCCGCCTGCCAGATTCAGCACATCCAGATCCAGGTCACGGGCAATCAGCTTCGCATAATGCCCCAGCGCCTGATCCAGTCGGGCGATCATTTTCGGCGTCGCCCCTTTCTGCGGACCAAAAATGGCGGAAGCGCCCTCTTTCCCGGTCAGCGGGTTGGTCACGTCACAGGCTACTTCGATGCGACAGTCCGCCAGGCGTTTGTCCAGCTCGCGCACATCAATGCTGGCGAGGGTTTCCAGCGCCGCACCACCGGCACCAATCTGCTGGCCTGCGTCATCCAGTAATTTTGCGCCAAGTGCTTGCACCATACCGGCACCGCCGTCATTGGTCGCGCTGCCGCCAATTCCGATGATGATATGTTTAACGCCTGCGTCCAGCGCATGGCGAATCAGCTCCCCGGTTCCCCAGGAGGTGGTGACCAGCGGATCGCGCTGTGCCGCAGGCACCAGCTCAAGACCGCTGGCGGCAGCCATCTCGATAAACGCACATTTTTCATCGCCAGACAGACCAAAAAAACCGTCAACCTGTTCGCCCAACGGGCCTTTCACGGCCACATTAACAATGCGTCCGTTTGTCGCGGCAACCATGGCTTCAACCGTCCCTTCGCCACCGTCCGCTACCGGCAATTTGACATACTCAGCCGTGGGAAAAATTTCGCGAAATCCGCTTTCAATAGCAGTCGCAACATCTAAAGCACTCAAACTTTCTTTATAAGAGTCCGGTGCGATAACAATTTTCATAAGCCATCCTTACGCATATTCACTGCCGCAAGCATATACCCGGAAGCCTAAGGAAAATGCCAGCCTCCGCAGAGACCGGCGATTCCATTAACGCACCATGCACGGACGTTTGTTGTCGAACGTCCAGCCCGGGATCAGGTACTGCATCCCCATGGCGTCGTCGCGGGCGCCCAGACCGTGTTTCTGATACAGCTCGTGCGCCTTCATCACCTGGTCCATATCCAGCTCCACGCCCAGACCCGGTGTCGTCGGTACCTGCACCATCCCGCCCTTGATTTCAAACGGCTCTTTGGTCAGACGCTGGTTACCTTCCTGCCAGATCCAGTGGGTGTCGATGGCAGTGACTTTGCCCGGTGCCGCCGCGGCCACGTGGGTGAACATCGCCAGTGAAATGTCGAAGTGGTTGTTAGAGTGAGAACCCCATGTCAGGCCAAACTCATGGCACATCTGCGCCACACGTACCGACCCCTGCATGGTCCAGAAGTGCGGGTCCGCCAGCGGAATGTCCACTGACTGCAGAGAAAGTGTGTGACCCATCTGACGCCAGTCGGTGGCAATCATGTTGGTCGCGGTCGGCAGGCCGGTGGCGCGGCGGAATTCCGCCATCACTTCACGGCCGGAGAAGCCCTGCTCAGCGCCACACGGATCTTCCGCATACGCCAGCACGCCTTTCAGGTGTTTGCCGATGTTAATGGCTTCGTTCAGAGACCATGCACCGTTCGGGTCGAGGGTGACACGGGCCTGCGGGAAGCGTTTTGCCAGGGCAACAATGGATTCGGCTTCTTCTTCGCCGGCCATCACGCCGCCTTTCAGTTTGAAATCGTTGAAGCCGTATTTTTCATACGCGGCTTCCGCCAGACGCACCACGCGGTCCGGGGTCATGGCTTCTTCGTGACGCACGCGATACCAGTCGCATTTGTCATCCGGCTGGCTCTGGTACGGCAGCGGGGTGGCTTTGGCGTTACCCACGAAGAACAGGTAGCCGAGCATTTCCACTTCGCTGCGCTGCTGACCGTCACCGAGCAGGGAAGCCACGTTCACGCCGAGGTGCTTGCCCAGCAGGTCGAGCATCGCGGATTCAATGGCGGTGACCACGTGGATGGTGGTACGCAGGTCAAAGGTTTGCAGGCCACGGCCACCGGCATCGCGGTCAGCAAACGCACTGCGCACGTCGTTCAGCACATTTTTGTACGCGCCGAGGGTTTTGCCGACAATCAGCGGGGCGGCATCTTCAATGGTCTGGCGGATTTTTTCGCCGCCGGGGACTTCACCCACGCCGGTGTTGCCGGAATTATCGGTGATGATAACGATGTTACGGGTGAAGAACGGCGCGTGAGCGCCGCTCAGGTTCATCAGCATGCTGTCATGACCGGCAACCGGGATGACTTTTACTGAGGTAACAACAGGAGTCGAACTTTGAGTACTCATCGTCAATCCTTTTGTCTGTTACTGGCGCCCAAATACCGGGCGTTTTCTGTCGAACGTCCAGCCGGGGATCAGGTACTGCATCGGGCCGGCATCGTTACGTGAGCCGCCCGGCAGGCGTTTGTAGGCTTCGTGGGCTTTCTCAATCTGCGCCCAGTCAATCTCCACACCCAGACCCGGCGCATCCGGCACGGCAATCTGCCCGCCTTTGATTTCCAGCGGCTGTTTGGTCAGGCGCGCGTCGCCTTCCTGCCAGATCCAGTGGGTGTCGATAGCAGTCGGGTTACCCGGCGCCGCGGCACCCACGTGAGTGAACATCGCCAGAGAAATATCGAAGTGGTTGTTGGAGTGACAGCCCCAGGTTAAGCCCCAGTCATCACACAGCTGCGCCACACGCACCGCACCGGACAGCGTCCAGAAGTGCGGGTCCGCCAGCGGGATGTCCACCGCATTGAGCATCACCGAGTGGCCCATTTCACGCCAGTTGGTGGCAATCATGTTGGTGGCTACCGGCAAACCGGTGGCGCGGCGGAACTCCGCCATCACCTCACGCCCGGAGAAGCCCTGTTCTGCACCACACGGGTCTTCCGCGTAGGTCAGCACGTCCTGCAGCCCTTTACACAGCTCAATAGCTTCATCCAGCAGCCAGGCCCCGTTCGGATCCACGGTGATACGCGCATCCGGGAAGCGTTTTTTCAGCTCGCGGGCGGTCTCAATCTCTTTCTCACCCGGCAGCACCCCGCCCTTGAGTTTGAAATCTTTAAAGCCGTAACGGTCCTGAGAAGCCTCCGCCAGGCGCACCACCGCTTCGCTGTTCATCGCTTCCTGATGACGCAGGTGATACCAGTCGTGGTTGCCGTCGGTTTGCCGGTCATGACAGCATGTTGATGAATATTGGCGGCGCGCATAACGCGTATTTCACCCGTAACATCGTGGCGCTCACAGACAACGCCGGTCACACCGGCGTTGGCGAAGCCCCCGGCGGCGACGTGATTTACCAGACCCTGGTGGACGCCATTCCGATGGTGCTGGGCCAGGAAGTGGCCCGTCTGAACAAAGTGGTTCATCGGGTACACAAAGGCAACCAGGCGCACGATTTCGATAACTTTGGTAAAGGTGCCTGGACGTTTGAACTGCGGGTCAACGCGGTGGCAGCGCTTGAAGCCGCGCTGCTGGACCTGCTCGGCAAGGCGCTGAACGTGCCGGTGTGCGAACTGCTCGGTCCGGGCAAACAGCGCGATGCGGTGACGGTGCTGGGCTATCTGTTCTACATTGGCGACCGCACGAAAACCGACCTGCCGTATCTGGATAAACCGGAATGACCTTCATATCAGTAATAACGGGGCTAGCTTGCGTGCTCATAGTTATTTTCCTGTAACGGGTTTCAGTTCGATACGTTTGATATTACCGACCAGCACCAGGTAGGCCAGTACCGCAACCAGAGCGTGGATACCCACGTAGATCAGTGCACCGTTAAACGAACCAGTAGTACCCACGATGTAGCCGATAGCAATCGGGGTCACGATGCCGGAGATGTTGCCGAACATGTTGAACAGACCGCCGCTCAGACCGCTGATTTCTTTCGGTGCTGTGTCAGCCATAACCGCCCAGCCCAGCGCACCGATGCCTTTACCAAAGAACGCCATGGACATGAAGCCGATGATCAACCATTCCGCATCGGTGTAGTTACAGAACACCATCACCATGGAGAGCAGCATACCCAGCACGATTGGCGTTTTACGGGCAATGTTCAGAGAACCGGTGCGACGCATCAGCCAGTCGGAGATAATTCCGCCGAGCACCCCACCGGCAAAGCCGCAGATAGCCGGAACAGAGGCGATAAAGCCCGCTTTCAGAATGGACATGCCACGCGCCTGAACCAGATACACCGGGAACCAGGTGATGAAGAAGTACGTCAGGGCGTTAATGCAGTACTGACCAAGATAGATACCCATCATCATGCGGGAACCGAGCAACTGCTTGATTTGGCCCCACTTCACGCTGAACGGCACTTTAACGGCATCTTTCTTCTGATCCATGTTGATCAGCGCGCCGCCCTCAGCAATGTACTCCAGCTCTTTCTTGTTCACTTTCGGGTGTTCGTTTGGCTCGTAAATCACTTTCAGCCAGATGAAGCTGATAACGATACCCAGACCGCCCATGAAGAAGAACACGTGAGACCAGCCCACCTCATGGGTCAGCCAACCCATAATCGGTGCGAAGATAACGGTGGCGAAATACTGTGCGGAGTTAAAAATCGCTACCGCCGTACCCCTTTCCTGTGCCGGGAACCAGGCCGCGACTATTCGACTGTTGCCCGGGAAAGATGGCGCCTCAGCCAGGCCCACCAGGAAGCGCAGGGTAAAGAGCGCTACGATGATGCCAAAGCCGCTGAAAATATCGACGAAACCTTGAAGTAAGGTAAACAGAGACCAGATGAAAATGGACCAGAAATACACGCGTTTGGAACCAAAGCGGTCAAGCAACCAGCCGCCCGGGATCTGGCCGATAACATAAGCCCAGGAAAACGCGGAGAAAACATAACCCATACCAATCGGGTCAAGGCCAATGTCTTTGGCCATTTGTGAGCCGGCGATAGACAGCGTCGCGCGGTCACCGTAGTTGAAGGATGTGACGATAAACAGCATCACCACTATCCAGTAGCGAGCATTTGTGCGCTTTTCGGCGCTGCTCGCTGCTTGGCTTAATGAACTCATGGTTGTACTCCCGAAGCAAAATGTTCATGTACATTCATCCTGAACAGCACAACCGGTAGGGGTCGTCAGGATGCTGTATTTGTGTTTTTCGCAGCTTGTTAGGCTGGGGGCTATTCCCTGCGTACTGCGTTTTATGTACTGGCGAGAAAAAGTATAAAAAGGGGTCGGTTTTCTCTCACCGTGCAACCACACAACATTCCTGAACCTGGTCATTTAGGTTTATTGCAAAAGCACAATGGGATGGGGACTGCCTCACGGAAATGAAATGTTGGGGCGCTAACATTTGGCCAAAAGTCAGGCAGTTTTAATTAATGTGAAACGCATCGCTTGACGCAGTGCAAGTGCACTTTTTAAGCAGGCCAGGAAGGGGTTTTTACGGGCATTCGCCTGAGGCTTACACGATTCAGTGACAAAAACGAGCGCTTCATCACTCTTTTGTGGGTTAACTGATTAAAAAAAGCAGTTAGCCCTCCAGGCAGGGGGAGGGCAAAACCTTACTTCAGCAGTGTCGCCCAGTGCTCAACCCAAGGATTGGAGAGGGTTTCAGGCTCAGGGTCTTCGCTGGCATCAATGAATAACACCTCACCCACACGCTGCGCATTTTGCTCCTGAAGCAGGGCATCGAACTGCTTACCGCCACCGCAGAAATTCGAGTATGTGCTATCGCCCAACGCGATGACGCCATAATGCAGTTCGGGCTGGTAGCCCAGGCTGTCACGTATAAACTGAAACAGCGGCACAATACTCTCCGGCAGATCGCCCTGCCCGGTCGTTGAGGTCACAATCAGCGCGTATTTATCCTGATAATGTTTCCAGTCCGCCGCTTCCGGGTCCTCATACACGCGGGCCTTGTGACCCTGCTCCGTGAGGATAGTCTCCGCTTCTTCTGCCACCAGCAGCGCGTTGCCGTACATTGTGCCCACAAATATTCCGATTTCAGCCATGCCATTCACTCCTTGGGTTAAACACCATTCCCGTCATCCTGACCGTTGAAAGGGGCAAACTCAACCCTTTCATTCTCGGGGAGAAGCCCGCGCCAGCCAAAGTGGGTCAACGCCTGCATCCAGACGTCGTCCAGTCCGGCGCGCAGCGTCAGGGGCTCGCCGGTAAAAGGATGGGTCAGACTGAGCTGGCTTGCATGAAGCATCAGGCGATCGCAGCCGAAATGGGCAGATGCACTACGGTTCTGACGCAGGTCGCCGTGTTTGCTGTCGCCGATTATCGGATGGCGCAGGTGGGAAAGATGGCGACGAAGCTGATGTTTACGCCCGGTTTGCGGGTTCAGCTCTACCAAACCATAGCGGGTAGTGGGGAATTTGCCGGTTGCCACCGGCATTTCAGTGGTCGCCAGGCCGCGATAATGGGTGACCGCAGGCTGAGGGCCTTTATCGTCCCGGGCAAATTTATCTGCGATTTTGTCCAGCTCTTCCACCAGCGGGTAATCCAGCACCGCCTCGTCCATCAGCCAGCCGCGCACAATGGCGTGATAGCGTTTTTGCATCTGGTGTTGTTCAAACTGCTGAGACAAGAGACGCCCCGCCTCGCTGGACAAGCCCATCAGCAGCACGCCGGAGGTCGGTCTGTCGAGGCGATGGGCGGTAAAAACATGCTGACCAATCTGGTCGCGCACGGTTTGCATCACCACCACTTTTTCGTCGCGATCGAGCCAGCTACGGTGCACCAGCCAGCCCGAGGGTTTATTGACCGCGACCAGCCATTCGTCCTGGTAGAGTATCTCCAGCATTATTCGTCATCACCTGCGAACAACGCGTCCAGGGCTTCAAGCTGTGCCAGCAGAGCATCGCGCGCAGGATGGGAAGAATCGAGGGCAATTTCATAATAAGGTGCCACCGCAAAGGACCCCGGCAGCGGATGGTTGCCATCCAGCAGCGCGTGCATGCGAGGGATCAACACCCACTGTAGCCACTCAAACGGCTCGAGCGTGTCCATGCAGAACGGCTGCGTGCTTTCGAACACGCTGGCGTCAGGTGCAACGGATTGCCACTGACTCTGCTCACGCAGCAACGTCTCAATGAGCTGTAATTGGTGGCGCACGCGCGCATGTAACGTCATGGGAACCTCGGAAGAAAATCAGAATGGCGCGCAGAATAGCACTAGTGATGAGGAAATAAAAAAAGGGAGCACTGTAAAAAACAGTGCTCCCGGTTCGTTTCGCAGCAGTCCGGCTACTCTTGGTGCTCCCTGCTCATCCTTGACAACTTTTCCTGTGGTCTCCTGACCTGTTCATCCTTAAACCGTGCATCCTGCCCACATCACCCCGATGTGGAATAGCTTCATCCGTAAAGCGTGTCCTTGATCTCCATGATCCACCGAACATCCTGACCGGCTCTCGTTCTCCTTCCTGGAGGTGTCCTTTAATGCGTTCCTGCATTTTCCTTTCGCTTCGTCCTGAAGCCTGTCCTTGCTGCACCGTCCCCGGTGTGTTCCTGATTCGAAACAACATCATCCTGATGTTCGTTTCAGTGCCAGACTCCGTGTCGGCGAGGACTAGAATCCCCTATTCCGCTTCGTCTTACAAGTGTGCTTAAGGCAAATATTAACTCTCATTACTATAAATAAACTAAGGTTATTATTTGTAATGACTTGATTTTGTTGACTTTAGAAATGAGGAAGCTGAGATGTCCTGTAGGACGACGGGCAGATCTCTCACAAGTCGTGTAAGAGATCTCTCACAAAGAAAATAGCACTAAGGATTACAGAACTGGCTCAATACGGCTAAGGAAGTCCGCAAGGCTTGGGGAAAGTACTACACGCTGCGGGCGTCCCAGTGTCTCTTTCACCACTTCACCGCTAAGGTTACATAGCGAAATGACGTCGGTATCGCTCTCCAGAGTAGCGATAAACAAGGTCGGCGACAGCTTGAGTCGTTTTTGCGTGACCAGGTGACCAATGAGGTTTTCCTGTACGCGCTGAAAGTCATCCGGGCTCCAGGTTTGCAACAGCGTGAACGTTTCAGACTGAAACCGTGCGCGCATATCCCCGGCGAATTGTGTGGTATAGAACGAATGAAACGCAGGTTGTATCACAATATCTAACGCCCGTTCAATCGCGTTTACATTCTGTGTGGGAATAAAAGGCTGCGGCTGCCAGGTCACCATCGTGTCGGTTGAGGAGATAATGCAGGGAGATGGCACACCGTAGAGCTCCTCACTTTGCGGCCAGGTGTGATAAGTCGTTTGCCAGGCGTCGCAGTAGCGTGCGGTAAAGGCTTCCAGGGCTAGGGCAGTCTCTCTTTCCACGGGTTTCTCTCTTTATCTAAGACAGGATACACTTTGCGGCTAGTGTAACTGTAAAAATGGCGATGAAACATGTCTTCCTATGATAACCATCAGGCGTTGGCTGGCCTGACGCTTGGCAAAACCACCGACTACCGCGACCAGTACGATGCCACTTTATTGCAGGGGGTGCCCCGCAGTCTCAATCGTGAACCGCTGGGCCTTTACCCGGATAATCTGCCGTTTCAGGGCGCGGATATCTGGACGCTGTACGAACTCTCCTGGCTCAACGCCAACGGTTTGCCGCAGGTTGCCATCGGCCATGTCTCGCTGGATTACACCAGCGTCAACCTGGTGGAATCCAAGAGCTTCAAGCTCTACCTCAACAGCTTTAACCAGACGCGTTTCTCTTCCTGGGATGACGTACAAAACACCCTGACGCGCGATCTGAGCGCCTGCGCGCAGGGCCATGTCACCGTCGCCCTTTATCGTCTGGATGAAATCGAAGGTCAGCCGATTGCCCATTTCCACGGCAGTTGCATTGATGACCAGGACATCACCATCGATAACTACACCTTCGACGCCGACCTGCTGACCGATGCCGCCAGCGGCAAGGTGGTGGAAGAGACGCTGGTCAGCCACTTGCTGAAATCCAACTGCCTCATCACCCACCAGCCCGACTGGGGCTCCGTACAGATTCAATACCGTGGGCCGCAGATAGACAGAGAGAAGCTGTTGCGCTATCTGGTCTCGTTCCGCCATCACAATGAGTTTCACGAGCAGTGCGTTGAGCGCATATTTACCGACATCCAGCGTTTCTGCCAGCCAGAAAGTCTGAGCGTCTATGCCCGCTACACCCGTCGCGGCGGTCTGGACATCAACCCGTGGCGTACCAACACGCACTTTGATCCCGCAACAGGGCGTCTTGTCCGCCAGTAGCAAACATTCTTTTTTACACTCTGCGAGAGAGATTCCACGTAGCAGGTTGTTAAACGTCATAAGCGGAGGCTATTGTAATCAGCAGGGAAGATACAATTTTCATCCCGTAAGGAGTTCACTTGATTACACATATTAGCCCGCTTGGCTCAATGGACATGTTGTCGCAGCTGGAAGTCGATATGCTTAAACGCACGGCCAGCAGCGACCTGTATCAACTGTTTCGCAATTGCTCACTCGCTGTGCTTAACTCCGGTAGCCTGACCGATAACAGCAAAGAGTTGCTGTCGCGCTACGAAAGTTTTGATATCAATGTGTTGCGCCGTGAACGCGGCGTAAAACTGGAACTGATCAACCCACCTGAAGATGCTTTTGTAGACGGGCGGATTATTCGCTCCCTGCAGGCCAACCTTTTCGCCGTCCTGCGCGATATTTTGTTCGTTAACGGGCAAATCCATAACGCCGGTCGTTTCCAGCATTTAAATCTGGAAAGCTCCATTCACATCACCAACCTGGTGTTCTCTATTCTGCGTAACGCCCGTGCCCTGCACGTGGGGGAAGCACCGAATATGGTGGTGTGCTGGGGTGGGCACTCCATTAATGAAACGGAGTATCTGTACGCCCGCCGCGTCGGCACACAGTTAGGTCTGCGCGAGCTGAACATCTGCACCGGTTGTGGACCAGGCGCGATGGAAGCGCCAATGAAAGGTGCCGCAGTGGGTCACGCTCAGCAGCGTTACAAAGAAGGTCGCTTCATCGGGATGACGGAACCGTCCATCATCGCGGCTGAACCGCCGAACCCGCTGGTGAACGAGCTCATCATCATGCCGGACATCGAAAAGCGTCTGGAAGCCTTCGTGCGTATCGCCCACGGCATCATCATTTTCCCTGGCGGCGTCGGTACCGCAGAAGAACTGCTTTATCTGCTCGGCATCCTGATGAACCCGGCAAACAAAGATCAGGTCCTGCCGCTGATTCTGACCGGCCCGAAAGAGAGCGCCGATTACTTCCGCGTGCTGGATGAATTTATCGTCAACACGCTGGGCGAGAGCGCACGTAAGCACTATCGCATCGTGATCAACGATCCGGCTGAAGTGGCACGTCTGATGAAAAAAGCGATGCCGCAGGTTAAAGAGAACCGCCGTGACACCGGCGATGCGTACAGCTTTAACTGGTCGATTCGCATTGCCCCTGACCTGCAGGTGCCGTTCGAACCGACCCATGAAAACATGGCCAACCTGAAGCTTTACCCGGATCAGCCCGTCGAGGTGCTGGCTGCAGACCTGCGTCGCGCCTTCTCCGGTATCGTCACCGGTAACGTCAAAGAGGTGGGCATTCAGGCCATCGAAACCTTCGGTCCGTTTAAAATCCACGGCGATCGCGAGATGATGCGGCGCATGGATGACCTGCTACAAGGTTTTGTTGCCCAGCACCGTATGAAACTGCCGGGTTCTGCCTATATTCCCTGCTACGAAATCATCACCTGATCATTCAGTGATTCATAAGGGCGGCGTATGTCGCCCTTTTTTTTTGCTCACAAGCAAACGATTGCGTATACATTAGCCAGCAAATTTTCGTTCATTAAACCTGCATTGAGTTAGATAAAACGCTAATCCACACCGTGTTTACAGCCATTTTATCGTGTTTTCACCCACTCTCTTTGATCGCAAATACCGCTGATGGTAGCCTTCGCGCCCATAAATTTTACCCATTAATTATGTGGCAGTTTTTTGCCCTAACAATAACCACATAAAAAGTGGATTATTGCATTTGAGATCAAGATCACTGTTCGATACATAACATATATGTATCTTTCCGCCCGCCAATAGTTACGGAAAGAAATTATAAAAAAACCGTAAATGACCGAATTTCATATTACCGCCGTGGTTTTTGGCATTGGATTTGACCAAATAGCGGCACATTACAGCTCTGGAGATATTTAGATGGAAACAACACAAACCGGCACCCTTGTTTCGGGTGGCACGCGCAGCGCATGGCGTAAAACGGACACCATGTGGATGCTGGGCCTCTACGGCACGGCTATCGGCGCAGGCGTGCTCTTTTTACCGATCAACGCCGGTGTGGGTGGGATGCTCCCACTGATTATTATGGCGCTCATCGCCTTCCCGATGACCTTCTTTGCACACCGCGGCCTGACCCGCTTTGTGCTGTCCGGTAAGAATCCGGGGGAAGACATCACGGAAGTGGTAGAAGAGCACTTTGGTACGGGCGCAGGTAAGCTGATTACCCTGCTCTACTTCTTCGCGATTTACCCGATTCTGCTGGTCTACAGCGTCGCTATCACCAACACCGTTGAAAGCTTCATGAGCCACCAGTTGGGCATGACGCCTCCGCCGCGCGCTATTCTCTCCCTGATTCTGATCGTCGGTATGATGACCATCGTGCGTTTTGGTGAGCAGATGATTGTTAAAGCGATGAGCATCCTGGTCTTCCCGTTTGTCGCAGCCCTGATGCTGTTGGCCGTTTACCTGATCCCGCAGTGGAGCACCACCGCGCTGGACACCCTCTCCTTTAGCAGCACCAGCGCAACCGGCAACGGTCTGTGGATGACCCTGTGGCTGGCGATCCCGGTGATGGTGTTCTCCTTTAACCACTCGCCGATCATCTCCTCTTTCGCCGTAGCAAAACGCGAAGAGTACGGTGATGAAGCAGAGCGTAAATGCTCCCGCATCCTGAGCTTTGCCCACATCATGATGGTGTTGACGGTAATGTTCTTCGTCTTCAGCTGTGTACTGAGCCTGACGCCGGCAAACCTGGCGGAAGCGAAAGCGCAGAACATCTCGATTCTGTCTTACCTGGCAAACCACTTTAACGCACCGGTTATCGCCTGGATGGCGCCGATCATCGCGATTATCGCCATTACCAAATCCTTCCTCGGCCACTACCTGGGCGCGCGTGAAGGCTTCAACGGCATGGTGATCAAATCCCTGCGCGGTAAAGGCAAGTCCATTGAAATCAACAAACTGAACAAAATCACCGCGCTCTTTATGCTGGTGACCACCTGGGCGGTTGCCACGCTGAACCCAAGCATCCTCGGGATGATTGAGAACCTGGGTGGCCCGATTATCGCCATCATTCTGTTCCTGATGCCGATGTATGCCATCAACAAAGTCCCGGCCATGCGTAAATACAGCGGCCACATCAGCAACGTCTTTGTTGTGGTGATGGGTCTGATAGCTATCTCCGCGATCTTCTTCTCTCTGTTCAGCTAAACCCTTTGCGCCGCCTGCCCTGGCGGCGCACTCCCCTTCTTTTTTTCATGGATTCTGCATCATGATCAGCGTATTCGATATTTTCAAAATCGGTATTGGCCCCTCCAGCTCCCACACCGTTGGGCCAATGAAAGCCGGTAAACAGTTCACGGACGACCTGATCGCACGCGGCATGCTGCGCAACGTTACGCGCGTAGTGGTAGATGTTTACGGCTCTTTATCTCTCACCGGTAAAGGCCACCACACCGATATCGCCATTATCATGGGTCTTGCGGGAAACCTGCCAGACACCGTCGATATCGACGCCATTCCCGCCTTTATTCAGGATGTGAACACCCACAGTCGCCTGATGCTGGCCAACGGCAGCCACGAGGTTGAGTTCCCCGTCGACCAGTGCATGAACTTCCATGCCGATAATCTTTCGCTGCACGAGAACGGCATGCGCATTACCGCGCTGGCGGGCGAAAAGGTGCTCTACAGCCAGACCTACTACTCCATTGGCGGTGGCTTTATCGTCGACGAAGACCACTTTGGTCAGACGAACAGTGCTGATATCGCGGTCCCCTGGCCGTACAAAAACGCATCCGACCTGCAACAACACTGCCGTGACAGCGGCCTGTCACTCTCCGGGCTGATGATGCAAAACGAACTGGCGCTGCACAGCAAAGAGGCGCTTGAGCAACACTTTGCTCAGGTCTGGGACGTGATGCGCGGCGGCATTGAACGTGGCATTACCACCGAAGGTGTGCTGCCGGGGAAACTGCGCGTACCGCGTCGTGCCGCCGCACTGCGTCGTTTGCTGGTCAGCAGCGATAAAACCACCAGCGATCCGATGGCGGTTGTTGACTGGATTAACATGTTCGCCCTGGCGGTAAATGAAGAAAACGCCGCCGGTGGCCGTGTGGTCACCGCCCCCACGAACGGGGCCTGCGGAATAGTGCCTGCGGTGCTGGCTTACTACGACAAGTTTATCCGCGAAGTGAATGCTAACTCGCTGGCACGCTACCTGCTCACCGCCAGCGCCATTGGTTCACTGTATAAGATGAATGCTTCTATTTCGGGTGCGGAAGTCGGCTGCCAGGGCGAAGTGGGCGTCGCCTGCTCGATGGCGGCAGCCGGTCTGGCGGAACTGCTGGGCGGTAGCCCGACTCAGGTGTGCATCGCCGCGGAAATCGGCATGGAACACAATCTCGGTTTGACCTGCGACCCGGTGGCAGGGCAGGTTCAGGTGCCGTGTATCGAACGTAACGCGATTGCCTCCGTGAAGGCCGTGAACGCCGCACGAATGGCGCTGCGCCGCACCAGTGAGCCGCGCGTCTGCCTCGATAAAGTCATCGAAACCATGTACGAAACCGGAAAAGACATGAACGCCAAGTACCGCGAAACCTCTCGCGGCGGCCTGGCAATGAAGATTGTCACCTGCGATTAATACCTGATGCCCCGTTTTACGGGGCGTCCTCCCTTCTGCGCACCACTGATGTTACGCAAAGCAGAAGTGGCACCTTAGCGGCAAATCAGCAGAGTCCTCTCAGCAACAAATAATCAGTAATAAGAAACCCCAAGTGTGGCTTCCTGTCGGATGTCTGGGGTCTACAGTTAATCTATTGTCCCTTTGCTAAGCCCTCACATCATGACCTTTTCAGTCAGAACTTACTTTCGCGCGCGTCTGCGTTTACTGATGGCTATGCTGGCCGGAGTTCTCTGCTTTTTCACTCTTCCTCCTGAGCTTGGCTATCTGCAACGATTGCTGATCGGCTGGAATGTGCTGGCGTGGCTATATCTGTTCTTTATGTGGTTTCGCATGTTACGCACCAGGGTGCAGGATATTCCGCATATTGCCAGAATGCAGGATGAGAGCGCGGGGCTGGTGCTGGGCATGGTGATCCTCGGCTGTCTGGTCAGTATTCTGGCTATCCTGGTAGAACTGACCTCGCTCAAGCACCTCTCCGGCACACCGCGTGTGTTGCACCTTCTGCTGACCGGCTCTACGCTTGTGGTTTCGTGGGCCTTGCTGCCCACGTCCTTTGCCATGCATTACGCTCACCACCATTACCTGCACCGCACGAAAGACACCACGCCAATGATTTTTCCGGAAAAGCCGGAGGAACCGGGCTACTGGGATTTCCTCTATTTTTCTTTCACCATCGCCGTCGCGTCACAAACCGCCGATGTGGCGACCGGGACCACCGACATACGGCAAATCGCGCTGCTCCAGTCAGTGATTTCCTTTGTGTTCAATCTGGCGATTCTGGGCCTGTCGGTGAACGTCGGAGCCGGGCTGTTGAACTAAACTCAGCGGATTTTGACCCTAACCAGGCCGAACGGGGCCAGGCTGAATTAACTCATTTCAACGGCAAATAGATATCCGTGAGTAATTCATGTTCCGCGACTTCATGCACAAAGTTGTGGTAATGGAAGAAAAGCGGGAAGTCCCGGAGCTCCTCTTTGCTCTCAGGCAACCAGTCACGATACAGCGTTTTGGCCAATTCGGTTAACGCATCATGTGAGCCCTGATGGCGTAACAGCGCACATCGACCAGCAGGGATGACGCTATTTATAACCCCGAAGCGATTGTCTTCTGCTATCGGTGACGTGACCGTTCCGCAAATATGGAACTCAAATTCATCCGGTGCTGTTAAGGTTGGATCGTATGGTGCAATACCGTATGTCTGACTGATGCTAACGGGCGACTCCCCCGTGCTTTCTCGCCATTCAATAAAGCGAGCCGCAGTTTCGTTAATTCGCTCCGGTTGCCCGTAATGAGTCAGCATTGCGACGGATGTCGCGGGGAAATTGATGATCTTGACCTGGCCTTGCATTGTTTGTCTCCTGGCTCTGTAAGGTTCGGATATGCGCTTATGCCAGTCGACCCAGGGGGGCAGCTGGCGAAATTGCGTCGGTGACAGACCGAACATTTGCCTGAAAGCACGGCTAAATGATTCCGCATGCTGGAAACCGGCGTCGAACGCGATATCAGTAATTTTCTCTAACGGATTAAAAGCCAGTCGATAAGATGCGCGCTTTAAGCGCATCATCTGGATATAACGGCCAGGTGGCATCCCACAATAACTACAAAACTGACGATGGAAATGAAATGGCGAGAAGTGAGCCACTTCACTCAGCTTTTCCAGTGGTAATGTGTCATCGAGATGCCGGTCAATATAATCAAAGACCTGATTAAAACGTCTGGCGTAACTATCAGTTTTCTTATCACACATGTCTTCCTCCGTGCTGCTTAATATGCTCGAAGGCGATTCAGTTTGCCTGACCGATCTTGCCCAAAATTATGGTTTCTTTGCGGCTCTCTCATGAACCTTTGATTTGCGCCTTATTGCACAAGACACCCGATGCAAGTATGGATTCGACAAGGCAAGCCAACAAAGAAGTCACTTGCCCGCGATCAATGTTACCCTTAGCGGGTTTAACACCAGGAGGGAACCGTGGCTATCCATCTGCTTATTGTCGATGCACTGAATCTTATTCGCCGTATTCACGCGGTACAGGGTTCTCCCTGCGTCACCACCTGCCAGCATGCGCTTGAGCTGCTAATCCGCCATAGCGAACCGACTCACGCGGTGGCCGTGTTTGATGATGAGGCGCGCAAGACCGGCTGGCGGCATCAGATCCTCCCTGATTACAAAGCGGGCCGTCCGCCAATGCCAGACACCCTGCACGATGAAATGCCCGCCCTGCGCGCGGCCTTTGCCGAGCGTGGCGTCCAAAGCTGGGAGTCTCCCGGCAACGAAGCCGACGACCTGGCCGCCACGCTTGCCGTGAAAGTGGCAAAAGCGGGCCACCAGGCCACCATCGTCTCCACCGACAAAGGTTACTGCCAGCTGCTCGACCCCGGTATTCGCATCCGCGACTATTTCCAGAAGCGCTGGCTGGATGCGCCTTTTATCGAGAATGAGTTTGGCGTCGCCCCCCAGCAGCTAGCCGATTACTGGGGACTGGCGGGCATCAGCAGCTCAAAAGTTCCGGGCGTTGCCGGCATTGGCCCCAAAAGTGCCACCCAACTGCTGGTGCAATTTCAGACGCTGGAGGGGGTTTATGCCCATCTGGACGAGGTGCCGGAGAAATGGCGCAAGAAGCTCGAAACACACAAAGAGATGGCCTTTATGTGTCGTGATATTGCCCGTCTGCAAACCGACATTCACATCGACGGCAATTTGCAGCAGTTGCGTTTAGAAAAGCGTTAGGGAAGGGATAGCCGGGCCAGTGGATAACCAGCCCGGTGAAGGATTAACGCTCGTCGCGACGACCACCGACGGCCGCCCACCAGCGACGCACGTGCACCGTCACTTCTTCACGATCGTGATACAGCTGCCGCGCCTGAATCTCAACATTGATACCCTTTTCGTTCAGCTGTTCCTGAATATAGGCCAGGTTCTGCTGGACCTCTTCATAGCGCTTTTTCATCGGCAGCTTGAGGTTGAAAATGGTCTCACGGCACCAGCCGTTTACCAGCCATTGCGCCATCAATGCCGCCACTTTGGCCGGTTTTTCCACCATATCGCACACCATCCAGGTGATGTTGTTGCGTGTGGGACGATAGCGGAAACCATCTTCCGGCAGCCAGGTCACCTGCCCGGTATCCATCAGGCTTTGCGCCATCGGGCCGTTGTCCACAGAGACCACCCACATGTTGCGTTTCACCAGTTGATAGGTCCAGCCGCCAGGGCAGGCACCGAGATCCACCGCATGCATACCGTTTGCCAGACGCTCATCCCACTCATCGGCAGGAATAAAGACGTGGAAAGCCTCTTCCAGTTTCAGGGTTGAACGGCTTGGCGCATCGGAAGGGAATTTGAGGCGCGGGATACCCATATAGAACGGAGAATTATTATAGGAGTACGAGTAGCCGGTATAGCAGCAGCCTGGAGCGATAAAGAACACGTGCACCACCGGGCGCTTGGGTGAATCACTGCGCGCCAGGACGCCCGCTTCACGCAGTGCGCTGCGCAGCGGCACGGTGAATTTGCGGCAGAACTTCATCAGCTCTTTGCTTTCGTTAGTGTCAGCCACTTCAACGCGCAGATCGCCGCCTTTCTCCACCACGCCCTGTAACATACCCACAATCGGCGTAATGCGGTCTTCCGGCGGCAGGTGCTGAAGCAACTCGCCTGCCACGAACATCTGACGCGCAAAAATTAACGAACTGAACGGCAGCTCGCGCGCCAGTTTGTCTGCATCATCGGGCTGATAGCATTCGAAAATCACATACCCTGAGTTTTCTTTCACACGGGCAAAGCCGAAGACTTCACGACGCCCGGCTTTATCGGTAATTTCTGCGGCGCACTCTTTTTCAAAACCAGGGCGACACAACAAAACCACTTTATTCATGAACAACGCCCCTACGTTTCAGACGAATAGCACCAATAAGCATTAATACCCAACCGGCCAGGAAACAGACACCGCCGACGGGGGTCACAAACGCCCAGAGGCGTAAATGCGAGAGAGCCAGGCAATACAGGCTGCCACTAAACAGCACCGTGCCCAACGCGAGAAAAACACTGCTCCAGTAAAACCAGATACTGATACGGCGTTGCATCGCCACTGACAAACCAAAGATGGCAAGGGTGTGGAATGCCTGATAATCAAGGCCGGTCTGGATCCAGCCCATTTCAACAACACCCATCGATTTACTTAAAACATGCGCGCCAAACGCCCCCAGCGCGACATATACAAAGCCACTCACTGCGGCAAAAATCAGCATGAAACGGCTGGTCATGTATTTACCTTAAGAAAGAGCGCATACCGCGCTGCTATTATTATTCGTATCGGAAACGAAATTTTTCCTGTTCGTTTGCCGCTTTTGCCAGTATCCACTGTCGAAAGGCGGCTATTTTACCCAGTTCTGCCTGACTGTCATGACAAACCAGATAAAATGCATTCTTACTGACCAAAACATCATTAAACGGGCAGACCAGACGGCCCGCCTCTATTTCCGACTGTGCCATGACATTATTGGCCAGTGCGATACCCTGTCCGTGGATGGCGGCCTGCAGCACCATTGAGCTGTGGCTGAAGATCGGTCCCTGCTGAACGTTGAGATTAAGACCTAATTGCCGCGTATAAGTTTGCCAGTCACGACGCGAAGCATCATGGAGCAGAGTATGGCCGGACAGATCGGCAGGCGTTTTCAAGGGCTTATCACCGGTTAATAAAAGTGGTGAACAGACCGGCAACAGATATTCTGCGTATAATTTTTCGACACGCAAGCCCGGCCAGTTGCCGCGACCATAAAAAATAGCCACGTCCACATCATCCGCCAGTTTGTCTTCCTGGCGGTCAACGGCCTGTATCCGCACGTCGATTCCCGGATAAGCTGAGTTAAAGCTGGAGAGCCTCGGCACCATCCACTGAATGGCAAAACTGGGCAATAATGACACCGTCAGCGCCCCTTTTGCACTTCGGGCCTGAAGTTTACGCGTGGCTTCAGTGAGCTGGGAAAAGATCTCTTTAATATCCTGAAAATAGCTCTGCCCCTCTTCCGTCAATAGCAACGATCGGTTGCGTCGGCGGAACAGTTTTAGCCCCAGGAAATCCTCAAGAGACTTGATTTGGTGGCTTACTGCGGCCTGAGTCACAAAAAGCTCATCGGCGGCGCGAGTAAAACTTAAATGGCGGGCGGCAGCATCAAAAACACGTAATGCATTGAGTGGTGGTAATCGCTTGGACATGGTTATCAGGCTTAGATGTTATGGCGTTTTAACAAACAGGAAACAAGGTTTAACCTATTAGTTTTTTTTATCTGAGCCATTATAAATTGTCCGTTGAGCTTCTACCAGCAAATACCTATAGTGGCGGCACTTCCTGAGCCGGAACGAGAAGCTTTTTTTGGAATGCGTGTTCTGAAGAGCTTTTGGCTTGCGGTTGTGATGTTGTGTTGTTGTGTTTGCAATTGGTCTGCGATTCAGACCCTGGTAGCCACGCTACCCCTTTTCACTTCCTGTACATTTACCCTGTCTGTCCATAGTGATTAATGTAGCACCGCAAATTTGCGGTGCTTTTTTTTGCCTGAAAATCGGCGCTATTTCTTCTCAAGCGCGACCATCTCTTTGATGTCAGTACGGTTGATCTGCTGTTCATGACCATTGGCATCTTTATAAGAAATCATGCCGGTCTGATCATCTGTTTTTGGCTTACCTTCAGAAACAATGATACGACCATCATTCGTGTGCATCGCGTAGTTTGGCCCGGAACAGGCGCTCAGTGTAAAAGTGAGCATACAGGCAGAGATAATTGCAGCGGCCTTTTTCATCTTCTTCTCCTTATAGCAATTAATGCTTTATTAAGCTCATTTAATAACAGGCAAAGAACGTTGCCCAACACTATTCAGCATAACCTGCTTGAAGAAGGCTGCCTGGACTAACAGACAATTCCGATGGTTATCAACCTCCTTGCTCCGGCGCTGAAATTGCGCGACGATCTCAGTATTGAAAAGAGGAACGCTATGAACGCTTTCAGCCCGGCGCAGTTTCGCGCCCAGTTTCCCGCTCTCGCCGACGCCGGTATTTACCTCGACAGCGCGGCGACCGCGTTAAAACCACAGGCCGTCATTGACGCGACCCAACAGTTTTACAGCCTGAGCGCCGGTAACGTACACCGCAGCCAGTTTGTCGAGGCGCAAAAACTCACCGCGCGCTATGAAGCCGCCCGCGATCAGGTTGCGACGCTGATCAATGCTCCGTCCGGGAAAAACATCGTCTGGACGCGGGGCACCACCGAGGCCATTAATATGGTCGCCCAAAGCTGGGCCAGACCGCGCCTGCAGCCGGGTGACGAAATCATCGTCAGTGAAGCAGAGCATCATGCGAATCTGGTGCCCTGGCTGATGGTGGCGGAGCAGACCGGAGCGCGCATTATCAAACTGCCGCTGGGCTTCGATGCCCTGCCGGATGTCGAAGCCTTGCCTGCGCTTATCACTCCCCGTAGCCGCATTCTGGCGCTGGGGCAGATGTCCAATGTCACCGGCGGCTGCCCGGATCTCGTTCGCGCCATCACGCTTGCCCATGATGCAGGCATGGTCGTGATGGTGGATGGGGCACAAGGGGTGGTGCACTTCCCGGCCAACGTTCAGCGTCTGGATATCGATTTTTACGCCTTCTCCGGCCATAAACTTTATGGCCCAACCGGCATTGGCGTGCTGTATGGCAAAAGCGCCTTGCTGGAGGAGATGTCTCCGTGGCTGGGCGGCGGCAAGATGATAACCGAAGTTAGTTTCGACGGTTTTCAGACTCAGCCGGTGCCCTACAAGCTGGAAGCCGGCACGCCAAACGTGGCGGGTGTCATCGGATTGAGTGCGGCGCTGGAGTGGCTGAACGGCATCGATATCGCCCAGGCGGAGAGCTACAGCCGTGGGCTGGCGACCCTTGCCGAAGAAGCACTCGCCAAACGTCCGGGGTTCCGCTCTTTCCGCGCTCAGGACTCGAGCCTGCTGGCCTTTGATTTTGCAGGGGTGCACCATAGCGACATGGTGACGCTGCTGGCAGGATACGGCATCGCGCTTCGCGCCGGGCAACACTGCGCCCAGCCGCTGCTCGCCGCCCTTGGCGTAAAAGGCACCCTTCGTGCCTCCTTCGCACCTTATAATACTCAGCACGATGTAGACGCGCTGGTTGACGCCGTTGACCGCGCCTTAGACCTTCTGGTGGATTGATGATAAATCACGTTTATGCCGGACATCCGTTCGGCCATACCGTCAGCGAAGAGACGCTTCGCCAGACGTTCCTGCCGCTCAGGCAGTGGGAGGACAAATACCGCCAGCTGATTCTGCTCGGCAAACAGTTGCCGTCGCTCTCTGATGACGTAAAAGCTCAGGCGCAGGAAATCGCCGGATGTGAAAATCGGGTCTGGCTGGGCCACACCCTGGCTGACGATGGCACGCTGCACTTCTATGGAGACAGTGAAGGCCGTATCGTTCGTGGGATGCTGGCGGTGCTGCTGACCGCCATTGAAGGAAAACGTCCGCAGACGCTGCTTGCCACCGACCCGCTCGCCCTGTTCGACGAACTGGGCTTACGCGCCGAACTGAGTGCTTCCCGCAACCAGGGGCTGGCGGCACTGAGCGCCGCCGTGCAGGATGCCGCCCGTAAGAATCAGGCCTGACGCGCCGCTTTAGCCATCATTTTTTTCAATGCATGGGACACGGCCACAAAGCCGAAAGTGGCCGTCACCATGGTTGCCGCACCAAATCCGGACGCACAATCCATCCTTTTTGGTCCTTCCGCCGTGCTTTTCATGGCGCACACGGAGCCGTCCGCCTGCGGATAAACCAGCGCTTCGGTCGAGAACACGCAGTCCACGCCGAGCTTACCTTTGCTGTTTTTCACCACACCAAAATCACTTTTCAGCCGCTCGCGCAGCTTGGCTGCCAGCGGATCCTGGATGGTTTTTGCCAGATCCGTCACCTGAATTTGCGTCGGATCGATCTGTCCACCCGCACCGCCGGTGGTCACCAGCGGGATTTTGTAACGACGGCAGTACGCAATCAGCGCCGCTTTTGGACGCACGCTGTCGATGGCGTCAATAACATAACTGAATCCCTTACTGAGCAATTCAGCGACGTTTTCGCCGGTGAGGAAATCGTCCACCACCGTCACCCGGCATTCCGGGTTGATCTGCTGGATGCGCTGCGCCATGACTTCTGCTTTCGCAAGGCCAACGTTATCCCGCAGAGCATGGATCTGACGGTTGGTGTTCGTGACGCATACATCATCCATATCAATCAATGTAATGGCGCCAATGCCCGTGCGTGCGAGGGCTTCTGCCGCCCAGGACCCCACGCCACCGATACCCACAACGCAAACATGTGCGCTGGCAAATAACTGCAGGGCATTTTCGCCGTACAAACGTGCCGTACCGCCGAAACGCTGGCGCCAGGCGTCGCTGATGACAACAGACATAAAACCTCAGAATGCGTTTGAAAGAAGATAGGGAGAAGACTCTCCCGCCTGAACGGGAGAGAGGGTGGAGTGTACCACAGTCAGCCGCTGAACACCCCGCCGGTGCCCGGTGCCGATTTCAGAACCCATACACGACCGTAATGGTTGTACCATCCGGCGCGGTGCCCGGCGTCCGGGCCAATGCCCTGGTAGATATCAAAGTGCTGGCCTTTAATTGCGCCACCGACGTCCAGTGCCACCATCAGACGCAGCTCATACTGACCGGTGAATTTGCCGTTCACATCCAGCAAAGGAACCTCTGCCAGAAGCGTTGTTCCCGCCGGGATAATGCTGCGATCGGACGCGACAGATGCGCGGCCAATCAGCGGTACCGCGCTCGCCCCTTTCACCGGTGCGTAAGACTGCGGTTTAAAGAAGACGAACGACGGGTTTTGTTCGAGCAGCTCGCGCACCTGCGCTTCACTGTGGGTTTCGCCCCAATGGCGGATCGCCTGCATCGACATATCTTCTTTCTTCACTTCGCCGCGATCGATAAGCACCTTACCAATGCTGCGATAAGCATGGCCGTTCTTTCCGGAGTAGCTGAAGAAGTTCAACGGGCTGCCGTCGCCAAAATCAATATAGCCGCTGCCCTGGACATCCATAATGAAGTTATCCATTAAGGAGTTGCTGTAGGCCAGCACATAGCTATCACTTAAGCCTCCCGCATAAATTTCGGCGCGAGATGGCAAGCGCCCGCGCTTTTGCGGCATACGATAAATGGGGTACTGGAATTCGCCCTGACGGGTGTGACGCGCCTGCACAACCGGCGTGTAGTAGCCGGTAAACTGGACGTTGCCGTAGTTATCGGCCCCTTCCATTTGCCAGGCATCAATACCGAACTGGCGCATATTGCGGGTATCCCCCCCGGCGCGCAGCCAGTCCTGTACAGCGCTATAAACCGAACTCTGACCGGAATAAAGACGCGGAGAGGCGCTGCGGATTTGGCTCACCTGCTCAGAGAAGTCACCTGCGTTGATAGGTGCACCCACCGCTTCAGGCTGATTTACCAGAGAGAAGGGCTGGTTAAACTTGCCGTCTTTATATTGTTGACCGCGATCGGTCGGTTTCGAGGAACAGGCTGCAAGCAGTGCCACCATTGCGCCTGTGAGTAGATATTTTGCCCAACGTCCTTTCATGGTCTCTCATCTTCTGTTGATCCGGAGCGTGATGAAGATAACAAACCGCCCCTGGTAATGAAATGCGATTGCGCAACCTGACGCAAACTCGGTACAAAAAACAACCTCATCGTGCTGTTTTTATACAAATATTGGGCAAATACACCATTCCGTTAAAAAAGGGTTGCATCAGAACGTTAGCGGAGTATAGTGCGCATCCACGGACGCGGGGTGGAGCAGCCTGGTAGCTCGTCGGGC
>CAUSEC010000049.1:0-24574 GCA_963530515.1 uncultured Enterobacteriaceae bacterium | reverse complement strand
CGAATATGAGGTCGCCGCTTAATGGGGTGTCAACTTTTACTAGACCAGAACACTCACACTCTTAGGGTCATGAGATCCCGATAATAATTGCGAGCACGGACGGTTCCCTCTCCCCTTTGGGGAGAGGGTTAGGGTGAGGGGCCCCCATCAATCCCGATCAATCGCAAACGGCTGCCAGGCCTGGCGCACCGGCATCACTTCCACACGGTTAATATTCATATGGTCCGGCAGGGTGGCGACGTAGAACATCTGCTCGGCGATATCCAGCGCGGTCAGCGGCGTGGTGCCCCGGTACAAATTGTCTGAGGCTGCCTGGTCACCTTTGGTACGCACCAGCGTAAATTCCGTCTCCGCAATGCCCGGTGCCAGATCCGTCACGCGCACCCCGGTTCCCAGTAAATCGCAGCGCAGGTTATAGCTGAACTGCTTAACAAAGGCTTTGGTTGCGCCATACACATGGCTACCCGGATACGGCCACTGCCCGGCAATGGAGCCGATGTTAATGATGCTGGCGCCGGCACCGTGCTGAATCAGGGTCGGCAGCAGAGCGTGGGTCACGTTGACCAGCCCGGTGACGTTGGTGTCGATCATCGTCTGCCAGTCTTCCAGCTCAACTTTCTGTGCCGGTTGCGGCGCAAGAGCTAAACCAGCGTTATTGATAAGCGTGGTGATATCGGCAAAGTCGGTGGGGAGGGTGGCAACGGCCTGCTTCACGGCATCTTTATCGCGCACATCAAGTTCGATGATGTGAACGGGCACGCGTCCTTCCAGAGAATCCTTTAGCGCTTCCAGGCGCGCCAGACGTCGCCCGCTCAGCACTAAAGACCAGCCGGCATTGGCAAAGACATGGGCGGCGGCTTCGCCGAACCCGGAGGTTGCGCCAGTAATAAAGACCACTTTGTTTACATTCGTCATTTCATGCTCCTGTACGGGTTTCGTTAACCACTATAAAAACGCGCGCGAGGAGCACACAGAGCCAGTTAACCGAACATTGTGTGACACCTGTGTCACAAGCCGCTAACAAGACTGGCTCTACCCTCTCGCAAACGCTGCGCCGCATGATGGCTGTAACAACAACGGTATGAGAGGAGCAGGACATGAAACTGGCACTTCAGAGCGAGATGGCGATAACCAATGATGACGTACGTCAACTGGACCGTTCGTATGTATTTCATTCATGGTCGATGCAGGGCAACCTCAACCCCATGGTGATTGCCGGTGCAAAAGGCTGCGAGCTCTGGGACTACGATGGCAACACGTACCTGGATTTCAGCAGCCAGTTGGTTAACGTCAATATCGGCTATCAGCATCCCCGCGTGCTGGCTGCCATGAAAGCGCAGCTGGAAGAGTTAACGACTATCGCACCAGCAACCGCAAACCTGGCACGTGGTGAAGCGGCAAAACGTATCGTCGACCTGGCCCCGGAAGGGTTCAGCAAGGTGTTCTTCACCAACGCAGGTGCTGACGCCAACGAAAACGCCATGCGTATGGCGCGCATGTACACCGGGCGCGACAAGATTTTTTCGGCCTACCGCTCCTACCATGGCAACACCGGCAGTGCCATTGTGGCAACCGGTGATCCGCGCCGCATCCCGAACGAATATGCGCGCGGGCACGTGCATTTCTTCAACCCGTATCTGTACCGCAGTGAATTTAATGCCACCACTGAAGAAGAAGAGTGCCAGCGTTCACTGGCCCACCTGCGCCGGATGATTGAGTGCGAGGGGCCGAACTCTGTTGCTGCGATTCTGCTGGAATCCGTACCGGGTACTGCCGGGATTCTGGTGCCGCCAAAAGGCTATATGCAGGGCGTTCGCGCGCTGGCCGATGAGTTTGGCATCGTCCTGATTGTGGATGAAGTGATGGCCGGTTTTGGCCGTACCGGAAGCTGGTTTGCTTTCGAGCAGGATGGCATTGTGCCGGATCTCATCACCTTCGCTAAAGGTGTGAATGCCGGTTATGTCCCGGCGGGGGGGGTGATCATTTCCGAGAAAATTTCTCACTACTTTGACGATCATTTCTTTGCGGGCGGCCTGACCTATTCCGGTCACCCTCTGGCGATGTCAGCCATTGTCGCCACCCTGGACGCAATGAAAGATGAAAAAGTGGTGGAAAACGCGGCGACCATCGGCAATGGCGTGCTGCGTTCCGGCCTGGAAGCACTGGCTGCCAAATATGCGTTGATTGGCGAGGTGCGTGGTCGCGGCATGTTCCAGGCACTTGAGCTGGTCACTGACCGCCGCAGTAAAACGCCGGTGGCTGCCGCCGATATGGCGGCGATTAAAAGCGCGCTGATCAACGCAGGCCTGCTGCCTTTCGTGGTGGAAAACCGTATCCACGTGGTCCCGCCATGCACCATCAGCGTGCCTGAAGTGCAAAAAGGGCTGGCGATATTTGACAGCGTGTTGGGGCAGTTTAGCGGTCTGGCGAAGTAATGGGATCGAGCCTAAACGCATTCTGAAAAGTCAATTTTGCTGGATATAAATACAGTTTTTGGTTCGTGCGAAGAGAATGAAGAGGGTAGCATGCTTGCGGGTGCCTGAGGCTTTCTGAGTCAGGCATTTTGCAGGGTTCAGAAAGGTGAAAGCCCCAGGAGATAGTGTTATCAACCTGAGGCTTACATCCCAACCCTCGACAGGTTGGATGTTAGTCTCTTTTTTGCACGGAGGCAATGACATGCTAACAAAGTACGCCCTGGTGGCGATCGTGGTGCTGTGTATGACGGCACTGGGTTTCACGCTGTTGGTACGCGACTCGCTGTGCGAGATGAGTTACAAGCAACGTGGTATTGAGTTTAAAGCTAGTCTCGCTTACGAACCGAAGAAGTAGCTGACTTTGCGGGGAGCAATCCCCGCAATTCATCTTGTCAGGCTGGAGTCTCTCGCACCCAATCTTTTTAGCTTGCCTGCGTTTTCTGCGAGCGGGCAAGTTGCACCGCGTTTTGCCATTCGTGCCAGCGTTTTTGCAGCCTGCCGTGGCGCTGCATATCCGGCGTAAAGGTGACATGTTCAGGCAGATACTGGCGCAGCTGCTCGGTGTCCACTTTTAGCAACGCCTTACGTGCCTGCAGGGCGGCGCCCATCGCCGAGAGTTCCGGCACGTCGCTGCGCATGACCGGGCAACCGAGCAGGTCAGCCTGGTACTGCATCAGCCAGTCGTTTTTAGTGGGACCACCGTCGACCATCAGGGCCTTCAGCGCGAAATCGCCGTGCTGGCGCATGGCTACCACGACATCGGCAATCTGATAGGTGATGGATTCCAGTGCGGCCCGCACCAGGTGGGCGCGTTTCACGCCGCGACTTAAACCGTGGATCAGACCGCGCGCATTTTCGTCCCACCAGGGGGCGCCCAGTCCAGTCAGGGCAGGCACAAAGTAAACGCCCAGTGTGGATTCCACCGACGCCGGTAGCAGGTTCAACGCCTGCGCAAGTTCCGCCTCAGGCAATTCACTCAAACCGGTGCTTTCTGCCATCCACGCCACCGCGTCGCCAGTGTGCGGAATATTGCCCTCCAGGCCGTACACCAGCCGGTCGCCATCATGCCAGGCCACGGTGGTGGCAAGAGATTTCACGTCGCACTGCGCCGACGTGACCGGTGCCATCACCGAGGAGCCAGTGCCGTAGGTGGCTTTTACGCAGCCTGCTGCCCCCAGACCATGAGCGAAAAGGGCGGCATGCGAATCCCCGATCATCGCCATCACCGGGATGCCATCCGCGATGTCTTTAAGCCCTTTGGTGTAACCAAAAAGCCCGCTCGAGGGCCGAATCTCAGGTAACGCCCGACGCGGGATGCCGAACAGCGCTAACATCTCAGGATCCCATTCCGCGGTGTTCAGGTTTAAGAGTTGGGTACGGGAGGCATTGGAGTAATCGCAGCAAAACGCCTCGCCCCCCGTGAGGTGCCAGAGCAGCCAGCTGTCGACGGTGCCCAGACAGATCTCCCCCTGCTCAGCCAGTGCGTGGCCGTTTGGCACGGACTCCAGCAGCCAGCGCATTTTGGACGCCGAAAACAGCGGGGCGACCGGCAAACCGGTCACCGCTTTGATTTGGCTCTCTTTTCCCTGCGCACGCAGCGCATGACAAAAATCAGCGGTGCGCGAGCATTGCCAGGTGATTGCCGGGCCTAAAGGCTGACCGCTTACCCGGTACCAGCCCATCGCGGTTTCCCGCTGGTTGCTGATGGCAATCGCAGCAACACGTTCCGCACCGACGCGTGCCACAACCGCGCGTACCACCTCCAGCGAGGCATCCAGCAGGGTTTCACCGGATTGCTCCACCCAGCCTTCGCGCGGCGTCTGGATGGTTAACGGTCGCGAGGCTTTTGCCACCACATGACCGCTCGCATCCAGCGCTACCGCTTTGGCGTTGGTGGTTCCTTCATCAAGCGCGATAACAATCTCTTTCGACATTACCTTTCTCCATCAGGCCCGGACGACTGCATTACTGGTGCAGGTAAGTGTCAACGTTGAGGTAGCGGGTGAAGGCTTCGTGCAGTACTTTGCCGCTCGCCGCGTGGTTCATGGCGACGTGGTGTTCAAAGCCGTTACGACAAATATAAGAGAGCAGCTCTTCCAGACGCGGAACCTGAATCACGGCGCGACAGCCGACGGTGTCGAGCGGATCGTCAACCGATTTACCCTCGCCGACATAGGCTTTGATCTCGCCGGTCAAATCGTCGGTGCTAAGACGGAAATAGGTGAGGGAGCCGGCTTTCAGACGGCCATGCACCGCCCCGCAGGTGTTCTCTTTGCCCACGGTAGTACCGATGATGTCCGCCGTGCCCATGTGCGGCGTTTCCAGGCTGGCGGAGGCAAAGTTACCGCAGTGGAAGAGGACGCATTTGTCACGATCGTCGCCAAAGTTGTTGTTCCAGTCGGCAATCGACGCCGGGCTCATGTTGGCGCTGGCCAGCGCGTACATCGACAGCGCGCCCATCACATCCACTTCGCAGGCGGAAGGCATCAGTTGCCCGGACATCACGCTCATAATTGAGCAGACGTTAATGCCGAGGTTTTCCTGTAGCGAGGTCCAGCACTGAATCGCCGTGGTATCGATATCGTTGGCGATAACCCACTCGCTGATGACCACAAACAGTTTTGCCATAGTGACCAGTTTTTCGGGCGGAATAGCGCTGGCATCGGCGTTATCGATAAGCAAACGACGTTTTTCGTCCACGCGGATGTCGTCATCACGCAGGGTTTTGATGCGGGTAAAGACTTCAGAGAGATCGAGCGTTTCCACAGCGATCCCCAGGCGCTCCAGCAGTTTTTCGCTGTAACGCACGGTGTTAAAGCCCGCCGGGCGCGCGCCGATAGCCCCCACGCGCACGCCGCGCATGCTGCTGACCACGCGGCAAATTTGCTCGAAATTTTTCAGGTCTTGCGCGAAGATTTCACCGTCTACGGCGCAGACGTGCTGAGTGGTCAGGGTAAAGGGAATGCCGTACTGGCGCAGGTTATTGCACAGGGAGATTTTGCCGCAGAAGCTGTCGCGACGTGTCGCCAGCCCCATTTTATCCAGATTATCCTCTTGCGCCTGGACCAGTACCGGCACGTTAAGGCCAGAAAGCCGCAGGGTTTCTGCAATGGCTTTCTCGTCACCGAAGTTGGGCAGCAGTACGACCACGCCGTGGATCTCGTCGCGGTGCGCGCGGAACAGCTCAGCGCACACTTTCGCATCCTGACGTGTCTCCACGCCGCCCAGCTCCGTTTGCGTCTCATCAAGCATAATGGTGTTAATACCGAGACGGTCGAACAGGGCGACGGCTTGCTCGCGGGCCTCTGCCACCAGATAACTCGGGAAGAAGCCGCGGTTGCCAATGATCACCGCCATGGTCAGTTTTTGAGGAATTCGGGACATTGCAATTATCTCCAGTAAGGTGTTCTTTATTATTTTTATTGCCGATTTTTTAAGATCTGTTGGGCATGTTTAACGACACCCGCTGCGTCAATGTCATGACGAGCGCGGGTCGAGGCGCGGTCAGCGGCGATGGCATACTGCCCATCCTGGATGCCGAGACGGCGCAGTGGAATCGCGCTGCCGGCTTCAGCCAGCACTTCAGCCACCAGGCTGCCGACGCCGCCATTGACGTTGTGCTCTTCAACGCTCACCACGGCTTTGCAGGTTTTCAGTGCGTCCAGCAGTTGTGATGTATTGCAGGGACGAATAGACGGTACACTGATAACACTGGCCTCAATACCTTGTGCTGCCAGTTGTGTGGCGGCCTCGACAATTTCATGAACGGTTGAACCCATCGCCACCAGCGCCACATCCTTGCCTTTGCGCAGCACGTCAATGTTGCCCGGCGCAAACTGGTAGTTCTCGTCATGCAGTTCCGGCAGGGCTTTGCCGTCAAGGCGGATGTAGACCGGGCCGACGTGTGCCAGCGCGTAGTCAATAATCTGCCGACACTCGACCGGGCAGGACGGGGCATAGATTTCGATATTGCCAAAGCCGCGCAGGACCGAGATGTCATCAATGCTGTGATGGGTACTGGCGAGCGGGCCGTAGCTTGCCCCTGAGTTCAGACCAAACAGCTTCACGTTGGTGTTGTTGTAGCAAATGTCGACTTTAATCTGTTCGTTAGCGCGGGAGATTAAAAACGGTGCGGCGTTACAGGTCACCGCTACTTTGCCGCCAATCGCCAGCCCAGCGGCGGCACCCACCAGGGTTTGTTCAGCAATGCCGACGTTGACCAGGCGGCCAGGGAATTTTTTGATAAACGGGGAGATTTTTGCCGTTGAGGTGGAATCCGCCACCACCGGGACCAGATCCACGCCACGATCGACGGCATCCATAAACGCATTCACCATCACGGTGGCGAGATGTTCGCTATTACTCATCTTTCAGTTCCTCCAGCGCCAGTTCAACTTCTTCACCTTTTGGCACGCGGTGGTGCCATTCCGGACGCCCCTGAATAAAGGAAACGCCAGCGCCTTTGGTGGTGTGAGCAATCACAACGTGTGGTTTGCCGGCAGGCTGTAATCCTTCCAGCGTCGCCACCACATCGGCCATATCGTTACCTTTACATTCAGTAACCTGCATGCCGAAGGCGCGCCATTTTTCATCCAGCGGGTCGGTATTCATGATCTCTTTGGTTGAACCCGCCAGCTGCAAGTTGTTCTTGTCATTAATAATGATGAGGTTATCGAGCTGATAATGGGCGGCGACCAGCGCGGCTTCCCAGTTACTGCCCTCGGCCAGTTCACCATCACCGGTAATCGCAAACACGCGGCGTTTGCTGTTGCTGCGTTTAGCCGCCAGCGCAATGCCCACCGCCACGGGTAAACCGTGGCCCAGCGCACCGGTGTTCAGCTCAATGCCAGGCGTTTTGTGTTTTACCGGATGACCCGGCAGGTGCGAGTCAGCATGCTGATAGGTAGACAGCCAGTCGACGGGGATGAACCCGGCTTCTGCCAGCACGCAGTAGTAACCACCCACCGCATGGCCTTTTGACTGGATGTAAATGTCGCGCTCGTCGCTGTCTTTTGTTTCCGGCGAGCAGTTCAGAATGCGGAAGTACAGGGCGGTGAGCAGCTCCACCTGGGACAAATCAGCCCCCGTGTGGCCACCGGCCGGACTTTCAGCATTCAGCACGATGATGCGACGGCGTACCGCGCGTGCTTTCTTTTCAAGCTCTTCAACAGAGAGCGAAAACGGATTCATAGTCCACCTCTTGAATGTATAATCTGTCATGAATAAATATTCAATCAGGGTGAAAAAAACGTACCCGGTCGCCATGCCATTCTCATTTATTGCAATGATTGATGGCAGATTCTTAGGTACTTGGAATAAATATTCACTACTGATTTATTATTCATGATTAAAGATATGCCCAGAAATGCCCTTTGTCTACGCCTGGGAAAGCAATTTTGGAAGAAAGGAGAAAACGATCACATTTGGATCGTGCGCTGACCTGCGCGATGGCTTGTTATCTATTCAGGTATGAATAAAAATGACGAGAGATGAATCAAGGGGAAATCTATGTCGAAGCAGGATGAACAGCGTTTGCTGGTGAAAATTGCCACGCTCTATTACAACGAGAACAAAAAGCAGTCAGAAATTGCCACTCTGATGAACTTGTCGCAGTCATTTGTCTCACGCGCGCTAACCCGTTGTCAAAAAGAGGGGTTGGTCAAAATCACCGTGGTACAGCCGACCAACATTTTTGTCTCGCTGGAAAAAGCGATTGAACAGCAGTACGGCATCCGCCAGGCGATTGTGGTGGATGTGGGTGAAAACCCGACCAATGTGCAGATGAAACATGCCATCGGCAGCGCGGCGGCTCACTACGTCGAAACCCGCGTGCGCCCGGAAGATCTGGTGGGTATTTCGGCCTGGAGTAGCACCATTCGCTGCATGGTCGACGAGATGCACCCGCAGAATATCCGTGCTGCCGGGGTGATTCAGCTGCTCGGTGGGGTGGGGCCAAACGGCAACGTGCAGGCCACCATCCTGACGCAACAGCTTTCAGCGCACCTGGGTTGCCCGGCGTGGCTGCTGCCGTCACAAAGTATTGAGCACTCCGTGGAAGAGCGCTCCCGACTGGTAAACAGTCCGGACGTCGCGGCCGTGGTGGCGAAATTTGCCGAGGTGGATGTTGCCATTGTCGGTATCGGCGAACTGGAACCGTCGCAGCTGCTGAAAAATTCCGGTAACTACTACAACGAAGACATGCTGCATTTGCTCTCCGAGCGAGGTGCAGTCGGTGATATCTGTCTTCACTACTACGATGCGGCCGGTAATCCGGTGCTCAGTCATGAAGAAGATCCGGTGATCGGCATGGAGCTTGAGCAAATTCGCGCCTGTAAACAGGTGATTGCGCTGGCGGGCGGGGCCGACAAGCAGAACGCCATTCGTGGTGCCCTGCAGGGAAACTACATTGATGTGCTGATTACCGACTACCCGACAGCGCGCAGTCTGGTGGCGGGTTAATTTCCCCGGTGTTCCACGACGAATCCTGCCCGGTGAAGGCGGCTAAAGAAGAATAATGAATCGCTCTTTCGCATCGCCCGTGAGCTTACGGGAAAAACTCTGCTACGGCCTGGGCGATACCTCAGCCAATATCTTTATGGGCATGACGATGATGTTCTTGTCCATTTATTACACCGACGTATTTAAGCTGAGCCCGGCGGCAATGGGAACGCTGTTTCTTATCACTCGCCTGATCGACGCGATTAGCGATCCGGTTATTGGCTCGCTGGCTGACCTGACTCGTTCTCGCCATGGCCGTTATCGTCCCTGGCTTATGTGGTTCGCTATTCCCTATGGCCTGAGTTGTGCGGCCGTTTTCTTCTCCCCGGATTTAGACGACACCGGGCGTACGCTCTACGCCTATGTCACTTATATCTTTCTGGTGCTCAGCTTTAGCCTGGTCGTGGTGCCCTATGTTTCTCTGCTGGGCGCTATTTCTGCTGACAGTGAAGAACGCATCCAGATAAACGCCATTCGTTTCCCGCTGGCAAAAATAGCCTATCTGATCTGTTCGCTGCTGGTGCCGACGCTGATTGCGCTGTTCGATAACGACATTGTGGGCTATCGGGTGGTGATGGGCGGCATTGGTCTGGTCTCCACGCTGCTGGTGCTGCTCTGTTATTTCAATACTAAAGAGCGAGTACTGCCCAATGTCGAACATCGCCTGACTCTTGCCACCCAGGTGCGTTATGTCCTGAAGAACGATCAGGCCATGATTGTCTTTGCCGCACAATGGGTAGTGATGATCATGAATACGCTGAAGTTTGGCGCGGCGGCTTACTTCGTAAAATATGCGCTGAGCCTGCCGGGATCCTTTCTCAGTTTCATGCTCACGGCGGGTTCTGTTGCCGGGATTATTGCGCCATTGATGACCGGTTATATGCTGAAAAAAGGCAGGGTGCGCCGTATTCCTCTGCTGGTGAGCAGCCAGCTGGTGGGCGGTGTGATGACGGTCGGCATTGCGCTTACCCCCGCCAGCGCCGTCTGGGTTCATGCCATTGTGTTTATCCTCGCCACCTTCGTTGTTGAATTGACGGCCGTGATTATGTGGGCAATGGTTGCTGACGTTGCCGACTACGGTTTTCAGCGTGATGGTGTGCGTATTAACGGCATGATTGGCGGCGGTATGTTATTTGCCACCAAAGCCGGTATGGCCGTCGGCGGCGCGATAATCGGCTATGCGCTGGCATGGTACGGATACGATCCGCAGACGATGAACTCTGCGCCCGAGGCACTGCTCTCCACCTTTACCCTGCTTTATGCCTGGCTACCTGCAGCCTGCATGTTTATTACGGCAGGCTTGTTTACCCGTTACAGGCTTGATGAAAAAACCTGCCAGACCTTTATGATATCGGCGCAGAGGAAAACACAGCGCGCAGGGGCTTAACACCATGGATTACAAAAAGCAGATCCTCAATATTTTGCACAGTGAAGCCGAGTCGCGAGCAGAAATGACCCGTCGGCTTGGCGTCACCAAAGCGTATATCACCAAACTTACTTCTCAGTTGCTCACCGAGCGCATTATCGAAGAGCGCGAAGTCAAAGACGTGGCCTTTGGTCGCCCACAGCAGCTTCTCGCGGTGAAAAGCGACAGCGGGTTCAGTGTCAACATTATGCTGCGCAAAGGGAGTCTGCAAAGCACGCTTAACGACTACAACACCCAGCGTCCTGCACTGGCAAGCCTCAATGAGACGCTGCCCCAAACGCTTTCACCGGCATCACTGGTCGCGGCTATCGTTGAAAACATCAAAGCACTATGCGCCTCAGCCAATCTTCTCTTGTCGAAGGTGAAGGTGGTCAGCGTGGCGCTGCAGGGGGGCATCGAGCACTACACCGGCATCGTGCGTTATTGCCCGCTATTTCCTGACAACAACGTGAACCTGAAAACGCTGTTGCAGGACGCTATCGGCATCACCACGCATATTTATAACATTGCCCACTGCACCAACTATCTGCTGGCAAAATTATCTCCGGAGCGCTCTTACGTGGCCTTTATGCCGGGCTTTGGCAGCCTGGGGTATGGCTATTGCACCCACGGGGAACTGGGGTTAGGCGAGCAAGGTTTTTACCCTGAAATTGTCCACCTTCCTTATGAAGGGGGCATCGAGCAGGCATTTCATGTCGATGAAGCGAACCTGGACGCGACCCTGCAGGCAACGGCCAAAGCGCTCTTTTTCGCCATCTGTTGCACCGCACCCATCCATAACATCAAGCTGGTGATTGTGACCGGGGAGCTGTTCGAAGATTACGGGGATGCGATTTTGCCCCTCGCGCAGGGGATGCTGGACGCAAGCCCTGACCGGCATATCAGCGAAATTCGCATTCGCCACTACAAAACCGGCTATCACTACGGCGTGAAAGGGCTGGTGCAGCTCAGCGCTGACAGCATTACGGAATTATTAGTGTAAAAAAAGGCCTGAGCTTGCTCAGGCCAAATTCACTAACCGGTAGAACTACTTTTTCTCCATGACGGCTTTTTGTGCCACCACTGCCGCCTTCTGCTGCATACGGTTTTGCATCTGATCAATGATGACCGCCACGATAATCACGATGCCTTTAATCACCATTTGCCAGAATTCGCTGACGCCCATCATCACCAGACCGTCGGCAAGAAAACCGATCACGAACGCGCCAATCAGCGTACCCAGCACGGTGCCGCGACCGCCCGCCAGTGATGTGCCGCCGAGCACTACCGCAGCAATGGCGTTCATCTCAAACGCGGTACCGTTGGCCGGGTGGCTCGCCAGAAGCTGAGCGGAGACGACAATGCCTGCCAGCGCCGCGCAGAGCCCGGAAATAGTGTAGACCCAGATTTTGACCTGCTTAACCTTCACGCCGGACAGCTCAGCCGCCCGTTCGTTATCGCCGATGGCATACACGTGGCGACCAAAGGGCAGGCGGCGCGCCACATAGGCAATCACCACTGCCAGCACAATCATCAGCCAGATGGCCCACGGAATGCCGAACAGCGTACCGGCACCAATTTCATCAAATCCGGTGTTACCCAACTGCGGGTTACCCGCAAGGCCGGGGAAGGTTTGCCCGTCGGAGGTCAGCATGGCCGCACCACGCAGCACGTACATGGTGCCGAGGGTACAGATAAACGGCGCGACGTTATAGCGGGTGATTATCCAGCCGTTCACCGCGCCTATCGCCCCGCCTATCAGCAGCACCAGGGGCACAATCACCCACACGCTTGGGAAGATGGCGATACCAAACATCGGCAACACAATCCCTTTAGTTATCATCCAGCCGGCCATCATGCCGCACAGGCCCAGCGTTGCGCCGATGGACAAATCAATCCCCGCCGTGATGATGACAAAGGTGATGCCGAGTGCCAGGAAGGCGTTAATGGCGATATGTTTGATCATAATCACCAGGCTACCGGTGGATAAAAAGCCCGGCACGGTAGCGGTAAAAAAGCCAACAATCAGGAACAGTGCGATAAAGGTTCGCAGCTTCAACAGTAAAAGCAGAATACTTTCGCGTGACAATGACGCGCCCGCTCGCGGGGCCATGGTCACAGATTGTGTCGTTTTCATATCAGAACCCCTGAGCACTTGCCGTTACCAGTGCCGACTCTTCGGCCTGACAGCGATCGATATCGGCGGTCAGTTTCCCGCCGGACATCACCAGAATGCGGTCAGATACCGCCATAATTTCTTTCAGATCCGAGGTGGAGAACACCACCGCAATCCCCTGTTCCGAGAGTTGCACCATCATGCGGAACACATCGGCTTTCGCACCCACGTCGATTCCGCGCGTCGGCTCATCGAGAAACAGCACTTTCGGATTGGTCAGCAGCGAGCGACCAATCACCACTTTTTGCTGGTTACCGCCGCTCAGCGCCTGAATTTCAACGTCTGGCGTGGAGACTTTAATCGACAGATTGCCAATGGTGCTGGCAACCACCGCCTGTTCATCTTTTTCCGAGATGGTGAAACCGCGCTGTAACCGCCGCCATAAACTGGCGATGGTCAGGTTGGTTGCCACCGAGGATATTGGGAAGATGCCCGTGCGTTTGCGGTCTTCCGGTACCAGGCTCATCCCCATGCGGATGCGATCGGCGGTCGCCAGGCGCTGCGGCACCGGTTTGCTGTCGAGCCACAGTTTGCCCAGATAATTACGCGCTGTGCCGAGCATGCACTCAAACAGCTCCGTGCGTCCGGCCCCCATCAGGCCGTAAATCCCGACGATTTCGCCGCTGTGGACCTTAAAAGTCACATCGTCCACTACCGCATTGCCTGCGCTGTTCACGCAGGTGATGTGCTCCGCTTCCAGTACCGGTGCGCCGAAGGTGCGCCCCGGTGCCAGGAAATTGCTCACCGGATCGCTGCCGAGCATTTCGCGCACAATCCACGGCACGTCGATATCGCTCACTTTGGCTTCGGCCTGGAATTTGCCGTCGCGCAGAATGGTGATGACATCGCCAATCGCCATCAGCTCTTCCAGGCGGTGCGAGATATAAATAATCGACACCCCCTGGCGAGTCAGCTCGCGGATCACCCGGAAGAGAATTTCCACTTCCGTTTTACTCAGCGCAGAGGTGGGTTCGTCGAGGATCAGAATGTCCGCGTCTTCCGCCAGCGCTTTGGCGATTTCCACCAGCTGCTGCTGGCCAACTTTCAGGCTGCCCACCAGCTCTTTAGGCGAAATGGGCTGGTCGAGACGCTTGAGCAGTTCGGCGGTGCGCTTCTCCTGCTCGGCCTCGTTAATCGGGCTGACCCCTTTTTGTAGCTCGCGGCCAAGGAAAATGTTCTCGGCCACGTTAAGGTTTTCAAACAGATTCAGTTCCTGGTGAACCATGCCAATACCAAGCGCCGCAGCGGCGCGGGTACTGGAAATATGCACGGGCTGGCCGTTAAGTTCGATGTCGCCCAGGCTCGGCTGCTGCACGCCGGCGAGAATTTTCATCAGGGTGGATTTCCCCGCGCCGTTCTCGCCGATTATCACGTTCACTTTGCCGCGCCAGACGTTGTAATCCACGTTATCCAGCGCGATGGTGCCGGGAAACAGCATCGAGATACCGCGCGTGCGCAGAATAATGTCATCCACAGGTACGTCGCTCATTACGGGGCCTCCTGTTTCAACTCCAGTGCCACGGCGTCTTCGGTCTGACCCGCGTTAATCGTCACGGCCATCACGACGGTGGCGGGTTTGCCTGCCCAGTTCGCGTCAATTTTGGGCAGGTTTTTCACAGCTTCACGGTTGTACGCACGTGAGAGCTGAGCGAACTGTACCTGGTTGGTAAAGTCTTCAAATTTAAAGCCGGTCGCATCGCGAATCGCATTCCCGCGTACCACCGGGCCCATCTGAATTTCCAGCGGTTTCCCGTTAAAGGTCATCACCAGTTTTTGTTCGCGTTCATTGCTCACGTCGACGCGTTCTACCTGGCTGGTCAGATGGACAAACACGCTATGGGGTTTGTCGTTCGTGGTTTTCAGTTGAGTGGTGAGTGCTGTGGCATCCAGCGCATGTTTATGGGCTGCGTCAATGACGCGTTCTTGCCAGGTTTGTTGCGCGATCTGCTGTGGGGTCAGGTTGTCGAAGCTGGCTTTCGCATTCGGATCGGCAGGCATTATCGGCTTGCCGTTTTCATCCAGATCCACCACGGTGCAGGCCGTCAGCAACAGGGTGGTGCACCCTAAAAATGCAGCACCCCATTGTTTTAACGACATAACGTCTCCGCGATTACTTGCTCAGGTTGAAGAGTTTCAGTTTGCTGGCGTTGCTGTCATCAATCAGCATGCAGTCCATCAACTGTTTTTCATCCTTCTGCGCTTTGCCGTTTTTCAGGAAATAATCCGCCTGTTCAACGGCCATCTGCGCTTGCTGCCAGCCAGGTTGCAGCACCGTGGCTTTGATATTGCCTTTATTGATGATGGAGTCGCGCACGTAGTCGCTGCCGTCAAACCCCACCACGATAACGTTGGTTTTGCCTGCGGCTTTCAGGGCGGCTTCTGCCCCCAGCGCCATGGTGTCGTTACCCGAAATCACCCCGACGATGTCCGGGTTGGTTTGCAAAATGGCTTCCATACGGGTGAAGGCTTCGGTCTGGCTCCAGTTGGCGGTCTGTTGCGCGACCATTTTCATGTCCGGGTAGTCATCAAGAATGTCGTGATAACCCTGAGAGCGCACGCTGGCGTTGGTGTCGGACTGACGGCCCAGCAGTTCAACGTATTTGCCTTTGCCGTCTAACAGCTTGGCGAATTTCTCGGCACCGAGCTGCGCGCCCTGATAGTTGTTGGAGACGATTTGCGCCACGGCCACGCCGGTTTTGTTGATTTCGCGGTCGATCAGGAAGGAAGGAACACCTGCCGCTTTAGCTTTTTCCAGCGGACCGACGGTGGCATCCGCCCCGGCGTTGTCCAGGATTATCGCTTTTGCTTTACGGGCAATCGCCGTTTCGATCAGCTGGTTTTGTTTGTTGACGTCATCATCGTGTGAAGCCACCAGTACGGTGTAGCCAAGCTCTTTCGCTTTTGCCGCCGCACCGTCTGCTTCAGCTTTGAAGAACGGATTGTCGTGTGAGGGGGTGATAATGGCGATCAGTCCGTTATCCGCGGCGAACAGCGAGCCGGAAGCGGCGATCAGGGTAGCCAGTACAGCAGATTTCAGTAGGGTCGTTTTCATCTTTTTCTCCACATTGAATATTTATTCAATAATGATTTATTATTCAAATTAACGATAAATCGGCAAACACAAACTGTCTACGGTTTGCTCAGCTAATTTCTTAAAAGGAGAAAAGGATCACGATCCTGAGGGAGGTTACGCGAGCAGTGTAATCACATGGTTTTCATGCATCATCCAGACAATATCGACACTTTTACCTGCCAGTTCTTCGCTGAATTCTGAATTGATGCGCAGGCGAATCAAGGCGTTGTCCAGGGATATGACCTGCGCACTATGAAAGCCAGGGAAGGGGGGAGCAACGGATGAAAACGCTTTGAAAAGGCTCTCTTTTGCGGAAAACGCCAGGGTCAGGGCCAGCGGAAAAGGCAAGGGTGCCTGAGCCAGTACGGCCTGTTCTGCGGGGGTGATAACGCTTGCTGCAATCTCCTCACATAACGTTGCGGTGAACAGCGCTTCAACGTCTACGCCGACAGGCGTATGTCTGACCACCGCCAGGGCCTGATTGCCGCAGTGGCTGATGCTGCCATAAAAGCCGTCAGGCCAGCATGGCGCGCCGGTGTCACGGATGCCGGGTACGGTTTTAAGATTGTGTTCGCGCAGGGCATGGACGGCGGCAATGCGCCCGGCAAGATGCTCGGTTTTGCGTTTACGCCCGGCGTGTTGCAACAGGCGAGAATGCGGTAGCCACAGCATGTCGCGGTCGTCAAAGGTGGCCGCGTCAAAAGTCACAAGATGAAGGGAATGGGTATCGAGTGTGAGTACCCTGTGATGAGTGTGCATAAAGGGCCTCAGGATACCCCTCTCCCCGAAAGGAGAGGGGGTCATGCTCAGGTCAGTGCTTAGAAATGGGTGTTCACACCCATGTACCAGGTACGACCGGACTCGTTATAGGTGTTGGCGCCTGCGCCATACATCCAGCCCGTCGTGCCGCCGGTGCTCTGGGCATTACCCATACGCCAGTGACGTTTATCAAACACGTTGTCGACCCCTGCGGTCAGGCTCACGAATTTGTTCACATCCCAGGTGCCGCTCAGGCCAACGATGCTGTACGGGCTGACTTCATCTTTCGCAGAACCGGTGACCGGTTTGCCCTGGTAGTCATATTTCTTCGGCTCTTGTTTGCCGTACCAGGTGAAGGTGGATTGTACGGAAACATCCTGCACAATCTGCCAGCTCAGGGTGGAGTTCAGCGTGTATTCCGGGATGATTGACAGACGTTCACCGGTGGTTTTGTTCTTACTCTGCAGCATGTACGTGACGTTGTTGCTCAGGGTAATCGCATCGGTAACCGGAACGTTCAACGTCCCTTCAAGACCTTCTACGACAGCTTTAGGCACGTTTTCCCACTGATACAGATCGGTTTTGGTGGTACCGACAACGGTCTGGCTCAGCGGAGAATAACCGGCTTCAATCTTGTTGCGATAATCGTTACGGAACCAGGTCACACCGGCCAGCCAGGCGTCGTGTTTGAACTCCAGGCCAATCTCTTTGTTGATGCTGGTTTCAGCCTTCAGATCATCATTACCCTGCATGTAACAGCCGGTGCCGCTGGCGCTGGCGTAGCAGCCCTGGCCTTTACTGTAGAGAATGTAGTTGGTGTTGGTCTGGTACAGGCTTGGCGCTTTGTACGCACGTGCGATGCCCATTTTCAGGGTGAAGTCATCGCCCAGGCCCTGTGACAGGTTCAGGGATGGGCTCCAGTTGTTGCCCGCAATGGTGTGATGATCGAAACGCAGGCCCGGCGTCAGCGTGGTGCTGTCGGTGGCTTCAATGTTGTCTTCAGCGAACAGTGAGAAGATTTCTGCGCTGGAGTACGGGCTGCGACCGGTGCTGTCGAATCCGGCAATCGGGCCACCCTGCAATGCCTGGGTGTTGGACGCAGAGTCTTTCATCCGCTGCTGGTTCCACTCTGAACCCACGGTCAGGTTCTGGTTGACCAGCAGGTCGAACGGAACACTTACTTCACTGTGCAGCATCACGTCAGCGAGGTTGGTATCAGCAAATTTATCACTGTTAAACAGACCTTCCAGCCCTCCGGCCAGGCCTTCGCCCAGGCGGGAGTTGCGGGTGTGTTCGTACTGCACCCAGTTACTGGTGGTCACGCCGTTATCCCAGCCGCCGTTCCAGGTGACGGAATAGTTCTGGCGATAGAGACGGTTGGTCTCTTTGCCGTAGTTTTCCTTCACGAAGTTGTTGCTGCTGCTGTCGTTGTTGGTGTTCTGGGTATCCCCTGCGTACAGGTTGCCCTGACGGCTGTAACCGGCCTGGAATTCCAGAGCCTGCATCGGGGCAAACTCCCAACGCACCACGCCGTTGATATCTTTGTTCTCAACGCCTTCGCGGCCTGCGGCCAGGGTGTTGGAATAGATGCCGGTACGTTCTGACTGGTGATCTTTGTTGATATCCCAGGCATCTGCTTGCGTTTTGTTCAGGTTGCCATACAGACGGAAGCTGACGTCGCCGCCCAGCGGGCCCATCAGGCTAAAGTCGGTACGTTTGGTAGAGCCTTCATCTTTGTGCTCAGGGGCATTGAAGTAGCTATTCCACGACCCGTGCCACTCCTGATCGGTCGATTTTTTGGTGATGATGTTCACCACGCCACCTGCCGCACCGTTGCCATAACGGGCCGCTGCCGGACCGCGCAGCACTTCGATGCGCTCAATCATGTCCGCAGGCACCCAGCTGGTGTCGCCACGGCTGTCGCGCTCGCCACGCCAGCCCTGACGCACGGAGTTACGGCTGGTGACCGGCTTACCGTCGACCAGAATCAGGGTGTTTTCCGGGCCCATACCGCGAATATCGATCTGGCGGTTGTTACCACGCTGGCCACTGGTGGAGTTACCGGTCAGGTTAACGCCCGGCATGGTGCGGATAATTTCAGAAACGTCACGCGCGGGGGGATTCTTGCGGATTTCATCGGCGGTGATGGTAGAAACCCCCGGAGCCTGCAGATTCTGCTGAGCTGCGGTCACCACAATAGTATCTTCGTTGCTGGATGCGTCGCCGGTGGTATCTGCCGCAAAAGCGGGCAAGGCAACACCGTATATTCCCAAATTGACCAGTAAGGTCAGGGAACGGATTTTGTTTTTCATCATCAATCCTGCTTTTCTTTTTTTGCCGTAATACCAGGTCGATGTTTTTCCAGTGACCTGGGAAAGCGGCATGATGTCGCCAGCTTGCTGCGAAGGGTGCTCATCCTGAGAAAAATCGCGCAAGTGACATTTTTAGAATGAAAGACGCGCCGGTACAGGCGCGGGCAATACGCTATTGCAAATGCAAATAGTTATCAATAATATTATCAAGAAATTTGATAATGCAAGCAAAAATTTCCACATGTAATTCGGGGTTAATGCGGTGGTGCAAGAGACAGGAAGCGATGCCTGGTGGGCGTCAAAACAGGGGCCGGAGTGGGAACAACGCTCCGATAAACAGTATCTTGTCACATTCTGGTGGCGCGACCCGGCAGGGAGTGAAGCCACCTCACCGGTACAGCGTGTCTGGCTCTACATCACCGGCGTCACAGACCACCATCAACAGTCTGCACCGCAATCATTGCAGCGCATTGCGGGCACCGATGTCTGGACCTGGCAAACCCGCCTCGAAGCAGGATGGCGCGGCAGCTACTGCCTGATCCCCTCGACAACATCCGATGATTTCTCCCCGCAGGTCTTTACCCAGACCCCGCCTGACCGTACCGCACTGCGTGAAGGCTGGCGAAAATTGTTCCCCCATGCGATTGCCGACCCCCTGAATTCCCACACCTGGCGGGGTGGGAGAGGGCATCCGGTGTCGCCGCTCTCCTTGCCGGGCGCGCCTGAACAACCGGGCTGGGATGCGCCAGAAACGACATTTACGCCACCTGACTGTATAACCTGGAAAAGCGAACAGCTGGGCAATCAGCGACGTGTGTGGGTCTTTACCACTGGCGATGACAAGGCGAGTGAACGTCCGCTGGCGGTGCTGCTCGACGGGCAATTCTGGGCTGAAAGCATGCCGGTCTGGCCGGCGCTGACTACGCTCACCCGCGAAGGGAAACTCCCCCCGGCGGTCTATGTGCTCATCGACGTGATTGATATGGCCCACCGCAGCCAGGAACTTCCGTGTAATGCGGACTTCTGGCGGGCTTTGCAGGAAGAACTCCTCCCCCGTATTCACGCTGCAACCCCCTTTACCGACCGCGCTGACAGAACCGCGGTCGCCGGGCAGAGCTTTGGCGGGCTGGCCGCTATGTATGCCGGGCTGCACTGGCCCGAACGTTTTGGCTGCGTGCTGAGTCAGTCGGGTTCTTACTGGTGGCCGCACCGCGGTGGTCGCGAAGACGGGGTGCTGATTGAGCAACTCAAACGTGATGAGGTTTCGGCACAGGGGTTACGCATTGTGCTGGAGGCGGGCATTCGCGAACCCATTATCTTCCGCGCCAATCAGGCCATGCTTGCTGAACTACAGCGTACACAACCTTCCGTGGTCTGGCGTCCCGTTGACGGCGGACATGATGCGCTCTGCTGGCGCGGTGGGCTGACATCCGGGCTTATCACCCTCTGGCAGCCGCTGCTCGACGGCAAATGAGCCGCACTTATTCATGACAGGAGCCTGGTATGGAATTCAGCAATCCCTTCGATAATCCCGAGGGGCAATTTTATATTCTGCAAAATCCCCAACAGCAGTACAGCCTCTGGCCTGCGCCCTGTGCGCTGCCGGAAGGCTGGCGGGTGGTTTGCGCACCGGCCTCGACGGATGCCTGCACCGCGTGGCTCGCACAGCACTGGCAAACGTTAACCCCGGCGCACCATGCTCAATAAGGAGAGGCAGATGACCACACGATTACCTCTGGTCGCCGCACAGCCGGGGATCTGGATGGCGGAAAAACTCTCCACGCTGCCCAACGCCTGGAGTGTGGCGCACTATGTGGAACTGGACGGTGAGCTTGATGCCCCTTTGCTGGCGCAGGCTATCGTGACGGGCATGGCGCAGGCCGATACCCTGCGCATGCGTTTTACTGAAGATAACGGCGAGGTCTGGCAGTGGGTCGATGACGCCCATAGGTTCCCGCTGCCGCAGACGATTGATTTACGCGCTGAGCCTGACGTGCACGCCGCCGCGCTGGCCCTGATGCACGCCGATCTCGCCCAGAATCTTCGCGTGGACGGGGGCAAGCCGCTTGCCCATCACGCCATTATTCAGGTCAGCGACACCCGCTGGTACTGGTATCAGCGTTATCACCATTTGCTGGTCGATGGCTTCAGTTTCCCGGCTATTACCCGCCAGATTGCCGCTATTTACCGCGCATTGCGTCACAATGAGCCACTACCAGAATCCCCCTTTACCCCCTTTGCCGAGGTGGTGGATGAATATCAGCGTTACCGCGACAGCGACGCCTGGCAGCGGGATAAAGCCTTCTGGTCTGAGCAAAAACGCGCGTTACCGGCAGCGGGGTCGCTTTCCGATGCGCCGTTACCCGGTCGCGCTGCCACCACCGACATCTGGCGGTTGAAGCTGGCGCTCGACACGGCGGCGTTTCGCCGTCTGACGCAGGCGGCACCCGGCTGCCAGCCAGCGGATCTCGCGCTGGCACTGGTGGCGCTGTGGTTAGGCCGACTGAGCAGCCGCCCGGACTATGCCGCCGGGTTTATTTTCATGCGCCGGATGGGTTCGGCGGCCCTCACCGCCACCGGCCCGGTGCTCAACGTGTTACCGCTCGGTGTACACATTGACGCCACGCAAACGCTGGCGGAGCTGGCGACGGGCCTTGCCGGTCAGCTGAAAAAAATGCGTCGCCATCAACGCTACGATGCCGAGCAGATCCTGCGCGATACCGGCCGTGCGGCGGGGGATGAACCGCTGTTTGGCCCGGTGTTTAACGTCAAAATGTTCGACTATTTGCTGGACGTAGACGGTATCGCCGGGCAGACCCATACGCTGGCGACCGGCCCGGTCAATGACCTTGAAATCGCGCTCTTCCCGGACGAAGAGGGCGGGCTGACGCTGGAGGTGCTGGCAAACCGCAGTCGCTACGAGGAAGCCACGCTGCGTGCTCATGCGGCGCGTCTTCACGACCTGCTCAGCCAGTTTGCCGCTAACCCGGCGCTGCGTTGCGGTGACGCGCAGCTTGTTTCTGCGAAAGACGTGCATCAGCTCGAAAAAATTAACGATACCGGCATCATGTTGCCGGAAACCACGCTCAGTCAGCTGGTCGCGCAACAGGCCGCAAAAACGCCCGATGCCCCGGCGCTGGCTGACGCGCGCTGGCAGTTCAGCTACCGCGAAATGCGTGAACAGGTCGTTTCCCTCGCCAGGCTGTTGCGCGAGAAAGGGGTGAAGCCGGGCGACAGCGTGGCGGTCGCGCTGCCGCGTTCGGTGTTCCTGACGTTAGCGTTGCACGGCATTGTTGAAGCCGGTGCCGCCTGGCTGCCGCTTGATACCGGCTACCCGGACGAACGCCTGCGCATGATGCTGGAAGATGCGAAACCGCGCTTGCTCATCACCTCCGAGGATCAGCTCGCCCGCTTCAGTGACATGCCAGATCTCGTGCATTTCTGCTACAACGCGCCGCTTGAGGCGACTGACGGTGAACCCCTTGCGCTGTCCCGCCCGGAACACACCGCCTACATCATCTTCACCTCCGGCTCCACCGGGCGTCCGAAAGGGGTGATGGTCGGCCAGACCGCTATCGTCAACCGCCTGCTGTGGATGCAAAACCATTACCCATTGAGCGCGCAGGATGTGGTGGCGCAGAAAACGCCGTGCAGTTTTGATGTTTCGGTGTGGGAGTTCTGGTGGCCGTTTATCGCCGGGGCAAAACTGGTGATGGCGGAACCTGAGACGCACCGTGACCCGCTGGCGTTGCAACAGTTCTTTGCCCGCTATGGCGTCACCACCACGCATTTTGTGCCGTCGATGCTGGCGGCCTTTGTGGCCTCGCTCACCCCTGAAGCAGCGCGCGAAACCTGCCACACCCTGAACAAGGTGTTCTGCAGCGGCGAAGCCCTGCCAGCGCAGCTTTGCCGGGAGTGGGAAGCGCTTACGCATGCGCCGCTACATAACCTGTATGGCCCGACGGAAGCGGCAGTAGACGTGAGCTGGTATCCGGCCCACGGCGAGACGCTGGCGGCCGTCAAAGGCACCAGCGTGCCGATTGGTTTCCCGGTCTGGAATACCGGATTGCGCATCCTTGACGGCATGATGCAGCCCGTTCCACCGGGTGTGGCCGGCGATTTATACCTCACTGGCATCCAGCTGGCGCAGGGGTATCTGGGACGACCGGATCTCACCGCCAGTCGCTTTATTGCCGATCCTTATGCGGCGGGCGAGCGCATGTACCGCACCGGCGATGTGGCGCGCTGGCTCGACAACGGCGCGGTGGAATATCTGGGGCGCAGCGACGATCAGCTCAAAATTCGGGGTCAACGCATCGAGCTGGGCGACATCGACCGCGCACTGCAGGCGCTGCCGGACGTGGCCCAGGGTGTCACCCATGCCTGCGTGTTTAACCAGGCGGTCACCGGAGGGGGCGATGCGCGCCAACTGGTGGGCTACGTGGTGTCGGACTCGGGCCTGCCGCTTGATGTCGCTGCACTTCGTGACATGCTCACACAACAGCTTCCGGCGCACATGGTGCCGGTGGTCCTGCTGCAACTGAGCGAACTGCCGCTCAGCGCCAACGGCAAGCTGGATCGTAAAGCGCTGCCGCTGCCCACCCCGGTGCGCGAGAAAGATGCGCGCCCGGTGGCTGTGGGCGTTGAAACGCAGGTGGCCGGTGCGTTCTCTGCGCTGTTGGGTTGTGAGGTGCCCGACGCGCAGGCGGACTTCTTTGCCCTCGGCGGTCACTCACTGCTGGCGATGCGTCTGGCGGCCCAACTGAGTAAAACTTTTGAGCGTCATGTGACGCCGGGGCAAATCATGGTGGCCTCCACCGTGGAGAAACTGGCGCTGCTGGTGACCCAGGAGAACATCGACAGTCGTATGGGGCTGGAAACATTGCTGCCGCTGCGTGAAGGGAGCGGCCCGACGTTGTTCTGCTTCCATCCGGCGTCCGGCTTTGCCTGGCAGTTCAGCGTGCTGGCGCGCTATCTCTCGCCGCGCTGGTCGATTACCGGGATACAGTCGCCGCGCCCGGAAGGCCCGATGCAACAGGCCACGAATCTGGATGCGGTGTGCGAGCACCATCTTGCAACCTTGCTGAAAGAGCAGCCGCACGGGCCTTATCACCTGTTTGGCTATTCTCTCGGCGGTACCCTGGCGCAGGGCATTGCGGCCCGGTTGCGGGCGCGGGGCGAGACAGTGGCGTTTTTAGGCTTGTTAGATACCTGGCCGCCGGAAACCCAAAACTGGTCAGAGAAAGAGGCCAACGGTCTCGACCCGGAAGTGCTGGCAGAAATTGAGCGTGAGCGTCAGGCGTTTATCGCCGCCCAGCAAGGGCAGGGCTCCAGCGAGATGTTTGCCACCATTGAAGGTAACTACGGGGATGCGGTGCGCCTGTTGACCACCGCCCACACGACCCACTTCGCCGGGAAAGCGACGTTGTTTGTGGCAGAACGCACGTTGCCGGAAGGAACTGACCCGCACAAAGCCTGGTCACCCTGGGTGGATGAACTGGAGGTGTACCGTCAGGATTGTGCGCACGTGGACATTATCTCGCCGCAGGCGTTTGAGTCTATTGGCCCGGTGTTGCGGGAACTGCTAGGGTAGTTGACCCTCACCCCGGCCCTCTCCCTGAGGGCTGAGTGATCCCCAGTAATATTACGTTTTACAGCGATAACACTGCGCAATGAGAATAAAACAGTTACAGCGATGACGGGGTCCGGCTGAAAATCGACGAAGTGTATCCGCAAGGCCGGGGCGACGCGCATGGATGCGCGGCGAGGGCGGCTTTACAGGGACGTTTCATCCGCCCGTCCCCGATAAGCCTGAAGGAGATGCTGAGTGGACCGCGCCAGCGGCGATTTTCCTGCCGGGAGCCTGGGTCGCCAGGG
>CAUSEC010000048.1:0-25150 GCA_963530515.1 uncultured Enterobacteriaceae bacterium | reverse complement strand
CCTCAAAAACACCATCATACACTAAATCAGTAAGTTGGCAGCATCACCTAATTCCGTACCTGACAATGAAAACATATCACTTGCTGTATCAGTAAAGGTGTTTTCTTTTGCTATGACTCTACATATTTTATTGTGGGAGTTTTGCAAGTCATTAATGTCTATTTCCATCTCTTTTAGCATTTTGTTAAATGACAACATAATGATCACCTTCTTGTGTGTAGATTTCTCACTGAATTAAATCAGGGCAATAAATTCATTCGGAAAGGAAGCGGGTTAGTTATTACGGTAACAAACTAAAATAATGATTTGATGATATGCGTCACATTAATTTTTATTTTTATGATGAATGGAAATGGACTAGTCATTCATATATGAACTTATATTGTTGGGGTGGATATATAAAAGAGTGATGGCAGGCTCTTCACTTACGAGGAACTCACCTTTGACGGTGATTGTGTTGTGGCTTCTGAGCCAGTGACCTCTCTTTTTTGAGGGGTTTTCCAGAATTAGGATTTTCCCGAATAGATTCATCATGCAAATGGTTTCACGATGGCAGAAAACACACGCAACGGATGAATGATGAGCGCACACGGTCAGGAAGGCAGGCTGCGCCTTTTGACGCTAGGGGAAATTGCGATGGCGCGCCGGGTCTATGGCGAGGCCATTCATTACGGCCACGTCTGGGTTCATTGCGACAGCTATTTGCCGTTCGGCATGCAATGCAGCTGCTATGCGATGACGCCGAATGGCGAAATGTGGTTCCGGGAGCAACACTATAAAGAGGACTTCGCCGCCACCCATGTCTTTATTCAGGACAAGCACCTCTTTATCCATGAATTAGGCCACGTGTGGCAGCATCAACACGGGCAATGGGTGCGGACGCGAGGGATGTTTAGCTGGGCGGCGGACTATGATTACGAATTTGATAAGCAAAAACTCACCGATTATTCCCTTGAGCAGCAGGCCTCTATTCTGGCGGATTACTGGTTGATTGTGACCTATGGCATCAGCACCTGGCAGTTTTACCAGATGGCCGGCAAGCCGGGGAAATATCGCGGAAAAGATAATCTGAGTGACATACCAGCCCTTTATCAATCACTCATCAAGGGCCGGGAGGGAATATGTTGAGGCATGGCGTGGTATTAGCCGTATTTTTATTCACGGGCTGCACGGGGCCGGGTGACCGGGCGGTGTCACGCGTGCCCGCGCTGGTGGTCATTAAGAACAACGCCGTTTGCGTGGTTTCTCCGCTTAAATCCGACGAGCAAATTACCGGCATTCAGTTTTACAGTCACAGCGGTGAGAAGCGGGTGCGCATGTTCCACGATCAGCCGGTGTACGTCGCGAGCGGGAGTTGCTTACCCCTGTTTGGCTTCGCCTTCGTGCCGGGAAAACATTATGCGCTGGCCTGGGATGTGGAAACGCCAAACCCCGAGAATTATCATTTAATTACCGCGGAGTTTAGCGTGGTGGCGAAAGATAATGGTGAGTTAAAACTGGGTAGCCCGGCTCTTTAATTCTGAGCTGTTATTTCTGGTTCTCTGATGATTGAGTGGATTCTGTCGATTGATAACGCACCGGACGGGTTAGCTTTTTCACCATGCCATCATCTTCAGCGCGTTTCAGCCAGTCAGCAATTTGATGCTTATTAAGCTGCGTATAGGCCATCAGTTCATCGGATGTCACAGGGTTTTCGGCGTAACGCTGAAGCTCGGCAATGAATAATTGATAGAAATCGACAGATTCACTAGCCGCATGTTGCTGCGTATATTCCGCTTTCTCCTCCTGAAGGCTGGCTGCGTTTATAGGCGCTGTAGGGTAACGCGTGGAGGGTGTATCCGTGGCGAACAGATCTGACTGCTCCGGCGTGTTGCCACCATCATGGAGGAGTGCGGAAAGATCGAAGTGCTGAATCTCGGCGGCGGTCCATCTTCCCCCTTTTGCCACCAGATGGGCATTAGCTGAATGGCTGTCTTCGCTGGGTTTCACCCATAGCGGCACCCAGTGGTTTTTCAGGTTTTCCTCGGCGCCTGCCAAAGTTCCACCTTTGCTGCCTGAGTGGATAATTAACGCACTTTCCGCCAGGCAGTAGACGTACTTATTTCTCGCCATCGCGTTACCGACGCTGAAACCGGCTTCCGGGTAGAACGGTGAGACCAGCACCAGATTGCCGTTCATCAGGCCCTTGCGCCACTTTGCGCTGGTTGCTGCTTTCAGCAGACTGTCGGCCATCACGCCCGTTACCGCGCCGCTATTTTGCAATGCTCCCAGCATGGCGGCTTCATCCACACCGCGTGCGCCGCCTGAGATAATGGCGATGTTCTCCGAGGCCGCTTTCGCCCCGACGCGAGAGGTAAATTCCAGATCAGCGTCACTGGCGTTACGGGAACCCACCACGGCAACACCACTGAAATTAAGCAACTCTTTATTGCCGCAGCCAAAGAGAACAGGAGGGGAGTCGGTTTTCAGGCGTTGCTTAAGCCGCCAGGGGTAGTCAGGATCTGCGCGAGTCACCAGCCACAATCCGGCACGTTGCCACTTCTCCGTCGCCAGCGCCAGGCTGTGCCCGCGATTGAGTAGTGCAATTATCCGCTCCATGCTGATGTGCGTGTCTTGCCAGGTTTGTAATAACGAGACCACGTCCGTAGAGAGTAAATCTGCCGGGGTGACCGATTTCTCTTTCAGCCACAGAGCAAAGCGGCCCCACTCTGCATTAGTGAGGGGCTTCGCATCATCGTTGCCCACCTGCGAAAAATAGCTGGTGAGGAGTAACGTAGCCTGGGCCATAGGCGATAAATTCATGCGTCTTTCACCGAAGAAGTTGCCAAAGCAGAAGGGTAAACGATACCGCTGCCTGCCTGTTGTAACAGCGCAGCAAGTACCGTAAGCGTCCAGCCTGAATCAATAATGTCATCAATAAGTAAGACGGGAGTATTGGGTATTTTGCTGTTAATAGCAAAAGCGCCATCCAGGTTGTGACATTGATAAAAACGATTCTGCTGGCCCTTTTGCGGCGGGTTATTTTTCACCTTACGGATAGCATCTATGAATGGAAGTCCCAATGCCACCGCCAGTCGGCGGGCAAAATGTGACACCAGTTCAGGGTGTCTGAGGGAGGGAACACAGCTGACCCACTGCGGTGCAGGATCAGGCAGCCAGCGTGATTGGATCATCTCTGCCATGGCCTGAACTAATTCATCACCAAAATGGCCCGCGTATTTGTGGCGGGCGACGGTCCGCCCCCAGCCTGCATCTCCCCAGCGGGATAACACGCGTCCTTCCTGTGCGCGCAGATTTTGTGCCAGATTGCCTTTAAATCCATATTCCACAAAAGCATTTGGGGCGACCTGAATTTTCGGCACGATGGCAATTTCGGCGTGCCGGAGGAAGGTGGCAGCCTGGTGTGCGAGTGCCGCATCAATAGCCGGGCTCAGCACGGGTTGGCCGAGGCAGGAGGCGCACTTCCCGCACGGTGTTTTATCGTCATCGTCCAGCGCATCACGCAGGAACGTCATTTTGCATGATGTGGCGGCAAGATAGGCTTTAACCTCCTCCCACTCTTTTTCACGCTGGTGGGTCAGATGGGCGATACGCGCTTTGTCCATGGTGTATCGCAGAGGGGTTCTGCGCCACTGGCTGCCCACCTTGATAACCGGAGCCGGGCTTTCGACGCTCAGCAGTTTGAGCACTTTTTCTATCTGACCGTGCCGCAGATTGGTGCGCTCTTCAATGTCACGCATCGACAGTCCATCGCAGTCAGCCAGTACCTGAAGGATCTCATTTACCTGATCTTCTGAAGGGAAGGCGGCATCACGGAAAAACTCGTGGATATCTTTGTCTTCAATGCCGGACATCAGCACACCGACGGCATTGTCGATACCGCGTCCTGCACGTCCCACTTGCTGGTAGTAGGCCACAATCGAGCCCGGCGCCTGATAGTGAATAACAAAACTCAAGTCTGGCTTGTCATATCCCATCCCCAGCGCCGTGGTGGCAACTAACACTTTGAGCTGGTTTTGCAGCAGTTGATTTTCCAGGTGCTGGCGCAGCGCATCGCTGCTTTCGAACCCCTGACCCTCAACACTGCCATGATAGGCCTGTGCGTTAATGCCATTTTGTTGCAGCCAGGTGGCGACCTGTTCGGTGTCGCGAACGGTCAGGGTATAGATGATGCCAGTGCCGGGCAGCGTCGGCACGGTCTTTGCCAGCCAGGCCAGACGAGAAGCCTGATCGGGTTGAATCAGGGTTTGCAGCGCCAGGCTTTTACGCACCAGCGGCCCTCTCTGAATAGTAATGTCCCCCAGCTGCGCCTGAATATCATCAACAACGCGGTTGTTGGCGGTGGCGGTGGTGCCCAGTACCGGGGTGTTGCCAGGGAGCTGGCGCAGAATACCGACAATGCGACGGTAATCGGGACGGAAATCATGTCCCCAGTCCGAAATGCAGTGCGCTTCGTCAATCACCATCAGGGCAATACTGTCGGCAATAGGCCGCAGGACAGTTTCGATAAAGGTGTCGTTGGCCAGTCGCTCGGGGGAGATAAGCAAGCAGTCAATATGATTATCAAGAATGCGCTGAGTCACCTCAGGCCAATTGTCAGTATTGGTGGAATTGAGGGTTTCAGCGGTAATGCCCAGACGGCGGGCGGAGTCAATTTGGTTGCGCATTAGCGCCAGCAGGGGCGATACGATGATGGTTGGCCCCAACCCGCGGTCGCGAAAAATTTTGGCACTAATGAAATAAACCGAACTTTTTCCCCAGCCAGTGCGTTGAACGACGAGTAGTTTTTGCCGCTGATTGACAATCGCATCAATGGCTTCCCACTGCCCGTCACGAAATTCTGCCGCCGGGTTTGCCAGCGCGGTTTGTAAAAGCTGTTGTGCCTGATTTTTGTTCATGCGTCTTTCCCTGAGAGTAGTTTGGCGTTTCCGTGATGCAGAAGGTTAGAACCGCAGAAACGGTGCATTGTTCAGGCTAAATTCGGAACCCGTCACGCACTTTTGTGATTTTTACCGATGGCATTTTCCCACACCGCATTCCACCCCACCCTTGACCGCCGACAAGGTAACGCCTGACATTCCCTCGCATAATCACGCCCGCTTATCTTTCCACGGGTGTGACCACATGGCTTACCAATTAAACCTTAACTGGCCTGAATTTTTAGAGAAATACTGGCAGAAAAAGCCGGTTGTATTGAAAAACGCGTTCGCGAACTTCGTTGATCCGATCACGCCAGATGAACTGGCCGGTCTTGCGATGGAACCGGAAGTCGACAGCCGCCTTGTCAGCCATTTCAATGGTGAATGGCAGGCCAGCAACGGCCCGTTCGAGCATTTCGACGGCCTGGGTGAAACCGGCTGGTCGCTGCTGGCGCAGGCGGTGAACCACTGGCATGCGCCTTCTGCGGAACTGGTGAAACCCTTCCGTGCTATCCCGGAATGGCGCTTTGATGACCTGATGATTTCTTACTCATTGCCGGGCGGTGGCGTTGGCCCCCATATCGACTGGTATGACGTTTTCATTATTCAGGGGATGGGCAGCCGCCGCTGGCGCGTGGGCGATAAACTGCCGCTCAAAGAGTTCTGCCCGCATCCGGCGCTGCTCCACGTTGAGCCGTTCACGCCGATCATTGATGAAGACCTCGAACCGGGCGACATCCTCTATATTCCGCCAGGATTCCCGCACGACGGCATCACCCACGAAACCGCCTTTAACTACTCAATTGGTTTTCGTGGACCGAACGGCCGGGATCTGATCAGCAGCTTTGCGGATTACGCGGTGGATAACGATCTCGGCGGCGATCACTACACCGATCCGGATCTGGTTAGCCGTGAAAATCCTGGCCGTGTGGAAGATTACGAGCTGGAACGCGTGCGCGGCATGATGATTGAGATGATTAATCAGCCGGAAGATTTCAAACAGTGGTTTGGTCGCTTTATTACCACCCCGCGCCATGAGCTGGACATCGCCCCGGCAGAGCCGCCTTATCAGCCGCAGGAAGTGCGGGATGCGCTGATGGACGGCGGCATGCTGACCCGTCTGGGTGGCCTGCGCGTGCTGCACGTCAGCGACTGCTTCTTCGTCAACAGCGAACGTTTTGAGACCGTGGCGCCGAAGGCCGCAGAAGCGCTGTGCCAGCATTTGCTGATTGGCAAAGCGGAGCTGGGCGAGGCGGTAAACAGCCCGGCCTTCATCGCTGAGCTGACTGAGCTGGTCAATCAGGGATACTGGTATTTCGACGAGTAAAAATGTTCGATTCTGCCTTTGATAGCTGAGCGATCCATACATTAAAATCTGAACGCGGACGCTGTAATGTTACGTTTTGCAGCGATAACACTGCGCAATGAGAATAAAACAGCTACAGCGATGACTGGGTCCGGCTGAAAATCGACGAAGCGTATCCGTAAGGCCGGGGCGACGCGCATGGATGCGCGGCGAGGGCGATTTTACAGGGACGTTTCCTTCGCCCGTCCCCGATAAGCCTGAAGGCATACGCTGAGTGGACCGCGCCAGCGGCGATTTTCCTGGCCGGGAGCCCGGGTCGCCAGGGTGGTGGCGGTGAGCCACCCTGGCACGTTCACGGGTTCTGGAGCGATAGAAAAGCAAGGAACATAAGGTGAACGGAATGACCATCAAAGCCGCATATTTCCCCTCACCCTAACCCTCTCCCCAAAGAGGAGAGGGGATAGCCAGTGCCTGGTGTTATGTCACAGAGTCTACCGATAAACCGGCAGCAAACTAAAACTCGACAGCACGTGAATAATCGCGTTACCCGCCCCAAAACATAAAATCAAAATAATCATCGCCTTACCTCCCCACACCCGATAGTGCGGGCTGCCAAAACGCCTGCGTGACGCACTTGCCAGCAGTGCGGGCACAATGGCCGCCCAGACGGTGGCCGCCAGTCCGGCGAAACCAATCGCATAAATAAAGCCGTTGGGCCACAAAAGTCCGCCGACCATCGGTGGCAGGAAGGTGACCAGTGCCGTTTTGAAGCGGCCTTTGGGGCTGTCGTCAAACTTGAACAAATCCGCCAGATAATCAAACAGCCCGAGGGTCACACCGAGGAACGAACTGGCGACCGCAAAGTTGGAGAACACCGTCAGCAGTAAATCCAGGCCACGGCTGTTCAGCACGCCGCTTAATGCCTGCACCAGTACGTCAATGTTGCCGCCTTTCTCCGCGATGTCGATAAACGCCGGGCGCGGGATATTGCCCATTGTGCCGACCAGCCAGAAGATGTAGAGGATCAGCGCCATCAGCGTGCCGAGCAGCAGACAGCGGCGAATGGTCAGCGGATCTTTGCCGTAATACTTCATCAGGCTCGGCACGTTGCCGTGGTAGCCAAACGACGCCAGGCAGAATGGCAGGGTCATGATGACGTAGGGCAGGTAGCTCGGGTTCACTTCGGCAGTGTTGAATAACACCGCAGGCTGCACGTGCCAGATTAACCCGCCAAAGCTCATAAAGAAGGTGAGGATTTTGGCACCCAGCACAATGGTGGTCATGCGGCTGACCGCCCGGGTGCTCAACCAGACGATAAAGGCGACCACTAACGCAAATAACAGCCCACCCATTCGTGCCGGGAAGTTTATATGCATTTGCGAGAAGGTATGATGAATCACGGAGCCACTGGCGGAAATATACGCGTAAGTCAAAATATAAAGAACGAAGGCCACCGTCAGACCATTAATAATATTCCAGCGGTTGCCAAGTAAATCTTTGGTGATGGTGTCGAAACTGGCACCAATATGATAATTGAGGTTCGCTTCGAGGATCATTAACCCTGAATGCAGCATACAGAACCAGGTGAAAACTAAGGCGAGCAGTGACCAAAAAAACCAGGAGCCAGACATAACAACCGGTAATGAAAACATGCCTGCGCCAATAATGGTGCCACCAATAATCATTGCGCCGCCGACCAGCGACGGGGCTTTATTTGTTACCGTTAGAGTAGCCATATTTTATTTCCATAGACGTCATATTGCGCATCGCCCGCAGGGGCGACGTATATTTTCATGCGTGACATCGGAAAGACGCGCCCGTTGCAGGCGCGCCAGCATGGGGATTATTCCACGGGTTTCAGGCGGGCGACAAAGTGGCGCAGCACCGGTGGTTCATAGGTGAAGGTCAGCCCTTTAATGGACGAGGCGCGTTGCTTCACGGCAATCAGCGAGTTAGCGATATAGTCCATATGATCGTTGGTGTAGACGCGGCGCGGAATGGTCAGACGCAGCAGCTCCATTGGCGACGGTTTTTGCAGGCCAGTTGTTGGGTCACGCCCGAGCAGCAGCGAACCGATTTCCACGCTACGAATACCCGCTTCGAGATACAGCTCGTTGTTCAGCGCATGCGCCGGGAACTGCTCCGCAGGAATATGCGGCAGCAGCAGTTTGGCATCGACAAATACCGCATGACCGCCGGTCGGGTACTGAATCGGAATACCGCCTTCACGCAGGCGCTCACCCAGGTATTCCACCTGTGCAATGCGGTAGGTGAGGTAATCCTCGTTGGTGCCCTCCTCAAGACCGATAGCCATCGCCTCCATATCGCGCCCGGCCAGACCGCCGTAGGTGACGAAGCCTTCCATCGGCACGCAACGGATGCGAACTTCGTTAAACAGGTCTTCATCTTCGCGGAAGCAGCACAGCCCGCCGATGTTTACCAGCGGATCTTTCTTCGCCGACATGGTGAGCATGTCGCCGTAGGTGTACATCTCGCGGATGATCTCTTTGATGGATCTCTGCGCGCAGCCCTCTTCGCGCTGTTTGATAAACCAGGCGTTTTCACAGAAGCGGGCAGAGTCGATAACCACTGGAATCTTATGACTTTTCGCTATCTGGTAAACCTCACGCATGTTGGCCAGTGAAATCGGCTGGCCGCCGGAGCTGTTGCAGGTCACGGTGGTGACGATGGCCGCCACGTTCTCCGCGCCGTGCTCGGCAATGGTCGCTTTCAGCTGGTCGATATCAAAATTGCCTTTCCAGTCGTACCAGGAGGTGGTGTCGAACGCTTTTGGCGTCACCACGTTGATGGCTTTAGCTCCGTTGAGTTCCACGTGGGCGGCGGTGGTATCGAAATGGAAGTTGGAGATAAACACCGGCTTTTTCGATTTACAGCGCGCAATCAGCGACGGGAAGAGGATCTGTTCCGCGCCGCGCCCCTGATGGGTCGGAATGGTGAACGGATAGCCGATGATCTCTTTCACTTTTGCGCATAAATTCTGGTAGTTACGTGAACCTGCGTAGGCTTCATCGCCCATCATCAGACCTGCCCACTGGCGGTCGCTCATCGCACCCGTGCCGGAGTCGGTCAGGAGGTCGATATAGACATCTTCGCTGTTGAGCAGGAACGGGTTATAACCCGCATCACGCAGCGCTTTGACGCGGTCGTCCCAGGTGGTCATGCGAATATTCTCAACCATTTTAATGCGGAAAGGTTCAGGGATGCGTTTCATCTTATTTTCTCCAAAAGCGTGCCGTGCGACGTGGCAATATTTTTGGCGAGATTTAACACGCAAAAAAATATCGCTCAACGTCGTGCTGAGTTTGATTTTTTTAATGGGTTACAGGCAGCGGAGAATTAACGTGGGAAATCGTTAGTAATACGAGGGTCGAGGTTATACCAGGCGTTGAGACCGCCCTGGGCAATGAGGCGGTAAATCAATCTTAATTTCATTACATCATCCTCCGGCGTTAAGGGTGTAATAAAAATAGAGAGAATTGAAATAATATCCGCGATTAAACTCACAAAGTGTTTACTGCGAGGGTGGTGGGATAAAGAAATTTGAAGACGGGCACGTTTTCATGCATCAGTTTGAAATGGATAAGCAAAAAAAAGCCCCACAATATTGCGGGGCAAAACACACTTACATTAAGACTTAGAAATCCATTTTTACCGTGAACTGCACTTCGCGTGGGTCACCAATCTGGTTGCCCAGGTTGTTGGTGGCGATAGACGAGGTGTAGTAGGTCTTATCAAACAGGTTTTTCACGTTCAGTTGCAGCGTCACCGGATATTGCAGCTTCATCTTGTACGCCGCAAAGGCATCGGCAACGAAGTAGCCCGGCAGGTAGTAGTCTGCGCCGTTGGTTGCAGAGCGACGGTTCACCCCGTGGCCGCCACCGCCCAGTGTCAGCGTGTTACCGCCTGGCATATTGCGAATGTCGTAGGTCAGGAACACGGAGCCAGTGTGGCGCGGCACGTTTGGCATCGGTTTGCCCGCATATTCCGGGTCTTCCAGCACTTTCGCATCGGTGTAGCTGTAGCTGGCGATCACGTTCATATTGCTGGTCAGTGCGCCAGCGATATCCATCTCGACCCCCTGCGAACGCACGCGGCCTGCGGTTTTCGCCACGGTCTCGTCGCCGACAATCTCGCTGTACATCACGTTGCGCTTATGAATATCGAACAGGGCGATGTTGGCGGTGACCCCGTCAAAGAGATCGAACTTGGCCCCCACTTCCCAGGACGTTGAGGTTTCCGGCGGCAGATCCCCGATGTAGCTGGCGATGGAGTACTGCGGCATAAACGACTGCGCCACGTTGCCGAACAACGAGACGGTCGGGGTCAGCTTGTAGACCAGGCCGAATTTCGGCGTCCACTGCTCGTCGGTGCTGTCGGTGTTCTCGTTAAACGGACGACCTTTCCCGGCGTATTCGGTGTAGTACTGGTAACGCACGCCCGCGACGGCGATCCATTTGTCCGTCAGATAGAGCGCGTCCTGCACATAGGCGGAGTAACTCTCCTGCTTGATGGTCTGGTCGCTGTCAGAGGCGGAAACCGAAGTACATTTGCTCGCATTGCCGTAGGACAGGTTGTAAATATTGAAATCTTTCACGTTTTTACAGCGGATCATGTCGGTACGCAGCAGATCGTAATTCTCGTACGACACGCCGGTCAGGATCTCGTTGTAGAACCCGGCGATGTCCACGTTGCCCTGCAGATCGGCACGGGTGCTGTGCATCCGCTGGGTCGATCCCTGGGTTGCATCCACGCGGCGGGTCAGGTTGCCGGTTGCGGCGTCATAGGCCATCACGCGGGACTGGTTATCGCTGTATTTGTCCTGGCTGAAGCTGTAGTCGAACTTCGCCGTCCAGGCGCTGTTCAGGCGGTATTCGGCGTTCAACTGCGCCAGGTCAGACTCACCGTCGGTAATGTTAAACGGCTCGTCGAAGCGGGTTTCACGGCTGACGTTGACCGCTTTTTTGGTGTTGAGATCGAAGATAGTGCCGCGATCGAACGGGGTTTTGTAGTCGCGGTGGGAGTAGAGCACGCTCACCGTCGCATCATCGCCAAACCAGGTCAGCGACGGGGAAATAAAGGTGCTTCGCTCTTTACCAAAATTGCGCCAGTAATCTTCGTTCTGGTACTCGCCGATTAAGCGATATGCCAGACGGGTGCCTTCAATTGGCCCGGTGACATCAAAATCACCCGTGCCGCCGCCAAAGCTGGAGGAGGTGGCAGAAATGGAGCCGCCAAAGGTGGTTTGCGGGCGTTTAGTGACAACATTGATAAGCCCGCCAGGGTCGAGAATCCCGTACAGCGTTGAGGCCGGGCCTTTCAGCACTTCGACGCGCGACGTGGCGGCGTTGAAGCTGCGCGGCAGTACCGTTTTCAGGCCGTTGGTCATGATTGACCCGTCGCGGTTGGCACCAAAACCACGGCGTACAAACGCATCCTGAGTACCGCCCAGGGTGTTGGTCTGCACGACGTTGCTCACGTTGTACAGCGCTTCATCAAGTGTGGTGGCGTGCTGATCTTCCAGCACTTTGTCGCTGACGGTGTTCACCACCTGCGGAATATCCAGCAGGGGCATGGTGGTCAGCGTTGCGGAGGAGGAGGTCAGCGGCTGGTAGCCTGTGGTGGCCGCCTGATCGGCAGATGATGCCCCTGCCAGAACGGTCAGCGTGTCGGCGTCTTTGTCTGTTGCCGTTGTGCCTGCTGCCGTTGCCAGCGGTGAAAATGCTGCGCCCAGAAACAGCGCTGAAAACAGTGTGCGCCCTTTTTTCCCGGAGATATAAGAAGTTAACTCAGCCATGTTGTTGTTTTTCCAAATGCCCCTGTCAGTCACCCATGAGGGGGAACGTTTTTTAAATCATTGCCCGATGCCGAAATCTATCCGTTCGCCTGAAAATCAAGCGCCGGATATGTTATTGAGAATCATTCAAACATGGCAAAATGTAGTAGTAAATGAAAAAAGCGAGAAAAAGACTACATTGCAAGCGCCGTGGAATAGTCTTATCTGAATTAAGGTTTTATTGATTGTATATATTTGATAAATAATAATTTATTGAAATTTAAATCACGGTGAAGTCTCTGTAATAGCGACAGATATCCCGAAATTGACTACGGGTTTGAATATCTTGACTACTACAGAGGGCGGCGGCAAAATCTAAAAGAGAATGATATTTATTTTTATTTGTTAAGCTGACGCGCGCGGAGTTTACCACGTGGTTGCGGCGCAGGAGTGAAGATGCCACAGCAGGTGGAAAACGCGGCACTGCCGCCGGGAATTGTGCTGGAGAACCTTTCGGCGGGGTATCAGCAGCAGGTCATTGTTGACGACATCAGTCTCACCATTCCGACCGGGAAAATGACGGTGCTGATCGGGGCCAACGGCAGCGGCAAATCCACCTTACTCAGCACTATCGCGCGCCTGCTTAAGCCCCTTGGCGGCAGCGTGCTGCTGGATGGCAAAGCCCTTCACCAGCAACCTACCAAAGTCGTCTCACGCCAGTTAGGTATCCTTCCCCAGTCGCCGCTGGTGCCGGAAGGGTTAACGGTTTTTGAACTGGTCTCGCGCGGGCGTTTTCCCTGGCAAAGCTTTATGCGCCAGTGGTCGCAGGAGGATCAGCAGGCAGTAGAAGAGGCGCTGGCGGTCACCGGCACCACTGAGTTTGCTCATCTCCCGGTCGACAGCCTTTCCGGCGGCCAGCGGCAGCGCTGCTGGATTGCGATGGCGCTGGCGCAACAGACGCCGGTGATTCTGCTCGACGAACCCACAACCTACCTCGATCTGCGCTACCAGGTGGAGATCCTCGAACTGCTGCACGCCCTCACTCGCCGTCACGGGCGTACCGTGGTGGTGGTGCTGCACGATCTGAATTTCGCGGTGAACTACGGCGACACCCTGGTGTTTTTGCGCCAGGGCAAGGTGCAGGGTGTGTTACACGAAGGCGACCCCTGCCCGGCAGAACTCATCAAAACGGTGTTTGATGTGGATGTACATGTTTCTACCAACCCGATGACCGGCAAACCCTTCTTTATGCCGTTTCGCCGCCCGAGTGAGGAGCAGGCGTGAGCGTGCAGCCGCTGGCGTTGCGGCGTCAGACCGGGCGCATCGCCTGGGCGACGGCAGCTATTCTGACCCTGCTGCTGGCGAGTGCGGTGGTGCATCTTGGGCTGGGCGCGCGCCTGATTGCCCCGCGTACCGTGGTCGCGGCGCTGCTGGCGTTCGACCCGCGTAATTTCGAGCATCAGATCATCGTCAACCTGCGTTTACTGCGCCTTGTGGCGGCCCTGCTGGTGGGCGCGGCGCTGGGCGTGGCAGGGGCCCTGTTACAGTCCGTTATCCGCAACCCGCTGGGCGAACCGCATATTCTTGGCCTGAATGCCGGGGCGGCGCTTGCAGTGGTGGCAACGACGGCACTGGGGGTAACGTTTGGCCCCGGGCAACCCCTCATCGCCGCGGGCGGGGCCGGAGCGCTGTTTGCGCTGGTGATGGGGCTGTCCAGCGCCGGACGCGTTGGCCTCACACCCATGAAAGTGACGCTCTGCGGCGTGGCGCTGACCGCGTTTACCTCCTCCATTACCGCCGCCATTTTAATTCTGGATGAACAAACTCTTGCGGCGATGCGCATCTGGCTGGCCGGAGATCTGGCGGGCTTAAGCTGGGAGACCCTGCGCGGCGCGGCTGGTGTGGCGTGCGGCGGATTTGTGCTCGCACTGTGGCTTTCTCCGGCACTGAACATGCTGGCGCTGGGTGACCAGGTGGCGACCGGGCTTGGGGTATCGCTGGCGCGTACCCGGCTGCTGGGGCTGGGGGCGATTGCACTGCTGTGTGGTGCGGCGGTGTCGCTAGCCGGGCCGATTGGCTTTATTGGCCTGGTGGTGCCGCACGTGGTGCGCCGCGTGGCGACCGACGATCTGCGTTCCGGTATTCCTCTTTGTGCGCTGACCGGAGCGCTGCTGCTGACGCTGGCGGACATCGCTGCCCGCACGCTGATTGCGCCTCAGGAACTGGCAACCGGGGTGATGACCGCGCTGGTCGGTGCGCCGCTGTTTATCCTGCTGGCCTCGAGGTTGTTTAAATGATCCCTGCTCTGCAACGCGCCGGTTTCCGTGTTTTCCGGGCCGGGCACTTTTCCCGCCTGTGGCGACCACAGACGGCCTGCTGGGGGCTGGCATTGATGGTGATTGCCGCCGGTTTGCTGCTCTGGGGCCTGATGCAAGGCTCGCTCCCGGTGCCGGTTTCTGCCATTGGCCGTGCGCTCTTTACCCCCGACGCGCTGAGCGCCGAGCAGGAGTATGTGGTCTGGGATATTCGCCTGCCGCGTCTGCTGATGGCCCTGTTGTGTGGTGGCATGCTCGGTATGGCGGGGGCGGCGATGCAGTCGATCACCCGCAATGGGCTGGCCGATCCGGGTCTGCTGGGAGTGAAAGAGGGGAGTAGCGTGGCGGTGCTGGCGCTGATCCTGCTTTTCCCGGCCCTGGGCGTGGTCTGGCGACCGCTGGTGGGAATGGCGGGGGGCCTGCTGGCAGCGCTGATTGTGTTGCTGCTGGCGCGGGATTTTTCCCGCCCGCGCTTTATTCTGCTTGGCATCGGTGTCTCCTGGACCTTCGCGGCGGGTATCGGGGTGTTTATGACCACTGCCGACGTGCGTGATGTGCAGACCGCGCTGGTGTGGATGGCGGGCAGCCTGCACGCCGCCACCTGGCCGCTGCTGCTGGTGGCCTGCGGATGGGCGCTGCCTGCGGCATTGATTCTGTTTCTGACCGCCAGGGCATCGGACGTGGCACTGCTGGGGAACGCGGCGGCGGTCGGGCTGGGTGTGCGGCTGGGATGGCTGATGCGAGTGCGCTTTATCGCGCCCGTGTTACTCACCGCCGCCTGCGTGTCCTGTGCGGGCAGCATTGGATTTGTTGGCCTGATTGCCCCGCACATGGCGCGCTTTCTGCTGCGCGGCGGGCAGGTGGCGCTGCTGTCTGGCAGCGCGTTGCTCGGTGCCTTGCTGGTGCTGGTGGCTGATACCCTCGGGCGACTGGCGTTTGCGCCGTTGCAAATCCCGGCGGGCATTGTGATTTCATTGATTGGCGGGCCGTTTTTCCTGCTGCTGCTCTGGCAGCGGCGAGACAGGCTGTAACTTCAGGGAGCCGTATGCGCTTACTTTTTGCTTTCTTCGCACTGGCAGTGAGCACGGCGTATGCCGCGCCTGCCACCCAAATTTTTAAAGACGATCTCGGGCGCTCGGTGACCGTGCCGCTGCACCCGCAGCGCATTGTCTCTTTGCACGATCTGGATATCACCATTCCGCTCATTGAGCTGGGCGTACTGCCGGTTGCCAGCCACGGGCGCACCCGCCCGGACGGCAGCCACGTGCTGCGCTCCAGCGCCATGCTCACCGGGGTCGATTTTGATAACAGCCAGATTGCGTTTATTGGTACCGCGACCATCGACATTGAAGCGGTCGCGGCAGCGAAACCTGACCTGATCATCACCGAGCCGAGCCGCAACACGCCGGTTGAACAACTGGAGAAAATTGCCCCCACCGTCAGCATCGATCATCTCGACGGTGGCGCGCCGCGCATCTACAGCAAGCTGGCGCAGTTAACCGGCACCCAGGCGCAGCTCGCCATTCTTGAGCGCCGCTATCAGGCGCAAATTGCGGCGCTGAAAAGCACCGTCGACACCAGCAAAATCCGCGTGTCGGTGATTCAGGCCAACCAGGGCAAAATCAACGCGCTCCATACCTATCATTCTCTGGGGCGCGTGCTGCGCGACGCCGGTTTCAGCTTCCCGACGCTGATTGACAGCATTCCCGACGGCGGACGCATTGACGTCAGCCCGGAACGGCTGCCAGAGCTGGACGCCGATTTCGTCTTTGCCACCTGGCGTGGGGACACGGGCGGCAAACCGCTGGATGAGATGAAGGCGATGGATGCGGTGATGCCGGGCTGGTGCGATTTCCTCACCGCCTGTCGCACCGGACACTATGTGCTTATCTCCCGTGAAGAGGCGATTTCCAACTCTTTCGCCGCACTCAGCCTGATGGTGGCCCAGGTGCAGTCGCAAATCGCCGGGCGTCCGCTGCTCGCGCAGAAATAAGAGAGTCGACCAATGCTGGCTGCGAAGAAAACAAAGAGCCGCGTGGATGTGTACGGCGAGCGCTACCGGGCGCGGGCACCGTCGCTGTCGCCCCGTCTTCAGGCGGTAGCGCGTTATATCCACGAGAACCGTGAAGTGGTGCTGGAGCACACGGCGATAGAAATCGCGGCGGCGACACAAACCTCTGATGCCACCGTGGTGCGGGCCATCCAGGCCTTAGGTTTTGCCGGGCTGCGTGACCTCAAACAAACCATGGAGCAATGGTTCGGCCCGTCCGCCAGCTCGGCGGAAAAGATGAGCACCACCGTCGGTGCGCTCTCCTGCGATGTGAATTCCGGCATTGATTTTGTGCTGGAGGGGCATCAGTACACCTGCGAGATTTTATCTGAGCCGGACAACCGTTACGCCATTGCCCAGGCGGTGGCCCTGCTGGTGGAAGCGCGCCAGGCGGCGATTTTTGGCATTGGCGCGTCCGGGATTCTGGCGGATTACACGGCGCGTCTGTTCAGCCGCGTCGGGCTGCCCGCAGTGGCGCTCAATCGCACCGGTATCGGGCTTGCCGAGCAGCTTATCAGCCTGCAACGCGGGGATGTGCTGGTGATGATGGCGCAAAAATCTGCCCACCGTGAAGGATTGACCACCTTAAAAGAGACCAAACGGCTGGGTATCCCGACCATTCTGCTCACCAACGCGCTGGACTCCCGCTTCAGCAAAGAAGCGGACGTGGTGATTCACGTCCCGCGCGGCGGTGAAAAAGGCAAAATCCCGTTGCACGGTACGGTACTGCTGTGCCTGGAGATGATCATCCTGTCGGTGGCGTCCGCCACCTCCCAGCGGGCTATTAAAACGGTGAAACGCATCAACGAGTTCCACCGCGGCCTGAAGCCGGGCGGGAAAAAAGTTTAACCTTTCCGGCGGGCGAGGGTGTAAACCGCCAGCGCTGCGCCGTAGGCAATCACAATGGCGAGGGTCATTTTCCACATCGCTTCGCCGCCGAGCCCCGAGAGCGGGGTGGCAATGCCGCCGAAGACAAACATCAGCATGCCGAGCAGTGCCGAGGCAGTGCCGGAATAGCGGGCCTCCACGCCATTCATCGCCGCTGAGCCAGACAGCGTGCACACACCGCTGTTAAAGGCGACGGTGAAAAACAACCCCACCAGCGCGAGGGTTTCATATCCCAGTTGGGCAAACGCAAAAGTCACCAGTGCTGCGAGAAGCGCCAGCAGCAGGCCGCGCCTGAGCAACACGTTCTGAGGAATGCGGCGGGCGAGAGACGAGAAGATCAGCGCAGAGATAATCAGCCCCACACCGTTGACGCCAAACAGCAGGCTGAACTGCATCGGGCTCATGCCGTACTCGTTTTGCAGCACGTACGACGATGCGCCGATGTACGAGAACAGTCCCGCCAGCATAAACGCCTGCACGAAGCAGAAGCCCAGGAATGCCCGATTTTTTATCACCGCCCGGGTGGTGCTGAGCAGGCTTTCCGGGGTGCTTTGTGGCTGACGCGTCTCTTTAATGAGTGTCACGCTGAGCAGGAATAACACCCCACCCGCCAGTGCCATCGTCCAGAACAGCGCGCGCCAGTGCAGCGTCTGGGCGATGTAACCACCCAATACCGGAGAGATAACCGGGGCGATGCCGTTGACCGTCATCAGCAGGGCAAAAAAGCGGGTGAGCTGGGTGCCTGAGTATTTGTCTCTGGCAATTGAGCGCGACAGCACCGAACCGCCTGCGCCGGAGAAGCCCTGGATAAAGCGCCATAAAATCAACAGGTAGATATCGTTGGTTATGGCGCAGAGCACCGACGAGACGATAAACAGCATCAGAGACAGCAGCAGCGGAAGCTTGCGCCCGAGCTTGTCGCTCAGGGGCCCAAAGAACAGCTGTCCGAGGCCGAGTCCGATGAGCGACGCCGTCAGCGAGGTGGTGGTGCTCATCTGCTGGGTCATATCGGGCAGGGCTGGCAGATAAAGATCGGTGCAAATCGGGCCGATGGCGGTCAGAAGGCCCAGCACCAGCGCGTATGAGAGGGAGAGTTTTTGCATTGTTGTTCTCTTGGTAATCAGTGAGTAAGAAGACCCTCACCCCGACCCTCTCCCTAAAAGGGAGAGGGAGAAAGGCGGCCCGCGCCCGTTTTAAAAGATGAGGATGAAACGCGTAATTTCAGACCGCTCGATCGGTTCCCTCGCCCCTTTGGGGAGAGGGTTAGGGTGAGGGGACGCATACTTACCCCACGCCGCCGCCCAGTGACTGCCACAGGGTCACGCGGTTCTCAAGATCCGTCTGCTGCAAGGAAATCAGCCCCGCCTGCGCCGACCACAGCGAGCGCTGGGCGGTCAGCACCGACAGATAATCTCCCGTTCCGGCCTGGTACTGGCGCTGGGCGATATCCAGGGTTTTCTGCTCGGCTGCCACATACTCGCGCTGGGCATCGAGCTGTTCGTCCAGCGTCTGGCGGCGGGCGAGGGCGTCGGCCACATCTTTAAACGCGCTCTGAATCGTCTTCTCGTAAGTCGCAATCAGCCCCTTTTTCTGCGCTTCGGCGTAACGCAATTGCGCCAGATTACTGCCGCCTGTAAACAGCGGCAGCGAGATGGACGGCGCAAATGACCAGACCTTCATGCCGTGGTCAAACAGTGACGACAGGGCACCGCTGCCCACGCCTGCGCTGGTGGTCAGCGAAATCGACGGGAAGAAGTTGGCCCGTGCCGCGCCAATATCCGCGTTAGCACTCAACAGATTATGTTCCGCCTCCTGGATATCCGGGCGACGTAACAGCACGGAGGAGGCGACGCCAGCCGGGGTCAGTTTGATGCTGTTATCCCCCAGGCTTTCCAGCGTGCCGGGCAGCAGGTTTTGCGCGACGGTATCCCCGGCCAGCAGGTTCAGCGCGTTGATATCCTGCGCCACCTGCGTCTGGTAGCTGGCGACGCTGGCGCGCGCCTGCTGATACACCGCCATCGCTTCGCTGACGTCTGTTGCCGCCGCCACGCCAATCTCCTGGCGGCGCTGCACAATCTTCAGCGAGTTCTGCGCGCTGGCCTGAGTTTGCTGCGCCAGCGCCAGATTGCTGTTATCCGCCGCCAGGGTTAACCACGCGGTGGTGATTTCTCCCACCAGGGTCAGGCGGGTGTTCTGAGCGGTATATTCACTGGCAAGCCAGGTTTCCCGCTCCGCGCGGCTGAGGCTCTGGTTACGACCAAACAAGTCCAGCTCGAAGCTCGACACCGCCCCGCTGGCCTCGGCGCTGGAGGTAATGCCGCTGGCCACCGTTCGGCTGCGCGTGCTGCTCAGCTCCGCATTCAGCGTCGGGAACAGCGTTGCCTGTTTCTCACCGTAAAGCGCACGGGCAGAATCAATATCCGCAATCGCTTTTTGCACATCGCGGTTCTGTTTGAGCGACAGGCTAACGACCTGCTGCAGGCGGTTGTCATTGACCACCTGCTTCCAGTCGGTCGCCACCGCCTGCGCCTGCCCGCTGCTGCCGGGCAGTGTGGCAGGGATTGGCGCGACCGGGCGCTGATACGTCGGGTCGAGAGAGACACAGCCCGCACTCAGGAGAGCAAGCACTAACACACTAATACGAAACATAATTACTCCTGGCGTTGGCGTTTACCGGCGAACAGACGTTTCACCAGCACGAAGAACAGCGGGACAAAGAAGATGGCGAGCACGGTGGCGGCGAGCGTCCCGCCGATGATGCCGGTGCCGATCGCCACGCGGCTGTTGGCACCTGCCCCGGTCGCCACCGCCAGCGGCAGCACCCCGGCGATAAACGCCAGTGAGGTCATCATGATCGGGCGTAAACGGGTACGCGCAGCACGCAACGCAGCTCGGCCCAGTGAATAACCTTCTTCTACGGCGGCTTCGGCAAACTCGACTATCAAAATGGCGTTTTTCGACGACAGCCCGATGGTGGTCAACAGGGCCACCTGGAAGTAGACGTCGTTGTTGAGGTCGCGCATCCAGGCTGCCAGCGCGGCACCGAGCAGGCCCAGCGGGATAACCAGAATCACCGACAGTGGCACCGACCAGCTCTCATACAGGGCGGCAAGGCAGAGGAACACCACCATGATCGACAGCGCGTAGAGGCTCATGGCCTGGCCGCTGGCGAGTTTTTCCTGTAATGACAGACCGCTCCAGGCCCAGGTGCTCCCGGCAGGTAGGTTATCGGCGAGATTTTCCATTTTGGTCATCGCCACGCCGGAGCTGAAGCCGCTGGCGTTTTCCCCCTGAATCTCATAGGCGGCGGAGCCGTTGTAACGCACCAGACTCTCCGGGCCGTACTCCCAGTGGGTGGTGGCAAACGACGAGAACGGCGTCATGCTGCTGTCACTGCCGCGCACGTACCATTTTTTCAGGTCAGACGGGGAGGCACGGAATTCGCTGTCGCCCTGGATATAGACCTTTTTCACGCGACCTCTGTCGATAAAGTCGTTTACGTAGGTGCCGCCCCAGGCGCTGGACAGTGTGTCGCTCACGTCGCTCAGTGAAAGCCCAAGTGCCACGGCTTTATTGCTGTCGATATCCACCTGTAACTGCGGCATCTGCGGCAGGTCGTTGGCGCGCACCGCCTGCAACTCGCTGCTTTTGCTCGCTTCACCAATCAACTGATTACGCAGCTTGAGCAGGTCGTCGCGATCCGTACCGCCGCTCGCCAGCAGTTCGAAGGTAAAGCCGTTGCTCTGGCCCAGACCGTCCACCGACGGCGGGGTCATGGCAAAAATGCTGGCATCGCGAATGGAACTGAGCTGCTGAGTGGCTCTGAGCGCAATGGCCTGCGCGGTGTTTTCTTCCCCCTTACGTTCGGACCAGTTTTTCAGGGAGACGAAGGCCATCCCGGCGTTCTGCCCGCTGCCGCTAAAGCTAAAGCCGGTGACGGTAAAGATGGCGTCGGTGTTGGCTTTCTCTTTGGTGAGGAACCAGTCGGTCACTTTGCTGGCAACCGCGTCGGTGCGCGGTGCCGTCGCCCCGGCAGGCAGGGTGAACTGCACCATCACCGACCCCTGGTCTTCGGTCGGCAGGAAGCTGCCGGGCAGTCGCCACATCACAAAGGCCATGGCCGCACAGAGCACGCCATAAGTCGCCATCACCGTGAAGGAGCGGCGCAGCACGCGCAGAACCCGGTGCTCGTACTGGTTTTCGGTGCGGGTGTAAAAGCGGTTAAACGCGCCGAAGAAGCCTTTTTTATGCTGCTTACTGTGCTGCATCACGGTGCCACAAAGCGCCGGGGTCAGCGTCAGGGCGACCACCACGGAGAGGGCCATCGCGGAGATGATGGTGACCGAGAACTGGCGGTAAATCACCCCGGTCGAACCGCCGAAAAAGGCCATCGGCAGGAACACTGCCGAGAGCACCAGCGCAATCGCCACCAGCGCGCCGGAGATTTCGCCCATCGATTTTTCGGTGGCCTCGCGGGCGGGGAGCCCTTCGTCGCGCATGATACGCTCGACGTTTTCCACAACCACGATGGCGTCATCCACCAGCAGGCCGATCGCCAGCACCATGGCGAAGAGCGTCAGGGTGTTAATGGAATAACCAAACAGCGCCAGCACGCCAAAGGTCCCCAACAGCACCACCGGCACCGCCATCGCCGGAATCAGCGTGGCACGCACGTTTTGCAGGAACAGATACATCACGCAGACCACCAGCACGATGGCCTCGATCAGCGTTTGCACCACGTCTTCAATGGAGATCTTGATGAAGTCGGTGCTGTCTTTCGGGTAAGCAATGTCATAGCCCTGCGGCATGCTGTGGCGGAACTCGGCAATTTTGTCTTTTACCAGGGTCGCGGTATCCAGCGCGTTCGCGCCAGGGGCCAGCATCACGGCAAGACCGGCTGCCGGGTGGCCGTTGAGTTTTGCCATCGCCGAGTAATCTTCACTGCCCATCTCCACGCGGGCGACGTCACCCACGTGCACCACGGCACCTTTGGTGTCGCTTTTGACGATGATATTGCGGAACTGCTCGACGGTTTGCAGACGCGACTGGGCGCGCACCGTGGCGGTGAGTTGCTGCGCGTTTGAGGCGGGCAGCGCACCGATTTTCCCGGCGGAGACCTGCACGTTCTGCGCTTCAATGGCTGACTGCACATCGGACGGCATCAGTGAGAATGAGGCCAGTTTGTCCGGGTCCATCCAGATGCGCATGGCGTATTCGGCACCGAACACCTGCAGGCTGCCCACGCCGCTGACGCGGGCGAGCGGGTCCTGCACGTTGCTCACCAGCCAGTCGGCGATGTCCGAACTGCTGGCGCGATCGGTGGTGTCATACAGCGCCATGATCAGCAGGAAGTTGCTCTGGGATTTCACCACCGTTACGCCGGATTGCGTCACTTCGGTGGGCAGACGAGACTCTGCCTGTTGGACCTTGTTTTGCACCTGTACCTGGGCGGTGTCCGGGTCGGTGCCCTGGGCGAAGGTGACGGTGATGTTGACCTGGCCGTCAGAGCTGCTGGTGGAGGTGAAATAGAGCAGGTTATCAAGACCGGTAAGCTGCTGTTCAATCACCTGGGTGACGCTGTTTTCCAGCGTTTGTGCCGACGCACCGGTGTAGGTGGCGCTGATTTTGACCGACGGAGGTGCCACGTCCGGGTACTGGGCGATGGGCAGCGTGCGAATCGCCAGCACGCCCGCCATCATGATCAGAATGGCAATCACCCAGGCAAAGACCGGGCGCCGCACAAAGAAGCTGGAGAACATCAGGCGTTGCCTCCGTTTTTCTGCACGTCAACGGCTTTCACTTCCGCGCCTGGCGCGACTTTGTCGGTGCCTTCCACAATCAGTTTGTCGCCGCTTTGCAGGCCCTTCTGCACCAGCCATTTATCACCGTAGGTGTCGCTGGTCTCGACGCTGCGTTGCTCCACTTTGTTCTCTTTGGTGACCACCAGGGCGGTGGCGTTGCCTTTGTTGTCGCGGGTGATGCCCTGCTGCGGCGCGAGGATGGCGTCATCCATCACGCCTTCATTGACGCGAGCACGAACAAACATGCCGGGAAGTAACTGCTGATGCGGGTTCGGGAACACCGCGCGCAGGGTGACGGAGCCGGTGGATTCATCGACGGACACTTCGGTGAGGGCCAGCTTGCCGGTCTCGCTGTAGGTGCTGCCATCTTCCAGGGTCAGGGTAACGTCCAGGGTGCTGTCGTTGCTGGCGAGTGCCTGTTTGCGCAGGCGCAGCAGGTCAGCGCTGGTGCGGGTCAGGTCAACATACATGGTGTCGAGGCCGCGCACGGTAGCCAGCGCCGTGGTTTGCTCGGCGGTGACCAGCGCGCCGGGGGTGACGGACGAAATGCCAATGCGCCCGGCAATCGGCGAGGAGACGGTGGTCCAGTTGAGGTTGATGCGAGCGCTTTCGCGGGCGGCCTGTTTGGCGCTGACGCTGGCGCGGTCCTGCGCACAGGTGGATTTCGCGTCGTCGGCGTCCTGTTGCGACACGCCGTTGTCTTTCACCAGCAGCGCATAGCGGCGGGCTTTTTCACAATCGGAGGTCACCAGCGCCTGCGCCTGTTTGTATGCGGCATCTGCTTCATCGAAGGTGGCACGGTAGCTCGCCGGGTCAATCTGATAAAGCGCCTGCCCGGCTTTGACCGTATCGCCTTCGTTAAAGAGACGCTTCTGGATGATGCCGCCAACCTGAGGGCGGACTTCCGCGGTGAGGGAGGCGGCGGTACGCCCGGTCAGGGTGCTGACGATGGACAGCGGTTGGCTCTGGAGTGTGACGACGCCCACTTCCGGGGTCGCGTGTGGTTGTGCAGGTGGTGTGGCATTGTCGCACCCGGTCAGCGCGAATAAGGCCACAACGGTCGTTTTTATTAACTTCATTATATTTTTCCCGGCGTGTAAAAGGCCTGCCCGTTGAATAATCAAAGGCGGATTACGTTTTATTTTGGCAATAGCATTGCGCCACTTCCGCAATGTGCGGAAATGATGACGGGCGGTGTTACCCACCGCCTGAAATAGGTTTAATTACGCATTATTTTTCAGTGAACAGCATTTGTATTATGTCCTGATACAACTGGTGTAATTGTGCCGGGTCGCATTTCTGCGGCGTCAGGCTACGAAACATGCTGCCTTCCATGAGCGACGCCATGATTTCCACACAGCAGCGCACGCGCTCATCATCAAGATGCGGGTGCGTTTTTTTCAGGTGTGCGCAGGCGTTCTCATACATGCGGGCATCGGCTTGCGCCATCATCTGGGCAACGTGGGGATTGCGGGTCGCTTCGGCGGCGACTTCCAGCATCAGTGCGTCGTCGTCATGGCTTAACGTCTGCCGCCAGGCCAGTACCTGCGCCAGATGCCGGGTCTGGGTTTTGCCTTCCATTTCGGCAATGCGGTAGTCGATGATGCGGCGGATCATCTCTTCAATGATGGCGTCTTTGCTGGGGAAGTAGCGGTAGATTTGCCCGACGCTGAGCTGCGCTTCCAGCGCGATTTGCGACATGCTGGCGGCATGAAAACCGCTGGCGCGAAAGCAGTGCCGGGCGGCGGCGATGATTTCGTCCTGGCGGATCTGGTGGCGCTCCTGCTGCGAGGCTTTGGGTTGCATGTCGGCTCCGGGTGAATAAGTTTTGAGAATGATCATTCTCACTGGCCGTAAGAATATATGAATTCTGCCGTAAGAGGTAATCTTTTTCTGGGGAGATAATAAGGATTTACAAAAGTCCATATTATGGAGAAATAATGGAGGATAATCTGTGGGAATAGAGGAAATATATTTCTGGTCATGTGATGAGATATTTGTGCGTGAAAATAATCATCGCCACTGTTCTGGTCTAGTAAAAGTTGACACCCCATTAAGCGGCGACCTCATATTCGTT
>CAUSEC010000047.1:0-25904 GCA_963530515.1 uncultured Enterobacteriaceae bacterium | reverse complement strand
CTTTAAGCCATCTTAAATGACTCTGAGGTGTCTGTTAAACCCGTGGCGATTCAGACTACAGCGCCCGAAAATCCCTACAACACAAAGGAATGCGCCAACTGGGGAAACTTCAAACTGACCCACCAGGCTGGCTCAAAAACACTGATACAACATTTGAACGGCAGATGTTCGGTATATTGATGAATCTTAAATAGTACCGATGCAAAGAGCCATTTGTGGGAAATACGCCAAGTTTCGATAATAAGGCTTGATGGGAAACACCCCAAGTTCAAGCCGACTTATCCAGTATTGTGAAAATCAGTTTGCCATTTTCATCCTGGGACATTGAAGCTTTCAATGGGGTACTCTCATTGATGTTCTTAAGCGCAGGATTAAGGAAGGTTCTTTTCATTTCCGCCATGTTAGTACGTTGCGATGCTGGCAACATGAAACGTTCTGAGAGCCAGTCAGGGGTTGTTATCCAAATCCCTGACTGGCGGTATTGGCAGAGGCTTTCATACAAGCGAATTACTTTTACACTCTTCAGCTTGCCACAATCATAGAGGGAATATGTGGTGAACTGGCTTGTAAGCCCCATCAGGTAAGGCATCACTTTGTAGTTAAACTCAATTTGCCATTTACCACGTCCACGTTTCAGACCAGCTTCAGCGAGCCAAGGGCGCTTGAGTTCTTCAAACTCGCCTTCTTTGGGATAAAAGGTAACGTTGCTCTCAGCAAGGATATTTACACCTTTCTTAACATCGCCCGAGGCTGTATCCACACCAACTTTAAAATACTTCTGATAATCTGCGACTGTAATCGTGAATATTGGGGATTCTTCAGCTGGGTCTTCTTTGTTGAAATAACACTGCATCAGACACAACCACAAAACCCTTTTGGCCTGCAAAGGTAAATGATACGCAGCTTCAGTCAATTCGTTTGATTGACTGATGTTTACTGCCTTTTTTGTGATAGCAGTTGAAGTAGTCATTTTATGTATGGGGAGAATTTAACGTACCCACATCATGGCACGTTAGCCCTGATTCGACAAGTTGAAACAACCAGTTATCCACAGAGTACTGCTTTCAATTTAAACTTGGGGTGTTTCCCATAATAACTTGTGGTGTTTCCCATACCTACTTGGTGCCTTCCCCATAACAACTAGTCCTGTTTCCCATACCTAGTAGGGGTCTTCCCCATATGAACTTGCTCTTTTTCCCATATACCCTCCTTTGCAAGTCACTACTGACAAGGCTTGCAGCGATCCTAAAACGTTAAAAAAGAAGAAAATGTAGTAAAAAGAATAAAAATGCTTTTAAAAATAGCCCTGTGCATATGTGTCTAACCTAAGTAATAACTTGGTGTATTTCCCACACTCTCTTCTCCAAATTACAGTATTGAGCGTAAGCGGAAACTATACGACTGTAGAAATTTCGCTTCCTCGAACACATTCAAAAAGACGAATGTGTTCTGCGGCGAGCGCTTGGGAAAGGGAAACCTAAAAGTTGGGCTGTTTCCCACAAAGCAGTTGCTGGTTGAGAACTGAAATGCTGGGGTAAGGTAAGGACATGCAACTTGGGGGATTCCCCATATCGGTTCTTATCGCTGAAGTTGGCCTGTTTCCCACATGAAGCTATGTGAACTTAACTTGGGGTGTTTCCCATATAGCAAACAAAGAGACTTTCTTGGGCTGATTCCCATACTCAGCGAGTTAATTTTTTAGTTGGGGTATTTCCCACAAATCAGATGCACCACAAATTTCTATGATTAATTCCTTGCAACCTGAAGCTTTTTGTTCAAAATGACAAAAAACGTCATCAGGAAGGTATTATGAAAAATATTGATCAGTTGAGAAAGGTCGCCTCCAGAGCTCATAAAATGTTGACCTCATTGAGTGAGAACGTGAGAGAAGCGAAGAATGAATTACAGCAGAACGATTTCTATCAGGTCTACAGCAAAGCTTCTTTATACAAGTTGCCTAAACTGAGCAAAGGCAGTGTTGAATATGCCGTAAATGAGATGGAAACAAATGGCTATGAGTTTAGTAAGAGGCCGTCGGGCAATACTGTAAAATATGCAATGACACTCCAGAATGTAATAGATTTATATCATCACAGGGGTGTCCCCAAGTACAGAGATAGACACAGTAAAGCCTTTACCGTCTATGTCACTAATCTCAAAGGAGGCGGTTCAAAATCAGTTTCAACAGCATCACTTGCCCACGCGTTTCGTGCACACCCTCACTTAATCTTTGAAGACTTAAGAATTCTGGCACTAGATTTTGATCCGCAAGCCTCACTCACAATGTTGCTTTGCCATCAATATTCAGTAGGGATCGTAGAAGCAACAGCTGCGCAAGCAATGCTTCAAAACGTCACACGTGAAGAATTGTTGTCCGACTTTATAGTTCCAACAACAATACCTTGTGTTGATATCATACCTGCATCAATCGATGACGCATTTCTTGCAGAACGGTGGAAGGAGTTATGCCAGGAAAACTTACCGGGACAGAACCTGCATGCGGTGCTCAGAGAAAACATCATCGACAAGCTTGAGAATGATTATGACTTCATTTTTCTGGATTCTGGTCCTCACCTGGATGCATTCTTAAAAAATGGAATTGGCGCGGCTGATATCCTTTTAACCCCTCTTCCTCCAGCGACAATCGATTTTCATTCATCTCTAAAATTTGTTGCTAGCCTACCTGAACTGATTACAAGTATTGAGGATGAGGGGCATGAATGCCGCCTTATCGGGAACATCGGGTATATGTCTAAAATTCTGAATAAGTCTGACCATAAAATATGTCTCAGTCAGGCAAAAGAGGTTTTCGGCGCAGATATGCTTGACGCTGTTCTACCTAGATTGGACGGGTTTGAACGAAGCGGCGAATCTTTCGATACGGTTATTTCTGCAAACCCTGCAACGTATGACGGAAGTACAGAAGCTTTAAAAAGCGCTCGGCAGGCAGCTGAAGATTTTGCAAAAGCTGTATTTGATCGAATTGAGTTTGTTCGCTCGAACGGAGGTATGTAATGAGTAGAAAAACAATTGGGCGGCAGTTAAATTCTCAGTTGGCAGCGGAGCAGGTACCATCTGATGGAAGAGAGCAGATTTTCACGTTAAAAAGTGGACGCAGAATCAAATTCAGACTAATCGCTGTCCCTTCAAATGACGTGGACTCTAAAACCTATGTCAGGCTAGCAACAAATGGCAGGGATCAATCTGCTCTAACAAAAGAGTCGCTCAAGGACATTATCAAAACCATCAAATTCCAACAATTTTTCCCTTGCATCGGTGTGATGGATGGGGAACAGATTGAGATATTGGATGGTTCCCGCAGACGAGCTGCCGCTATTCATGTCCATGCTTCGCTTGACGTAATGGTGACTAATGAACATCTATCGTCCGAAGAAGCTCGACAGTTGGCCAAAGACATCCAAACAGCTAAAGAGCACAATCTTAGGGAAATAGGTATTCGACTTCAGTCTCTAAAAGACAATGGATTAAGCCAAAAAGAAATTGCCGAAATTGAAGGCTTGTCCCAGGCGAAAGTCACAAGGGCCATGCAAGCTGCATCTGTTCCGCAAGAACTCATATCCCTTTTTCCCATCCAGTCTGAACTGTCCTTTAGCGACTATAAATCTCTCCTTGAGATAGATGAGTCGTTACAGCAAAAGAATATTGGCTATCAGCTGTTTCAGGAGACAATGAAATTCCAGCTTGATGAAATTATGTCAAATGAAAAGCTTGCTGAAGATGAGCAGAAAGCGGCAGTGGTGAAACTTATTTCGAAAACAGCGCTATCCTTACTGTCTACGCCTGCAAAAGAAAAAGTTGTATTGACCTCACTGTGGAATTTTGAAGAAAAAGATAAATTTGCACGCAAAAAAGTAAAAGGCCGCAGTTTTGCGTATGAGTTCAACAGACTTCCTAAAGAGATACAATCTGAAATAGACCTGGCTATATCTGACGTTCTTAATAAACATTTGAATTGATAATTTCTCCACGGCGATTTCATTAGCAACATTATGTTTTATCATGTTTTTTTTATTAAATTTCACGATGAAATCGCCAAGTTTTACCCCTCTCTTTCTTATCCTACTATGCATAAGCAGAACATACAGGATTCATTTCCCTGGTGCTTCCTCGCTCACTCGCGGGCTGCGCCCTGTCGTTCGACTGCGGCGAGCACTGTCTGCTCTCTAAGGGCTGCTTATTACGTTATTTTAGCGACCGGAATATCTTTCCAGCGGGTAGTATAGGCCGGTGACAACATCTCCCGTTTCATTTTCCATTCAGGAGATACCCCTCTGCCGGCAAACCATATCTGGCCCAGTCCGCTCTGATTGACATGATCCACAACTTTCATGAGTGCCTGACTGTGGGGGCGGGGCGGCTGCTCATCAAACAGGTTAAGCTGGGCAATACCACTGGCCGTGAAATCATTCAGCATAACCCCTGCTTTAGCAAAACGATGTCCATCGCGCCAGATGCGCTCCAGTGCTCTCTGAGCGGCTGCAATAATATCGCGCGTATCCTGAGTCGGTGTCAGCAGCGTTTCGCTGGCGACATTGCTGTAATAGGGCTCATTTACGGCAAACGGAGAGGATTTTACGAATACAGAAATATGCCTGCAGAATTGTTTTTCTCCACGTAATTTTTCGGCAGCGCGTTCGGCATACTGGCAGACAGCCTGACGCATGGCATCCAGGGTGATGATGCGTTCGCCAAAAGACCGGCTGCAGACAATCTGTTGTTTAGCCGCTGGGGCTTCCTCGAAGGGGATACAGCTGTCACCATTGAGTTCCCGGACGGTGCGTTCCAGAACAACAGAGAAATTTTTTCGCATTAATGCCGGATTTGACTGAGCGAGGTCCAGTGCCGTCCTGATCCCCATGATATGCAGCTTCTTCGCTATCCGGCTTCCAACGCCCCAGACCTCTTCTACGGGCTGAAGGGAAAGTAGCTTCCGCGTTCTCACCGTATTCTCCGGCGTCAGGGCCAGTACGCCCCGGAACTGTTTCCATTCCTTCGAGGCCCACTGCGCAGATTTGGCGAGAGTGAGACTGGGTCCGAATCCTATCCCGACAGTCAGATGCGTACAGGCGTACACGTGAGCGCGAATCTGTCGGCCATAATCTTCAAATGGGAGACAGTTATCGATCCCCCGGCAGTCCAGAAAAAGTTCATCGATTGAGTATGGCATTACGCGAGGTGCCATTTCTTCCAGACAATGCATTACACGTGCCGATAGTGAAGCGTAAAGCTCATAATTACTTGAAAAGGCGTATATTTTTTCCGGGTAATTGTTGTTTTTTATCTGAAACCACGGTGTTCCCATTTTTATGTAGGGCTTTGAGGCAGCACTGCGGGCGATCACACAGCCATCGTTGTTACTGACAATGATCACCGCTTTACCCTTCAAATCCGGGCGAAACACCTGCTCACAGCTGGCATAAAAACTGTTCACATCAGCCAGAGCAAACATCAGTACATCTCCCTGGTGCGGTGAATGATATGGGTAACCACACCAAAAATATCCAGTTCGTCGGGATCTGGGTAGAGTGGAGACCATGCTGAGTTCATGGGCTGGAGCACAAGCTGAGGTCTCAGTAACAACCGTTTAACGGTAAACTCGCCCTGTACGCTGGCCACCACGATGTCCCCATGCTGAGGTTTTTCGGCACTGTCCACGACCAGCAGATCACCGTTAAAAAGACTGCCGTCCGCCATGCTGTCTCCGCTTGCGCGTAAATAGTAAGTCGCGCTGGGGTGGCGAATACAGTGTTCGTGAAGATCCAGATCGGATTCCACATAATCAGCTGCCGGGCTGGGCCATCCACAGCTTGCCAGATCTGCATACAGAGGATGACTCTGTGGCGGAATGTTTAGCCCGGGAATGAAGATTTGCAGTTTCATAAAATGCCTCAATGAACACTGTTTAAATATACAGTATTATTATGAGTTAAATGAAAAGGTTTCAAGCGACATAGATTATTATTTTTTAACCATATGAAATATAAATAATAAAAATCATGAAATGAGGATTGTCTTGCTGACATTGTTTCCGATAATGCCGCTTCTCCAGATGAGCAGGAGATTTAAGGAAGAAAGGGGAGGGCAGCAGCGACACCTTGTCTTGTATACCGGAGAACAACAGTCGATATCTGTTGTTGATACGCGTTTAAACCACTCTGTGGGGGATGGGAGTACATTTACATGGCATTGCCTAATGGTTAGGAATTTAGTAGAATGTTTTCACGGTAAGGGAACGGGTCCCGACCGGTATCCTACTGAGGATTTAAAATGTTTGATTCAATCTCTGATGCTAAAACCTTCCTGTTTAATCACGGCATGATTGATTTTATCGACCTGAGTCGTGAAGCTGAAATCATCGAAGATCTGTACCGTAATGCTACTGATACAGACAGCGCTGACGCCATCGTTGATAAATATCTGGTCTAAGCAATCCAACCTCTTGTCATGCATGGCTTTTTTGGAGAGGGAATATGAATAATATTGAGAAATTAAAAGCTGTCGGTGAATTGCTCTGTGGCCCAAACTGGCAGGTAACCATGGCTAAATATATCGGTGTATCCGACAGAACGATCAGGAATTACGTCGCAGGTAAAACTGCGCCTGAGAAAATTTCAGGCCGCCTGGTTGAGGCGATAAATAAAAAACACGCCGAGGCCATGGCGATCATAAATAGTGACAAAATGTGCGGTGACGATGTATCCATAGAAATGATCGCAGAAATCGCAGACCGTTACGAATACCGGGATATTCAGGATTATAAAAGCGCTATCGACACAATGAATAACGCAGTTTATGAAGTGACATATCTGTCAGACCTGGATGCGATTGCTCGGAAATTTTCAGTATGAATCACGATGAACTCTACAGGCGGTTATCAGCCAGAATGATTGCCGCCGATATAGAATATTGCCTGACTCTACCGCAGAATGATTTTTGCAGATGTTACTCCGAGGGATTGAGTCCGTTAAAGGTCGTCATGTGTCGAGAGCTGAATTTTCAGTCATAGCTGAGATATCTCCAAAAACTGTTTATGCATATTTTGCCTCTACTGAGGCGCGAGACTATCGGAGGCTGTCCGATGACTCGCGTATAGCAATGATTTGGCGGGTAACATCCAGGGAACCAGCACTATCATCAACCGCTCTCCAGCTAAAAATTCAAACTGGAGACGATAAGCGAGTAACGTGTTTCGTTGTTGATGGGGTGTTGTTGAGTATAAAGGATGCGGCAAAGAAACTCGGCTATACACCAGGCAGTCTCTCCCGCAAAACAAACAATCTGGCACCAGGTACAGATATTTCACATATGGAAAATGGAGGTCGGGGGAAGAAACCAAGTCGATATTATATTGTTGACGGCGAGACCCTGAGTATAAAGGATGCGGCAAAGAAACTCGGCTATACACCAGGCAGTCTCTCCCGCAAAATAAATAATCTGGCACCAGGTACTGATATTTCACATATGGAAAATGAAGGTCGGGGTAAGAAACCAAGTCGATATTTTATTGTTGACGGCGAGACCCTGAGTATGAAGGATGCGGCAAAAAAACTTGGTTATGTACATCCTGGCTCTCTGTACCTAAAAACCAGCAATTTAGCATCTGGCACTGATATTTCGCATATGAAAAATGCAGACCGGGGTAAGAAGTAAAAATGATTGAAGATGAAATTATTTTTTTATTGTTCGTTAACCTTATCGTTCTATTGCAGCCATTCTGCCACGTAATAACAGTGCTGGCAAAAATGTGCAGGGTGTGGTAATCAGAAATTCATTAAACAAGAATATATTCCGAAAAAAATCGCCGTTGCACCGCCAATCCCTAAGAATATTGCAATATGAACTTGCTCCTTAATATTCATTTTGTTTCCCTTTTTGTTCCTGTCTCGAACCACCAGTACTGTCGCCAGACTCATTGCAAGTCCCTTTCACTTACTCAGGGGCTGTCGTGCTCTAATGTTCATTTTGAGAGTATTGTATTACTCTTAATGCACAAATGACTTTGTTGAGTGTTTTTAAATTCTCATAATGAGAAATAGTGGTTTCCATACTTGGTTTTTATGGTACTATATACTCACTTTGAGAAACTCATAAGGTGCATTTTGATGGATATCTATTGCGATGACGGTTCTACCAATGTCAAACTGGCGTGGTTCGAAGAAGGCCAACTGAAGACGTCAGTGACAGCGAATTCGTTCCGTCACGGCTGGAAAGTGGCAGATTTTGGCTCCAGTGCGCTTAACTATATGGTGGGCGCCCTGAAATATACCTGGGACAGCGTCAGCCGTGATGCGGTACCGACCACAAACGTGGAATACCAGTATGGTGACCTCAATCTGCTGGCCGTGCATCATGCTCTGCTGAACAGCGGGCTGACACCGCAGGCCGTGACTCTGACCGTCACGCTGCCCCTGAGCGAGTATTACGATCAGGACTGTCAGAAAAACGAAGATAACATTCGTCGTAAACGCGAAAACCTCCTGCGGGAGCTCACGGTCAATAAGCGTGAGCGTTTCACCATTTCTGATGTGGTGGTGATGCCGGAATCGCTGCCGGCGGCATTCAGCCGCCTGGCCCAGCTTAAACCCGGCGCGTCTGAAACCACACTCATCATCGACCTGGGGGGGACCACACTCGATGCCGGGGTGATTGTGGGCCAGTTTGACGATATCAGCGCTGTGCATGGTAATCCGGCCATCGGAGTATCGCAGGTGACCCGTGCAGCCCAGGCAGCGCTGCGGGTGGCAGAGAGTGAAACCAGTCCCTTGGTGGCCGACAGCGTTATTCAGAAAAGAAAAGATCGTGCGTTTCTGAACAGCATCATCAATGATGGGGCCAGAATTGATTATGTGACTGACAAAATTGAAGAAGCAATCCAGTCGCTGGGCGCTCAGGTCGTCACTGAACTGGCACGCTACCGCAATGTGAATCGTGTTTTCCTTGTGGGTGGAGGTGCAGTTCTGATTGAACCGGCTGTGCGCCAGGCCTGGCCGCTGGCACCGGAGCGTATTGAGATAATCAACGATCCGCAACTGGCGCTGGCGAGGGAGATTGCTCTGTATCGAAGCGAGGACTGACTGTGCCAGCTGGCAAATACTCTTTTTATCTGCATTCTGACGATCGCACCGATGTGGCGGCTGCTGCCACACTGGAAACTGTTTCAAAGCCGCTGCGGGGAGACTTTATCCGCACGGCTGCGATAGCGGGGAGTGTGCTGTATCGCATTGACTGTCGGTTACCCGGTTTACTGACGGAAATGTTTGATGGCCAGTTGCGGGCTGGCCAGCTCTTCAGCCTGCTGGGGGCAGTGTCCGGACGTTATCTCGCCGCTTCTGCGGTGCCGGCAGATGACCTTGCTCCCCTGGCCACTGGTGTGGATGACAACAATGCAGAACGACGTCGCTTCACGCTTCTGTTGCTCGACGACAGTGCTTCCGCAGTCGCGGCGCAGTTGCTTGATGGCATGCCTTCACGGGTGCGTGGACAGTTGCTGCGCAATTTCCTGATTGCCGGTTTCGCCCTGCATACTCTGGACAACCGGTTTCCTCGTCTGCTGGCAACATTACCTGTTCCGCCAGCGAACGTGGCTGAACTGCAGCATCTGGCGGGGCATATCACAGGCATGCAGAGTGTTTCGTCAGCCAGTCAGACTGAACAGGGAGCTGAACCAGCACCTCAGTCTGTTCTTCAGACTGAAACACCGCTACCTGACACAACGACGGTGATCCGTAAAAACATGAAAAAAATTCTGTAACAAGGGGGCGCGATGGCAGGCTTGAAAGCTAAAACAGAAGAAATTGCGGCACAGCTACTCCGTAAAGCAGGCGTGCCTGAACAACAGATACCGGCCCGGATGAAATCCGTGGGGTCGTACATGATACTGGTGAGCATTGTGGCGATTGTTCCGCTTGTGTTCCTCGATCATGTACCGGTGGCTGTGACCATCATCCTGCAACTGATTTACGCTGCCCTGATGTGCATCGGGCTGACCCTGACGGTTAAAGAGAAAAAATAACCGTCACCCCCCCATCCTGTTCCGTCTCCTGAACCCGCCTCTGGCGGGTTTTTTTATGCGCTCACTCCGGCCTGCGGCCTTGTCGCTTTCACTGTGCCGTCTTCGCCGGCACGCCAGTGACCGTCGCACGCGTCGGAGCCGTACCATCTTCTCCTCCTGCTCTGGCTGTTCCTCCGGTCCTCCGCCGCACAGGACTGTCCCACACGGCCGTCAGCTGCACGGGCCGGTTGCTGAACGTCGGCACCCGGTCCCTCCGCAGGCTCCGGGCTGCGGCTTTGACGTTCTCCCTGCACCCGCCTTGCTCCGTGTGGGGTGCCTGTTTCTGCGGCGAAGGAACTCAGAGAAACATCAATTAACCCGGAGGAACTCCAACATGTCACAGCAAAACGTCAACACCGCAGCAAAAGAATCTAAAGAATCATCACTGTCAACCGATCAGATCCTTGACCTGTTTGACTGGGTCCTGGCTGCGCCCGGGCTTCAGTTCCCGGATGACTTTACCCCACCCACAGGCAGTGAGGAACTTGTAGCCTTCTGTAGTGACGGGCCGGATTACCTGCAGGTATGGCTTCGCGATGGCCAGCCGCTGGGTGCTGCTGCACCCATGGACGGGTTGTTCTGCATTCTGCCCGTGGAGGTGGCGTAATGTCCCAGCTCTCTATCTTTGATGCGCTCCAGGAGGTGATGGCGCCCGCGTTACCGACGACGGTTACAGCCCCCCGTTCACTGCCTGCCCGTATCGTCCCGCAGGAGACGCGCCAGGCGTTTATCCGTGAATTTCGCCAGACCGCCACCTACCTGCGGCGCAGTGAGGTTTTTCGCGACTTTGTCACCCTGGTGGCCAGTGAGCTGGATCTTGCCCGCATTCACACCCCGGAAAGCCGGGCGCGCTGCAGCCAGATTACGGCGCGCTACAAGCCTGTGGATATCGGGCGGATACACACGCTGTTTTCCCTGCTGGTTCAGGCTCTGTCAGAAGCACACCAGGATTTTCTGGGGTCGGTGTACATGGAGCTGGAGCTGGGTGCCGATGAGATGGGCCAATATTTCACGCCGCATCATGTTTCTTCTCTGCTGGCGCAACTGACCGCCGGTGACTTACTGGCGCAACTGAAATCCTGCCCCTGGATCAGTTTGCAGGAGCCGACCAGCGGAGCAGGGGGGATGGTGATTGCATTTGCAGAGGTGATGCTTGAGGCCGGGCTGAATCCGTCCAGTCAGCTGCTTGTCACCACTATCGATATCGATCCCCTGGCGGCCGACATGACGTTTGTGCAACTCAGTCTGCTGGGCATCCCGGCGATCGTTAACACCGGCAACACGCTGACGCTGAAGGTAAACCTGACGCGTCACACCCCGGTCTGGTATTTCAACGACTGGCCGGAACGGATACGATCTCATGAACGGATCCAGGCCATGCGGGCATTTATGGCCTCGCTGGCATGACAGCTGAAGCGGGCCTGGCCCGCTTTTTAGTCGGACTGCGGCGACATGATCAGACTGGCGAAGTGGGATGTACGCACTGACACCATGAGTCATCCGGTTATGCTACCAGCACCGTGCCTTCACCTTATCCCGGCCGCGTCGTCTTAAAGGGACGCTGTCGCTCACCATCCTCACCCGTTCCCCGGTGTTCGCGGTGCATTCAGCCCGCGCTCACCGGCGCATGCGGCTTGCGGTGTCGCCCTTTCCGTCTCCCGCTTATTACCGGGCTTTTGTGGCGGCACGGCGCAGGCAATCCCGTCTGGCCGTACTGAACCGGAGATACACATGTACAGATCCCCTATGACCGTTGCCGGCCTTATCGCGCGGCTGCAGAGATACCCGGAAGACCCCTCTGCCTGGGCACGTTCTGGCTGGCGGACGATTTCCTTTCCCTCGATCCCTCGCTGACGGCTGAAGAAATTGAGGCGGTCATGGAGATCGCGGACGACCAGCACGATGCGGAGGTGGGTTTCAACTGGTACACCCTGGAGATGGCCATCGACAGGGTGCGGGAAAAGTAACGCTGCAGGTCGCCAGCTGGCGGCCTCTTTTGCGAAAGGATGTCGCTGCGCTCCGCGACAGAACCGTCCCCCGTCACGACGGATGCCGGTGGGGTTGCACGCCGTGCCTTCACGCTAGCCCGGCCGCGTCGTCTCTAAGGGTTCGCTGCCGCCGTCATCCTCACCCGTTCCCCGCTGTTCGCGGCGCATTCAGCCCGCTCTCAGCGGCGCGTGCGGCTTGCGGTGACGCCCTTTTCGCCTGCCGCTTAATGCCGGGCTTTTGTGTCGGCACGGCGCAAGAGGGTGCCGACTTTGAGAGAGGAGAGTGCTATGTCCCGTTTTATCCTGGGTGACTGTGTGCAGGTCATGTCCCGTTTGGGGGTGGCAGTGTCCGTCAGCCGTGCCACCGGAGAACTGGAGGTGCAGCGCGCCATCGGGAAAGTGGAGCCGAAATCTAAGACGGTGGCGAATACAGCCTCCGGCAACATGGTCGCGAACGACGACGACAACGATACTGACCGGAGCGGGGTGATCACGATGCGTCCCCCGGTGCTACGTGCCGACAGCTATTCAGCCACACTCGTCGACGCCATGTCGTCCGAGCGTACCCTTGCCGTTCAGGCCGTGCTGGCCTCCACACCCAAAGTGGCGATGGCGCTGCTGACATGGAAATTCTGTCGCGAGGTGTTTGACGGGGAATGGTGCTCGAATATCCAGGATCCGCTGCGCATTAATCTGCATCAGCAAACCTTCGGGTTACAAAGCCATGCGCCGTCAGGCAGGGAGGGGACAGCATGGCTGGCGATCCAGGCGCAACAGGCTGAGTTACAGGCAACGCTCCCGACGAACTGGAAACAGGATTTCACCTGGCTGCTCAACTGGTCAGACGAAGCGGTTCAGAAACTGCTGGCCTTCTGTGTCGCCTCTGGCGTCGACGGCGTACAGAAACGGGCGAACGGTAAAACCGATAACAGCCCACTGGAAACGCTGGAAACCGCACTGGATATCGACCTGTATGACTGGTGGCAACCGACCGCTGCAAACTATTTCAGCAACATCAGCAAAGACCAGATTTCAGAGGCGGTGCATCAGGCCGGGTTCTCCGGGCGCTCACGCGACCTGCTGAAACTCAAAAAAGGTGATGCGGCAACGCTCGCAGAGGAAACCCTCGCCAGTACGCGTTGGGTTCCGGACTGGATGACCCGACCACTGGCAGAAAAAGCCGAAGACACCACGGATACCGCGACCCTCACCGACCACGCTGCTTAACCGGAGACGGCTGCCCTTCGGGGCAGCCAGGAGAACACAACGATGAAATACACTCTTGCGTCTTTGAATATGATGATCCCCGCCGAGCTTGAAAGCGTGCGGGAGCGTGGTGACGAGTACCGCCGGGTGCTTACGGATTCGGTTATCAGCCTGCTGACCACCCCGGCAGACTGGGACGTGAACGGGGAGTACCGCTGTGAATTTGGCGGCCTGTGTCCGGTGCAGCTGCGTTACGCGCCACAGGGCAGCGCAGAATTTTTCCTGTGTGTCTGTAGTCCGGGCGAGGCGCTCCCGGAGTGGACGGTGTTTCTGCTTTCCGGGGACGGCTCACTGCTGCGTTTTCTGCATCATGCCGATCGGTTGTGTCCGACGACAGTGAACAGCCTGCTGGCGCAGGTCGCCGGGATGAGTCGCTTTAACTGCACTGCCGCCACCGTGGCGGATTTACTGGCCGGGGAGGTGACAGCATGATCCTGTCTCATCTCTCTGTTGTGACGCTGAACCCGGCGCGACAGGCGGCATTACAGGCCATCGCGGAAGTGGAGCAACGTCAGGAAGACGACAGACGCCTGCCGTTTGAAAACCCGCACGCGCGCGTATTCATGCGCCGTCTGACGGGCAGCAGCCGCCTGAATGCCCGGTCAGCGCAGCATATTCCGGGGCTGGCCTGGGATCCGAATTTTAAGCTCTGGACGCTGAAAATGCTGGAAGACGCGCTGGAGCGGCTTTTACGCAGCCGGGGTGAATACTGTTTTTCGCCGTTGTCGTCCGGGGTTCAGCAGGCACTGTTCCCGGATATTGTTTACCGGAAAACCACGCGCAGCGACCGCAGCCGTACACTGAGCAACGCCAGGATGCAGCGCCGTGAGGACAAACGCCGCTGTCAGGAAGCGATGCGCCACCAGAATCTCGTCAGCCAGGCGCGTACTGACCTGAATTTTCAGTCGCCGGAAACCGTCAGAACATGGTACAGCCGGTGGTGCGACGAGCTTGACGCGGGCGAACTGGCGTTACTGGTCTGGAGCTGGCAGACGCGGTTCGGATCACTGAGCGAACTGGACTGGCTGCGCTACGGCGACACACCGTTGTATGCGATCCTGTACGAAATTCAGTGCATTGTCCGGGACACGCCGGAACCCGTCCGGGCGGCAGAGCGCTGGCGTGTTCCGAATAAATTGTCTCACCGACGCTTACCCGGAGAACGCTGATGCAGTGGATGTATTCCGTGCGCTGGAGCCTGCGTCACATACCCTGTCCGGGGGAAACGGAGCTTATCAGGATGATTGTGCCGGCGGGCGCTCCGATACCCGACGAAGTCCTGGCAAAGCATGAGTTTTGCAGCGGCTATGCGGTGTGTATCGACTTTCTGTCGGACAAGGAGATCAAACGCTGGTCACCCGAACGCAAGGCAGCAGCCCGGCGGCGCAATATGGCGCGGCGCATCAACAAACGCGCCCCCTTGTTTGCAGAGGAACTGATTGCGCAGGAACTGGCGGCGCGTCCGGACTATTTCAGCGGCAAATAAGTACAGATAACTGGCTGATTATACAGTTGAGTCCTGGCGAAAAAGAGGGCATCCGGGGTATAATAGCGACGGCGCTTGAGGCTTTTTGCCTCATGACGTTTGAGTGGTTTGGATGTGGTGAGGCAGAAAGAAGAAAGCCCCGAAGGTAATTTTTCAATTAACCAACGAGGCCAACTCTCATGTCTCGACAACATCAGAGTAGCCGTTTACCCGCCGTAAGGCAAGGAGATGTAGGCTATGAAGCTACCACGGAACTCTTTCATCTGGTGCGTATTAATCGTGTGTATCACGCTCCTGATATTCACCTGGCTGACGCGAAAATCGCTCTGCGAAATTCGCTACAGAGACGGAAGCAGGGAGGTGGCCGCTTTAATGGCTTACGAATCCGGTAAGTAGCAACCTGGAGGCGGGGGCAACCCCGCCTTTTCAGGGCTGATGGCGTCCAGATTAGCCGAAAGCGCCTTTACAAGGGGCTGTCAGTGTCCGACTGGCAGCCCCCTTTTCTTTCCGGTTGCGACCGCAAAGCATCATCACGCCGGAAAGGCTGTTCCCCTCCGGGGAATGGGGAAGGGCGGCAGCGCCTCCGGCGCTTCCCCTCTACTCCCGCCGCTTTCCCGTCCGTTCCTGATACATCTCCGCTGTCTCCAGTTGCTCGATGGCGAACAGTATCCCGTTGTGGGACGCCTCTGTTAACAGCATGATTTTCCAGTACAGCCGTTTTAGCTGGTACACCAGCTGCACACGGTCTGTTTCTGCATCGTTATTTGCCAGCATCAGGCAGCACTGGCCCACTATTCTGCACACCTCGTCGTAAAACGCTTCTTCTGCATCAGCATCATCTTCGGTTTCATTTTCTGACATGAGAACGCCTCCGGTTGTGCTTTTTTTGCTCAGGTCCAGCATACGCCAGCGCACCGCAAAAAAAAGAAAAACGACCACCACGATGCTGACCACCTTCGGCTCCCCGTCTGCGCCGGGTCGTCAGGGCCACACTCCGCTAACCCGCCGGCAGGCCGCCGGGCAAGCTCCGCCGAACCCGCGAAAAGATGCGGTTTCGGGCTACTCGCTAGTGTCCGATGGCGAGGGGCAGAGCACGCTTGCTGCCCCCGTTCCGGGTGCGCCGCTGTCACCGGCCGCCCGCGGCCTCTGATGTCAGGGGCACTGTTCTGTCTGTTTTCCTGCTCATTCCTCGCCGGTACAGCCTGTTCCGGGCGGTGGCTGCGTCGGGCTGGTCGTAGCACCGTTCGTCCGAAAAACACCAGGGTGAAATGCACGCGCGGGCGCGCCCTGGTCTTTTTCATCCTCCGTCGCTACTGGCCCTTTGCCGCGCCATTCCGACCGAAACAGGGTTTCAGTAACCAACACAGGAGAACCAGCATGAAAACACAGAACAGCAAAACCGCCACAACCATAACCGCCGAAACAGGGGGTGAAAAACCAACGGCTGCAAAGCTTTCCTTTGACGACATTCAGGCGCGTAGCGCGCGCGCCTTCCGTCGCAGTCTCTTTGTTCCGGGCTTCCCGGAAACCAATACGGCAGCGATTCGCACCTGCTTTGGCATGGATATTGAGTATCTGTCAGCCGCGACGCTCACGCTCGATGAGTGGGTGTTTGGTGATATGGACATCCGGTCATGTATTGAGATGATGCTGATAAAGCCACAGGAGAAACTGCTGGTTACGGTGCATGTCTTCAGGGCGAAACAGGAATCCGTGGTCCAGACCTATGAAACGCGGGTGGTGCATTGTGCTAACCGCCTTGGGGATGAGGAATACGAAGAAAACGCCGATTATGAGACGACCCAGGTGTATCTCGCGTCCGGGGTACTCAATGATCACGCGAAAGCCATTTTTGCCGCTGAGCACGCGGGGCTGGAGAAATACGCCAGGGAGCATCTGAGAAGAGGTCGTGAAGTCAATCCTTTCTGCCAGTGGCAGTTTTCCCGCTGAATCAGATATCACCATGCCCCGGCAGGCAGCTGCCGGGGCAACACAAACCGGATCACCACTGGCAGGAACGCATCATGGAAACGACAGTGCAGCACGACCATACCGTATCAGCAGGCAGCGTCCGTACCGACATCACCGCGACGGTCTGCCGGACCCGGCAGGGAAAAGGCGTACATTTTTGTGGCCACCCGCTTCTGAGCGGCAGCAACAGCAATCTCTGGTTTCCGCTCAGCGAGAGTGAAGACCTCCACGCGGGCATCGAGCGGATACTGACGATGAACGGTCTGGCAGAGAACGTGGTCAGACTTACGCGGCTGCGGGGGTGCATCAGTTACGACGATTACACTGTCACCTGCAACGCGAAGCAGTCGGACTGACGGCGCATATCCCGCAGGCTCCTGGCGTACCGTCGACCAGGGGCATTCCTCCCGGAGACCCGCTCCGTCAATGTGCCACTGGCCACAAGGCCGGAACCCTCGCGGCACTGCGTGCCGGGGAAAGCCGGTGCTGACGCACCGGGCCTCCTCCTGCGCGATGACGTTCATGTGTCATGTTGCCGGAGTTTTCTTTTGTGGCGCTGTCTCGTCGGTGTCCTGCTAACGGGTGTTCCGGGTGGGATCCAAATCAAAAGCATAACCATAAGGGCGCAGGCCCCCTTCGGCTCCCCGTCTTCGCCGGGTCGTCAGGGCCACACTCCGCTAACCCGGCAAAAAGCCGCCGGCTAAGCTCCGCCGAACCCGCGAAAAGATGCGGTTTCGGGCTGGCGCTAGTGTCCGATGGCGAAGGTCAGGGGCACGCTTGCTGCCCCCGTTCCGGGTGCGCCGCTGTCACCGTGCCGGCGATGGTGCTGCCGTCACTCTGAAGTCGCCACGCCGTTCCGTCGCGTCGGGTGTGTGCATCCTGTCTGTCCGGTGAGGCCATCGCCCTTGCCGTCCTCACGCGGAGGGCTGGCTGTAGCACCGTTCGCCCGAAAAACACCAGGGTGAAATGCACGCTGGCGCGCCCTGGTGTTTTGCGTTCGCCGTCGCTACATGGCCCTTTGCCGCGAGAGAACTCACCAGGGAGATGGATTAACCATCACGAGGAGAAAACCAGGATGCACACACAAAACGTCAAAACCGCCGCTCAAGAATCTTCCAGCAAGATGGGGGAAAACCGTCTGGCAGTAGCTGTCGGCGAGCAACAGGAGCTGCTGACTTACCTGGGGAGTCTGAAAACCACGCGCATGCTGGCGTCTGACAGAGCAGATCAGGTGCTGGGCACGTTGCTGCGCATGGCTGAGAACGTGCTGTATCCGGGGATCACCGACTGGAACACCGAAACGCCGCGAGCGTCGTTTCATGTGATGCAACCCTGGGGTCAGGCACGGGCAGTGGCGGAGAACCTGTTTGGTGAAATGGGTGTGGCCGCGTGGGAAATTGCACGAAAACACATTGCTGACTCTGTTGCGGCCGAACGTCACATGCCGTGAATCCGCTGGCGTCAGAAATGAAAAAAGCAGGGGTTAACCCTGCTTCATCAACGGGCAGCACGGTCAAGGTGCTGTCCACATCAAAACCACTATGGAGGATGAATCCATGACTTTTGACCCGCAAATCGTCGCACAGGCGAACGCGTTTGTAAATGCCCTGAAAGCCGGAAAACGTGCACACATGCGCCCGCTGCGTTTTGAGTACTGGCCGCTGTTCATGTCCACCGTTCATGCCCTGATGGAGGCTGAGGCGTAATCCACGAGGCCGCCAGCGATGGCGGCCTTATCACTCACCTTCAGGAGAAAGCATTATGTTCGATACACAAATCGGGGAAGGCGGGCAACCCGCCGGTGTTATCAGTGGCGAGTCTGTCATGGCATCTGAGCTGGCGGATCTGGCGGCACATGTGTCCTCCCGACTGTCACCGGCGGTCGTCTGGAACAATGCCGATCGTGCCGCCCTGGCGGCGGAAGCACTCTGGTTGTTTGCGGACCGTACCGGGCTGGCCAGTGACACAGAACTGATGGAGACCGTCATCATCGATTTTCTGGCCAACCTGCTGCATCTCTGCCAGCTGGTCGGCATCTCGACACCGGAGCAGGATGGATTCCGGGCCTTGCTGGAGACGGCCGAGATGCACCTGGAAATGGAAGAGGGGGAAATCGGCTGATCCTCTGCCCTGAGCGGCTACAGCCGGGAAGGGCGGGTACATGGCCGGGCGCCTGCGGCGCGCGCCCGGCTCCCCTTCCTCTTCAGTGCAGTGTGCTGTGGGCGTAGCGCTGTCCTGCGGTGAATATTACTTTCCGGTTTTGTCCTGCTATCCGTTGTTCTGTGATGGCTCCAAATCAAAAACATAACCATAAGGGCGCAGGCCCCCTTCGGCTCCCCGTCTTCGCCGGGTCGTCAGGGCCACACTCCGCTAACCCGGCAAAAAGCCGCCGGCTAAGCTCCGCCGAACCCGCGAAAAGATGCGGTTTCGGGCTGGCGCTAGTGTCCGATGGCGAAGGTCAGGGGCACGCTTGCTGCCCCCGTTCCGGGTGCGCCGCTGTCACCGTGCCGGCGATGGTGCTGCCGTCACTCTGAAGTCGCCACGCCGTTCCGTCGCGTCGGGTGTGTGCATCCTGTCTGTCCGGTGAGGCCATCGCCCTTGCCGTCCTCACGCGGAGGGCTGGCTGTAGCACCGTTCGCCCGAAAAACACCAGGGTGAAATGCACGCGCAGGCGCGCCCTGGCGTTTTTAGTTCGCCGTCGCTACATGGCCCTTTGCCGCGAGAGTACCAGCCAGGGAGATGGATAACCCATCACCAGAGGAGAAAACCAGGATGCACACACAAAACGTCAACGTCAAAACCGCCGCTCAAGAAACCGCCGGAAGATGTGGGGAAAACACGTCTGCTGACGAAACAAACGCGCTCACCCGCTCCCAGCTGCGCGACCTGCTTTTGTATATCGGGGATAACGCGGAGAAACAACGACAACCGACTTTCTACATCCCACCGGAAAATGCCGGGATCACAACCCTTCGTAGCGTCCCGCTGGGGCTGCAAATCGTGCTCTGCACAGTGGGGGGATGGCCGGAAGCGATCGCTGTCCCCGAGGCCGGATATCTCGCCGTTCTGACGGGTATCCCCCTTTAACAAAATAAAAATAATGCGGGCAACGTTGTCCGCACAATTAATTATCTGAGGAGAATCACTATGGCCACATTCGCCAGTCGTTATGCAAATCCAACATTTATGCGCCAGAATCGCCCTCTCACTAACGATGAGTTGATGCGTATTGTACCGAGCGCATTTTCCGTGGAAAAACATGAATCACGCTCAGACCGTTATACCTATATCCCGACAATTACGCTGCTGGACAGATTACGCCTGGAAGGTTTTGAACCTTTTTATGCCAGCCAGTCACGCACTCGTGATCCGGAGCGCCGTGAATTTACAAAACACCTTATCCGCCTGCGTCGCGGCAGTAATTCCACCGGAAAAGACACCCCTGAGATTTTATTACTGAACAGCCATGATGGATCGAGTAGTTATAAAATGATCCCCGGCATGTTTCGTCAGGTTTGTTCCCATGTTTCGTCAGGTTTGTTCCAATGGTCTGGTGTGCTGGAAGTCATTCGGTGAAATCAATGTCCCCCACAAAGGGGACATTGTGGGGCAGGTTATTGAAGGTGCATTTGAGGTGTTGAAGGTGTTCGACAGCGTCACCGATAATATCGATATGATGAAGGCGATCACTGTTAATCAGGAAGAAAGACTCTTACTGGCAAATACCGCACTGGATATCAAGTACGATGGGAAAGAGCCGCCTGTCACCCCGGAGAGAATTTTAGAGGCCCGTCGCTGGGAAGATAAAAACACGGATTTGTGGACCACGTTTAACACCGTGCAGGAAAACATGATCAAGGGTGGTATTCGTGGCAGAACGCTGAAAGGTCGAAGTGTCAGAACGCGTCCGGTTACCGGGATTGATGGTGACATCAAATTAAATCAGGCACTCTGGAAAATGGCTGAAGAGTTTGCAAAGCTCAAGAGTTAAAAATGAAACCCGGTTAGCCGGGTTTTTTATTGTCATTTATTGTTTTCACCGCTTTCATTTTTTCATCAAACGGCGAGTGTTGCACGGGATCGCCTGCTCTCTTCTCCAGTATTTGCTTTCTGGCAAGCAAAACAGTGTAGATGCTTTTTATTATCCCCGCGTACTCCCGTCTTGCTTTGATCAGCTTCAGACTTGGCCCCGTGTTATAAATTCCCACGCTGTCCCAGTTTCTTCCGTAAGCCTTCAGATTTCTCGCTAAAACCCATGCGCCACTGTAAACACAGATACACGGATTATTGAGAAGGTCGGCACGGGTTATATTAAACTTTTCCAGTTTTTTGAAATTACTGCTGTTTAGTTGCATGGCGCAGACATCTTCTGTTCCTCCCGCACTGGAGCTGTTAATGGCTCCGGGTTTTAATCTGCTTTCCTGAATGGATATAGCCATCAGCAGAATGGGATCTATGCCGTAATCACGCCCCGCTTCATCAAAACATAATTCCGGTGCGGCCTGAGCTGATAACGTAAGAACCAGCAAACCAAGTGGTAAGTATTTCATTTCTTTCCTCATGTTCCAAGGCGCCAGGAATCAACCAGGCGAGGCGTGAAATAAAAATACCTCTCGCGATCATTTAAATCAATAGCTCCTCCTACAAACGCGCGGAAGCGCTTCAAGGCGCCTCGGTGAGGGTGGGCTTAAATAACAAAAGCGATCCAGCGATCCTATTTTCAAGCCGCTCTTTGCTAACCTTATAAAACCTCACACCCCACGCAAGACTTCGTCTTGCAGATTTTTTCTTTAGATTCAGGTGGATATTTTGTTATTATTTCGCGGATTTCGAGTGTGAGCCGAAAACATCGTACAATCCTACACTGCAAGGTAACAGGATTGTGTTACCTCTGTATCACAAAGCTACTACCTGTTAGTGTCGGTATGTCGTACACTTATCGTAGCTTTGTAGATAGTCATTAAATTCATGCTGTTGCATGTCGTACAGTGTCACACTATCGTAGGTGAGAGTGTTGGATGCTACTACTGTACAAACAACAAAGAAAAGATTTAGAATCCAGCCAATATAAAAAAACCAACGAACACATACCGGGCCATCGGCTTTCCTGAAATAAGATTAGTGTCGGATCCGACACTAGCAATGAATGAGATTAAATATGGGGCGAGTAGGGATTTACCTTAAAGAAAAAACAGAGCAGGAAGTCCGTGACATTGTTCAGGTTGAAGTGCAGAACGGCGCACTTCCGGGGGAGGTGAATATATCCTCAATGTGCAACACGTTAATAGAATTTGGCCTTTTGATTTACAAGAGCAACAAAAGTGATAAGAAAGGCTTCAATCAGGAAACATTCAACAGAGACCTGATTAAAAAAGTCAGCGGGACACGTGAAGGAATGATGATACTGATGGCAATGATGACCGAGATGTATCTCAACATGCGAGGCCAGGATGCATTAAGAGATATTGAGTCTGTTCTCAATCAAAATCTGGAGGCCATAAACACAGCTGAAGATGAAGCCGAATCTGCACACTTTGTTAACGCAGAAGAATAAAAAAAGGCTGGCACCTCTGCCAGCCTTCGATCACAACATCACTCTGGTTTATTCCACGGAAGAGGCACCTTTTCAGCCTCTGAAATTTTATCTCGCAGGTACCATTCAAAAGCCATCGTTAATACTTTTAGCGCCTGCGTATCTTCATTGTCATCCAGTATCCTTCCCGTTAAATAGCCCAGAGAATTCATTAACCTCGTAAGCATTTCATCATTCAGACTCCGCTTGTGAATCCTTGCCATTGTGCGAACTTCGTCGGCAAGATTCTGAGGAATACGCATGCTGTACCCTGATGTTTTACCAGGAATAAGCACGCGCTCCCCCTCACGCCACATCCACGCCTGTTCGCGTGGATTATTTTCATCACCTTCATCGATCTCGCCAGACTTTCCATCATCGAGAATACAATCCAGCCACCCTTCAAATTTCACAGCGAGTGAAATTAAACGCTCACCCTCTGCTGACCTGATGACCGGAATACGTGGCTGGTAATTAAGTGATATCAAAAGCCGGGAGATAATTTCATCATTAACACTTCGTTCACCTATTCTTGCGCAAATACGCAATTCCATTAACAAATTGTCCGGAGCACGCAATCGCCACTCCACGGCATCCCCTGCCTGAAACTTACGAGGCCGGCCACGCCGCTCCCACATATTTTCTTTTACTTTCATTGCTATAGATCCCGAACAGCACAGGCCTTGTACCTGCATGACTAAGGGTATGTTCTACCGATGCTCGGATTAATCCTAAAAATGTTGAAAAGTGTGACGCAGCTCGCAGTTTTTTTTTTTTAGGGTCATGAGAAACTTATGCCCGCGTAAACAAACACTTACGCAGACAACTTGTGTAAACACACGGAGAATCAAGCATGACCAACGTCGGTAGTGCCCTTAACACCAGAAAGGGAGGGGCGGTAGCGTCTTTATTTCGCGAAACCATCCACAATATGCAGTTAAAGAAATTCATCAAAGCAGGGGGATTAATTGTTATCGCATTGCTGGTTACCCACCCGGCATTTGCAACCGGGACTGACCTTTTGTCGCCACTGCAGACAACAGTGAATTCCACTTTTGGCTCTGGCTCATCCCTGGTTAAATGGTTCTACATCGCTGAAATTCTTATTGCCTTATTCACCTTCATTAAAGTTCGCTCCCCCCTCGTATTTCTCGGCCTCGTTATCTGCATCATCTTCACCCGCGTCGGATTCGCTATCGCGAGCTGATTATGGCCGGGGAAGACGATAAATATTTCTTCCCGGAAACACTCAATCAGCAGGAACGCTTTCTTGGACTCCCCTTAGATGAATTTATAGTCGTGGTGCCTTTAGTGGTCACCGGGATTTTATTAAACATGTCTACGGTACTGTCTATAGTTGCTGGCCTGCTCTGGTGGTTACCCACACTACAACAGCACCGCCCCTCTGGTGCAAAGCCGGGACCAGCAGGCGCGCGCGCAGGCTGTCGCAGAGCTCGGTCAGCAGTATGGCCTGTTCTACTTCTACCGGGGCAGTGACCCCGTGGATGTGCAAATGGCGGGCGTGGTGGCGGACTTTGCCAAAACTAACCAGTTGTCCCTGATACCGGTTTCTATTGATGGCCAGGTTGCCCCGACACTGCCGGCGTCTCGCCCGGACAGTGGGCAGAGTAAATCAATGAACATCAGCCACTTCCCGGCGCTGTTCCTGGTCGACCCGCGCAGCCGCAAATTTCAGCCGCTGGTCTATGGCTTCATGACACAGGATGACCTGGCAAAACGCTTCCTTAATGTCTCCACCGGCTTTAAACCTAATTTCTGAGGTCACTCAATGAAACACCTGTCTAAACTGCTGGCCCTCTTCTTCTGGGGCGTGGTACTGAACTGTCTGCGGGAAATGGTTGGCGCGTAACCGCAGAGGATATCGACGCAGCGGCCAAAGCGGCCGGGGTGACGGGCAAACTGGCGGCAGATTACAGCAGCCAGCTTGAGAAAAACAACCAGCTGGCGCAGACGCTGGGGCTCACCGGTACACCGGGGCTGATTGTGATGCCGGTGAACAACGCCACGCCAAAAACCATTACGGTCTTCCCGGGTGCTGCGACCGCAGATCAAATCCAGGCAGCGATTAAGAAAGCCAGCCACTGACCGTGAACGGAGGGTACTTAATTTCACCGTTGAGCAAACCTTCCGTTCCCGATTCTCCCTTTATCCGACCGCCGGGTCGTGCATATCATTCAGGACGAAACATGAGAGTTATCACTGCCATTATCACCGCTGCATTGTTGACCGTGTGTGCCAGTCCGGCACCCGCCCAGGATCCTGCGAACGACAGCAACCAACGGGAAAGCCAGCAGGTGACTGAACGGGTGTTTCCGCCAGCACCTCGGGCAGGCAACAGCGATGTAACCCTCTATGCCTCACAGCTCCAGCGCGCCATCAGGAGCAGGATAAACAATACGACTGATATGGAGGGAAAAACGTGCAGCCTGCACATCAGAATGAACCGGAATGCGCAGTTAGAATCTGTACGCACAGTGGGTGGGGATCCGAAATTATGCCAGACGCTGATGAGTGCGATGAGCCAGGCCAGCTTGCCGGCATTCCCTGATGAAGGGGTTTATCAGGTATTCAAAGACGTCCACATTGACCTGAAATGGTAAGGCAAGGCTAAAGAATGACCAGCACGCGAAATGTCCAGCCTTTTATACCCGATATTTTAAGTGGTTAAATTTCCCATGTGCCGGTACGGTCATCCCGCCAGAACCGTCCCGGCCGTGCACGAAATCATCCTGACGCGCCCGGAGTAACCGGGCTTGTCCAACCCCTCGAACGTATGACGGAAACCCTCATACGCTCTCACGGTTTTGTTTTAACCGTAATTCGCATGTCTCTTTTCAGCCAAAGTATCCATGTTTATAAGATGGATTTTACTGGCACCTTATTGCCCGTTTATTCCAGTAATAACCTAATATTTGATCCTGTTACTTATCACGCGATCTATTTTGGCTAGAAAACGCTATGGCAATTGGGTAGACTCAATCAGCTACAAAAGCCTTGTGGTGGGGTTTTTTGTAGGTGATAAATTCAGATATCTGACTTATCTCAAACCGGTGAACCGGCTGATTGATGCGTCTTGTGGTGGGACAACTCTTTCAGGGTGAGAACGATATCGAAACCCAGTGTCTGTACATGCGAACGGGCAACGGGATTAAAGGAATACCGGGATGGGGCGTATCCGTAAAACGTCCGGGAGAAGGTAACGGCAATTTTGCCGGAGCCTGAATGCAAAAACCCCCCGAAATCTTTCTCATCTTGGCGGAAGGTTAGATATTCAGGGGGTCACTAAAGCAGGCGGCGACGCCTGCGAAGGATTATAACGCATGCATCACATAACACAACACCGGCCCGCCATAAGTATGGGGACCGGTGACTGAAAAATTACATCCACACGTCAGACAGTGCTACGTGGCTAACCCCATGCCGGCGTTTACTCGCCCTGCGCACCATAAACATGATCTGCCTGCTTTTAATAAGGGGTCACCTCAGAAAACGGAAAAAATCGTACGCTAAGACCCAGAGAGCGGACGT
>CAUSEC010000046.1:0-26870 GCA_963530515.1 uncultured Enterobacteriaceae bacterium | reverse complement strand
CCAGTAGATCACACTTCATCGTGCCTTTCACTTTTTCTGGGGATTCCTCAGCCCACAGGGAGAGGGAGAAAACCGTCCCCTCGCCCCTTTGGGGAGAGGGTTAGGGTGAGGGGAAAACGTTGCTTTAGTTCGGCATCGCCTCACGCGGGATAATCGCCCCACGGTACTGAATCACCGTGCTGGCGGTTAAGTGGCCGCGTTTTGCTGCCGCCTCCGCTTCGCCACCGGTCAGGCGCACCGCCAGGTAACCGGCGCTAAAGGAATCGCCCGCCGCCGTGGTGTCTACCACGCTCTCTTTTGGCAGTTTCACCGCTGGCACTTCTTTCAGTGCTTCACCGGCAATCGCCACCAGGCATGACTCTGCGCCACGTTTAATCACAATCTCTTTCACGCCAGCCTGCTGAGTACGGGCAATCACGTCTTCAACCGGCAACGCGCCCCACAGCAGGTCTTCGTCGTCCAGCGTGAGGAAGGCGATATCGGTACAAGCCAGCATCTGCTGGTAGACCAGACGTGTCTCTTCTTTGCTGGCCCACAGACGCGGACGGTAGTTGTTATCGAAAATCACTTTGCCACCGTTGGCACGGCATTCCTGCAACAAAGACAACAGCTTAACGCGGCTGGCCGGGCTTAAAATCGCCAGGCTAATGCCGCTCAGGTACAGGTAGTCAAAGGTCGCCAGCTCTTCGCAGATAGCGGCAGACTGCTCGCTCTCCAGCCAGAACTTCGCGGCGGCTTCGTTACGCCAGTAGTAGAAGGTGCGCTCGCCGGTTTCATCGGTTTCGATGTAATACAGGCCCGGAAGACGGTTTTCCATACGCTGAGTCAGACCGGTATCGACGTTTTCAGCCTGCCAGGACTCAAGCATCTGCTGGCTGAAGTTGTCGGTGCCCAGTGCGGTGACATAGTGCACGGACAGGGCTGACGGGTCGACCTGGCGGGCGATATACACCGAGGTGTTAAGCGTGTCGCCACCAAAGCCACGATTAACGTCCGTGCCTTTTTGTGACAGTTCAATCATGCATTCGCCAATCACGGCAATTTTCTTTGACATAGTCCGGAACCTGAATCAGATGAATTAACGATAGTGTGCTGTGTGCGTGTTTCGTGGTCAACTATATTAAAGCGTCGTTCCATTATTTATTTGAGCTAACGCGTATTCCTGGCAGATAGCACCCTGTTCCGCTGCAGCTTTTAATATTGAGTATATCCTGGACATAAAGTTATCAGCTGCTACGCCGATAACCCAATGACGAGTCCTTTTCTGGTACTCATCTTCAACAGGACATGCGCAATGATGTTAAAGCAGGTTATCCAGCGGCTAAACTATCCTGAGGCAAGCATTGAAAGCCTCCAGGAGCGTCGTTTCTGGCTGCAGTGTGAGCTTGCTTATACTTATCAGCCCATCTACAAGACCAACGGTCGCCTGATGGCCATTGAATTGCTGACCGTGGTAACACACCCGAGCAAACCCGGCGAGCGCATTGCCCCGGATCGCTATTTTTCCGAAGTGGCGGTACGCCAGCGCGTGGATGTGGTGCATGAGCAGATTGCCCTGTTAGAAAAGCAAAAAGCATTCTTCACTGAGAATAACGTCCTCGCGTCGGTCAATGTCGACGGCCCAACGCTACTGGCGATGCGCCAGAATAAAGCGCTGAGAGCGCTGATTGAAACCGTGCCCTGGATTCGCTTCGAGCTTGTCGAGCACATCCGCTTACCGGAAGACACCACCTTCGCCACCATCAGCGACATGGGGCCGCTGTGGCTGGACGATTTCGGTACCGGCATGGCGAACTTCTCCGCGCTTGGCGAAATGCACTACGACTACATCAAAGTCGCCCGCGACCTGTTCATCATGCTGCGTAAAACCCCGGAAGGGCAGAACCTGTTTGCGCTGCTGCTGCAACTGATGAACCGCTATTGCCAGGGCGTCATTGTCGAAGGGGTTGAGACCCTCGAAGAGTGGCGCGACGTTCAGAATTCTCCGGCTTTTGCCGCCCAGGGCTATTTCCTTTCCCGTCCGGTTCCGCTGGATACGCTGGACCGCGTGATCCTCGACCTGTAAGCGCCGCCCCTTTCTGCCAGCCTCAGCTATCTTTATGACAGGCAAGGCTTTCAAGAAAGGGTGCCCGCATGACAAAAACACGTAAAACGATTTTTGCTGTCACTGGAACACTATTACTACTGATTGTCGTGGCGATAATCATCATCGCGACCTTCGACTGGAACCGTCTCAAGCCCACCATCAATGCAAAGGTCTCCACCGAACTGAATCGGCCGTTTGCCATTCGTGGCGATCTGGGCGTGGTCTGGGAGCGGCAAAAAGAGGAGACGGGCTGGCGCAGCTGGGTGCCGTGGCCGCACGTTCACGCTGATGACATTATTCTCGGCAACCCGCCTGACATTCCTGAAGTGACCATGGTGCACCTGCCGCGTGTGGAAGCCACGCTGGCCCCACTGGCGCTGCTCACCAAAACCGTTTATCTGCCGTGGATCAAACTGCAAAAGCCGGATGCGCGGCTCATTCGCCTGTCGGAAAAAAACAACAACTGGACCTTTAACCTCGCCAGTTCAGAAAACAAAGATCCCAACGCGCAGCCCTCGGGATGGTCCTTCCGACTGGACAACATTCTCTTCGATCAGGGCAAAGTGACCGTCGATGACAAGGTCAGCAAAGCCGACATTGAGATCTTTATCGATCCTCTCGGTAAACCGGTGCCCTTTAACGAAATCACCGGTGACAGTAAAGACAAAGCCAAAGTGGCGGACTATGTGTTTGGCCTGAAGGCGCAGGGGCGCTACAACGGCCAGCCGCTCACCGGGACGGGGAAAATTGGCGGCATGCTGGCGCTGCGCAGTGATGGGACGCCGTTCCCGGTGCAGGCGGATTTTCGCTCCGGTAACACCCGCGTTGCCTTTGTAGGCAAGGTCAACGACCCGATGAACATGGGCGGTGTGGACCTGCAACTCAAATTTGCTGGCGACTCGCTGGGCGAATTGTATGACCTCACGGGCGTGCTGTTGCCGGATACGCCGCCTTTTGAAACCGACGGCCATCTGGTGGCCAAAATCGACACCGAAAAAAGCTCGGTCTTTGACTACCGCGACTTTAACGGCCGCATTGGCGACAGCGACATTCACGGCTCGCTGACCTACACCACCGGTAAGCCGCGCCCGAAACTGGAAGGGGACCTGGAGTCAAAACAGCTAAGACTGGCGGATTTAGGCCCGCTGATTGGTGTGGATTCGGGCAAAGGGGCGGAGAAGTCAAAGCAGGCTGAGCAGAAAAAAGGTGAGAAAACCGTGCAGCCCGCCGGGAAAGTGCTGCCCTACGACCGTTTCGAAACTGATAAATGGAACGTGATGGATGCGGACGTGCGCTTCAAAGGCCAGCGTATTGAGCATGGCAGCACGCTGCCGATAAGCGATCTCTCCGCCCACATTATTTTGCAAAACGCCGACCTCAAGCTCAGCCCGCTGAAGTTTGGTCTCGCGGGCGGGACGATTTCGTCGAACATCCGTCTCGAAGGGGATAAAAAACCGATGCAGGGCCGGGCGGAGGTGCAGGCGCGCAGACTGAAACTCAAACAGCTGATGCCAGACGTGGAGCTGATGCAGAAAACGTTGGGTGAAATGAACGGGGATGCGGATTTCCGCGGCACCGGGAATTCGGTGGCCGCGCTGCTGGGCACCAGCAACGGTAACCTGAAACTGCTGATGAACGACGGGCTTATCAGCCGTAACCTGATGGAGATTGTCGGCCTGAACGTCGGGAACTACCTCGTTGGCCAGCTCTTTGGCGATGATGAGGTGCGGGTTAACTGTGCTGCGGCGAACCTGGATCTGGTCAACGGCGTGGCCCGCCCGCAAATTTTCGCCTTTGATACCGAGAACGCGCTGATTAACGTGACGGGCACCGCCAGCTTTGCCTCGGAGCAGCTTGATTTGACCATCGACCCGGAGAGCAAAGGCATCCGCATTGTGACGTTGCGTTCGCCGCTTTACGTGCGCGGCACGTTTAAAAACCCGCAGGCCGGGGTGAAAGTCGGGCCGCTGATTGCCCGTGGTGCCGTGGCGGCAGCGCTGGGTGCGTTAGTGACCCCTGCGGCGGCGTTGCTGGCGCTGGTGTCGCCATCGGAAGGTAACGAGAATCAGTGCCGGACGATATTGTCGGAGATGAAGAAGTAAGGATTGTGCGGTGATAGCCCCTCACCCTAACCCTCTCCCCAAAGGAGGAGAGGGGACCGATCGAGCACATCCTGGCGGTGTACCCGGTTTGCTCCCTCTCCCGTGGGAGAGGGTCGGGGTGAGGGCATCAGTCCAGTAGGCCGGATAAGGCGGAGCCGCCATCCGGCATTTAAACATCAGAGGATCACAGCGCCTGGTGCTTGGTCTCGTGGGTCAGGATCAGCGCCGTCAGCGTCAGGGCCGCCATCGCTGCCAGGTAAATCCCCACGTACATCAAACCATAATTCGCCTGCAACCAGGTCGCGATGTACGGCGCAACTGAGGCACCCAGAATCGACGACACGTTATAGGAGAAAGACGCACCGGTGTAACGCACTTCGGTCGGGAACAGCTCCGGCAGCAGCGCGCCCATCGGGCCGAAGGTCAGCCCCATCAGGCTCAGGCCAATCAGCAGATACGCCATTACCAGTGCCGGATTACCGGAACCCAGCAGCGGCGGGAAGACGAACAGCGCAAAGAGAATGATAAGCGACGTAATCACGATCATGCTCTTACGGCGACCGTATTTATCCGCCAGCAGGCCCGCAATCGGCACCATCACACCAAAGCCAATCACCGCCATCATCAGCATCCACAGCACTTCGTTACGCGGCAGGCCCAGCCCGGTCGGCGAGGTGCTGTAGGTCATGGAATACACCGTCATGATGTAGAACAGCGTGTAAGTCGCCAGCATGATGAAGGTGCCGAGCACGGTCACACGCACGTGTTTGGTCAACAGCGTGCCCAGCGGCACTTTAACCTGTTTTTTTGCCGCGGCGATTTTGGCGAACACCGGGGTCTCGTGCAGCGACACGCGCACGTACAGGCCAATCAGCACCAGCACGGCAGAGAAGACGAACGGAATACGCCAGCCCCAGCTCATGAACTGCTCGTCAGTCAGCAGCCAGGAGAGCAGCAGGAAGGTGCCGTTGGCGAAGAAGAAGCCAATAGGCGCACCCAGCTGCGGGAAGGAGCCGTACAGCGCACGTTTACGCGGCGGCGCGTTCTCGGTCGCCAGCAGCGCAGCACCACCCCATTCACCACCCAGGCCCAGACCCTGGCCAAAACGCGCCAGCGCCAGCAGCAGCGGTGCCATCACGCCAATGGTTTCATAGGTTGGCAGCAGGCCAATCAGCACGGTGGAGATGCCCATCGTCAGCAGCGAGGCCACGAGGGTGACTTTACGCCCAACGCGGTCGCCAAAGTGACCAAACACCGCTGAGCCAATCGGACGGGCGATAAAGGCGATCGCGAAGGTGGCAAGAGACTGAAGCGTCGCTGCCGTCGGGTCACCCTGCGGGAAGAAGATATGCGGGAAAACGATGACCGCCGCAGTGGCATAAATATAGAAGTCGAAGAACTCGATGGCGGTGCCAATCAGTGAAGCGATAACGACTTTACTGCGTGAGTTTACCGGTGGGTTTTCCTGCTCGTTGTCTAAGGTTGTTGCTGTGGCTTGCATAAAATTTTCTTATTTTTTGGGCGAACGGACGACCATATTAGTCATAGCAAAAGCGACATTTCAATCTGTAACAAACCAGGGGTGCGGTGAAAAAACAGGCAAAAAGCGGATAATTTTCAGACTCGCGATTTCGCTTCTATGAAATGCTTCACAAAATTTTAATATTAGAATTTAAAACTGGTTTTCGGTTAAATAAAAGTTACGACTTGGTTGTTAATGCTGAAATGATGAATCGGGCTGATATATTCAGCCCAATGTGGGTTTTAGCGGTGAGTTTTGCCCGGCATACGTGGGTCATCTTTGTACTGCGCGGTGGCAATCCAGGCCGCGCAAAACAGCGTCAGGCGGGCGAAGAAGTAGAAGAACGCCATCAGGCCGAGCACCGAACCAAAGGCTGCCCCGGAAGGGGATTTCACCAGCGACGGTAATGTGTACGTCATGACGATTTTAATCACCTCAAAGCCAATGGCCGCAATCAGCGTGCCGCGAATCAGCGCCTTTTTGCGCGGGCGATGGCGCGGCAGTCGCCAGAATATCCAGAAGAACAGCAGATAGTTGGCTGAGATTGAAATCGCCAGGCCAATCAGCCGCCACGCGGGTTTCAGCCACTCAATGTAATCCAGATAAAGGGCTGAGATGATTAACTGCTGCGCGGAACCGGCAATCGACGTAATCGACAGGGTGACAATCAGCGCCACCAGCAGGCCAATCAGCGAGATAAAGTCGCGAAAGTACTTCACCCAAATCTTCTCTTCGTCCTGCGGCGTGCGCTCCCAGGTGTCGCGGGACTGGGCGCGAATCGCCTCACGCAGATTCCCCATCCAGTTAATGCCGGAATAGAGTGCAATCGCCAGCCCGACAATCCCCACGGTGGTACGCTGCTGCACGGCGGTGCTAATGGTGCTCTTGAGGGTGGCTGCCAGCGTCGGGTCGCTCACGTTCATCAGGATTTTATTGAAAATGTCCTGGAGCAGCGTCGGGTGCGAGGCGAGGATAAAACCTGCGGCGGCGAACGACACCATCAAAATCGGGATCATCGACAGAAACGAAAAGTAGGTAATCGCGGCACCAAACTGGTTCCCCATCCGGTCGTTAAAGCGTTCGGCGGCGCGTATCAGGTGGGCGATCATCGGGCGACGCTGCACTTTTTGCGCGGCGTCTGTCACGGTATTCAGCGTCTTGCGGGCAGTGTTGGGGGCCTGCGTGGGTTCGGTTTTTTCCATTTTTCTGACGGGCTCGTATTCCAGATCCTGCGTCGGGCGTTTTTCGCTGTTTTCCGGCGTCATCAGTGCGGTTTTCCTTCTTTCTTTTGGCCTGTATCTAAAATTATAGCCTGCGTCTAATCAACGTAGTCTTTCATCACCCCCGCCAGCCACTCCATAAACAGGTGCACGCGGCGGGAAAGGTTGCGACGGTGCGGGTAGATAAGCGACACCGGCATCGGTTCAGCGCGGTACTGCGGCAAAATCTCCACCAGCTTTTTGCTGCGCAATGCCTCACGCACGCCAATGCGTGGCACCTGAATAATCCCCAGCCCGGCGAGACAGGCAGCGTGATAGGTGTCGGTGCTGTTGACGGTCAACACGCCGCCGGTTTTTACCCACGTGGTCTGCCTGTCGCGCCAGACTTCAAAGCCCGGTGGACGCACGCCGAGGTTGAGCGCGTAATGGACCACCGCGTGGGATGAGAGGTCATCGAGGCTTTCCGGGTAGCCGAAGCGCGCCAGATAATCAGGGCTGGCGCAGTTGATGATTGACAGTTTGCCGAGCTGGCGGGCAATCAGGCCGGAATCTTTTAGCGAGCCGACGCGCACCACGCAGTCGAACCCTTCGCGAATAATGTCCACCAGCCGGTCGCTGCTGCTCAGTTCCAGCTCAATGCCAGGGTACTGCTGGAGAAACGCGGGTAACTTAGGGATAACCAGGTTTTTCGCCACCGCGACGGGCATGTCTACCCGCAATCGCCCGCTGATGCTGGACGGGTCGTGAAGAAACAGCCCGTCGAGTTCGTCCATGTTGGCGAGCAAGTCTTTTGCCCGTTCGTAGTAAACCATGCCGTCCTGGGTCAGTTGCACTCGCCGCGTTGTACGATAAAGCAGCTGTGTGCCCAGATGGTTTTCCAGCGCCTGAATCTGACGTGAAACACTCCCTTTAGGCAGCCCCAGCGAGTCTGCGGCGCGGGAAAAGCTCTCCAGTTCCGCTACCCGAATGAACAATTGCATTGCATAAATTTTATCCATTTCATGCCCCGATTGTTGTTCTCAATGAAACAGTGAAGCGCATTTCAGTGCCTTTATTGTTTTACCATCAGCTAATAAGCTTTTTCTACACTAAATACCCGACAAAATGAGGTTTCACATGACACAACGTATCGCATTAGTGACCGGCGGCAGCCGTGGGCTGGGGAAAAACGCGGCATTGAAGCTGGCTGAGCGCGGAACGGGAATTATCCTGACGTACAACAACAATGCTGAAGCCGCCGAAGAAGTGGTGGCCGAAATTACCCGCAAAGGCGTGAGTGCCGTGGCGTTGCAGCTCAATGTGGGTGATGTCTCAAGCTTTGAGGCTTTTGCTCAGCAGGTGCAGGAACAGCTCAAAACGGTCTGGCAGCGTGACACCTTTGATTATTTATTGAACAACGCCGGAATCGGCATCACCGTGCCGTTCGCCGAGACCAGCGAAGCGCAGTTTGATGAATTAATGAACATCCATTTTAAAGGGCCGTTCTTCCTCACCCAGCGCCTGTTACCGCTGCTGGCGGACGGCGGTCGCATCCTGAACGTCTCCAGTGGGCTGGCGCGTTTTGCTCTGCCGGGTTACGCCACCTACGGCGCGATGAAAGGGGCGATGGAAGTGCTGACGCGCTACCAGGCCAAAGAGCTGGGCCAGCGGGGGATCTCAGTGAATATCATCGCGCCGGGTGCTATCGAGACCGATTTCCGCGGCGGCGAAGTGCGCGACAACCCGCAAATCAACAAGCACATTGCCGCGCAGACGGCGCTGGGCCGTGTAGGCAAGCCGGATGATATTGGTGATGCGATGGCGGCATTGCTGAGCGACGAGCTGGCGTGGATGAACGCCCAGCGCGTGGAAGTCTCCGGCGGCATGTTCCTGTAATTATTCTGACAACGCTGAATATCGTTAATGTGTAGGCCGGATAAGGCGCTCGCCGCCATCCGGCAAACAAGGTGACCCGCTGAGCTTCGGCTTATCGGGTTTTTTCATATTCATGGCCCAGCAAACCAAACAGCCAGTCGTTTTGCCAGCGCCCGTCCAGCCAGTACGCTTCGCGCAGTTCACCTTCCAGCACAAACCCGGTTTTCTCCAGCAAGCGCCTGGAGGCGATATTTCCCGCTGTCACCGTGGCGACCAGCCGACGAATACCCCCTTCGGCAAAAGCGTATTGGCAAACCGCGTGCAATGACTCCAGGCCGTAGCCTTTTCCCTGGGCTTCTGGCGCAAACAGGAACCCCACTTCCGCACAGTCCGTTTCCCGGTGAATGTAGCCCGTGACGCCGAGCGGCGTACCCGTCACGTGGTCGCGCACCACCAGGCAAAGCCAGTGTTCGCTGCCCGGTGACCAGGCGGGGAGGCGGCTTGCAAACGCCTCACGAATCGCCTCCTGCGGGCGATCCTCTGCAACAAAACGCATCACCTGCTGATTTTGCTGTAAGGCGAGAAAAAAGGGCCAGTCTGCCTCCACTATCGGGCTGCATTCCAGGCGAGAAGTTTTCAGGGTGGGCATGTCTGCGCTCCAGAGATTTTTGTTATGTTAATACCGTCGTCACTGATAATAATCATTAACTGGTCTATGTTTTTAACTACTCATAAATAAAGAAAATTTAACCATTTTGACGAGTAGTTAATTATTTCTTTGGTTGTACTTAAAGGAAAAGAATGAGCCGTTCTGCGCCACTGAGTCTGACTGAACAATTTGAAGAATGTGTGGGTGTTATCCGCCTGGCTTCCATCGAAATCTTGCTGTTATTAAATGCGCATTTCGAGGAAGGCAAGGATCCACGCTGGTTTCTGGAGCAACTCGATATCGCGCGGCTTAGCCTGGGCGGTTGGGGGGCGGTCGCAAAACGCTTAAAACTGAACGACGCAGAATTAACGCAGTTCACGTTGCAATTGCGCCATTTACAGCAGGTTGTACCGCACTATGAAAAGGGGCAAAACGTAAGCGAAAATCAACTGATCGCGGCGTTGCGTTTCGTGCGGGCGCTGGAACACCTGCGCATGAAACAGCCGCTGCTGACCTACAACACGACGTTGCATGTGAAGAGCGAAGGGCAGGAGCACGGATTAACCCAGTTGCGTGCGCTGGAGTTAATGCTTAAGTCGCTGATTAACCACGCCTGGCCTGAGAATTTACGCTTACGTAACCATTTGAAAACGCGATTCGGGGCTGATAATGTGCGCCGCTGGCTGAAAATCGGTGAAGACGACGATGTCCTCAGCGGCATGAAGTTTAGCGAACTGGCGTCATTGCTGGTGGACCGAAAAGAGTACAGTCAGCATTACGCCCGGCTGTTTAACGACACGGCGGTATTAAACCTTTTCCTTGAGCCGCGCAAAACGCTGCAAACGTTTCTCGACGATATTCGCCAGATTCGCAGCACGGTGGTCGCCGGTCAGCCCCTGACCAGCAACCAGTTGACCTTGCTGGATAACTATTACCCGCAAATAACCGGGCCGGTGCAGCGGGCCTGGGAAGAGGGGCGAATTACAATAAACCCCGCTGGCCTGATGCAGGAGGCGGGAACCGGGTTAGACGCTTTTTGGGAGCAGGCGCGCACCAAAGATCGCGCTGCGGGAGGAGACGCCATGCAAATTCGCGGTGATATAGAAAAACCAGAAAAACGCGCTGCACGCACACGCGAGCAGCGTGAACAGATGCTGTCGAAAGTGTTATGGGGTGCCGTTGGCGTCGTGGTACTGGCGATGGCGGTCGGTGCATTTATGATCTTCAGCGACTCTTCCACGGTGACCGCGCCGCTGGTGCGGGAAAACCGTATCGCGGTGCCGATTTCGGTAGATAAAGAGAAGGTGACGCCGAAAGAACAGCTCACGCAGTTGGGTATTATGCGTGATGAAAGCAACTTCCGTTCGGCCATCGACCGTAACGATACTCGCGTTGTGTCGCTGTTCCTGCGCACCAGCATGCCGTGGAAACTCTCCTGGACCGAACAGGCGCTGGCGAACAACTACACCGACGTGGTGGACATGCTGCTGCGTTACCAGACGCTAATGGAAGAGAACCGCCCGTGCCGTCGCTTTATTGAGAACATGACGCATGAGATGTCCGGGGGCGCGAGCCTGAATTCGTCGCGTAAGAACCTGTTGCAGGCGTTCTGCACCTCAAAACCGGTGGTCGATCGTCAGCGTTACGAAATGGAGCAGGCGCAGCTTCGGTATAACGCCGCGCCGTCCGATGACACCAAAAAGTGGGCTGATATTCAGACCGCGATTTATAACGTCATCGACTAGTTGAATTAACGGGGAGCTACGGCTCCCCGTACAGCCCAATCAGACGGCGTACCACGCCGTTGGTCCAGCCAAAGCCATCCTGTAACGGGTATTCACCCCCGCCCCCCTCACGCGGCGTCCCGCCCGCGATATGGTACTTCTCGATAAGCTTGTGGTGATGCTGGTAGAAGTGATTCACGGTGCGCAGCCAGTTGCGGGCGATGTCATCACCGAGCGCGTCATTGCCGTACAGCTTGAATCCCTGAATCGCCATCCATTGCAGCGGCGCCCAGCCGTTGGGTTTATCCCACTGCTCGCCGGTTTCGTATTCGGTCGCCAGCACACCGCCAGGGGTTAACAGGCGGGTGGTGACCGCTTCGGCCACCCGTTCAGCCTGCTCGTGGGTCACCATGCCCACGTACAGCGGCACGATGCTGGCGGCGGAGAACAGCGCCATCTGCTCGCGACGCCAGTCATAATCGCGGAAGCAGCCTTTTTCTTCATCCCACAGGTAACGGTTCACCGCCGCCCGTCTGTCGCTCGCTTTCTGGCGGAACTCGCTTTCCCGCTCCCGGTCGCCCTTCAGCCCTGCGATATTGGCAATCGCACTCTCCAGCTTGAACAGGAAAGCGTTCAGGTCGATAGGGATAAACTGGGTGGTGCGAATGCTCGCCAGGCGGTTGGCGTCCCGCAGCCAGCGCGACGAGTAGTCCCAGCCCGACGCGGCCCCGGCGCGCAAATCCCGATAAACTTCGTTAGCCGGGCGGCTGGAGTGTTTTGCTGTTTCTACGTCTTCGAGCCAGGATTCATCGCGCGGCGTGTCGCGGTCGTCCCAGTAGCGGTTAAGCAGCGAGCCATCCGGCATGCGCACCACGTGGCGATAGGCCTGGTTGAGCGACAGCGAGTACGCGCCGTCCATCCAGAAGTCATACTCCATCAGCAGGTGCTCCAGATAACGGCGCGCCCCGCGCACGCCATCTTCCTCGAACAGTTCCACCATCAGCGCAAACACAGGCGGCTGCGAGCGACTGAGATAATAAGTGCGGTTGCCGTTTGGAATGTGACCGTAACGCTCAATCATCCACGCGAAGTTATCGGCCATGCAGCGCAGCAGGTCGTCGCGACCGCTCTCCGCCAGCCCCAGCATGGTGAAGTAGGAATCCCAATAGTAGGTTTCGCTAAATCGCCCGCCAGGCACAATATATGCCTGCGGCAGCGCGAGCAGCGACGACCAGGGAATGTGATCCTGCGGTTCGCGGGTCAGCACCGGCCAGAGCTGGTCGATGTGCTCCTTCAGGGAGTTTTCGGGATCGGAAACGTACTCTTTGCCATACTCTTCCGGCATCCAGAAGTGGGCTTCCACGAACTGGCGCAGGTCGAAGCCCGGCTTGCGTTTGATTTTGCGATAGCGAATCAGAATGTCGAGCGGGTCCATTTTGGGCGCGCAGTCGGGGAAGGTTTTGCTGTCGGCAAAAATTCGCGCTGACTGCACGTTTTCAAACAGCTCAAGATAACGATCGGCAGGGGTGAGCGCGTCCGACGCGGGCAGCCCTTCGATCATCTCTGGCTCCGGCTCCGCCTCGATCATTTCATCCAGTTTTAACTCGCAGGGATCGATTTCGTAGCGGGCTTCTTCTTCGATCCCAAACTCTACGGATTCAGCGCTGTGAAGTTTCTGGTTGAACATAGTGATACTGGCCTCCGGATGTCGTCGTAACAGATTACGGGTGTTTCCCGGTTCTACTCTATTAAGCGTAGACATTCGCTTCGATGTGTGGGGAAGAAAGTGTGCGCGTGATCACGTTTTAGCAGGCGCACTTGTTGTCAGAGTTATAATATTGTTTTTATTTTTAATCAGTTATGCCTGATGTTTACGCCCTCGCCTGTGCTGAATTCAGAGGAATCAAAATGCAACAGGGTATGAATGGTTCCCTTAGGCTAAGGGGCCAGGCACCTGGGCGGAAACACGGCAGTGGCAAACCGGTGGGAAAATGCGTCGCTGATAATCCATATATATTTATAACCATGATAAATCGAGATGGAATATTAGTGTGAAATATACATTTCAATATAATTAAACCGGCTATTGATTAAGTATTTTATACATATATAAATAATGCAGGAATGACGCGAATACTCACTGTTTATCCAACGCATTGACTTTTCTATAAGTTCGGTTTTTCTGTGGTTGAGATTGTTCTTAGATGTTTGACATTTTTTAATTCCACACAAATAATGCTGCTCTGGATAATTTCCATCCCATTTCTTTTTTTATGTTAATGCGAATTTTTTCGTGTTAACCAATTTCCCAAAATGATGATTTCCTCATAGGTATTCTCATAGTGAATAATCGTAATATTTTCCTGTTGGCTTTTGTATTGATATCTGGCGGTTTGGTGTCGAAAAATGCGAATGCTTTTTACTGTAATCGTACAGGCGACATCCAGGTTGCACCGCCGGTACTGAGAAAAGATACAAACAGCACCGTCGCGTTATTCGATTTGTCTTCGATTATAACCTGTAGCGGAGATCAAAATGATAACCTGGCAATTGAGACCTCCTCTATCGACTCAGGATTAGCCAATTATGGTTTTACCGGGGTACTCAATTTAAGTGGGCAGCGTTTTGATATGCCCGCCAGCAACGTATACATATGGCCTTACTCGAACAGCCCGGCCAGGGTAGGAAATTGGAGCACACTACCAGTAAATGTGATATTTGAATTGAGACGTAGCTCAATGGGGGCGTGGGCTTCCGGTGTTACGCTGCCTGCCGGTACCCGATTAGCGACCCTGAGGTCAATTCAGCATGGAAATGGAGGCTGGGGGGATTCATACCCGACCTGGAATTTGGTTCTCAGTGCACCTTTGGTCATTCCTGCTTATACCTGCAATGTGACCAACACAGCGAGCCACCGTGTTTCTCTCCCGGACGTCGACAGATCGGAGTTGCGCGGTATCGGGAAAGGCATTTTTACCAGGAGCAGAACACGTTTTTCTATCGATCTTGCTTGTGAAGCAATGGCGACGGTAGATATGTCAATTGATGGTACAAAAATGACTGGCAAAGAGGATGTGCTGGCCAATCTGGAGTCGGGTAACGACAACATTGGGATCAAGGTCTTTCCTGCGGATAACACCACCACGCCAGTTGTGTTTGACGGTTCAACGAACGAGGTATTCGAATCGGCCGCTGCAAATGAATCCTTTGCATATGATGCCTATTATTATTACGACGGTGGCCGTTTCTTCCCTGGCAATGTGCGAGCGCAGATGACCTATACTTTTACTTATCGGTAAATCTGAAAGTATCCTACTTGATACTTTGGTTTTGGTATGGTTTTTTAATTAAAGGTATTTTTATTTATTTGGTATGTTTTAATTTTGCGGCAATAATACCGCCCTGGATAATTTCCATCCCATTTATTTTTTTATGTTAATGCGAATTTTTTCGTGTTAACCAATTTCCCAAAATGATGATTTCCTCATAGGTATTCTCATAATGAATAATCGTAATGTTTTCCTGTTGGCTTTTGTATTGATATCTGGCGGTTTGGTGTCAAAAAATGCGAATGCTTTTTACTGCCTGTTCAATAATGTCTACGTTCCCTCCCCTGCATCGTTGCAGATTCCACCACCTAATCTTAAAAGAGACACCCAAGGCTATGTCACTCTTATAGACTTAAGTCAATCTGTCTCATGTTTAGGAAACTCTCTGGATAACTTGAGGCTGAACAGCGCATCGATCAACCCAGCTTTAGCCAATTACGGTTTTATCGGGAGCATTAATTTTGATGGTACACGTGTAGATATGCCAACATCCGGGCAATATATCTGGCCTTATGTTAATAGTTCCGGAACGATATCAGGAGGGGGGGCGCCATTAAGGCTGTCGATAGAATTAAGAAAAAGCACAAACGGGACAGCATGGCCAACCGGCTTAACGCTTCCTGCAGGGACCATAATTGCGACCTTGGCCGCTGTTCAGCGATCGGGGGGAGTCTGGGGAGCTTCATACCCGACCTGGAATTTAGTTCTCAGTGCACCTTTGGTCATTCCTGCTTATACCTGCAATGTGACCAACACAGCGAGCCACCGTGTTTCTCTCCCGGACGTCGACAGATCGGAGTTGCGCGGTATCGGGAAAGGCATTTTTACCAGGAGCAGAACACGTTTTTCTATCGATCTTGCTTGTGAAGCAATGGCGACGGTAGATATGTCAATTGATGGTACAAAAATGACTGGCAAAGAGGATGTGCTGGCCAATCTGGAGTCGGGTAACGACAACATTGGGATCAAGGTCTTTCCTGCGGATAACACCACCACGCCAGTTGTGTTTGACGGTTCAACGAACGAGGTATTCGAATCGGCCGCTGCAAATGAATCCTTTGCATATGATGCCTATTATTATTACGACGGTGGCCGTTTCTTCCCTGGCAATGTGCGAGCGCAGATGACCTATACTTTTACTTATCGGTAAATCTGAAAGTATCCTACTTGATACTTTGGTTTTGGTATGGTTTTTTAATTAAAGGTATTTTTATTTATTTGGTATGTTTTAATTTTGCGGCAATAATACCGCCCTGGATAATTTCCATCCCATTTATTTTTTTATGTTAATGCGAATTTTTTCGTGTTAACCAATTTCCCAAAATGATGATTTCCTCATAGGTATTCTCATAATGAATAATCGTAATGTTTTCCTGTTGGCTTTTGTATTGATATCTGGCGGTTTGGTGTCAAAAAATGCGAATGCATTTAGTTGTACGACGAATGGGGTTTCGAGAGGCAGTGGTTTTACCGTATCGGTGCCGGTTAGCTCTGTTGAACTCAGAAAAGACACCAACAGCATAATAGCGATAACGGATATGTCGGCATACACCTCATGTTGGGGAGAATCTATAGACAACCTGAGAGTTCACACTGCCTCAATTAATCCGGCACTCGACGTCTATGGTTTTACCGGTGTGTTGAACATTGGGGGCACGCGTATTGATATGCCCGCTACTGGGGAATATGTATGGCCTTATCCGCTAAGTTCAGCAACAGTAAACGGACAGTCCTTACCCTTAAGGGTCGGCATTGAACTGAGGCGCAGCGAACGGGGATATTGGGCAGCCGGTGTGACTCTCCCCGCAGGAGCCATTCTTGCAACGCTTGTCCTCCATCAACGCTCATATTCAACGTGGGGCTGGCCGGATACCTGGAATTTTGTGTTGAGCGCACCGGTGGTGGTCCCGGCTTACACCTGCAATGTGACCACCGATGCGAATCACCGTGTTACCCTGCCGAATGTCGACAGATCGGAGTTGCGCGGCATCGGGAAAGGCATTTTCACCAGGAGCAGAACACGTTTTTCTATCGATCTGGCCTGCGACGACATGGCAACGGTAGATATGTCAATTGATGGTACAAAAATGGTGGGCAAAGAGGATGTGCTGGCCAATCTGGAGTCGGGTAACGACAACATTGGGATCAAGGTCTTTCCTGCGGATAACACCACCACGCCAGTTGTGTTTGACGGTTCAACGAACGAGGTATTCGAATCGGCCGCTGCAAATGAATCCTTTGCATATGATGCCTATTATTATTACGACGGTGGCCGTTTCTTCCCTGGCAATGTGCGAGCGCAGATGACCTATACTTTTACTTATCGGTAATGATTTAAATTTCATAATGATACTTGCTTGTATGAGAGCTTGCCTGTTAATCCCGGCGACTCTCACTTCAAGGGCATGACTCCCATTTCTTCGAAACCTTCCTGATATCTTCCCCCACTCGTATCTTCATCCTATTCTCTCGGCGATAATCTATTCACACCACTGATGTATTCCCAGGGATATTGCCACTTTCATTTTTCAATATGACTCCGCGCCAATACATTTCCCTGAATTATATTTACTCAATAACACATCATTCGAATCTATAATATCTATCCCGGTTTGAATTTCCCCATATTCATCTTGTGTATTAATTTATTGAATTCTGGCTTCTTTTTCAGAATAAAATTCAGGTTAACTCGGGTGTTTGACAGTTGACATTTATTTAATGGATAATATTTGTTCAATGTGAAGGTTTATTCATTCCTCTAAGTTATTTTATTAGTTTAGCGATAATCCTCGTTTTATAACCTGACTGATTATCAAACATGGAGTATTCATTGCATGAATAAGTTAAAGCTTATTATGCGTGGCCTTTTATTGCTCATCACCTGTACGGTTTCGGCGAGTGCATTGGCTTTTAGCTGCGTAAGTGGTGGCGTGACAGGCGGCAGTGGGAGTAACTGGACAGTACAGGTCAATCCGCAAGTCCTGTTGAAAGATACCCACTCAAACCTTGAGATAGCGGATTTGACAAACACCACGACCTGCTCTGGCAACGCGGACGATAACCTGCGCGTCTATTCCTCTTCGGTTAACCCGGCGTTAGCGGTTTATGGTTTTACGGGTGTACTGAATATCAATGGCACGCGTCGCGACATGCCCACCACCGGGGACTACATTTGGCCCACGCCGTTCAGTTCTGCCACGATCAATGGCTCGGCTCCGCTCAGGGTGAAGCTCGAACTGAAACGTAACACCGTGGGGGCATGGGGAACGGGGGCGGTTTTACCCGCCGGAACCGTGCTTGCGACGCTGGTTGCGGAACAGCGCTCAGGCACGGCATGGGGCTGGCACGATACCTGGCGTTTTGTGCTCAACGCGCCTTTGGTGATCCCCGCTTACACCTGCAACGTAACGAACCCGGCGAACCGCATCATCACCCTACCGACTGTGGAAAAATCGGATCTGCGCAGGAGCGGGCAAGGGCGTTTTACCGAGAGCAAGGCGAGCTTAACGTTCAACCTGGATTGCAATGAACTGACAACGGTTGACCTGTCATTTAGCGGCACTACCATGACGGGCAAAGACGATGTGCTGGTAAACCAGGAATCGGGTAACGACAATATCGGTATTCAAATTGTTCCGAAAGGCAGCAGCACCGCCGTCAAATTCGACAATGTGACGCAGACCGTCGTTGAATCCGCGTCGGCGAATGAAACGCTGGATTATGACGCTTACTATTATTACAACGGCGGAGACGTTCAGGTGGGCAAAGTTAAGGCCACCGCAATTTATACATTCACTTACCGATAAATTTATCAGGTATAACCATAACAAATGAAATCACTGTGAGTGATGCCTGTTAATCTGGTTCATCCTCCCCTTCATTTGTGTGGAAAATGATGAAGTTTGTGACCCTTTCCCTCGAAACCTGCCTCGATATCCGCCATCAGGTGTTATGGCCGCAGCTTCCCCGTGACGCCTCCCTTGTCGAAGGCGACAACGACGCGCTGCATTTTGGCGTGCAACATGAGAGCCGCGCGGTGAGCTGCTTATCCGTGTTTATGCTTGATGCTTCGACCTGCCAGATCCGCAAATTCGCCACGCTGCAAGCCTGCCAGGGGCAAGGGTTCGGCGGTTTTCTGTTTCACTCCGTGCTGGAGAAAATGGCCGGGTTGGGCGTGAGCAACGTCTGCCTGGACGCGCGCACGTCGGCGGTGGGCTTCTACCGTAAATTTGGCTTTATGCCCGAAGGGGAAACGTTCTTTAAGAAAGGCGTGGAGTACGTGCGAATGGCCCGAGGCTGAGCGCCAGCAAAGCAGCGCAATCTTTTATGTGCACTAAATGATTGCCCAATGCGACAAAGTGTCGCATTATTGTTTGGGGTAATTTTAGGCAAAAATGAGGATTCCCACATGCCAGCTACCAGCATTCGGCTAGATGCGGACTTTGTTGAAGACGTGAAAGTTCATGCTGACGCACAAAGCAGGAGTGTGCCAAAGCAAATTGAGTATTGGGCTAAAATCGGGCGCATCGCTGAAGATAACCCGGATATGCCTTTCTCGCTCATCAATGAAATCCTGTTAGCCAAATCAGAAATTGATAATGGGCGAGCCGTTAAATATGTGCGCAAAAAAGACCGTACCTGAAATTGATGTCTACCTGTCCCGTCGCTTTGAAAAGAAGTTCAAGGCGTTGAATCAACAGGAAAGGGATGCCATAGATGAACAGATCGAGTTGATCATTGATAGCCCGGAGATCGGTGAACAAAAAAAAGGTGACCTTGCTTACCTGCGCGTCCATAAATTTCGCATGAGTAACCAGCAATACCTTCTCGGGTATAGCTGGGTCGAACAAAAACTCGAACTGTACATGCTGAGCATTGGCTCACATGAAAACTTTTACGATGAGCAAAAACAGCATCGTAAAGCGGATTTGAAGATTATTTGCTGAAAGTGAGGGGGAATATACGGCTCCGATGGTCGTTCCGTTCACCTTATGTTCCTTGCTTCTCTGTCACTCCAGAACCCGTGAACGTGCCAGGGAGGCTCGCCGCCACCTCCCTGGCGACCCAGGCTCCCGGCAAGAAAATCGCCGCTGACGCGGTCCACTCTACGTATTCCTCCAGGCTTATCGGGGACGGGCGGATGAAACGTCCCTGTAAAGCCGCCCTCGCCGCGCATCCATGCGCGTCGCCCCGGCCTTGCCGCTTCGTCGATTTTCAGCCGGACCCAGTCATCGCGGTAACTGTTTTATTCTCATTGCGCAGTGTTGTCGCTGCAAAACGTAATATTACTGGGTATCCCTCAACCCTTAGGGAGGGCACCGATCGAGCGTCATGTCAGCCTGGACCGGTTTTCTCCCTCTCCCTTTGGGAGAGGGCCGGGGTGAGGGGAAGAATCAGCGCGGGATTTGCTGCGTAATGCAGTGAATATTGCCACCGCCGAGCAAAATCTCACGTGCCGGAACGCCGGTAATCAGCATGCCAGGGAACATCTGCTGGAACAGCACTTCGGCCTGAGCGTCAGTCTCCGGGTGCAGCAACGGGAAAATAATATGATCGTTGCTGATCAGGTAGTTCACATACGATCCCGCCAGGCGGTTGCCCTCATGACGCTCAATCGCATTGCCTTTCTCCACGCTGCCGGTCTCATCTGCACTGGCGTACAGCGCGGGCGGTGACGGCATCTTCCACACTTTCAGCGTGCGGCCCTGGGCATCCGGGGTGTTCTCCAGAATCTCCAGCGCGGCAACGGAACGGGCGTACTGCGGATCGTTCTCGTCGTCGGTCCAGTGCAGAGCCACTTCACCCGGGCGCACGAAGCAGCACATGTTGTCGATGTGCCCGTCGGTCTCGTCGTTAAATACCCCTTCCGGCAGCCAGATAAAGGTTTCAACGCCCAGGTAATCGCGTAGCTGCTGCTCAATCTCTTTTTGCGACAGATGCGGGTTACGGTTCGGGTTCAGCAGACATTCTGCGGTGGTCAGCAGCGTGCCTTCGCCATCCACATGAATCGAGCCGCCTTCCAGAATCAGGCTGGTGTCGTAGCAGGGCATGTTGTGGTAGTGCGCGACCTGGCCTGCCACTTCCTGGTCTTTGTCCCAGCTGTCGTACAGACCGCCAAGTAATCCACCCCAGGCGTTAAACGTCCAGCTGACGGCGCGCTGCTCGCCCGCGGCATTGCTGACAACGGTCGGGCCGGTGTCGCGCATCCAGGCATCGTCGCTCTCCATTTCCACCAGCGTCACGCTGGCGGGCATGGTTTTACGTGCCTTGTCCATTTCGGCTTTAGGCACGGCCATAATGACCGGCGTTTTGCGTGAAATTGCCTCAGCCACGGCAGCGAACGCCTGCTGAGCAGGCGCGCCGTTGGCACGCCAGTTATCGGTACGGTACGGCCAGCACATCCAGACAGCCTGATGCGGTGCCCATTCGCCAGGCATGGCAAAACCATCCTGACGCGGTGTGGTCAGCGCAGACATTATTTGCTCCTCTCGCTGCCGTCAGAGGTGGCGATGGTGCCATACATATTTGGGCGACGATCGCGGAACAGGCCCCAGGACGCACGCTGCGCGGCGATGGCATCCAGATCGAAGGTATGCACCAGCACGGCTTCGTCGGTTTTGTTGGCCTGCGCAACCAGCTCACCGGTCTGGTCAGCAATGAAGGAGGAGCCGTAGAAGGTCATTTCCAGGCCTTCGATGTATTTGCTGGCTTCGGTCCCGATGCGGTTAGAGGCGATAACCGGCACCAGGTTTGCCGCCGCGTGGCCCTGCTGAACGCGGGTCCAGTGTGGCTGGCTGTCGATCTCCGGGTAAGCCGGTTCAGAGCCAATCGCCGTCGGGTAGAAGATGATTTCTGCGCCGTTCAGCGCCAGGCAACGTGCGGTCTCCGGGAACCACTGATCCCAGCAGATGCCCACGCCGATTTTCGCGTAGCGGGTGTTCCACACTTTGAAGCCGGTATCACCCGGAATAAAGAACTGTTTTTCCTGGTAAGCCGGGCCGTTCGGGATGTGCGTTTTACGGTAGGTTTCCAGCACTGAGCCGTCGGCGTCGATCATTACCAGCGAGTTGTAGTAAGCGTTGTTGTGCTTCTCAAACAGGCTCAGCGGCAGCACCACTTCCAGCTCTTTTGCCAGCGCAGAGAAGTGTTTAATCAGCGGGCTGGTGGCAACTTCCTGCGCCAGCGCGTAGTGTTCCGGGCTCTGATCGATGCAGAAATACGGGGCGGCGAACAGTTCCTGAATCAGAATTACCTGCGCACCTTTGCGGTGGGCATCACGCACCAGACGTTCGGCGTTGGCGACGTTCTTTTCGAGTTCCCAGGTACAGGCCATTTGGGTAGCGGCAACCGTTACATTTCTCATGAGCTTCTCCGTAAATCAGAAGGTAATCGTTCAGGAATAAACACTGACGTATTTATTTTGCGTAAGGATGACTATAGCAATGTCTGACGTTATGCATAAAATGTATTGTTTGCATGAAACCATGAACAGGATGCATAGTCGTGATTGACCTCAACCTGCTGCGCCTTGTCCCCATTCTGGCGAAAGAGAAAAACGTCACCCGGGCGGCGCGCAAAGCCAACATCACCCAGTCGGCGTTCAGTCACGCCCTCAACCGCCTGCGCGAACAGCTCAACGATGAGATGTTCGTGCGCACCCGCAACGGCATGGAGCCGACACCCTACGCGGCATCGATGATCCCGGTGATTGAAAATGCGCTGAGTAAGCTGGATTCGGCCACGCGCGGAAAGGGCAATTTCGACCCCACCCGTGACCCGCACACCTTCTATATTGGCGCGGTGGACTACTTCGAATTTATGTATATGCCAGCGTTAACCGCGCAATTTAAAACCTGTGCGCCGAACGTGCGGCTGTCGGTGGATATTCTCTCGGAAACCATCAAGTTCGAGCGCGTGGAGCGTGGGCAGCTGGATGCGTTTATCGGCGTCGATAACCTGCAATACATCCCGCAGTATTTTAATAAACACCCGCTGATTTCCGATCATTACGTGGCGATTGCTTCCGTTGAACGCACCGACCTGCCCGAGCAGTTAACCCTCAAACATCTGGTAACCGAAGCGCAGATTCATTTGCCTGCGGTGAGTTCTGGTGCGGACCATATTGATAGCTGGCTGCTCGACCAGCATCTCTACCGCCCGTTAACCACGGTAGTGCAGAGTTACGCGGTGGGTGGGCGCGTGGCGATGGCTTCGGGGTATTTGATGTGCGTGCCTTACCGCATTGCCAAAGAGCTGGCCGCGATGATGCCCCTACGCATCATGCAGTTGCCTGCCGGTGCGCCCTCTTATGATTTGATTCTGTTAACGCACCGCTTGTTTGATTATCAGTCTGCATTGCAGTGGCTGATTGGGGCGCTAAAAGCGGTGCGTTTCGACGCGACGTAATTACGCGCTCTGCGCTAAATCATCCTGTTCAGGGATACTGCGATTAAACGCCTGATGCACAAAACGACGCAGCAATTCTGTCGCTTCCGGCGACGGCAAAACCCCAGAGAGCAGGGCGTGCGGGTCAAACCCTTCCTCGGTCAACGCCTCTTCCCGCTGATGAATCATGGCGGAAGCGATTTCCGGCGTAAACTCCGGGTGGAACTGGGTCGACATGGCGTTGGGTCCGTAGCGTACAATCTGGTGCGCGTCGTGAGCCGATGATGCCAGCCTCAGCGCGCCTTCCGGCAGCCGTGAGACGGTTTGCATGTGGGTCAGGTGCGCCGGGAACTCACGCGGCAGCGTACTGAGCAGCATATCGTTGCTGGCATGCGGGTGAAGCTGTATTGCCTGGCTGCCCACTTCGCGCCCTTGCGGATGCCATTCCACCTCACCGCCCAGCGCGTGGGCCATCAGCTGGTGCCCGTAGCAGACGCCAAACAGCGACATGCCCATCGCCATCGCCTCACGAATCCACTCGGCGGCGGCTTCACTCCACGGCAGACGGTCGGTGACCATCGCCCAGGAGCCGGTTATCACCGCCACGCGGTTAGCATCGGGTGGCGGCAGCGGCTCGCCTTCAAACACTCTGACCACTTCCGTTTGTTCAAGAGGATGCCCAATAGCACGGCAAAACCAGGAGGGGATATCGCCATGGGCTTCACGAATAGATTCTGAGGGAATACCGACTTGCAGGATAATTAACGGACAGTCTGTCATTACAACCACTCTCTTCCTCTGCTGAACATTTGCTCAACTATGCGCCGAAATATTCATGCTGTGAAGAGGTTAGCGGCAAGGATAGTGTAAAGCCGAAGCGGCACCGCACGGGGCCTAAAGCCCTGTCGTAGCGCTATCGGGTTGTTTTTGTGATGAAAAATTAACCAGTTCCCGGCTTATGCTTTTTTTGTCTATTTTTAGCTGTTTGGCTCTCTCATGTTGAAGATGAAAGCATTTTTGTTTCCATCCAGGCCATACCTCTATGCAGTAAGCCATGTGAGCTTAATTTGATGTTATGTTATGACGTCATTGTTTGACGTCAAAGCCGTTGGTGGGACGATTAAAAACAACAACGGCTCAAGGCGCAAATTCCAGATTGGGTCGACGAAGTACAGCACGCATGAACCTCACCCCAAAAACGTTATGGATAAGGGCGCTGTTGCAGGGCTTAAAGAATGGTTCATAAATTCAGTAGGAGTGGATTATGAATAAAGCATCAAACATCATTGAGATTAAGGGCCAGCCAGCTTCAGTCACCTTTGAGGCTGACATCAATGCGTTTCGCGGGAAGTTTTTGAATGTTAATGGCTATTGTGATTTTGTGGCGACGAGTATTGATGCATTAATCTGCGAGGGCGAAACCGCACTTGATGAGTGGCTTGCAGACTGCAAAGAAGACGGTACTTCTCCGTTTCGTCAGGAATAAGAGCAAAAAAGACTCACGTTGCGTGTGCCTGTACATATCGATTCTCGTCTGACGATCGAAGCCAAACAGCACTCTGTTTCTAAAAATCAGCTTATCGTCGATATTCTGGAACGCGAATTTGCTTTTGCTCGCTAACGTCGCCAGGAGGTGATGACGTTTACCCGCAGCATAAATATAACTATCAAATAGAGGAAAAGAGAAATAAACATTCTCTTTCCCTCTGGTTCCCTTCCATTTCATGAGAATGTTCGCATCTTACGATTCAACATATTGATAATCTTGAGCTGCTGTCATTAGTTAGCGGCTATTTTCGGTTTTTTATTTTTCTCTATTAGAAACAAAATAAACGCCAGCATTGTCATTTTTTTCAAAATGGCATTTTGCCTGATGAAATGCAGATTATATGCAGCTAAAGCACGATTTTTATTAAAGAAATTCTAAAAATTGTCGTTATATCCCTTAATTCAACCAGATCGAGTGCTGCCATCATGTCATGGAAAACCACCCAGGGCCGTATTGGCCTGTTACTTATTAGTTTTTTCGTTATTTTGCTGATAGTGACCTGGATTGTTATTAAACAATTTGTTTCTCCACAAATTATTGAAACAGAAACCAAAAATATTCAGGCAACGGTCGAATTGCAAAGTGATGCAATTAAAGAGCAAATGAACCGTGTTAAAGCGCAGCAGCGTGCAATAACCGAACTGGTTGTGGGATTGCAAAGCGAGCAGATTGACGAATTGTTACCGCAACTCGTTAATCAGTATGGAGATTTAAACGTCTTCGGCGGCGGGATTTGGCCATTACCGGGCCAGCGTGACCCGGCGCGTGAAAAATTCAGCACCTTCTATGCGCGTAATTCCAGCGGCACCCTTCAGGTCAACACGGTCTGGAATCAGCCTGAATCGGCGAAATACTGGGAACAGCCCTGGTATAAAGATGGCCTGAGCGCACCCAAAGGGGAATGTGCCTGGGCAAAAGCCTACCAGGATGCCGCCAGCCCGCAGCCGCGTACCAACTGCGCCATGGCCATTACCAAAGACGGTAAAGCCTGGGGCGTGGCGACCATCGACGTGACGCTGGGCTTCTTTAACCAGCTCGCCGTCGACATGGGCAAAGCCGTGGGCGGCAGCGTGTTGATCGTTGAAGCCGACGGCAAAATCGTGGGTAACGGCTCGTCCGTGCAGGACAAACCGGCGCTGTCGAATGTGCGCGACCTTAATCTCCCGTCCTCTTCGGCCTTAAGCGCCTTACTGGCAAAAGGCAGTAAAACTGAAATCACAGGCACGTATGAAGGCGAAGATGGCGCGCACACGCTGCTGGTTCTGCCCATCAGCGGCAGCCCGTGGTTGATGGCGGTGGATATTCCGAGCAGCCAGCTGGTGGGCCTGTCTGACGCCATCATGACCAAACTCACCATTGTGCAGACGGTGATTGGCCTGCTGATTGTGCTCATCATGATGGTCATTGTGCGCAATATCTTCCGCAATGTGACGCTGCTCAATCAGAACATTGAGGCGCTCTCCAGCGGCGGGGCTGACTTAACCCAGCGTCTGGTGGAAAGTAAGAGCCCGGAATTCAATGCTATTATCAAAAACTTCAATAATTTCATCTCGTTCCTGAATGAACTGATGCAGCAGGTGGGCAGCAGTTCAATGGCGATATCGTCTGCCTCGCGCCAGATTGCCAGCGGCAACCTGAACCTGTCGTCGCGCACGGAAGAGCAGTCGTCATCGATTGTGGAAACCGCCGCGTCGATGGAAGAGCTCACCAGCACCGTGCGCCAGAACGCCGAGAATGCATTGCAGGCGAACAAGCTGGCGGTGGAAGCGACCGATGCAGCGAAAAAAGGGGCGAGTGTAGTGAAGCAGGTGGTGTCGACGATGAACAACATCAACGACTCCTCCTCGAAGGTGGTGGAGATCATCAGTGTGATTGACGGCATTGCCTTCCAGACCAACATCCTCGCCCTTAACGCGGCGGTGGAAGCGGCGCGCGCCGGTGAGCACGGCCGTGGGTTTGCGGTGGTCGCAGGGGAAGTGCGTTCTCTCGCCCAGCGCAGCGCCCGCTCCGCGCAGGAGATCAAAAAGCTGATTGAAGAGTCCGTCAGCAGCATTGAGAAAGGCAGTGGGCTGGTGCGTCAAGCCGGTACCAACATGGATGGCCTGATGGAAAAAGTGGAAAGCGTGAACGTCCTGATTTCGGAAATCAGCTCGTCGAGTGATGAGCAGAGCCGTGGCATTGCGCAAATCAACATCGCCATTAACCAGCTCGACAGCGCCACCCAGCAGAACGCCGCACTGGTTGAGCAGGTCGCTGCCGCTGCCCAGTCGATGGAAGAGCAGACGGTGCAGCTCGAAAACGTGGTGGGGAGCTTTAAGCTTTAGTCATGAAGGTCATATGATCGCCTGAAGCGATGGCATGACCTCCTGAAACGTAAAGAATGGCAGCGATGACTGGGTCCGGCTGAAAATCGACGAAGCGTATCCGCAAGGCCGGGGCGACGCGCATGG
>CAUSEC010000045.1:0-29599 GCA_963530515.1 uncultured Enterobacteriaceae bacterium | reverse complement strand
GACATCAGAAAAGATGCTGAAGTACGCATGGACAAATGCGTAGAAGCGTTCAAAACCCAAATCAGCAAAATTCGTACTGGCCGCGCTTCCCCAAGCCTGCTGGATGGCATCGTTGTGGAATACTACGGCACGCCAACCCCGCTGCGTCAGTTGGCGCAGGTCACGGTAGAAGATACCCGTACGCTGAAAATCAACGTATTCGATCGCTCAATGGGCCCGGCCGTAGAGAAAGCGATTATGGCGTCCGATTTGGGTCTGAACCCAAGCTCTGCGGGCACTGACATCCGCGTTCCGCTGCCTGCGCTGACGGAAGAGCGTCGTAAAGACCTGATCAAAGTCGTACGTGGTGAAGCTGAGCAAGGTCGTGTTTCCGTGCGTAACGTGCGTCGTGATGCGAACGATAAAGTGAAAGCTCTGCTGAAAGACAAAGAAATCAGTGAAGATGACGATCGCCGTTCTCAGGACGACGTACAGAAACTGACGGATGCAGCAATCAAGAAAATTGATGCGGCGCTGGCAGATAAAGAAGCTGAACTGATGCAGTTCTAATACTGCTATCCATTAAAACGCCGTACAGAGAGCTGCCATGCGGCTTTGCTGGCGGCGTTTTGCTTTTTATCCGCGCAATATTGTGAGCGTTTCATGAAGCATATAACCCTTCTGGGCTCAACAGGTTCTATTGGTTGCAGCACGCTCGATGTGGTTCGCCACAATCCTGACCGCTTTTCCGTGACCGCACTTGTCGCCGGCAAAAATGTCGCCCGCATGGTCGAGCAGTGCCTGGAATTCACGCCGCGTTTCGCCGTCATGGACGATGAAGCCAGCGCCCGTGAACTGCGGGTAACGTTGCAGCAGCACAATAGCCGCACCGAAGTGATGAGCGGCCAACAGGCAGCATGTGAAATGGCTGCGCTTGCGGGTGTGGATCAGGTCATGGCGGCGATTGTAGGGGCTGCGGGTCTGGTGCCAACGCTTGCCGCTATTCGTGCCGGCAAAACGGTTCTTCTCGCCAATAAAGAATCCCTGGTGACCTGTGGTCGTCTTTTTATGGAGGCGGTACAGGAGAGCGGGGCGCAACTTCTTCCGGTAGATAGCGAACATAACGCTATTTTTCAGAGTTTACCGGAAACAATCCAACAGAACCTGGGGTACGCTGATTTAGAGCAAAACGGCGTATCGTCTATTTTGCTTACCGGATCAGGTGGTCCATTTCGTGAGACGCCGCTGTCTGAACTGGCTGCAATGACGCCGGATCAGGCATGTCGCCATCCGAACTGGTCGATGGGGCGAAAAATCTCCGTTGATTCAGCCACTATGATGAATAAAGGTCTGGAATACATTGAAGCGCGCTGGCTGTTTAATGCCTCTGCACGCCAGATGGAAGTGTTGATCCACCCACAATCGGTGATCCACTCCATGGTGCGTTATCTGGATGGCAGCGTGTTAGCACAACTGGGTGAACCGGATATGCGCACACCCATCGCACACACCATGGCCTGGCCTGGTCGCGTGCCTTCAGGTGTGAATACCCTCGATTTTTGTAAACTCAGCTCCTTGAGTTTTGCTGCGCCTGATTACGATCGCTATCCCTGCCTGAAGCTGGCCATTGATGCTTTTGCGCAAGGACAGGCTGCGACAACAGCGTTAAATGCAGCGAACGAGGTGACGGTTGCCGCTTTCCTGGCGTCGGCGATTCGATTTACAGATATCGCGGCCCTGAATTTGTCTGTTCTGGAACAGATGACGTTGTGTGAACCGCAAAGTATTGACGATGTTTTGGCAGTGGATCGTATGGCTCGCGAAGTGGCGCAAAAACAAGTGATGCGCTTCGCAAGCTGGTGATAATCCAGCCACTCTCAGTCATGTTATTTGTTAGCGTTAGGCTTCAGTGATATAGTCTGCGCACCCGATTGCCAGATTTATACCTGGCTCCGAGGTGAAGCCGTGGTTGACACGGCTTTTTTGCGTAAGGGCTTTTGTATTCCTGAGTACCGCTAAATCCTTTTCAGGGACTAAAACGCGTTATGTTGTCTGCTAATCAACCAATAAGCGAAAATTTGCCTGCGCATGGCTGCCGTCATGTCGCAATTATTATGGACGGCAATGGTCGCTGGGCGAAAAGACAAGGGAAAATCCGCGCCTTTGGGCACCGAGCGGGCGCGAAGTCGGTTCGTCGCGCGGTTTCTTTTGCCGCGAATAGCGGAATCGATGCGCTGACGCTGTATGCGTTTAGCAGCGAGAACTGGAATCGTCCGGCGCAAGAAGTGACTGCGCTGATGGAGTTGTTCGTCTGGGCGCTGGACAGTGAAGTCAAAAGTCTGCACCGGCACAATGTGCGCTTGCGGATCATTGGCGACACGAGCCGCTTCAACTCGCGTTTGCAGGAACGTATTCGTAAAGCGGAGGCGTTAACGGCTCAAAACACCGGGCTGACGCTAAATATCGCAGCGAATTACGGCGGGCGCTGGGATATCGTGCAGGGAGTACGGCAATTGGCCATTCAGGTTCAGGAAGGGCTGTTACGCCCCGACCAGATTGATGAAGAGGCGCTGAGCCAACAAATCTGCATGCATGAACTGGCTCCCGTAGATTTAGTGATTAGGACTGGTGGGGAACATCGCATAAGTAACTTTTTACTTTGGCAAATTGCGTATGCCGAACTTTACTTTACTGATGTTCTTTGGCCCGATTTCGATGAACAAGACTTTGAAGGTGCGCTGCATGCCTTTGCCAATAGAGAGCGTCGCTTCGGCGGCACCGAGCCCGGCAGCGACAATGCCTGATGGGGGTAGCTTTTGCTGAAGTATCGCCTGATTTCCGCGTTAGTTTTAATACCTGTCGTTATCGCAGCGTTGTTCTTGCTGCCGCCGATGGGCTTTGCGATTGTGACTTTGGTCGTGTGTATGCTGGCTGCATGGGAATGGGGGCAACTGAGCGGTTTCACTTCCCGTACACAACGCGTCTGGCTGGCAGTGTTATGCGGCTTTGTGCTGGCTGCCATGCTGTTAGCCATCCCGGAGTACCATCATAATATTCATCAGCCGCTGGTTGAGATATCACTCTGGGCATCGTTGGGCTGGTGGATTGTCGCACTGCTGCTGGTTTTGGGCTATCCGGCTTCGGCAGGTATCTGGCGACATTCGAAAGTTCTGCGTCTGATTTTTGGCATCCTGACCATCATTCCTTTCTTCTGGGGCATGCTGGCGTTACGTTCCTGGCATTACGATGACAACCACTATAGCGGTGCGCTGTGGCTGTTGTACGTTATGATTCTGGTCTGGGGTGCGGATTCCGGTGCCTACATGTTCGGCAAACTGTTTGGCAAGCATAAGCTGGCGCCGAAAGTGTCACCGGGCAAAACCTGGCAAGGTTTTATTGGCGGTTTGTTCACCGCTGCAATTATCTCATGGGTATACGGTGCGTGGGCCAATCTGGACGTCGCGTCGTCAACGCTGTTTATCTGCTCTGTTGTCGCCGCACTGGCCTCGGTGTTAGGTGATTTAACGGAAAGTATGTTTAAGCGTGAAGCGGGAATTAAAGATAGTGGTCATTTAATCCCGGGTCATGGCGGTATACTGGATCGCATCGACAGCCTTACGGCGGCAGTACCTGTATTTGCTTGCCTGTTATTGCTGGTTTTCAGGACGATTTGACGGAAGGTTTTATGCTGAGCATCCTCTGGAATCTGGCGGCGTTTATTGTTGCGCTTGGTGTCCTTATCACAGTGCACGAATTTGGCCATTTCTGGGTTGCTCGCCGTTGCGGCGTGCGAGTTGAGCGCTTTTCCATTGGTTTTGGTAAAGCGCTCTGGCGTCGTCACGATAAGCAAGGAACAGAGTTTGTCGTTGCCATTATTCCCCTCGGCGGCTACGTCAAGATGTTGGATGAACGCGTAGAGGCGGTGACGCCTGAAATGCGCCATCACGCCTTTAATAACAAAACGGTCGGCCAGCGCGCAGCGGTTATTGCTGCAGGTCCGATTGCCAACTTTCTGTTCGCCATTTTTGCCTACTGGCTGGTATTTATTATCGGCGTCCCTGGCGTTCGTCCGGTTATTGGTGAAATAACACCCGATTCCATCGCTGCCCATGCTCAAATTACACCCGGCACGGAACTTAAAGCAATTGACGGTATCGAAACGCCTGATTGGGATGCAGTGCGTTTGCAACTGGTGTCAAAAATCGGTGACAAACAAACTACGCTCAGTGTGGCGCCGTTCGGTAGCGATGGCCGTCAGGAGAAGGTCCTTGATTTAGGTCAATGGCACTTTGAACCTGACAGAGAGGATCCTGTCACCTCGTTAGGGATTCGACCTCGCGGTCCGCAGATTGAACCGGTCCTTGCTGAGATACAATCAGGTTCTGCCGCAAGCAAAGCAGGTTTGCAAGCTGGCGACAGGATCGTTAAAGTCGATGGTCAGCAATTAACGCAGTGGATGACGTTTGTCACTCTGGTGAGGGATAATCCGGGTACACCGTTAGCGCTGGACATCGAAAGGCACGGGAGTTCCTTGTCTTTAACGCTGATACCGGATACAAAGCCCGGTAGCAAGGCTGAAGGGTTTGCTGGTGTCGTGCCAAAAATCATTCCTTTGCCAGATGAATACAAGACAGTACGCCAGTACGGGCCATTCAGCGCCATTGTCGAGGCCACGGACAAGACATGGCAGTTAATGAAGCTGACGGTCAGTATGTTGGGGAAATTGATAACCGGAGACGTAAAACTGAACAACCTCAGTGGGCCGATTTCGATCGCTCAGGGGGCTGGGATGTCAGCAGAGTTTGGGGTGATTTACTACCTGATGTTCCTCGCTTTAATCAGCGTGAACCTGGGGATTATCAACCTGTTTCCACTCCCTGTCCTGGACGGGGGACATCTGCTGTTTTTGGCGCTTGAAAAGCTGAAAGGTAAACCGGTATCCGAGCGAGTTCAAGACTTTAGCTACCGCATTGGCTCGATAGTGCTGGTGTTGTTAATGGGACTTGCACTTTTCAATGATTTCTCTCGGTTGTAAGAGAGTTTGTTAGGAAGAACGCATAATAACGATGGCGATGAAAAAGTTGCTCATAGCGTCGCTGCTGTTTAGCAGCGCCACCGTATACGGTGCTGACGGGTTCGTAGTGAAAGACATTCATTTCGAAGGCCTGCAGCGTGTCGCCGTTGGTGCGGCCCTCCTCAGTATGCCGGTCCGTCCAGGCGATACGGTGAATGACGAAGACGTCAGTAACACCATTCGTGCCTTGTTTGCCACTGGCAACTTCGAGGACGTTCGCGTACTCCGCGACGGTGATACCCTTCTTGTTCAAGTAAAAGAACGCCCAACAATCGCCAGTATCACTTTCTCCGGCAATAAAGCGGTGAAAGATGACATGCTGAAGCAGAATCTTGAGGCCTCTGGCGTGCGTGTTGGCGAGTCTCTTGATCGCACCACGCTCTCCGATATCGAAAAAGGGCTGGAAGATTTCTACTACAGCGTGGGTAAATACAGCGCCAGCGTGAAGGCTGTTGTTACCCCACTGCCGCGTAACCGTGTTGACCTTAAACTGGTCTTCCAGGAAGGCGTTTCTGCACAGATCCAACAGATCAACATCGTCGGGAACCATGCGTTCAGCACCGAACAGTTGATCTCTACATTCCAGTTACGTGATGAAGTACCGTGGTGGAACGTGGTTGGCGATCGTAAATATCAGAAACAGAAACTGGCGGGCGATCTTGAATCCCTGCGCAGTTACTATCTGGATCGTGGCTACGCGCGTTTCAACATCGACTCCACACAGGTGAGCCTGACGCCAGATAAAAAAGGCATCTACATCACCGTTAACGTGACGGAAGGCGATCAGTACAAACTCTCTGGCGTTCAGGTTACCGGCAACCTTGCGGGTCACTCTGCTGAGATTGAAAGCCTGACGAAGATTGAGCCGGGTGAGCTTTATAACGGCGCCAAAGTGACCAAAATGGAAGATGATATTAAAAAGCTTCTTGGTCGCTATGGTTATGCCTACCCACGCGTTCAGTCGCAGCCAGAAATTAACGATACGGATAAAACCGTTAAACTGCATGTGAATGTGGATGCAGGTAACCGTTACTACGTTCGTAAGATTCGCTTTGAAGGCAACGATACCTCTAAAGACGCCGTGCTGCGTCGCGAAATGCGTCAGATGGAAGGTGCCTGGTTGGGCAGCGACCTGGTTGACCAGGGTAAAGAGCGTCTGAACCGTCTGGGTTACTTCGAAACCGTTGATACTGATACGCAACGTGTTCCGGGGCGCCCTGATCAGGTTGACGTCGTTTACAAAGTGAAAGAGCGTAACACCGGTAGCTTTAACTTTGGTGTCGGTTACGGTACTGAAAGTGGCGTGAGCTTCCAGGTCGGTGTTCAGCAGGATAACTGGCTGGGTACAGGCTACTCCGTTGGCATTAACGGTACCAAAAACGACTACCAGACTTATTCTGAGTTCTCTGTAACCAACCCGTACTTCACGGTTGATGGTGTGAGCCTTGGCGGTCGTATCTTCTACAACGACTTTAAAGCTGATGATGCTGACCTGTCCTCCTATACCAACAAAAGTTACGGTTTGGATGGCACGCTCGGCTTCCCAATTAACGAATACAACACCCTGCGTCTGGGCTTAGGCTACGTCCATAACGACCTGTCTAATATGGAACCGCAGGTGGCGATGTGGCGTTATCTGGATTCAGTCGGTCAGACTTCAAGCACCACTAGCGATAACAATGGCTATGATGCAAATGACTTCACCTTCAACTATGGTTGGACGTACAACAACCTTGACCGCGGTTATTTCCCTACCAAGGGTTCTCGCGTCAACCTGAACGGTAAAGTCACTATTCCAGGATCGGATAACGAGTTCTACAAAGTCACGGTAGATACTGCGTCCTACTTCCCGATTGATGACGATCACAAGTGGGTTGTTCTGGGACGTACGCGCTGGGGCTACGGTGACGGCTTAGGCGGCAAAGAACTGCCGTTCTATGAGAACTTCTATGCCGGTGGTTCGAGCACAGTGCGTGGCTTCCAGTCCAATAACATTGGTCCGAAAGCGGTGTACTACGGTGGTGCAGGCCTGGATAACTGTAATACAACGACGGCGAAATACTGTAGTTCTAATGACGCTGTAGGGGGGAACGCCATGGGTGTTGCCAGCCTTGAGTTCATTACGCCGACGCCGTTTATCAGTGATAAATATGCAAACTCGGTTCGTACATCCTTCTTCTGGGATGCCGGTACCGTGTGGGACACCAATTGGCAGAATACTGCTGATATGAAAGCATTGGGTGTCCCGGACTATAGTGATCCAAGCAATATCCGTATGTCTGCGGGTATCGCACTACAATGGATGTCCCCATTGGGGCCGTTGGTATTCTCCTACGCCCAGCCGTTTAAGAAGTACGATGGAGACAAGGCAGAACAGTTCCAGTTTAACATTGGTAAAACCTGGTAACGTGCCGCTGCGATGGAATGCTTGATGTAGTGATGGTTGTGGCGGTGGTTTTCACCGCCCACCAACGCAAAGAACGGTACCTATGGGTACAATTGGGATGGTGAGGAGTTTATTGTGAAAAAGTTGTTATTAGCTGCAGGTTTTGGTCTGGCAATGGCGGCGTCTGCTCAAGCAGCAGACAAAATTGCTATCGTTGATATGAATAACCTGTTCCAGCAAGTTGCGCAGACTTCTGGCGTTTCTCAGACCATGAAAAACGAATTCGGTGGTCGTGCCAGCGAACTGCAGCGTCTGGAATCTGACCTGCAGACCAAAATGCAGCGTTACCAGCGTGACGGTTCTACGATGAAAGCGGCCGATCGTACTAAGCTGGAAAAAGATATCCAGGCTCAGCGTCAGGATCTGGCCCAGAAAGGCCAAGCCTTCGAGCAGGATCAGGCTCGTCGTTCTAACGAAGAACGTGGCAAGATGATGACCAAAATCCAGGCAGCAGTGAAGAAAGTTGCTACGGATCAGGGTGTAGACCTGGTACTTCCGGCTAACGCTGCTATCTACAACAGCAATGACGTTAAAGACATCACTGCTGATGTGCTGAAACAGGTTAAATAAGTAATGCCTTCAATTCGACTGTCTGATTTAGCTCAACAGTTGGATGCAGAATTACACGGTGATGGCGATCTCGTCATCACCGGCGTTGCGTCCATGCAATCTGCTAAAGCAGGTCAAATCACCTTCATGGTTAATCCTAAATACCGTGAAAACCTGAATGACTGCCAGGCGTCTGCTGTCGTCATGACACAGGACGATCTTCCTTTTGCCAAAAGCGCTGCACTGATCGTGAGAAATCCTTATCTCACCTATGCTCGCATGGCCCAAATTCTTGACTCAACGCCGCAGCCGGCTCAGAACATCGCACCCAGTGCCGTGATCGACCCGAGCGCTACGTTGGGTAACAATGTTGCCATTGGCGCCAATGCCGTTATCGAATCCGACGTTGTTTTGGGTGATAACGTGGTGATTGGGGCGGGTTGCTTCGTTGGGAAAAAGACGAAAATTGGTGCGGGTTCGCGTTTGTGGGCCAACGTCACTATTTACCACGAAATTGAGATCGGTGAGAATTGCCTGATCCAATCCAGTACAGTGATCGGCGCAGATGGCTTCGGTTATGCCAACGATCGCGGCAATTGGGTGAAGATCCCGCAACTCGGTCGTGTGATTATTGGCGATCGCGTTGAGATCGGCGCCTGTACAACGATCGATCGTGGTGCGCTAGATGATACCTGCATTGGTAACGGCGTCATCATTGATAACCAGTGTCAGATTGCACATAACGTTGTGATTGGCGACAATACCGCGGTTGCTGGTGGCGTCATCATGGCGGGCAGTTTGAAAATTGGCCGTTACTGTATGATTGGTGGTGCCAGCGTTATCAATGGTCATATGGAAATCTGCGACAAGGTCACCGTGACGGGAATGGGTATGGTGATGCGTCCTATCACTGAACCTGGCGTGTATTCCTCCGGTATCCCGCTGCAGCCAAACAAAGTGTGGCGTAAAACCGCGGCACTGGTGATGAACATTGATGATATGAGCAAGCGCCTCAAAGCTGTTGAGCGCAAGGTCAATAAAGAAGACTAATAGCTCGCTCGTTAACACCTAAACTTCCCGGCCTGTAGGCATTCTCACGATTGCCTCGGGCCGTGTTATTATTGCCTTTTAGTATATTTAGACAGGAAGAGTATTTTGACTACTGACACTCATACTCTGCACATTGAAGAGATTCTGGAGCTTCTGCCGCACCGTTACCCGTTTTTGCTGGTTGACCGTGTGCTGGATTTTGAAGAAGGTCGTTTTCTGCGCGCAGTTAAAAATGTCTCCGTAAATGAGCCATTTTTCCAGGGGCATTTCCCTGGTAAACCTATCTTCCCGGGCGTGCTGATTCTGGAAGCAATGGCGCAGGCGACGGGTATTCTGGCGTTTAAAAGCGTTGGAAAACTGGAGCCAGGTGAGCTCTATTATTTCGCAGGTATCGATGAAGCGCGCTTTAAGCGCCCGGTGGTGCCAGGCGATCAGATGATCATGGAAGTTACCTTTGAGAAAACGCGCCGTGGGCTGACCCGCTTCAAAGGCGTTGCGTTGGTTGACGGTAAAGTTGTTTGCGAAGCTACTATGATGTGTGCACGTAGCCGGGAGGCCTGATACGTGATTGATAAAACCGCCTTTATTCATCCTTCTGCCATTGTTGAAGACGGTGCCATTATTGGTGCTAACGCTCACATTGGCCCGTTTTGTATTGTTGGTGCTAACGTCGAGATTGGCGAAGGCACCGTACTGAAGTCTCATGTCGTCATAAACGGCCACACCAAAATTGGTCGTGATAATGAGATTTATCAGTTCGCTTCCATCGGGGAAGTTAACCAGGATCTGAAATATGCTGGTGAACCGACTCGCGTGGAAATTGGCGATCGCAACCGCATTCGCGAAAGCGTCACCATTCACCGTGGCACGGTACAAGGCGGCGGATTAACGAAGGTGGGCAGTGATAACCTGATGATGGTGAATACGCACGTTGCGCATGACTGTACGATCGGTAATCGCTGCATTCTCGCCAATAACGCGACGCTTGCAGGACACGTCTCCCTTGATGATTTTGCGATCGTCGGTGGTATGACCGCTGTCCATCAGTTCTGCATCATCGGTGCGCACGTCATGGTTGGCGGCTGCTCCGGTGTCGCGCAGGACGTGCCGCCGTACGTTATTGCGCAGGGCAACCACGCGACCCCGTTTGGGGTGAACATCGAAGGGTTGAAACGCCGCGGCTTTAGCCGTGAAGCCATTCATGCTATCCGTAACGCGTACAAGCTGCTTTACCGCAGTGGTAAAACGCTGGAGGAAGCGAAACCCGAGATTGCCACACTGGCCGAGCAGCATCCGGAAGTGAAAGCGTTCACCGAGTTCTTTGAACGCTCTACGCGTGGCCTGATTCGGTAATGGTCGAGCATCGCCCGTTAACGATTGCCCTCGTCGCCGGAGAAACCTCCGGCGATATTCTTGGTGCAGGTCTCATTCGCGCCCTGAAAGCACGTGTACCCAACGCCCGATTTGTTGGGGTCGCGGGTCCATTGATGCAGGCCGAAGGCTGTGAAGCCTGGTACGAAATGGAAGAATTGGCCGTGATGGGGATTGTTGAGGTGCTCGGGCGTTTGCGTCGCCTGCTGCACATTCGCGCCGATCTCTCTCGCCGCTTCACCGAGCTTAAGCCCGATGTTTTTGTCGGCATTGATGCGCCCGATTTCAACATTACCCTTGAGGGGAATTTGAAAAAACAGGGTATCAAGACCATTCACTATGTCAGCCCGTCCGTCTGGGCCTGGCGCCAAAAACGTGTTTTCAAAATAGGCAGATCCACCGATCTGGTTCTTGCATTTCTGCCTTTCGAAAAAGCGTTTTATGACAGATTCAATGTTCCCTGCCGGTTTATCGGTCACACCATGGCGGATGCCATGCCACTTGATCCCGATAAGCTCGCGGCGCGGGACATCTTAGGCATTCCTCACGACGCACATTGCCTTGCGCTGCTGCCCGGCAGCCGTGGCGCGGAAGTGGAGATGCTGAGTGCCGATTTCCTGCGTACGGCACAAATTTTACGTCAGCATTACCCCGATCTTCATGTTGTCGTGCCGCTGGTCAATGCGAAGCGGCGTGAGCAGTTTGAGCGCATCAAGCAGGACATTGCGCCAGAATTGCAGATACACATGCTCAACGGTATGGCACGTGATGCGATGATTGCCAGCGATGCTGCCCTTCTGGCATCAGGCACCGCGGCGCTGGAATGTATGCTGGCGAAATGCCCGATGGTCGTTGGCTACCGCATGAAACCTTTTACTTTCTGGCTGGCGAAACGCCTGGTCAAAACAGATTACGTTTCTCTGCCGAATTTACTTGCAGGTCGTGAACTGGTGAAAGAACTGCTGCAGGATGACTGCCAGCCGCAAAAACTGGCTGAAGCATTGCTTCCGCTGCTGGCGAATGGCAAAGCGCACAACGACATGCATGACATCTTTCGCGAACTGCATCTGCAGATCCGCTGTAATGCTGATGAACAGGCCGCTGATGCTGTACTGGAGTTGGCAAAATGATGGAATTTGAATACCCCCACACGCACCTGGTTGCGGGTGTGGATGAAGTCGGTCGCGGGCCACTGGTGGGTGCTGTCGTGACGGCTGCAGTGATTTTAGATCCTGCACGACCGATCCTCGGTCTGAATGACTCCAAAAAGTTATCCGAGAAACGCCGCCTTGCGTTGTTCGACGAGATCAAAGAAAAGGCGCTATCCTGGAGTCTTGGCCGTGCAGAGCCCCATGAAATCGACGAGCTGAACATTTTACACGCCACCATGCTGGCGATGCAGCGCGCTGTTGCAGGCCTGCACATTGTGCCTGAATATGTGCTGATCGATGGCAACCGCTGCCCAACACTGCCTATGCGGTCAATGGCGGTTGTAAAAGGGGACAGCCGCGTGCAGGAAATTAGCGCGGCGTCTATTCTTGCCAAAGTGTCGCGAGATGCAGAAATGGCGGCACTGGATGTGACCTTCCCCCAATATGGTTTTGCGCAGCACAAAGGCTACCCGACCGCTTTTCATCTGCAAAAACTGGTTGAACATGGCGCAACTGAACATCACCGGCGCAGTTTTGGCCCGGTCAAACGCGCGCTGGGCCTTGTGTCCTGATTCTTGTCACGAGATAAAACCGGAATCTGAAAATGGCTGAACCACGTTTCGTACACCTGCGGGTGCATAGCGACTATTCCATGATTGATGGGCTGGCTAAAACCGGGCCGCTGGTAAAAAAGGCGGCCGCGCTTGGCATGCCTGCACTGGCGATCACCGATTTTACAAACCTGTGCGGTCTGGTGAAGTTCTATGGCACCGCTCACGGTGCGGGGATGAAGCCTATAGTTGGTGCCGATTTTCACGTTCAGAGCGAACTCCTCAGCGATGAGTTGACGCAGCTCACCGTGCTGGCGGCCAACAATACCGGCTACCAAAACCTGACGTTGCTTATCTCACGCGCCTACCAGCGTGGTTACGGTGCCGCGGGTCCGTGGATCGACAGAGACTGGCTGGTTGAGCATAAAGAGGGGCTGATCCTGCTTTCCGGTGGTCGCATGGGCGATGTCGGAAGAAGCTTGTTGCGTGGCAATGCGCCGTTGGTCGATCAATGCGTCAGTTTCTACGAAACCCATTTCCCTGATAGCTACTATCTGGAACTGATCCGCACCGGGCGTGCCGATGAAGAAAACTATCTGCATGCGGCTGTCGAATTAGCGCAAGAGCGTGGTTTGCCCGTTGTGGCGACCAATGACGTGCGCTTTATTGATGGCGGCGACTTTGATGCTCACGAAATCCGTGTCGCCATCCACGACGGTTTTACCCTCGACGATCCCAAGCGCCCGCGCAACTACTCGACGCAGCAGTACATGCGTAATGAAGATGAGATGTGCGAGCTGTTTGCCGACATTCCTGAAGCGCTGGAGAACAGCGTCGAAATCGCCAAACGTTGTAACGTCACCGTACGACTAGGTGAGTATTTCCTGCCGCAGTTCCCGACGGGCGATATGACCACCGAAGATTTCCTCGTCGTGAAATCGAAAGAGGGGCTGGAAGAGCGTCTGGAATTCTTGTTCCCGGATGAAGCAGTCCGTAAAGAGAAGCGCCCTGAGTATGACGAGCGTCTGGACATCGAGCTGCAGGTTATCAACCAGATGGGGTTCCCGGGTTACTTCCTTATCGTAATGGAATTTATCCAGTGGTCTAAAGATAACGGTGTGCCGGTAGGGCCAGGGCGCGGTTCGGGTGCGGGTTCGCTGGTGGCGTATGCGCTGAAAATCACGGACCTCGATCCGCTGGAATTCGACCTGCTGTTTGAACGTTTCCTCAACCCGGAACGTGTTTCTATGCCTGACTTCGACGTTGACTTCTGTATGGAAAAACGCGACCAGGTTATTGAGCACGTATCGGAGATGTACGGTCGTGATGCGGTTTCGCAGATTATCACCTTCGGTACGATGGCGGCGAAAGCGGTAATTCGCGACGTGGGCCGCGTGCTGGGGCACCCGTATGGCTTTGTGGACCGCATTTCGAAACTGGTGCCGCCCGATCCAGGCATGACGCTGGCAAAGGCCTTTGAAGCTGAGCCGCAACTGCCAGAAATCTACGAAGCAGACGAAGAAGTTAAAGCGCTTATCGATATGGCGCGCAAGCTGGAAGGTGTCACTCGTAATGCCGGTAAGCACGCGGGCGGGGTGGTTATTGCTCCCACCAAAATTACCGATTTTGCACCGCTCTATTGCGATGAAGCAGGCCATCACCCGGTTACCCAGTTTGATAAAAACGACGTCGAATATGCAGGCCTGGTGAAATTCGACTTCCTGGGGCTGCGTACGCTGACCATCATCGACTGGGCGTTGAAGATGATCAACCCGCGGCGCGCGAAGCAGGGCCTTGAGCCTATTGATATCGCCGCTATCCCACTGGACGATAAGAAAAGTTTCGATATGCTGCAGCGCTCGGAGACCACTGCGGTCTTCCAGCTTGAATCCCGCGGCATGAAAGATTTGATTAAGCGTCTGCAGCCGGACTGCTTTGAGGACATGATCGCCCTGGTGGCCTTGTTCCGTCCGGGGCCGTTGCAATCCGGGATGGTAGATAACTTTATCGACCGTAAACACGGTCGTGAAGAGATCTCTTATCCCGACGTACAGTGGCAACACGAGTGCCTTAAACCCGTGCTGGAGCCAACCTACGGCATCATCCTGTATCAGGAACAGGTCATGCAGATTGCCCAGGAGCTCTCCGGCTACACCCTGGGCGGCGCGGATATGCTGCGTCGTGCAATGGGTAAGAAAAAGCCGGAAGAGATGGCCAAGCAGCGCGGCACCTTCGAAGAAGGGGCAAAGAAAAATGGCGTTGATGGCGAGCTGGCGATGAAAATCTTTGACCTGGTGGAGAAATTCGCCGGGTACGGATTTAACAAATCGCACTCTGCTGCCTATGCTTTAGTCTCTTACCAGACGCTATGGCTTAAAGCGCACTATCCCGCCGAGTTTATGGCGGCGGTGATGACCGCCGATATGGATAACACCGAAAAAGTGGTGGGACTGGTGGATGAATGCTGGCGAATGGGGCTTAAAATCCTGCCGCCGGACATTAATTCCGGTTTGTACCACTTCCACGTCAATGATGACGGGGAAATCGTGTATGGTATCGGCGCGATTAAAGGTGTGGGTGAAGGGCCAATCGAAGCGATCATCGAAGCGCGTAATGAAGGGGGATACTTCCGCGAGTTGTTTGATCTCTGCGCCCGTACCGACACCAAAAAGCTGAACCGCAGGGTGCTGGAAAAGCTGATTATGTCCGGGGCGTTTGACCGCCTTGGGCCGCACCGCGCGGCGCTAATGAATTCATTGGGCGACGCATTGAAAGCGGCCGATCAGCATGCTAAAGCCGAAGCCATTGGTCAGGCGGATATGTTCGGCGTGCTGGCAGAAGAGCCGGAACAGATAGAGCAGTCTTATGCTAACTGTCTGCCCTGGCCGGAACATACGGTACTGGAAGGGGAGCGTGAAACGTTAGGGCTTTATCTGACGGGTCACCCTATCAACCAGTATTTAAAAGAAATCGATCGCTATGTCGGCGGCCTTAGGCTAAAAGACATGCACCCAACCGAGCGTGGCAAGGTCACCACGGCGGCGGGGCTCGTGATTGCTGCAAGGGTTATGGTCACCAAACGCGGCAATCGTATCGGCATCTGTACCATCGATGACCGTTCCGGGCGATTAGAGGTGATGTTATTCACCGAAGCTCTGGAAAAGTACCAGCATTTGCTGGAAAACGACCGCATACTAATCGTCAGCGGACAGGTCAGCTTTGATGACTTCAGCGGTGGGCTTAAAATGATGGCCCGTGAAGTGATGGATATTGACGAAGCCCGGGAAAAATATGCTCGCGGGCTTGCTATCTCGCTGACGGACAGGCAAATTGATGACCAGCTTTTAAACCGACTCCGTCAGTCTCTGGAACCCCACCGCTCGGGGACAATTCCAGTACATCTCTACTATCAGAGGGCGGATGCACGCGCGCGGTTGCGCTTTGGTGCAACGTGGCGTGTCTCTCCGAGCGATCGTTTACTGAACGATCTCCGTGGCCTCATTGGTTCGGAGCAGGTGGAACTGGAGTTTGACTAATACAGGAATACTATGAGTCTGAATTTCCTTGATTTCGAACAGCCGATTGCTGAGCTGGAAGCGAAAATCGATTCTCTGACCGCCGTGAGCCGTCAGGATGAAAAACTGGATATTAACATTGACGAAGAAGTGCATCGTCTGCGCGAAAAAAGCGTAGAACTGACGCGCAAAATTTTCGCCGATCTTGGCGCATGGCAGGTAGCCCAGCTGGCGCGCCATCCGCTGCGTCCATACACCCTGGATTATGTCCGCCTTGCGTTTGATGAGTTTGACGAACTGGCTGGCGATCGCGCTTATGCCGATGACAAAGCCATTGTGGGCGGTATCGCTCGTCTGGATGGCCGTCCGGTGATGATCATTGGTCATCAGAAAGGTCGTGAAACCAAAGAAAAAATTCGTCGCAATTTTGGTATGCCTGCTCCAGAAGGCTACCGTAAAGCGCTGCGTTTGATGGAAATGGCCGATCGCTTCAACATGCCTATCATCACCTTCATTGACACCCCGGGTGCTTACCCTGGCGTGGGCGCTGAAGAACGTGGCCAGTCTGAAGCCATTGCCCGTAACCTGCGTGAAATGTCTCGCCTGAATGTACCGGTCATCTGTACCGTCATCGGCGAAGGCGGCTCCGGTGGTGCGCTGGCGATTGGCGTAGGCGATAAAGTGAATATGCTCCAGTACAGCACCTATTCCGTTATCTCCCCGGAAGGTTGTGCGTCCATTTTGTGGAAAAGCGCTGACAAAGCACCGCTGGCCGCGGAAGCGATGGGCATCATTGCACCGCGTCTGAAAGAGCTGAAACTGATCGATTCCATTATCCCGGAACCGTTGGGCGGCGCTCACCGCAACGCTGAAGCGATGGCGGCATCTCTGAAAGCCCAGCTGATTGCCGACCTGGCCGATCTGGATGCGCTGAGCAAAGACGATCTGCGTAACCGTCGTTACCAGCGTCTGATGAGCTACGGCTACGCGTGATTCACGCAAAAGATCATTCTGAAAAGCCACACTCCGGTGTGGCTTTTTTTATACCTGCGGTTTAGCTCAACTATGCTTAACTCATGTTTTTTAAGGAGGTAAGCGTGAATATTATTGCCATCATGGGACCCCACGGCGTTTTCTACAAAGATGAGCCAATCAAGGAACTTGAGCAGGCGCTTAAGACGCAAGGCTTTCAGCTTATCTGGCCGCAAAACAGCAATGACCTGCTGAAGTTCATTGAGCATAACCCGCGTATCTGCGGCGTCATTTTTGACTGGGATGAATACGATCTCGAACTATGCAGTGAGATTAATCAGCTCAACGAATATCTGCCGCTGTATGCCTTTATCAATACACACTCGACCATGGACGTCAGCGCCCATGATATGCGCATGGCGCTGTGGTTCTTCGAATACGCGCTGGGTATGGCGGGCGATATTGCTACACGCATTGAGCAATACACCCAGGAGTATCTCGACAACATCACGCCGCCTTTCACCAAAGCGCTGTTCACCTATGTGAAGGAGGGGAAATACACCTTTTGTACCCCAGGGCACATGGGCGGGACGGCTTACCTGAAAAGCCCCGTGGGTTGCCTTTTCTACGATTTTTTTGGCGGTAACACCCTCAAGGCGGATGTGTCTATCTCGGTGACGGAGCTGGGGTCGCTGTTGGATCACAGTGGGCCACATCTGGAAGCAGAAGAGTATATTGCCCGGACCTTTGGCGCTGAACAGAGCTACATGGTGACGAATGGCACCTCCACTTCGAATAAAATCGTGGGGATGTATGCCGCCCCCGTGGGCAGCACCTTGCTTATCGATCGCAACTGCCACAAATCCCTCGCGCACCTGCTGATGATGAGTGACGTTACGCCGCTGTGGCTCAAGCCCGGACGCAACGCGCTCGGCATTCTGGGCGGTATTCCTCGTCGGGAGTTTACCCACGCCAGCATTGAGCAGAAGGTGGCGACCACGCCAGGTGCAAGCTGGCCGGCTCATGCAGTGATCACCAATTCGACTTACGATGGCCTGCTCTACAACACCGACTGGATTAAGAAGACTCTGGATGTGCCGTCCATTCATTTTGATTCCGCCTGGGTGCCCTATACCAATTTCCACCCCATCTATGCCGGCAAAAGCGGAATGAGCGGCGAGCGTGTTCCGGGTAAGGTGATATTCGAAACGCAGTCAACGCACAAAATGCTGGCGGCTTTCTCACAGGCTTCGCTGATTCATGTTAAAGGCGAATACGACGAAGATACCTTCAATGAAGCCTTTATGATGCACACCTCCACCTCACCGAGCTACCCGCTGGTGGCCTCCATTGAGACGGCGGCGGCGATGTTACGCGGCAATCCCGGTAAACGTCTTATCAACCGTTCGGTAGAGCGCGCACTGCATTTTCGTAAAGAGGTGCAACGTCTTAAAGACGAAGCGGACAGCTGGTTCTTCGATATCTGGCAGCCGGAAGAGATTGACGAAGCCGACTGCTGGCCGGTCGCACCCGGTGAAGAGTGGCACGGTTTCCGTGATGCCGATGCGGATCATATGTTCCTCGATCCGGTGAAGGTGACTATCCTGACGCCCGGCATGGACGAACAGGGCAACATGAGTGACGAGGGGATCCCGGCGGCGCTGGTCGCGAAGTTTCTTGACGAGCGCGGCGTGGTGGTAGAAAAAACCGGCCCCTATAATCTGTTGTTCCTGTTCAGCATAGGCATCGACAAAACCCGCGCTATGGGATTGCTGCGCGGACTGATGGAGTTCAAACGTGCTTACGATCTGAATCTGCGGGTAAAGAACATGCTGCCGGATCTCTATGCAGAAGATCCCGATTTTTATCGCAACATGCGTATCCAGGATCTGGCGCAGGGGATCCACAAGCTGATTCGCCAGCACGATCTTCCGCAATTAATGCTCCGCGCTTTTGATGTTTTGCCGGAAATGAAAATGACGCCGCATCAGGCGTGGCAAAAGCAGATCCGTGGAGGCGTAGAAACTATCGAGCTGGAAAAACTGATCGGACGTATCTCCGCCAATATGATCCTGCCATATCCGCCGGGTGTACCGTTGCTGATGCCAGGGGAGATGATCACCGAACAGAGCCGCGCAGTGCTCGATTTTCTGTTGATGCTCTGTGCAATAGGGCGACATTATCCGGGGTTCGAAACCGACATCCACGGGGCGAAGCGCGGCGAAGACGGCGTGTATTGGGTACGGGTCTTAAAAAAACCATAGCCTCTTGCGGGTTAACCATCGCAAGGGTAACGTGCTGAAAGAAAACAGGAGGCACTATGCTGGGTTTAAAACAGGTACACCACATCGCCATCATTGCGACAGATTACAAAAAGAGCAAAGCGTTCTACTGCGACATCTTAGGCTTCACGCTGCAGAGTGAGTTTTACCGCGAAGAACGGGATTCATGGAAAGGGGATTTAGCGCTGAACGGGCAGTACGTCATTGAGCTCTTTTCATTCCCGTTTCCACCTGCGCGTTCCAGCGGGCCGGAATCCTGCGGGTTGCGCCATCTGGCGTTCAGCGTTGAGGATATCGACAACGCGGTGGCTCATCTGAAGGCGCATGATGTGGCTTGCGAGGCCATCCGTGTCGATCCCTTCACCGGTAAGCGTTTTACGTTCTTCAGAGACCCGGATAACCTGCCGCTGGAGCTGTATCAGCAGTAAGCCTTGCCACTTTTCGTAATGCCCGGTAACGTGCCGGGCATGAACTCCATTTCGGTTAGCACCATGACCCTGCCATTACTGACTCAACTCCCTGCAACGCAACGCCAGTTTCTGGTGGCCTTCAGCGGTGGGCTGGATTCAACGGTCTTATTGCACCGGTTGGTGTTATGGCGTAACCAGCAGCCCGATATCTCCCTGCGTGCCATTCACATTCACCACGGTTTAAGCCCGAATGCGGACAGCTGGGCGGCACATTGCCAGCGGTTGTGTGAGAGCTGGCAGCTCCCACTGGTGGTGTGCCGTGTTCAACTGGTGCATGAAGGTAACGGCATTGAGGCGCAGGCGAGAAAAGCCCGCTATGGCGCATTCGAACACGCGCTGTTACCCGGTGAGTTCCTGCTCACGGCGCAGCACCTGGACGATCAGTCTGAAACCTTTCTGTTAGCGCTAAAGCGCGGCAGCGGCCCGGCCGGATTAGCGAGTATGCCGGAAGCGATGCCGTTTGCAGGCACTCAGCTGTTGCGCCCATTACTCAACGAAACGCGGGCCTCACTGCTTCTCTGGGCGCAGCACCATACCTTGCGATGGATTGACGACGAAAGTAATGATGATGACCGCTTTGACCGTAATTTTCTGCGGTTGCGCGTGTTACCGCAGCTCAACGCGCGCTGGCCACACTTCGCGGAGGCCGTGGCCCGCAGTGCGGCATTGTGTGGTGAGCAAGAGCAATTGCTGGATGAGCTGCTGGCAGAGGATGTCGCAGCCGCAACAAGCCATGACGGTGGCTTATCGATTGCCGTGCTGACGCCGTTCAGTGCTGCCAGACGTGGTGCGATAATACGCCGCTGGCTGGCATCACGGCAGGCGTCGATGCCGTCACGGGAAATGCTTGCCCGCATCTGGCAGGAAGTGGCGCTGGCCAGAGACGATGCTGAACCTTGCCTGCGTCTGGGGGATAAGGACGTTCGCCGCTATCAGGGGCAATTGTGGCTGGTGGCCGTGTTACCGGTTATGCGGGAATGGGTCATCGACTGGCCTTCACCCTTATCCGCACTGACGCTGCCGGAGGGAACTGGCACGCTGTTGCTTATCTCTGGTGGAGAATTGCGTGCACCCTTAGCGGATGAAAAGGTGACAATTCGCTTTCAGGCAAGCGGCTCTTTGCATATTGTCGGGCGCAACGGCGGGCGTAAACTCAAAAAAATCTGGCAGGAGCTGGGCGTGGCCCCCTGGCTGCGGGACACCACACCGCTTTTGTTCTATGGTGGAACGCTGATTGCGGCGGCAGGGCAGTTTGTGACTCGGGAAGGCGCGGTTGAAACTGGGGAACAAGGGGTATGTCTGAGGTGGGTGAAGTAACGGGCAGTCAATGCTGCCCGTCAGAGGACGTCAGGATTCGCTCACCACAACGGTGCCGATTTCCGGGTGACTGAAGCTGGCAATCTTGTCGAGGCGCAGTTCACGTGTCGTTCCTGCGGTTTCCACTACCAGATACTCCACGTTTTTACGTGAAACCAAATCGCTGGCTTTCGCCTGCAACTCTTCGCCATCTTTCAGCGTCAGCGCCAGTAAGAGATGATGCTGACAGGCGAGTTCCAGATTGTCATAATCATCGCAATTGATGGGTTGATAGGTATCATTCATTGACATAATCGCTCACCAGTAAGTTCGCGGCAGCATACGCCGCCTTTTCCCTGACCGACTCTGAAACGGTATCGTCCGATGCCATCTCATTCAAAACCTTCAATACGCATCCCAATGCATCCGGAATATACCCCAAATCTCCGCTGGCAATTTCCGCATACCGCTTGCGTATTAATTCACAATAATTTCCCACATGTCCTCCTGTAAGCGCCCTGGCTTTACTGTGAGATACCATTAAGCCTACGAAGATACGCTCTGTTTCGCAAGGTGACTATACCACAGGCGGCTAATCATTATCAGCGCGATGCATTCTCACAAGCTGAAGAGATAACAGCGCGTTAACGCTTTATTCGCTACAATGGCGCCTGTTTTGCTCAGGAGGCGGTATGGCATTAAAAGCAACTATTTATAAAGCGACAGTGAATGTGGCTGATTTGGATCGTAATCAATTTCTCGATGCCACCCTGACGCTTGCTCGTCATCCTTCCGAGACCCAGGAACGTATGATGCTGCGCCTGCTGGCGTGGCTGAAGTTTGCCGATGAGCGACTGCAGTTTACGCGTGGCCTGAGCGCTGAAGATGAGCCTGAAGCCTGGCTGCTTAACGATCATCTGGGTATCGATCTGTGGATTGAGCTGGGATTACCTGACGAGCGGCGTATCAAAAAAGCCTGTAGCCAGTCGCAGAAAGTGGCGCTGTTTACCTATAACGACAGGGCGGCACAAATCTGGTGGCAGCAAAACCAGACAAAACTCGCAGGATTTAAAAACCTGAGCATCTGGTATCTTGATGATGAGCAACTGGCAAAACTGAGTGAATTTGCGACGCGAACCATGATGCTGCAGGCGACGATTCAGGATGGAACTATCTGGCTCAGTGATGCTCAAAGCAATCTGGAAATCCAGCTAACCACCTGGCAGCACGACGAATGATTGAGATATCCCGTCATGCCAGCATTGCGGATGACGAGCTGGAAATAACGGCCGTTCGTGCACAAGGTGCCGGTGGTCAGCATGTGAATAAAGCCTCGACGGCGATTCATCTGCGTTTTGATATTCGCGCCTCCAGTCTGCCCGATTTTTATAAAGAGCGACTGCTTGGCGTCTCACATCATCTCATCACTGCCGAAGGCGTGGTGATTATCAAAGCCCAGGAGTATCGCAGTCAGGAGATGAACCGCGAAGCGGCGGTTGCCCGGCTGGTGGCGCTTATCAAAGAGCTGACGATGGTACAAAAAAGCCGTCATGCAACGCGACCCACGCGGGCGTCGAAAGAACGACGACTGGCGACCAAGTCGCAAAAGTCTTCCGTGAAAGCGCTACGTGGAAAAATTCGGCGTCCAACGGAATGATGGATGTAAGAAGAATGATTGATAAGGAATAAAGAGTGAAAAAAGCGATTTTATCCCTGGCAGCAGTGATGACACTCTTTGGGTTGATGGGGTGTAACAACCGGGGAGAGGTGCAAACCGTCTCTCCTGCGGCATTGCAGGAACTTAAGCCGATGCAGCAGAGCTGGCGAGGCATGTTACCCTGCGCCGATTGTGAAGGTATCGACACTTCGCTCTTCCTTGAGAAAGATGGCACCTGGGTGATGAACCAGGGCTATAAGGGAGGAAAAGCTGCCTCAGCGTTTGCTGCATATGGCTCCTGGGCGCGAACGGCAGACAAGCTGGTGCTGACGGACGCCAGCGGTGAGAAACTTTATTTCCGTGCCAAAGGCGAAGCACTGGAAATGCTCGACCGTGAGGGGAACCCGATTCATTCCCGGCTTAATTACACTCTGGAGCCTATAAAAGCGTCGCTGCCAACCACGCCGATGGCGATGCGTGGCATGTACCTCTACTATGCGGATGCAGCGGTATTCACCGACTGTGCGACCGGTAAAAGAGTTCCGGTTAACAATAATGCCCAGCTTGAAGAAAAGTTTGGTCTGGTTCGCAAGGATGACTCTCAGGCGGTTTTGCTTGAGGTAGAGGGGCATTTCACGCAGATGCCGAACATGGACACGGGTGTAATGGAGAAAACGCTGGTAGCGGATAAAAACGTGAAGTTCATTCCCGGAAAAGACTGCAACCATCAATAAAAAAAGGCCTCGCATGCGAGGCCTTTCTCATACCAGCGTGATTAGCCTTTAATGGCGTTGACCAGGTAATTCATGATGTCACCGGTCTTGATCATCTGCTTCTCGCCGCTGCGACGGTATTTGTATTCAATATCGTCGTTGTCCAGGTTGCGATCGCCAATGACGATGGTGTGAGGAATACCGATCAGCTCCATATCAGCGAACATTACGCCTGGGCGCTCTTTGCGGTCGTCCATCAGAACGTCAATACCCTGCGCACGCAGCTCGTTATACAGTTTCTCAGCCAGTTCCTGCACACGATAGGACTTGTGCATGTTCATCGGCAGAATGGCGACCTGGAACGGCGCAATGTTGTCCGGCCACAGGATGCCGCGGTCGTCAAAGTTCTGCTCAATAGCCGCGGCAACCACACGGGTAACCCCGATACCGTAGCAACCCATGGTCAGAACCTGGTTACGGCCGTCTTCACCCTGTACGGCAGCGTTCATGGCCTGCGAATATTTGGTGCCAAGCTGGAAGATATGGCCGACTTCGATACCACGTTTGATGAGCAGAGTACCCTGGCCGTCCGGGCTGGCATCACCCGCAACCACGTTACGAATATCCGCCACTTCTGGTGTCGCAAGATCGCGATCCCAGTTAATGCCGAAGTAGTGTTTACCGTCGATGTTTGCACCGGCAGAGAAATCACTCATCGCTGCAACGGTACGGTCGATAACAACCGGAATCGGCATGTTGACCGGGCCGAGTGAGCCTGGGCCGGCATTAACCACCGCACGGATGTCGGCTTCGGTTGCGAAAGTCAGCGGGCTGGCAACCTGTGGCAGTTTTTCTGCTTTTACTTCGTTCAACTCGTGATCGCCACGAACCAGCAGAGCAACCAGCGGATATGCACTGCCTTCCACCGCTTTCACCAGCAGGGTTTTCACGGTTTTTTCAATCGGCAGAGTAAACTGTTCAACCAGCTCGGCGATGGTTTTCGCGTTTGGCGTCTCCACCAGGGTCATTTCCTGGGTCGCAGCAGCGCGCGGCTCTTTCGGGGCAACGGCTTCTGCGAATTCAATGTTTGCGGCGTAATCAGAGCTGTCAGAGAAGATGACGTCATCTTCACCGCTCAGGGCCAGAACCTGGAATTCATGGGATGCGCTACCACCGATAGAACCGGTGTCAGCCTGCACAGCACGGAAATCCAGCCCCATGCGGGTAAAGATTTTGCTGTAGGCGGCATACATCGCGTCATAGGTTTCCTGCAGGGATTCCTGAGACGTGTGGAATGAGTAAGCATCTTTCATGATGAACTCACGGGAACGCATCACACCGAAACGCGGACGAACTTCGTCACGGAACTTGGTCTGAATCTGATAGAAGTTCAACGGCAGCTGTTTGTAGGAGTTCAGCTCGTTACGAATCAGGTCAGTGATGACTTCTTCATGGGTCGGACCAAGCACGAACGGGCGATCGCCACGGTCAACAAAACGCAGCAACTCAGGGCCATATTGCTCCCAACGACCGCTTTCCTGCCATAGTTCTGCTGGCTGAACGACAGGCATAGACACCTCAATCGCACCGGCGTTGTTCATCTCTTCACGCACGATGTTTTCGACTTTTTTCAGGACGCGCAGGCCGGTTGGCAGCCAGGCGTATAACCCGGAGGCCAGCTTGCGGATCATCCCGGCGCGCAACATCAGCTGGTGGCTGATGACTTCGGCGTCGGCAGGTGTCTCCTTCAGAGTGGAGAGCAGGTATTGGCTAGTACGCATGTTGTTACGTTTCCAGTTGGACGATTGGAACAGGCTCAAAGGGAGCCTGATTTAAAAAAAAGTGATTCAGTTTATCAGCGAGTCAGGGATGTCAAAAGTAGAGGCGGGATAAATTAACGGTCTTCAAGCGCAAACACTTCAAAACCGGCTTCGGTCACGCGCCAGCGGACATTGAAATCCAGCAGCCAGACGGCATAGGTTTTTCCTAACTCTTCACCTTTGCGGTAGGCCGGGCGAGGATCCTGCGCCAGCACATCGCAAATAAAGGATGAGAGGTGAGGGTAACGCTTTTCAAGCACCGGCAATAACGCCTCAACCTCGGTGCTGAAACTGACGGGCATGTCGGCCGAAGGCGCATGCTGGGCGTAACTGGCCTGGGCCTCGGGAAGCGCTTCTGCAAACGGCAAATAGGGTTTGATATCAACGACCGGTGTGCCGTCGACCAGATCCAGGCTACCCAACTGCAATATCACCTGATCTTTCTCACAACGAATGCCGTTGAGTTCAACCAGCGACATGCCAACCGGATTGGGCCGGAAGGTCGAACGCGTGGCAAAAACGCCCATTCTGGCGTTTCCACCCAGTCGGGGAGGGCGCACCGTGGGCCGCCAGCCTCCATCCATCGTCTGGTGAAAGACAAACAAGACCCAAAGATGGCTGAATGCCTCGAGCCCACGTACGGCCTCGGCATGATTGTAAGGGGAAATAAGATGTAGCTCGCCGCTCCCGTGTTTTACCAGGCCTGGCTGGCGGGGAACGGCAAACTTTTCTTTATATGGGGAGCGGATAACGCCTATCTGTTCAAAAGAAAATGCGGTCATTTCGCCGATACGTTAAGAGCAGATCCCACACAAACGGCCTGACGGTAGCATCCCGGTGTGCCGCTGGTGACTTCGCAGCTATGCAGCAGAACCGCATTTGCCTTCATTTTAGACGCATTAATCTGCAGACGTTTGCGAGCCGTTGGGATGTTCGGCGGAGAATCCTGAGTGCTGGCCTGGCAAGAATCACCCGTCACTTCGCCTAAATCGCGGAAGGTTTTACCCACTAAATCTTCAGCGTTGGTAATGATTCGGACAGGAGCTGGACGCGGCGGTTTTGGTTTTGCCGGTTCCTCTTTCGGAGGCGTTGCGGTGCTTTTAACAGGTTCGACGGGGGATCTGCTTAGCATTGAACAGCCGCTCAGCATGAGTGCCAATAAACAGATCGGTAAAGCACGCATAATATATCCTCAATAAAATTTCTTAACGTCGCTTATTGAATCAGGTGCTTGAGCAAATGACAAGACGGGCATGCGCCCGTCCTGAAGGATAATACGGAAGTGGGGGATTACCAGCCTTTAACCGCACCACCGTTGAAGACTTTGTTTGCTGCCTCGTACACTTCGTCAGACTGATAAGCCTGAACGAATTTCTTCACGTTTTCAGCGTCTTTATTATCTTCGCGGCTCACGATCAGGTTTACGTACGGGGAATCTTTGTCTTCAACGAAGATGCCATCTTTCGCCGGAGTCAGGTTGATCTGGCTGGCGTAAGTGGTGTTGATAACGGCCAGTGCGATCTGCGCATCGTCCAGAGAGCGTGGCAGCTGCGGTGCTTCCAGCTCAACAAGCTTCAGGTTTTTCGGGTTCTCGATAACGTCCAGAACGGTCGGCAGCAGGCCCACGCCATCTTTCAGTTTGATCAGACCTTGTTTTTGCAGCAGCAGCAGGGAACGGCCCAGGTTAGTTGGGTCATTTGGAATGGCAATCTGAGCGCCTTCCTGCAGTTCATCAATAGATTTGATCTTCTTGGAGTAGCCCGCGATCGGGTAAACAAAGGTATTGCCAACGGCAACCAGTTTGTAACCACGGTCCTTGATCTGCTGATCCAGGTACGGTTTGTGCTGGAAGGCGTTAGCATCGATATCGCCTTTGCTCAGCGCTTCGTTCGGCAGAACATAGTCGTTGAATGTCACCAGCTCAACATCAAGGCCATACTTCTCTTTTGCCACTTTCTGTGCAACTTCAGCAACCTGCTGTTCAGCACCGACAATGACACCTACTTTAATGTGGTTTGGATTTTTTTCATCCTGGCCGCAACCTGCCAGAGCCAGGGAGCCAATCAGGGCACCTACTGCCGCAAAGGTCTTGAATTTAAACGCCATGTGTTTTTCCTTTCTTTCAGAGTCGTTGTGTTGTGATCAACGTTATTTATGCGTAACAGAGCGAACAATACGATCGCCTGCAAACTGAATTAAGTAAACCAGAATCACCAGCAAGGCCAGAACCGTGTTCATCACCACCGCGTTGTAGCCGATGTAGCCGTATTGATAGCCAATCTGACCCAAACCGCCAGCACCAACGGCACCGCCCATCGCGGAATAGCCGACCAGCGTGATGAGTGTAATGGTTGCGGCGTTCACCAGGCCGGGTAGCGCTTCGGGTAACAAGACTTTACGCACGATTTGCATTGGTGTAGCGCCCATTGCGCGTGACGCTTCGATAAGGCCCGTTGGGATCTCCAGCAGAGCGTTTTCCACCATACGTGCAATAAAAGGTGCGGCACCCACCGTTAAAGGCACAATAGCTGCCTGCAGGCCGATAGAGGTTCCTACGACGACTCGGGTGAACGGAATCATCCAGACCAGCAGGATAATAAAAGGAATCGAACGGAAGATATTCACCAGCGCCGATACCGTGCGGTAGAGCTTCGCGTTTTCAGCGATCTGCCCTGGGCGGGTGACATAAAGCAGGACGCCGACCGGTAAGCCCAGTACAAAACCAAAAAAGCCTGATACGAAGGTCATTGCCAACGTTTCCCAGACGCCTTTTGCCAGTAACCACATCATTGGCTCAGACATAACCCAGCACCTCTACTTTTACATGGTGTTCTTTAAGCCAGGCGATGGCCGCTTGCGTATCCTGCTGTGTGCCGTGCATTTCGGTCAGCATGATGCCGAACTTCACGCCACCGGCATAATCCATCTGCGCGCTAATAATGTTGTTGTTCACGTTAAAGCGACGTGCTGTTTCGGACAGCAGAGGGGCATCGACCGATTGACCGGTAAATTCCATACGTAACATCGGCACGCTGTCCGCCAGTGGCTGGTCTTTCAGACGCTGCAGATAATCTTCTGGAATATCGAGGTGTAACGTCGACTGAATGAACTGCTGTGCCAGTGGCGTTTTCGGATGAGAGAAGACTTCGCTTACCGTGTCCTGTTCAATCAATTCACCGTTACTGATCACGGCGACGCAGTCGCAAATGCGCTTCACGACGTCCATCTCATGGGTAATCAACAGAATGGTCAGGCCGAGACGGCGGTTAATGTCTTTCAGCAGTTCGAGAATAGAACGGGTTGTTGCCGGATCCAGTGCGCTGGTGGCTTCGTCACACAGCAGAACTTTGGGGTTACTTGCCAGCGCGCGGGCAATAGCGACACGTTGTTTCTGACCACCGGATAAGTTTGCCGGGTAGCTGTCTTGCTTATCGCTCAGTCCTACCAGATCAAGCAGCTCTTTCACGCGGCGGTTAATCTCTTCACGCGGCGTGTTGTCGAGTTCCAGAGGCAGCGCAATGTTGCCGAAGACCGTGCGCGAGGCGAGCAGATTAAAATGCTGGAAAATCATGCCAATCTGGCGACGTGCTTTCGTCAGTTCAGATTCAGAAAGTGCGGTCAGTTCCTGGCCATCAACCTGCACGCTGCCCTGAGTTGGGCGTTCAAGTAAATTAACGCAGCGAATCAGCGTACTTTTACCCGCGCCTGATGCGCCAATGACGCCGTAAATTTGCCCCGCAGGAACATGCAGGCTGACATTGTTCAGTGCCTGAATCGTCAGCGCGCCCTGCTGGAACACTTTGGTGATATTCGAAAGTTTAATCATCAGATTATTTTTATCGTATTAAGAGTGAGCCGTGGCATTTTCTTCTGCCGGTTACGGGCAATGACCGTAAACAGAGCGGATGGTAAGGCATCCAGACGTCTAAATCAATCACGCCCTGTGAGATGAGCACTTTCCTGCCCGATGAAACGTGAGATAATAAAAGTACACGCCTTATTCAGGAGCAAACCGGTGGCAAAATCAGTACCTGCAATTTTTCTCGATCGTGATGGCACTATTAATGTTGATCACGGCTATGTCCACGAGATCGACAATTTTGAGTTTATCGAGGGTGTCATTGACGCCATGCGTGAATTAAAGGCCATGGGCTTTGCTCTGGTTATTGTCACTAACCAGTCTGGTATTGCCCGCGGCAAATTTACTGAAGCCCAGTTTGAAACGCTCACCGAGTGGATGGACTGGTCACTGGCCGACCGGGATGTTGAATTAGACGGTATCTACTATTGTCCGCATCATCCGCAGGGCACTGTTGAAGAGTTCCGCCAGACGTGTGATTGTCGTAAGCCACATCCGGGGATGTTCATCTCTGCACGCGATCATCTGCACATTGATATGTCTTCTTCTTATATGGTGGGTGACAAAATTGAAGATATGCAGGCGGCTGATGCAGCACAGGTTGGCACGCGTGTGCTTGTTCGTACAGGGAAGCCCGTCACGCCAGAAGCAGAAAATGCAGCTGATTGGGTGATTAATAGCCTTGCAGAGCTGCCCGCAGCCATCAAAAAGCACCAAAAGTAACCGTTATGATGAAAAGATGAGCGGTTGAAATAAAAATGCATTTTTCCGCTTGTCATTCATCGCGAGCTCCCTATAATGCGCCTCCATCGACACGGCGGATGTGAATCACTTCACACTAACT
>CAUSEC010000044.1:0-30201 GCA_963530515.1 uncultured Enterobacteriaceae bacterium | reverse complement strand
TATGACAGTTCGACCGTGCAGGATGTGATGCTGAGGTCGGTGGAAAAGCGCTTCGACGACAGGTTGCCCGACACAGCGGTGCAGTGGCTGACGGATAACGGTTCAGCGTATACCGCGTATGAAACGCGGAGGTTCGCGAGAGAGCTGAATCTGGAGCCCTGCACAACAGCGGTGAGCAGCCCGCAGAGTAATGGCATGGCCGAACGGTTCGTGAAAACGATGAAAGAAGACTATATCGCGTTCATGCCAAAACCGGATGTGAGAACAGCACTGCGAAACCTTGCAGTAGCGTTCACGCATTACAATGAAAACCACCCGCACAGCGCGCTGGGATATCACTCCCCGAGGGAATACCGGCGGCAGCGGACATCGTTAACTTAAGATACAAAAGCTGTTCGGAGATGGAGGGTCAAGATCACATTCTGCGCTTGATGTGTTCAAAACCTGGCTACTGAATGAACTCAATCTGGGTAAAATTCGTTGATCATGTTCACATTAATCGGGGCTCTGAATTCAAAGTAACTTTATTACTAAGCATTATTTTGTGAAGGCTCTCACTTTTGCTCGCGGCTCCGAAACTTTGCTGGGTTGAGATTTTAAGGTGTATCACGGCGGCTCATACTCTCAATAAATCCCTGTTAGTAAATGCTGCTATTATAACTCATTCATTGCCTGAGCCAGCAGTCGCGCAGCTGCCTCAAGCGCAGAGGATTGAAAAAATCTTCAGATATATATCATCACTCTGAACATACGCAATTAACGGCGGAATCTCACGATTCTACCGTTTTTTATTATTTTTCAGAGGAGTAGTGATGAATAATTCTGAAGGTTTGAAGTCGTTTCAGCAATCGCTTGCTGATCTGCCGCAATGGGTATCAGAGCGGCTTCTGCAGCAAATTAACCAGTTAACTAACTACGAGCCAGTGATCGGCATTATGGGTAAAACCGGTGTTGGGAAGAGCAGTCTGTGCAATGCCCTGTTTGCCGGAGATATATCACCGGTCAGCGATGTGGCGGCCTGTACACGTGAGCCACTGCGCTTTCGCCTGCAAGTCGGCGACCGCTATATAACGCTGATGGATCTGCCCGGCGTGGGCGAAAGTGGCGCTCGCGATACCGAGTATGCTGCGCTGTACCGCGAACAGCTTCCTCGCCTCGACCTGGTACTGTGGCTGATTAAGGCCGATGACCGGGCGCTGACGGTGGATGAACATTTTTATCATCAGGTGATTGGAGAGGTATACCGGCATAAGGTGCTGTTTGTTATCAGCCAGTCGGATAAGGCCGAACCTACCAGCGGTGGGGGACAGTTGTCCACGGCGCAGAAGCAGAATATCAGCCGCAAAATCTGCCTGCTGCATGAGCTGTTCCAGCCCGTCCATCCGGTGTGTGCTGTGTCGGTCCGTCTACAATGGGGGCTTAAGGTGATGGCCGAGCGGATGATTAAGTGCCTGCCACGTGAGGCCACCAGCCCGGTGGTGTCGCAACTCCATCCTTCCTTTCGCACGACGGTAGTCCGGGAACAGGCTCGTAGCGATTTTGGTGAAACCGTCGGGGCCGTACTCGATAGCATCAGTGCCTTTCCCCTGATACCCGCCCCGGTGCGGGCCGTCATTCAGGCCGTGCGCACCACGGTGGTGTCAGTGGCCCGCGCCGTCTGGGATTTCTTCTTCTGAGTATTTAACCCATCCCTGTTACTTCCCTGCCCCTGTCGCCGATGCGACGGGGATCCCTTTTATTTGTTTTCCCGTTATGAGGAGTCTGCTTATGACCCGTCTGGCTTCGCGCTTTGGCGCAGCAAACCTTATCCGTCGCGACCGTCCGTTAACCCGTGAAGAGCTGTTTCGCGTAGTGCCCAGTGTATTCAGTGAGGACAAACACGAGTCCCGTAGTGAGCGTTATACCTATATACCCACCATCTCCCTGCTCGACAGCCTACAGCGAGAAGGCTTCCAGCCATTCTTTGCCTGTCAGACCCGCGTGCGTGACCCGGGTCGTCGTGAACATACAAAGCATATGCTGCGTCTGCGGCGTGAGGGGCAGATTACCGGTAAACAGGTACCAGAAATTATCCTGCTCAACTCCCACGATGGCACCAGTTCGTATCAGATGTTGCCGGGACTATTTCGTGCGGTTTGTCAGAACGGGCTCGTCTGCGGTGAGTCGTTTGGCGAGGTGCGGGTGCCACACAAGGGGGACGTGGTGAGTCAGGTGATTGAAGGCGCGTATGAGGTGCTGGGGATTTTTGACCGGGTGGAGGAGAAACGGGATGCCATGCAGTCGTTGCTGTTGCCACCCCCGGCACAGCAGGCACTGGCAAAAGCCGCCCTCACATACCGCTTTGGTGAAGACCACCAGCCGGTGACTGAATCGCAGATCCTCTCCCCTCGCCGCTGGCAGGATGAGAGCAATGACCTGTGGACCACGTACCAGCGTATTCAGGAGAACCTGATTAAGGGCGGGCTCAGTGGCCGTAATGCCAAAGGAGGACGGTCACATACCCGTGCCGTTCGCGGTATCGACGGGGACGTGAAACTTAACCGGGCACTGTGGGTGATGGCGGAAGCCCTGCTCACGCAACTGCAGTGACCGTTTAATGTTGCTGCTTTGTTAATATCGGACACCACCTGTCCGCATCGCACCGTGCTGACGGTCCTCACTCACCGAGGGAAGGCCTGTAACCCCCGCTGCCTCTGGCTTTTGCAGAAATGAAAAATAGTTTCTGTGGTGTCCATACCCTGTCCGACCCCCTCTTTAAAGTAATCACATCATTTTCAGTCAGTTAACTTTCACGGAGAACGTCTCATGACACAGGCAGAACGCCGCCATGACCGGCTGGCTGTCAGGCTGTCACTGATAATCAGCCGTCTGGTGGCAGGGGAAACGCTGAGTGTGCGTAAGCTTGCCGCTGAGTTTGGTGTGTCGGTGCGCACGCTGCGGCGTGATTTTCGTGAGCGGCTGATGTATCTGGACCTGGAGTATCAGTCCGGATATTGCCGCTTACGCACTGCGGGCAGTGAGACGCAGATGGTGCCCGACGAGCTTATCTTTGCCCACCGCAGCGGGATGGCCGGTCTTTTCCCTGGCTTTGACCGTCGTCTGGTAAACGCACTGCTGATGTGCGATGAGTCTCCCTGCGTAATCGCACCCGCCAGTCCGGCTCCTTCGCCATCAGGCGCATTGTCTTTCTGGCGACTGATTCAGGCCATTACCGGGCGCAGGCGGGTGACTCTGATTGCCGAGGGGCAGCGCTGTGAGCGGCTGGCTCCCTGCCGGTTACTCATCCACCAGCAGGCCTGGTATCTGGTGGCAGAGCACGACGGACATATCGCCGTATTCTCCCTGGATGAGATCCATCTGGTTCAGCCCCTGCAGGAGACTTTCCGGCGTAACGACAGTCTGTGTCGTCTTGTTGAAGACCCGGGCTTTATTCAGTCCTTACCCCATTTTCGCTTTATCCAGCAGTCACTGCTTACGTTTGTTCCGGCCGACAGCCCTCCAGAATAGCGTAAGCGTTGTTATCAACCCGGCAACAGGGAGGAGCCCTATGCCCGTTATTGCCATTATCGCCATTGTTGTCATCGTCATCATTCTGAACAAAACCGGGGTGTCCGACAGTCTCGCGGCCCTGACCCTTGCCACTGTTGCCGCACTGCTGACGGGAGGTGGCGCAGCCGGTGCTGCCAGTGTCGCGCTGACACCGTTCGTCGGCGTGCCGGTGGGTATTTTCGTGGGCATTTATGTCTTTGCCAAAGTGGTTCGTCTGATTTCAGGAAAAAAATAATGAAACGTAAAACACTGCCTCTGCTGGCGCTGGTTGCCACCACTCTGTTTCTCATCGCATGCGATGACAGAAGTGATGACCTGAAGGCCATCAGTAAATTTAAGGACCTCACCCCACCGCGTTTCAGTGATGTGGTCAGCCACCAGGATGATGTCAGCGAAGAATGGTCACAGGTTGACTACTTATCCGGTCCCACCTTGCAGGTTTTACGTACCCGCCAGTCGCCCGATGGCTGCGAGGATGGCAGTTACTACTACCTCGTGGATATGCAGGAAAAAACCGTCCAGCCACTGATGAATGCGCTGTGTATTGCCGATAACATCAAACTGGAATACCAGGAGGTGACGGACCCGTATACCAAAGAAAAATACTTTGAGTACGCCCATGACGGCAAACTGATGGGGCGACTGCTGATACCCTCAAACCCTGAGAACCAGGAATAAAACAACGACAAAGGAGACAAGAATGACAATACTTTCACTAAGTCGGTTTATGCTGGCGGGTGTACTGCTCGCGAGCTTTAATGCCTCTGCTATCCCGGGGTTCTGGCAGCAGGGTTACGGTCAGGGCAATACGGAATACAGCGTGACCGAAGCCAGCGGAAAGACGTTTACCATCAACTGCACAGGGAACCCGGACCAGAATGGTTTCTATCAGCATTCAGTCTTTCTTACCCTTGCCGATGACAAGATGGTCAGTTCGCACGATGACGACACTACTATCACCGTAGTGATGGATCACCAGCAGTACATTATTCCGTCCAGCCTGGGCTGGCGTAACGGCGATAACGCCTGGTTTGACTTCATCAGCAATATCTCTGAGGCCGGGCAGTTCGACGTCTACGTCAATGACCACAAAGCAGGGACCTTCACTGCGGACCGGAAGAACGCTGAGAAAGTTCTGTCCACTCTCGGAGACTGCAGCAACGACTGATAGTAGTATCTTCCCCAGCAAATCCACCCCGACAGCTAGCAGGCTGCCGGGGTTTTCTTTTATCAGGAGCCCGAAAATGACCCAATCCGTGTTGCTGCCACCGGGGCCTTTCACCCGGAGACAAGCGCAAGCGGTCACTACCACGTACAGCAATATCACACTCGAAGACGACCAGGGCAGTCACTTCCGTCTGGTGGTTCGTGATACTGAAGGCCGGATGGTCTGGCGGGCATGGAACTTTGAGCCGGATGCCGGTGAAGGTCTTAACCGCTATATCCGCACCTCAGGCATCCGTACAGACACGGCCACCCGCTGATCGCGAAGCATTTACCCGCATTCACCTCCCCGAACACACTTTATATCCCCATACGCCAGCCATCGCCGCTGGCGTTTTTATTGACGGAGACATACCCATGATAACACAGACGCAGCACGACCTCGCACCCGCTAACCAACCCGAATTTGAACTGACCGTCACGCCGGTCCCCGATGAACAGCGTATCGATTTCTGGCCACAGTACTTTGGCGCTATCCCGCAGTGGCTACTCCTGGAGCCGCATATCTTCGCCTGGATGGACCGCTTCTGTGAGGGCTACAGCGGTGGTATCTGGTCGTTCTACACCCTCAGCAATGGCGGCGCATTTATGTCCCCCGAGCCTGACAACGATGAGACATGGCGTCTGTTTAACTGCCTGAACGGTAACGATGCCCAAATGAGTGCAGAAGCAGCAGGTATTGCTGTCTGCCTGATTGCGTATAGCCACCATGCCTGCCGTACAGAATGTGACGCGATGACCGCACACTATTACCGCCTGCGGGAGTATGCCATGCAACATCCAGAGGCTCACGCCATTCTGCGTATTACCGACTGACCGAAGGAGCAACAGATGAAACAGCTTTCCTTTTTACCCGGCGAGATGACGCCACAGGACCGGCGTCTCATTCAGCGGGCGCTCAGGGCTCTGGACCGCCACCTGCATGAGCCCGGCGTAGCCTTCACCTCTACCCACGCCGTACGTGAATGGCTGCGACTGCATATGGCCGCGCTTGAGCGGGAAGAGTTCCGGGTGTTGTATCTGGACAACCAGAATCAGTTGATTGCCCATGAAACGCTCTTCACCGGCACGATTAACCGCACCGAGGTGCATCCCCGGGAGGTGGTCAAACGTGCTCTGCACTTCAACGCGGCGGCGGTGATACTCGCGCATAACCATCCTTCCGGCGAGACGACACCTAGCCAGGCCGACAAAACCCTCACGCAGCGACTGGTTCAGGTGCTTCAGCTGGTGGATATCCGTGTCCCTGACCATCTGATTGTCGGTGGCAGGCAAATCTATTCGTTCGCAGAACACGGTCTGCTTTGAGGTATTACATGAAAATTATCAGTAAACGCAGGGCAATGACGATATACCGCCAGCATCCTGAGTCCCGAATCTTTCGCTACTGCACCGGCAAATACCAGTGGCACGGTAGCGTCTGTCATTACACCGGCAGGGACGTTCCGGATATCGCCGGAGTCCTCGCGGTATACGCCGAACGCCGCCAGGACCGCAATGGGCCCTATACCTGCCTGATGAGCATCACCCTGAACTGACAATAGTGGAGAACTGTAATGAGCAACCCTACCAGGGGCCTGCAGCGGGAGATTACACTGCGCCTGGGAGCCCGTCTGGTGCAGGAAGGCAACCGACTGCATTATCTGGCTGACCGGGCCAGCATCACCGGCAAGTTCAGTGACATCGAATGCCGGAAGCTGGATGAAACATTCCCGCACTTTATCCGCCAGATGGAATCGATGCTGACCACCGGTGAACTCAGCCCCCACCATGCCCACTGCGTTACCCTGTACCACAACGATTTAACCTGCGAAGCCGACACCCTTGGCAGTTGCGGCTACGTATACATCGCCATTTACCCCACTCAGCGTTAATTACCTACACGAGAGCAAACATGAAAACTTTACCTGCAACAACTCAGCGGGCGGTGAAGCCCTGCCTGTCACCCGTGGCTGTCTGGCAAATGTTACTGACACGTCTGCTGGAACAGCACTATGGTCTGACAATAAACGACACGCCATTCTGCAATGAGGCTGTGATTAAGGAACACATCGATGCCGGTATCACCCTAGCCGATGCCGTGAATTTTCTGGTAGAAAAATACGAGCTGGTTCGTATCGACAGGAAGGGATTTAGCTGGCAGGAACAATCTCCTTATCTCCGGGCTGCAGACATTCTGCGAGCGCGGCAGGCAACTGGCTTGTTGCGGCAAAGCCGTAACAACGTAGTACGATGAACATTGCGTACAACCTTCCCGATTTACATTTCTGAACTTCCTCCCTTGTTTACCTATTGCGTAATGCGCCTGCTACTACCCGGCAGGCACGTTATCTTTTTACGGACAAACAATCATGCAACCAGAAGTTGAAGTATTAACCGATCATAATGAGCTAATTTGTTCGAGCTTTATTGAACACATTGCCAACACATTAAATTTAGGAGTGGTGTACAACTAAACCTGCAGCCAAGGATGTATAGTGAGCGAAGCCCTATCAGGCCTTTTTGGTCAGTAGATAAGATTGATCTTCGTTGATAGAATTTACTTACACCAGCTGTTACATTAAGATAATTTTTTGGTGGGAGAATGATAAGATCTTACGTAACAATTTGATTTTAATGGTGCCGATAATAGGAGTCGAACCTACGACCTTCGCATTACGAATGCGCTGCTCTACCAACTGAGCTATATCGGCCCTGAGAGGGGCGGATTCACGTTGTGAACCACGGGGCAAAAGGTTAGATCTAACAGGGTGATGCGTCAATGGCCTTGCGAATCAAACGGCTACTTTTGCATCACCCAGTGGTTAATTAGGCACGAATGGTATCGTCGCCAAAGCCAATCCACTTGTAGGTGGTCAGTGCTTCGAGGCCCATCGGGCCGCGTGCGTGCAGCTTCTGCGTACTCACCGCCACTTCCGCGCCGAGGCCAAACTGGCCGCCGTCGGTGAAGCGTGTGGAGGCGTTAACGTATACGGCGGACGAATCCACCTCGTTAATAAAGCGGTCCGCGTTGCGCAGCGTACGCGTCAGGATGGCATCGGAGTGCTGGGTGCCGTGTTCGCGAATGTGGGCAATCGCGTCGTCCAGATCGGCCACGATCTTCACGTTCAGATCCAGCGACAGGAACTCATCGTCGTACTCTTCCGCTTTGACCGGCACAACCGTGGCCGGGCCGGATTGCAGCGCCGTCAGAGAGTGTGCGTCCGCATGCAGCGTCACGCCGCTTTGCGCCATCTGCTTGCTCAGTGCAGGCAGGAAAGTGCCGGCGATGCTCTGATGCACCAGCAGCGTTTCCACCGTGTTACAGGTGCTTGGGCGCTGGGTCTTCGCGTTGACGATAATTTTGAGTGCCGGGGCGATTTCTGCCGTGTCATCGACAAAGATATGACACACGCCGATCCCCCCGGTGATGACCGGAATGGTCGACTGCTCACGGCACAGCTTGTGCAGACCCGCGCCACCGCGAGGGATCAGCATGTCGATGTATTTGTCCATACGCAGCATTTCGTTGACCAGCGCGCGATCCGGACTTTCAATGGCCTGCACCGCACCGGCTGGCAGGCCGCACTCTTCGAGCGCCTGCTGGATAACTTTCACCGTCGCGGCGTTGGTCCGCCAGGTCTCTTTTCCGCCGCGCAGAATCGCGGCGTTGCCGGTTTTAAGGCACAAAGAGGCCACATCCACGGTAACGTTCGGGCGCGCTTCATAAATCACGCCAATCACGCCCAATGGCACACGGCGACGTTCGATGCGCAGTCCGCTGTCCAGCAGACCGCCGTCAATCACCTGCCCTACCGGGTCGGCGAGTTTACAAACCTGGCGCACGTCGTCCGCAATCGCTTTTAAACGCGCGGGCGTCAGGGCCAGGCGGTCGAGCATGGCTTCACTCAGGCCATTACGGCGAGCTTCCAGCACGTCCTGCTCGTTGGCCAGCAGAATTTCCTCGGTCTGGGCTTCCAGATAGTCGGCAATTTTTTCCAGCACGCGGTTTTTTTCACGGCTGGAGAGCAACGCCAGTTTGTACGACGCTGCTTTGGCCGCAATGCCCATTTGTTCAAGCATACTTCTGCTCCTTAGCGGATGATCATGTCATCACGGTGCACGGCCACCGGGCCATATTCATAGCCGAGGATGGAATCGATCTGTTGCGAGTGATGACCTGCAATACGGCGCAGCGCGTCACTGTTATAGCGGGTGACGCCGTGGGCGATATCGCGACCTTCGAGATTACGAATACGGATAACTTCACCACGGGAGAAGTTGCCTGTCACGTTTTTAATCCCTTTTGGCAACAATGAGCTTCCGCGTTCCAGAATCGCCGCCGTTGCCCCTTCGTCCACGGTGATTTCACCTGCCGGTGGCGCGCCAAAGATCCAGCGTTTACGGTTCTCCAGCGGAGATGCCTGAGGATGGAAACGGGTTCCGACCGGGGTACCTTCTATTACGTCGCCAATCACGCCAGGTTTGCTGCCTGCCGCAATCACCGTTTCGATACCCGCACGGCAGGCCACGTCCGCTGCCTGCAGTTTGGTACCCATCCCGCCCGTTCCGAGGCCGGAAACGCTGTCGCCTGCGATAGAACGCAGCGCATCGTCGATACCGTATACGTCTTTGATCAGTTCAGCGTCGGGATTATTACGCGGATCGGCAGTAAAGAGGCCCTGCTGATCGGTCAGGAGCAGCAGTTTGTCTGCCCCTGCAAGGATCGCCGCCAGCGCAGAGAGGTTGTCGTTGTCGCCGACTTTAATTTCAGCCGTCGCCACCGCGTCGTTTTCATTAATGACAGGAACAATATTGTTGTCGAGAAGGGCACGTAAGGTGTCCCGGGCGTTGAGGAAACGTTCCCGGTCTTCCATGTCCGCTCGGGTTAGCAGCATTTGCCCAATATGGATGCCGTAGATAGAGAAAAGTTGTTCCCAGAGTTGAATCAGGCGGCTTTGACCCACGGCGGCCAGCAGCTGTTTCGAGGCGATGGTGGCGGGCAGTTCCGGGTAACCCAGGTGCTCGCGCCCGGCGGCAATGGCGCCAGAAGTAACAATAACAATGCGGTGCCCAGCGGCGTGTTGTTGTGCGCACTGGCGCACCAGCTCAACAATGTGGGCGCGGTTCAGGCGGCGTGAGCCCCCGGTTAACACACTGGTGCCTAGTTTCACCACCAGCGTCTGGCTGTCACTCATGATTCTCTGCCGTTCAACATGTAAGAAAAAAAGTAAACAGCCTTTGTAACAGGATCAGAGGCAACTTCCAACTGTGAGTTTTCACAACATAAGAAAATCCTTGAAGGCAATCGGAAAGTCTACTTACAAAACTTGACGTTTTTATTACAGATTGGGTAAAACACAATTTCTAAAAAATAAATAAGAATTGTCATAAAACTTTAATTCGCAGACGTTACAAACTCACCTGAATTTTTCAAGTGAGCGGCGACGCTCGGTGAATCGAAGCGCGTTAATTAAAAATAAATCAGGAAACATAATGAAAAAAACTACTTTGGCATTAATGATGATTGGCGTTGGCGTTGTTTCTGCATCTTCACAAGCCGCGGAAATCTACAACAAAAACGGTAACAAACTGGATCTGTACGGCAAAATCAAAGCCATGCGCTACATCAGTGACGATGCTAGCAACAACGTTGATAAAACCTACGTTCGTCTGGGCTTCAAAGGCGAAACACAGATTAACGATCAACTGACTGGTTTCGGTCGTTGGGAATCTGAATTCGCTGGTAACATCGATGAAAACAACTCCTCCACCCCTGCGATGAAAACGCGTCTGGCGTTCGCAGGCCTGAAGGCTAAGACTTACGGTTCTATCGACTACGGTCGTAACCTCGGCATCCTGTACGATGCGCAGGCTGCTACCGATATGTTCCCGGAATTCGGTGGTGACTCTCTGGGCCGTACTGATAACTTCATGACCAAACGTACCAATGGTCTTGCTACCTACCGTAATACCGACTTCTTCGGTGCGGTTGACGGTCTGAACCTCGGCCTGCAGTACCAGGGTAAAAACGAAAGTGGCCGTTCTACCTCTAAACAGAATGGCGACGGCTTCGGTACCTCACTGTCTTACAACTTCGGCGGCAGCCCGGTCACTGTAACCGGTGCGTATGCTAACTCAGACCGTACCTTTGCTCAGGAAAACCAGGCGCTGGCTCAGGGCAGCAAAAATGCAGAAGCGTGGGCGACCAGCATCAAATATGATGCAAACAACGTCTACCTTGCTCTGATGTATGCTGAGTCTCTGAACATGACTCCGGTTGGAAGTATTGGCTATGCTAATAAAGCACAGAACTTTGAAGCGGTTGCTCAGTACCAGTTCGACTTCGGTCTGCGTCCGTCCCTGGGCTATGTCATGACCAAAGGTAAAGACCTGGAAAACGGTTACGGCGACCAGGATCTGGTTAAATACATTGACGTAGGCGCGACTTACTACTTCAACAAAAACTTCTCTGCCATGGTTGATTACAAAATCAACCAGATCGACGAGTCTAAGTTCACCAAAGATGTCAAAATCAGCACCGACGACATCGTTGCTGTTGGCGTGACTTACCAGTTCTAAGTTTTACTGGCATAAAAAAACGCCCTTCATTATTGAAGGGCGTTTTTGTTGGTATCGCGTATTACGCAGTGAGCTTGATATCATCCGAAAAGTTGTCCGCAGGCTCCAGTTTCAGCTCCAGCGATTTCAGCAGTTCGCGGGCACGCCCATGAAAATCTCGCAGGGTGTATTCCAGTCTGTCCGTCACTTCTGAATCTTTAATCGCCGTTGGTTTCCATTCCCCCTCTTTATCGAACAGTCCGAAATGATAACTGTAGGTAAAGCGGTCTTCCTGCGCTTCCATTTCCATCCACCAGCCCCAAAACTCACGTTTCTCAGGTGCGGGCTTTACATTGACGCAAACGGCCAGGCAATCGAAAAAAAAGCGATTATCTGCACACTGCTCTTCCCGAATATAAGGGCCAAGCGCGGTAAACTTTTTGATGAGTCTGCTCTTCGGATGTCCACTCGGTAACGTCATTGCGATCTCCTTTTGTGATGCAACTGTTTTACCAAACCAATAGAAATTAGCAATCTATTAACCAAATCTATTACCGGAATCTATGACTGATCCACCCGGTGATATCACGCAGGGCTTTATCGAAATTGCGATAAACCGGATTAAACGGGATCTCCAGCAATTTACCGTCCGCAGATGACGAGGTAATTAACCGCGACTCTTCTTCCGGGCTGAAGGGATCGTCTTTCCAGAATCCCGACAGCATCGGTGTCGGGCAACGACGTCCCAGTAATCCCTGCGTTTTCAGCGAGTAGCGATTCAGTTCGACCTGCAATGCTTCATCTGAGGCATCGTGCATCCCGAGGCGGCTGGCGAGCACGTCCATGTACATCTCCGGGATACGCCCCAGCTGCTGCGGATTCGCCATCAGCGAGTGCACAACCGGCCCCAGACAGGCGACGGCCTTAAGCCTTGGTGATTCCAGGTAACCAAGGCGCACCGCCACGTTGGCCCCAAAGCGGAAGCCAAACGCTGCGACGCGGGTATGGTCGACCCATGGGATGTTCGGCAGCGCTTTTAACACGTGCTGATGCAGCAAGCTGGAATCCTGTGTCAGCTTCCATTTTGAAGAGAAGCCCACGGACGGCATATCCAGCGTCAGCATCGCAATCCCCTGCGGTGCGAAATAGCGCTCATATAAGGTGTAATAATCACTTTGCAGGTGATCCAGCCCGCCACACATCAGGATGGTCGGGAACGGCCCTTCCCCTTCAGGCATATGCAGGAAGCCAATCACCGGTGAGCCGCCAGGGATGGCAAACTCCATCTCGCGCATTTTCCCCGGCAGACGCTGCGCGGCTTCTTCATAGGCGCGGTTAGCCAGCGCCTGCGCCTGGTCGGCCAGCACATCCCCTTTGATATGTGGATAGGCGGCAATGCTGTAGAGGGTTGAGGCGTGTAGCCAGTGGCGGCCGCTCAACGCGGTGTCCTGCTCCTGGTTCGCTTTCTGTTGCCACAACATGGCTTGTGTGGACCATTCGTAGATCCAGTTCCCGCCGCGATACCCCACCACCGTGTCGTAGAGTTCCGGGCTGGTGCGTTCGGCGTCGCTCATCACAATGCGGGACTGTACATCCATGATTTCGCGAGGGTCCACGCCACGCCAGACCCACATCAGGCGGTTGATCATGCGATACCACTGCGGCGCATTGCTGCCGTCCAGCGTGGAATCGACGTGCGGCTGTATACCGGGGTTAAAACGGCGCACCAGAGTAGAGGTTTCCGGGTGCTTGAACCGAGGTTTGAATAAGGTTTCGCTGAGGTTAGCTTGGGCCATGTGCGCAGCCTCCATGATTACGTCACTGAGACTATTGTAACCCGCTGTGCGCTAAAATGAACAACGCCCGGCAAAGCCAGGCGCTGGAGAAATGCAACGATGTGATTAACGTGAGGAAATTGGCGGTACGAAGACCACGCCCATGTCCCACGGTTGTTCAATCCAGGTATCCTGCGGGATATCAATCACATAATCATCAACCAGCGGGCGGCCGGCCGGTTTAGCGAAGATGGTGACGAAATGCGCTTTCGGGTACATCTCACGAATAGCAACGGCAGTACCGCCGGTATCCACCAGATCGTCAATCACGATAAAGCCTTCACCGTCGCCTTCGGCGCGTTTGAGGACTTTCATCTCACGCTGGTTGTCGTGGTCATAGCTGGAGATGCAAACGGTATCAACATGACGAATACCCAATTCGCGAGCCAGTAACGCCCCCGGTACCAGACCGCCACGGCTGACGGCGATAATGCCTTTCCATTGCTCAGACGGCATCAGGCGATTTGCCAGTTTGCGTGCGTGAATCTGCAACATGTCCCAGGTGACGACGTATTTTTCGCTCATGTGAAGTGTCCCAGCCTGTTTTTATACGGCTTAAAAAGTGTTCGAGGGGGAAATAGGTTGCGCGAGATTATAGAGATCTGACGCACTAAAAACCAGTGTTTAGCGCCCTCTGCCTGAGTTTTTACATGCTTTATGCTACCAGCCAGCAGAGAAAGTGGTATTCTCAGTTTCATCTCGCAAGCCTGACTTGTGGTAACTATTAACCTGCTAACCCTGTGACCTGCAACCCTGTTTGCAGCGCCTCGACAAGGAGACTTATCGTGTCTGAACTGTCTCAATTATCTCCGCAGCCGCTGTGGGATATTTTTGCGAAAATCTGCTCCATTCCACACCCTTCCTACCATGAAGAACAGCTTGCCGAACATATTATGGGCTGGGCGAAGGAAAAAGGTCTGCATGCTGAACGTGACCAGGTTGGCAACATTCTGATCCGCAAACCTGCTACCGCAGGGATGGAAAACCGTAAACCGGTTGTGCTGCAGGCGCACCTGGACATGGTGCCACAGAAGAACAACGACACCGTTCACGACTTCACCAAAGACCCGATTCAACCGTACATCGACGGCGACTGGGTGAAAGCACGCGGCACCACGCTGGGCGCGGATAACGGCATCGGTATGGCCTCTGCGCTGGCCGTGCTGGCCGACGACAGCGTTGAGCACGGTCCGCTGGAAGTGCTGCTGACCATGACCGAAGAAGCTGGCATGGACGGCGCGTTCGGTCTGCAGGCGAACTGGCTGCAGGCGGACATCCTGATCAACACCGACTCCGAAGAAGAAGGTGAGATCTACATGGGTTGCGCCGGTGGTATTGATTTCATCACTACGCTGCCGCTGTCCCGCGAAGCCGTTGCTGCCGGTTCCCAGACCTTTAAGCTGACGCTGAAAGGGCTGAAAGGCGGCCACTCCGGTGGCGATATTCATTTAGGTCTCGGCAACGCCAATAAACTGCTGGCCCGCTTCCTGGTCGGCCATGCCGCTGAACTGAACCTGCAACTGGTGGACTTTAACGGCGGTACGCTGCGTAACGCTATCCCGCGTGAAGCCTTTGCCACCGTTGCCGTTCCGGCAGACAAAGCAGAGCAGCTGAAAACGCTGGCCGCGACCTATCAGGACATCCTGAAAAACGAGCTGGAAATTAAAGAGAAAAACCTGGTCGTGCTGCTGGAGAGCGTCTCCAGCGACAAACAGGCGCTGACTTCGGCTTCTCGTGACGCGTTCATTCAACTGCTGAACGCCACACCGAACGGTGTTATCCGCAACTCTGACGTGGCAAAAGGCGTGGTGGAAACCTCTCTGAACGTCGGCGTCGTGACCATGCAGGACGACAGCGTCGAAATCATCTGCCTGATCCGTTCACTTATCGACAGTGGCAAAGATTACGTGGTGAGCATGCTGGAATCCCTGGGGCATCTGGCGGGCGCGAAAACCGCACCGAAAGGCGGTTACCCTGGCTGGCAGCCTGACGCGAACTCCCCGGTGATGCACCTGGTGCGCGAGACCTATCAGCGTCTGTTCAACAAGACGCCGAACATTCAGATCATTCATGCGGGTCTGGAATGTGGTCTGTTCAAAAAACCGTACCCGGACATGGACATGGTGTCTATTGGGCCAACCATCACCGGTCCACACTCCCCGGATGAGCAGGTTCATATCGAAAGCGTGGGCCAGTACTGGACACTGCTGACGGAACTGCTGAAAGCGATTCCGGCGAAGTAATACGCTGAACCGCCGCAAGGCGCTTCGCTTATCCGGCCTGTGCTGCTCCACCCAGGCCGGATAAGGCTTTATGACCCTCGCTATCAGCCACTGTTTTCACCGCGCGACAATTTTGCCGACCTTTTCAGTGCCATATGGTAATTCACAAACCGCACGCCCCGTGACTCGACCGACTGCTGCTGCAAAACCTGAAAGCCATGACGCTCAAAAAAGGGCTTCGCCGTAATACTGGCATCGACGGTAATCATCCCGGCAGGAAGCTGCGCGATCAGTGCATCGAATAATGCGCTGGCAACACCCCGATGGATGTATTCAGGGGAGACAAACAGCAAATCAATATAGCGCTCAACCGCCGTAATAAAGCCCACCGGACGGTCATTAATCACCGCAACCTGCACCCGTGAGTGGGTTAATTTTTCCTGCCAGCGCGACACATCTATTTGTGCCCAGGCCGCAATCTGGCGTGGGGAGTAATCCTCGCTCGCCGTCTCAATAACCGCACGCAGAAAGATTTCGCACAGGTCTTCAAAATCACTTTCTTTGTATTTTCTGATTTCCAGCATCGCTATAACCCCAAAACCAATTGTCGCTCCATTTGTGGATCAAGAAGTGTCACGTGCAGGCCGACCAGGCGCACACCCCGCCCGCTGCGACGTTCATCCCAGGCCTTTCGCGCCGTCGCCAGCAAATCGGCTTTATTGAGACGCGGCCAGATGTGCTCCTGCGTCGTGAGCTGGAAATCGGCAAATTTCAGCTTCACCCCCTGGCGGGCAATCAGCAGGTCAGGTTTGACTTTTAACAGCCGCCGCTCCAGCTCAGCATACAAATTCTCAATAATGGCTTCGCACTCTTCCCACTGGTGAATGTCGTCCAGCAGGGTGCGCTCCACGCCGACGGATTTGCGCAGCCGCTCGCTGCTTATCTGCCGCTCGTCAATCCCCTGGCTTCGCTCCCACAACACGCGGCCAAATTTACCAAACCGCTTGAGTAACATGGCCAGATCGCTGTTTTGCACGTCCTCGCAGGTGCGCAGCCCGAGCGTTTCCAGTTTCGCCGCTGACACCTTGCCGACCCCCGGAATTTTACTGAGCGGCAGCGTGCGGATGAACGCCGGGACGTCGGCGGGCGTTATCACATACTGACCGTTAGGCTTATTCAAATCCGAAGCAATTTTGGCGAGAAACTTTATGGGGGCGATGCCCGCAGACGCCGTCAGTTGGGTTTCGCGATAGATGGTTTCACGGATCTCTTCCGCCATCAGGGTGGCGGAGCCGTGGCATTGCGGGCTGTCAGTGACATCCAGATATGCTTCATCGAGCGACAGAGGTTCAATCAGGGTGGTGTAGCGGGAAAAGATGTCGCGAATCTGATTCGAGGCTTCTTTGTACGCGTCAAAGCGGCCGGGTAACAGGGTGAGGTGCGGGCAGAGTTTTAGCGCCATGGCGGTGGGCATAGCACTGCGCACGCCAAATTTACGCGCCGGGTAATTCGCCGTGCTGATCACCCCACGTTTGACACGGCTGCCGCCAATGGCGATCGGAATGTCGCGCAGGGCGGGGTTATCGCGCATCTCCACCGCGGCGAAAAAGCAGTCCATATCAACATGTATGATTTTGCGCATTGGCTCACCCTCACAAACACTGGATAAGTATACAGCATAATTAATTGGAAACGAGAAGTTACCGAAAAAACCGGTCACATTTGGGCAAAAAACCACCAGTAGTGTTGTTATTTCAGGGGTTTTCGTCTGACAATATTTAACGGGGGGATCGGGGTGAAATAACTAATGTGAAAACTCCGCAATCCGGACTTGCGAAAAACTACCGTGATGCTAACGTGGGCGCTTCCAAACCAGATAAATCTGATTTTTGGGCTTCTTTTGCCATTCCGGCAATATGGTATCCGCTTTTTCAAGGAAATAAGCAGTATGCGCAAAATCGCATTTTTTCTTGCGATGCTTCTGATGCCGTGCGTCTCGTTTGCTGGTTTATCCAGTAACAGTTCAACAACGCCGATCAGCAAAGAGTATAAGCAGCAGTTGATGGGGTCGCCGGTTTATATCCAGATCTTCAAAGAAGAGCGCACCCTTGATCTTTACGTCAAAATGGGCGAGCAGTACCAGCTCCTTAATAGCTACAAAATTTGTAATTATTCCGGCGGTCTGGGTCCCAAACAGCGTCAGGGTGATTTCAAAAGCCCGGAAGGGTTCTATTCCGTTCAACGCAGCCAGCTCAAGCCGGACAGCCGCTTCTATAAAGCCATTAACATCGGCTTTCCGAACGCCTTTGACCGTGCCCATGGCTATGAAGGGAAATACCTGATGATCCACGGCGCGTGCGTGTCCATTGGCTGCTACGCGATGACGGATTCACAAATTGATGAGATCTTCCAGTTCGTGACGGCGGCACTGGTGTTTGGTCAGCCAACGGTCCAGTTAAGTATTTATCCGTTCCGCATGACCGATGCGAATATGCAGCGCCATAAATATTCGACCTTCGCGAACTTCTGGCAGCAGCTTAAACCGGGATATGACTTCTTCGAACAAACGCGCAAGCCGCCGGTGGTCTCCGTTGTGGACGGGAACTACGTGGTCAGCAAGCCGCTGAGCCACGAAGTTGTTCACCCACAGCTGGCGTCAAACTACACGCTCCCCGAGGCAAAATAACGCCCACTCGCCTGGCAAAATCTTTTGCCAGGTTTCGTTGCCTGTCAGCGGCTGCGTGGCAATCACGGTGACCACATCGTTTGGTGTGGTCTCCCGCTGAAAATCAATTTCCACATCCTGATCCAGCAGTGTGGCCACGCCAAACGGTGCCCGACGGGTTATCCAGAACAGGTTGGTTGAGCAGAACGCCATCACGTAGCGCCCGTCCGACAGCAGCATGTTGAACACGCCCTTCTCACGCAGCTCCGCTGCCAGCGTCGCAATGTATTTAAACACCGCTTCCATATTGCCCGGCGTGCGCGGGTAACGCGTTGTCAGCTTATCGAGCAACCAGCAAAACGCTTTTTCACTGTCGGTTTCCCCAATCGGCCGGAAATTGCCGGTCTGGAGCGTTTTATAGCCGGTCAGCTGCCCGTTATGGGCGTAGGTCCAGTTGCGGCCCCATAGCTCACGGGTAAACGGGTGGGTATTTTCCAGCGCCACTTCCCCACGGTTCGCCTGGCGAATATGGGCGACAACCGAGCAGGATTTGATGGGGTATTCCTGCACAAGGCGGGCAATGGGGGAATTAAAGCTGGGTTGCGGGTCTTTAAACGTACGACAGCCTTTGCCTTCGTAAAAGGTAATGCCCCAGCCGTCTTTATGCGGCCCGGTTCCTCCACCACGCTGAACCAGCCCGGTGAAACTAAAGCAAATATCGGTCGGCACATTGGCGCTCATCCCGAGCAGTTCGCACATACAACACCCCCACAACAAAAACGGGGCGATTTACGCCCCGGAAGGACTTAAGCCTTTGCCATCTCTTTTTCGATAAGCAGAATCAGGATATGAATCACTTTGATGTGAATTTCCTGGATACGGTCAGCATAACCGAAATGCGGCACACGGATCTCAACGTCCGCAGTACCGGCCATTTTGCCGCCGTCTTTGCCGGTCAGGGTGATGACTTTCATACCCTTCGCACGCGCCGCTTCAATCGCCTTGATAACGTTAGCGGAGTTCCCGGAAGTGGAAATCCCCAGCACCACATCCCCTTCACGGCCCACGGCTTCAATGTAACGCGAGAAGACGTGATCGTAACCGAAGTCGTTGCTCACGCAAGAGAGGTGGCTGACGTCAGAAATCGCGATACCAGGGTAGCCTGGGCGGTTCTCACGGTAGCGACCGGTTAACTCTTCGGCGAAGTGCATCGCATCACAATGGGAGCCGCCGTTACCGCAGGAGAGCACTTTGCCACCGGCTTTGAAGCTGTCTGCCAGCAGGACCGCCGCACGCTGAATAGTGTGAATATTGGCGTCGTCTTTGAGGAAGTTAGCCAGCGTCTCAGCGGCTTCGTTTAATTCGTTACGAATCAGATCCTGGTACATGAGGATATCCTTCAGTAAGCAGTATGAATGTAAATTCTCGAGCGCAGTTTACCGGATAGGATCCACCGGGAGAAGCCAAAGCCATACATATCACCCGGTGTTTTCGTTTTTCGTGCCACGATTCACCCCAACAATGTGAGCTGAGTTGTAATTACTTTGTAAACGCATTGCTAAAAGAAATAACATCCACTAAAACCATATCATCACAAGTGGTCAGACCTCCTACAAGACAGGGAGCTTTTCTCGATGATGATTTTGAGCCTTCTCGCAACAGTCGTTCTTCTCGGTGTGCTGTTTTATCACCGGGTCAACTTGCTGCTCAGCAGCGCAATCCTGCTGGCATGGACAGCCCTTCTCGGCGCGTCCGGCCTGTGGTCTATCTGGGTACTGGTGCCCCTGGCCATTATCCTCGTTCCGTTTAACGTCGTACCGATGCGCAAATCGCTGATTTCCGTGCCAGTCTTCCGGGGCTTTCGTAAAGTGATGCCGCCGATGTCCCGCACCGAAAAAGAAGCGATCGATGCAGGCACCACCTGGTGGGAAGGCGACCTGTTCCGTGGTAACCCGGACTGGAAAAAGCTGCACAACTACCCGCAGCCGCGTCTTACCGCGGAAGAGCAGGCCTTTATTGATGGCCCGGTGGAAGAAGCCTGCCGCATGGCAAACGACTTCCAGATAACCCATGAGATGGCTGATTTGCCGCCGGAATTGTGGGCCTTCCTGAAAGAGCACCGCTTCTTCGCGATGATCATCAAAAAAGAGTACGGCGGGCTGGAATTCTCGGCATACGCCCAGTCTCGCGTGCTGCAAAAACTCTCCGGCGTCTCAGGCATTCTGGCGATTACCGTCGGTGTGCCGAACTCGTTAGGGCCGGGTGAGCTGCTGCAACACTACGGTACCGAAGAGCAAAAAAACCATTATCTGCCGCGTCTGGCCCGTGGGCTGGAAATCCCCTGCTTTGCGCTGACCAGCCCGGAAGCCGGTTCCGATGCCGGTGCTATCCCGGATACCGGCGTCGTCTGCATGGGCGACTGGCAGGGCGAGCAGGTGCTGGGTATGCGCCTGACCTGGAACAAACGTTACATTACGCTCGCTCCTATCGCCACCGTGCTGGGTCTGGCCTTTAAACTCTCCGACCCGGACAAACTGCTGGGTGGAGAAGAAGATCTCGGCATTACCTGTGCGCTCATCCCCACCAGCACCCCGGGTGTGGAGATTGGCCGCCGCCACTTCCCGCTGAACGTCCCGTTCCAGAACGGCCCAACCCGTGGTGACGATATCTTCGTGCCGATTGATTACATCATCGGTGGCCCGAAAATGGCCGGACAGGGTTGGCGTATGCTGGTGGAATGCCTGTCCGTTGGGCGCGGCATTACCCTGCCGTCCAACTCGACGGGCGGCCTGAAATCCGTTGCGTTGGGGATTGGAGCCTACGCCCACATCCGTCGTCAGTTCAAAGTCGCCATCGGCAAGATGGAAGGGATTGAAGAGCCACTGGCGCGCATTGGCGGCAACGCTTATGTGATGGATGCGGCAGCCGCGCTGATCACCTACGGCATCATGCTCGGTGAAAAACCGGCGGTGCTCTCTGCTATCGTGAAATACCACTGTACCCACCGTGGTCAGCAATCCATTATCGACGCGATGGATATTGCAGGCGGCAAAGGCATTATGCTCGGCGACAGCAACTTCCTCGCCCGTGCCTATCAGGGCTCGCCGATCGCCATCACCGTGGAAGGGGCCAACATCCTGACCCGCAGCATGATGATCTTCGGCCAGGGGGCGATTCGTTGCCATCCGTATGTGCTCGAAGAGATGGCCGCTGCGCAAAACAACGATGCGGACGCCTTCGATAAGCTGCTGTTCAAACACATTGGTCACGTGGGTAGCAATAAAATGCGCAGCTTCTGGCTGGGCCTGACCCACGGCCTGACCAGCGCCACGCCAACCCATGACGCGACCAAACGCTACTACCAGCACCTCAACCGCCTGAGCGCCAACCTTGCGCTGCTCTCAGACGTGTCGATGGCGGTGCTGGGCGGCAGCCTGAAGCGTCGTGAGCGTATCTCCGCGCGTCTGGGCGATATTCTGAGCCAGACCTTCCTCGCCTCGGCCGTTTTGAAACGCTATGACGATGAAGGCCGCAATGAGATGGATCTGCCGCTGGTGCACTGGGGCGTGCAGGATGCGCTCTATAAAGCAGAGCAGGCAATGGACGACCTGCTGGCAAACTTCCCGAACCGTATCGTCGCGGGCCTGCTGCGGGTGGTCATTTTCCCGACCGGGCGTCACTACCTTGCGCCGTCCGATAAACTGGACCACCAGGTGGCGAAAATCCTGCAAACGCCCTGTGCTACCCGTTCACGTATTGGTCGTGGTCAGTACCTGACGCCGAGCGAACACAACCCGGTGGGCCTGCTGGAAGAGGCGCTGCTGGATGTGATTGCCGCCGACCCGATTCATCAGCGTATTTGTAAAGAGCTGGGTAAAAACCTGCCGTTTACGCGCCTGGATGAACTGGCAAAAGAAGCACTGGCCGGTGGGCTTATCAATCAGGACGAAGCGGATATCCTGCACAAAGCCGAAATCAGCCGCCTGCGCAGCATTAATGTGGATGATTTCGAGCCGGAGGAACTGGCGACTCAGCCGGTAAAGCCAGCAGAAAAAGTGCGTAAGCCACAAGCCGCTTAAGCACACCTTGAGAGACCCTTACCCCGCTTCGTGCGGGGTTTTTTATTCCCACAACATCTCTTTTTCTCGTGCTACAGTGTAAAAATGCTGTTTCAGGAGGGCTTAATCGTGCCGGGTTTAAAATTAACGCTGCTACAACAACCGCTGGTCTGGATGGACGGTCCCGCGAACTTGCGCCACTTCGATCGTCAACTCGAAGGGATTACCGGGCGTGATGTCATTATCCTGCCGGAAATGTTCACCACCGGCTTTGCTATGGAAGCGGCAAAGCAATCTATGCCTGAACAGGATGTGGTGGCCTGGATGCAAGTGAAAGCGCAACAGGCGAATGCGCTGATTGCCGGTAGCGCCGCGCTGCAAACCGAACGTGGTCCGGTAAACCGTTTTCTGCTGGTCGAGCCGGAAGGCAAAGTGCATTTTTACGATAAGCGCCACCTGTTCCGCATGGCCGATGAACATCATCACTACGAAGCAGGTAACGAGCGCGTGGTGTTTGAATGGCGCGGCTGGCGCATTCTGCCTCTGGTCTGTTACGACCTGCGCTTCCCGGTCTGGTCACGCAATCGCGATGATTACGATCTGGCGCTGTATGTCGCCAACTGGCCAGCGCCGCGTTCATTGCACTGGCAGTCGCTGCTGATGGCTCGCGCGATTGAAAACCAGGCTTATGTAGCAGGCTGTAACCGTGTGGGCACCGACGGCAACGGGCATCATTATCGCGGCGACAGCCGGGTCATTAACCCGCAGGGTGAAGTGATTGCGACCGCGGAGCCCCATCAGGCCACGCGCATTGACGCAGAGCTGTCGCTGACTGCGCTGAAAGAGTACCGCGAGAAGTTCCCCGCCTGGCAGGATGCCGATCCGTTTACGCTGGGGTGAGGTCTTCCCCTCAGCCTAACCCTCTCCCACAGGGATAGGGAACTGTATTGCGCGGTCTGCTGCTTTTCACCCTCGCAGAAGCGAGCGCAGACCCGCTTTTCTCCCTCTCCCTGTGGGAGAGGGCCGGGGTGAGGGCATCAGGCCGCAGAGGACTGCTTCAGCACATTCCCGTACAACCGCTTGATCCCGTCGGCATCCGTCTCGGAGTAAACACCCTGTAGCTCTGGCGAGAAGCCCGGCAACAAGTTAACCCCCTCTTCCAGCGCCAGGAAGTAGCGCTGCACCGCCCCACCCCAGACTTCGCCAGGTACCACGCACAGCACGCCCGGCGGGTATGGCAGCGCACCTTCCGCCGCAATACGCCCTTCTGCCTCGCTGATGCGAACCAGATCCACATTGCCACGAATGTACTCCTGATGAGCGTCCTGCGGATTCACCACCACCGTCGGGAAGCTCTCCTTGCGGAACATCTCTTTTTGCAGATCTTTCACGTCGAAGCTGACGTACAGGTCGTGCATTTCCTGGCAGAGCTGGCGGAGAGTGTAGTCACGATAGCGCACCGGGTATTTGTTGTAGATGGTCGGCAGCACCGCCGCCAGTGGGGTGTCGTCTTCAATATGGCGCTCAAACTGCGACAACATCGCCACCAGATGGGCCATTTTCGCCGTGCTTTCTGCCGGGGTCAGCAGGAACAGGATCGAGTTGAGATCGCATTTCTCCGGCACAATACCGTTCTCGCGCAGGTAGTTCGCCAGAATAGTCGCCGGGATCCCAAACTCCGTGTACTCACCGGTTTGCGCATCGATACCCGGCGTGGTCAGCAGCAGCTTGCAGGGATCAACAAAATACTGATCCTGGGCGTAGCCCTCAAAACCGTGCCAGCGAGCACCCGGCTCAAAGCTGAAGAAACGGCGCTCGCTGGCGATCGCTTCCGTCGGATGATCCTGCCACGGACGACCGGCAATTTCCGGCGGCACGAACGGCTGGATCATTTTGCAGTTGGCGATGATCGACTTGCGCGCCTCGATACCCACTTCCACACACTCGGCCCATAAGCGGCGACCGCTCTCGCCCTGATGGATTTTGGCGTTCACGTCGAGTGCAGCAAACAGCGGGTAGAACGGACTGGTTGAAGCGTGCAGCATAAAGGCGTTATTCAGACGTTTGTGCGGGCAAAAACGCGCCTGACCGCGAAGGTGGTTATCCTTTTTATGGATTTGTGAGGTCTGCGAGAACCCGGCCTGCTGTTTGTGTACGGACTGGGTGACGAAGATCCCCGGATCGTTTTCGTTCAGCTCCAGCAGCAGCGGCGAGGTGTCCGCCATCATCGGAATGAACTGCTCGTAGCCCACCCATGCGGAGTCAAACAGGATGTAGTCGCAGAGGGTGCCGATTTTGTCGATCACCTGACGGGCGTTGTAAATCGTGCCGTCGTAGGTGCCGAGCTGGATAATGGCAAGGCGGAACGGACGCGGCTGGTTGGCTTTTTCCGGGGCCACTTCGCGGATCAACTCACGCAGGTATTTCTCATCAAAACAGTGATCGTCAATGCCGCCAATAAAGCCGAACGGGTTGCGGGACGCTTCCAGATAAACCGGCGTTGCCCCGGCCTGGATCAACGCTCCGTGATGGTTGGATTTATGGTTGTTACGGTCGAACAGCACCAGATCGCCACGGGTCAGCAGCGCGTTGGTTACCACTTTGTTGGCCGCAGAGGTGCCGTTCAGCACAAAGTAGGTTTTGTCGGCATTGAAGACTTTGGCGGCAAATTTCTGCGCATGCTTGGCAGACCCTTCGTGGATCAGCAGGTCGCCCAGCTTGACGTCGGCGTTGCACATGTCGGCACGGAAGACGTTTTCGCCGAAGAAATCATAGAACTGCCTGCCCGCCGGATGTTTCTTGAAAAATTCACCGTGCTGATGGCCCGGACACGCGAAGGTGTCGTTTTTCATCTCTACGTACTGACGTAAGGTGTCGAAAAACGGCGGCAGCAGATCGTCTTCATAGTCGCAGGCCGCCGTTTCCAACTCCAGCCAGTCCTGATCTTTGCCATTGATGACCGCCGTAACGCCACCCGGCAGTTCCGTGGTGTCGTTGTCGAATAAAAACACCGGCAGGTTAAAACCTGTCCGTTTGAGCAAGGCCAGAATGCCGCTACGACTCTCTGCCAGCGTAATGACGACTGCCGCCACATCCGTAAAATCGGTGCTGTCGAGGGTCACCTTTTCTCGGTGCGTAGACAGGGTGGAGATCAGCTCGCGGCTGACGGCAATTTTCATTGTTTTCATAAGCACACATACCCGTTGCAGGGGAAAAAAGGCCCCGGATGAAGCGCCTGCCTCATCCAACGAACGTGTCTGACTGGAACCCGCTCCAACCGCCAGACATCAGTAAAAGCAGATAGGCTCTGATTTTAATGTTGTCCTGAAGTGAGCGTGCGATAGCCTCACCGCATGGTGAGAGAAGTATGGGACAAAATTGAACGGGTGGACATGCGCAAAGGTATGCGATGAATATGTCTGAGTGATGAAAGTCGTGTCATCCCAGGCAGTCCCGTGTGGTTGAGAGGAAAATTCGCGCAATCATGTCATCATTTATTAGCAGGTGCAACCAACGAGACGGCCATATACTGCAAGCCCATGCACTGACGGTTTGAATGATTTATATAAGTTATTATATTCAAAAGACAAACACTCATCCCGAACCTATTATTCAGGCATAATAATGTGCTTAACCGCGCCAGATTATGCAGTTTCAGGAGAATAACCGTGTTTACTGGACCTTTTATCAATGCCGCAGCCGTCCTGTTGGGCGGTGTGTTGGGTGCCGTGCTGAGCCAACGTTTGCCGGAGCGTATTCGCGCCAATATGCCGTCGATTTTTGGCCTGGCGTCATTGGGTATCGGCATTCTGCTGGTGATTAAATGCGTGAATCTGCCGGTGATGGTCCTCGCCACCCTCGTCGGCACGCTGATTGGTGAGCTTTGTTATGTGGAGCGCGGCATCAGCGGTGGCGTTAACGGGCTGCGTAAGCTGTTGCAAAAACGCCGCGCGAGCGAAAACAATCTGAGCGGGCATGAGTCCTTTATTCAGAGCCTGGTGGCCATCATTATTCTGTTTTGCGCCAGCGGCACCGGCATCTTCGGGGCGATGCGCGAAGGGATGACCGGGGATAACAGCATCCTGATTGCCAAAGCGTTTCTCGATTTCTTTACCGCGCTCATTTTCGCCACGTCTCTGGGGATTGCCGTCGCCGCCATCTGCGTGCCCATGTTGGTTATCCAGCTCACCCTCGCTTACAGCGCCACGCTGATTATGCCGCTGACCACCCCTGCGATGATGGGGGATTTCACCGCCGTGGGCGGCGTGCTGCTACTGGCAACGGGTTTAAGGATTTGCGGAATCAAGATGTTTGCCGTGGCGAATATGCTGCCCGCACTGGTGCTGGCAATGCCGCTGTCCGCACTCTGGACCGCCTTTTTTGCCTGAATTCGCGTGCACCTGCGCCAATCTGGTGATAGATTGTGCAGTCTGCAACGAATTGAAGAAATTTCGTTGACGAGTCGAGGCGAATCGGTTTTAATGCGCCCCGTTGCCCGGATAGCTCAGTCGGTAGAGCAGGGGATTGAAAATCCCCGTGTCCTTGGTTCGATTCCGAGTCCGGGCACCACTCATTTAGAACCCTCGCTTCGGCGGGGGTTTTTGCATTATGAGTCAACAACTTGTTGGTTTACCAGTAGTTACCTCTCTTTAATTTCCTCCGGCCCCGCTTCCCGGTGGTACAGAAAGGTGGTACAAAATGGGCATTATGATACAGCCAACAAAGAACCGTTTCGGCGTTTACCTTGTCCGTAAGGCCGTCCCCAAACATCTGCAAGGCATCCTCAATAAACGTGAAATCAAGCTAACCCTTGAGACAAAAGACGTGAAGGAGGCCAGAGAGCGTGCGCCCGCAAAAATCATCCAGATAGATATGACGCTCAAACTGGCTGAAAAACAACTTGAAGCCGACCAGTCGCTGACTGACGCGAATATCGAGCTGATTGCCAGAGTATGGGTTTCAAAGACCATGCAAAACGATGAACTTATCCGTGAGCGTTACATCGTTGAAGATCAGCTAGATGGTAAAACGGGCCTATTCCACTCGCCGGAAAACCAGATAATCCACGATTGGCTGGAAGACCGCGTACGTAAGCCCCGCTACAAGTCACCGACATGGCAGGAAGAGCGTGACGTATCAATCTGTAAACTGATGGTTGTAGAGCTGGATGAAGCCCTCGAATATACACCCATCGTTCTCACCCCAGTCTGGCAAATCCGTCTGGCATGGAGACTGGCTGAACGACGCAGTGACCTGACGAATGCTTATCTCCTGAATATTCGCCCTCGGCTCTACGCCAAAAGCAAAGGGCTGGATGCACTACCTGTTGAGAGCCACAAAAGCCTCACCTTCGCAGACCTTTTCGAACGCTATAAAGAACACGTTCAACGCCATGAGCCACTACGGGCAGAAAGCCGGATTATCGCCTATACGACATCGGCAAATCGCTTCATCGAATTTATCGGTAAGAAGGCCGCTGAGGACATCACCGTTGCCGACATCGCCGACTTCCGCAATCTGATCGAAAAGTTGCCATCCCGGCCGTCGAAAGCGGTACGAGTACTGCCGCTGCACAAACAGGTAGACGCCGAAGGGGAAAAAATCAGCCCTACCCGCGTCGAGAATATCCTTAAAGAACTGTCGTCAGTCTTTCGGGTCGCGGTAGAGGACGGCAAGCTCACCGATAACCCGCTCGGCAAACTGAAGAAACGTAAGACCGTCGCTGGCCCTGCAATCGTGCGGTCTTTCAGCCGCGATGAAATCCGCCGAATTTTCTCCCTGCCCGTCTTCCACGGTGAGGAAACACCACACGGTGCTATGGCTTACTGGATACCAATAATCCTGTACTACTCAGGTGCTCGCGTTGAAGAAATCGCTCAGCTCCGTAAAGGTGACATAGTGGAAGTAGACGGTACTCCCTGCTTCAGGCTGGCGATGGGTGAAGGTCAGTCGATCAAGATGGGCAACACACGGCAGTTCCCGATACACAGCCACCTGATTGAGCTGGGCTTCCTTGATTTCGTGCGGTCCAGTCCCTATCAGCTCTTTGTCGATAAGTCGGAAGTGAACCGGAAATACTCCTACAACTATGGCCGCTGGTGGGGCAATTACATTCGTGAGAACGGCCTGACGCGGGAAGGCATCAAGCCTACCCACAGCTTCCGCCACTCTCTCGTTACCCTGTTCCGCGATCTGGATGTACGTGAGGAAATTCAGGACAGCATCCTCGGGCATAACGAAAACTCACCCGACAGAGCGAAAGCCAGTCACGGCTACGGGGAGAAGAGTGTGGTAGCCCAACGTCGCGCCATCGAGCAAATCCCGAGGCTGAACCTTCAGCGGAGCACTTAACCGTTCGTGACAATCCGGGCATCCCTGCCCGGAGAATCAGAAGTGATAAACCTGCGTTTTACGCTGGGAGTGGTCGGTGACGGTAGCCTTAACGGGTTGCCCGTCGAGGATACGGATCAGTTCACGCATGATGAAATCTGCCTGGTAATGGGATAGCTGGTTCCGGTAGATTAAATCAGGGATGTGCCGGGTCATAGCACGGGTAACCATAGCAGGAAGGCTGTCCAGTTCAATGTCAACCGCACAGCTATGGTCTTTGCCGAAGTGTTTCGGACGATCAATGATCAGATTGAGTAAATTCATAGCTTTTCCTGTTAGTGCCAATTCTTAGCCTATTTTCCTAAAGTCCTCATAGAGATCTTACTTTAATAGTTTAGCTGGAAGGCTGAATATTCAGCACCAGCCCCTCAGGGGAAGTCCTTCCTTGTATCAGTACCAGAAATTCTGTATCTTTTTTCGAAATGGCTGATGGTATATCGAGCGATATTACTATGAGCAAATCAGAGACTTTTTGTAGGTTCGATGCTAAGGTTCCTTCCTACCGCTGAATAAATATTATGGCAGGCTATTATCTCTATTTTTTAAGGGGGTTCTATGAGTGATGAAAACGATGTTTATCTACCGCCCGATGCTGATGAAGATAAACGGAAATATTTTGAAGAGAGATTCGAGACCGCCTTAAAACAGATTAATTATAAAAAATTTGCGGTGATGGATGAAGAATTTAGTTCAGTACCGGTTGAACCTCCATTCGATGCAGAGCCAATTTTCTTCAGTTATATATCACCTTTGCTGAAAAAATGTGAATCTAGGACTGGTAAGTACGTACCCTTAGAGTCTGCTCTTGAGGTCCTCTCTATAATCGCCATGTTTTTAGATAATGATGAGTGGGAGTTAAATAAGGACATGAAAAAGTATTTATCTTCGCGACTCAAAGAGACTGTTAATAAGAAAGGGAGTAACATACAAAAAGCATTTCATTTAAGAAAGAGCGATGGTGATGAGATAAAACATAAAAAAGATGCAGAGATAGGACGGTATATATTATTCAGAATGAGGTTTTCCGAACGGATGTACAGTAGTCTTCAAATAACTCATCCAGACAAAGTCTTTAATGGAATGCTTTCTGACGAGTTGGAAAATATTTTTGAATTTAAAAATGCAGATAAAAAGAAAATCGATAGATATATCGAAGTGGCACTGATGGAAGGTGGACTCTTTGGTTATGAAAGGCATTGTGATTTTTTAAGTCACAACAATGAACTACTTAAAAAGTACTGGAAGTATTCACAATGGGAGTTGAAGGAAACAACAAATAAAAACAAATCTGGGCGAGATCTTAGAATACAGAGTATTCAATGGATTAAGGATGTATTGAAGCACTCTAAATGAAATTATGTATGTCAAGTTTTTTCTGATGGCATTTTCCCGTTACGGCTATATGCCACCTCTCTTCGATAGACATCACATAGAAAACTTCAATAAGATTTCGTTCGAGTTGCGGGGCCTTCCTGCTGCCACAATGAGGGGATCAATATGCTAAGTAACAAAATGAATTTCTTAGAGAAAGTTGGTGCATTTAATAAGATCACTTCCATCGAGGAAAAGTGCGAATACGTTTATGTATTACTCAAGGATATCATCCATGTTGAGGACGGGCATGTGATTTACAGTGAAGAACATGACAACTATCAGTTTTTCTCTAGGGAAGGTGCGAATAAGCAGGTCATTTCTTCCCAAGCTGACTCGCTGATTAA
>CAUSEC010000043.1:0-31966 GCA_963530515.1 uncultured Enterobacteriaceae bacterium | reverse complement strand
CATCGGGCATTATCTGAACATAAAACACTATCAATAAGTTGGAGTCATTACCCGGAATTAACGCTAAATGAGGTTGAATCGCCTGTCCCGTATCATTTCTATGACTATGTCAATATTGACGTATTTTCATGGCAGAAAGGTTATGATTCGCTGCAACTCGATGTTTACACATCATTTCTTGAAGAAAAACGTGAGATACAATTTATCGCGCACTTTCTTGATGCTCAAACTCAGCAACACTTTGCAGACGTTGAATTACAATCAGCCAGCCACGCCTCAATATTTACTTCCTGCAATGAAATCTCTCTTGCCGACACGTTAGGCAATATTGAAATGGATAGTTTAGCGGTTATTGTTGAATGCAAAATACTGGATGAACAGGGCCGCACGACGCACTTACTGATTCTTAAAGAACTGCATACAACAGAGATAATCTTCTCGGCTAATAACTTTGAACTGTCCCCCATCTACACGCATATTTACCCAAAAAAAGAAGCCAAAACCATCGTCTTCGGCGATGACATTACGGTCAGGGTTCCTGCAACATATCAACATGAAGTGAATAATATTGTTATTTCCCTTCGCCGGGCGCCTGAACAATCTGGCGACAGTGACTACGTATGTAACTACAACAGCGGTAATTACTACCCATACCTTGCTATTCCGGCGAAAGGCGTCATTCAGTTAGGCCGCAGCGTGCACATCGATCCCGTGCGTAATCGCATGGCATACCTCGAAAAAATCAGCAGCGGAGGCGTCGCCCCCATCACCGCGCAAACCTTTGTTGCGGACATCATTGATAAAGGAACGCTTCAGTTTGAACTGAAAACAAACTGGGAAACCTTATTAAAACAACAAGGCGAACTGGTTCCACAAACCTATCATTTTATGCTCAGCTTTGACGTCGACTATAAACTCCCTTCCGGGAATATGCAGACGCTCACCTTCCTGATGTCCAGCAAAGTGAACACCGCCATAAGAAGTGGGACCTGTATTCAGGAGCCTCTGTTGCCTCTGAAAATTATGTGGGGATGTTTAGCGGCAGACACGCTTATCGCCACGGCCAACGGAGGAACGAAACGGATTGATGAGGTAAAAATTGGTGAGCACATCCTCAGCGGAAAGGAGAGAAAGATAGCCATGGTGGAAAATGCCTGGCGCGGTACCGAAGAAAATATTATTCGCATTGATACAGAAAATGGCGTGCAGCTCAGTGCCACCCATGAACATCCGCTGCTCGTTAAAACAGACACCGGCGAGTGCTACAAACCCGCACGACACCTGATACCTGGTGATTATCTCTATTTCAGCGCCCCCGCTGCCAGTGGCTGGAAAAAAGTGGTCAACGTCGAGGTCATTCCTTACGGGGACATTGTTTATAACCTGTCACTTGATAATCCCGATGGATTCTATGCAAACGGTATTCTGGTAGGTGATATGGATACCCAGAACGCAAGGAGGTTCTAATATGAAACGCGCCACTTCATGGGAAAAATATCAGGAAGTCATTGCTGAGATTAAAACTGAAGATCGAAAGACCTGGTTTAGCCGTGGGCAGCCAGCACTGACTGAAAAAGAGCAAAAATTAGATGCCTGGATGAATGCAAAACGCAAAGCATTAATTGGCGAGCGCAAATACGTCTACGATGCCTATTCGCCTTCACTGATGTTCCATCTGGCTAAGCAAGACATTGAGAGCAACCATCTGTTTGATATTTTCAAACAGATGCCGCAGGGTGGAAATCTGCACATTCATACAGGAGCGGCCTGGAACACCGAGGCGTTTACGGACATGCTCGCAACCGATCCTAATGTGTATGTCTTTTGGGACCCGGATGCTGGCATCAGGCCTGACTTTCCAAACGGCAAGCTATTTTATTTAAGCAAAAAACCGACTCACAAAAAGTTCTACAACTACCATGATATAGCTGAATTAAACTCAACGCCTTTTGTTGAATCAAAACGAATGCTCACGTTCATCGATCGACGCGTTGATGACATTGAATATATCTGGGATGGTTTTAACGACTATTTTATTGCCGTTTCATCCATCCTCAAGATCAGATCTATTTACAAAAAATATTACGTTGCGGCCTTCAAGCATCAATATCAGGCCGGTAATGACTACATCGAAATCCGGGCAGGTATTTCCGGGTTGCTGGACAACAATGATGCCGAAATTGCTAAAGCTGCTTCCGAAAAAATAGAGTATAACGCCACACCACCCGAGGCGCTGAGGTTATTAAAAGAAGCCTGGCTTATAGCAAAAAACGAAGGCTGCCCCGATTTAACAGTAAAAGCCATCGTTGCGCTCAGCCGACGTACAGGCGTAAGCAGTGAAGAAGATATAAAAGAAGCCGTCGCGGTGCTGAAAAATATCCCCGCATGGCAGCAGGCGTTAAAAAACGAAGATGGCAGTGAATTCGTGGTCGGCTTCGATTTAGTCAGCGAAGAAGATACCAACCACAAAACCGACGATTACGCGAAAGCCATCATCGAAGCCAACAGCGGCGTAGACTTTTATTTTCACGATGGCGAAAGCAACTGGGTGGATAACGACAACATCCATTCAGCCTGGGCATTAGGCACCAAACGCATTGGTCATGGCATTAACTTGTATAATTTTCCCACGCTGATGAAGAAGATCCGCGAAGATAAAATCTGCCTGGAGATCTGCCCGATCAGCAACCAGATGCTGCGCTACACCAAAGACCTGCGCATTCATCCCATCGCGCAATTTATGCAGCAGGATGTGCAGTGTGTTATTTGCTCAGACGATCCACAGATATTTGAAACCGCCGGGCTGACCTGGGATCTGTGGGAGGTTTACCACGGCGCAATGATCGACCTGCGTGACATCAAACAGCTCATCCAGAATTCATACACATACAGCGCAATGAGTGAAACGGAAAAAGCACAAAAAAGGGCGGACTGGCAAGGCAAGTGGGATAGGTTTATCAACGAAATCCAGCCAACACTGATCTGATTCCTTCTCAGTAACCTCCCATCAGGAGCCCAGATAACGGGCTCCTTTTTTGTCTCCCGAATACCTGACTCCCATTTACACGCGCCCCCTGAGGTAGGCGTTAGGACCTTTTTTTTGTATCATCGCCCCTGCCTTTTTGACCCTCAATGGAACGTCGCCCCGGAGTAAACGCGAATGCTGAAAGATTTACAGAAACACAATGAATCCATTACTCCCAACAGCGCCTTTCTGAATGAGTTACACGCGAAGCTGCCTGAGTTTTTTACCCCGGACGAATACGACGAAAACGGCAACCTGCTGGCCAAAGGCACCTTTGACCTTCTGAAATTTCAGGACGCGCTCAGAGAACGTAACATTGAGGAATTAAGCAGCGGCTATCAGCTTGATTTCATCGGCAAAGACTACGCAAAAAAACAGGCTGGTGAAAAATCCGCGACGGTGATCGTGCCGGACACTGAACATAACGCGCAGCCGGAAAACCATGCGAGCAAAAACCTGTTCCTCACCGGCGACAATCTCGAAGTCCTGCGCCACCTGCAAAGCAACTACCACAACGCCGTCGACATCATCTATATCGACCCGCCGTACAACACCGGCTCCGACGGCTTTGTCTACCCGGATACCTTCGAGTACAGCGACCAGGCACTACAGGCCATGTTTGGGCTGAACGACCAGGAGCTGGCCCGGCTGAAATCCATTCAGGGCAAGGCCACCCACGCCGCCTGGCTGACCTTTATGTACCCGCGCCTGTGGCTGGCAAAACGCGTGCTGCGTGAATCCGGCGTCATCTTTATTCATATCGATGAAAACGAACACGCCAACCTCAAACTGCTGTGCAACGAGATTTTCGGCGAGGCCAATGACTTAGGCGAAATCGTCTGGGATAAACGCAACCCCAAAGGCGACGCCACCGGAGTTTCGCAGCAGCATGAAGTGATTCTGGCGTACTGCAAAAACAGCGAAGCCTTTAAAGCGGTAAACAGCCTGAAACGCCCGAAAGAAAACGCCGCCAGAATGCTCGAGAAAGTCGACGCCCTCATTAAAAAGCACAAGGGCATCACCGACGCCGTGCGCAAAGAATATAAAGAGTGGATTGCTCAGCAGAATTTCAGCGGCGGTGAAAAAGCCTATAACCAGATTGACGATAACGGCGATATTTTCCGTCCGGTCTCAATGGCGTGGCCGAATAAGAAAAAAGCGCCGGATGATTATTTCGTTCCGCTGATCCACCCGGTGACCGGTAAGCCCTGCCCGCTGCCGGAACGCGGCTGGCGTAATCCCTCCTCCACCATGCAAGAGTTGCAGGAAAAAGGGCTGATTCTGTTTGGCAAAGACGACACCACCCAGCCAAACCGTAAGTACATTCTCAAAGAGAATATGTACGAAAACGTGCCGTCCCTGTTTTACTTTGGCGGCAGCGACGACACCCTGCTCTCCGCGCTGGATATTCACTTCGATAACCCCAAACCGGTAAACCTGGTCAAGCGGATGCTCAACTCCATCCAGGGCATTGAAAATGGTGTGGTGCTGGACTTCTTCGCAGGCTCTGGCACCACCGCCCATGCGGTCATGGCGTTAAATGCCGAGAGTGGCAGCCAGCACAGTTTTATTACCGTGCAGCTTGCCGAACCTATCCGTGAAGATAACGCCGCCCGCGCGCTGGGGTTCACCTCAATTGACCAGATGAGCCGCGAACGTATTACCCGTGCGGCCCGCTACATCCGCACGGAAATACCCGGCACCGATGCCGATCTCGGCTTTAAACATTACCGTTTCGTCACCCCGGTGCAGCAGACGCTGGATGATTTAGACCGCTTCGATATCGCCACCGGTAATTTCATGACCACCAGCGGCCAGCTTACGGTGTTCGGGGAGTCCGGCTTCGACGACATGATAGCCCCGTTCTCCGCCCACGGGCTGGGGCTGTCCGGCAAGGCGAGCGGGGAAGAGACCATTCTCACCACCTGGCTGGTCTCCGACGGTTACAAGCTGGACGTTGATGCGCAAAAGCTGGCGTTCGCGGGCTACACCGCCACGTATGTGGACGGCACGCGCCTCTATTTGATCGAAGAGAAATGGCGCGCGGCGCAAACCCGCGACCTGCTCAACCAGATTGGCACCCACCAGCTGGCGGTGCAGACGGTGGTGGTGTACGGCTATTCGTTTGACCTCGAATCCCTTCGCGAACTGGAGCTGGGCTTAAAACAGCTCGACCAGAAAGTGAACCTGGTGAAGCGTTACTGAGGCCGGTGAGATGAAAATTCTATTAGAAGAACTGCCGCACCAGCAACAGGCGCTTGAGGCGATACTCACCCACTTTTCCGGTATGGATAGCACGGTTGCAGACCACGACAACGTCGCCAACCCGCTGATTAACGGGCGCTATGAAAATAACGCCAATATCGACGTGAAAATGGAAACCGGCACCGGGAAAACCTACGTGTATACCCGTCTGATGTATGAACTGCATCGCCGCTATGGCCTGTTTAAATTTGTGCTCGTCGTGCCGACCCCCGCCATCAAGGAAGGGGCGCGCAGCTTTATCACCAGCGACTATGCCCGCCAGCATTTTTCGCAGTTTTATGAAAACACGCGCATTGAGTTGTCCACCATCAATGCCGGGGATTTCAGGGCCAAATCGGGGCGCAAAAACTTCCCGGTTCAGCTGCTGAATTTTACCGATGCCAGCCGCAGTAACAGCCACACCATCCAGGTGCTGCTGATTAACGCCCAGATGCTGAACTCGGCCAGCATGACCCGCAGCGATTACGATCAGACCTTAATGGGCGGGCTGACCTCGCCCATTGAGGGCCTGCAAATGACCCGCCCGGTGGTCATTATGGATGAGCCGCACCGCTTCGCCCGTGACAATAAATTCTATAAAGCCGTCGAGTCCATTAAGCCGCAGATGATCGTGCGCTTTGGCGCCACCTTCCCGGAAATCGAAGAAGGGAAAGGCAAAAATAAAACTGTGCGCAAAGACTATTATCGCCGCCAGCCGCAGTTCAACCTGAACGCAGTAGACAGCTTTAACGGCGGGCTGGTGAAAGGCATCGATATTTATTACCCGAATCTCAGCGAAGAGCAGGCGCAGAACCGGTATATCGTCGACAGCCTGAGCGCGAAAAAGCTGACCCTCAAACAGGGCAGCCGCTATTTCGACGTGGGCGTGGGCGATAATCTGGCCGACGTCGATGCCGGATTTGAAGGCAATATTGAATATGCTGGCAGCAAAATGCTCTCCAACGATTTGGAGCTGGAAACCGGCATGGCGCTCATACCCGGCACTTTTAACGCCAGCTATCAGGCGCTGATTATTCAGGATGCCATCGACAAACATTTCGCCACCGAGCAGGCCAACTTCCTGCGCGGCAACGAATACGACAACAATGCGCCGCGCATTAAATCCCTGAGCCTGTTCTTTATCGACAGTATTAAGAGCTACCGCGATGACGAAGGCTGGTTAAAGCTGACCTTCGAGCGGCTGTTACGCACTAAGCTGGCGGCACTTATCAGTGAATACGAGGCAAAAACCCTGCCACGCGAAGGGGAATATTTGTCCTTCCTGCGCGCCACGCAGGCGAGCCTGAATTCAGACGAGCAGAACGTTCACGCGGGCTATTTTGGCGAGGACCGGGGCAGCGGCGACGAAGCCATTCAGGCAGAAGTCGACGACATCCTCAAAAACAAAGAGAAGCTGCTCAGCTTTAAAGACAAGCATGGCAACTGGGAAACTCGCCGCTTCCTGTTTTCCAAATGGACGCTGCGCGAGGGCTGGGATAATCCGAACGTCTTTGTCATCGCCAAGCTGCGCACCTCCGGCAGTGAGGCGAGCAAAATTCAGGAAGTGGGCCGCGGCCTGCGTCTGCCGGTGGATGAAAACGGCCACCGCGTGCAACAGGAAGAGTGGCCGTCCCGGCTGGCGTTCCTGATTGGCTATGACGAAAAAGCCTTTGCCCGCACCCTGGTCGACGAAATTAATCGCGACAGTAAGATTCAGCTTAACGAGCAAACACTCGATGCGGCGATGATCAGGCTGATTGTGACCGAACGTCAGAAGGCCAACCCGGAATACAGCGAAGAGACGTTGCTTGCCGAGCTGGATGAGAAAGGCCTTATCAAGCGCAATAACGACTTCCACGCTGAGGTGACTATTGATGGCGTCACCCAAAGCGGCTTTGCATGGCTACTGCACTATTACGCCGAACTGGATCAGGCGCGCGTGCGCGCGGACCGCATTCAGGAAAACAAACCGGCATCGAAGCTGCGCGTGAAGCTGCGCAAAGAGAACTGGGAACAGCTGAAGGACGTCTGGTTGCAGTTCTCTCGCCGCTATATGCTGCAGTTCGAGCGCATCCCGGACGCGCTCACTGCGATTGCCGAAACGGTAATGGGCAACGCAGACCTGTACAGCCGGCAGATGCCAAACCAGACCCAGCAAACGCTGCGCATGGGCGACGGCAACAAGATGGTGGTGGCCGAACGTGAAGGCGACTACGACGCGCGCCAGTACCTGCCAGGCATGCCGTACGGCCCGTTCCTCAAGCAATTGGTGCTGCACACCAGCCTGCCGGTCAGGATGCTTCACCCGATGCTACTCAGGACGCTGCGCGACACTTTTAAGGGCGACGCCCGCTACCTGAGCCAGCCTTCGCTCGACAACCTGGTGCGGGAATTTAAGCAGCGCTTCGATGCGCGTTTTGCCCAGAGCTACGTGTATGCGCCGCTGGCGTTCCAGGCCTCAACCTCGATTTTCGACAGCGAGCGCCAGGCGTTCAAAGACGATGTGACTGCGGAGATCCTCGGCAAATCCACCGACAACAGCGCCATCAACGACGCGCGCTATCTCTATGAGCTTCCGCCCCTGCGCTACGACAGCGCCGACCCGGAGCTGGCACTGCTCAGGCACAACTATCCGTCGAAGGTGACCGTATTTGGCAAGCTGCCAAAGCGGGCGATTCAGGTACCCAAATACACCGGTGGCACCACGACGCCCGATTTCGTCTACCTGATTGAGCGTGAGGACGCCAGCCACGTCTACCTGCTGGTCGAAACCAAAGCGGAGAACATGCGCGTGGGCGACCAGGCCATTGTTGAAGTGCAGCGTAAGTTCTTCGACATGCTGAAACAGCAGGCGCTGAACGTGGAGTTTGCGGAGGCGACCAGCGCGCAGGCGGTGTATGAGAAAATTAATGGGTTGATTGAAGGCAAAGCAGAATAAAAGCAACGGGCGTTCGCGCCCGTTTTTCTCAGTAATTCAGCGACAGAAAATCGCTGAGCAGCACAATCTTCTCCTGCTTAATATTGAAATTCGCATCGTAGTAGAAAAGCTTAATTTGCGAAGGATCGTCAAAAAGAGTCGGTTTTTTATGCCGGACGTTATAGGCAATCACAAAATCCAGCTGCGCACGTTTGCAGAAATTATGCAGCAGTCTGAAATTGGCTTTGTCTTCGTCAAACGGTCTCCAGCGTTGAATATCAATAATTGACCGTTTCAGTTCCATAATGCATTGCATTTGTTGGTTCTGAATGCGAATCAGGTCAATGTCGCTGACCGTGATATTTCCGAGCATTGCACGCTGCCACTTATGGTAAACGCTGCTCTCTTTGTCATTAATCGCTTTCGAAAACGAGCGGTTATTAACCGGCACCCCATACTCGGCGAATAACGCTTTTAATTGCTCAGAGTCCAGCACCTGCGTCACGCCAGCGTCAAGATGACGGGTGACCTGGGTAATGACTGGCGCGTTGTCGTCGAACGCAATCTGTAAGGTCGGCAACCCGGTGCGCCGGGATAACGCCGCCATAACCGCAGGTACACGGTTATCGTTCTGCCAGGAATGACTGTGGGCAAAGACAATCACTTTGGGCGTCGCATCCTGATCGCCATACACCAGAATCCAGGCGTTGCCGACCGTCCAGCAGTAGTTCCGGTTACCGACAAGGCTGGTATAGATAGCGTTCGAATCGTAGTAGCTCATGCTGCATTCCTTTCCAAAACGAGGACTTAGGCAGTATAACGCCCTCATCTTGTGATGAAACCCCCTCGTACCCCCACCTGATTTAGTTGGGAAGATGGCCGCAAAAGTGATGTTCCCCGGTCTGCTCCCGCTTTCGCCTTTGATGCGATTTGCTATACTGCGAAACATTAAAATACAAATAATTAACAGACAGTCACGCCCCGGCGCGGCGCATTGTCGATGCGATAAACGGCCTTCAGAGCAAGGACAGACGAGTGAAGAACACAACCTTTCAGGGCCACCGCCCTGATTTTCGTTTATGGCTGTCGTTGCCGGAGGTCAGGTGAGCACTCCCGTCTCTGCGCAAAACGCCAGCGCGGCCATGTTTGCCCGTTTTCTGGACGTTGAACAACAGGCGCGCGCAGCGAAAAACAGCGAAGAACTGGCTTACTGCATCGTGAATAACAGCCAGCCGCTGTTTGGTTTTCGCCATGCCGCGCTGGTGATTAACGGTCGCGTCCGGGCCGTCACCGGGGTCACACAACCCGCGCCTCATGCCCCTTTTGTTGCGTTTATTGAACGCGCCTGCGCCCGCTTGCAGGCTGATGCCCCGGCGACGCTCAACCAGTGCAGCCTTATCGAAGCCCAGCAGCTCGATGAGCAAAGCCGCAACGACTGGCTGACGCTTTCCGCACCTGAAGCCCTGTGGGCGCCGCTGAAAGACAGAGAAGGCAAGGTCTTCGGCGGCATCTGGTATGCCCGCGAGCAGCCCTGGCAAAACGCAGACAAGGTGCTGGCTGACCAACTGAGTGGGGCGTTTAGCCACGCCTGGCTGGCGCTGGAGCCGCAAACCACCCGCTGGCATCGCCGCCGGGTGCGCTGGAAAATCGCCCTTCCGCTGCTGGTGCTGCTGGCCTGTCTGTTCATTCCGGTGCGCCAGTCCGTGCTGGCTCCCGCCGAAGTGGTTCCCCACAAGGGCCGCGTGGTGGCCGCTCCACTGGACGGGGTGATCCAGTCGTTTGTCGTCCAGCCCAACCAGACGGTGCACAAAGGCGACGTGCTGGTGCGCTTTGACGACACCACCCTGAAAGCCCAGGCCGACGTGGCAGAACGCTCGCTCAATGTGGCCGAAGCCGAACATCGCGCCAGCGCCCAGCGGGCCTTCCAGGATGCCGACTCGAAAGCCCGGCTGGATTTTCTCGCCGCCCAGGTGGAGCAAAAACGCGCCGAGCGTGATTACGCCCTCGCCCTGTTGAGCCGGGCAGAGATTCGCGCCGATCGCGATGGCATTGCCGTCTTCGCCGATGCAGAACGCTGGTCAGGTAAACCGGTGCGTACCGGTGAGCGATTAATGGAGCTGGCAGACCCGAGCCTTGCCGCGCTGCGCATCGAGCTTGACGTGGGTGACGCCATCCAGCTTAAGCAGAATGCGCCCATTACCCTGTTCCTCGACAGCGATCCCGTGACGCCCCATGCCGCGAAGCTTGAGCGTATTGCTTATGAATCCGAGCAGACACCGGCCGGAAACCTGGCCTATCGACTGGACGGGCAGTTCACTGACGCGCCGCCGCGCATTGGCCTGCGGGGCACCGCCAAACTCTCCGGCGAGTATGTCCCGCTGGCGGTCTATCTGTTCCGTCGACCACTGTCGGTTATCCGTCAGGCTATCGGTCTATGAGCCTGCTGCTGCCCGCGCTGCGTGCCGATTTACAGCTGGCGGAATCCGCACCGGGCATCAACGGCGCACCTCAGTGGGTATTGTCTGACCCCATTACCGGGCGCTATTTCAATTTGACGCCCACCGCGATTCGCCTGCTGCGCTACTGGTCGCTGCGCCATCCGCAGCAGATCCTGGACAGCGCCAATCAGGAGCCCGGTCTGCCGCTGCACGTGAAAGAACTGGAGCAACTGCTGCAGTTTTTGCGCCAGCATGATTTGGTTTCGGCAAACGATGCCGAACAACGCCAGCGTTATCTGGGCAAAGCCCGCGCCATGCGCACCAGCCTGTGGAAAAGCGTACTGCATCAGTACCTGTTTTTCCGCATCCCGCTCTGGCGACCGGACCCGCTGCTCAACCGCTGCTGGCCGTGGCTCAAGCGCATTGGCCCTCTTTTCCTCTTCGCGCTCTTTCCGCTCATTTTGCTGCTGGGGCTGTTTCTGGTCAGCCGCGACTGGGTACGTTACACCCACGCGTTTCCCCACCTGTTCAGCCTGCAGGGCATGGCGGTGTTTGGCCTGTCGCTGGTCTTTGCCAAGTTTTTTCATGAGCTGGGCCATGCCTTTATGGCGAAGCGGGCGGGCTGTCGCGTGCAGAGCATGGGGGTGGCGTTCATCGTCCTCTTCCCCTTGTTCTATACGGACGTCAGCGATGCATGGAAGCTTAAAAACCGTCGCGCTCGCCTGCTGATTGGGGCGGGCGGCATTCTCGCTGAGCTGCTGCTGGCTGGTATTGCGCTGCTGGTCTGGGCACTGCTGCCAGACGGCCCATTGCGCACGGCGGCATTTATGCTCTCCAGCGCGACCTGGGTGACGACGCTCGCAGTGAACCTCAACCCGCTGATGCGCTTCGACGGTTACTTTTTATTGAGCGACTTCTGGCGCGTAGAAAACCTGCAAGAGCGCGCGTATGCCCTGTGCCGCTGGCGGCTGCGGGAACTGCTCTTCGGTTACGGTCATCCGCCACCTGAAACCTGGTCGCCGGGCATGCAGCGCAAACTGCTTGTCTGGGGATATGCATCGTGGATCTGGCGCTTTTTCCTTTTCTTCGGCATTGCGCTGGTGGTGTACCACTTCTTTATTAAAGTCGTCGGGATTGGCCTGATGCTGGTCGAAATAGGCTGGTTTATTGCCCTTCCTGTTGTGAAAGAAATGTCTGTCTGGTGGTCTATGCGTTCATCACTCCAGCCCGTTAGCGCACTGCGCGCCGCCCTCGCCTGCCTGGCCGTGCTGTTTGTTTTACTGTTCCCCTGGCGCGGCAGCGTGCATATTCCGGCGGTACTTGAAGCCGCCAGCGTCAGCACCCTCTATGCGCCCACGCCCGCCCAGGTGAAAACCTTACGGGTCACTGAAGGGCAACAGGTCAATGCCGGGGATATTCTGCTGGAGCTGACCTCTGACGATCTGGACTCGCGCCTGGCTATTGAGCGCCAGCGCATCGCACTTTTGCAGTTGCAGTTACGCAGAGGTGCCGCAAAACAAGAAACCGCCGGTGAAACCCAGGTGCTTTCCGGCCAGCTGGCGGAGTCGCTCGCCCGTTACCGGGGGCTTGCCGCGCAACAAAAACGCCTGGCGCTGCGTGCACCACAGGCTGGCGTGGTCAGGGATATCGCCCGGGATATGACGCCAGGCCGCTGGCTCAGCGCAGATGCGCCACTGCTGCGTGTGGTCGCACCTTCTCAAGGGCGGGTCATCGGGTATTTACCTGAAGATAATCTGGCGCAGGCGCGCCCCGGCATGCAGGGCGTGTTTATCTCAGACGACCCGGCGTTCCCGCGCCAGCACGTCAATCTTGAGTCCATAGCACCCACTGGCAGCGTGTATCTGCAACAAGAGATGCTGGCCTCTGACAGGCATGGGCCCATTGCCGTGCGCCGCGACAGCCAGCAACTCCCGCAGCCAGTTCAGGCGCAGTACAGCGTGCGTTTTACGCTGGCCGCAGACAGCCAGATTCCACCGCAACCTTTACGAGGCAGCGTGGTGTTAGAGGGTGAGAAAGAATCCCTGCTGGGCACACTGTGGCGACGTATCGCCGCCCTGGGAATTAGAGAGAGCGGATTCTAAAGCGTCATCGCCTCGATATATTTTACCGCGGGGATATTTATTCTATTTATTTTCGAATAAATAACCCCCGCTAAATCATTTATTAGCCAATGTGAATATTACGATATTTTCTTTTAACGCCATTAGGTTATTTTTTCTTTCCTCACTTTTAAATTAAAAAACCTGAACTATGGTTTTTATATAGCGGTATTTTTACCGCTTTATTACCGAATTAAAAACCAGAGCTAAAGATATATTATTCACATCGTTGCCCCTCCCCTCCGCCGTGTTTATTGCAAGGATAGTCACTATGAAAAAAACGTCGTCGTTATTCATGAAATCTGCCCTGGCTACGTCTTTCGCTTTTGTTGTGTTCCATGCTGAAAATGCTGCTGCCTGTACTGATCCCAGCAGCACTTATATCGGTTCTATCTGTTACACCGCCGCCAGTTATTGCCCGATGGATTATTTACCGGCAGACGGACGCGCAGTTTCCGTTAATACCTACCAGGCACTCTTCTCTCTCCTGGGGACGAATTACGGTAATCAGCCAACCCCAACCTCATTCCTGCTGCCTGATTTACGCAGCAGAAGCGCGATTGGAACGGGGCAAGGGCCGGGGCTGAGCACGATCGCTATCGGCCAGAAACTGGGGACGGAAACCGCCACATTGACGGTGAATAATCTGGCAGCGCATACCCACCCGGTCACCACCGTTCAGCCCACTGCCAATAACGTCACCGTTCCGGCCATTCCAGGCACCGAGACGATTACCGCCAGTCTGCCGCTGGCCACCACCACACCCGCATCGGGCGGTGCCGCGCCTGCCGCAGGTCTGAATTATCTGTCTGCCATTAGCGCGACGGTTCCTGTTGGCCTGGCACAGCAAAATGCCACCTTCAAAGGGCCGTTTGTGCAGGCTAAACCTGCGGCGGGTTCCACCCTGCCTGCGGATGTCACCGTCACCGGTTCGCCCACCATTCCCTCTTTCTCCTTTAAGGTGCCGGAAACCCAGGTCGGTTCAGCCGGGGCCGGAGAGGCCTTTTCCGTGCGCGACCCGGCACTGGGCCTGACCGCATGTATTGCGATGAATGGCCTTTATCCACCGCGCCCCTAAAAGACAGGAATGCCGCCGTTAGCGAGCAGGCTGACGGCGGAAAAGCCAGCGTCATACTTTTTTCGCACTTATCTAAAATTACATTTCAAATACCAAACTTTTGACTTAGCTTTACAAGCAGACAACAAATTAATTAAGTCGTAATCATTATTTACCATTTTGTTACACAAGTTTGTGCAGTTTCCCGATCCCTCTTCGGGGCTTATTAATAACTTATTGATTTTCCGGAGTACCCTTATGTTATGGCGCCATTTATTACACGCACGCAAAAACAGTGAGCCTCAACGCAAGGCAATGGAGACTGCATCGACCCTGCCGCTGGGATTTGCGCTTGAAGCACGCATGATGTTTGATGGCGCCGCCGCTGCGACGGTAAATCAGGCGGAAAATGCACAGCCTGCGGCGGAGACCGCACACGCAGCCGCCAGCGACAGTAAAGACACGGCCCATACCGCAGACGGTACTCAAAGCCAGACCAGCCAGACGTCGCAAAAGCAAACTGACGCAGCAGACAGCCATGACAACAGCAGCGGCACTCATGATGTCGCCGTGGCTACCGAGGCACCGCGTAAAGAGGTGGTGTTTATCGACACCTCTGTCACTGATTATCAAAGCCTGGTGGACAACGTTCCGGCAGGCGTCGAAGTTCAGTTGTTTGACGGCAGCAAAGATGGCTTAAGCCAGTTAGTCCAGTGGGCGCAGGGCCACAGCGGTTATGACGCTATCCATATTCTGAGCCACGGCGGCGAAGGGGAAGTGCAACTGGGCACCCTGACGCTCGACAGTGCTACCGCAACGGCGCGCGCGTCCGACCTTGCAAAACTGGGGGCTGCGCTCACCGAATCCGGCGATTTGCTGCTCTACGGTTGCGAAGTGGCGGGAAACAGCGGGCAAAGTTTTGTCTCACTGCTGGCGCAACTAACCGGGGCGGATATTGCCGCCTCCACCGATATGACCGGCAACAGCGCGATGGGCGGCGACTGGACGCTGGAAAGCCACACCGGGGCGATTGAGACCAGTGCCTTGCATATTGATGGCTATCAGCATTTGCTGGATGTCAGCGGTACCGACGTCGAATGGATCCTGAACGGCACCACGTACTCCATTACTCCGGTTGGGGCGGGTGTCGAAGTGTTTTTGGATCTGAATCCAGATACAAGCACCTCACAATGGTATCTCGACATCGATCCCACCACGTCGACCATCACCATGACAATGCGTGATGGGGTAAAAGCCTACCCGGGTCTGACCGGCTTTCAACTCGTCTTTTCAGGCGGCACGCTGGGAGCCATTACCTCAATCACCAAAGACAACGCCGGGACCACCAGCGCAGCGGATATCTCAGCCAGCGTCAGCAGCAATGATAAAACGATCAGCTTCCATATAAACACGGATGAAACCACCGGCGACGGCGTGCTGGTCTGGCACTTTACCTCCACCAACACCGGGCAAGACACCGCCCCGACGGTGAGCGCCACCGGTAACAACCCAACCTTTATCGAAAACGGTGCGGCAGTGAGCCTGTTCAGCGGCGTCACCGCCGATACTCACGATTCCGGCCAGTCCTTTACCGGTGCGCAGCTGAGCATCAGCAACGTCACGAGCAGCACCGAATACCTGACCATTCACGGCGTTAATGTTGCGCTGAGTAACGGTAACAGCGTCTCGCTCGGCAGCGGTTACGGCACGGCAACCGTCAGCGTGAGCAGCGGTCTGGCTACCATTACGCTGAGTGGTGCGACGCTGAGCAACGCCGATATGAGCACCCTGCTTTCGGGTATCACTTACGGCAACAGCAGCGATAACCCTGGCAGCGCGACCCGTACCGTGACCCTGACACAACTCACCGACTCCGGTGCCAGCAACAACACCGTGACACCGAATATCAGCAGCGCGGTCACGGTCATACCGGTGAACGACGCGCCAACGGATATCTCGCTCTCTTCCACCTTGTTTGCCCAGTCTCTGGGCAGCAACGGAACGGTGGCTACGCTGTCGGCAACGGATGTGGATTCCACCACCTTTACCTACAGCCTGGTCAGCGGAACCGGCAGTACCGATAACGCCCGCTTTACGCTGGTCGGGAATTCCCTGCGGGCGGTCGATGCATCGGGCATGCCAGCCGGAACCTACTCTGTGCGCCTGCGCGCCACTGACGATGGCGGAGCCAGCTATGACAAAGTCGTTACGCTGTCCGTTGTCGATGATATTGCTCCCACCTTCGACCAGGCACCGACCATCTCTAACCCCACCCCCAGCGGTTTCACGATAAGCGGCAGCCTGACGGAAGCAGGCAATATGTATTACGTGGTGGTGGCGGATGGCTCCAGCGTACCGAGCGTCGCCCAGGTTATCGCTGGGCAAAATGCCAGCGGTGCCTATGCATACGGCTTCGGTTCTCGGGTCGTCAACTCATCACCTTTTGATTTCAGCTTGAGTCTGTCCGGGTTTGCCGCCAGTACTATGTACGATGTCTACGTGGTGGCAAAAGACAGCGCAGGCAATGCCACGCTGAGCGTGGTGAAACTCGATGTCACCACGGCCTCTGCGGGCACCGCCCCGTCGCTTGCCGCTACCGGCAGCAACCCGGTGTTTATTGGCGGTATGGCGGGTTCCATCGACTTGTTCAGCGGTGTGACGGCCAATACCAATGACAGCGGCCAGACCTTCAGTTCATTGACGCTGACCGTGAGCAATGCGTCCGACAGCGGTGAATTTATTAATGTGGCGGGCACCAACATCAGCCTTGCCGTCAACAGTTCAGGCTCGCTGGCGGACATCGGCAGCTATACCGTCGTCCGCTCGGGCAATACCGTTATCCTGCAGCTGAGCGGTATGCACGCCAGTAACGACCAACTCGCCGGGCTGATTGATGGCCTGCGCTATGGCAACAGCAATGGCAGCGTCACGGCAGGAACGCGGGCGGTAACGCTGAGCAGCGTCAGCGACAGCGGTGGTTCCAATAACACGACCGCGCTGAACCTCTCCTCCTCGGTAAATGTGCTCGCCAGTAACGCCGCGCTGTATGTGACCTCAGGTGATGACACCGGGGACGATGCCTCGTTTGGTGCTTCGTTGCAGGACGATGCCAACGACGGCGGTGGCCTGAGCCTGCGTGAAGCGCTTTACTGGGCTGGCCAGACGCCTGGCGTTGATCGCATCGTCTTCCAGACCGACGTCACCCTTGCCAGCTCGATTATTACGCCAACGGAAACCATGCTGATCGACGGGCAAAGTTTCACCCTCAACGGCGGCGGCTATTCTGGTTTCCAGATAACCACGTCGTCGATGACCTTTGCTATCCAGAACCTGAAGTTCACCCACTTTACGACGGATGACAATCAGTACTCGGGGGGGATTATTGGGCTCAATTACAACGCCTCAAATGTTAACCTGCGGCTGTATAACGTCGAGATATCCGGCAACCGGGATGATCTCTTCGGCAACGGGATGATTGACCTGTTTAACCTCTCCCCCGGCACCTACAATTTCGACCTGGACAGGGTCAATATTCATGACAACATATTGTTTGGTGGCCAGAATGACGAAGGGGTCATCAAACTCTTTGTCACCAGGACATTGCAGACGCTGTCTCTGTCGCTAACGAACTCATCCATCAGCAATAACGTGGGCACCAATCCGGCGGGAGGCAACACGGGCGTCTCCGGAATTAGTCTGACGGGCAATCAGGTGGGTGTATCGGATACGAACCACATCTCCATCACCAACACCACGATCACCGGCCAGGATACGGGTATTGTTTTCGGCTTTACCAACAATGCGGATAGCTGGGTCGCCAGCGTGCGTAACTCGATAATCTCGGGCAATACTGTTGATATCGCCGTGGTGCAAAGCTACACCACGGGCACTTACACCCTGAACGGTTCGAACAACCTGATTGGCGGCGCCGTTAACTTCGTTGCCAGTGGCGACCCGCGCCTGGCCTCCACCGCCACCAACGCCATCAGTCAGGGCAGCCACTTTTATGTAACCGGCGACGCCGACGTGCGCGGGCTGGACAACGTGCGTCAGGGCAGCGTGGATATTGGTGCCTATGCCTCGCAGTACCTCGCAGGTAACCCGCCGCAGGTTGACCTTAACGGCAGCAACGCGGGCACTGACTACGCTGCGGGCGTATCCTCTGACCTGAGCACCGGTGTGGCCATTACCGACTCACTGGCTACCGTGATTCAGACCGACGGTGACACCCGTATCTGGAGCATGACCCTGTCGCTTAACGGCGTGCTGAATAGCGGCAGCGAAACGCTGACCCTCTCTCAAGAAGCTCGCCTCGCGGCACACGCTGCGGGCATTAGCATCACCAACAATGGTCAGACGATGACCCTCACCGGCGGTGCCACCACCGAAGCCTTCCAGACCGTGCTGCGCGCCATTATGTATGTGAACGTAGCAAGCAACCCGACCGGCGGCGCCCGTACCATTTCGGTGACGGTAAACGATGATGCCACCAGCACCGCGACCTCCACGCTGAACATTGTGGTGGGTAACCCGCCAGTGGTTGCCACGCCGATCCCGGCACAAAGTGTGGCGCAGAACGGTAGCCTGAGCTTTACCGTTCCGGCAGGCACCTTTAGCGACCCGGACAGCGACCCGTTGACTCTGAGCGCAACGCTGGCGAACGGCAATCCGCTGCCGTCGTGGCTGACTTTCAACCCGGCGACGGGCACTTTCTCCGGTACACCGGGCAATAGCGATGTGGGCAGCCTCAGCATTAAAGTGACCGCCACCGACACCACCAATGCGTCCGTGAGCGCCTCCTTTATCCTGACCGTCACCAACGTCAATGACGCGCCGGTGGTGGCAACGCCGATTCCGATTCAGGGCGTGTTGCAGGACAACCCGTTAAGCTTCACCGTGCCGGCAGGCACTTTTAGCGATCCGGATGGTGACAGCCTGACCCTGAGCGCCACCCTCGCGAACGGTTCACCGCTGCCGTCCTGGCTGACGTTCAACCCGGCAAACAACACGTTTTCCGGCACGCCGGGCAATGCGGACGTGGGCAATCTCAGCATTAAAATCACTGCCACCGACCCGAGCAATGCCAGCGTCAGCACCACTTTTAGCCTCATTGTGGTGAACGTTAATGACGCGCCGGAAGTCGCCACACCGGTTCCGGCTCAAACGGCGGTAGAAGGCAGTGCGCTTAATTTCCTTGTCCCGCCGGGTACCTTCAGCGATCCGGATGGCGATACTCTGACCCTGAGCGCCACTCTTGCCGACGGTTCGCCGCTGCCGGGCTGGCTGACGTTCAATTCAGCAACCCATACCTTCTCCGGCACACCGAGCGGTCTGGATCTGGGTAGCCTCAGTATCAAAGTAACGGCCAACGACGGTGATGCGTCCGTCAGCACCACCTTCGCCCTGAACGTGGTGCTGGCCAATAACGCCCCGGTGGTCGGCGCGCCGATCCCACCGCATAGCATCGCCCAGGACGGCAACCTGAGCTTCACCGTTCCGGTGGGCACCTTTACCGACCCGGACAGCGACCCGCTGACCCTGAGCGCCACTTTAGCGAACGGCAATCCGCTGCCGAGCTGGCTGCACTTCAACCCGGCAACGGGGACGTTCTCCGGCACGCCGGGCAACAGCGATGTGGGCAATCTCAGCATCAAAATCACCGCCACCGATCCGGGTAATGCATCAGTCAGCACCACCTTTGCTCTGACGGTCACGAACGTGAACGATGCGCCGGTTAACAATCTGAGCATTGCACCGCAAAACGTTGCCCAGGACAGCAGCCTGAACTTCAGCGTGCCGACGGGCGTGTTTACCGACCCGGACGGCGACCCGCTGACCCTGAGCGCGACCCTGGCCGACGGTTCTGCGCTGCCCGCCTGGCTGCACTTTGACCCGGCGACCGGCAGCTTCTCCGGCACGCCAGGCAATGCAGACGTTGGGGTGCTGACCATCAAACTCACCGCCACAGACCCGGACAATGCCAGCGCCAGCACCGCCTTTACGCTGACCGTGACCAACGTGAACGATGCCCCGGTGGTCGGCGCGCCAGTTCCGCCGCAGAGTATTGCCCAGGGCGGTGGCCTGAACTTCACAGTGCCAGCGGGTACCTTTATCGACCCGGATGGCGACACATTAACCCTGAGTGCGACCCTGGTGGATGGCTCGCCGCTGCCTGCCTGGCTGACCTTCAACCCGGCAACGGGGACGTTCTCCGGCACGCCGGGCAACAATGATGTGGGCAGCATCAGCATCAAAATTACCGCTAACGATGGCGATGCGTCGGTGAGCACCACCTTTGCCCTGACGGTAGTGAATGTGAATGACGCGCCAGTGGTTTCCGGCACGCTTGCCCCCCAAAGCGTGGCACAGGACGGCAGCTTCAGCTTTACCGTGCCAGCGGGCACCTTTGTTGACCCGGACGGCGATGCCCTGACCCTAAGCGCCACGCTGGCGAACGGCAATCCGTTGCCGACCTGGCTGCACTTTGACCCGGCAACGGGCACCTTCTCCGGTACGCCGGGCAATGCTGATGTGGGGAATCTCAGCATCAAAGTGACCGCCAGCGATGGCAGCGCGTCAGTGAGCACTAACTTCAGCCTGACGGTTACCAACGTCAACGATGCCCCGGTGGTCGGCGCGCCAATCCCGCCACAGAGTATTGCCCAGGGCGGTGGCCTGAACTTCACAGTGCCAGCGGGTACCTTTATCGACCCGGATGGCGACACATTAACCCTGAGTGCGACCCTGGTGGATGGCTCGCCGCTGCCTGCCTGGCTGACCTTCAACCCGGCAACCGGCACCTTCTCCGGCACGCCGGGCAACAATGATGTGGGCAGCATCAGCATTAAAATCAGCGCGACCGATCCGAGCAGCACCACGGTCAGCACCACCTTTAGCCTGACCATCGCTAACGTCAACGACGCCCCGGTGGTCGGCGCGCCAGTTCCGGCGCAGAGTATTGCCCAGGACGGAAGCTTCAGCTTCACCATGCCAGCGGGCACCTTCGTCGACCCGGACGGCGATGCCCTGACCCTGAGCGCCACCCAGGCGGATGGCTCAGCCCTGCCCGCCTGGCTGCACTTTGACCCGGCAACGGGCATCTTCTCCGGCACACCGGGCAATGCTGATGTGGGGAATCTCAGCATTACGCTGACCGCCAGCGATGGCAGCACCTCGGTCAGCACCAGCTTCAGCCTGACCGTCACCAATGTGAACGATGCCCCGGTGGTATCGGGCTCGATTCCGGCGCAGAGCATTGCCCAGGGCGGCAGTCTGAACTTCACGCTCCCGGCGGGTATCTTTACCGATCCGGATGGTGATGCGCTGACGCTGAATGCCACCCAGGCAGATGGCTCGCCGCTGCCTGCCTGGCTGACCTTCAACCCGGCAACCGGCACCTTCTCCGGTACGCCGGGCACGGCTAACATCGGCAGCCTGACCATTCTGGTGACGGCAACGGATGGTGATAACACCTCCATCAGCACGACCTTTAGCCTGTCCGTCACCCGTGCGAGCCAGACGGGCGGCGATCCGCAGTTCCGCGTCTCTGACGGTAACGGTCCGCAAATCCCTGGCAGCAGCAATGCGCCGTTCTTCGGCCCGTTCGGGGGCAACGCACCAGGTGCTGATTCGCTGTTTGCCCCTGCGACGCTGGGCAGTTTCACTGCCGGGCGCGCCGCCGCAACAACCTCCGTGCTGGCGTCGGTGTTTGCTTCCTCACGCAATACGCTCGACGGTGGCGATGCCTCCGTCAGCCAGACCGCCAGTGTCTTTAACCGCGGTTCGGCCTTCGGCAACGGGGCACATTTCGACAGCGCGCTGGGCTCTTTCCCAAGCTTTAACAAAGACCCGGCGATGGGCGGTGCCTCTTCACTCGCCAGCGTTTTCTCAGGCATTTACCTGCCGTCACTGAACACCATGGAAGTGTTCAGCGGAGGCAGCTGGAAAGGCATCACGCTGACCCGTGAATCGGGTGCAGGCGAATCCGCAGGGGCGTTTATTCCGTCTCTGCATCAGCAGTTGCAACATATTGGCGAGGCTGAAGGGCAACGTCTGTCAGCCATTGAACAGGCATTGCATGAGAGCGGCCAGCAGCAGGGCTAATAACAACAAAACATCGGAATAAGGTGCGATTCAATGACAAACATGGTGGTAGCAGACAGGTTACCGGTAGTGACAGCTGCGGGTAGCCGTGGGAAGGTGCGCATTGGGAGTAAGTGGTTAAGTCTTAGCGCGTTGATCCTCGCGCTGAGCGGCTGTGCCGTGACCAGCGACCCGATAACCAAAGCAGAGAGCGAGCAGCGTAGCCGGGAAGATAAGCTGGCGATGTTTAGCCAGCAGGAGCCGGTCACCGCACCGATTACGTTGTATGACGCGATGGCGCGCGCCCTGAAATATAACCTCGAGTCACGCTTAAAAGTGATGGAAGGCGCCCTCGCCCAGCAGCAGCTGGATCTGGCCCGTTATGACATGCTGCCGAAGCTGGCGGCCTCAGCAGGCTACGTGGGACGTAATAACGTGAGCGCTTCCAGTAGCCGCAGCGTGGAGACCGGGCAGACCTCTCTGGAACCGTCTACCTCGCAGGACAGAGATCGTGACGTGGCCGACCTGACCATGGTGTGGAACGTGCTCGACTTTGGCGTCAGCTACGTGAGCGCCAAGCAGAAATCCGATCAGCGCTGGATTGCCGAAGAGCGTAAACGCAAAGTGGTGCACACCATCCTGCAGGATGTACGCTCCGCTTACTGGCGCGCCGTGGCCGCCGAGCGCCTGCTCGGGCAGATTGACGGTCTGATTGACCGGGTGAACCTGGCGCGCGAAGCCAGCGAACGCATGACCGCCCAGCAGGTCGGCGACCAGGTGGAAGCCCTGACCTATCGCCGTGCGCTTATCGACGCCACCCGCCAGCTTGAAGAGCAGCGCCGGGCGCTTTCTCTGGCAAAAACGGAACTTGCCACCCTGATGAACCTGCCGCTGGATACGCCATACAAACTGGCGCTGCCGGGCAGCAGCGATGAGAGCATTCCACAGCTGAACGTGGACCCACGCGTGCTGGAAGAGACTGCGCTGGTGAGCCGCCCGGAACTGCGTGAGCAGGATTACCAGGTGCGCATCAACGCCGCCGAGACGCGCAAAACCTTGCTGCGCATGCTGCCGGGCATTGAACTGAGCGCAGGCGGGCACTACGACAGCAACTCCTTCCTGGTCAATAACAGCTGGGCCGACGTGGGGGTGAAAGCCACCTGGAACCTGTTCAACCTGATGTCCGGCCCGGCGGCGCACAGCGCGGCGAAGGCCAACGAGCAGGTGGGCGAGCTGCAACGCCAGGCGATGTCGCTGGCAATTATGGCGCAGCTGTACGTGGCGCGGGCTAACTTCAACGAAGCGCTGCGTCAGTATAAAACCAGCGAGGAACTGCGCGACCTGGACGGGCAAATCGTTCAGCAGCTCAGAAACCGCTACAAGGCCAACAGCATCGGCGAACTACAGCTGATTCAGGGCGAACTGAATGCCCTGAACGCCAACCTGCGCCAGGATCTGGCCTACGCCGAACTGCGTAACACCTACGGGCAGATAATCTCCAGCGTGGGCGTGGATTTGCTGCCTAAATCGCTGCCGTCTGACAAGCTCGCGGACATCAGCCAGGCCCTGCGCCAGTCGGAAGCCAACTGGCAGCAAGGGAAAATTGGGGCGTTGCAGTCGAATTGATGGACTAAGCGTTACCTTTAGGAAGACGATTAAAAGCCTGCGATGCAGGCTTTTTCAGTTTTTACACATATCCACGTGCCATCCTTTTACTGTGCCTGAGACTCTTACTGGTTCAGCATCTAAAGACACAATATTCCTGTAAGCATTACGAATAGAGTGGAAACTTCATACCCCCTACAAGGGATAAATTGCATTTATCCCTTGTAGGGGGTAATCTCACTTTACCCCCTAAAGGGGTTATTCAATGAATATCCGCTAAAGGGGATAAAGATGAAAGTGACCTCTCCGGCCTCGCTGGCAAGTGCAGTGAAAGATCAGCGCAAGCTGGGTTCGATGACCCAGGCCCATACCGCTGACCTTATCGGGATCAAACAAACCACGGTCTCCGATTTCGAAAACAGACCAGAGTCAACCAAACTGGAAACGCTGTTCAAGATCCTTTCAGCCCTGGATTTGGAGCTTCATGTGGTAAAAAAAGTCTCAACACTGGATGAGAAAAAAGCCTGGGCGAAGGAGTGGTAAGGCATGAGAACACAAGCTCTGACCGTTGCCATGAACGACGATGTGGTTGGTACGCTGTACCGGGATGGCAGTGGTGCGATGTCTTTTCAGTACACGCCTGAATGGCTTTCTGAACCAGGATCTCGTGCAATTTCATTATCACTTCCTCTCCAGCATAACCGAATCAGGGGCAACGCGGTCTTCAATTTCTTCAGTAATCTGTTGCCGGATTCCGATGCCATTATTGCCAGAATGCAGGCCCGCTTTCATGTAGAAACCGCGCATCCTTTTGACTTGCTGGCGAGTGTCGGGCGCGACTGCGTGGGTGCCATCCAGCTATATCCACCAGGAAGTGAAATCCCCCCGATACAGGAAATGCAGGCTGAGACACTTGATGAATTGCAGATAGCCACGTTGCTTGAAGGTTATCAAACCGCCCCTTTGGGTATGGAAGAAGGTGCAGATTTTCGCATCTCTCTCGCCGGCGCTCAGGAAAAAACGGCGCTGCTCTGGTATCAGGACCACTGGCAAAGGCCGCTGGGCAGCACGCCGACAAGTCACATTTTTAAACTGCCGATTGGACATATAGAACAGAACAATATCAATCTCAGTGAGAGCTGTGAAAACGAATGGCTGTGCCTGCGCATTGCGAGGGCATTTGGATTTCCGGTTGCCAATGCCGAACTGGCCGTATTCGGTCAAAAAAAGGTGCTGATTGTCGAGCGCTTTGACCGCAGATGGTCTCGCGACGGCTGGCTGATGCGTCTGCCTCAGGAGGATTTTTGCCAGGCACTGGGGGTTGCTCCGGCGCTGAAATATGAGTCACACGGAGGCCCCGGCATTGCCGAGTCCATGACATTACTTTTGGGCTCACGCCTTGCCATACAGGACCGCGAAATGTTCTTTAAATCGCAGATCCTCTTTTGGATGCTAGCGGCAATCGACGGTCACGGGAAAAATTTCAGTGTATTTATTGAACCTGAATCCTCGTATCGCATGACCCCTTTATATGATGTGATGTCCGCATTTCCGATTTTTGGCGCGGCGAGCATCCCACGAAAAAAAGCGAAGATGGCGATGGCGCTACAAGGGAAAAACAGGCAATACCACTTTTCAATCATCCAGCCACGGCATTTTATCAGTACCGCCGCACATGTTGGTTTTTCGCCAGATACAGCATTCAGACTCATGCAGGAGATGGCAGCCCAGACGGATGACGTTATCGCCATAGTTACGGCAGAACTGCCTGCTGATTTCCCTGAACATATCAGCAAGGCCATTTTCGAGGGATTATCCGGGCAGGCAGCGAAAATTATGAAGGGCTAGCGGGTGTGTTTAAACCGATCGCGATCACACTCCTTAAGCCAAATCATTCCCACACAGATTTCGTGTGTTAGCATTCACCGCGTAAATACCTATCTACTCTTACCGAGGCTTTGATGCTGGAGAATGTAATCATCTGATAATCAGTTAGCCGACCTCTTCAGGCCGGGCTGATTATCACTGCGCTGAAATGGAATGCGGACACCGCCTGGTGTTTGCACGTTTTGCACATGATGATTTACAGGTTTCAGTATGAATTTATCCCGTCAGGAACAACGTACCTTACACGTACTCGCCAAAGGTGGGCGTATTGCTCACACCCGCGACGCCTCTGGCCGCGTCACCACCGTTGAGTGTTATACCCGCGAAGGGCTGCTGCTCAGCGACTGTACGATCGCCGTCTTCAAAAAACTCAAAACCAAAAAGCTGATCAAGTCCGTGAAGGGTCAGCCGTACCGCATCAACACCACCGGGCTGAACAATGTTCGCGCCCAGCTGGATAATCGCTAAGGAGCAGTGATGACCATGACAACCACACCCTTTACCGACAGCTACGACCGCGCGTTTCTGCGCGAGACCATGATGGGCCCGAACGCGATGCGCATTACCGAGGAGCTGGCGAGTTCGCTGCCCCTGCGGCCCGGCATGCGCGTGCTCGACCTCGGCTGCGGCAAAGGGATTTCCTCGATTTTGCTCACTCAAAAGTTTGATGTGACGGTCTTCGCCGCCGATTTGTGGATTTCCCCCACCGAGAACGCGCAGCGCTTTGCCGCACTGGGGCTGGATGACCGCATCTTCCCCCTGTTGGTCGATGCCACGAAGGAAATCCCGTTCGCGGAAGATTACTTCGACGCCATCATCAGCGTGGATGCGTATCAGTACTTTGGCAGCAACGACAGCATGCTGCCTAAGCTGCTGCCCTACCTGAAACCCGGCGGGCACATCGCCGTGGCCGTGCCGGGGTTCACGGGCGATTACACCGAGGGCAACCTGCCGGAGGTGGTGAAGCCCTTCTGGACGCCGGAGTGGTACTTTTACTCCCGTGCCTGGTGGAAGGCGTTGTGGGAGAAAGCACCCGGCATGGCGCTGAGCGAGCCGCGAGAGATGGATTGCTGCACTAAAGCCTGGGATGAGTTTATGGAATGCCCGATGGCCCAGGAGATGATGGTGCCGATTATGGAAGCCGGTGCGGGGGCGTTTTTTAATATTATAGAGTTGGTGGGGAGGAGGGTTTAACAGTTAATCCCCGGAGGCGGCACTTCGCGTGCTGCCTCCTTCAAAGCTACGTTTGGCGTAGTATCCAGCCCTCTCCGTTGCGTTTAAATTACCCCTCAGCTTTAAAACATTCGCTATCAACCGAGTTGAGGGAATTATGCAAAAGGACTGGCATACCGCCGACATCATCGCGAGTTTACGCAAGAAAGGAACATCGTTAGCAGCGGTTTCGCGCGCGGCTGGGTTGAGTTCATCGACGCTCGCTAATACGCTGACAAGGCCCTGGCCCAAGGGGGAGTATCTGATTGCCGAGGCGCTGGGTGTGCACCCGTCAGTGATATGGCCGAGCCGGTATATTAAGGATGGGGTGATGGTGGAGAGGAAGGGGTTGATGCGGGGGAAGCGGATAAATGCGTCTGATCGGATATCAACTTATAAGGCCCAAAAATGATAAGATCAGCACCATTTAATCCGCATGATGTTTATTCAAGGGCATCTACCTCTTAGCAGTTAAGGAGGACATGTTGACATGCGCAAGCCCTTGGACCATACACATTGACTTCTGCGTCAGGAAACGAGAGCGAGCTTAGATGATTGGTACAACCCCCTACCATGCTAAATATTTTGCGCATGAACTTTCTATCCTCCATTCTAACAAAGGCGTAGATCGTCTTTCTCAGTCATTGTTTGATGCCAGCGTTGCTCTGAACCCTCACCAAATTGAGGCTGCGTTATTTGCTATAGAGAATCCTTTAAGTAGAGGCGTGGTACTTGCCGATGAAGTCGGCTTGGGTAAAACCATCGAAGCGGGCTTGGTACTTTGTCAATACTGGGCAGAAAGGAAGCGAAAACTACTTATCATCTGCCCTGCATCTTTGCGTCGCCAGTGGGCAAGTGAACTACTTGAGAAATTCAACTTACCTTCTCACGTACTCGATGCAAAGACTTTCAGCCAGCTGCAAAAAGAAGGTGTCTATAACCCTCTAAACAACAAATCGATAACAATAATGTCGTACCACTATGCGGCCAGGTTAGAAGATAAACTGGTGGCTGAAATGTGGGACTTAGTAGTGATTGACGAAGCTCATAAACTCCGGAATGCACATCGAGAAAGTAACAAGATGGGGCAAGCATTAAAACGTGCGCTTGATGGCCGGAAAAAATTGTTATTAACGGCAACGCCTTTGCAGAATTCGTTAATGGAACTGTACGGCATGTCGACGCTTATTGATGAGCACACTTTTGGCGACCCTAAGGCCTTCAGAAAGCAATATATGCAGGCAGACAGTGACATGGTGGAGCTGAAAGGACGGCTGTCGCACTTTATCAAACGAACATTACGTAAGAATGTACTCGAATATGTCAAGTACACGGAACGTAAAGCTATCACAATTCCATTCTTTCCTAGTGAGCAAGAGCATGAGCTCTATGAACGGGTTCAAAAGCTGCTGGAACATGAGAATAGCTACGCGTTGCCTAAGCGACACAGACATCTGACAGGACTTATTCTCAGAAAACTGCTTTCCTCGAGTACGAAAGCAGTTTTGAATAACCTACAGATACTTAAGACCCGCCTGGAGAAACTAAAGCGGGATGGCATCGTTGAAGATGAGCTGGATATTATTCAGCAGATTATTATTGATGATGATCTTGAAGATGACATCGTTGAGGGTGAGGAAATACTCAGCGTTGATACAGAGCACAAAACTATCGATGTAGCAGCACTTCAGGCTGAAATCAATGAACTTGAGGCACTCATCTTCAAAGCTGAACAAATTAGTGTTGATACTAAAACAAAAGAGTTGCTCCACGGCCTGGAGCAAGGTTTTGCGCAACTTGCAGAAATGGGCGCTGCGAAAAAAGTCATCATCTTTACAGAATCGATGAGAACACAGCAATATCTAGCTCATTTCTTAGAAAATCATGGTTACTTGGGGAGAGTAGTTACCTTTAGTGGTACCAACAATACGCCGCTATCAAACAAAATTTATCAGCAATGGCGTAAAGAATATCGTGGTTCTTCTCGCATCACAGGATCGGCGCAAATTGATAAACGCTCGGCATTGATCGACCACTTCAAAGATCATGCTGAAATTATGATCGCCACAGAAGCAGCAGCGGAAGGGGTAAACCTGCAATTTTGCTCGTTGCTGATTAATTACGATTTACCATGGAACCCTCAACGCATTGAACAGAGAATTGGTCGTTGCCATCGTTACGGGCAAGAGTTTGATGTAGTAGTTGTTAACTTTATTAATCAAAGAAACCAAGCAGATCAACGCGTTCTGGAACTATTGACTGAGAAATTCAATATTTTTGATGGTGTTTTTGGGGCATCAGACAGTGTATTGGGCAGCATTGAAAACGGCGTAGACTTTGAAAAAAAGATTCAGTCTATTTATGAGTCGTGTCGGACTCCCGAAGAGATTGAGGCCGCCTTTGAAAAACTGCGAAAAGAGCTGGAAGAAGAAATTAACCTCAAGATGCAAAAGACTCAAGAACAGCTTCTGGAACATTTTGATGAAGATATTCATGATGTTCTGAAGATCCGGCTTGATGAAGCACAAGAACGTTTAGATAAGGTAGGCCGCTGGTTTTGGGCAGTGACGCATTATCAGCTTAAACATTGTGCTAATTTTGATCATAAGCATTACCGTTTCACATTGTGCCAACCAGTCAATGGGTTACCAGAAGGGCAGTACCAATTACTGCGCAAAAGTGTTAACCAAAAAAGCGAGTTACAGAGGCAAGAGCATCATAGTTTTGCATATCGCATCAACCATCCTCTGGGTGAGTATGTGATTGATAGCGCCAAAAGGCTAGAGACACAGACGGCAGAAGTTATCTTCAATTACAGTGACCATACAACGAAAGTCTCCGTTGCTGAGCAACTAAAAGGACAGGTGGGCTGGTTAACGCTGAACTTGCTTACTGTGGATGCGTTTAACACACAGCAGTTTTTAGTCTTTACGGCAAAGACCGATCGTGGGCAAATCATAGACGGTGAAGCATGTAAGCGGTTGTTTCAGCTTGCAGCAACACCAATCGATAGTGAAAATATGTCTGCAGAGGCGAACATGTTGCCCGATGATCTGCTCTTACTCAAAAACAGACAGATCGACGCTCAACTTGCTGAAGTCATGGTTCAAAACAATGCCCTCTTTGAACAAGAAAGAGATAAGCTGGAAAAATGGGCAGAGGATGTGATTTATGCTGCGGAAGAAGCCTTACGCGATACGAAAATGCAAATCAACTCTTTGAAGAGAGATGCAAGGCTGGCACAATCCATTGAAGAACAAAAACAAAACCAAGAAAGACTAAAACAACTGGAACGACAACAAAAGCGCCAGCGAATGGAGATTTTTGATATTGAAGATGAAATATCAGACAAACGTGACATGTTGATCAGCGCCCTTGAAGAGCGAATGAAGCAGAAAACAGAGATCGCAGAATTGTTTACCATTCGCTGGAAAGTTATTTAATTGATTTATATGAGAAAACAATGAGTAAATACAACGAATTAGTTAAGAAACTTAAAGAAATTTTTCAGATTGATCGACCAGAGCTGGATTTCGGCATTTACCGCATTTTGAATGCTCGTGCCGATGAAATTAATGATTACCTTGAGAATAAACTGAAGATTAAAATCCAGTCTGCACTTTCCGATGCAGAAAACGCTAATAAAGCAGAGTTAGAACAACAGCTGCAACTCTCAATCAAAGCTGCAACTGATGCTGGTTTTTCGCCTGAGCAAAGTCCTAAAGCTCAAGAACTTAAAAAGAAATTATCTGCTATAACCTCTGGAGCTAGTGAGCACGAAAATGCAGTTTTCACCCACTTGCTTACCTTTTTCTCACGTTATTACGACAATGGCGATTTCATCAGTAAGCGTCGTTATAAAGGAAATACTTACGCTATCCCGTATGCAGGTGAAGAAGTCATGCTGCATTGGGCAAATAAGGATCAGTATTACATTAAAAGTGGCGAAAATTTTGCCAATTATTCGTTTATGCTAGCTGATGGGCGCAAAGTTAATTTCAAATTACTTGCAGCGGATACAGCAAAAGATAACCGTAAAGATAATGATTTAGAACGCTGCTTTGTTCTTGTTGAGTCTCATATACGCACTAATTTTGATGATGAAGGCGAAGAATACGAACAAGAATATAAGCCAGTCGAAGTCATTAAAACTTCATCCGTTGTTGATGGCAATTCAATTGACACAGAAGAATTAGTTATTCATTTTGAATACAAGGCGATGAAGAAAGGGACCAAGCAAGAGACGTTAGTCCAGTCAGCTATTTCAAAAATTCTGTCAGACGAGAATGTCCAGCAGCATTGGGTTGACCTTGCCAAACGAGTACCGACAGAAAAGAATCCGATGCGTACAGAGTTAGAACGTCATCTTACTACCTATACTCAACGTAATACTGCAGACTACTTTATACATAAAGATCTTGGTGGTTTCTTAACTAATGAGCTTGATTTTTATATTAAAAATGAAGTTATGAATCTCGACAATTAGCAAAATGCAGAAGTTTTTTCAAATATTGAAAAACAACTGCGCATGATCCAGTGCCTGCGTTCAGTTACACTTGAATTAATTGCATTTCTAGCGCAAGTTGAAAATCTTCAGAAAAAGTTATGGAACAAGAAGAAATTTGTCGTTTCAACTGATTTCTATATCACTATGGATAAAATAAATCCAGAATTCCATAATAACATCATTACTAATGAGAGAGTAATAAAAGAATGGATTGCATTAGGCTTCATAAACTCTTATACATCTAAGCCAGATTTAGCCTCATTAAAATATGCAACAGTAAACATTTCTTATTTGAATGCGGAGTTGAAAAACAAGATATTATCTAACATCAACAACATTGATGATAATATTAATGGCATTTTTATAAATAGTGATAATTATCAAGCATTGAATCTTATAAAAACAACTTACGATTCCAAAATAAACTGTGTGCATATAGACCCCCCATATAATACAGATACTAGTGGATTTCTGTATAAGAATAGCTTTAGACACTCAAGTTGGCTAAGTATGATGGATAGCCGATTAAACTTTGTCAAAAATTTACTAAGTGAAGATGGCGTATTTTTCTGTCATATTGATGAAAATGAATATGAGCGATTATATCTAATTAACAGACAACTTGGTCTTATCGATGCAGGAACTATCATTTGGGACAAACGTAACCCAATGAATGGTGGCAGTGGCATTGCTATTCAACATGAATATACAACTTGCTTCACTAAAAATTCAATTGCTATTAACAAACAAAATGATAATGTATTAGATATCCTTGAATATGCAAAAAAAACCAAGGATAAACATTCGTCAATTGATAATTGAATCGCCACGGATAATCTAGACACTTCCGAGCCGTTGATAATACTGGTTTT
>CAUSEC010000042.1:0-33020 GCA_963530515.1 uncultured Enterobacteriaceae bacterium | reverse complement strand
CGGGTCGCCAGGGTGGTGGCGGTGAGCCACCCTGGCACGTTCACGGGTTCTGGAGTGACAGAGAAGCCAGGAACATAAGGTGAACGGAATGACCATCAGAGCCGCATGTTCCCCCTCACCCTAACCCTCACCCTCAAGGGAGAGGGGACTTGTCCGTGCTCGTATTACTCTGTGGAGATAACTCAACCTTCAGAGAAATCACAGTAAAAAGGGGGAGTTTCCTCCCCCTGCCTCAGGCCTCTTCAAGCCGTGAGTGTTCACTCAGATAATCGATGCTGAAATTCAGCACGTTCAACGAACGTTCGAGCTTGTCAGCATTTACGGCGATGTAGGTCGGACAGTCATGTCGCCCGGTCAACAGGCTTACGGCTGCCGAAGATAACGCTTCTTCTGCACGGTACAATGCCCCACGGCTATCGTGGTCCAGCAACTGATTCAGCTGCTCACCTCTGTCGCGAATCTCCCTCGCGAGAACAAAGAAACTGTCCTTTAACTGATCGGTTTCGCTGACCGACATATAGCCTTTTGCTTTGCGCAAATGGATATAGGTCTCAAGCTCAAAACGGGCATTGAGCAATTTGTCCAGCAGGCAGCGTGTGAGTTCATCGACGGTCATACGTTTCCCCTCCCTTGTCAGCCATTGTGCCATTCCATAGTATGGACAACTTTTGTACAAAAGCATGAGCGTGGTCAATTATTGACCAGCGAAGACGCATCTTTACACTTTAGCGTTGCTTCACATTATGCCCGACTGGCAAGCCATGCGCGCCAGCCGCCCCATTCGGTGATGTCTGTGGCGCCCTGCAACCCATAATTTTCACAAATGAATCCAGTCAGCCAGCGACCGTCCGTCAGTTCCACTTTGCCCAGGCCAAGCGGCGCCGGAATACCCACCAGGAAGGAGCCCAGCTCGCTGGAGGGAAGCTCCCACACTTCGACAGCGATCGCCCGTCCCTGCTCGCTGTCGCGGATCATTCCCGGACGTTTGCCGTCCGCCAGCGCATACAGGCGATACGCCGCCGCGCTGTGTGTGGCCTCCACCAGCCTGCCCTGACGCTGGCGCAGCTGATGATTGAGCGCAAGGCCGTCGAGATGTGCGCCACAGACCACCACCTGCACTCTGTCGTTGCCCGCCACGCCGGCCAGTGCTGCTGCGTTAAGCTGGCTGCCGCCCGGTAACGTGAGCGCTTGCACACGTTGCAGGGCATCCGCCACGCCCAGTAGATACTGGTCGGTGAAGGCGCGCCCGAACAGCGTCACACCTGACGGTAAGCCGTTCGCCATAAACCCGACCGGTACCGCCACCGCCGCGTAATCCAGCAGGTTCATAAAGTTGGTGTAATACCCCAAATCCGAGTTGCGTTTCACCGGCTCGTCCCGCAACTCCGCCAGCGTCACCGGGCGCGGATAGGTCGGTGTGAGCACACACTCCAGCCCGGCGAGGATCGCATCGCACTGCGCCTTGAAGTGCTGCAATTTATACAGGCCGTCAAAGGTGCTGACGGCATCCGTGCCCGGTGCCTTTTGCAACACGTCGCGAATAACCGGCAGCACGGCATCAGGTTGCTGTTCAATCAGCGACCCGACCACGTGATAACGCTCCGCCACCCACGGCCCTTTGTAGAGCAACTTCGCCGCCGTCATAAAGGGGGTGAAATCGATACTGACCGCCACGCCGCCCAGCGCTTCAAGCTGCGTTTTGGCCACATAAAACAGCGCTTCGCTCTCCTTGCAGCCGAGGAACTCCAGTTTATCGGGCACGCCGAAGCGAAAACCCTGCTGCGGTGCACCAAAAGCCTGCGTGCCGTTCCATGCCGGGTTCTGGCGGCTGTAATCATCTGCTGAGTCCTGCACAGCGGTCAGCGCCAGCAAACGGCTGGCTTCGGCGGCGGTCGCGGTGAAGTACGTTACGCAATCCAGAGTGCGGCAGGCGGGCAGCACGCCCGCCGTGGAAATCAGCCCTTTGGTGGCTTTCAGCCCGACCAGATTGTTGAGCGACGCCGGTACGCGCCCGCTGCCTGCGGTGTCGGTTCCCAGCGCAAAGCTTGCCACACCGAGTGCGACGGCAAGTGATGAGCCAGCACTGGAGCCGCCCGACGGGTAATCCGGGTGCACGCTGTTTCGGCAGGCACCGTACGGGGAACGCGTGCCGTTGAGGCCGGTGGCGAACTGGTCGAGGTTGGTTTTACCCAGCGGAACTGCCCCCAGCGCAATCAACTGGCGCACGATAGTCGCATCCTGCTCCGCCATGTGGGCAAAGGCCGGGCAGGCCGCCGTGGTGGTAATGCCAGCCAAATCGATGTTGTCTTTGATGGCAAAAGGCACGCCGTAAAGCGGCAGCTCGTCAGGCTGACGCGCGTCGAGTGCTGCCAGATAGGGCTCCAGCTCTGCGTCGGTCAGAATATGGATGAAGAGATTAAATTCCGGGTTAAGTGCAATGGCCCGTTCGCGCAACTGTCTGATGAGCGCTCGCGGCGTCAACGAGCCGTTGCGGTACTGCGCAGCCAGCGTATCGAGTCGTAAATCAAAGGAATGTGTCATTGTGCTTTCTCCATTACTACCACGCATTGCCCGGCGCGCACGGATGTCCCCGGCTGCACCCGAACCTGACTGACCACACCGGCATGGGGTGCGGTCAACGGAATTTCCATCTTCATGGATTCCAGCACCACCAGGGTCTGGCCCTCGCTGACGGTCTCGCCCTCTTTGACGTTCACCTGCCAGAGGTTGCCGGAGACCGGGCTGTCTATGCCGCTTTCCCCCGGCTTAAGCGGCGCGTCGTCGGCGTCGTCGGCCACCACGTCGGTGCTGTCGAAATGGGCCTGGCCGCTGGCAATCCAGCGGTCACGCTCGGCGGCAAACGCCTGCTGCTGGCGCGTACGGCTGGCGGCAATGCTGTCGGCTTCATCGGCGAGGAACTGCTGGTATTCCGCCAGGCGCAGGGTGGTTTGCTCAATGCGCAGCGGGTAGCGCCCGAGGGGGAAGTCGCGACGAATGGTTAGCAGCTCGTCGGCGGAAACCGGGTAAAAACGGATCTGGTCGAAGAAACGCAGCAGCCAGGGCTTGCCACCGAAATCGGCGACATCGCGATAGCGGTTCCACATTTGTAATGTGCGCCCGACGAACTGATAACCTCCCGGCCCTTCCATGCCGTAAACGCAGAGATACGCCCCGCCAATCCCCACCGAGTTTTCAGCCGTCCAGGTACGGGCCGGGTTGTATTTGGTGGTCACCAGGCGGTGACGCGGATCGAGCGGCGTGGCAACCGGCGCACCGAGGTAAACATCCCCCAGCCCCATCACCAGATAGCGGGCGTCAAAGACGGTTTTGTACACCTCGTCGATGTTTTCCAAGGCATTAATCCGGCGGATGAACTCCAGATTGCTCGGGCACCAGGGGGCGTCGCGGCGCACGGTGGTCATGTATTTTTCAATGGCTTTCTGGCAGGCAGGATCATCCCAGGAGAGCGGCAGCCAGACGACGCGCGAGGGCACATCCAGATCCGTGCTCTGGCAGACGCTGTTCCACAGCTGTTTGATCACCGCGAGCAGTTGCCCCAGCGGTAGCGTTTCCGGCTGGTAATGCACCTGCAACGAGCGGATGCCCGGCGTGAGATCAACCACGCCGTCAAGCGCACGGGCTTCCAGCGCCTGCATCAGGGCGTGAGCGCGAAAACGCAGCACCAGATCCAGCTCCGGTGCGCCAATTTCCAGCAGCAGGTGGGTATCGCCGGACAGACGCGCCACCAGCCGCTTGTCCGCCTCACCGGTCTCCAGCACCACCGGGGAGGCGCGGGTCACCGGCTGCCAGTTGACGGCAACAGGCTGCAGGGTTTCCACTTCTTGTTTGCCCGCCTGGGCCAGCAACCGCGCGGTTGCCACATCGACCGCCACGAAACGCACCTTATCGCCCGCTTTCAACTGCCCGAGCTGCCAGAGATCCGCTTCGATAACCGTCACCGGGCAGACAAAGCCGCCGAGGCTCGGGCCGTCCGGGCCAAGAATGACCGGCATGTCGCCGGTGAAATCCACAGCACCAATAGCATAGGGGTTGTCGTGAATGTTCGACGGATGCAGCCCCGCCTCACCGCCGCTGTCGCGTACCCATTCCGGCTTCGGCCCTATCAGACGGATACCGGTGCGACTGGAGTTAAAGTGCACTTCCCAGTCGGTGGCAAAGAAGGTGCCGATATAGTTTTCCGAGAAGTACTCCGGCGCGCCGTGCGGCCCGTATATCACCCGCAGTTCACGTACCGCCGGTAACTCGGTGTGGAGCATAGCGGGCAACGTCGCCCCACTCTGGCCCGCCTTGAGGGTGTTTATGTGCAGCACATCGCCGGTGCGCAGCGCCCGCCCGGCATGACCGCCGAACTGCCCGAGGGTGAAGGTGCTTTTGCTGCCAAGGTAGTCCGGCACGTTAATGCCGTCGCGCAGGCACAGATAGCTGCGCACGCCCGCCCCACTCACCTCTCCCAGACGCAGCGTGCTGCCTGCCGGGACGGTGAAGACGGTGTTCATCGGGACATTTTCACCTTCCAGGGTGATATCGAGCGCCGCACCGGTTATCACGGCAACCGCATCGGTATTGAATTTCAGCGTTGGGCCATTGAGAGTGATTTCCAGCGCGGCATCGGTTGAGGTGTTGCCGAGAAGCGCATTGCCCAGACGCAGCGCGCGGGCGTCCATCGGCCCTGACGGCGGCACACCTACCGCCCAGTAGCCCTGACGTCCCGGATAATCCTGTACCGTGGTTTGCGTTCCGGCACTCAGCACCTCAAAGGTGGTGGCCTGATAAGTCAGCCCCTCCAGGCAGCGCGTCCAGGGTTCCCCTTCCGCAAAGGGCGCGAACGCCAGAATCTGTTGCAGGTACTGGCGGTTGGTCTCCACGCCGTAGAGGCGAGTCTCCCCCAGCGCGGCATCCAGTGCGGCAATCGCCTGGGCGCGGGTGGGCTGCCAGGTGATGATTTTTGCCAGCATCGGGTCGAAGAACGGCGGGATTTCGCATCCGGCTTCAACCCAGCTGTCGATACGCAGCGCCTGGCGCTCGTCGGCGGGGAAAAAGACATCGGTCAGCAGACCCGGCGACGGCTGGAACTGACGCCCCGGATCTTCGGCGTAAACACGCGCCTGCACCGCATGCCCCTGCGGCGCAAGCTCTGCCGCCAGTTCAGCGAGCGGCGGCAACTCGCCCGCCGCCAGTTCAATCATCCAGCGCACCAGATCCACGCCCCACACCTGCTCGGTCACGCCGTGTTCGACCTGTAAGCGGGTGTTGACCTCAAGGAAGTAAAACTGGCGGGCCAGGCTGTCGTAGACAAATTCCACGGTGCCTGCGCTGCGGTAATGAATGGCTTTGCCAAGCTTAATCGCCGCCTCGCACAATGCGGCTTCCATACCCTGCGGCAGGTTCGGTGCCGGGGTTTCTTCCAGGACTTTCTGGTTACGCCGCTGCACCGAACAGTCGCGCACGCCCAGCGCAATCACCTCACCTTTGCCGTCACCAAAAATCTGCACTTCCAGATGCCGCGCGCGCTCGATGTACTTCTCGATAAACACGCCCGCATCGCCGAAGTTGTTTTTTCCCAGCCGCACCACCGCGTCAAAGGCGTCTGCCAGTTCCGCTGCGTTGTAACAAACGCGCATGCCGATGCCGCCCCCGCCCGCCGTGCTTTTGAGCATGACCGGGAAGCCGACCTGGCTTGCCGCCTGCTGTGCTTCGTCGAGATTCGCCAGCAGTTCAGTGCCTTCGAGCATGGGCACGCCGTGGGTTTTTGCCAGCGCACGCGCCGTGTGTTTTAAGCCGAAAACGCGCAGTTGTTCCGGCGTCGGGCCAACAAAGGCGATGCCGGCGGCTTCGCAGGCTTCAGCGAACGCGGCGTTTTCTGAGAGGAAGCCGTAGCCGGGATGAATCGCCTGAGCACCGCTCTTCAGGGCAGCATCGATGATTTTCTCAGTGACCAGGTAGGTTTGTGCTGCCGGGCCATCGCCAAGGCTGATGGCTTCGTCCGCATCACGGATATGCAGGCTGCTGGCGTCGGCTTCAGACCAGACAGCCACGCCGCCGACGTTCAGGGTGCGCAGAGTACGCAGGATACGGCAGGCAATCGCGCCACGGTTAGCAATAAGCAGTTTTGTAAACATAGTCAGAACTCAATCCTGGCGGGTCGTCCCGCCGAAAATCGGCACGCCTTATGGTCGTCCATAAGGGGCAATGTCCTTACGGACGTGGCGTCGGAGTCGAGTCCTGATGCAAGGGCAGACGTGCGGCGCGAACGGCAAACAGGTGGTAAATCAGGCCACGCAGGCGCGCCCAGCGGGTCAGTTCCATACCAGCACCTCCGCAGGGGTCGGGTTCCAGCCGTTGCAGGGGTTGTTGAGCTGCGGGCAGTTGGAGATCAGCACAATGACGTTGCATTCGGCGCGCAGTTCCACGTATTTGCCGGGTGCTGAGATGCCATCTTCAAAAGTCAGCCCGCCCTGCGGCGTCACCGGCACGTTCATAAAGAAGTTGATGTTGGCCCCGATGTCGCGCTTGTGCAGGCGGCCATCATGCAGGCAGGCGCAGAGGAAGTTGTCGCGACAGCTATGCATCTGGCGCTTGTCCAGCGAATAACGCACGGTGTTGCTCTCCTGAGCACAGGCGCCGCCCAGGGTGTCGTGGCGACCGCAGGTGTCTGCCACAATGGTCAACAGCGGGTTACCGAGGTTGGAGTAGAGCACGCTGCCGGCGGTCAGGTAGGCGTTGCCCTGGCGACGCAGGGTACGCTGCGGATCGTAGCGTTCACGGGACTGGTCAGCGTTATAAAACAAGGTATCAACGGCCTGGTTACCTTCGAGATCCAGTAAACGCACGGTCTGGCCTTTTTTCACTTCGAACAGGTAGGGTTCGCCCGCCGGGATCACATGGCGAAAGACGGCCTCATCGGGATGCTTCTGGCTTGTTACAGTCATCATGTGGCTCCTTACAGGACAAATAAGCGGGTGTTGGTGAACGCACGTTCGTTTTCCGGGCGGGTAAGCAGCGCATCGACGGCGGCGTTTTCATCCTCAGCCTGACGCCAGGTGAGCTGCACCGGGCACGGTGCGTACTCGCGTGCCGGGTCCATCGGATGTTGCAGCGCGGTCAGCACCACCAGCACGTCCATCGGAGCGAACAGCTCCACGTAGCTGCCCGGCTGTGAGAAGCCGCTGTGGAAGGTAAACGCACCGTCCTCCGCGACCGTCACTTTGCTAAAGAAGTTCACCACCATCAGCAGGTCTTCGAGGTTCAAATCCCATTTGCCCATCTCCACCAGCAGGTTGTCGGCACCGTTACGGTAGAAGCCGTTACGCAGGCTCTGGTAGCGACCTTCACCGTATTTTTCGTTCACTTCGGCGGCATTGAGCACGCCGCCAAAGGAATCATGCCAGCCGCAGGTGTCGGCAACGATGCCTGCCAGTACGCGACCCATGTCGGAGTAGAAACAGTGGCCCGTGGTCAGGCGCGCGGTGTGCTGGCCTTTTAAGGTATCGGGCAGGTTCAGGCGCTCACTCTTCTCGTGCGGGTTGAGCATCATCAGGCTGACGTTGGCCCCACCTTCGATGTCGGTCATGCGCAGGATTTGCCCACGCTTGAGAATAAAGGAGAGATTGCCGCCACCCGGCAGAGCCTCATCGCGCAGAACAGCGGTCGATTTTTCTAATGAAGTCATCATGTTAATTCCTTAACGCATAGACGTTATCAGGCGCGCTGCCGGTGATTTCGGCCAGTCGCGCTTCGTTTAGCGGAATGTCGTAGGTGATGCGTGCGCCGTAAGCATTGGGTTCGTGTGGGTCGATACGCACCTTGTCGAACACCAGCAGGCGGGTGCCGAGGTTGAAGCCTTCGGAAAGGTCGTGGGTGACCATAAAGACCGTCATGCGGGTTTCGCCCCACAGCTGAAGCAGCAGCGCATGCATGTCTTTGCGAATGCCGGGGTCCAGCGCGCCAAACGGCTCATCGAGCAGCAGCACGCGAGGCTGCATGATGAACGCCTGCGCGATAGCCAGACGCTGCTGCATGCCGCCGGAAAGCTGCGCCGGGTACTTATCCAGCGCCTGCCCGAGGCCCACTTTTTCCAGCATCCATACCGCACGCTCGCGGGCTTCACGTTTCGCCGCCCCGAACAAGCGCCCGAGGAAACGGGCCTGCGGAAACTCAAGGCCGATAGTGACGTTATCCAGCACGCTTAAATGCGGAAATACCGAGTAGCGCTGAAAGACCACGCCACGGCTTCTGTCCGGCTCTGCCGGCAAGGTTTTGCCATCCAGCAGCAGCGTGCCGCGACTCGGTGCCTCCTGCCCTAACAGCAGACGCAGGAAGGTGGATTTGCCGCAGCCGGACGCCCCGACCATCGAGCAGAACTCCCCGGCATTGACCTGCAGGTTGAGACGCTCCAGCACCACGTGGGAACCGTACTCCTGCCAGACATTGTTGATCTCGATAAAGCTCATGCCTTCCCTCCTTCCGCCCAGGGAAAACAGGTTTTGTGAAGCTGACGCAGCCCCAGATCCATCAGCCACGCCAGTAACGTAATCCACACCACGTAGGGGATAATGACGTCCATCGCCATGTAGCGGCGCACCAGGAAAATGCGATAGCCCAGCCCTGCCGTCGAGGAGATAGCCTCCGCAGAGATAAGAAACAGCCACGCTGAACCCAGCAACAGGCGCAGAGAGGTCAACAGGCGGGAGAGCAGTTGCGGTAGCACCACGCGCAGCACCAGCGTCCAGCTCGATGCCCCCAGCGTCTGGGCCTTAATCAGGATTTCAGGGGGAATTTCCCTGGCGCGGTGTTCGAGGTCACGGGCGAGCATCGGGGTGATACCAATCACAATCAGCATCACTTTTGATAGCTCATCCAGTCCGAAGACGATGAACAGCACCGGCAAAATCGCCAGCGGTGGGATCATCGACAGCACCGTCATCAGCGGCGACACCGACGCGCGCCACATCGGGAAGACCCCGGCGGTAATGCCGATACACAATCCCAACAGCGAGGCGACAGCCAGCCCGGTCAGCAGGCGCGCCAGGCTGACCAGGGTGTCCATCCAGAAGAGATAATCGCCGCTGCGTTTATCCGGGCTGAAGGCCATCCGCGATATCGCGTCCAGCATTTGCTGCATGCCGGGCAGGAGTTTATCCTGCGGGTTGGCCTCAAGTCGCAGGGCCGATCCCAGAAAATACGCTGCCAGTAAAATGACGAAGGGCAGCAGGACAAGCGTAAAGCGCATGCCCCGGGTCGGATGGCGATTAATATGTCGCATGGCGTCGTTTCCCGTCAGTCAATCAGTTAAAGCTTGCCGTCGGCGGCCATCTTCACGAAGCTGTCGTCAAAACGCAGTTTCACGTTCCCCGCATCACCCAATGCGGCGTTGCCAGGGAATGACATGCCAATGAAGTCCGCACTTTGCGCGCCATCACCGAGCAGCCCTTTATCAAAGGAGAACTGCGCGACACGCTGCATGGTTTTTGGCAAGTCAGCCGAAGTGGCAAACGCCAGGTTATCTGCCGGGGTGTAGAACAGGTGGGTGGTTTTCAGTTGCGCCTGATAACCCGCCAGACTGGTGCCTGAAGCCGCCGCCATGTCGTTCAGCACGTCCGGGTTCTGGGCTTTCATCTGGGCCATCATTTCGTACCACGCGCCGGTCAGGGCTTTACCCAATGCCGGGTTATCTTTCAGGGTCTGGGTGTTCACGACCATCATGTCGATGAGTTCGCCCGGCACCTGAGAGGAACTGAACACCTCGGTGGTTTTCGGTGTGCCTTTGATGACAGAAAGCTGCGGGTTCCAGGCCACGGCGGCCTGCACTTTCGGGGTGGCGAAGGCGGAGACGATATCCGCATCCGAGGTGTTCACCACGGTGACATCTTTCTCAGACAGACCGGCTTTTTCCAGCCCACGCACCAGCAGGTAATGGGAAACAGAGAGTTCCGGCAGGTAGACCTGCTGGCCTTTCAGATCCTTGAGAGTTTTGCCCTCGCCTTTCATCACCACGCCGTCGTTGCCTTCGGAGTAGCTACCGAGAATTAACGCGGTGGTGTCCACGCCGCCCGCCGCCGGAATAGTCAACGCATCCATGTTGGTCATGGTGCAGCCATCAAACTGACCGGCGGTGTACTGGTTAATGGATTCGATGTAATCGTTAAGTTGGACGACATTGATTTTGATGCCGTATTTGTCGGCCCATTTATCAATGATTTTGGTGTTACTGATGGTGCCCCAGGGCATCCAGCCGGCGTAGATAGTCCAGCAGACATTGAACTCTTTCTTCACAGCAGCAAAGGCGGGGAGCGTGGTCAACATGACCAGCGACAGCACAAGAGAGCGGAGTAAGGACGTTTTTTTCATCATTAACCTCTGAGTGGTACAAAAAATTGGGGCAGCGCGACACCCACTGGTGCTGCTGTCTCCCGGGTTTTTGTCCCGCCGTGTAACCTCTCAGAGGTCGCCAGCTCTTGGACCAGACATCCGCTCGCGCGAACCGGAACCCTAGCCAGCTATTGATCAAATTGTGTGTTGCACTGCCCGGTGACTATTGCAAGGGATGTGCCAGGTTATTTTTATGTAAAATTCAGTGTGTTATGGGAAATTATCTGCCATGTTTCACTATTTTGGTGAGCCAGCATCAGGCAGTGCACCACGCTGGTGCCTGAAAGTCGATGGAAAGACGAGAGGCAACTGATGTATTGTTTTTAAACGATTAATCCTGCAAAGAGCGCCTGCCATCGTGATAAAAATTTTGGGAAAAACCTCGTCAATTAATGTGCGAAAAGTGTTGTGGACCTGCGAAGAAGCGGGCCTTGAATATCAGCAAGAAGATTACGGCAGCGGATTTGCCTCCACGCAAACCGACGCCTTTCGGGCCATGAACCCGAATGAGATGGTGCCGGTGCTGATTGACGGTGATTTTGTGCTCTGGGAATCCAATTCCATCTGCCGCTATCTGGCACGTATTGCGGGCCGCACCGACCTGCTCCCTGTTGATGCACAGGCGTGCGCTAACGTGGAGCACTGGATGGACTGGCAGGCAACGGAATTTAACAACGCCTGGCGCTATGTGTTCCCGGCACTGGTGCGCAATAACCCGGCCTATAACGATCGGGACGCGATTGAGGCTGGTATCAAAGAGTGGAATCACTGCATCAGGATTGTGAACCAGCAACTGGAAAAAACGCAGGCCTGGGCGGCAGGCGGCAGTTTTAGTCTTGCGGATATTGTGCTGGGGCTGTCGGTGAACCGCTGGAAGATGACTCCGCTCGATCACCCGCATTTCCCGGCGCTTGAGGCGTGGTTTGCACGCTTAAATGAGCGTCCGGCATTTTTACGTTATGGGAACAATGGGGTGCCGTGATGATCGGCACGTTAAAACATTCAGGCTAATTTTTGGACAACATTGATCATTGTCACAATTTAACATTTAAAACCCTTTTCATTAACTTAACGGGTGACTTTCGTTAGTTAGCACGCTACTATTTAGCCCGTAAATAATTATGTTTCCAAAGAATTCCCTGTGTTGTATATCGCCGTTCCGTCCGAGCGGCTTTTTTTTTGCCTGTCATTCCCTGTTTCCTCACACCACGAATGCCCTCCTTAAGAGGTATTCCTGATGGCCTGATTGTATACTCCGAAATACCCGCCCCCCGGTTTAGGGCTAACCGTATTGCGTATGTTATGTTAGCGGCAGACAAACTAGTTTTCGGGTATCTATGAACATTTTTCCTCTGACAATTGCCATTGATGCGCACGATGCCGATTCTGCCTTAACGCTCAAAAATTACCTGCAACAACATCGCCAAAGCCCTGCATTAATCCCTGTTCTAAATATGGATTTAACCTTTATCAGCCCGCATGCACGCTCGACCAACGATTTCGTTATCAGCAAGGTCGAACACCTGCGTGAGAATACCTACGTCCTGTATTATCAAATTAACTATTTCATCTTTAACTTATGTCAGGACATGAATATTGAAGATGTTTATGACACAACCATTACGTTCAATATTCAGAATGACAGTTTAGCCTTTAATGTCATTAATAATGACCGCGATACGGTTGATGAATTTTGATATCACCATTGGGTGATTTGTGCGACACAGTGGTGCAGAAATCCCCATTTAGTATTTGGAAGGGAGTTTATTAATTTTCGTCAAGCGACCATTAACAATCTCAATATACTTACCTTTTTTAAGGTCACTCAGTATTCGCATGATGCCACTGCGCGAAAGATGGGTTTTAGTTTGTATGTAGTTTTCAGCACTGACGTTTTCACGCAGAGAATCAGACTCATTCATCAATTCAAACAATTGGTTTTTTATCAGGTCATAAGAGCTTTTGGCGGTTAATTTATCGTTGGTCATCCAAAGTTTGCTCGAGAGGACCATCAGGTAGTTCGCCAACAGTTTCCAAAGGTTGTGCTCATTGATGAGCGCTAATGCGTCATCCTGCGGCAGAATGCCGAACTGACAATCACAGAGGGTGTTGATATAAATAATATCATGCGCAAAACTGTTCAACCCCATCACTAATGGTGCTGATAAATTGACGACCACCAGCCCATCATTACTACGATGGATAGCCACCGATCCTTCCAACAGGATATAGCATTGCGGGATGTTATTCACAATCAGTGGCAGACGAGAGGATTTTTTTACCTCTCTGGTTTGAGCGTAAGGGATAAGATGATTGCATAATTCATCTGAAAAAGAGGAAGGTTCAGTCAATAGGATTTCAGGCTTGCTTTCCATGTTAATATCCCCGGAGTTCTGCCGATGCAGTAAATATTTTAGTTCCAACGATGTAGTATAGCAAGCGACGATAGATTAATATTTCTTTGGTAAGAATGTAATAGATTTAAGCATACCTTTTTCCATCACAATATACCCTCCAGAACGTAACTCAGACAATATCCGCATTATCCCACTGCGAGACAGATAAGTCCTGCTTTTAATATAGCTGGATGCCGCTGTGTTTAGTCTTAGCTCATCCGTCTCATGCATCAATTCGTTGAGCTGGAAGCGGATAATATCATATGCCGACATTTGCTGCGTTCGTGCACAATGTTCATACACACGTGACGTCGTATAGACCAGAAGTTGAGTTAAACTTTTCCACAGATCATATTTTTCAATGATCTGATTAACGATGGGCAGTGAAACTTTCTTGAAAGTCGCGTCTTCCAACACACGCAAATACATTCCATTATCTGGACCTAGCTGATTACTGAGGCCAAAAATAAAAGGTGCACTCTCAGACGTCATGACCAGTCCATCGCCACGGCGATGTAATGCCATACTGCCTTTCAGCAAAAAATAACAATAATGATTCTCATTTGAGACATACTCAATCACCTGGCTTTTTTTGGCAACCATGTTGCTACAGTCTGAATCGAATGCGGCAAGGATAGATATAATACTTTCCACGGGCTTTACCGTCCCGCTTTCGGTACCGCTAAAGAGTATATCCACTGACATTAACTTGTTCATTTTTAAAAACTCAAGGTGACACAAGATCTCATTATTATTGATCTAAAATATCGACGAGAGAACTGACAAACCGGGTCTAAATATAGACAGCAAAAATCCTATATGTTTTTCACACACAAAAAACCTTATTTTTCATAATGATAAATATTATCAACTCATTACACACCAATAAAACCAAGTCTAAATCTGGACTCAATTACTATTGACTTGTAGAAATCACAGTCAATTTCATTTATTTAGCTCGGTCTAAAGTTGGACACTGAAAATATTGTCTAAAAATACCTTAAGGTTTAAATTTGATTTGGCTGGACGATGCTTTGAATTGATCGTATTTACTTCAATTTGGTAAGAGTACAACTTGCTATTTAAAGTAATGAACTGAACATCATTAACAGAACATCTCGTCCTGTCGAGCAAGGAATCCCTGGTCATTAATGGTTATGGGGCTGAGAGTAATAAAATTTCCAAGGGTTAATCTTTGGGCGACATATATTTAAGGAAAAATTTCATGAAACTGAATCAGTTTGTTATGGCAATCTCTGTTCTTACTACGCTGTCTATGTCTAATGCCTTTGCTGCTGCGGGCACGGTCAATTTTACAGGTGAAATCCTGGACACCGCGTGTACCGTTGATGTTGCCAGCCAGAACCAGACTGTGGTTTTAGGTGACTATAACCGTTCTGAATTTACCACTGCAGGTGATACCACTGCGGCTAAAAAATTCAATATCGTACTGAAAGACTGCCCGATTACCGTCAGCTCAGCTCACGTCGCATTTGATGGTCAACCGGACCTCATTAATTCGTCCCTGCTGGCTATTGATAGCTCAGTACCCGGCGCTGCAACTGGCGTTGCTATTAACCTGAAAACTGCAGACAAAGATGATCTGGGTTTGCATGCCGATAACGGCTATCGCTACAACCTGGTCACAAACGCAGATAACACCCTGGAATTTTACGCACAGTATAAATCCACTGCAGCTACAGTAACCGCCGGTCCAGCGAACTCCGTTGCCAACTTCTCAGTTGTTTATAACTGACATTCCTGTCTGGTAATAACGAGGGCCGTTATTCGGCCCTTTTTTTAGTTGAGGCATAACATGCACTTCATTTCCAAAATATTATTTATTTCAACTGTTCTTGCAGTAACAACATCTGTAGCAAATGCGGGAGTCATTATCGGTGGCACTCGTGTCGTTTATGATGGCAGTAAAAAAGAAGCCTCTCTGAGCGTCAATAACCCTGATGCGACACCCTATTTAATTCAGTCATGGGTTGAAGCATCAGGCAATGGCGCTGAGAAAGCTCCTTTTGTTGTTACGCCTCCCCTTTATCGTCTCGACCAGGGCGAGAAAAACGTGGAAAGAATTTTACTCACGACCGATCTTCCTAAAGGCAAAGAGAGTTTATTCTGGATTAACATCAAGGCCATCCCTTCTGCCGCGCCAAAAGATAATAGCCTGCAAATCGCTGTAAAAACGCGAATCAAGTTAATTTACAGACCTGCTGATTTAAAAGGTCAGGTGCCGGAAGAACAAGCTGAAAAACTCGTCTGGCAGCGTCAGGGAAATAAAATATCTGTTTCAAACCCGACCTCTTTCGTTATGAATTTCAATGAAATTACTGTCGGTGGCAAAAAAATACAGGACGTGGGTTATGTGTTGCCGGGTGGCAATGCAAGTTTTGACCTACCTAAAGGTGCTGGCACCAATACTGTAACGTTCAAAATTATCAATGATTATGGCGGGATCGGAGCATCACATAACGCCAGCATCTGAAAGATCACATAATAATATAGACAGGATGACGGTGATAATAATGATAGTTGTATTTCGCCCTGCCCCACTGGCGTTATTTATTGCAGTTGCTCTTGGTGGGCACATTACTGCAACTGAAGCACGCGAGTTCTTCAACCCTAAATTACTGGAACAAGACACCCCCGGTGGCGGAAAAGCCGATCTGACCGCTTTTGAATCAGGCTCTCAGGCTCCGGGGATTTATCACGTTGATATCGTGTTAGACGAGCAGGTTATCGACACCCGTGATATCAGATTTGATACGCATGAAGATGCAGATGGACATTCGCAGTTGCAGCCCTGCATCAGTCCTGAGCTGCTCAGCAGCTGGGGAATTAAAACCGAACTGTTTCCGGATCTGAATAAAGGCGGAGAGTGTGCGGTCATTAGCGCTATCCCTCAGGCATCGGCGAATTTTCAGTTCAGTAATCAGCGTTTGATTCTGACCATTCCTCAGGCCGCAATCAGTAACCAGGCCAGGGGCTACGTGCCTCCCGATCAATGGGATGATGGCATCAATGCACTGCTTTTGAATTACAGCCTGAGTGGTGCCAGTGGTTGGGCCCGAAATTCTCAGGAAGTCGACACCAACAGTCAGTACGTCAATTTACGACCGGGCATCAACATTGGCCCGTGGAGATTGCGTAACTATTCCACATGGAGTCGTGATAACACCGGGTCCGATAAATGGGAGACGGTTTATACCTACGCCCAGCGTTCCATTGCACCTTTAAAAGCGCAATTGACGACCGGGGACAGTTCGGCCCCCGCTGACGTGTTTGACAGCATGCCTTTTCGCGGTTTTCAGTTAGCTTCTGATGACGACATGCTCCCGGATTCACTGAAAGGTTATGCTCCGGTGGTTCGCGGGATAGCACGCACCAACGCGCAGGTGATTATTCGTCAAAATGGCTATCAGATATACCAGAGCTATGTTGCCCCTGGCGCATTTGAAATAACCGATATGTACTCCACTGGCGGAGCGGGTGACCTTGATGTCACAGTGAAAGAGGCGAATGGGAGCGAACAGCACTTCACGATTCCTTTTGCCTCTCTCCCCCTTCTCCAGCGAGAAGGACGATTAAAGTACGCCCTCACCGGGGGGCAATACCGTTCCTATAATCGTGACGTAGAAAAAACGCCTTTCGCCCAGGCTACCGGTATTTTTGGCCTGGCAAAGGGATTCACGTTATATGGTGGGTATCAGGGCGCAAGCAAATATCAATCACTTGCGCTGGGTATCGGTAAAAATATGGGTAATCTGGGCGCGGTATCAACGGATGTTATCCAGGCCTGGTCGACGCCAAAAGAGCAAGAGAAAGAAAGCGGGCAGTCCTGGCGGGCGCGTTATAGCAAAAATTTCGTCGAAACAGGCACGAACTTTGCCATTGCGGGATACCGTTATTCAACCAGTGGTTACTACGGTATGCAGGAAGTACTCGATACCTACAGTGATAATAGCGTGATGAATAATCGGCGTCGCAACAGGGCTGAATTAACCCTTAGTCAAAGTCTTGGCGATAATTTAGGGTCGCTGACAGTTAGTGCAGTGAAGGAAGATTACTGGAAATCTACAGAAAGTATGGCGTCATACAGCCTTGGTTATAATAACTACTGGCATGGAATAAGCTACGGAGTCACCTATTCCTATAATAAAAATAGCCTGAGCAGTGACAATTACGAACGCTCTAAAGACCAGAAGAATACTTATACGTCGGATCAGGTGCTGGCCATCAACATCAGCATTCCATTAGATAAGTTCCTGCCACAAACCTGGGCGAATTATAATATGAATGCCAGCAAGAGTAATGGCACGACGCATTCAATGGGCATAAATGGCGTGGCACTGGAAAATAATTCCCTGAGCTGGAACGTGCAACAAGGTTACGGTACCCATAACGTGGGTTACACCGGAAATATGAGCGCCGATTATAAAAGTACCTATGGCGAACTCTCAGCCGGATATGCTTATGACAAAAGCAGTGAACGCTTAAATTATGGCCTCCAGGGTGGCATGGTTGCCCATGCTGATGGCGTCACGCTGTCCCAGTCATTGGGCGAAACCAACGTGCTGGTAAAAGCACCGGGCGCGAAGGGCGTCAGTATTCAGAACCAAAGCGGGGCCAAAACGGACTTTAGGGGATACACCACGGTGAATAATGTCTCTCCCTACCGTAAAAATGATGTGGCTTTAAATACAGAGACGCTAGCGGATGACGTTGAGCTTGAGCTGACCACAAAGACCGTCGTGCCAACCCGTGGGGCAGTTGTGCGAGCGAGTTTTACCGCCAATGTGGGCCTGCGCGTCCTGATGACGCTCAACCAGTCAGGCGGACAACCTGTCCCCTTTGGTGCCATGGTCTCAACCACGAATGATGAGAAGAGTGGTTTCATTGTTGGCGACGCAGGGCAGGTCTATTTGTCGGGTATTGCTGAACAGGGAGAACTGCTGGTGAAATGGGGAAATCAAAGCAATCAGCAGTGCAAGGTCAAATATAATATGCAAGCTCGTGCGGCCAGCAAGGTTAATTTACTGACTACGCAGGAAAAATGTCTTTAACCCCTTGCCTATTTTTATGATTTTATCAGGATATCAATAAAATGATTTCAATGAGAAGCCGCGTGCATTATTTGCTACTGGCTATAATGACATTGCTTTGCGTGTCGTTTTTGTCAATACCTAAACCCGCATATGCATTTGGTTGTACGTCTAACGGTGTTTCAATTGGTGGAGCAGGTACCTTTACTATTCCGGTTGATGTGATTATTTCCAAGAATGCGTCGGAAATAGCTATTACCGACATGGGGCAATATACGACCTGTAACGGAATCATTGGCACTTCAGGTGGTCTGGTCTTTAATGATGCGTTGCAAATTACGGGGTCTACCTTTTCGCCCCAACTGACTGCAATAGGTTTCTCGGGCCTGGCCTGGATATGGGGAACAAAATATAACTTCCCCTTACCGACTAAATGTATCTGGCCTGATGGGAATTGTAGAACAGAGAACATCGGTTTTACCGGGCCCATTAATATGAAAATAGGTATGCAACGCCTGGCTCAAAGCAGTTTTAATGCGGTCACCGTACCCGCAGGAACCGAGATAGCGCGATTTACGGTGACACAACGTGGTAACTATGGGGGGACTTATGCCTGGGGGAACCTTAAAACATGGATTTTTACTTTAAGAAATCCTCTCGTTATTCCGGCTTATACCTGCGCCTGGACCAACCCTAACCAGACGGTTGTTATGCCGCCAGCGAACATCATCGATCTCAGGAGCAATGGAGCGGGACAATATCCGCAGGGCAAAGCGTTTACACTTAATCTCAATTGCGATCCTGAAACCACGGTGGCAATTCAGTTTGATGGCATTGCGATGACAGGGAAAAACGATGTACTGGCAAATAATGGACAACCCTCTAATCCTGTTGGCATCCAGATTGTTAATGGAAATACCCCCGTGGTACTCGGCCAGCGTGTCCAGATTATTGCAAATGCCCGTAGTCAGGAATCATTAGCGTTTAAAGCCTTTTATTTTTACAACGGAGGCGCAGTTTCTCCGGGAACCATTAATGCAACCTCTACGGTGACCTTAAGTTATAACTGATATACGCTTACCTTGATATGTATCAGGGTGAGCATTTTTACAAAACCGAATGCTAACCTGGTGTTTACTATGCCTGAAAATCCCGAATTAACTATTCTCATCCATGGTGTGGACAGTCTATATTTCAATGGTCTGTCTTTTTTATTCGAAGACGTCTTTAAATATGACGATAAACGTCTGGTATTTTTACAAGAATTGACTGAGATAAACGTTACCGACGCGGATATTGTTGTGCTCAAACTCTCTCCTGGCGAGTATGGAACCTGCCTTCCTGAGTTGCAAAAAAGAAAAAAAGGTCTCGTATTTGGTTTGACAGATAAGCCCCCGGACAGACGTCTTGCCAATCCGTCCTGTTACCAGGATGTGATTCTGATCAATCGCAATGCGGCACCCGTAGAGATTCAGAACATCATCCGTAAGGCCTGGCGTAAATACGCTGAGCAGGAAGACAAAGCAATAAAACACTCGTGTTTTTATTGTCGGCATAAAACATTATCGGCTCAGCAGGCAAGAATTTTAGCGCTTATCTATAAAGGCATACCTGTAGCAGAGATTGCCGATGCACTCGCGATCACCGGAAAGACAGTACTTGCACATAAATACATGACAATGAAAAAGTTTGAACTTGAAAACGATTATGAACTGATTAATTTCTTACAACGGCTGGCAGACCGAAATATTCAATCCAATTATTTTAAAAATTTTCTTAACTCACTGTGATGATGCGTTAAGGGTTCTGGAGCCTGGGAATTTTTGTGGAGGCACCGGGTTGACACACAATCCCCTATAAATCTGCCGTCGATAACTGTACAATCCGTGCCCTGAACATACTATAACTGATTAATTTTTGAACTATGAGCAATGTGAACCCGCAGCCGAAAATCGGCTTTGTCTCCCTCGGTTGCCCGAAAAACCTCGTTGATTCTGAGCGCATCCTGACTGAACTTCGCACCGAAGGCTATGACGTGGTCCCAAGCTATGACAACGCCGATATGGTTATCGTCAATACCTGTGGCTTTATCGATAGCGCCGTGCAGGAGTCTCTGGAAGCCATCGGTGAAGCCCTCACCGAAAACGGTAAGGTGATTGTCACGGGTTGCCTGGGTGCAAAAGTCGATCAGATCCGTGAAGTCCACCCGAAGGTGCTGGAAATCACCGGCCCGCATAGCTATGAGCAGGTACTTGAGCATGTGCACCATTATGTGCCAAAACCAAAACACAACCCGTTCCTGAGCCTGGTGCCAGAACAAGGGGTGAAACTGACGCCGCGCCACTATGCGTACCTGAAAATTTCTGAAGGCTGTAACCACCGTTGCACCTTCTGCATCATCCCGTCGATGCGTGGCGATCTGGTCAGCCGCCCGATTGGCGACGTGCTGAGTGAAGCCAAACGTCTGGTGGATGCCGGCGTTAAAGAGATTCTGGTAATTTCTCAGGACACCTCCGCCTACGGCGTCGACGTGAAGCACCGTATGGGCTTCCATAACGGTGAGCCGGTGAAAACCAGCATGGTCGGCCTGTGTGAGCAACTGGCGAAACTGGGCATCTGGACGCGCCTGCACTACGTTTACCCGTACCCGCACGTTGACGATGTCATTCCACTGATGGCCGAAGGCAAAATCCTGCCGTATCTGGACATCCCACTGCAACACGCCAGCCCGCGTATTCTGAAGCTGATGAAGCGCCCAGGCTCGGTTGACCGTCAACTGGCACGCATCAAACAGTGGCGTGAAATCTGCCCGGAACTGACCCTGCGCTCCACCTTTATCGTCGGCTTCCCGGGTGAAACCGAAGAAGACTTCCAGATGCTGCTCGACTTCCTCACCGAAGCCCGTCTGGATCGCGTTGGCTGCTTCAAGTACAGCCCGGTTGACGGCGCGACGGCCAACGAACTGGCCGATCAGGTCCCGGAAGAAGTGAAAGAAGAGCGCTGGAACCGCTTCATGCAGTTACAGCAGAAAATTTCCGCTGAGCGCCTGCAGGAAAAAGTCGGCCGCGAAATTCTGGTGCTTATCGATGAAGTGGATGAAGAAGGCGCCATTGGACGTAGTATGGCGGATGCACCGGAAATCGACGGTGCGGTCTATCTGAACGGTGAAACGAAGGTCAAGCCTGGTGATATCGTCCGCGTGAAAGTTGAAAACGCCGATGAATACGATCTGTGGGGCACCCGCGTGTAATCCTGCCGCCGCCTGTCACCAGGCGGCGTTTTTCTTTCTTTACTCTGCTACACGCTCAAACCGGGTCGCTATTAACAGATAGCTGATAACCGCCAGCACGCCGTGCGCTGCCACGAACCACAATGCGTTATTAAACGAACCAGTGACTGTCACCACGTAACCGATCACCAGCGGAGTGACTATCCCGGCGATGTTGCCGATACCGTTGAACACGCCACCACACAGGCCAATCATGGTTTTCGGTGCCACGTCTGACAATACTGCCCAGCCCACTGCGGCAAAGCCTTTGCCGAAGAACGCCATCGCCATCAGGGCAATCACGGCCGCGTTGCTGTCGACAAAGTTGGCAAACACCAGCATGGTTGAGAGTCCCATACCCAGCACAAACGGCGTTTTACGTGCACGGGACGGGTGCACACCGCGGCTTATCAGGAAATCGGAGAGATAACCGCCAAGCAAGCCGCCGGTAAAACCACAAATAGCCGGTAAGGCTGCTACCCAACCTGCCTGCATGATGGTCATGCCACGTCCCTGAATCAGGTAAATAGGGAACCAGGTAATAAAGAAGTAGGTCAAGGCGGTGATGCAGTACTGGCCGAGGTAAATCGCCCACAGGTTGCGGTGGGTGAACAGGCATTTGGTGTCGCGCAGTGCGGTTTTCTTGCCCTTTTTCGCCCCGTCGCTGTCGAGATCCACCAGCGCCCCGCCCTCACGCATCAGCGTTTTTTCTTCTTCCGTCAGACGTGGGTCTTTGTGCGGCTCTTTGTACCAGGCAAACCAGACGGCCGCCAGCACCAGGCCCAGCCCACCCATCCAGATGAAAACGTGCTCCCAGCCCAACGCGTGGGTTAACCAGGCCATGATCGGCGTGAAGACCACCACCGCCATGTACTGCCCGGAGTTAAACAGCGCCGAGGCGAGGCCACGTTCGCGGGTCGGGAACCAGCTGGAGACAATCCGCGAGTTGGCCGGGAACGCCGGAGATTCCACCAGCCCCAGCATAAAGCGCATCAGGAACAGCGTCATCGCCGCCAGGCTGCCCGTCATCCCCATCCAGCCCACGGTGCCCTGCAGCATGGTGAAGACCGACCACAACAGCAGGCTCATGCCGTAGACTTTCTTCGCCCCAAAACGGTCCAGCAGCCAGCCGCCGGGAATTTGCCCCAACGCGTAGGCCCAGGCGAAGGCGGAGAAGATCATCCCCAGCATCATCGGGTCAAGGCCCAGCTCTTTCACCACCGTGGTTCCGGCGATGGACATGGTCGCGCGGTCGGCGTAGTTAATGACGGTAATGATAAAAATCAGGCTCAGCACCCAGTAACGGTGGTGCCCGACACGTTTGACCTGCTCCAGGGAGACGTCCATTTGTTTGCTCATGATTTGCTCACTGTTGTTTTTGTGGGGTACGTAGCATCGCAACACTACACGCGATGGGGTGGCAGTTGACCGCTAAAACAGGCCGCGAGGTTTTCCAGCACAATGGCCCCCATCTCCAGACGCGTCTGGACGGTGGCACTGGCGCGGTGCGGCTGGAGCGTGACGTTATTGAGCGTGAAGAAACCTTCCGGCACGTACGGCTCGTGAGCAAAGACATCAAGGCCCGCTCCGGCAATGCGTTTTTCGCTCAACGCAGCGAGGAGCGCGTTTTCATCCACCAGCTTGCCGCGCGCCACGTTGATGAAGTAGCCCTGCGGGCCCAGCGCGTCCAGTACCGATTCGCTGATGATGACCTTGCCACTGTCGGCCGATGCCGCGAGCACCAGCACGTCCACTTCCTGCGCAAGCGCGTGGATGTCGGCAACAAAGGTGTAATCGAGCGCGGCGATGGGGCCAAGGTCGGTGTAGAGGATTGTCGTGTTGAAGGCCGCCACGCGTTGGGCGATAGCCTGACCGACGCGCCCCATACCAATAATGCCCACGGTCGTGCCGCTCACTTTGCGTGCCAGCGGCAGGTTGGTTTGCGGCCAGCGTCCTGCGCGGACCACCTGCTCGCCTTCGCTCATCTGGCGCAACGTGGAAATAATCAGCCCCAGTGCCATATCCGCCACGTCATCGGTTAATACCCCCGGCGTGGTGGTCACAAAAATGCCGTGTTCTGCGGCATACGCCAGGTCAACGGCGTCCGTGCCAATCCCGCTCACGGCGACAATTTTCAGCGCAGGCAGGCATTCCATTACCTCGCGAGACAGCCCTTTTGCCCCACCGGTGACCACGCCTTCAATGATGCCGCCAATATCCGCCAGCATCTGTTTTGGCTCGCTTGCCTGATATAAACGATGCACGTGATAGTCACGCAGTAATATGTCGTCAATCGGCCCTGGCACTGCCTGAGTTAATAAAATGTTCGCTTTTTGTTGGTCGGTTTTATTTTTCATTTCACTGGCCCTTCAAGAGTAATTAATTCGATGATGGACAGCGTAATAATTCATGTCTAATATAAATCCGGTATTCATTAATATAAGAATTGAATTATGGATTTGCACCAACTCCGCTGCTTTATTGCCGTCGCCGAAGAGCTGAACTTTGGCCGTGCCGCGGCCCGTCTGCACATGACGCAGCCGCCTCTGAGCCGCCAGATTCAACTGCTGGAAAAAAGCCTCGGTGGGGCGCTGTTTGACAGGAATAACAGGCACGTACAGCTGACCCACATGGGTCATCACTTACTGACGGAAGCGCGATTAATTCTTAAATTAGCGGACCGACTGGAATCTTCCGTGCAGCTTTGTGCTTCCGGCGAAACGGGGTCACTGTCATTAGGATTTACGGCGGTATTTTCGTGGAATTTTATTCCCCAGTTGTTAAAAGAACTGGCGATAAAATTGCCGGCGGTCACTTTTCAGTTACATGAACTGGTATCGCATAAACAAATAAGCGCGATTGAAAACAACAGTCTTGATATTGGTTTTGTGCGCCATGTCCCACCAAATCCGCTGCTGGCGTATCAGCCACTTCAGGGGGAAACCTTCGTGGGGGCGTTTCATTGTGAACATCCGCTGGCCCGTAAGCGGAAAATTCCGCTCAGCGCGTTTAACAACGAGCCCTTTTTCCTTTATAGCCCGAACGAAGCGCGTCATTTTTATGACCGCATCACCGACCTGTTTGTCTTTAACGATGTAACGCCGGACTACAAATACCAGCTTGCGCAGACCCACACGATCCTTGGGCTGGTAAATGCAGGCTTGGGCTGCGCCATCGTGCCCGCCTCTTCACGCACGCTGGGCATGCCCAACGTGACCTTTATGAATATTGAAGGGGTGAACATCCAGGCGCATAACTTCCTCGTGTACTCAAAGGCCAATCCGAACCCGGTGGTGCCGGTGTTCCTCAAGGCCTTGAGCGAGGCGTTAATTACCCTTTGATTTTCGGGTCCAGCGCATCCCGCAGGCCGTCGCCCAACAGGTTAAACGCCAGCACGGTGAGGAAAATGGCCAGCGACGGGAATAGCGCCACATGGGGCGCAATTACCATGTCGGCGCGGGCCTCGTTGAGCATCGCCCCCCACTCCGGGGTCGGAGGCTGTGCCCCGAGTCCCAGAAACGACAGGCTGGCCGCTGAAATGATTGACGTGCCAATACGCATCGTGAAATAGACCACTATTGAGGACACCGTGCCGGGCAGAATATGGCTGAACAGAATCGTCATGTCGCTGGCACCGATACTGCGGGCCGACTCGACAAAGGTCTGCTGCTTGAGCACCAGCGTGTTACCGCGCACGAGGCGCGCGAAGGCCGGTACCGAGAAGACCGCCACGGCGATGATAACGTTAGTCATCCCGCTGCCCATCACCGCCACGACCGCAATCGCCAGTAAAATGCCGGGGAAGGCAAACAGCACGTCGCAGATGCGCATGATGATGCGATCCCACCAGCCTTCGTAGTAGCCCGCGAGCAGCCCCAGCACCGTGCCAATTGCCGCGCCTATCAGCACGGCAAAGACGCCAGCGGCGAGCGAAATGCGCGCGCCCAGCAGCACGCGGCTCATGATGTCACGCCCGAGAGAGTCCACGCCGAACCAGTGGATCAACGACGGCCCGTCGTTCAGGCGGTCATAATCAAAATAGTTTTCGGCATCAAAGGGCGCAATCCACGGGGCAATCACCGCCAGCAGGATCAGAATTAAGACAAACAGCCCGGCGGACATCGCCACCGGCTGGCGACGAAAACGCCGCCAGAATTCATGCCATGGGGTTCTTACCTGCCCCGGTTTTACTCCGGGCAGGGCATTTAAAATCGCCTGTCGACGCCAGTTAAACAGTCGCATCCTTACTTGTACCTGATCGCGGGGTTAATGGCGGCGTACAGCACATCCACCACTAAGTTGATAAGAATAAACTCCAGGGAGAAGAGCAACACCTCCGCCTGGATAACCGGATAATCACGCATCTCGACGGAATCCACCAGCAGGCGCCCCAGCCCCGGCCAGTTGAACACCTTCTCGACCACGATCGATCCACCGAGTAAGAAACCAAACTGCAGCCCCATCATGGTAATTACCGGAATAAGCGCATTGCGCAATCCGTGTTTGAGGACCACCCAGCGCTCGCTCACCCCTTTGGCACGGGCGGTGCGCATGTAGTCTTCATTCAGCACGTCAACAAAGGACGCGCGGGTAAAACGCGCCATCACCGCTGCCACGGCGGCACCGAGAGTCATCGACGGCAGAATATAGTGCAGCCAGGTGTCTGCGCCCACCGTCGGCAGCCAGCCCAGTTCAACGGAGAACACCTGCATGAGCAGCATCCCCAGCGCGAACGCCGGGAAGGAGATCCCGGTCACCGCCAGCGCCATGCCCAGCCTGTCCGGCCAGCGATTGCGCCAGACCGCAGCGGCAATACCGGCGACCAGGCCAAACAGCATCGCCCAGGTCATGCTGGCGATCGTCAGCCAGAAGGTCGGGAAAAAGCGGCTGGCAATTTCATCAACCACCGGGCGGCGCGAGGCCATGGAGATGCCAAAATCGCCCTGTAACACATTAAGGATGTAGTGCCCGAACTGCACGTAGAGCGGTCTGTCCAGACCCAACTGCTGGCGCACCAGATTCACGACCTGTTGGTCAGCCTCCGGCCCGGCAATCAGCCGTGCCGGATCGCCGGGCAAAAGATGGACAAATAAAAACACCAAAACCGCCACGATCAGTAGCGTCGGAATAAGACCCAGCAGGCGTTTTAAAACATAATTCAGCATGTCTGTTTTCCCTCACCCCGCCGCCGCTCGGGCGGCGGGCATGAGTTGCTTTATTTCAGGTCGGCGTTGTCAAAGCTAAAACCGGTGTCAGGCATAATGTAGAACCCGGTCAGGTTCTTGTTGTGCGCAGAGACCAGCTTTTCGACAACCAAAGGCACCCACGGAGACTCTTTCCAGATAGTATCCTGGGCGTCTTTGTACAGACGGGCTTTTTCTTCGCTATTCGTGGTTTTTAGCGCATCCACCAGATCTTTATCCACCTGCGGATTGCTGTAGAACGCGGTGTTGAAAAGGGTTGGCGGCCAGTTTTGCGACGCGAACAGCGGCGACAGCGCCCAGTCAGCTTCGCCGGTCGACGCCGACCAGCCGGTGTAGAACATTCTCACACCGCTCTCTTTCTGCCCTTTCGCCTCCACTTCGGCGGCGCGTTGCCCCGCATCCATCGCCGTCAGCTGTGCCTTGATACCCACCTGCGCCAGCTGCTGCTGAGTAAATTGCAGTACCTTTTGCGCGGTACTGTGGTTGTGAGACGACCACAGCGTGGTGCTAAAGCCGTTCGGGAAGCCCGCTTCTTTGAGCAAAGCGCGCGCTTTCGCCGGATCGTATTTCCATTCCGGGTAGGTTTGCGCATAGGCCAGCGACGGCGGCACAACGCCGGTTGCCGGGGTGGCGTAACCGGCAAAGGCCACTTTCACCAGCGCCTGGCGGTTAATCGCATAGTTAATGGCTTCGCGGACTTTCGGGTTATCAAACGGCTTTTGCGTCACGTTCATGCTGATGTAGCGCTGCATGATGGACGGGCTTGCCACCAGCTCCAGCTTGCTGTTTTTTTCAAGCACCGCAGCCTGCTCGTAAGGGATCGGGAAGGCAAATTGCGCCTCACCCGTTTGCAGCATCGCCGCACGAGTGTTGTTGTCGACCACCGGTCGCCAGGTGATGGAATCAAGTTTAGGCAGGCCTTTTTGCCAGTAGTCCGGGTTCTTCTTCACTTTGACGAAGTCGGTCTGATTCCAGGTGTCGAGGGTATAGGGCCCTGTTCCCACCGGGTGGAAACCAATCTCTTTGCCATATTGCGCCAGTGCTTTTGGCGAGATCATCGCCGTCGCCGGGTGAGCCAGAATATTGATAAAGGCGGAGAACGGCTCTTTAAGCGTGATCTTCACCGTTGACGGGTCTATGGCATCGGTTTTGGCGATATTTTTATACAGGTTGTAGCGTTTGAGCTTGTTATCGACGTTGCTGGCGCGATCGAGGTTAGCTTTGACCGCCTCCGCGTTAAAGTCGGTGCCGTCCTGGAACTTCACGCCCTGACGCAGCTTGATGGTGTACACCAGGCCGTCGTTGGAGACGGTGTAGCTTTCCGCCAGCACGTTCTGCAATTTCATGTCTTTATCAAGGCCAAACAAGCCCTGATAGAAGGATTTCGCCACCGCCTGCGACAGCGTATCGTTCGCGTCATACGGGTCAAGGGTGGTGAAGTTCGAGGCCACCGCGACCACGACATCTTTGGCAGCCAGTGCCGGAGCGGCGGTTAGCGCGGCTGCGACCGCAACCCCCACCTGCCATTTACGTGATACGAATTGTGTCATGTTGTTCTCCTGAGTTTCCCTGCCTGAATCTGTCAAAAACGGGATTGAGTGTTGCCGGGCGTCGTGCGTGCGACATAGTGCCCGGCGCTGACGTTGTGTAACTGCACGCGCTCTACGTTGTCGCCGCGCTTATGGATATTGCTGGGTAACTCATCCGACAGCAGCACCCGTTGTGCCCGGTGGTGCGACGGGTCGGCTACCGGCACGGCGGCCATTAGTTTGCGCGTGTAAGGATGCTGCGGATTTTCAAACACGGCGCGGCGCGGGCCGATTTCGACAATCTGCCCGAGGTACATCACCGCGACCCGGTGGCTGATGCGCTCCACCACCGCCATATCATGGGAAATAAACAAGAAGGCGATGCCCATTTCCCGTTGTAAATCCAACAGCAGATTGATTATCTGGGCGCGAATCGACACGTCGAGTGCAGAAACGGACTCGTCGGCAACCACCACCCGTGGATTGAGTGCCAGCGCCCGGGCGATACAGATGCGCTGACGCTGCCCGCCCGAAAATTCATGGGGATATCGCCACGCATGTTCTGGTTTTAGCCCCACTCGTTCCAGCAACCACAGCACGCGGCGCTGGGCCTCTTCTTCGCCCATGATCCCGTGCACCCTCAGCGGCTCCATGATCGAATACCCCACCGTCTGGCGCGGGTCGAGAGAGGCGTAAGGGTCCTGAAAAATGAACTGAATATCCCGGCGCAGCGGCTGCAACTTGTTGGCAGGCAGGGTATCGATGCGCTCACCTTTAAAGGTGATTTGCCCGCTCTGGCTTTCCACCAGTCGCAGCAGTGCGCGCCCGGTGGTGGATTTGCCGCTGCCGGACTCCCCCACCAGTGACAGGGTCTCGCCCGGCCATAAATCAAAGCTCACCCCTTCCACCGCGTGCACTTCTCGGGTCACGCGGTTGAGCACACCGCTACGAATCGGGAAGCGCGCCACTAAATCTCGCACCTGCAAAATCGGCTCGCCGGGCACCACGGTGTCCTGCTCCGTCTCGTCTTCCTGAATGGCCGGTTGTTGCTGCGCCAGCAACGGAAAACGCCGCGGCAGATCGCGACCGTTCATTGCACCCAGCCGGGGGACTGCCGCCAGCAAAGCGCGGGTATAAGGATGCTGTGGCGCGTTGAAAATCTGCGCTACCGTGCCGGTTTCCACCGCCTCGCCCTGATACATCACCAGCACGCGGTCAGCCATGTCCGCCACCACGCCCATATCGTGGGTGATGAAAATCACCCCCATCGCCATCTCTTTTTGCAGCACGCTGATGAGCTGCAGGATTTGTGCCTGAATGGTGACGTCGAGCGCCGTTGTGGGCTCATCAGCAATCAATACCGCCGGGCGGCAGGAGAGCGCCATCGCAATCATCACCCGCTGGCGCATACCGCCGGAAAGCTGATGCGGAAAACGCGACAAAATGGCCTGTGACTCGGGAATACGCACCAGATCCAGCATGCGCCGGGCTTCCACCAGCGCCTCTTCTTTATTCAGCCCCTGATGCAGACGAATCGACTCGGCAATTTGCTCCCCCACCGGAAAAACCGGGTTCAGGGAGGTCATCGGTTCCTGGAAAATCATCGCAATATCTGCCCCACGCACCCCGCGCAGGCGGGAACGGCTCAGGGTGGAGAGATCGACACACTCCCCGTCGCGACGGGTTAAGCGCATGTGGTCACAATCCACCTCGCCGCCGGACTGTTCCAGCAGGCGAAGCAGCGACATGGCGGTGACCGATTTTCCCGAGCCGGATTCGCCGACGATCGCCAACGTTTCGCCGCGCTTGAGGGTAAAGGAGAGATGGCGCACCGCCTGAGTGAGTTGCTTCTCATGGCGAAACGCAATGTTCAGATTGCTGACGTCCAGGACTGTCTGCCCCTCGGCCTCGGTTCCTTGCGACATGGTGCTCCCCTTATTCACGATAAATCCCCACGCTTGGGGCATCTTCTGCGTAACCCCAGGCCCGGTACATCCCCTCACTGTTAAACGGCAGGGCCACATTGCCTTCGCGATCCACCGCAATCAGGCCGCCGCTGCCACCCAGTGCCGGGAGTTTTTCCATTACGACTGCCTCGCAGGCTTCGTGCAGACTCAGCCCGCCGTAATCCATCAGCGCGGCGATGTCGTAGGCCGCCAGCGTGCGAATAAAGACCTCGCCAGTGCCGGTACAGGAGACCGCCACGCTGGCGTTGTTGGCATAACAGCCCGCCCCCGGCAGCGGGCTGTCGCCCACGCGGCCGGGTAGCTTATTGGTCATGCCGCCCGTAGAGGTGGCTGCCGCCAGGTTGCCGTGCTTATCCAGGGCAACGGCCCCGACGGTGCCAAATTTTTTGCTTTCATCCAGCGGCGCGTTGCCATGGTCGAGGTGCATTTCACCGCTCGCCCTGGCATCCAGAAGCTGCTGGTAGCGCTCAGGCGTGGAGAAAATCTCTGGCGAAACCGGCTCCATGCCTTCGGCAATAACAAATTTTTCTGCCCCTTCGCCCACTAGCAGGACGTGCGGACTGCGCTCCATCACACATCGCGCGGCAAGGATCGGGTTACGAATACGACTCACACCTGCAACAGCCCCGGCGAGCAATGATTCGCCGTCCATAATGCAGGCGTCGAGTTCATGGGTTTCATCACGGGTGAAGACGGCACCAATACCCGCGTTAAAGAGCGGGCACTCTTCCAGCAGGCGAACCGCTTCGGTCACCACGTCCAGCGCACGTTCTCCGGCCTCCAGCATGCGTTGACCGCTTTCAACGATGGCAGACAGCGCCTCTATGTAGCGTCGCTCCTGCTCAGGGCTGAGCTGTGCGCGGGCAATTGCCCCTGCACCACCGTGTATCGCAATCACTGCTTTGGTCATTTTTTCATCGCCCGGTCAGGTAGCTTGCTGCTTTTTCTATAAATATCATTATCGTCATCACAACTTCATACAATTTTTGAATATAGAAAGTCGTTACAGCGATGTAAAGCAAGCTTCTCAATCTCGTCCGGGAGTAGTACATGCAGGGGGGAGGCCTTTTCTGCCATAATGCCCCCTTTCTTCCGTATGACTGGAGCGCACTCATGGAACATACTGCGGGCCTGATCCCCCTTGATTCGGCCCTGACACAAATGCTGTCGGCCATTACCCCACTTGAACAACGTGAAACGCTGCCTCTGCTGGCCTGTTTTGGTCGCGTCGTGGCGCAGGATGTGATTTCTCCCCTGAATGTGCCGGGTTTCGATAACGCCGCAATGGACGGTTACGCCGTGCGCATGGCGGATATCGACAGCGATAAACCGCTGCCGGTTGCGGGTAAGGCCTTCGCCGGGCAACCTTTTAACGGCGAGTGGCCGACAGGCACCTGCGTGCGCATCATGACCGGCGCCCCGGTTCCACCAGGGTGTGAAGCCGTGGTGATGCAGGAAGAGACCGAGGTGACGGACGCAGGTGTGCGCTTTACCGCCAACGTTCGCGCCGGGCAGAACATTCGTCATCTTGGCGAAGACATTCGTGCCGGGGCCGTGGTGTTCACACCTGGAACCAAACTGACCGCTGCAGAACTGCCGGTGCTGGCCTCGCTGGGCATTTCCGACGTGCAGGTGGTGCGCAAAATCCGCGTCGCGCTGTTCTCCACCGGCGATGAGCTGCAGCTGCCAGGTCAACCGCTGGCCGATGGGCAAATCTACGACACTAACCGCCTGGCGGTGCATCTGATGCTTGAACAGCTGGGCTGCGAGGTTATCAATCTGGGCATCATCCGTGATGACCCGGCGCTGCTGCGCGAGACCTTTATGGCTGCCGACCAGCAGGCTGACGTGGTACTCAGCTCGGGCGGCGTGTCGGTGGGTGAGGCGGATTACACCAAAGCCATGCTCGACGAACTGGGCGAAATCACCTTCTGGAAGCTGGCCATCAAGCCGGGCAAACCTTTTGCCTTTGGTCGCCTGCAAAACAGCTGGTTCTGTGGCCTGCCGGGTAACCCGGTTTCAGCGGCACTCACCTTCTACCAGCTGGTGCAGCCGTTACTGGCCAAACTGAGCGGTACCCTTGAGAGCCCACTGCCGCTGCGCCTGCGCGCCCGTGCCGCCACGCCTCTGAAGAAAACGCCCGGGCGTCTTGATTTCCAGCGCGGTGTCCTTAGCCGGGATGAGAACGGTGAACTGGTGGTGAGCACCACCGGGCCGCAGGGCTCGCACATTTTCAGTTCGTTCAGCCAGGGGAACTGCTTTGTGGTGCTCGAGCGCGAGCGCGGTCACGTCGAGGCGGGCGAGTGGGTCGAGGTTGAGACCTTTAATCATCTGTTTGGAGGCTAACCGTGGAAGAGCTGAGCGATGCCGAGATGCTGCGCTACAACCGGCAGATTATCCTGCGCGGGTTTGATTTTGACGGCCAGGAGCGGCTGAAAGCCTCTCGTGTGCTGGTGGTGGGGTTGGGCGGTTTGGGATGTGCTGCGGCGCAATACCTGGCCGCAGCGGGCGTGGGCCAGATGACGTTGCTGGATTTTGACACCGTCGCCCTCTCCAATCTTCAGCGCCAGACGCTGCACAGCGATGCCACTATCGGGCAGCCGAAAGTGGACTCCGCCAGGGCAACGCTCACCCGCATCAATCCTCACGTTCAGTTCGACACGATTCACGCCCTGCTGGATGAAACGGCGCTGTTTACGCAGATAGCCGCCCACGACCTGGTACTGGATTGCACTGACAACGTGACCATCCGCAACCAGCTCAACGCCGGTTGCTTTGCCCATAAAATCCCACTGGTTTCCGGGGCCGCCATTCGCATGGAAGGGCAAATCAGTGTCTTTACCTGGGGCGAGGGTGAACCCTGCTACCGCTGCCTGAGCCGCCTGTTCGGCGAGAATGCGCTGACCTGCGTGGAAGCGGGGGTCATGGCCCCGCTGGTGGCGGTGATTGGGTCATTGCAGGCAATGGAAGCCATCAAAGTGCTGGCGCACTTCGGCACACCGGCCTCGGGTAAAATAGTGATGTACGATGCGATGACCTGCCAGTTCAGGGAAATGAAGCTGATGCGCAACCCCGGCTGCGAGGTATGTGGAGGTAAATAGTCGTGTTTGCTCCCTCTCTCCGTGGGTTGAGTGATCCCCACAAATAAATATGAGCACGGTCAGTCCCCTCTCCCTTGAGGGCTGAGGAATCCCCAGAAAAAGTGAAAGGCACGAT
>CAUSEC010000041.1:0-34816 GCA_963530515.1 uncultured Enterobacteriaceae bacterium | reverse complement strand
TCAAGGATTATATCCTCTTAAGTCGGTGTCACCGATTATTAGACCAGAACAATCAGAGCCGCATGTTCCCCCTCACCCTAACCCTCTCCCTCGAGGGAGAGGGGACTGTCCGTGCTCGTAAGCCCTAAGGGCGGAGGGAACATCAACGCCAAATCAGCGGAAATTCACACTCTTATCACTGGTCAGACCGTAGAGATCGAACTTACGTCCAAGCTGCTGACCCCCGTCACGCGTGAGCGGCGTCCAGCCGACTGCCGCACGGCTGCGGGTCGCGCCGGTTGAGAAGAGATCCAGCGGAATCGACACATACACCCCTTTGGTAAAGTCCCCTTCGCCGTACTCTTGCGGCGATACGTTGGTGATGGTGGCATACGCCCCCACGACCACGCCGCTGTCGAAGTGCTTCGCCACTTCCAGTGTGCCGCCTTTATCTCCCGCCAGATACTGCCCGACGCTGGCCTTAATCAGCACATCCTGCGCAAACGGCGGCGTCCAGTAGGCGGTTAAGTGCCCGGTTTTGACGCTGTAATCGGTGAACTTCATCAGATCCTGCGCGCTGCGCCAGTCACGCTGCTTCACGTAGTTGGCATCAACGCCAAACGCCCAGTTGCTGTCGACCGGACGCCAGAGCACTTCCGCACCCGCGCCACCGTACATGGTCTCCAGATAACCGGCATACACCTGGCCGTAGAAATTATTCCCCAGATACTGGAAGTAGTTGGCCTGCAGGTTGTTCACGTAGACATCGTTCTGCACATACTCACGCACCCGGGTACGCACGCGCGGTAGCTGCGAATCTTTCGGCGGATTGGTGTAGTTGAACTTGCCATAGTTGTTGTCGATGTTGGCAAACAGGCTGCCGGTGGTCAGCAGGTGATCGGTGAGCCACCAGTCCGCGGTCGCCATCACCCCAAGCTGATACATGTAGAACCCTTCCGGGCCGCCAAGCGACTGATTGAGCACCGGGTCAATATGGAAATCGAAGCTCGACTTCTCGATATACCAGCCCTGTTCGGTCGACTCCGGCACGATCGGCGTGACGCGTTTTTGCTTCAGCACCGTCTCCTGTCCCAGCGGCTCACCTTCCAGATGCCCCTTCAGGCTGGCGACATCAGTCTCGGTGGTCACCTGCGGCATATTCAGCCGGTTTTCCGTCACGCGAATGGTACGGATCCCGTCCGGCAGGTCGTTCATCACGATACGGTTCGCGCGCTCGATCCCTTCCTGGGAGTCACGATATTTCACCTGCTCACCGGTCACGTACAGCGTGTCACCCTGCACCTGGATTTTCGGATCCGCCAGCCCCGCATTGTATTTGAGTAAGGTCAGCTGATTGGCCACCACGGAGTGCTGGATAATCGCATCCTGCGGCTGCGGCCGATACTGCGGTCGGGCGTTGTCATTGTAGGACGGACGCAGGTCGTTGAAGTTATTGCGCAGGGTGAAGCCAAACATCCAGGTATTCCCGCGCTCATAGCTCAGGTTAACGTCGGCCCAGTCAGCCACCCGGTAAATTGCGCCGACGTTAACCTTGCTCCGCTGCGGCAGCTTGCCGGCAAAATCCTGCTGATAGTTATTGCCTTCATATTCCAGCTTCAGGCGCAGCGGCTGCCACGGCGTCTGGTATTCCACCCCACCAAACAGCGCCGTTGGGCCACGGAACATCTGACTGGCGTCCACGGAACCGGCCTGGTTGTAACTGTTATCGCGGTAGCAGTACTTCTGGTCATAGGTACAGAGCGGGTTTTTGATGTTCCCGGATGTACCCAGATACCCCCAGCCGAGGCCAAGGGAGAAATCGAACGGCCCCCAGGCTTTGTTGGCAACCACATATTCGCCGTCAAACAGACCTGTCCCGCCAATATCACGCGCGCCGACAGACACCTGCGGAAGCCAGTAGCTCTCTTCCCACAAACGTAATTTCAAATCGAACGCTTTGTCTTTATAGGACTGGTCGCCGGAGAAAGCATCCACGCTGCTGTAGCGCCGGGTGCGCACATCGGTGTAACGCAGGGTCGTTTCCAGCCAGGGGAACAGCTGGATAGAACCAGAGTAGTAGCGGTACTGATCGTTATCGCGGTAGTTGAGGCTGATCTCCCCTTCCCGCGCCATGCGGGCGGTGGGCGTTTGCAGCAGGCCCACGCCGCCGAAGTCGGACTGGGATGGCCCCACCGGAGCCGGGTAACTTTCTGCGTGACAGGCGGCGCTGATCCCCAGCGCCAGCACACTGATGACAAAGGATTTTTTCATTATTGTTCCGGTATCCTGTGTGTCAGAGAATAAAGAATATCGGCGTTCAGCGTTTCATAACGATCCCCCCATAACGCCGGGGAGAAGCCGACAAAAATAATGCTGCCGGGCATGGGTTCGACATGGCGTCGATTCCAGTAGGCCACCGGCACTTTCTGGGTATGACCGTTCGGGTAAATCAGCCAGGCGTCGTTCTTTTCCGCGCCGCTCAGCAGGCTCATCTCATCGAGATAACCCACCACATCCCGCCCTGGGGTGAAGGGTTTTTTACCCGGACTGCTGACGAGGCCAAAGACGGTAATGGTGCTCGGTTGCGGCCCCACCCACAGGGTGTAGCTCCCCTCTAAAGGACGGTTTGCCGCCGCCTCCACCCGCACAAAATCCGGATCGAGATTAACAATTTGCCTTCCGGTGACCTTAAGTGCCTGCACCTGGCGGAGCACGCTGCTGACCGCCGCCGCATCATCGCCGCTTTCCTCGCTCGCCAGCGCATTTAAGCGGCCCAACAGCGACTGCTGACGCTCGACTGCCACCGCTGTGGCCTGGCGCTCACTGATCACCGCACCCGGCCACCAGCTCTGCGCCAGCCGGGGCTGCCCGACAACGTCAATCAGGTGCGCCGCGTCGGTCAGGGTTTTGGGTTTGCTGTCGCCGGGGGTGTAGACATCAATGGTGCCCGCCGCCAGCGCAAGGGGAGCGATAACGCTCATCAACAGGGCAGCACAAACATGCATCTTCATGATTTCGCCGCCTTAATCAGGGTGGTTTTCACCGGGAACCAGTCCGCGCCCAGGTACTGTTCCGACTGGCGGATCTGCCCGTCCTCATCCACCCAGTAACGGTTACGCCAGTGCTTGTTGTCCGTAGTGACGTCTTCTTCGAGGATGCGCACGGGCGTTACGTCGCTGCCAAGTGTCACGCTGTCGGTGCCGTTCCAGCGAAAGACCGAGCGGGCCGTGGCGTAGCGCACCTGGTTGTGTTCCGTCCAGCCCATGGTGCGGGTCCAGTTCGCCCCGTCGATAATCTGATTGGGGTTCGCCAGCGGGTCAGCCGCGAGGTTGTTCACTTCCAGCAGGTTGTTATCAGCCAACTGGGTTTTTACGATGCGGTCGTGTTGCGTTACGATCAGCGACTGGTCTTGCGTCGCCCATTTCTGTTGTCCATTTTCCGAGAAGGCCAGCACCACAAACAGCTGCGGCCCGCCATTCAGCTGCATGTACTGGCTGGCATAAGGCATATCGGCAATTTCGTCATCGGTCAGATGGACGCCAGGTGTGCCAAATACGCTGTCCCACAGCGAATGCCCCAGCCCTTTTGTCGTGGATGAACAGGCCTGAATAAGCAGGCAAATCAGGATAATTGCGGGTCGCTTCACGACTCTTCTCCAGGGGGAGTGACGAAATAACCACACCGAAGTGTGGTTATGATTAAGTACTCGCGATTACTGAGTACTGGTGGTCGTGGTGGTCGTGGTTCCGGTATTGGAGCCATCACCGCCACCGGTTGCCGCCAGCGCGACACCCACGGCTGAACTTACGGTGCTGGCGCTGGCTGCGGTAGAACTTCCCGCAGACGCAGACGTCGCAGCCGAACCTGCCGCTTCCCCGACCTGAACCGGAGCTGCATAGACAGATGTCGCCGCAAGCGCAGATATGGCAAAAATGCCATACAGTACTTTCTTCATAACAATTTCCCTTCAATGAATGAATGGAGATTTGCCCGAAAAGAATTTCAGGCGGAATCGAGTATACACAACTAGTGCCGTGGGTTTGCCGTAAGGGGAAATAGGGATGGGGTTTTCGGACTAATGGTTAAAATGGAAATGAAAGACAAATAGCATTAATATATAAATTATTAAAATCAATAATTTATAATATAAAGATATTAATGGATTACTGCGTATTTTCTTAAAATAAACCGCAGGAATTAACGGGTTAAGCGTCTTTTTCGGATTAAACTCAGATTCAGAATTTGAGTTAACTAACAGACATCAGGAATTATCCGATAAAAAAATGCCGGCATTAAGCCGGCACGTTTTCATGACGTTTTAATTACGCGCGCCATGCTTTATAACGGTTGATCAAACCATTTGTCGAGCTGTCATGGCTGGCAATCGCTTTATCGTCACCCAGCTCTGGCAGAATACGATTTGCCAGCTGTTTGCCCAGCTCAACGCCCCACTGGTCAAAGGTGAAGATGTTCAGGATGGCGCCCTGCGTGAAGATCTTGTGCTCGTACAGGGCAATCAGCGCGCCCAGGCTGAACGGCGTGATTTCGCGCAGCAGGATGGAGTTGGTTGGGCGGTTGCCTTCGAACACTTTGAACGGCACAACGTGGTCCAGGGTTGCCGGATCTTTACCCTGGTCACGGTATTCCTGTTCAACCACTTCGCGAGATTTACCGAACGCCAGCGCTTCGGTCTGCGCAAAGAAGTTCGACAGCAGCTTCGGATGGTGGTCGGACAGCGGGTTATGGGTGATAGCCGGGGCGATGAAATCGCACGGTACCATTTTGGTGCCCTGGTGGATCAGCTGGTAGAAGGCATGCTGACCGTTGGTGCCCGGCTCGCCCCAGATGATTGGGCCAGTCTGGTAATCCACCGCGTTGCCGTTACGGTCAACGTATTTACCGTTGGATTCCATGTTGCCCTGCTGGAAGTAAGCGGCAAAGCGGTGCATGTACTGGTCGTACGGCAGAATGGCTTCGGTTTCTGCACCGAAGAAGTTGTTGTACCAGATACCGATAAGCGCCAGCAGCACTGGCAGGTTTTGCTCTGGAGCCGTGGTAGAGAAGTGTTGGTCCATCGCGTGTGCGCCGGAGAGCAACTCAACAAAGTTGTCGAAGCCAACAGACAGGATGATAGACAGGCCAATCGCCGACCACAGAGAGTAACGACCGCCGACCCAGTCCCAGAACTCGAACATATTGGCCGTATCGATACCGAATTCACCGACCGCTTTGCCGTTGGTGGAGAGCGCCGCGAAGTGTTTCGCCACGTGCTTGTTGTCGCCCGCGGTTGCCAGGAACCAGTCACGCGCGCTGTGGGCGTTGGTCATGGTTTCCTGGGTGGTGAAGGTTTTGGACGCCACCAGGAACAGGGTGGTTTCCGGGTTCACGTTTTTCAGCACTTCGGCGATGTGGGTACCATCGACGTTAGACACGAAGTGCATGTTCAGATGATTTTTGTACGGACGCAGTGCTTCGGTCACCATGAACGGGCCGAGGTCAGAACCGCCGATCCCGATGTTGACCACGTCGGTAATCGCTTTGCCGGTGTAGCCTTTCCAGCTACCCGAAATGATCGCTTCAGAGAAGGTTTTCATCTTCTCAAGCACCGCGTTCACTTCTGGCATTACGTCTTTGCCATCAACCACAATCGGCGTATTGCTACGGTTACGCAGCGCTACGTGCAGTACCGCACGGTCTTCAGTACGGTTAATTTTCTCGCCGGAGAACATGGACTTAATGGCAGCGGCCAGTTCAGTCTCTTTTGCCAGATCCTGCAGCAGCGCCAGGGTCTCTTCGGTGATGCGGTTTTTGGAGAAATCCACCAGCATCAAATCATCAAATTTCGCGGAAAACTTAGCAAAACGGTCGCCATCTTTCGCGAAAAGATCCGCAATAGTAACGTCCTTCATGTCAGCGTAGTGTTTCTGTAATGCCTGCCAGGCAGAGGTCTGCGTTGGGTTGATATTTTTCATAGCAATACTCTTCTGATTTGAGAATTTTGACTGCGGTCGATTGTAGCGCCTGCGAACGAAAATTGTGATGGTTTTTGTTTTACAGCCCTGGAAGCGGGCAAAAACGGGCAAATTGCTACCCTAAATTAGACCAATATAAGCCCTTTTTCTAATCGATTCGTCTGCATGAAAAATCCGCATAATCACAACATTGACAGCGATGCCTCTAGCCTTTATTTATTAGTGCGCTACCCGCGTACGCGCGGGCCAGAAGAGGAGCGTTGCCCAGGTAACCGTATTCGAGGAGCCCATCCAGAGACGATACGTGAGGGGGAGCACCGCCGAGATGATGAATTGCACGGCAGCATTCATCATCGGCTACAGGGGCTGAATCCCCTGAGTTGTCACCAGAAACGTTCGCAGTCGGGCGTTTCACAAGTGGTGGAGCACTTCTGGGTGTAATCGTAGTTTGCTGCGCCTACCCCTTTCGCTCTTCCCTTGTGCCATGGCTGAATAATCGATCCCCTGACACGAGGTTGTTATGTCTGAATTAGTTGTCGCCAAATTCGGCGGTACCAGTGTGGCGAGTTTTGATGCCATGAACCACAGCGCCGACGTGGTGCTCGCTGACCCGAATACTCGCTTAGTGGTGTTGTCCGCGTCTGCGGGCGTGACCAACCTGCTGGTCGCGCTGGCCGAAGGCCTGGAGTCCACCGAGCGTTTCGTCAAACTCGATGCTATCCGCAAAATCCAGTTCGATATTCTGGAACGTCTGGCGAATCCGAACGTTATCCGCGAAGAAATTGAACGCCTGCTGGAAAACATCACCACCCTGGCAGAAGCCGCATCACTGGCCACCTCTACCGCCCTGACCGATGAACTGGTCAGCCACGGCGAGCTGATGTCCACCCTGCTGTTCGTTGAAATCCTGCGTGAACGCGACGTTCAGTCTCAGTGGTTTGACGTGCGTAAAGTGATGCGCACCAGCGATCGCTTTGGACGCGCCGAGCCAGACGTGGCCGCACTGGCGGAACTCGCCACCCAACAACTCGCACCACGCCTTGCCGACAGTCTGGTCGTCACCCAGGGTTTTATCGGTAGCGAAGCCAAAGGCCGCACCACCACCTTAGGCCGTGGCGGCAGCGACTACACCGCTGCGCTGCTCGGCGAAGCGCTGCATGCTGCGCGCGTGGATATCTGGACTGATGTGCCAGGCATCTACACCACCGACCCACGCGTGGTCCCGGCGGCAAAACGCATCGACGAAATTGCTTTTGAAGAAGCCGCTGAAATGGCGACCTTTGGCGCGAAAGTACTGCACCCTGCCACCCTGCTGCCCGCCGTGCGCAGCGATATTCCGGTGTTTGTCGGCTCAAGCAAAGATCCGAAAGCTGGTGGCACCCTGGTCTGCAATAAAACCAGCAATCCCCCGCTGTTCCGCGCGCTGGCGCTGCGTCGTAAGCAGACTTTGCTGACGCTGCACAGCCTGAACATGCTGCACTCCCGCGGCTTCCTCGCGGAAGTGTTTGGCATCCTGGCGCGTCACAGTATCTCGGTTGACCTCATCACCACCTCCGAAGTGAGCGTGGCGCTAACGCTGGACACCACCGGCTCCACCTCAACGGGCGACACCCTGCTGACCCAGGCACTGCTGACTGAGCTGTCATCGCTTTGCCGCGTCGAAGTGGAAGAAAACCTCGCCCTGGTGGCGATCATCGGTAACGACCTGTCGAAAGCCTGCGGCGTGGGCAAAGAGGTGTTTGGCGTGCTCGACCCGTTCAACATCCGCATGATTTGCTACGGCGCATCCAGCCATAACCTGTGCTTCCTGGTGCCCGGCACCGAAGCGGAGCAGGTTGTACAGAAGCTGCACCATAATTTATTTGAATAAATTTTCCTCACGCGATAAACAATAGCTATGGCCGGGCTCGAACCCGGCCTTTTTATAACTAAACACAACACCACGCTTTCAAGGAAAACGCTATGCTCGCCGTACTCACCCGGCTGTTCCCGTTATGGGCGCTGCTGCTCTCTGTTGCTGCTTATTACACGCCATCGACTTTCACCCCTGTTGGCCCGTGGGTCACCACGCTGCTGATGCTGATTATGTTCGGCATGGGCGTGCATCTGAAAATTGATGACTTCAAACGCGTGCTGTCTCGCCCGGCACCGGTCGCCGCCTGCACCTTCCTGCACTACCTCGTGATGCCGCTGGCGGCATGGCTGCTGGCCATGTTGTTCAAGATGCCGCCGGATCTTTCTGCCGGCATGGTGCTGGTCGGGAGCGTGGCGAGTGGCACGGCCTCCAACGTGATGATCTATCTGGCCAAGGGTGACGTGGCGCTCTCCGTGACCATTTCGTCGGTCTCCACGTTGGTTGGCGTGGTCGCCACGCCGCTGCTCACCCGCCTCTACGTCGATACCCACATTCAGGTAGATGTGATGGGCATGCTGCTGAGCATCCTGCAAATTGTGGTCATTCCGATTGGCCTCGGCTTGATTGTTCATCATCTTTTCCCGCGCGTGGTCAAGGCCGTAGAGCCGTATCTGCCCGCCTTCTCAATGGTCTGCATTCTGGCGATCATCAGCGCCGTGGTGGCCGGTTCAGCCTCCCACATCGCGTCCGTCGGGCTGGTGGTGATTGTTGCGGTGATTTTGCATAACAGCATCGGTCTGCTCTGCGGTTACTGGGGCGGACGCCTGTTTGGCTTTGATGAATCCACCTGCCGCACGCTGGCAATCGAAGTGGGCATGCAGAACTCCGGTCTGGCGGCCGCCCTCGGTAAAATCTACTTCTCGCCGCTGGCCGCCCTGCCTGGCGCACTGTTCTCTGTATGGCACAACCTGTCCGGCTCGCTGCTGGCGGGATACTGGTCCGGTAAGCCTATCAAGGAAAAACCGCAGGATACGGTGAAGAAAGGATAATCCGCTTAATGCCGGGTAACGCACGCTACCCGGCTTATATCATGGTGAGGTGTCACGCATTGCCGTACACTGGCTCATCTTCCTGACCGAGGGCACCATCATGGCACTCCCCCGCATTACGCAAAAAGAGATGACCGAGCGCGAACAGCGCGAATTAAAAACGTTGCTGGATCGCGCACGCATTGCCCACGGGCGCGTGTTGACCAACGCCGAAACTAACAGCGTGAAAAAAGAGTACATCGACAAACTGATGGTTGAGCGGGAAGCTGAAGCGAAAAAAGCCCGCCAGACGAAGAAAAAGCAGGCTTATAAACCGGATGAAGCGACCACTTTTTCGTGGTCGGCCAATACCTCTACGCGCGGCAGGCGTTAACGCCCTTTCTTCTTGCGTCCCGGTGCGGTAAAGCGTTTACGTGACGCCAGCTCCGCCGGGGTCTTCGCCATATTTTTCGCCCCGCTGGCAGCCGGTTTCTTCGCGGCTGTCGCTGCCACCTTCGGTTTGGCCTTCGCTTTAGGCTTCACTTCTGACGACGAATTTTCGATGAGTTTGAAGAGGTCAATCAGTTCATCGTCGCTCAGATCACGCCATTCACCCAGCGGAATGCCCGTCAGGCTGACGTTCATAATGCGCGTACGCTCAAGCTTAGTGACCTCAAACCCAAAGTGTTCACACATGCGGCGAATCTGGCGGTTTAAGCCCTGCACCAGGGTGATGCGAAACACAAACGGCGCTTCTTTCTTCACCTTACATTTTTTGGTGACAGTACCGAGGATCGGCACACCCGCGCCCATGCCACGGATGAAATCGTCGGTAACGGGTTTATCCACCGTGACCAGATACTCTTTCTCGTGATCGTTACCCGCGCGCAAAATCTTGTTCACCAGGTCACCGTGGTTGGTGAGGAAAATCAGTCCCTGGGAGTCTTTATCCAGGCGACCGATGGGGAACACGCGTTTGCTGTGATTCACAAAATCCACGATGTTATCGCGCTCACCGTCTTCGGTGGTGCTGACAATGCCCACCGGTTTGTTCAGCGCAATCAGCACTAAATCATCCGCTTCACGCGGCTCAATCAACTGACCGTTAACCTTCACAACGTCACCAGGCTTCACCTGATCGCCAATGGTGGCGCGCTTGCCGTTGATAAAGACGTTGCCTTGTTCGATAAAACGATCGGCTTCGCGGCGCGAGCAGATTCCGCTCTCGCTGATGTATTTGTTGAGTCGGGTGGATGAGTCGGTCAGCATAATTTCTCCTGTAATCGGGGAAATATATCGCACCTGGCGACAGATAAAAAATGCTCCTCGCACGCGCCGCCGAATTAAATGTGATCCGCCGCGTCTTTCTACACAAAAGTGACGCCCGAGCAGGTGTGCAACTTTGTGTGCCGAACAAATGCAGAATCAATACGTTAGCAAAGCCCGCACAAAGGTGCTGACGCCTGACCAGCCCATAATCATTTGTGCAACACAATCACGCGCCCAATCCGCCTGAAATAACAGAAAATCCCTTTGAATGCGCCTGCGGATGGGGTTATATCGGATCAAGGAACGCCAACCTCAGTTTGCACATATGTGCAGAGGAAAAAAGATGACGATGGAAAACAGTGACGATATCCGGTTGATCGTAAAAATCGCTCAGCTTTATTACGAACAGGACATGACGCAGGCGCAGATTGCACGCGAGCTGGGTATCTATCGCACCACCATCAGCCGTCTGCTCAAACGCGGGCGCGAGCAGGGCATCGTCACCATCGCCATCAACTACGACTACAACGAAAATTTATGGCTGGAGCAGCAGCTCAAGCAGAAGTTCGCCTTAAAAGAGGTGGTGGTGTCCTCCAGTGTCGCCGGGCAGGAGGAAGAAGAGCAGCTCAACGTCATGGGCCAGCAGGGCGCACAGCTGCTGGAACGCCTGCTGGCACCAGGGGACATCATCGGCCTGTCATGGGGGCGTGCGGTACGCTCACTGGTCGAAAATCTGCCGCAGTCCAGCCAGTCCCGCCAGCTGATTTGTGTGCCGATCATCGGTGGCCCGTCCGGCAAACTGGAAAGTCGCTATCACGTGAACACCCTCACCTACAGCGCGGCGGCGCGGTTAAAAGGGGAATCGCATCTGGCGGATTTCCCGGCGCTGCTGGATAACGAACTGATTCGCAACGGCATTATGCAATCCCGGCATTTTCAGACTATCGCCGCTTACTGGAACAACCTCGACGTCGCACTGGTCGGCATTGGTTCACCGGCCATCCGCGACGGTGCCAACTGGCGCGCGTTCTACGGCAGCGAAGAGAGTGATGATTTAAACGCACGTCATGTCGCGGGCGATATCTGCTCACGCTTTTACGACATCAACGGGGCGAGCGTTGAGACCACAATGAGCGAGAAAACGCTCTCAATTGAAATGCAGCGTCTGAAACAGGCGCGTTACTCCATCGGCATTGCGATGGGTGAGGAAAAATACAGCGGGATCCTTGGGGCATTGCACGGAAAATATATCAACTGTCTGGTGACCAATCGCGAAACCGCTGAACTGTTGTTGAAATAAATTAATCACCGGGTGAATCACGCAATGTTATTGCGCGGGGATCCCTTTGTCCAAAATCAGGAGTCGGGTATGCAAACGTGGTTAAATCTGCAGGATAAAGTCATTATTGTCACCGGAGGTGCATCGGGTATTGGTCTGGCGATTGTGGATGAATTATTAGCGCAAGGTGCCCATGTACAAATGGCCGATATTCACGGCGGCGAGAGTCAGCATGAAGGTAATAGCCATTATCACTTCTGGCCAACGGATATTTCCAGTGCGGGCGACGTGAGCCAGACCGTCAGCGAAATTATTCAGAAATTTGGTCGCATTGAAGGTTTAGTTAATAACGCCGGGGTGAATTTCCCACGTTTATTAGTCGATGAAAAATCCCCGGAAGGGAAATATGAATTAAATGAAGCCGCCTTTGAAAAAATGGTCAATATAAACCAGAAAGGGGTCTTTTTAATGTCCCAGGCGGTGGCGCGCCAGATGGTAAAACAGCGCGACGGCGTGATTGTGAATGTCTCCTCCGAAAGCGGCCTTGAAGGTTCCGAAGGCCAGAGCTGCTATGCCGCCACCAAGGCGGCACTCAATAGCTTTACCCGCTCCTGGTCCAAAGAACTGGGCAAACACGGCATCCGCGTAGTGGGTATCGCGCCTGGCATTCTGGAAAAAACCGGTTTGCGCACGCCCGAATATGAAGAAGCGCTGGCCTGGACACGCAATATCACCGTAGAGCAGCTGCGTGACGGCTACACCAGGAACGCGATCCCGATTGGACGTGCGGGCCGCCTGGCAGAAGTGGCTGATTTTGTTTCGTATTTACTCTCAGAACGCGCCAGCTACATAACCGGAGTAACCACTAACATTGCGGGCGGAAAAACCCGCGGTTAAGGAGGCGTGATGGTGAAGGCAATCTTCTGTGCTCACGGCCAGCTGGCCTGCGCAATGCTGGAATCCGTGCAGATGGTCTACGGCGAGGCGGACGTCAGCGCCGTGGCCTTTGTGCCCGGTGAGAACGCGAGTGACATCGCCGAGAAGCTCGAAAAGTTAGTGAGCGCACACATACAAAGCGAATGGCTGATTGCCGTCGATTTACAGTGCGGAAGCCCGTGGAATGCGGCGGCAACCCTTGCCATGCGCAACCCTAAACTGCGCGTCATCAGCGGCCTCTCCCTGCCGCTGGCGCTGGAACTGGTGGACAACCAGGGCAGCATGCAGGTCGATGAGCTCTGTACGCACCTGACGACCATCGCCCGCCAGACCTGCGTCGTCTGGCAACCACTGGAAACCGTCGAGGAGGATTTCTGATGAATATTACGCTGGCCCGTATTGATGACAGGCTTATTCACGGCCAGGTCACCACCGTCTGGTCGAAAGTCGCCAATGCCCAACGCATTATTATCTGCAATGACGATGTGTATAACGATGAAGTACGCCGCACATTATTACGCCAGGCGGCACCGCCGGGGATGAAAGTCAATGTCGTGAATATCGAAAAGGCCGTCGCCGTTTACCACAACCCGCAATATAAAGATGAGACGGTATTTTATCTTTTCACCAATCCACAGGATGTATTAACGATGGTTTCCCAGGGTGTCAACATTGCCACGTTAAATATTGGCGGCATGGCCTGGCGTCCGGGTAAAAAACAGTTAACTAAAGCCGTCTCATTAGATGAGGAGGATATTAACGCTTTCCGTGAACTGGATAAGCTGGGCGTGAAATTAGATTTACGCGTGGTGGCATCCGACCCGTCAATAAACATTCTCGACAAAATAAAAGAAATCGCTGTAACAGAATAAAAAATAACGCCTGTATTTCTATGCCGTAACAGGCAGGGATGTCTATATCTCAAAGGTGACCTATTATGGAAATCAGTACTCTACAAATCATAGCCATATTTCTTTTTTCCTGTATTGCCGGAATGGGCAGCGTGCTGGATGAATTCCAGACCCACCGCCCGCTGATTGCCTGCACCGTGATTGGTTTGATTCTTGGCGATCTGAAAACAGGCATTATGCTCGGCGGTACGCTCGAATTGATTGCGCTGGGCTGGATGAACGTCGGTGCCGCACAGTCCCCGGATTCCGCGCTTGCCAGCATTATCTCCGCCATTCTGGTCATTGTTGGCCAGCAGAGTATTGCCACCGGTATCGCCATCGCCCTGCCCGTCGCGGCGGCGGGCCAGGTCCTCACCGTGTTTGCTCGCACCATTACCGTTGTATTCCAGCACGCGGCAGACAAAGCCGCAGAAGAGGCCCGTTTTCGCACCATCGACCTGCTGCACGTCTCCGCGCTGGGCGTTCAGGCCCTGCGTGTGGCTATTCCGGCCCTGGTGGTGTCGCTGTTTGTCAGCGCCGACATGGTGAGCAACATGCTCAGTGCGATCCCTGAATTCGTCACCCGAGGTTTGCAGATTGCCGGGGGCTTTATCGTGGTGGTGGGCTACGCCATGGTGCTGCGCATGATGGGTGTGAAGTACCTGATGCCCTTCTTCTTCCTCGGTTTTCTGGCTGGAGGCTACCTCGATTTCAGTCTGCTCGCCTTCGGTGGCGTCGGGGTGATTATCGCCCTCATCTACATCCAGCTGAACCCGCAGTGGCGCAAAGCCGAACCGCAGGCTGCTACTCCCTCTTCCACCGCCCTTGACCAGCTTGACGACTGACGGAGCCCATCATGGAACAGAAAAAACTGACCAAATCCGACCTGTTTAGCATGTTTGTTCGCTCAAACCTGCAACAAGCGTCGTTCAACTTTGAGCGTATTCATGGCCTGGGCTTCTGTTACGACATGATCCCCGCCATCAAACGGCTCTACCCGCTCAAAGAGGATCAGGTTGCCGCACTGAAACGCCACCTGGTGTTCTTTAACACCACGCCCGCCGTCTGCGGCCCGGTGCTGGGGGTGACGGCAGCGATGGAAGAGGCGCGTGCGAACGGCGCGGAAATTGATGACGGGGCGATTAACGGCATCAAAGTCGGCCTGATGGGGCCGCTGGCAGGGGTGGGTGACCCGCTGGTGTGGGGCACGCTGCGCCCGATTACCGCCGCCCTGGGCGCCTCGCTGGCACTCTCTGGCAATGTGCTCGGCCCACTGTTGTTCTTCTTTATTTTCAACGCGGTACGCCTTGCCATGAAGTGGTACGGCTTGCAGCTGGGCTTTCGCAAAGGGGTCAATATCGTCAGCGATATGGGCGGTAATCTGCTGCAAAAACTCACCGAAGGCGCCTCAATTCTCGGCCTGTTCGTGATGGGGGTGCTGGTCACCAAATGGACGTCAATCCACGTGCCGGTGGTGGTCTCGCAAACCCCTGGAGCAGACGGCACCACCGTCACCATGACCGTACAGAACATTCTCGATCAGCTCTGTCCAGGCCTGCTGGCGCTCGGCCTGACCCTGCTGATGGTGCGTCTGCTCAATAAAAAAATTAACCCGGTCTGGCTCATCTTCGCGCTCTTTGGGCTGGGGATTGTCGGTAACGCGCTGGGCTTCCTGTCCTGATTTTTCGCCCCGGCGATAAACCGGGGCCATCGCTCACAAAAAGGTGGTTTATTCATGAAAACAACAGCACTACGCCTGTACGGCAAACGCGACTTACGGCTGGAAACCTTTGAACTTCCGCCAATGCAGGACGATGAAATTCTGGCAACGGTGGTGACTGACAGCCTGTGCCTCTCCTCCTGGAAAGAGGCCAACCAGGGCGAGAATCACAAGAAAGTGCCGGACGATGTGGCCACTCACCCAATCATCATCGGCCACGAATTTTGCGGCGATATCCTGGCCGTCGGCAAAAAATGGCAGCACAAATTCCAGCCCGGCCAGCGCTATGTGATTCAGGCTAACCTGCAACTGCCGGACCGCCCGGACTGCCCCGGCTACTCGTTCCCCTGGGTCGGCGGCGAAGCCACGCACGTGGTCATCCCCGATGAGGTCATGGAGCAGGATTGCCTGCTGGCCTACGAAGGCGAAACCTACTTTGAAGGCTCTCTGGTAGAACCCCTCTCCTGCGTGATCGGCGCGTTTAACGCCAACTACCATCTGCAGGAAGGGACTTACAACCACAACATGGGCATTCGCCCGCAGGGCCGCACGCTGATTCTCGGTGGCACGGGGCCGATGGGCCTGCTGGCGATTGACTATGCGCTGCATGGGCCGGTTAATCCGGCGCTGCTGGTGGTAACCGATACCCATAACGACAAGCTGAGCTACGCCCGGCAACATTACCCTTCTGAGCCGCAGACCCTGATTCATTATCTCCACGCGCAGGATGCGAGCTATGAAACATTAATGGCGCTCAGCGGCGGTCATGGCTTTGACGATATCTTCGTGTTCGTGCCGAACGAACAACTGGTAACACTGGCCTCGTCGCTGCTCGCCCCGGATGGCTGCATGAATTTCTTTGCCGGCCCGCAGGATAAGCAGTTCAGTGCCCCGGTGAATTTCTACGACGTGCACTACGCCTTCACCCACTATGTGGGCACCTCGGGTGGTAACACCGACGACATGCGCGCTGCGGTGAAGCTCATTGAAGAGAAAAAAGTGCAGGCTGCCAAAGTGGTCACGCATATTCTGGGCCTGAATGCCGCCGGGGAAACCACCCTGGAACTCCCGTCCGTCGGTGGAGGCAAAAAGCTGGTGTATACCGGCAAATACCTGCCGCTTACCGCGCTTAAACAGATTGAAGATCCTGAACTGGCCGCCATCGTTGAGCGCCACAAAGGCATCTGGTCAGGGGAGGCCGAGCAGTACCTGCTGAGTCATGCCGGGGAGATTAACCGTGATTAATCGTGACACTCAGCTTTGCATGTCGCTGGCCGGCCGCCCCGGCAATTTCGGCACCCGTTTTCACAATTATCTGTATGAAAAGCTGGGCCTGAATTTTATCTACAAGGCTTTTACCACCGAGGATATCGAGGCGGCGGTAAAAGGGGTGAGAGCGTTAGGTATCCGTGGTTGCGCGGTCTCCATGCCCTTTAAAGAGAGCTGCATGCCGTTTCTGGATGCCATTGATCCCTCGGCAAAAGTGATTGATTCAGTGAATACCATTGTGAATGACGACGGACGCTTAACCGGCTTCAATACCGACTACATTGCGGTCAAAAGCCTGATTGCCAGCCATGCGCTTGATACATCCACACGGGTGATGATCCGCGGTAGCGGCGGAATGGGCAAAGCGGTGATCGCCGCCTTCCGTGACGCCGGATTTCGCGATGTGATTATCGCCGCCCGCAATCACCAGAGCGGCACGGCGCTGGCTCGTCAGTATGGTTTTCAGTGGCAGCCACAGCCGGAGGGCATTCACACCGATATTCTGGTCAACGTGACGCCCGTCGGCATGGCCGGTGGCAAAGAGAGCGAGGCGCTGTCGTTCAGTGAGGCAATGGTCACCCATGCCAGCGTCGTTTTTGATGTGGTCGCCCTGCCCGCAGAAACCCCGGTGATTCGTCTGGCACAGCGGCTGGGCAAACAGACTATCAGCGGCGCGGAAGTGATTGCCCTGCAGGCCGTCGAGCAGTTTGCCATGTACACCGGCGTACGCCCGGATGCCGGGCTTATCGCCGAAGCGGCGGCCTTTGCCCGCGCGGGGTGAGTGAAGAAAGAGAGCGCCAGGGAAGGTGCTCTCGCGTCTTACGTCACTTCAATTTGCCCGTTTGTCTCGAAGCGCCTTCCAGATTTTGCCGCTCAATGTATTCATCTCGATTACGTCTCACTACTCTTCCGTACCGGTCATGTGTAAAAGAAACGTTGTAGTTTATAAAATACAGGGAGTATTATGAAAGAGATCCTGCAGACCGTGGAATTCCGTCGATGGGAAAAAAATCTCACCGACAGACGAGCAAAAACACTGATTGCTACTCGTATTTTCCGCCTGGCAAATGGTCTCTCAGGCGATGCAAAACCCGTCGGAGAGGGCGTCAGTGAGCTGAGGATCCATCATGGTCCGGGGTACAGGATTTATTACAAACAGCAGGGAAACCTTATCATCATTCTGCTGTGTGGCGGTGATAAGCATTCACAGCAGAGCGACATCCTTCTTGCTAAAAAACTTTCGAACTCAATCGCAAAGCAGGAGATATTCATTGATGAACAATCTTACTCACTATGACCCCGCCGCAGCGCTGGTTGATGATGATGAAATTGCCATTTTTATGGCTGATGCGTTTGAAACGGGCGATGCCGCCTACATTGCAAAAGCGTTGGGTGTCGTCGCCCGCGCCAGAGGGATGGCTGAGATTGCAGCCAGCACGGGTTTGTCGCGGGAACAGCTGTATCGATCTTTGAGTGATAAAGGAAATCCAACGCTGAAAACGACCCTGGCGGTGATGAAAGCGTTAGGGATTGAGCTCTCAATTAAGACTGTCAATGCCATCTGAGCATCAGGATTTTGCCCGATGGTGCAATCCTCACCACCGGGCCTGAACGAACCTTAATACTCATCCTTCTCATCATCGTCATCGGGCTGTTCCAGCACGCTGTACGCCACGGAACAGAACAGCGAATTGAGACGCTTCATGTCACCCAGTAAGCCCATGTGCAGCGAACTGGTTTCGATGCTCTGCACGTTTTGCTGATGCAGCCGGTCGACGTGAGCGTGGGAGTAACGCCGGTTGAGAATGCGAAAACGGTGTTTGCTGCGACGCAGGCGGCGGGCGCTGGTGACATCACTGGAGAAAAAGACCGACATTGCCAGCTTCAGGTTAATGAGCAATTGCTCATACAAAGAATCCAGCTCCTTCAGCCCTTCAACGGAGAACGCCCGGCGAGCGGCCAGCGATTTATCGGCTATCTCGCTGCCCATGCGTTCGACGATGTCGGACGCCTGCTCAAGGTTAAGGGACATTTCGATGATCTCGGCCCAGCGCTTCGACTCCTCTTCCGCCAGTTCGTCTTTCGGCATCCGCGCCAGATACAGCTTGATGGCAGTGTAGAGGACGTTGATATCATCCGCGAGCTTACGCAGGTCTTTCTCTTCGCGCGGTTCGCCGTGCATCACCTTATACAACCCTTCCAGCATCAGCTCCATGGCGTCACCAATACGCAGCGTCTCACGGGCCGCGTTGGCGAGTGCGAGGGTGGGCGTGTCCAGCGCGGAACTGTCCAGGTGCTTCGGCTTCAGCCGCGCATCCAGCTCCGGCTCATCGCGGATCAACCTCTCACAAAAAGTCGCCATCGCGCCCACAAAGGGCACCATCACCAGGCAACGGATCAGGTTGTAGAAGACGTGGAAATAGATAACCAGCTCGGCTTTGGGCAACGGCAGTCCATCCATCAGGTTTGCCAGCATGTGCACAAACGGCAGGATCGCAAAGCTGCCCACCAGCTTGAACAGCAAGCTCCCGAGCGCCACACGCCGTGCCGCGGCATTGGCACCGCTGTTGTTGAGCATCGCCAGCAGGCCCGAACCAAGGTTCGCACCAATCACCAGACAGAGCGCCACCGGGAAGGAGATAACCCCCGTTGTGGTCAGCGTGGCCGTCAGCAACACGGCGGCGAGGCTTGAGTAACTAACAATCGCAAAGACCGCGCCAATCAGCGCATCCAGCATAATATCGCCGGTGAGCGAGGCAAAAATCACCTGTACACCGTTGGCCTGAGTGATGGGCGTCACCGCCTGCACGATGAGTTCGAGCGCCAGCAGGATAAGCCCAAGGCCGATACTCACGCGGCCCAACTGACCTTCTCGCGTCTGCTTACGCCCGAGGAAGAAGATAACGCCAACAAAAATCAGCAGCGGCGACAGCCAGGAGAGATCGAAGGTGAGCACGCGGGCCATCAGTGCGGTCCCCACGTCAGCACCCAGCACAATCACCAGCGCGGGAGCCAGCGCCACCAGATCCTGGGCCACAAACGAGGTCACCAGCATGGTGGTGGCATTGCTGCTTTGCACCAGCGCGGTCACACCGATGCCGGCACTGAAGGCGAGCGTTTTTTTCTCGACGCTGCGGCTGAGCACGGTACGTAACCGCGCACCGAATACGCGCATGACGCCGGTACGGACAATGTGTGTGCCCCACACCAGCAGGGCAACAGAAGAAAGCAGATGAAGCAAAATTAACACGGGTGCAGATTCTCCTTATTGTTTTAGGTCTCCATGTTTAGCCTGTCAGAGCCTGACATGGTTCCTGAAGTATAAGGGCTTTAGCCAAATAGCGGAAAATTAAAGGGTAAATAATTGAGTGTAAAATCAGTCTGCTGTAAACGAATAAAAATAATAAAAATGAAATAACTTCATCTTATTTCACTCAAAGCCAGAGAGTTAATTACCGCCTCTTCTGTAGAAACTTTGTTAAAGAAAAACAGTGTTGTTATCATCGCAAATTTATAATTATCCGCTTTCTTTATAATTTATTATGTTAAATAATCTGCCCTGATTTATGACGTCGTTAAGGAATTGAGATGCGCTTCAGTACAATGTCCGACAGTGAAATTATTGCCGAGTTGTGTCGCAGAATTAAAGAAACCCGTATGCAACTTGGCCTGTCGCAGATTGAGCTGGCGGAACGCGCCCAGGTGGGTGCTGCAACCATCAAGCGCGTCGAACTGGGTGAGTCCGTCACCCTCAGCACCCTGATTGGCATTTTGCGCGGTCTCGATCGCCTGCATCAGCTGGAGTCGATTTTATACGACTCGCACATTCGCGCCTTCAATGCGCAAATCAATGCCGCGGTTCCTGCCCGCATCCGCATTCGTAAAAAACACGCCAGCCCGCCGAAAGAGAAATATGCCGCCGATGTGGAACAAAAGAACGACGCCAGTTCCACCATAAATGAGTGGTACACCTCTTCCGCGTCGCACAGCGTCGTCTGGTCGCATCAGGCACCGGATACCGACAAGAAAGGTTAACAACAGAAGACAGCCAGACAAGAAATCGCCTGCGGTGCAGGCGATTTTTTTTGAGAGGACTCAGGACTCACATACCGCCACTTTGATGGCTAACCCGCCACGCGCCGTTTCGCGGTATTTCGCATTCATGTCTTTACCGGTTTCGAACATGGTTTCGATGACTTTATCCAGCGAGACTTTCGGGTCGCTGGTGCGGTACATCGCCATACTCGCTGAGTTGATGGCTTTGACAGACGCAATCGCATTACGCTCGATACAGGGCACCTGAACCTGCCCGGCAACGGGGTCACAGGTCAGCCCCAGATTGTGCTCCATGCCAATTTCAGCGGCGATACAGACCTTCTCCGGGCTACCGCCGAGCAATTCAGCAAGCCCCGCAGACGCCATGGAGCATGCCACCCCCACCTCACCCTGGCACCCCACTTCGGCACCGGAAATAGAGGCGTTCATCTTATACAGAATGCCGACCGCGCCTGCGGTCAGGAAATAACGCATGTAAATTTCTGGCGTGACGGTTTTGATAAAGCGATCGTAGTAGGCCAGCACCGCCGGAATAATCCCACAGGCCCCGTTGGTGGGGGCCGTGACCACGCGCCCGCCTGCGGCGTTCTCTTCCCCCACCGCCATGGCAAACATGTTCACCCAGTCCATGGCACTTAACGGACTCATGGAGTGGCTTTGCGGCGCCAGCACGCGGTGCAGCGCGGAGGCGCGACGGGGCACTTTTAGCGGGCCAGGCAGAATGCCTTCGGTGTTCATGCCGCGGTTTATCGCGTGCTGCATGGTTTCCCAGACCTTCGCCATATTCTGCTCCACGTTCTCCCGGCCATGACGGGCGATTTCGTTTTTCATCATCACCGCAGAAATGGACAGACAGTTATCGTGGCAGTGCGCCAGTAAATTACGCGCGGAGTAGAACGGGAACGGAATATCAATATCCGCATCCTGGCTCTTGCCAAAGTTTTCTTCGGTGACGATAAAACCGCCGCCGATGGAATAATAGGTCTGGAAATGGGCAATTTTGCCATCGCAAAAGGCGGTAATGCTCATGCCGTTTTCATGCAGCGGCAGAAATTCATTGTGAAAACGCATGCATTCGGCCACCGGGAACTGAATTTCGCGTTTCCCTTCTTCAATAAACAGGCGCTGGTGGGTGTTAACGTCACGAATAATTGCCGGGATGGCGTCGATATCGACCGTTTCCGGTAAATAACCGGAGAGCCCAAGAATAATGGCGATATCGGTGTGGTGGCCTTTACCGGTTAATGACAACGAGCCGTAGACATCCACCACCAGCCGCGTGACTTTATGCAACAGGCCTTTTTCCTGCAGGGTATCAACAAACTGTTTTCCCGCCTTCATTGGCCCGACGGTATGCGAACTGGACGGTCCGATGCTGATTTTGAAAATATCGAAAACACTGATCATGTGGCACCCATGCGAGTTACTGAGCAAAACGGAGGCGCCGCCCGAATCAGGCGGCGCGGGGAACTTAGCTGAACAGAGAGAAGAAGATGGCGGAGATGGCAATCAGGCCCATCGCAACCACAAACACGTTGCTGAGCGCACCGCTGTATTTGCGCATCGCCGGAACTTTATTGATGGCATACATCGGCATCAGGAACAGAATGATGGCGATAATTGGGCCACCCAGGTTTTCAATCATGCCGAGGATGCTCGGGTTCAGGGTGGCAACAATCCAGGTGGTCACCAGCATAAACAACGCGGTGATCTTATTCAGTTTGTTGAGTTCGATGGATTTGCCTTTACCGCGCAGTGACTTAATCACCATGCCGTTAAAGCCTTCACGTGCGCCCAGGTAGTGGCCCAGGAAGGATTTGGTAATAGCGATCATGGCGATAATCGGTGCCATCCAGGCTATCACCGGGGCGTTAAAGTGGTTGGCCAGGTAAGAGAGAATTGAGATGTTCTGTGCTTTCGCTTCTGCCAGGTTTTCCGGTGACAGGCTCAGGACGCAGCTGAACACGAAGAACATCACCGTCAGCACCATCATGATGTGGGCGAAGCCCAGGATGCGGGAGCATTTACGCTCGGCGTCCTGACCGTACTCTTCACGTTTTGCGACAGCAAAGGAGGAGATGATCGGCGAGTGGTTAAAGGAGAACACCATCACCGGGATTGCCAGCCACAGGGTCATCCACAGGCCGTGACCGGTCGGGGCTGCGCTGCTCAGAGAGAGGGTATCGAACACTGCACCGTTCCATTGTGGAATCAGGTACAGCGCCAGCATCATCAGGGCGGCAACGAACGGGAACACCAGCACGCTCATGGCTTTAACGATCATCTTCTCGCCAAAGCGCACCACGGCCATCATACCGATAATCAGAATCAGTGACAGAATCGCACGCGGTGGAGACACCATGCCCAGCTGATGAGTAATAAAGCTGTCGACGGTATTGGTAATCGCCACGCTATACACCAGCAGAATCGGGTAAATCGCGAAGAAATACAGCAGGGTAATTAATTTGCCAGCACCCACGCCAAAGTGCTCTTCCACCACTTCGGTAATATCTTCACCAGGGTTTTTACCGGAGAGAACAAAACGGGTTAAACCACGGTGAGCAAAAAAGGTCATTGGGAAGGCCAACAGGGCCATAATGATTAACGGAATTAAACCGCCGACACCGGCGTTAATGGGCAGGAAGAGTACGCCTGCACCAATCGCAGTACCGTACAGGCCCAGCATCCAGACGGTATCACTTTTTCTCCAGCCACTGCCTTCACGCGTGACGAGAGTACTTTGAACGTTTTCCATATTATGGCCTCTGTAATAGATATTTAAACCAAATTAATTTGGCTTATATTTAATAAATAAGAACGCTGTCTTTATTTTGCTATTTTATTAAATAAGACTACGCTTAGTTATTTACAGCGATCACATAACCTGATTTAGAGAGGTGACTTTTAAGGTATCAAAAATAGCACCTAATTTTTGATATTATTTTGAGGTATCATTTTTAATACTTTATTAATTACGACGCGGACTCACGATTTATATATTTATATATAGTGAGACCACTAATGACAACAGGTATTACCATGCGATTTATAAAAACATTATCTCGGGCCTATTCCAGAAAACTGAAATAAAAATGGCCTGCATACGCAGACCATTTATTGGATATCAATAGCATGGGAAATTAATCGGCGTCATAACCCAGATTGGGTGCTAACCAACGTTCGACTTCCTGGGTCGACATCCCTTTGCGGCGGGCATAATCCTCCACCTGGTCGCGTTGCAGCTGCGCCACGGCGAAGTATTTGCTGTCCGGGTGGCTGAAGTACCAGCCAGAAACCGACGCACCCGGCCACATGGCGAAAGACTCCGTCAGCTTCATGCCGGTGTGGGTTTCCACATCCAGCAGTTCCCAGATGGTGCCTTTTTCGGTGTGCTCCGGGCAGGCCGGGTAGCCCGGCGCCGGACGAATGCCCTGGTAGTTCTCGCGAATCAGCTCCTCATTGCTGAGGTTCTCGTTCGGCGCGTAGCCCCAGTAGACTTTACGCACGCGCTCATGCAGATATTCGGCAAACGCTTCTGCCAGACGGTCTGCCACCGCTTTCACCATAATCTTGTTGTAATCATCATGCTGCGCATCGTAAGCCTCTGCCAGCGCATCTTCTTCGAGACCACCGGTCACCGCAAAAGCCCCGATGTAGTCCTCTTTGCCGCTGAGCTTCGGCGCCACAAAATCGGCCAGACAGTAGTTCGCGAAGCCAACTTTTTCCGTTTGCTGACGCAGATGACGCCCCACGGTCAGTACCTGCGTGCGGCTCTCATCGCGATAGATTTCCACATCGTCGCCCACACGGTTCGCCGGGAACAAGCCCACCACACCACGCGGGTTGAGGGTCTTCTCGCGGCTTAACATATCCAGCATCTCGTTGGCGTCCTGGAACAGGCGTTTCGCTTCTTCCCCCACCACCTCGTCTTCGAGAATGCGTGGGTATTTCCCGGCCAGCGACCAGGTCATAAAGAACGGCGTCCAGTCGATGTAGTTACGCAGCGTCTCAATACTGGCTTCCACCTCCTGCACACCCAGCTTATGCACGACGGGTGGCGTGTAGCTTTCCCAGTCGAAGGCCAGATCGTTTTCACGGGCGGCCGCCAGCGTCACCGGCGGAGTACGCGGTTTCTTGCGCGCATGCTGAATACGCACGGTGTCGTACTCTTTGCGGGTACGGGCCACGAAGTCATCACGCTGGGTGTCGGACAGCAACGCCGCCACCACGCCCACGGTGCGTGAGGCGTTCTGCACGTAGACCGTCGGGCCGCTGTAGTTCTGCTCGATTTTCACCGCCGTGTGCGCTTTGGACGTGGTGGCCCCGCCAATCAGCAGCGGCATGGTAAAGCCCTGGCGCTCCATCTCTTTGGCAACGTTAACCATTTCATCCAGCGACGGGGTAATCAGGCCAGAGAGGCCAATCAGGTCAGCATTCACTTCTCGGGCGGTTTTGAGGATTTTCTCTGTCGGCACCATCACGCCGAGGTCGACAATTTCGTAGTTATTACATTGCAGCACCACGCCGACGATGTTTTTGCCGATGTCGTGCACATCGCCTTTCACCGTCGCGATCACCATCTTGCCGTTACTGGAGCCTTTCTCTTTACTGGCTTCAATATAGGGTTCGAGGTAGGCCACCGCCTGTTTCATCACGCGGGCGGATTTCACCACCTGCGGGAGGAACATTTTGCCCTCGCCAAACAGGTCGCCGACCACGTTCATGCCGTCCATCAGCGGGCCTTCAATGACCTGTATGGGTCGCTCAGATTGTTGACGCGCTTCTTCAGTATCAAACTCGATAAATTCGGTAATGCCTTTCACCAGCGAGTATTCGAGGCGTTTTTTCACATCCCATGTGCGCCATTCCGCCTGCTGGGCGTTAGCGGAGTCGTCGGTTTTACTGCCGCGGTATTTTTCCGCCAGATCAAGTAGCCGCTCGGTGCCGTCATCACGGCGGTTAAGCACCACATCCTCGACCGCATCACGCAGTTCAGCGGGCAGGTCGTCGTAAATCGCCAGCTGCCCGGCGTTCACAATCCCCATGTCCATCCCGTTACGGATGGCGTAATAGAGGAAGACGGCGTGAATCGCTTCACGCACCGGATCGTTACCACGGAACGAGAACGACACGTTGGAGACGCCGCCGGAAATCATGGCATGCGGCAGTTCGCGCTTGATGTCTTCACAGGCGCCAATAAAATCCTGCGCGTAGTTGTTGTGTTCTTCAATCCCGGTCGCGACGGCGAAAATGTTCGGGTCGAAGATGATGTCTTCCGGCGGGAAGCCCACCTCTTCAGTCAGGATCTTGTACGCCCGGCGACAAATCTCGATTTTGCGCTCGCGGGTATCGGCCTGGCCCACTTCGTCAAAGGCCATCACCACCATCGCGGCACCGTAACGGCGTACCAGCTTCGCGTGGTGGATAAAGACATCAACCCCCTCTTTCATCGAGATGGAGTTCACAATGCCTTTGCCCTGAATGCACTTCAGCCCTTTTTCGATAACGTCCCATTTGGAGGAGTCAATCATGATCGGCACACGGGCAATGTCCGGCTCACCGGCAATCAGATTCAGGAAACGCACCATCGCCGCTTCGGCGTCGAGCATCCCTTCATCCATGTTGATATCGATGATCTGCGCGCCGCTTTCGACCTGCTGGCGGGCAACATCCAGCGCTTCGTTGTACTTCTCTTCTTTAATGAGGCGCTTGAACTTCGCAGAGCCGGTGACGTTGGTACGTTCGCCGACGTTCACAAACAAGCTGTCGTCGCCAATGTTTAACGGCTCCAGGCCCGCCAGACGGCAGGAGACCGGAATATCCGGCAACGCGCGCGGCGGCAAGCCTGCAACGGCATCGCTCATCGCTTTGATGTGTTCCGGCGTGGTACCGCAGCAGCCGCCGACGATGTTCAGGAAACCGGATTCGGCCCATTCGCGAATTTGTGCCGCCATGGTATCGGCATCGAGATCGTATTCACCAAAGGCGTTCGGCAGACCGGCGTTCGGGTGCGCGGTGACGTAGCACTCGGCGATGCGGGAAAGTTCCTGCACATACTGACGCAGTTCATCCGGCCCCAGCGCACAGTTCAGGCCGAAGGTGAGCGCATCGGCGTGGCGCAGGGAGTTATAGAAGGCTTCGGTGGTCTGCCCGGAGAGCGTACGGCCAGAGGCGTCGGTAATGGTGCCAGAAATCATGATTGGCAGGTCGACGCCCAGGGCTTCAAATTCTTCTTTCACCGCAAAAATCGCGGCTTTGGCGTTGAGGGTATCGAAGACCGTCTCAATCAGGATGAGGTCGCTGCCCCCTTCCACCAGCGCTTTGGTGGACTCGCGGTACGCTTCCACCAGCCCGTCAAAGGTGATGTTACGAAATGCCGGGTCGTTAACGTCCGGTGAGATGGACGCCGTACGGTTGGTCGGGCCGAGAACACCGGCTACGTAGCGCGGTTTGTCCGGCGTGCGGGCGGTCCATTCATCGGCACAGGCACGTGCCAGCTTCGCCGCCGCAAAGTTGATTTCTGCCGACAGGGATTCCATCTGGTAATCCGCCATCGCGATGGTCGTCGAGTTAAAGGTGTTAGTTTCAATGATATCCGCGCCCGCCGCGAAATAGGCGGAATGGATAGTCGCAATCACCTCAGGTTGGGTGATCACCAACAGGTCATTGTTGCCTTTAAGATCGCAGGGCCAGTCGGCGAAGCGTTCGCCGCGGAAATCCTGCTCACTCAGACGCTGATTCTGGATCATGGTGCCCATGCCCCCATCCAGAACCAGAATGCGTTCTTTTAACTGCTGCTGCAGTTGCTCAACTTTGCTGCTCACACGTGCTCCCGACGACGCTCAACCAGGCCAAAAGGCCAGCAGGACATACTGGCATAAACAGAAGGGTCGGAAAAGTCACATGGGGGTAACATGAGAGATGTTCACCTGAACTCATCCGATCAGTATTTTGTGGGGTTGCATTATAATTCTATAAAACGAAAATGATTTCCACGATACAGAAAAGGAGTCAGCCATGGTTGCCAACGTTCCCGCCAAACGCGGCAGAAAACCCTCTACCGCCGCCGCCGCGCAACCCACCGGCCAGGTTCAGTCACTTACGCGTGGGCTTAAACTGCTCGAGTCGATTGCTGAATCCCACGGCAGCGTGGCCTTAACCGAACTGGCACAGCAGGCTGGCTTACCGAATTCCACCACTCACCGCCTGCTCACCACCATGCAACAACTGGGCTTTGTACGCCAGGTGGGTGAACTGGGCCATTGGTCCGTTGGGGCGCATGCCTTTATCGTCGGCAGTAGCTTTTTGCAAAGCCGTAACCTGATGGCCATTGTGCACCCGATTTTGCGCACCCTGATGGAAAGCTCCGGCGAGACGGTCAACCTGGCGGTGCTGGATCAGAGCGACCATCAGGCCATTATTATCGACCAGGTGCAGTGCACCCAGCTCATGCGCATGTCTGCGCCGATTGGCGGTAAGCTGCCGATGCACGCCTCCGGCGCGGGCAAGGCGTTTCTGTCTCAGCTCAGCGAAGATCAAGTCACGGGGCTGTTGCACCGCAAAGGTCTGCATGCCTACACCCACGCCACCCTGGTGTCGCCGGTGCATCTGAAAGAAGATCTCGCCCAGGCCCGCAAGCGCGGCTACTCCTTTGACGATGAAGAACATGCGCTGGGCCTTCGCTGTGTGGCTGCCTGCATTTACGATGAGCACGGCGTGCCGTTCGCCGCCATTTCTATCTCCGGCCCGATTTCCCGCATCACCGACGACCGGGTAACGGAGCTGGGTGCCATGGCGATTAAAGGGGCGAAAGAGGTGACGGCTGCCTGGGGTGGTATGCGGGGTTAACCTCTGCGGCCTGATGCCCTCACCCCAGCCCTCTCCCACGGGGAGAGGGCGCAAAACTAAAACGCTGGCGTCGCCGGTAGGCGTAAACATCTTCGACATGGCCGTTTTTGATCCGCGTTTGCAGGCCGCGCCAGTAGTCCGCACGCAGCAGGTCGGCATGCATCTCTTCAAATAACGGCCCGATTTGTGGGTCGGCGCAAAGCCAGTGGCGAAACTCTTCCGGGAATACATCCCCCGGCGCGACGCTGTACCAGGGCTCCGCACTCATCTCATCTTCCGGGTAGCGCGGCGGCGGAATATCGCGGAAATTCACCTCGGTCATATAGCAAATTTCGTCGTAGTCGTAGAACACCACCCGGCCATGACGGGTCACGCCGAAGTTTTTAAACAACATATCGCCAGGAAAGATATTCGCGGCGGCAAGCTGGCGAATAGCGTTACCGTACTCCTCAACCGCATCGCGCAGCTGCTGGCCGCTTACGCGCTCAAACCAGATATTCAGCGGCACCATCCGCCGCTCGATGTAAAGATGGCTGATGGCGATGCGATCGCCGAGATCGGTGATTTTCTGCGATGCCTCCCGCAGCAGCAGCGCCATTAATGCCGGCGCTATCTGGCGCTTTTCCAGCACAAAGTTTTCGAACTCCTGGGTGTCAGCCATGCGCCCTACGCGGTCATGCTCTTTCACCAGCTGATAGCAGGCGCGCACATGGGCCGCACTCATCTCTTTTTGCGGCGGGAACTGGTCTTTAATGACCTTAAATACCCGGTCGAAGCCCGGCAGCGTGAAGACCAGCATCACCATGCCGCGTATGCCCGGCGCTTCGATAAACTGCTCATCGCTGCCCGCAAGGTAGGTCAGGTATTCACGATAGCTTTCGGTTTTTCCATGCTTCTGGCAGCCAATCGCCATATACAACTCGGCGGTGGATTTACCAGGAAGGATTTCGTGCAGCCACTCCACCAGCGCGGCAGGCAGCGGCGCATAGACCATAAAATACGAGCGGGCGAAGCCAAACACGATGCTCGCCTCAGCAATGGCAGTCAGGCAGGTATCAACAAAGAGTTCACCATCATCACTGCGGTGAATGGGCAGCAGAAAAGGCAGCGTCCCCGCAGGGGTCACCAGCTTGCCGATCAGCCAGGCCGCTTTGTTGCGATAGAAAAGCTCGTTGGCGATTTGCAGATGCGCCAGACGCAAAACATCGGTGCCGAAAGAGTCCACCAGGTGAGCGATGATGTACCCCACATCCCGCGTTTTATTTTGCCAGGGCAAACGCAGCGGCAAATCGCTGAGCATACGCGTGAGCAGCGTTTCCCAGCCTGCCTCAGGATAAAAATCTTTCGCCAGCGGGCGTGCATGCCCCCGAAAGTGGCGTTCCGGCTGGGAGCTAAAAATGAAGAGCCGCTCGGGCGTCAACGCATGGTGGTCGAACAGCCTGCAGTAAACGGAGTTAAAAAAACTCTCCGCGATTTCGTAGCGCGGATAATCCGGCAGCAGTTGAGTGTAGTGCGCTTTGACACTGAGCAAGAAAGCCGGGTCAGGGCGCTGGTTGTCGGTGATGCAACGTAATTGTTCCACCACCAGACCCACATGGTGATCGTAGAGGTGGATACGCTGCTTCATCGCCTGCTGCACTGCATGCCAGTCAGCTTGTTCAAAGCGCTGCTGCGCCCCGGAGGTAACTTCCAGAAAACGGCCATACTGAGCGTCGAAGCCCTGCAGGATGGTCTGTGCAATCAGTAATTCCAGGCCACGCGGCATCTCTATTCCCCATCCGGCACCGGGTCATGCCGGATGGCGAATTCGCTTATCCGGCCTACATTTCGTTGCAGGCCCGGTAAGCACAGCGCCACCGGGCATTAATTAAAACTGCGACTCTTCCGTTGACCCGGTGAGCGCCGTCACCGAAGACACGCCGCCCTGGATAATGGTCGTCACCTTATCGAAGTAACCTGTTCCCACTTCCTGCTGGTGAGAGACGAAGGTGTAACCCTCTTTGGCAGCGGCAAATTCCGGCTGCTGCACTTTTTCGACGTAGTGGCGCATCCCTTCACCCTGCGCATAGGCACGAGCAAGGTCGAACATGTTGAACCACATGCTGTGAATGCCCGCCAGCGTAATGAACTGGTACTTGTAGCCCATGTCGGAAAGCTGCTGCTGGAAGCTGGCGATGGTTTTGTCGTCCAGATTCTTCTGCCAGTTAAACGATGGCGAGCAGTTGTAAGCCAGCAGTTTGCCGGGGAATTTGGCGTGAATCGCATCGGCAAAGCGTTTCGCCAGCGCCAGATCCGGCGTCGAGGTTTCGCACCACACCAAATCGGCATAAGGTGCATACGCCAGCCCACGGCTGATCGCCTGTTCGATACCCGCATGCGTGCGGTAGAACCCTTCGCTGGTGCGCTCACCAGTGATGAATTCGCTGTCATAAGCATCGCAGTCAGAGGTAATCAGATCCGCTGCATCCGCATCAGTACGGGCAATCAGCAAGGTCGGGACGCCCATCACATCGGCCGCCAGACGTGCGGCCACCAGTTTCTGCACCGCTTCCTGCGTCGGGACCAATACCTTGCCGCCCATATGACCGCATTTTTTCACCGAGGCGAGCTGATCTTCGAAATGCACCGCCGCTGCACCGGCTTCTATCATCGATTTCATCAGTTCAAAGGCATTCAGCACGCCACCAAACCCGGCTTCCGCATCGGCGACGATCGGCAGGAAGTAATCCACATAGCGTGGATCGCCAGGCTCAATGCCGGATGACCACTGGATCTGATCCGCACGACGGAAAGTGTTGTTGATCCTGTCCACCACGGAAGGTACGGAGTTGGCGGGATAGAGCGATTGATCCGGGTACATGCTGGAGGCCAGGTTGGCATCTGCTGCCACCTGCCAGCCGGACAGATAAATCGCTTCTACACCCGCTTTCGCCTGCTGCAATGCCTGCCCACCGGTCAGTGCGCCGAGGCTATTGATATAGCCTTTCTTTGATTCGCCATGCAGCAAGCGCCACATTTTCGCGGCGCCCAGCTGTGCCAGCGTGCATTCCGGGTTCACCGAGCCGCGTAATTTCACCACTTCTTCCGCGCTGTAAGGGCGAGTGATGCCTTTCCAGCGTGGGTTCGTCCATTCTTTTTGTAATTCTTCGATTTGTTGGGTACGGGTCTTCATGTGCAGATGCTCCATATTGTTATGTGGTGGATTACGCGAGCAGGCGGTAGCCCGGCAGCGTCAGGAAGTCGATTAATTCATCGGAGGTGGTGATCTGCTCCATCAGCCGGGCGGCATCATCAAAGCGGCCGCTGCTGAAGCGGTGTTCACCCAGCTCGTCCTGAATAACCAGCATCTCTTCGGCGAGCATCTGGCGGAACAGGGCTTTGGTGACAGGTTTACCGTTACTGAGCGTTTTCTCGTGGCGTATCCACTGCCAGATAGAGGTACGGGAGATTTCTGCGGTGGCGGCGTCCTCCATCAGGCCGTAAATCGGCACGCAACCATTGCCGGAGATCCACGCTTCGATGTACTGCACCGCGACACGAATATTGGCGCGCATGCCCTCTTCCGTGCGCTCACCGTCAGCGGCGGCCAGCAGCTGCTCAGCGGTAATCGGAGCATCTTCACTGCGGGTGACAGACAGCTGATTTTTGTTGTCGCCCAGTACGCTGCTGAAGACCTCCATTGCGGTGTCGGCCAGGCCCGGATGCGCAATCCAGGTGCCATCGTGGCCGTTCTTCGCCTCCAGCTCTTTGTCTGCTTTCACTTTACCGAGCACCTGACTGTTGCGTTCTGCCTCTTTGCTGGGGATAAAGGCCGCCATGCCCCCCATCGCGAAGGCTCCGCGTTTGTGGCAGGTCTTAATCAACAGGCGTGAATAGGCGTTGAGGAACGGCTTGGTCATCGTCACCACCTGGCGGTCCGGCAATACCCGGTCCGGGTGGTTTTTCAGCGTTTTGATGTAGCTGAAAATGTAATCCCAGCGGCCGCAGTTCAGGCCCACAATATGGTCGCGAAGCGCGTGCAGAATCTCATCCATCTGGAAGACAGCAGGCAGCGTTTCAATCAGCAGTGTGGCTTTGATGGTACCGCGTGGCAGATTGAAGCGAGCTTCGGTATAGCTGAAAACCTCACTCCACCAGGCGGCTTCCTGCCAGGCCTGGGTTTTTGGCAGGTAGAAATAGGGGCCGCTGCCTTTGGCCAGCAGGGCTTTGTAGTTGTGGAAGAAATAGAGTGCGAAATCAAACAGGCTGCCGGGAATGGCCTCTCCGCGCCAGGTCACGTGTTTTTCCGGCAGATGCAGGCCGCGCACGCGACAAATCAGCACCGCTGGATTGGGTTTGAGTTGGTAAATTTTCCCGGCTTCATTGGTATAGCTGATGGTGCCATTCACCGCATCGCGCAGATTAATCTGCCCGTCGATTACTTTGCTCCAGTCAGGCGAGAGGGAATCCTCAAAGTCCGCCATAAAAACCTTCACATTGGCATTGAGCGCGTTGATCACCATCTTGCGTTCCACTGGCCCGGTTATCTCTACGCGGCGATCCATCAGGTCTGCCGGGATGCCACGGATTTGCCAGTCACCATCACGAATGGAAGCTGTTTCCGAAATAAAATCCGGTAGCTTACCGTTATCAATATCCTGCTGTTGCTGGATGCGTGCGGCCAGCAATTTATTGCGTTGTGGCGTAAAGCGCGTAACCAGTTCTGTCAGAAACTCCACCGCTTCAGACGTAAGAATGTGCTTTTCCAGCTCGCCACAAGGCTTATTAAAAGCCAGGTCATCCGTCGTGGTCGCTTGTTGTGTCATTACGCAGCTCCTCGTCATTGATCCGAATACGTCCCCCATGCTGAACGAAAGATCGTTGTCGTTTTTACGTTCAGCAGAATTAAGACTACTCAATTAAAATACAAAATCAAAAACAATTTCCATTTTAAATTTAAAATAGAATTAACGCATTGATAACAAATGATTTAAATTTTTAATACAACGTGGAGGGGGTTTCGGAAATAAAAAAGGCACCCGAAGGTGCCTGAGAACGTTGCTGAAACGGTTAAGGATCCCGGAGGGGATCAGTCCAGCGTAGGGTTCATATGACGCAAATCGAATGGCGTGATCTGGTACACATAATAGTTTAACCAGTTGATAAACAGCAGATTCCCGTGGCTGCGCCAGGTGGCATGCGGTTTGTTCTGCGGATCATTTTTAGGGAAATAGTTGTAGGGAACATCCGGCGTCAGACCCGCATCCGCATCGCGGAAATATTCACCCGCCAGGGTATCGGCATCGTACTCCGGGTGACCGGTGACAAACGCGATTCGCTTGTCTTTACTGGCAAACAGATAGGCATCTCCGCCGTCTGTTTCCGCCAGGATTTCCAGGTCGGTATAGTCACGGATCAGAGCGGCCGGGAAGTCAGCATAGCGTGAATGCGGGGCCAGGAAAGTATCATCAAAGCCCCGCGTCAGCAGCGCATGCGGGTGGAGGATATGATGCTCATACACGCCAGAGAGCTTTTCGTCGCGGGTCTGTTTTGGAATGCCATACAGAATATTGAGGGCAGCCTGTACAGCCCAACAGACAAACAGCGTTGAGGTGACGTGATCTTTGGCCCACTCCAGCACCTGCTGGATTTGCGGCCAGTAGGCAACATCATTGAACTCGACCAGGCCCAGCGGAGCGCCGGTGACGATCAATCCATCAAAATTTTCTTCGCTGATTTCGTCGAAGTTGCAGTAGAAATTGTTCAGGTGTTCAGCTGGCGTGTTGCGGGATTCGCGTGCATCGATACGCAGCAATTTGACGTCGACCTGCAATGGCGAGTTGGAAAGCAGACGTAAAAACTGGTTCTCCGTCTCGATCTTTTTCGGCATCAGGTTGAGGATAAGCACCTTCAGCGGACGAATTTCCTGACCTGTTGCACGCGATGTCGTCATTACAAAGACATTTTCATCACGCAAGAAATTGACGGCTGGTAGCTCGTCCTGCACCCGAATCGGCATAACTTATATCCTCACTGCATACGTTTAAACGTTTAGACATCCAGACAGCCGAAGATACCCAGGAATAAGGTAAATGTCGAGTCTGCATGTGAAAGGTGAGAAAGTTTCACGTCGCGGCCGGGCCGCAACGTGGCTTTTAAATAAGATTAGCTGATGATGTTGGGTCTTTTGGGAGGCTGCGTGGGCGTATTTTGCTCACGCTCAAGGGCAAGCAGGACTTGCTCATCGCTAAGCAATGTTTCGTCAGCAATGACTTTCGGGTATCGACAGCGTCCCTGTGAGGCACCGAAGGTCATTTCAAGGAGTGCACGCTCCTCTACCGGGGCCAGGCCGCCTTCATTCATTTCCAGCGCGTGAGTCAGGATCTCCAGTTTTCCCATGCCTGGTAATGCATGCCAAAAGGAACGAGGAGCGACCTGCTGGATAAGATGGGCCAGGAACCCTTCCGCTTCAAAGAAGTCGGCGATAATAATGCGTTGATTGCTGAATGTGTGGTTACCGGAAGCCTGCTGGCGGGTATCAAGGTTGCGTACAACCATCCGGTTTTGATAAATCTGAGCGTACAGAACAGTCATAGCCAATCCCTTTAGCGATACGTTCAACGTTTTTGCAGACTAAACAATAGCAAAAAAGCCTCATGCTTTCGCATGAGGCTTTTCTGTTTGTTTGATGCCTGGCAGTTCCCTACTCTCGCATGGGGAGACCCCACACTACCAT
>CAUSEC010000040.1:0-47153 GCA_963530515.1 uncultured Enterobacteriaceae bacterium | reverse complement strand
GTCCCCGATTAGCCTGAAGGCATACGCTGAGTGGACCGCGCCAGCGGCGATTTTCTTGCCGGGAGCCCGGGTCGCCCGGGTGGCGGCGGCGAGCCACCCTGGCACGTTCACGGGTTCTGGCGCTATAGAGAAGCAAGGAACATAAGGTGAACGGAATGACCATCAGAGCCGCATGTTCCCCCTCACCCTAACCCTCTCCCTCAAGGGAGAGGGGACTGTCCATGCTCGCATTTCATTGTGGGGATCACTCAACCAAGCGTAAAAACTACCGCGCCAGCGCCTCAAATTGCTGCCAGCTCACCTCATCCACATGAATCCCATCCACCACACGCTGTTCATACGCGCGCGCTTCCGGTTCGCCGGGGAGCATGACGTCGTGGCCTTCCTGCCCGTAGTACAACCAGTCCAGTTGGGAGAGTACTTCCTGGGCGTAGGCTTCGCCCGCACCCAGGCGGGTCGGGTCAATAATGACCGACAGCATATTATTGATAATTCCAGCACGCGGCGGGATCTGATGACTTTCGGTCTCGCCACCGCTCAGCGCGGCACCCAGCAAACTGCAGATTAACGACAACCCGGCTCCTTTGTGCCCGCCGAAGGCCAACAGGGCACCACGCGGTTCTTCCATCAGCCAGCGTGGGTCCGTGGTGGGATGGCCTTGCGCATCCACGGCGCAACCCTCGGGTATGGGACGACCTTCATTCCAGGCAATTCGGGCTTTATTCCCGGCAATCGCGCTGGTCGCAAAATCCAGAATCACCGGTCTGCGCCCGGCAACCGGCACGCCCACACAGAACGGGTTCGTGCCCAGTCGCGGATGGCGACCATCAAAAGGCAGCACCGCAGAAGGGGCGGCCACGTTAGCAAAATGAATCGACACCAGCCCCGCGTCAGCCACCTGTTCGGCCCAGGCCCCAATGCGCCCAAGGTGATGCGAGTCGGCGAGGGTGACAACCGCCACGCCATACTGTTGCGCACGCTCGATGCCCGCTTCCATCGCCTGCTGCCCCAGCACCTGACCGAATCCGTGCTCACCATTAAATGACAGCAAGGGACCGGCATCGCGCACCACGCGAAGCTTTGCGCTGGGGTTCAGGTCTCCGGCGAGGATGGCGCTAATGTAGCGTGGCAGCAGGGTCACCCCGTGTGAATCGTGGCCTTTGAGTGAGGCGTCGACCAGATTGTCGGCAACCAGCCGGGCACTTTTCTTAGGAGTATTCACGCGCACAAGGTGATGTTCCAGCAGGGTGCGTAATTGCTGGTGGGATAATACGGGCATGGTTAATCTCACTGAAAACAGGGTTTATACAGCGGACTATAGCGGTGATGCTTTTTTCACATAACCATCAAAATTCACTTTGCTTTGCCATTTTTTCACTATCAAAAATCATATTTAATTTTCAGCAAAGCATAGCCATTTAAATCATTTCCTTTTTGCACGCCCCCCGGCCAATCATTTTGCCCATATTGTCTGAATACTTTTGGGATAATGAGATGAATAAAATGAAAAGCGTCGCCAGTGCCATGCTTGCCGTGGCGCTAAGTGGCATCAGTGCGTCTGCGCTGGCAGAAGGGAAAATCAGTATTGCGCAGCAGTTCGGCATTGGCTATTTAATTCTGGATGTGGTGCGTGACCAGCAGCTTATAGAGAAAGAAGGCAAGAAAGAGGGGCTGGATATTGAGGTGGACTGGCGCACTATTTCCGGGGCAACAGGCATGAATGAAGCGTTGCTCTCCGGTGCGCTGGACGTGGCTTCCGCAGGTGTCCCGCCGCTGCTGACGCTATGGGACAGGACCAAAGATAAACAAAACGTGAAGGCCATTGCCTCGCTGGGTTCAATGCCTAACTATCTGCTGAGTAATAATCCCAGCGTTAAAACTATTAAAGACCTGACGGACAAAGACAGAATTGCGGTGCCTGCCGCTGGCGTCGGTTTTCAGTCGCGGACATTACAAATTGAAACCGCCAAATTATATGGCAACGATGATTTTAAACGCTTCGATAAAATTAGTGTCAGCTTGCCTCACCCGGATGCCAGTGCGGCATTAATTGCCGGTGGGTCAGAAATTAATACCCATTTCTCCAGTCCGCCGTTCCAGTATCAGGCGCTGGAACACAGCAACGTCCATAAAATACTCAGCTCTTATGATGTATTAGGTGGGCAGGCGACCTTTAACGTGCTTTATACCACGCAAAAATTCCACGATGAAAATCCAAAGACCTATAAAGCGTTTTATCGCGCGCTGGGTGAAGCGGCAAAAATCATTAATGCCGATAAGAACGCGGCGGCTGAAACCTATATTCGGGTAGAAAAATCGCGCCTGCCGTTGCCGCTGGTGCAAAAAATCGTCAATGACCCGGAAATCAGCTTCACCATTTCCCCGGAACGCACCGGCGTGTATGCCGAAAAACTCCATGAGCTTGGCGTGTTGAAAAACAAAGCCGCCTCCTGGAAAGACTATTTCTTTAACGAAGCGTGGGAAAACCCAGGCAGTTAAGCCGGGTTCTGGAGAAACAGATGGCACATGACGAACCCTTGTTGCAGGTCAGAAACGTCGATATCGAATACCGCACCCGCGAGCGCCAGGTGCGGGCCACTCACGATGTCAGTTTTGATGTCTGGCCAGGTGACCGCTTCATTCTGCTGGGGCCATCGGGATGCGGAAAATCCAGCCTGCTCAAAGCGGCAGGGGGATTTCTTACGCCGCGCAGTGGCGACATGCTGCTGGAAGGGCAGGTCATTCGTGCCCCTGGCCCGGAACGGATGATGGTGTTTCAGGAGTTCGATCAACTGCCTCCATGGAAGACGGTGCTGGAGAACGTGATGTTCCCGCTGGTGGCGAGCCGCAAGGCCAGCAAGGCGCAAGCCCGCGAGACGGCGCTGCATTTTCTCAACAAAGTAGGGCTGGCGGATTTTGCTAACGTGATGCCGCACATGCTCTCCGGCGGCATGAAGCAGCGCGTGGCCATTGCCCGCGCGCTGGCCATGAAGCCGCGCATCCTGCTGATGGACGAGCCGTTTGCCGCACTCGATGCGCTGACCCGCCGCACCATGCAGGAAGAGCTGCTGGCGCTGTGGGAAGAGGAGCGCTTCACGCTGCTGTTCGTGACGCACTCCATCGAAGAGGCGCTGGTGGTGGGGAGCCGCATTCTGGTGCTCTCGCCGCATCCTGGCCGGGTGCGTGCCGAACTGAACTGTCACCAGTTTTCTCTGGATGATTACGGTGGCGAGGAATTCCAGCACGCGGCCCGCCACATTCATGATTTGTTATTCCCGACGACGGCGACCGAACCGCGTCCTGAACAGAAAAAGGAGCGGGCGTATGTCGCAGCCACCTTACATTCGTCCTGAGTTTGAGCGCGAACTCCCCCCGTTACGTGACCTCGCCGTCGAAACCCCACTGCCTGTCAGTCAGCGGATCTGGAACCAGGCCTGGCTGCGCAAATCGCTCATCCTGCTGTTGGTTCTGGCGTTATGGGAGTTAGGGTCGCGGATTGCACAAAATGACCTGATGCTACCCGGCGTGGTGCAGACCCTGCATGCGCTGGTGGAGGATATGCGCAACGGCGAGCTGCCGGCGAAAATCGTCAACTCTTTCAGCACACTGATCAAAGGTTATGTGATTGGCAGCGTACTGGCGCTGGGGGCGAGCGCGCTGGCGGTCACCACCCAGTTTGGCCGCGATTTACTCAGTACCCTGACCGCGATGTTTAACCCCCTTCCGGCCATTGCACTTTTGCCGCTGGCGCTGCTGTGGTTTGGCCTTGGCAACGTCAGCCTGGTGTTTGTGCTGGTGCACTCGGTGATGTGGCCGATTGCGCTCAATACCTGGTCTGGCTTTAGCAGCGTGCCGGAAACCCTGCGCATGGCGGGGCGCAACTATGGACTCAGTGGTCCACGTTACGTGGTGACGATTTTGATCCCGGCATCGTTACCCGCGATCCTCTCGGGCTTAAAGATCGGCTGGGCCTTTGCCTGGCGCACGCTGATCGCCGCCGAGCTGGTGTTTGGTGCCTCAAGCGGCGAAGGCGGACTGGGCTGGTACATTTTCCAGAACCGCAACGAGCTGTTCACCGACCGCGTCTTTGCCGGGCTGCTGACGGTCATCGCCATTGGCCTGCTGGTGGAAGGCGTGGTGTTCACCACACTTGAGAAAGTGACCATTCGCCGCTGGGGAATGCAGCGCTAATGCTTAATTTATCAATCCTCCATGCGCAGAATATAATATTCTGGCTGGCGCTCTTAAATATACGGTATTGCGCAGTGCAGTTGAAGAATCCGCCCATTCCCTTCAATCTCAACACTCTATTACGGCATTTTTAATGTGAAGGGTTATCGCATAATGAGACACCAGATGCGATAACCTGCTCAGTAATGCTGAATTGACATTCCCTTGATAAAACCATTCACCGTGCGAATTATTTATTTCCCGGGTCAATTTCGATAAACTAAAACCCGAGGGGAGGCCAGGATCGGTCATGCCCCATAGCAATAGAGAATCACAGGGATGCTGACAAAAAAAGAAAGAAGAATATTAAGACGAGCCAAAGAAACTGGCCTTATTTATACTAATATAAAATCAGGTATCAAATCGGCATTTGAAGCATTTTGGATGTCATTTGTTATTGATTTTATTCTTTTAGTTATTGGTAAGAGGGTGTTTTTACTTGAGGTGATAATGGTGCTCGCCATTTCAGTTGTCGTGTATTTTGTGGCGGGGGCATTTTTTTTCAAGAGTTTAATGTTGTTTTTGAAGCTGTTGTTGGTTTATTTAAGGATCAACATCAGAAAGTTATTTTTATTCGTTTTCGGAAAATGACTCAGTGGATTTATACCCATTCATTTTAGCATTGTGTAAAATACAGATCGTGATGTTTCGTTTATATATATGAGAAGTGAGAGCGAAGAGAATTTTTTAAACAGAGGGTGACAAGGATGTTGACTGGAAAAGAAAGGATGAAATTAAGAAGGGCTAAGAGTGAAGTTTTTATTTATACGAATATAAAATTAAGCATAAAGATGACATTTCAGGCGTTCTGGATGCCTTTTTTAATCAGTACTATTTTATTGGTGACAGATAAGAATTTTTCTTTGCCTAACTTGGTTATCTTGTTCATGATTTCCATTATAGCCTATTTATATATTGGGCGATATTTGTTTAAGAGTTTGAAATTATGTTTTAAATTGACCGCGATCTACTTAAAAATCAGTGTCAGGAAGTTGGTTTTATTCGCTTTCGGAAAATGACCCAGTGGATTTATATCCATTCATTTAGCATGATGTAAAATGCAGGACGTAATATCTCATTTTTAAGGTGGGAAGTTATGGTGAAGGGGATGATTTAAACAGAGGTGACAAGGATGTTGACTGGAAAAGAAAGGATGAAATTAAGGAGGGCTAAGAGTGAAGTTTTTATTTATACGAATATAAAATTAAGCATAAAGATGACATTTCAGTCGTTCTGGATGCCTTTTTTAATTGGTTCTGTCCTGCTGCTGATAGATAATAACTTATCTTTATCTAATGTGGTGATGTTGTTGATGATTTCTTTTTTAGTATATTTGCATTTTTCTTTTTACATATTTAAGAGTTTAATCTTGTGTTTCAAATTGACTCTGATCTACTTAAAGACCAGAGTCAGAGCGTTATTGGCTATTGTATTCAGGAAATAATATTAATCCTTTGTATCCTGTCATTCCTGCATTATAAAACAATGCAGGGCGTGACATTTGATACGCCCTGGGGACATAATCAGACTGGAGTGCATTATATAAGAAAAAACCGCCCTTAGGGTTTGTCATTCTGTCAATTACCCCTGGGTAAACGAGCCCGCTCTTGCTCTCAAATGGCAGGTTCAAAATTCTCTTAGGGTTATTGAGTTTTACTAAGGTACCAAAGCTAAGAAACATACCGACGCTGAAATCAATGGTTTTATAAGCCAGTTCCCCAGTTCTTTCGCTGTGTCCCATCTGTTTGGAGATATGGACCATTATATTATTTAAAAAATTGTGATCCAGCTTTCCATACTCTCCTTTAGTGACTTCGTAAAAAATAGCTGAACCATGCTCAAAGGTATTGCTTGCCCCTACAAAAATTGTCAATATACCTGCCCCTTTGAACGTTCGACTTTTTATCTTTGCACCAATCTGAAAGGTAACTAAACCACCTAAAACCTGCACCACCCCCCCAACAATCTGTAACGTCTCTTTGGAATAAAACAGAAATCCGCTATTTTCAAACTTAGCGGTCATTTCATAAATAGACCAGTCGTTACGTCGGGCTCGTTGGTAGGCCGCGTGTTCGCCTTCATAGAGGTAAATCAGGCCATTGTAGATATTATCTCGTTCATTCCGGTACTCTGTTGAGTAGTCACCTTTCTTATAAAACTCGGTCGTCAGATAAGAAATGGCTTTGCGTATATTTTCTCTATAAACAGATTTTACTTGTGGGTCGTGCAGCAAATAGGTCGCAGCGCGCTCCGATAAGTTATTAAGTTCAATAATTTTTTTATCAAACTCTCTGGCGTATGCCGACTGTGTTCTTCCCACTCTTGCTGTTGGCATTAGAATACATTCTCGCCGCAAATAGCATAAGAGCTTGTTCCTGAAACAACATGTTCCCATGTTATGGACTCAAACCGAATTGAAACACTCTCTTCCGGTTGAGAGTCATTGTGAGTAATGGAGTTGGGGTAAAAACAATGAAGGTCAACCAGGGTGGCATTGGTGAGTTTCATCTTGTAATACAGTTCAGTGCCACAGCTTATCGACGCTCTGTAAAAAAAGAATTCGCAGGTTAGCATTTCATTGTTGGTTATTGCCTGAGAGAGTAATGGTGAGGATTTATCGATAGGCTTGCGTATGTCAATCGGCTGGAATTTGAAATTCTGGTCTCTTGTAACATGAGATGACATTTCTAATACAAAAATTTCATCTTCATGGCCTCTCTGATATTTATTGCCGATAGAGCCAATGCTTGAAGCTCCTCTGGATATCAAGCCTTGTTGAGTGCCTGTTAATTTCAGGTAAATGATATTTGACATGTTCCCTCACGTTTTAATTTAGATTCACCACGGGCAATAATTATTTTTTTTGCAGAGATAAATCCAGAGAAAAAACAGGGCGGGCATGTCCGGTTTCGGTAATAAATTTACCATAACATTTGTTGTTTGCTCTTACCTGACGATGGCGGCCGCCGAACGGGTCGACGGCGCCTGGTAACGTGCGCAATCCCGGGGTACTGAGTTAACGGGCGGTGTGTGGGCGCCGCGCAAAACTGGCGGAAATCCTGTCCAGCAGAATCGCCATTAACACCACCACTAACCCACTTTGCAGCCCAAGGCCGATTTCGAGCTGCTGGATGCTGCTCAGAATATCGTTCCCCAGCCCACCGGCCCCCACCATCGAGGCAATAATCACCATCGACATCGCCATCATGATGGTCTGATTGATGCCCGCCATAATGGATGGCTGCGCGGCAGGCAACTGCACTTTCCACAGCAGCTGCCATGGCGTACAGCCAAAGGCGATACCGGCTTCAATACGTGCGGTATTGACCTGGCGAATACCTAAATCCGTCAGGCGCACCACGGGCGGCATGGAGAACAAAATGGTGGCAAAAATCCCCGGTGGCCTGCCCAGGCCAAACAGAATGGTGGCCGGAATCAAATAGACGAAAGCGGGCATGGTCTGCATGAAATCAAGCAGGGTCCGCACCACGCTACCCACCGTCGCCCGTCGGGCACTCCAGATGCCGAGCGGAATACCCAGCAGCAGGCTGAAAAAGGTCGACGACAGCGTCAACGCCAGGGTGATAGCCGCGTGCTCGCTGTAGCCGCTGTAAATAATGTAGAGCGTTGCCAGCAGGGCAAACAGGGCGAAGGCCTTGCCGATGCGCCAGCCGCCGATGGCCACTGCCAGCACCACCAGTCCCCAGGGGGAGAGCCAGGTGATGAGCTGCTCCAGCCCACCAGCAATGCTGTCGATAACCAGCGCGAAGCCGTCAAAAAATCCGCCCGCGTTGGCCAGCAGCGCGTGCACCGCCTCGTCAATCTGACGGCTAAAATCTAAGGGATAAGCCATGGAGTCCTCAGTCGGTGGTCCAGATATCGGCGTAATCTTCCGCCATTTGCCAGCGGGAGACGTCCACACCGGAGAAGAAGTGGCGCACGTAAGGCGTCGCCGGGGCGTTAATCAGCGCTTCCGGTTTGCCGACCTGCACCAGGGTGCCTTTTTCCATAATGGCGATGCGCGTGCCAAGGCGCAGGGCTTCTTCCATATCGTGGGTGACAAACACGATGGTGCGCTGCTGCTCGGCCTGCAGCGTGAGCAACAGTGTTTGCATTTCCCGGCGAATAATCGGGTCGAGGGCGGAAAAGGCTTCGTCCATCAGCAGTACTGAAGGGTTCACCACCAGCGCACGGGCAAGCCCCACGCGCTGCTGCATGCCGCCGGAAAGCTGATGCGGATACTGGTCGGCAACATGGGCCAGGCCCACCTTTTCCAGCATTAACTGTGCTCGCGAGTGGCGCGCTTCACGGGGAACACCGGCGACCTCCAGCCCGAAGGCCACGTTGTCCAGCACGCTGCGTTCATCGAACAGGGCAAAAGACTGGAAGACCATGCCGATATGCTCGCGGCGCAGGCCAATCAGCTCCGCGTCTTTCAGGCTTGCAAGCGTACGGCCCTGAAAGGCCACCGTGCCGGACGTTGCCGGAATCAAATGATTAAGGGTGCGTAGCAGAGTGGATTTACCGGAGCCGGATAAGCCAACAATGACAAAAATTTCACCGGGGAAAATCTGCAAATCAATATTCGTCAGGGCATTCACGCTGTTGCTGTTTTGCTGACCAGAGAAAATGCTTTTCTTGCCACCGGGATAATAATTTTTATTTACCGAGTGTAATTCAAAAAGAGGTTGTGACATGGCGTGGTCTTTATTTTATGAAAACCATTACACACTAGCTTAAAAACATTAGGCGACGAAATTCATTTTCGCTTTATCAATATGCTTTTTGTGCATTACCTTATTTATATTATGGCAATGCAACGCTGTTTTCATGAAATCCCCAGGCTTCATCTAATAACCAGGCTTTTACTTTTTCCTGCTGGGCCGTACCGGGTTTATTGCTGGCGGAAATCAAATAATAACCGCGTTCCGTGCGTATTTGTGGGCCGCACTGCACCAGCTGTTGGCTGGCAAGAAAAGGAGCGATGAGCGGCAGCCAGCCGAGCGCCACACCCTGGCCGTCGAGTGCCGCCTGGACCACCAGCGAGTAGGCGTTAAAGGTGCGTGAGGCGCTGTGGCTCTGGGCAAATACCTGATGTTGGCGAAACCAGTCCTCCCACGTCAGCCAGCGCTGCGGGCGGGTTTCCGGCAGTTTTAACAACGGATAACGCACAAGATCCGCCGGGGTAATGTCCCGGGGGAGTGAGTTCCTGACGTGCTGATTACAGACGGGAAACACGCTCTCCGGAAACAGACGCTGGGTTTGCGCGCCGGGCCAGGTGCCCTGACCGAAATAGATGGCTAAGTCGGCGTTGCTGTCGCGAAAATTGTAGTCATTGGGCGAGGTAGTGACCTGAACCTCCACTCCCGGAATCAGCGCCTGAAGCCGCTCCAGACGCGGCAGCAGCCAGTAACTGGCAAAGCCCATATCGGTGTCGATGCGCAGCACGCTGCGCTGGTGGCGGGTGCGCTCCAGCTGTTCACTGATTTCGTTCAGACTGTTACGCACAATCAGGTACAGGCTGCTGCCCGATTCTGTCAGCTTCACCCCCCGGTGGCGGCGTTCAAAGAGAGGCGCATTGACCTGATTTTCCAGCGACTGAATACGCTGGCTGACCGCCGGTTGTGACAGTCCTAATTCATTCCCGGCGGCAGTAAAATTACCCAGCCGCGCCGCGGCTTCAAAAACGACGAGTGCCTGTAAGGGCGGCAGTTGTAATTTTCCTGCCATAAATCCACCTTATTTCATGATAAATAAATAACCCCTTCACGCCGGGGAATTAGCGTGCGATAAAATTATCACGTTTTGTTTGTCTATTTTATTTTTGGACGGCTTATGCTTATAAATAAACCGAATATCGTTATTCTTATGGCCGATCAGTTAACCGCCAGTGCGTTAAGAACCTATGGAAATAACGTTAGTCTGACCCCGAATATCGATAAACTCGCCCGCGAAGGGGTGGTATTTGAATCCGCCTATTGCAACAGCCCGTTATGTGCCCCGTCGCGTGCGTCATTAATGACCGGGCAATTTATTTCGCAAAATGCCGTCTTTGACAATGCTGCCGAGTTTCATGCGGATTCGCCCACCTTTTGCCACTATCTGCGCGAGCAGGGCTACAGGACCTGGCTTTCCGGCAAAATGCACTTTTGTGGGCCGGACCAGTTGCACGGTTTTGATGAACGCCTGACCACCGATATTTACCCGGCAGATTTTGGCTGGACGCCCGACTGGGCGCGCCCGGAGCGCCGTCTCGACTGGTATCACAATATGAGTTCGGTGCTGGAAGCCGGGGAGTGCGTGCGCACCAATCAGCTCGATTTCGATGACGAAGCGCTGTTTCTCGCCCGTCAGCGATTGTATGACGCCGCGCGCCGCCCGACCGAGCAGCCGTTTATGCTGCTGCTTTCGCTGACCCATCCGCACGATCCTTTCGCCATTCCGCGCCGTTACCTCGACAGATTCAACGAAGAGGAGATCGACATGCCGCACACCCGGCGTGTTGATGTGGAAGACGATCCGCACTCCGCCCGTCTGCGGGCCATGTATCAGCTCGAAGAGGGGCTGCTCAACGACGCGCACGTGCGCCGTGCCCGCCACGCCTATTACGGTGCGCTGGCCTACGTGGATGATTGCTTTGGCGAAGTGGTACGCACGCTTGAAGAGACCGGCCTTGCTGATGACACCATCGTCATGGTGATAGCCGACCACGGCGAAATGCTCGGTGAGCGTGGCCTCTGGTACAAGATGACCTTTTTTGAAAATGCGGTGCGCATTCCGCTGATTGTGCATAACCCGAAGCGCTTTCACGCCAGACGCGTCGCTGAAAGCGTCTCGCTGGTGGACCTGCTGCCCACGCTCACGGAACTGGCGAGCGGTGAAGACCGAAAGGCCCAGGCGATTGCACCGCTCGATGGCAACAGCCTGGTGCCGCATTTGCGCGGTGAGCAAGGGCCGGACGGGGCATACAGCGAATACCTTGCTGAAGGGGCGCTGGGGCCGATGTTGATGATCCGTCGTGGGCCGTGGAAATTCATTCACTCCTTTAGCGAAGCGCCGCAGCTGTTTAATTTGCACGACGATCCCCATGAGCTAGCCAACCTCGCGCCCTTGCCTGCATTCCAGTCGCAGGTGGCGGCCTTTTCCAATGAGGTGAGCCGCCACTGGGATCTCGATGCCCTGCGCGCCCGCGTGCTGGCAAGCCAACAAAAGCGCCTCTTCCTGACGCGTATTGCTGGCCATGACGCCATCCCGAAATGGGATTTTCAGCCGCATCAGGAGGCATCGCAACGCTACATCCGTAACCACCAAACGCTGGATGAACAAGAGGCCTTTGCCCGCTATCCGCGTCCCTTAAAATAACCGGCAGGAAAATAACAATGAAAGTGAAGCAATTATCTCAACTTGTACTGCTGGCTGCGGCTGGCTTGCTCCCTGTGCAAAGTTTTGCCGCAGATGACGCGCGTTGCGCCACGGTGACCCAGTCCGATCCGGGCTGGACGGACATCGCGGCCACCAATGCTGTGTCGGGCGTGGTGCTTAACGCGCTGGGCTACCAGCAAAAAGTGCAGAATCTCTCGGTGGCGCTGGCGTTTCAGGGGCTGAAAACCGGGCAGGTGGACGTGTTCCTCGGTAACTGGATGCCCGCTCAGGAGCCGGTCATCAGCAAATTCACCGCCGATGATTCTATTAAAGTACTGGGTGCAAACCTGCCTGCGGCGCGCTTTACGCTGGCGGTGCCGGATTATGTTGCCGCCGCGGGCGTCAAAGATTTCGCCGATTTGCAGAAGTACGCCGACAAGTTTCACCACAAAATCTACGGCATCGCACCGGGAGCACCGGCGAATCAGAACCTGAAGAAAATCATCGACAAGCATGACTTTGGCTTGCAGAACTGGAACCTGGTGGAGTCGAGCGAAAGCGGCATGCTGGCGCAGGTGACCCGTGCTGTAGAGCGCAAGGAGTGGATTGTCTTCCTCGGCTGGGAGCCGCATGCCATGAACACCCGCTTTAAAATCAGCTACCTCAGCGGCGGGGATGCGTACTTCGGGGCCAATTACGGCAGCGCCACGGTCAACACGGTGACGCGTAAAGACTTTGCCACTCAGTGCCCGAACCTGAACCGTTTCTATAGCCAGCTGAAGTTTGACGTGGCGCTGGAAAACGCCGTCATCACCCGTGTGCTGGATAAGCAAGAGAACGTGAATGATGCCGCGCGTGCCGAACTGGCAAAACGTCCTGAGCTGCTGGACGGCTGGTTAGCCGGGGTCACCACCCGCACGGGCGAACCGGCAAAAGCGGCGGTGGTAAAAGCAATTGGCCTGTAATGTTTGATGATTTTTTGTGAAAAACGCCGGATTTTTTGCCTGTCCCATGGGCATATGTCCGGCGTTTTTTATTTTCGGTCCTTCATTTCACTTTTCTTAATTCCCGTCGCGCAATAACACTTGATTGACTAAAAAGAATGCGTATAGTTCTCATTCTCTTTAGTGTTATCGGGCGTGAAAGGACGGATTCTCCCGGATAAAAGTGGGCATAACGGCTGACAGGGAACACTAAACAGCAGTGGCGAGCGCGCCAGGCCAGATGCCTGCCTGGAATAACTTTAATGTCACCTGCGTGATGCGCTTTTTCGCCTGCCTTTTTGACTTTAACGGTAAAGGATCCTCCCGATGAAAATGAAAACATCTGCACTGGCGCTGATGGCCGCCATGATGCTGGCTGGCTGTACCGCGCAGTCTGCACATCAGGCAAAAAACGACGCTGTCGCCCAAAAACCTGTAGCCGAGGAAACCGCAGTGAACGTACAAAAACGCGATCTGGCGAGCGGCTTATATGAAATGGCGCTGAGCCCGAAAGGGGATGCCCTCTATGTGGCGAGCGCGGAAGGGTTTAAAGACGTGCAGGGTGGGATGATCTATAAACTCGACCCGACCAGCCTGAAAACCATCGGTTCCACCCACACTGACCTGAAAAACTTCGGCATGGCAATGTCTGAAGATGGCAAAGTCGTGTATGTGACCAACTCCCTGGACGGCGGCGTGAGCGCGGTCGATACCGCTACCGGTAAAGTCCTGAACCGTGTGCTGTTCCCGGAACGTAATAAAGAAGGCTTCCCGTTCGGCGCACGTGAAATTCTGCTGCACAACGATCTCCTCTATATTGGCGCGGTCGGCGACCCGGCGCTGGTGTGGGTCGTTGATGCCAAAACCATGAAGCTTAAAACGCGCATCAAAAATGCGGGCAAATGGGTGACCGGCCTGCACTGGTCTGAACTGACCCAGCGCATTTATGTGGCGAACGGCGGCGGAGAAATCCTGGTCGTGAACCCGCGCACCAACCGCATTGAGCACCGCTGGCAGCCGCTGGGCGACAAACCGGCTCTGCTGCTCAACATTGCTGAAGACAAAGAGACCGGGCGTCTGTTTGTGACCGACAACTCCAAAGCCAAAACGACTCTGGTGCTGGATATCCACACTGGCAACATCATCAAAGCACTGCCGGGCGATGCGCTGGCGGTGAAATTCAACCCGACGCGCCACGAGATTTACATCACCCAGCGTGAGTCCGGCAAGCTGCTGAGCCTGGACGCGACCTCCTACGCGGTGAAGAAAAGCTGGGATTTGAAGCCTAACCCGAACAGCCTGCTGCTCTCTGCGGATGGCCAGACGCTGTATGTCACCGTGAAACAGGCTTTCAACAAAGACCACTCTACGAATGGCCCGGATAGCCTGGTACGCATCCCACTGAATTAATTCTTCTTGCGGCCCGGCAACGGGCCGTTCTTCTGTATTAACCACGAGTGAGCAATGAACGTTTATTCCCATACACCTTTGCGCAAAACTTTACTTGCGCTGGCAATAGGTGCCGCCGCGCATTCCGCGCAGGCGGCAACCGCGAATACCGATAGCAAACCGCAGCAGGAAGATACTCTGGTGGTGCAGGCCACGCCGGGCAGTGATTTTAAACCCGGTGGTGATGCACTGGTCCCTGCTTATCTGGATGGTCAGGTGGCACACGGCGGTCGTCTGGGTATGCTGGGTGAACAAAATGCGATGGATGTGCCGTTTAACGTCATCGGCTACACCTCAAAGTTGATTCAGGATCAGCAGGCGAAAACGATCGCCGATGTGGTCAGCAACGACGCAGGTGTCCAGTCGGTACCAGGATTCGGTAACTATTCAGAAACCTATCGCATCCGCGGTTTTAAACTGGATGGCGATGACATGCTGTTTGGCGGTCTGGCTGGCGTGCTGCCGCGTCAGGTGGTGGATACCCAGATGGTCGATCGTGTTGAAGTGTTCAAAGGGGCTAACGCGCTGTTGAACGGTGCTGCATCAAGCGGCGTGGGCGGCATGATCAATCTGGAACCCAAACATGCAGAAGATGCCCCCGTTACCCGCATTGGCGTGGATTATGGCACCCGTTCCCAACTGGGGGGAACGCTGGATGCGGGGCGTCGTTATGGTGACAACAACCAGTTCGGCGCACGCGTGAATCTGGTCCACCGCGAAGGTGAGGCTGCGATGAAGGATGATAAACGCCGCACCACCATGGCCTCGCTGGGTCTGGATTATCGTGGCGATCGTCTGCGTTCTTCCCTTGATTTGGGCTATCAGAAAAAAACGTTCCACGGCGGCACCATGGGGCTAAATATCAGTGCAGTGGATTTTGTTCCGCGAGTACCAGATCCGACCAAAAACTTTGGTCAGAAATGGGGTTACAGCGATATCGAAAACGAATTCGGTATGGCGCGTACGGAATATGACCTGACCGACGCATGGACCGCTTATGCGGCGTTTGGCGGGCAGCATAGCCATGAACAAGGACTGTACAGCGTCCCGAAACTGTTTAATAAAGACGGTACCGCCGTGGCAAGCCGTCTGGATACCAACCGCATCATTGATGCCTGGAGTGGCATGGGTGGCGTGCGTGGTGATTTCGACACCGGGCCAGTTTCTCACAAAGTGAACGTCGGCTACTCCGCTAACATTAAGCGTGACAAAACCGCATGGCGCAGGGCGACGAATGGCGCTGACGTCAATATTTACCACAACAGTGATGCCGACATCCCGACGAACGATAGGTTTGGTGGCAACTACCACGATCCGCTGACCACCGGTCGCACTCGTACCCAGGGCTGGTTACTGAGCGACACCCTGGGTTTCTTTGACGATCAACTGCTGTTTACCGGTGCCGCCCGTTACCAGAAAGTGTGGGTACGTAACTACAGTAACGCCACTGGCGCGGAAACCACTACCGCGCGTTATACCGCCGACCGTTGGATGCCGACTTACGGCGTGGTCTACAAGCCGTGGAAAAGCGTCTCTTTCTACGCCAACCACACCGAAGCGCTTCAACCGGGTAGCGTGGCGCCAAAAGGGTCGGCCAACCAGTACGAGATCACCGGGATTGCACACTCTAAACAGAATGAAGTGGGCGTGAAGACTGACTTCGGACGCGTGGGCGGTACGCTGGCGCTGTTTGAAATCAAAAAACCGACGGCCATTACAAACAGCGACACTAACATTTATGCGCTGGATGGCGAGCAGCGTAACCGGGGCATTGAGCTGAACGTGTTCGGTGAGCCGATGCTCGGTCTGCGTCTGAACGGCAGCGCGACCTGGATCGATGCGGAACTGACCAAAACCCAGAACGGCGTGAACAAGGGCAACACCCCGATTGGTGTGTCGAACTTCTATGCCTCACTGGGTGCGGAGTACGACATTAAACCGATAGATGGCCTGACGGCGACGGCGCGCGTCAATCACACGGGTTCTCAGTACATTAACAATACCAATACCCGCAAGCTGGACAGCTACACGACGCTCGATCTTGGGGTGCGCTACCGTACGCGCCTCAACCAGGGTCAGAATGAGATGGTATGGCGTGCGGGGGTGGATAACGTGACTAATGAGAAATATTGGGCAAGCGTAGAAGACAGCGGAACCTATATTTATCAAGGTGACCCGCGTACACTGAAAGTCTCCATGAGTTACGACTTCTAAGGTTTACCCTCTTCGTTTTACTACAGAGCGCCTCGATAGGCCGGGCAAGGACGCCTGGCATATCCTCTTCCGTTTTGCCCCTTCCTGTTATTACCCGTAGTGATGCTAAGATTTTTGCGTTAGTAGTGTGACTTTAAACGGAATTTTCTGTCAGCTTTCGTAAAAATGTGGAGATTTGAAGGAGATTTTCGCAAGAAAAATGAAGTTTTTTCTTCACAATATGAAGGCGTAATGCAAATCATTATCATGCTCATTCTCGAAATATGTTAAAAAAATGGAGAAGAGTGGCATGGTTGTTCATCATATTTTCAAGAAACGTCCCCTGGTACTGATGCTGGCCTCCTGCTTAAGTGCGGGTGCCGTTGCCGCGGACATCACATCCGGCCCGGCTGAAGAGGAGATGGTGGTTCGGGCAACGGCGGAGCAGGAACTCAAACAGCAGCCGGGTGTGTCGATTATTACTGCCGAAGACATTAAAAAAGAGCCGCCGGTTAACGATCTTTCGCAGATCATCCGCAAAATGCCCGGCGTTAACCTCACCGGCAACAGTGCGACCGGCAACCGGGGTAACAACCGTCAGATTGATATTCGCGGCATGGGGCCGGAGAACACCTTGATCATGGTGGACGGCGTGCCGGTCACCTCACGTAATTCTGTGCGCTATAGCTGGCGTGGCGAGCGTGATACCCGTGGCGACAGCAACTGGGTGCCACCGGAGCTGGTGGAACGTATCGAAGTCATTCGTGGCCCGGCTGCCGCCCGCTACGGCTCGGGTGCGGCAGGTGGGGTGGTGAACATCATTACCAAACGCCCGACCAACGACTGGCACGGCGCGCTGTCTCTTTACACCAACCAGCCTGAAAATGACAAAGAAGGGGCGACCAAACGCGCCAACTTCGACTTAAGTGGTCCGCTGGCCGGTGACGCCTTGACCATGCGCCTGTACGGCAACATCAACAAAACCGATGCTGACGATGCAGACATCAACCAGGCGCAAAACGGCTCGTATGCCGCCGGGCGCGAAGGTGTGCGCAATAAAGACATCAATGGCCAGCTTTCCTGGAAAATCACCCCCACGCAGATTGTCGATGTTGACTATGGCTACAGCCGTCAGGGGAACATCTACGCGGGCGACACGCAGTACAGTAACGGTAACCTGAGCCCGAACGGGCTGGTTTCTTCACTTTACGGTGATGAAACGAACCGCATGTACCGCCAGAATTACGGTCTGACCTGGAACGGCATCTGGGACTGGGGTCAGTCCAAAGCGGGCGTTTACTACGAGAAAACCAATAACACCCGTTTGCAGGAAGGATCGACCGGGCGCGTGGAAGGGATGATCAACAGCGATACCTTCGACACCAGTCGCCTGGAAACCTGGCGGGGGACCGGGGAAATCAACCTGCCGGTGACCATGTGGGTGCCGAATATGCTGACGCTGGGTGCCGAGTGGGAAAGTGAGAAACTTGACGATCCGGCGTCAATGTCTGCCACCTCTGCGGCTGACGGGGTGATCAACGGCGTCTCCGGCGATCCATCCGGTCGCAGCAGCAAAAACAGCGCGGAAACCTCTGCCTTCTACATTGAAGACAACATTGAAGCGTTTGCAGGCACCTTTATCATTCCGGGCCTGCGTATGGACTACCACAATAAATTTGGCACCAACTGGAGCCCGTCGCTGAACGTGTCCCAGGATCTGGGCGACATGTTCAAGCTGAAGGCGGGTATCGCGCGGGCCTATAAAGCGCCGAACCTTTATCAGTCAAGCGAAGGCTACCTGCTGGCGACGCGCGGTAATGGTTGCCCGAACAGCATCGAGAGTGGCAGTTGCTACCTGCTGGGTAACGACAATCTGGACCCGGAAATCAGCATCAACAAAGAGATAGGCCTGGAGTTTAATCACGCGGGCTTCGTGGCGGGGATTACGTATTTCCGCAACGACTACAAGAACAAGATTGTCTCCGGTACCAAAGTGCTGGGTGTGACCTCAAATAATTACAACATCCTGCAATGGGAAAACGGCGGTAAAGCACTGGTGGAAGGGCTGGAAGCCAACCTGAGCGTTCCGGTTGTTGAAGACACTCTGACCTGGCGCACCAACGGCACGTACATGATTGAATCCAAGAATAAAGAGACCGGCAACCCGCTGTCGATTATTCCTGAATACACCGTGAACACCATGCTGGACTGGCAGGTCACCGACAAATTCTCCACCAATGTGAACTGGACGATGTACGGCCGCCAGAAACCGCGTGAGTATGCGGAATCTCGCACTGATGTGACGTCCATGTCATCCAAAGAAGTGGGGGCCTACTCCATTGTTGGCGTGGGTGCGAACTATCAGTTGAGCAAAAATCTGCTGCTGAACGGCGGGATTTCTAACCTCTTTGATAAGCGTCTGTACCGTGATAACGACGGTGCATCGACCTATAACGAACCGGGCCGCGCTTACTATGCGGGCGTGACCATGTCCTTCTGAGTTGATGGGCTGGCGCACAGCGTCAGCCCTTTTTTGTGCTGAATTAAATTTACATATCGTTACACAATCTGAACTATCCCCCTCAAGACGTCCGTAAAGCAAATGATTGCGATTAGCGTTCTCAAAAAAACACTCTAATAACACGCGTCCTGAAGGGAAAAACAATGGCATTTTATGGCAGGGGTAAACCTGCGCACCGGTGTGCGCCAGGCATCAAAAAAACATTCACCTTCTCCGTGCTGGCGCTGGCCGTGCATGGGATTATCAATCCGGCCCTGGCGCAGGCGGCGGAAAGCAAAATCCAGGATGAAATTGTGGTGGACGGTTCGGCGGTCTCCGGGACATCAACGACTGGCGAACAGGACTACACCGTTAAATCGACCCGTGCAGGCACCAAAATGCTGCTGGCCCCGCGCGACGTACCGCAGTCGGTCAGTGTTATCACGAAGCAACGTATTCAGGATCAGGATATCGAGTCGGTCAGTGACGTATTGCAGAACACCACCGGGGTGTCTGCGAGCCTGTTCGACAGCGAGCGATCCAGTTTTTACTCCCGTGGTTTTGAGATAAGCAATTACACCTTCGACGACATTCCCACCTCGGTCAGCGATCAGTGGAACTTTGGCGATGCCGGTGACGATGCGGCGATTTACGATCGCGTGGAAGTGGTACGCGGGGCGACCGGGCTGATGAGCGGATCCGGTAACCCAGGTGCATCGGTCAATATGGTGCGCAAACGTGCCGACAGCCGCGAGTTTGTCGGTAACCTGAGCGCCGGATACGGTAGCTGGAACAAGCAGCGCTACGTGGCCGATCTGTCTGCGCCGCTCAATGACGCGGGCACGGTGCGCGGGCGCATCGTGGCGGGTTATCAGGATCAGGACAGCTGGCTGGATCGTTATCACAAGCGCAAGAAATTTATCTACGGCGTGGTGGATGCGGATCTGACGGACAACACCACCGTCTCACTGGGCTATGACTATCAGCAGAGCAACACCGGGAATCCGACCTGGGGCGGGCTACCGACCTGGTACAGCAACGGTGTGCGCACGCATTATGACAGAAGCACCAACACCTCGGCCGACTGGACGCGTTACGCGCTGGATTCGCGCAAAGTCTTTGCCAACGTTGAGCATACCTTTGATAACGGCTGGACGGCGCGCCTGAACGGCACCCACGCGGAAGCCACGTTTAACTCCAAATTACTCTACAGTTTCAACTACCCGGATCAGGATACCGGGGAAGGGCTGGCGGGCTTCGGCAGCCTCGACAAAGGCAAGCGCAAGCTCGACTCCCTCGACACCTACGCCAGCGGCCCGTTTGCGCTTTTGGGCCGCCAGCATGAGCTGGTGGCCGGCGTCAGCTATAGCCGCCAGAGCAACCGCTACTACAGCGCGGGTGCGGATATGGACACCGACGACATTGGCGTTTTCAATAACAGCTGGAACGGCGATATCGCCGAGCCGGACTGGAGTGACTGGACACTCACCTCAGACGACGTGGTACGCCAGAAATCGGCCTATACGGCAGCGCGCTTCTCGCTTGCCGATCCGTTGTCGCTGATCCTCGGCGCACGTTACACCCAGTGGAGCACCCATGGCACCAGTGGCGACGTCAGCAAAAACAACCTGACCCCCTACGGCGGGCTGGTGTATGACATCAATGACACCTGGTCGGCTTACGCCAGCTACACCTCCATCTTCCAGCCGCAGACCAAACGCACCGGTAATGGCCAGTATCTCTCGCCAATCACCGGCAAAAACTACGAGACCGGCCTGAAATCGGACTGGATGAACGGACGCCTGACCACCACCTTCGCCATCTTCCGCATTGAGCAGGAGAACGTGGGCCAGGCCAGCGGTGACAACATGGTGAATGGCACCAGCGAGCAGGCGTACTACGCGACCAAAGGGGCGGTCAGCAAAGGGGCGGAGTTTGAGATAAACGGCGCGGTGACCGATCGCCTGACCGTGACGTTCGGCGCAACGCGCTACGTGGCACGTGACTCAGACGGCCGTTTCAATAGCCAGATGCCGCAAACCCAGTTCAAGCTCTTCAGCCGCTATCAGTTGCCTATGTTGCCCGAGTTGACCGTCGGCGGCGGTGTGAACTGGCAAAACCGCACCTTCCAGGACGTGACGGGTGCAGACGGCGAAACCACCCGCGTGTACACCAGCAGCTACCCGCTGGCAAACCTGTTTGCCCGCTACCAGGTGACGAAGCAGCTTGCGGTGCAGGCGAACGTCGACAACCTGTTTGACCGTGAATACTACAGCTGGTTAAGCGATTACGCCGTCTATGGCGAGCCGCGTAACTACTCGGTCAGTGTTTCTTACGCGTTTTAACCCCCACACCCCGGCAGCGCGCCGGGGTGTCTATTTTCCCCGTGAATCGCTAAGGTGAAGGTCACATCACCCAACACGGCTATTTCTGATGATTCACGTCGCCAAAGCCGATCCGCTGTCGCCGGATTCCCATGCACTTATCGAAAAATTATCCGAGGCACTCGCCGCCATGACCGGCAGCAGCGGGAAAAACTCCTTCAATGTCGAGGATGTGCAAGCCGACAGGGCGCTGTGGGTGCTGGCGCGTGATGCCCAGGGCATCGCCGTGGGCTGCGGGGCCATACGCCCGCTGAGTTCCGATACGGCGGAGTTAAAACGTATGTTTGCGCTGCGGGAAGGAGAGGGCATTGGCTCCGCCATTCTGCGTTATCTCGAAAATGAAGCCAGGGCGCTGGATTACCGGGAAATCAAACTGGAAACCCGCCGGGTAAACCTTCAGGCGGTCGCCTTTTATGAGAAACAGGGCTACGTGCAGACGGATAATTACGGCAACTATATGGGCCGACCTGAAGCGGTGTGCTTTGTGAAAAGGCTGTCATGACATTAGCCGTTGAGAGGGTATCGGGAAATTGCTATCACACGGGTAACAAGACATAATTACATGTGTAATTCACACGTGTAATATCAGGAGTGAACATGCCATCAACAGGCGTTCGACATAAAAAAACGGTCAGTGTGACACTTGAGCCCGCGCTCTTGCAGCAGGCACGTGACGCTGGACTTAATCTCTCAGCCTTGCTCACTGATAGCGTGCAAAAGGAGCTGCGTTTATTGGAAACGCAAGCCTGGCAGCGTGAAAATCGTGCTGGCATACAGGAACTCAACCGGATCACTGATGAACATGGACTTTTGTCTGACGATTACAGGACGTTTTAACGATGCAATATGTGGTTTATCGCAATAAAGGGAACAGTGCGGCTTACCCCTACTTACTCGATGTGCAAAGCGACATCATTGGTGAACTTGGCACGCGGATGGTTATCCCTCTGTATCCACTAATCAAATTTTCCAGTACGCCTGTTTTACGTCTGACACCGATACTCAACATTGAGGGCGAAGAGTATCTGGTCATGACCCATGAAATGGCCAGCGTGCGTCTGTCACAACTGGGTACAGAAGTGATGGATGTTCGTCATCATCGGCAACGTGTAAAAGACGCACTGGACTTTATGCTGGACGGCTTTTGATCCTGTCAGGCCTCACTTACGCAGCAATTTTTGTAGCCGTTTCTTTTGCCAGTCGGCGATAAGCATGCCAAAGACAAAGATCCGCAAACCACGCACCAGCAAAAGTGCTCCCCAGATTGCCGCCACCCACAGCGACCAGTTGCTGCCCGGTGAGGTGGTGCGATTCAAAAAATAGAGCAGCACACACACGACCACGGCGGTCAGCAATGAACGATAAAAGCGGCTCTCGGCTTCCAGTTTTTGCCGGGCGTCGGTAATGCGCAAATCCAGTGCTTCATCCGCCTGCGTTTCGCTGCTTCCGGCAAGCTCGGTCACACTCACCTCAAACACGGCGGCCAGCGCGCTCAGCGTTTCAAGGCTGGGCTGCTCCTGGTTCTCAATGCGCTGCACCGTGCGCACGCTTAATGCAGCCATTTCTGCCAGTTGTTCCTGAGACCAGGCGCGGGCCAGGCGATACTCTTTAACTTTGTTGGTACTCATGATGATGTCTCCGTTTTGAACAGGATGACAGCGTCGCGCAAACGGCGAAACAACAACACGACATCGACCCGACAGCAACCTGACACGGGCCTGACAGCACAACTGGCGCGGTCAGGCGGCAGGGTACCCGGCTTCCTTTTGATGTTTTATTTTCAGGATAGCCAGAGTGTCCGTGTACTCATCGTAACGGTAAAGCATAACGTAACCACTGCTACCAAACTCAATCACAGCTTCCTGAAACTCCGGGGGGAGATGGGGCACTGGGCGTCCAATCTCCGGCATGCTTTGCAGCATGCGAATGGCACGAATAAGAACGTCTGCCACTTTCTTTGCCGCGAGGGTATTTTTTGTTTTCAGGAAATCCTGTAATCGCTGTAAATCCCGGCGTGCACTTTCAGTAATAATTACTTGTGGCATGAAGGAGCATCCTGCTCATGACCCGTGCCCCAGGATTCCAGCCAGGTAATTGTCTCTTCAGCAGTAATATGCGCCCCGGTTTGCTGATAATCCTGCCAGGCAGCCTGCGCCTCTTTTCGATACTGGCTGCGTTTTTCTTCCCGCTCAACATACTCAGCGATAGCTTCTAGCATCAGCGAATGCGCTGAGCTGTTACGATCATCAGCAAGCAGTTTTAGACGTTCCTTCATCTCTTGCTCGATGCGTAGCGTCGTGGTCTGGCGTTGGCCCTCACCCATAAATGGCTCCCATTAATATCATTGGTGTCACCAGTGATAGTAAACCTGTTTGGGTAATCATTCACCCATTGTTTACTGGCCTTGCTACACCCTGCTGTAAGTGTTAAAAGGTGCGGCTTCAAGAAAACAATAAAGGAGAAAGACGTGAAAAACGCGTCACTGGCATCTGAGCACTCAGCAGATGCCGCGTCGGAAACAGGGCCGACGCTGCAACGAGGTTTAAAAAACCGCCATATTCAATTAATCGCCCTCGGGGGCGCGATTGGGACAGGGTTGTTCCTCGGCATTGGTCCGGCAATCCAGATGGCGGGTCCCGCAGTGCTGCTGGGCTACGGTGTCGCAGGGATTATTGCCTTCTTAATTATGCGCCAGCTCGGCGAGATGGTTGTCGAAGAGCCGGTTTCCGGTTCATTTGCCCATTTTGCCTTTAAATACTGGGGCCCTTTTGCCGGTTTCCTGTCTGGCTGGAACTACTGGGCGATGTTCGTGCTGGTAGGCATGGCGGAACTGACCGCCGCCGGGATTTACATGCAGTACTGGTTCCCGGACGTACCGACGTGGATCTGGGCCGCGAGCTTCTTCATTATCATCAACGCCGTCAACCTGGTGAACGTGCGCCTGTACGGCGAAACCGAATTCTGGTTTGCGCTGATCAAAGTGCTGGCGATTATTGGCATGATCGGCTTTGGCCTGTGGATGCTCTTTAGCGGCCACGGTGGAGAAAAAGCCAGCGTTGAGAATCTCTGGCGTTTTGATGGCTTCCTGGCCACCGGCTGGAAGGGTTTGATTCTCTCGCTGGCGGTGATCATGTTCTCCTTCGGTGGGCTGGAGTTGATTGGCATCACGGCCGCCGAAGCCAGTGACCCGCACAAATCTATCCCCAAAGCGGTGAACCAGGTGGTGTACCGTATTTTGCTGTTTTATATCGGTTCTCTGGTGGTGCTGCTGGCCCTTTACCCGTGGGTGGACATCAAAGCCGACAGCAGCCCGTTCGTGATGATTTTCCACGATCTGAACAGCAACCTCGTCGCCTCGGCGCTGAACTTTGTCATTCTGGTGGCCTCGCTGTCGGTCTATAACAGCGGTGTCTACTCCAACAGCCGCATGCTGTTTGGCCTGTCGGTGCAGGGTAACGCCCCGGCGTTTCTGACCCGCGTCAGCCGCCGCGGCGTACCGGTTAACTCACTGATCCTCTCAGGTGCCATCACATCGCTGGTGGTGCTGGTGAACTACCTGCTGCCAAAAGAGGCCTTTGGTCTGCTGATGGCGCTGGTGGTGGCTACACTGCTGCTGAACTGGATAATGATCTCGCTCGCGCACCTGAAATTCCGCGCGGCCATGCGCCGTAAAGGCCGGGACACGCTGTTCAAGGCGCTTATCTACCCGGCGGGTAACTATCTGTGCATCGCTTTTATGCTGATGATCCTGGTACTGATGTGCACCATGGACGGGATGCGCACCTCCGCCATTCTGCTGCCGGTCTGGATTGCCTTCCTGTTTGCGGCCTTCACGCTTTCACGTCGTAAAGCCTGACGCGCCTTCCTCAACGCCCCGCCGGATCCGCCGGGGCGAATTCTGGCTAAAAATTTATCGTGATTGATCTCCCACTCTTGTTTCATCAAACAGGAAAATAATTTTGTAATCGATTACTTTTCATTTGAGATGATTTGTAATCGATTACTTTTTTAAAGGTGAGGCAAAAAAATGGTGTCAACAACCGAAAGTAGCGGAAGTCTGGTACAGCACCGGCTGCTGGTTCCCCGGCTGTCGCTGATGATGTTTTTACAGTTCTTTATCTGGGGGAGCTGGTCGGTCACCTTAGGTCTGGTGATGACCCAGCACAACATGTCGCTGTTGATTGGCGATGCGTTCTCCGCAGGGCCTATTGCGTCGATTCTCTCGCCGTTTGTGCTCGGTATGCTGGTCGACAGGTTCTTCGCTTCGCAAAAGGTGATGGCCGTGATGCACCTGGCAGGGGCCGCTATCCTGATGTTTGTGCCGCAGGCGCTGGTCGCGGAAAACGGCTCGCTGCTGATTGCGCTGCTGTTCGGCTACACGCTGTGCTACATGCCAACGCTGGCGCTGACCAACAACATCGCGTTTCATAGCCTGGCAAATATCGACAAAACCTTCCCGGTCGTGCGCGTGTTTGGCACCATCGGCTGGATTGTGGCGGGCATCTTTATTGGCGTGACCGGTATCTCGTCGAGCGTGACCATCTTCCAGGTGGCGGCGGCCTGTTCCGTACTGCTGGCGCTCTATAGCCTGACTTTGCCCCATACGCCTGCACCGGCAAAAGGCCAGCCCGTCGCCCTGCGTGACCTGTTCTGTGCCGATGCTTTTGCGCTGCTGAAAACGCGCCACTTCTTCGTGTTCTCGCTCTGCGCCATGCTGATTTCCGTTCCTCTGGGTACCTATTACGCTTACACCGCTTCGTATCTGGCGGATGCGGGCGTTGCGGACGTCAGCACCGCCATGTCCTTCGGCCAGATGTCTGAAATCTTCTTTATGCTGGTGATCCCGCTGCTGTTCCGCCGTCTGGGCGTGAAGTACATGCTGCTGATTGGCATGCTCGCCTGGTTTGTGCGCTACGCCTTCTTTGCCCTCGGCGTGAGTGAAGAAGGGCGCTTCCTGCTCTATCTCGGCATTCTGCTGCACGGTGTGTGCTACGACTTCTTCTTTGTGGTGGGCTTTATCTACACCGACCGTGTGGCGGGGGAAAAAGTGAAAGGCCAGGCGCAGAGCATGATTGTGATGTTCACCTACGGCATCGGCATGCTGCTCGGCTCGCAGATTTCCGGCGCGCTCTACAACCGCATTGTGGCGGGCCAGGCCATTCCACAGGCGTGGGTCAGCTTCTGGTGGATACCGGCCATTGCGGCAGCGGTGATCGCCATTATTTTCCTTTTCTCGTTCAAATATAAAGACAGTGAGCATGCATAAGTATTGGGAGATGCGATGAAAACCATTCAGGGGCCGGGAATTTTTCTGGCGCAATTTATCGGCGGGCAGCCGCCGTTTAATACGCTTGCCGGGCTGGCGGGTTGGGCATCCGGACTGGGCTATAAAGCGCTGCAAATTCCCGTTAACCACCCGGCGATTTTTGACGTTGAACGTGCGGCGCAAAGCCAGGCCTATTGTGATGAGGTGACGGGGCTACTGGCGGAGCACGGGCTGGTCATCAGCGAACTCTCGACCCATCTGGAGGGGCAGCTGATTGCGGTGCACCCGGCTTACGATGCGGCCTTTGATGGCTTTGCGCCTGAGGCGCTGCGCGGTAATCCAGCGGCGCGTCAGGCCTGGGCGGTCGAGAAAGTGATGCAGGCGGCGGTGGCGTCAAAAAACCTCGGGCTGAAGGCGCATGCGACCTTCTCCGGTGCCCTGGCCTGGCCCTATCTTTACCCATGGCCGCCGCACAACAAGCTGTTGCTTGACGAGGCGTTCGACGAGCTGGCCCGCCGCTGGCTGCCGGTATTGAATCGCTTCGATGAGCAGGGTGTTGACGTGGCGTTTGAACTTCACCCCGGTGAAGACTTGCATGACGGTGTGACCTTTGAGCGTTTCCTGGCGAAGGTGGGCAACCACCCGCGCTGCAATATTCTCTATGACCCAAGCCACCTGCATTTGCAGCAGCTCGACTACCTGGCGTTTATCGATATTTATCATTCGCGCATCAAAGCCTTCCACGTCAAGGATGCCGAATACCGCGCCAGCGGGCGCAGTGGCGTCTACGGTGGTTATCAGAACTGGGGCGACAGGCCGGGGCGTTTTCGTTCCCCGGGAGACGGGCAAATCGACTTTGGCGCGATATTCAGCAAGCTCACCCAGTACGGCTATGACGGCTGGGCGGTGCTGGAGTGGGAATGCTGCCTGAAGTCGAGTGACGTGGGCGCGCGTGAGGGCAGCGAGTTTATCCGTCGCCATATTATTCCGGTTTCTGCCCACGCGTTTGATGACTTTGCCGCCGTGACGGAAGACCGGGCAAGCGTGCGCAGGATGTTAGGTCTGGGAGAAAGTGAATGATTCAGGTCGGGATTGTAGGCACCGGGTTTATTGGCCCGGCGCACATTGAGGCGCTGCGTCGCCTGGGATGTGTGGAGGTGGTGGCATTGTGTGATGCATCGCTGGCGGACGCCACGCAAAAAGCGCGCGCGCTGGGCGTTCCGCATGCTTATGCCAGCGTGGACGAACTGCTTGCCCATCCGGGCCTGCAGGTGGTGCACAACTGCACACCCAATCATCTGCATGCCGCCATCAACCGGCAGATTCTGGCGGCGGGCAAACATGTGTTTTCCGAAAAACCGCTGTGTATGACGTCTGATGAAGCGCGCGAGCTGGTAGCCCTCGCTGAAGACGCGGGCGTGGTGCACGGGGTGAGCTTTGTCTATCGCCAGTTCGCCATGGTGCAGCAGGCGGCAAGCATGAACCGCAGTGGGAAAGTGGGACGCTTGTTCTCCGTGTACGGTAGCTATTTGCAGGACTGGATGCAGCTTGAAACCGACTACAACTGGCGCGTCGATGCGGCTGTTGGTGGGGCGTCACGGGCGGTAGGGGATATTGGTTCACACTGGTGCGACACCCTGCAGTTTGTCACCGGGAAGCGCATCACCCAGGTGATGGCGGACTTGTCGATTGTCTGGCCGACCCGCAAAGTCAGCCCGTCTGCGGCGACGTTCTCGTCAGCAAAAGAGGGAGAAGTACGCGAAGACCGTCCGGTCACGACCGAAGATGCCGCATCGGTATTGATTCGTTTCGATGATGGCAGCAAGGGCTGCTTCAGCGTCTCGCAGGTGAGCGCCGGGCGTAAAAATCGCCTGAGTTTTGAGATAAATGGTAGTGAGTGCTCACTGGGTTGGGATCAGGAAATCCCGCAGCAGCTATGGATTGGCCACCGCCAGCAGCCCAACCAGACACTTACCGACGACCCCGGCCTGATGACCCCGGATGTGGCGGGCAGCGCGCACTTCCCCGGTGGTCACATCGAAGGCTGGCCGGATGCATTCAAGAACATGATGCTTAACTTCTATGCGGCGGTAAAAGCCGGGAAGATGCCCGCGCACGGAGAGGCTAATTTTGCTTCGTTCCACGACGGTGCAAACGTGATGTTTATCATCGATGCGATTTTGCAGAGCCATGCGCAGCAAAAGTGGGTGAAGGTGGCGTACTGAGATTGTCGCGGCAGCGAGCACGGACGGTCCCCTCTCCTCTTTGGGGAGAGGGTTAGGGTGAGGGGAACATGCGGCTGCGATGGTCATTCCGTTCACCTTATGTTCCTTGCTTTTCTATCACGCCAGAACCCGTGAACGTGCCAGGGAGGCTCGCCGCCACCTCCCTGGCGACCCAGGCTCCCGGCAGGAAAATCGCCGCTGACGCGGTCCACTCAGCGTATGCCTTCAGGCTTATCGGGGACGGGCGGATGAAACGTCCCTGTAAAACCGCCCTCGCCGCGCATCCATGCGCGTCGCCCCGGCCTTGCGGATACGCTTCGCCGATTTTCAGCCGGACCCAGTCATCGCTGCGACTGTTTTATTCTCATTGCGCAAAGTTATCGCTGCAAAACCTAATATGACTGGGGGTTATTCAACCCTCTCTCTGTATGGAGAAGGCGTCCACCGTGCATGCCCCCCGGCAATATGATAGCCTGCTCACCAACCGCTAAACGCAGGAAATATCGACGTTATGTCCATTCAGAAAATCGCCAGGCTGGCTGGCGTTTCCGTTGCCACGGTTTCACGCGTCCTCAACAACAGCGAATCCGTTAAAGAAAAAAACCGTGAACGCGTGCTGAAGGCCATCGCGGAAAGTAACTATCAGCCCAACCTGATGGCGCGCCAGTTGCGCACCGCTCGCAGCTCCATGATCCTCGTGCTGGTATCGAACATTGCCAACCCCTTTTGTGCCGAGGTAGTGAAAGGCATTGAAGAGGAAGCCGAACAGAACGGCTTTCGTATTCTGCTCTGCAACACCGGTTCTGATATGGAGCGTTCCCGCTCCGCGCTCAAATTGCTCTCCGGAAAAATTGTCGACGGCATTATCACCATGGATGCCTTTGCCCGCCTGCCGGAACTGACCACCCTGATTGGCAACGCGCCCTGGGTGCAATGTGCGGAATATGCCGATGAAGGTGACGTCTCCTGTGTCGGCATTAATGATGTGGATGCAGCACAGTGCGTCATTGAGCACCTGCTGGCGCGCGGTTGCCAGCGTATTGCCCTCATCAACCACGACTTAAGCTACAAATATGCCCGTCTGCGTGAGCAGGGCTATACCCGGGCATTGCAGGAAACGCAGAGCACCTGGAAAAGCGTGGAGTACGCCCGGGATCTGAGCTTCAGCGCCGGGAAAGCGGCGATGGAAACTCTGCTGCGTGCCGATGATCGCCCGGATGCGGTATTTGCCGTTTCTGACACCCTGGCCGCCGGGGCGCTGCTGGCCATCCACGAAGCCGGGCTGGCGATGCCGCAGGATATCGCCGTCGTCGGGTTTGATGGCACGGAGCTGGCAGAAATGGTGACGCCGCCGCTCAGCACGGTGCAGCAGCCTTCACGAGAGATTGGCCGCAAAGCCGTCGGCCTGCTGCTCAATAAAATCGATAACCCGGATGCGCCGACTGAAAGAATTATGATGGACTGGCAGTATATTTCTCGCGCCAGTGCCTAATCTTCGGGCATTATTTGCCCGAAGATTTTTACCAGCGCCTTTCGCTGGTTTTTTTATGCTCAGGGAGCCTTGCCATGAACCGGCAACGACAAGCAGAACTCTTTCTCGTCATTACCACGCTGATTGCCGCCTGCGGGTGGATTTTTTCCCGCGAGGCCATTTCCGGCATGCCGGTCTTCGCCTTTCTGGGGCTGCGCTTTTTTGGCGCGGCGTTGGTGCTGCTGCCGTTTTGTCGCGGGCAGCGTATTCCACGGGAATGGCTTCGTCAGGTGGTAACCAGTGGTTTCTGGATGGCGGCCAACTTATGCCTGTGGATCTGGTCGGTCTCCACAACGCCATCGCTGGGCGAGGGGGCGTTTATCATGAGCCTCTCGATGCTGTTTGTGCCGCTGGTGGCCTGGGCAATGATGGGGGCACGCCCCGCCCGTGCGTACTGGGAATGTCTGCCGGTCGCCATTATCGGTCTGGCATTATTAAGCCTGCACACCCCCATCGTGTTCCATCCCAGCCAGGGCTGGTTCCTGTTGACCGCCTTCGTGCAATCCATCTCCTTCTGTTACACCAGCCGCGTGGCGCGGGAAGTGCCGCTTATCCCACTGACGACGGTACAGCTGGGGGTCACCGGGGCGGTGGGGCTTCTCATCTCACTGTTGTTTGAATCCTGGAATCAGCCGTTTACGGCCTCGACGGGAATGTGGCTGGTGGCCAGTATTTTCATCGCCACCAGCCTGCGTTTTGGTCTGCAAATTCAGGGGCAAAAACACGCCGCGGTTGCCAGCGCGGCGCTGATTATGGTGCTGGAGCCTCTGCTTACCGTGATTGCCGCCTCCCTGTGGTACAGCGAGCGGCTGCCGCTGCAAAAAATCCTCGGCGGGGTGCTGATCCTGCTGGCCCAGCTCTGGTTCCGCTGGCGGCTGGTTGCGAAGCTCCCCGCAAAAGTTTGAGGCGCTTAGTTTGCCGGGCAGCGTGGTGCGAGCTGCTGTCGCGCACCAATGGCTGCGATGGCAAGCAGCAGCATCATCACCGCTTCGGCAATCAGAATGCCCGCCAGCGCGTCGCTGTAATTTCCCTGGGTGCGATTGAGCACGTGCATAAACAACCCACCTAACAGCGCCGGGCCGAGCCCCAGCGTCGCCTGTTGCAGGGTACTCAGAATCGCACTGCCCGCACCCGCGTCACCCGTGGTGATGTCGCGCATCCCGATGCGATAAAAGCTGTTAACGATCAGCGCCTGGCCGTAGCCAATCAGCGCGGTGGAGGGAGCAAGATTCCACGCATCCAGCTTTCCGTGGGTCAGCCAGAGGGTGGCGAGCAGCGCCATCAGCCCGCTCATCTGAATGGCAATCCCCCCAAGCAGGATGGTGCGCGTGCTGTGACGGGCAATCAGCTTTGGCGCATACCAGGCGGAGGCAAAATAGGTCACGCCCAGCACCACAAAGCTGTTGCCGGACTGCCATGGTGCCATCCCCACACCCGCCTGCAACGTCAGCGCCATGCAGAACATAAACCCAGACCAGACCGTAAAGAACAGCAGGGCGATCAGCATCCCAAAACGAATGCTGTGCAGTTTCAACAGGCGCGGTGGCATCAGCGGGTGCAGGCCGCGTTTCTCCTGACGCAGTGCGCCGGCGCGCATCCACAGGCCGAGCGGAATAATCGCCAGCAGCGCCGCCTGGCTCTGCCACGGCCAGTGCATCTCCGGGCCAAGGGCCAGCGGGAACAGCAGGCAGCATAAAATCAGCGCCAGCGCGAAGGTGCCCTGCCAGTCGATGCGCGTCGGCGTTTCGTTACGGGTTTCAGGCACATAGCGCGGACTTAACGCCAGCACCAGCAGGCTAATCGGCACGTTGATGAAAAAGGCGTTACGCCAGCCGAGCCCGGCAATATCGGCTGAGACCAGCCAGCCGCCACCCATCTGGCCGATAATAAAGGCCACGCCGCCGATACCGCCGTACAGGCTGATGGCGCGGGCGTGAGCCTGGCCTTTTAGCGTGACATGCAGGGTGGCGAGTATCTGCGGCATGATCAGCGCCGCACTCATGCCCTGCAACGTGCGGGCAATCAACAACGCCGAAATGGAATTGGCCAGTCCGCACAGCAGTGAAGCGAGGCCAAACAGCGCCACGCCCCACATAAAAAGCTTACGGCGGCCAAAGTTATCCCCGAGCTTGCTGCCCATTGCCAGGCAGACGGCAAACGCCACGCCGTAGAGGGCGACGATCAGCGCCAGTTGCGTGGTGGTGGTATGCAACGACAGGGTGATGGAGTCGAGGGCGACGTTGGTGATTGAGGTATCAATCAGCGGCAACATCTGTCCGGTGAGCAGCAGAATCAGGGCTGCACGACCGGATGAAACAGCAGACGTATTCATGGTTACTCCATTGCGTCATTCATCAGATGGACGTAGCATCGCTGATATGAAAAACGGGTACCAGTTCTTGCTTATACTGGTACTGGCACTACCCTGCTGGAGGTGTTATGTCGGTGATGTCCGAGCGCGATCCCCTGGTGAATATCCAGGATGAGAAGCGCAAACAGCTGGGCGCATTCCTGCGTTCTCGCCGGGAAAGCCTTGATCCGCAGCGCCTCGGGCTGCCCCGCAGCGGGCGGCGACGCACGCCGGGTCTGCGCCGGGAAGAGGTGGCACTGCTCGCGGATGTGGGCGTGACCTGGTACACCTGGCTGGAGCAGGGCAGGGATGTGAACCCGTCAGCCGCCGTCATGCAGGCGATTGCCAACGCGCTGGAGTGTTCGGCCACCGAAACCCGGCATATGTTTTTACTCGCCGGATTAACACCTGCGGAAACCCTCGCCGTGCCGCAGTGCGAAGGGATCAGCCCCGGTACGCGAAAATTGCTCGACAGCCTGTTGCCACAACCGGCCAGCATTCAGAAATCAAATTTTGATATCGTCGCCTGGAACGATGCCTTTTCGCGGATGATGGGCGTGGATTTTGACGCGATACCGGAAGATGAGCGCAACTGTATTTATCTTTATCTGACCAATCCCACCTGGCGCAGTCGCATTGGTCGCCGCGAATCCGTACTGCCGACCTTCGTTGCCTATTTCCGTGCGGCAATGGCGGAGCACCGGGGTGACCCGCAGTGGGAAGCCAAACTGGCGCGTTTTTGTGCGGTGTCTGAGGAATTTGCCTCGCTCTGGCATAAAAGGTATGACGTACGCGGGGTCGAGAATCAGGTGAAAAATTTCACTCACCCGGAGTTGGGTGAGTTTTCATTGCAGCAAATGTACTGGTACTCCGCACCGCGTAACGGCTCACGCCTGCTGGTCTATTTACCCATAGACGAGCAGGGTGAGCAGGCGCTGGCCCGGCTGGCACAGCTTAAATAAACAAGGTTCCGGCCAGCACCGTATGTGCGCTACCGGACAACAGCACCCGGCCTGATTCGGTCAGTTCAATCTGTAATTCCCCGCCACGGGCGGAGGCTTGCCAGGCACAAAGTGAGCGCTTGTCCAAACGCCCGGCCCAGTACGCGGCGAGGGCGCAGTGGGCGGAACCGGTGACCGGATCTTCGTTCACGCCGACCCAGGGAGCAAAGTAGCGCGACACGAAATCCCATTTGCCTTTGCCCGGCGCGGTCACCGCCACACCGCGCCCCGGCAGTGCAGAAAGCGCCTGGAAATCGGGATTCAGACGCTCAATCAACTGAACATCTTCCACAACGATCATCTCTTTCGCCCCGTATTTAGCACTGGCGACAATCTCGCTCTCATGCAAACCCAGCGCAGCCAGAATGCGCGTATCCGGGACGTGGCGCATATCCGGTTGCGCCAGCGGGAAATCAAGTTCAATGGCCGCTTCGCGGGCGGTGGCGGTGAGCGGGCCGGAGAGAGTGGAAAATACTATGCTCTCGCCCACATTCAACTGGCCCGTCTGGCGCAAAATATGGGCCGTGGCGAGGGTTGCATGGCCACAGAGATCGACTTCGGCAAGGGGGGTAAACCAGCGTAACTGGCGACTACTGAGGGTCAGAAAAGCGGTTTCTGAAACGGCCATTTCAGCCGCAATCTTTTGCATTGTGTCGGCATCCAGGGCATCGGCGGTTATGCACACTGCGGCCGGGTTACCGGAAAAAGGACCGTGACTAAAAGCATCAACCTGATAAATCGCCAGTTCCACGCGTTGTTCTCCTGTGAGTCATTGAAACGCTACGTTAACGCGTTTTGACTGAGACGCACAGGCGTGAGATCAGCGGGGGCGAAAGCGCTGCTGATCTTTGCGTGAAAGGGTATCAACCACCAGATTGCGCGAGTCGTTAATCAGGTCAATCAACAGGGCTTCGCTGATATCGTCCCCGGCATACACTGAGATCCAGTGCTTTTTATTCATGTGGTAGCCCGGCTCAATGCTGCGGTAAATCTGTTGATTAAGCAGGGATTTTTGCGGATCGGATTTCAGGTTCACCATCGGTCTGCCGTGAGCGGTGCCGGTCAGCATAAACATCTTGCCGCCCACTTTGAAAACGTCGGCTTCCGGGCCAAACGGCCAGCAGTGTTCGGTAAACGGCAGCTCCAGCGCAACGCGGTGGGCAAGTGCCTGCAGGGTTTTACTGTCCACGCGGTTCCTCGCTGGTGAGCGCACGCCACATTGCTTCAAACCCTAAGCGCTTGGTTTCTTTGGCTTTAAGAGGGTCACGGCTGGCGTAATCCATGGTGGTTTCGGCGAGCGTCAGGAAAATGGCGTCGGCGAACGGTGAAAATTCTTCAGAGAGGAATTCTGGTGTCACCGAGCGATGACAGATCTCATGCAGTTCCGGGAACATCTCCTGCACCTGCTGGCGCGTTTCGGGGGTGATTTTTTCACTCACCGAAATCTGGCGGATGGCGTTATGCCCGGTTGGGTGGCGAATCCCCCAGTCGATATAGCTGTTCCAGATGGATTGGGTGTGGATTTTGGGATCGGAGACGGAGCGGTCGAGCCCGTCGATCATCGTCCGGCAAAGATCAGATTTTAAGTGCAGATACAACGCGTTGAGCAGATCGTCTTTGGTCGCAAAGTAGCGGAACAGTGTGCCTTCTGCGACACCTGCATTACGGGCAATTACGGCCGTGGAAGCGGCAATGCCGGTCTGAGCGATAGCAACCGCTGCGGCATCCAGTAACGCCAGTTTTTTATCTTCACTCTTTGGACGAGCCACTACATTTTTCTCCTCTGCGCTTAAAAACCACGATTGAAACACGCCTGCCTGGGGCACCGCAATGTTGAATGTCAAACTTAGAAAATCATCTTGACGACTTTCTATTCATTTCTATAATGAGTGCTTACTCACTCATAATCAAGTTTAACACACTTTCGGCGTTCCAACGGACAGGAACCGCTTTCAGGAAGGGAAGATGAAACGTCTTTTGCTTAGCGTGGTTCTTATTATGCTTGTCGTCTCAGCCGCCAGTTTGCCTTTTGTTTTAAACGCCGGATTTGGTCAGCCACCGCAGGGCGAGCAGCTCACACGTGTCGAGCAATCTCCGCACTACCGTGACGGTGCTTTCCACAATCAATTACCCTCGCCAAGCTATACCGGGCAAAAAAGTATGCTGGCTTCCATGTGGGATTTTCTGGTGACCCGCCGTGAAAACTCGCGCCCGCAGCAGCCGTTGCCGCTGGTCAATACCGCGCTTGCAAGCCTGCCGCTTGAGCAGGATACCCTGGTGTGGCTGGGGCACTCGTCCTGGTACTTACAACTGGCCGGTCAACGCATTTTGATTGACCCAGTGCTGAGCAATTATGCGGCCCCGTTCTCCTTCCTGAATAAAGCCTTCGCCGGTGATTACCCGTGGACGGCGCAAAACATGCCGGAGATCGATCTGCTGATTATCTCCCACGATCATTACGACCACCTGGATTACGCCACCATCAAGGCGCTGATGCCGAAAATCAAACGGGTCATCACGCCGCTGGGCGTAGGGTCGCACCTGCGCTACTGGGGCATGAACCCGGACATCATTCAGGAAGCCGACTGGCAGCAAAAAATCAGTGTGGCAGACGGGTTTGACGTGCACGTGCTCCCGGCCCGGCACTTCTCCGGCCGTGGCCTCAAGCGCAACCAGACTCTGTGGGCCAGTTTTATGTTCGTGACCCCTGAGCGCAAACTTTATTACAGCGGTGACACCGGCTACGGGCCGCATTTCAAAGCCATTGGTGAGCAATTTGGCAAAGTGGATTTGGCCATTCTGGAAAACGGCCAGTACGACGAGGACTGGAAGTACATCCACATGATGCCTGAGGAGGCGGCGCTGGCAGCAGAGGAGCTCAATGCCGAGGCAATTTTGCCGGGCCACGCCGGGCGTTTTGTGCTGGCAAAGCACACCTGGAACGACCCTTACAAGCGACTGGCAGCAGCAAGCCAGGGTAAAGGGTATCGATTGTTGACTCCCATGCTGGGCGAGCCGGTTCTGGCGGCAGACAGTGCGCAAGGCTTCCGGGCCTGGTGGGAATAACGGTTTATTTCGAAGAGCAGAGGGGAGCGTAACATGACTATTTCCGCTCAGGTTATCGACACCATCGTCGGGTGGATCGACGATAATTTGCATCAACCATTACGGATTGACGATATCGCCCGCCATTCGGGCTATTCAAAATGGCATCTTCAGCGGCTGTTTTTGCAGTACAAAGGGGAGAGTCTGGGGCGCTATATTCGCGAGCGTAAGCTCTCGATGGCGGCACAGGATTTATTGAATACCGATCAAAAGGTTTACGATATCTGCCTGAAATACGGCTTTGATTCCCAGCAGACCTTTACGCGGATCTTTACCCGCACGTTCCATCAGCCGCCGGGTGCCTGGCGCAAAGAGAATCATCCGCAGACACATTGATAAAAAACCGGCTGTCACCCAGCCGGTTTTTTTGTTTGTTCCCTGTGATTACCAGGAGTAATTCACGGTAGCCGTCAGCGTACGGCCCACGCCGTAGAAGCAGGCAGAGTCGCCCGCGCAGGACGCCACATACTTGGTATTCGCCAGGTTGTTGACGTTGAACTGCACACTTGCCCCTTTCAGACTGCCGTTCAGCTCACCGAGATCGTATTTCATCATCGCATCGTACAGATCGACAGACGCCACTTTGAAGGTGTTCTGCGCATCGCCATAGCTGGTGCCAACGTAGCGTACACCGACACCGGCGGTCAGGCTTTTCAGCGGGCCACCCGGAATGGTGTAGCTGGTGAACGCTGAAGCCATGTGTTCAGGCACGCGCTGCGGCGTTTTACCTTTCACGCCTGCCACCGTGGTGCTGGTCACTTCCGCATCGGTGTAGGTATAAGAGGCGATAATGTTCCAGCTATCCCACAGGGTGGAGTGAATTTCAGCTTCCAGACCTTTCGAGCGAATTTCGCCCGCGTTTTCAAACCAGCCTTCCGTGCTGTTGTAGGTCGGCACGTTGGTCTGACGCAGGTCGTAGGCGGCCACCGACATCAGCGTGTTGTCCATCGGCTGGTACTTCAGACCCACTTCCGTCTGCTTACCGGTGGTCGGTTTAAACGGCGCCACACCCGGTGCACGGTTGGTTTGCAGGTTTGGCTCAAATGAAGTGCTGTAGCTGATGTACGGCGACAGGCCGAAATCAAAGGCGTAAAGCAGGCCGGTACGCCAGGTGAACTTGCTGTCATTCTGCTGGGTGAGTGCATCCGAGGCGGTAAAATCGGTGGTGCGCACTTCTGACCAGTCATAGCGGCCAGACAGCAGCAGTTCCCAGTTATTCCAGCTCATCTGATCCTGCAAGTAGACGCCCATCTGGTCCAGATTCTGCTGTTCGTTGGTCAGGGTGGCGAAGGTGCTTTCATCGACGTTGACGCCATAGGTCGGATTCGTCCAGTCGAAGTCATATTGCGTGCCGGACCCGCGTTGCAGAAGCTGCTTATCTTTGCTCTGTTTGTAGTCCAGACCGCCCAGCACCGTGTGGTTAACATCGGCGGTCACGAACTGCGCTTCGAGCTGGTTATCCAGGCCGAATTCGTTGGTGGTGCGCGTTTCATGCTGCGCACGACGGGTCAGCACGCTGCTGTTGGCCGGGCTGTTGGCGTAAACCATGTAGCGGTACTTCTGCTTGATGGTGGCATAGCGCGCGTTCTGGCGGAAAGTGAACACATCGTTCAACTGATGCTCAAACTCATAGCCAATCATGGTCTGCTCGCGCCAGGACTGATCGTAGTCCGGGTCGCTGACGTTCATGTTCCACGGCAGGTATTTACCGTTCACGCTGACCACCGTCCCGTAGTACGGCAGGAAGTTGCGATAACCTGCATCCGGATCTTTCTGGTAGCTGGTGAGCAGGGTGAAACGGGTCTGATCGTTCGGGTACCAGGTGATCGCCGGGGCAATCGCCATGCGGGTCTCTTTGTAATCGCTGATCTGATTATTCTGGGTGCGGGCGATGCCGTTCAGGCGATACAGGACGCGTCCGTCGTCGCTGAGCTTGCCGCCAAAATCAAAGGCCCCTTCGGCGAGATCGTTATTGCCGGTACGGAACTGCACATTATGAATCGGCTCGCTGGTCGGGCGCTTGCTGGTCATGCTGATAAGACCACCGGGGTTAACCTGGCCGAAGAGTACCGAGGCCGGGCCACGCACCAGCTCCACGCGTTCCAGCAGCCACGGGTCAACGGTGCCGGTCTGCGAAGAGGCGGTCGCACCGAAGCTCAGGCCATCGAGGAATTTCGGCACATAGCTAAAGCCACGAACAAATACCTCGTCGTTACGGTTGGAAGAGCCACGGTACTCCGTGAACACGCCTGCGCTGTAACGCAGCGCCTGTGAAACAGAGGTCGCATCCAGCGCTTTCATCTGATCACGGGTGATAACCGAAACCGACTGCGGCGTTTTTACCAGGTCGGCAGCGGTTTTGGTCGCCGACAGGGTTTTCGTCGCGACCAGGCCTTTTACGGGCGCGGTTGGATCTTCAGCGGTCCCCGGCGTCACGATCAGCGTTTCTTCGCCCGCGGTTTTGGCCAGTGCCGGTGAACTCGCGCCTGAAACGGCGAGGCTCAGCAGCCAGAGCTGCATTACTTTGTTCTTTTTAAACATTATTTTTATATTCCCGTTGTTGTTACTTGCCATCTTTCTTGCCATCAATGCTCCCCAAACCTACCCAGACGCAGCGGGGAGCGATCATTAACGGCGCAAATGATATTGCAAATTATTACCATTTGCATTAGCGTCGATGACAATTTTATGAAGAGTGAAAATCAGATGAAGATGGCATGGGGTGGGTTACTGGTTGGGGTTAGCGCGATGTCAGCGATGGCCGCACCCTGTGAGTCTTCGTCCGTTCAGGGCGAGCAGCAGGGAAAATTCGATGCCAGCGGAGAAGTCTGCTTCCAGCTTCCGATACTCAGCGAAAACTATGTCCAGGCGACGTTAAAAGGCGTGACCGATGCGCACCTGCTGGACGGGCAGAACCGTCGCCTGCGGGCGTTGCTGGAAGGCGGGCCGTCTGATGGCGAACAGTCGTTGCTCTTCTCGTTGCCGGTAAAACAATCTTCTTCGCTGGTGCTGCACGGCCACGAAGGCGTGCGCTGGTCATTTAGCTGGCGGATGAAAGAAACGGAGCCGCTGTCCCGCGCTCTGGTTCTGGATCCCGTCAGCCCGGCGCTGCAAAAGCTGGCGAAGGAGCTGGCGGCAGGCGGTACCACGGAGGCTTTCTGGGCCGCCCGACAGCAAAGCGGCACGCCGCTGGTGGAGCCGGTGGATGCGACCCATAAACGTGTCACTTTCCTCTGGCGTGGCGCACGCGGTAACGTCTTTATTCTCGGCTCCCCGGCGGGCGATCACGATCCGCTGTTCAAACTGGCCAACTCTGACGTCTGGTTCCGTAGCTACGTTGTTCCGGCAGACACCCGCATGCAGTACAAGCTCGCGCCGGATGTCCCTAAGATCGATGGCTCACCGCGCGATCAACGTCGGGCCATTCTGGTGAGCGCCCAGGCCGATCCTTTAAATACGCTCACCATGAGCAGCACCTGGGCCGATCGCTGGAATCGCTCTTCGTTGCTTGATCTGAGTTCGAGCCGCTATTTCTCTACTGAAGCGATGGCTCAGCCGATTCGTCACGGCACGCTAATTCGCAAATCGTTGTACAGCGAACGCCTGGACAACAGCCGGGAAATCCTGATTTATCGCCCGCATTCAGCCCAGCCTGCGCGCTGGACGCTGTTCCTTTTTGACGGGCAAATCTGGCAGGGGGATTACCACACCGCCAACGTGCTGGATGGACTCATCGCTCGCCACCAGTTGCCGCCGGTGAACATTGTCTTTATTGACAGCCTCGATCATGCCCGCCGTTCGCGGGAGCTGCCGCCAAACGCGGACTTTGCCGATTTTATGGCCCACGACCTGCTCCCCTGGCTGCGCCAGCAGGGTATTCAGGTCACACGGAATAAAGCGATTCTGGCGGGGGCCAGCTACGGGGGGCTCGCCTCGTCCTGGGTGGCGCTGCGTTATCCGCGCCTGTTCGGTAACGTTATCAGCTTGTCCGGTTCCTACTGGTGGGCACCAAAAGGAGAAAAGGCGGGCTGGCTGACCCGGCAGTATACCCAGTCACCCCGTTATCCGGTGCGGTTCTGGGTGCAGGCCGGGCGATTTGAGTCGCAGGGTGCAGACGGCGGAATTTACCGCAACAGCGTCGAATTTGACCAGATGCTGCGTGAGAAAGGCTATAACACCCGCTTCCACCCCTGGTCGAGCGGGCATGATTATGCCGCCTGGGTCGAAGCACTGGTGTACGGGCTGCGTGATTTCACGGGGTTACGCCAGCGAGAACCAGCGACGCCAGATAAAGCGTAAAACGTAAAATTCAACGGCGCCGAGCAGCAGGAACCAGAGGCAAAACAGCACGGTATAAAGCTGGTTTAAATCCTGAAAATGGAAGGTGTCCATCAGCTTTTGCGCCAGTACCAGCCCTAAGGACGGGGCGGGCAGCAGCAGGACGGAGATGAACGCCATCCCGAGGATGCCGGCCGCGGAGATTACAGTTTCCAGTGGGTGCTTCATAACAGTTAATCGCATGTTAAAAGACGCATTGTCAGGGAAAGTGCACGGCGGTGCAATCTCCCTGCATGTCGTTAACTCGCGGCCCAGATTTCCGTGTGCTTTTGCACCAGCCCAATCAGCGATCCGCCGTCGGCGACAAAATCACGCATCAGCTGCGCTTCACTTTTCCCGCGTTTTACAAAATGACCCAGTTCGGTAATGGCGCTGCCCGCGTTGAGTTTATCGGCCCAGGGGGCGACTTTTTCCAGCATGATCCCGATGTCGTCAGCAATGCGGCACTGAGCGCCTGTATGAACATCCGTTATCACGCCATCCAGCCCGTAGCGGCAGGCCTGAAAACGGTTAAATTTATACAGCAGGTAATCGCGCTCCTGGTGCTTAAAAGGACGCTCTGCCAGCAGCCAGTGGGCTATCGCCTGAATGAATCCGGCCATATTAATGGCGTGAGACAGGGTCAGCGGCGTGTCCATCACCCGCACTTCAACGGTGCCAAACCGGGGACTGGGGCGAATATCCCAGTGCAAATCTTTGATGCTCTCGATCATGCTGGTATAGCTCAGGCGACGAAACAGACCTTCAAATTCCTGCCAGTTGCTGACCCAGGGCATTGGCCCGTTGTCCGGGAAAGAAGAAAAAATATTGAGGCGCGAGGAGGCAAAGTGGGTGTCCGTGCGCTGCATATAGGGTGAGGCAGCGCCCAGTGCAATAAAGTGCGGCACAAAGCGCGACAGGCCGTGAAGCAAATAAATCGCATCATCGCCGTTCGGGCAGCCCACATGCACATGCTGACCAAACACCGTGGCCTGCTGCATCAGATAACCAAACATCTCGAGCGTGCGGAAATAGCGTTCGTCTTTGCTGATTTCCTGACGCTGCCAGTTCTGAAAAGGGTGTGTTCCGCCGCCGCAGATGCCCACATGGTGCGCGTTCGCCGCCTGCAAAATCACCTGCTGCATGGCGGAAAACTGGTTAGCCGCCTGGTTGATGTCTTTGCAGACCCCGGTGGCAATCTCCAGCATGCTTTCGGTGATATCGTGTTTCACTTCACCGGCTTTGACCTGGGACTTCACCGTGTCGATAAGTGATGAGGAGTCCTGGCTCAGGTCATAGCCCGGCGGGTTCACCACCTGTAGCTCAAGCTCTATGCCCAGGGTGAAGGGATCGGAAACGTGAAAATCGGGTAGGGGCATACTCTCTTATCCTTTCCTTGTGAGTTCCTCCTTCATTATAGGCATGCCCTGAAAAGCCGTCTGACGAGTCGCTACCCCAGCTGTGCGAGCTGACCGCGCAGGACTTCCACCCCCGGCACAATGGCGTCCGGGTTGATGGCGTGAAACCCCATGCGGAAGAAATTATCCGGCGGCGCGCCATCCAGAAAATGGCGGGCGCCGGGTTCAATCAACACGCCCGCATGGGCTGCGCGCCAGGTGAGCTGTTGCGTGCTGATGTGCTCAGGCGTACTGAGCCAGAAAGCATTGGCGTGCTCACTGCCACCAAAGGTTTTGCACTCGGGCAGGTATTTGCCGAGCGCATCGTGCAGCCTGTCCCAACGGCGCGCGGAATCATCATGGTAGCGGCGTAAATGGGTTTCGTAATGGCCCTGCGCGAGAAAGTGGGCCATCTGATACTGAATGTTGGTCGGCGGATGGCGATAGACCAGGCGGCGCAGGGCGCGGGCCTCATCAATAATTTCTGGCGCGGCGACCATATACCCAAGCCGCAGGCCGGGCGACAACGCTTTAGACAGGCTGCTCACGTAAATCACGCGCCCGCTGCGATCGCTGGCTTTCAGCGCGGGCAGGGGGTTTTGCGTGAAATTGCTCTCGGAGTCGTAATCATCCTCGATGATCACCGCATCGTGGCGTGCGGCATACTCCAGCAGCTGCGCGCGTCGCGCTCTGCTCATGGTCACCCCTGTCGGCACCTGATGGCCTGGCGTGACGTAATAGTAATCACAGGGAGTCTCGCCCAGTACGATCCCTTCTTCATCAACCGGATGCGGCACAATCTGCGGCTCGCTAAGCAGGAAGGTGTTAATCGCCTCGCGAAAACCGGGGTTCTCCACCGCAACACGCGTCTGGCGTGCCATCAGCAGGCGGGTCAATAAATAGAGGGCGTTCTGCGAACCCAGGGTGATGAGGATTTCATCGGGTGCTGCCACGATGCCACGCTTGGGCAGCACGCGAGTGCGGATCTGTTCAATCAGCATCGGCACATCCTGATCCACATGATCGATAACCCACGCCGGGTCACGCACGCCGCCGTGCAGCCAGTTTGCCGCCGCCCGCCAGGTGGCGAGCGGAAATTGCTGCGTGTCGGGCTGACCGTAGATAAAGGGGTAGCGATAGTGCATCCACCCGGCCGGCTTGAGAATAGATTCCTGCTGGCTGGGGGTGATGTGCAGACGTTTGCCCCAAACTGGTGCGCCGCTTTCGCATTCAGGTGCACTCTGGGAGACGTTTTGCCCCGCGCCATAATAATCCGGATGCAGGTAATAACCACTGCGCGGGCGGCTCACCAGATAGCCTTCGTTAACCAGACTTTCGAACACCAGCGCGGTGGTATTGCGCGAGACATTGAGCTGGCCCGCCAGCTGTCGGCAGGATGGCAGCGGCGTTTGGGCGGGGAAGATGCCGCTCAGAATGGCGTTAATCAGCGATTCCCGAACCTGTTCCTGTAACCCACGTTGACCGTCGAAATTGACATGCATCAGGTGACGAATCATGTTGCTCTCCCCAGAGATAGACCATGACAGGAATTCAGCAAATTCCATACCAGCTCTTGTGCATCTGACACAAACATTGGCGAAATCTGGCTCTATTCATAAATCAAAAAGCCTCCCTATTGTAAAAACGCAGTCACAAAAATTCCGAACGAGAAACTCTTTCGGCATATTTATTGCAACGATTCCAGCACGACGGGAATGTACCGGCCTCGCATGTTTAATAAAGGGTAGAGAAATGAAAAAAGTATTCGGCAAATATTGTCTTGCAGCCATGCTCTCTTTGGCTTTCTCTTTACACGCAGTCGCAGCGGATTTACCCGAAATCGAAAAAACCGGCACGATGAAAGTCGCGACGGAAGATGACTATGCACCGTTTAACTTTATGACCAACGGACAGACGGACGGTTTTAACAAGGACATGCTCGACGAGTTCCGTAAATATGCGAAATTCAATATCACGCAAAGTATTTTACCCTGGACGGGATTACTCGCTTCCGTTTCTACCGGGCAATATGACATGGCGTTAACCGGTGCCGTGATTACCGATGAACGTCTCAATGTATTTAATTTCACCCCACCCTGGGCCTCCGCGCAGCATTATTTTGTGAAACGTGCAGATGATAAAACGTTAAACACCATTGCCGACCTCAGCGGTAAAAAAGTAGGCGTTCAGGCGGGCAGCGCGCTGCTGGCTCGCCTGCCTGAGTTGAAAGCGATGCTGGAAAAAACCGGCGGTAAATTAGGCCCGGTTGTGGAATACCAGTCATACCCGGAAGCTTACGCGGATCTGGCTAACAAACGCGTGGATTACGTGATTAACGTGGTCATCTCGGTGAATGACCTGGTGAAAGCGAAACCGAAGGTCTTTGCCAAAGGTCTGGCGGTCTCTGGCCCTGGCTACATGGCATGGCCGATTCCGAAAAACTCCCCGGAATTACTGGCTTACATGACCAAATTTATGAACCACATGACCGAAACCGGGAAGCTGGCTGAGCTGCAGAAAAAATGGTTCGGTGAAACCTACGATATGCCGAAAGAGCCGATTACGTCGGCCGATCAGTTCCATAAGTTAGCGGGTTTCTAAGATCAATGCGGCGGGCAACCGCCGCCTGTTAAAGAAGGAGGGCCCATGGATTCAATGGCCTGGCAGTTACTGATTGAAGGGGCATGGACGACCCTCTGGATCTCGGGCATTGCGATTGCGTTTGGGGTGGTTATCGGACTGGTGATCGCCTTCATTCGCATGATGAAAATCCCCGTCGTCGACCAGGTGCTGGTGGTGTACATCAGCCTGGCGCGCGCGACGCCGCTGGTGACGCTGGTGTTGTTCCTCTTTTTATCTCTGCCGACGCTGGGCATCAACATGGATAAAACGCTGGCGGCCATTGTGGCGCTGACGTTGAACACCTCGGCTTTTAACGCCGAAATTTGGCGCAACGCCTTTCGTAATTTCCCGCGGGAACAGCGCGAAGCCGCAGAATCTGTTGGCATGCGACGCTGGACCTATTTCCGTTACATCATGCTGCCGCAGATGTGGATAGAAAGCCTGCCTGCGCTGGTGAACGAAATGTCCTTCCTCATCAAAGGGAGCCCGGCGATTGCGGTGATCGGCGTGGTGGATCTGACGCGTGTGACCAACCGTATCTCCTCAGTGACGTATGAGCCGCTGTCGCCGATTCTGGCAGCAGGGCTGTTGTATGTGGTTATTATCGGTCTGCTGCTGAAATTCCAGAGCATGGCGGAACGCAAAGCGAAGCGCCTGGCGCGGTAAGAGCAGGAGGGTTTATGAATCAGTGGGGTATTATCTGGTCAGCACGTGAGAGCTTTTTTAACGGTTTGCTGGCAACACTCGAACTGTTTATTATTGCAGCAGTCGCCGGGTTATTTATCGGTATTCTTCTCTGCTATGTGATGGAATACCAAAATCGCCTGATTGACAGAGTGATTATCGCCTTTGTCAGTTTGATGCGCGCCGTGCCATTTTTAATCCTGGCCTACTTACTGTATTACGGATTGCCAGAACTTGGCGTCAGTATGGAAGCCTGGACGGCAGGCCTGGTCGCTTTAATTATTTATCACGGTGCCTACTTCTTCGAAATATTACGTAGCCAGCGAAGGATATTTTCTGCGGGTTATATTGAGGCCGCCGTATCGCAGGGATTTTCCCGTTATAAGATATTTAAACGTATCGTCTTACCCAATATTTTTTCCTCAGCGCTGCCCCTGATGGGCAACCAGCTTATTATTTGCCTGAAAGACACCGCTTTCCTGTGCATTATTACCGTTCAGGAGATAACCGCTGCCGCCAACGGTGTGCAGTCCACCTACTTTATTCCCTTCAATGCCTTTATCGTCGCGATTGCGCTGTACTGGGGCATCAGCATTTTGCTTGAACTGATGATTAAACGTCTGAGCCTTTATGGCGCGAAACGAGGAATGACCCATGCCTGAATCAAGTGCGGTGAGCATTAAAAACCTGTCCAAGCAGTTTGATAACATTGAAGTGCTGCGGGACATCAACCTGACGGTGGAAAAGGGCACGGTGGTGAGCATTCTGGGCTCGTCCGGTTCCGGTAAATCCACGCTGCTGCGCTGCATGAACTGGCTGGAGCAACCCGATCGCGGTGAGGTGCACATCAGCGGGCAGCGCATTGGTGTGGATGCCGGTACCGGTAAAGCGATGTCGCACAAGGATCTGTCCAAAATACGCGAACGTGTGGGCATGGTATTCCAGAGCTTTAACCTGTGGCCACATTTAACTGTGTTGCAGAACGTCAGCGAAGCGCTGGTGCATGTGAAAGGCATGAAGCGCGATGCGGCTGACGAGATTGCCCGCCAACAGCTGGAAAAAGTCGGCATGAGCCATAAAACAGACGTCTACCCGATTACGCTTTCTGGTGGGCAGAAGCAGCGTGTGGCCATCGCCCGTTCGCTGGCAATGTCGCCGGAAGTGATTTTGTTCGATGAGCCGACCTCCGCGCTGGATCCTGAACTGGTTAACGAAGTGCTTGGGGTGATGAAAAACCTCGCGGCAGAAGGTTACACCATGGTGGTGGTGACCCACGAGATGGATTTTGCCCGCCAGGTGTCTGATGAAGTGGTGTTTTTAGAGAAGGGATTGCTGATTGAGAAAGCGCCGCCGGAGAAATTCTTCACTAACCCGGATTCCGATCGCGTAAGGAAGTTTTTGCAGTCTAGCCGCTAATACCCTCACCCCGGCCCTCTCCCGACGGGAGAGGGAGAAAAGCAGGCCCTCAGGCCTATTGAGAGGGAGAAAGGCCGGTCCTCTGTTCTGGTCTAATAATCGGTGACACCGACTTAAGAGGATATAATCCTTGAAACG
>CAUSEC010000039.1:0-49097 GCA_963530515.1 uncultured Enterobacteriaceae bacterium | reverse complement strand
GTTTCAAGGATTATATCCTCTTAAGTCGGTGTCACCGATTATTAGACCAGAACAAGCCGCACGGAACATTTTTTCTCCCTCGCCCCTATGGGGAGAGGGCAGGGGTGAGGGGAAAATGACGACTCAGAAATTCCAGTCTTCGTCCTCGGTTTCTACCGCTTTACCCATCACATAAGACGAGCCAGAGCCGGAGAAGAAGTCGTGGTTTTCATCTGCCCCCGGTGAGAGCGCGGAGAGAATGGCCGGGTTCACTTCTGCCATTTCTGCCGGGAACAGAGGCTCGTAGCCGAGGTTCATCAGCGCCTTATTGGCGTTGTAGCACAGGAAGGCTTTCACATCCTCGGTCCAGCCTGACTCCGCGTACAAGTCCTCGGTATAAGTCACTTCGTTATCGTACAAATCCATCATCAGCTCGAGCGCGAAATTCTTCAGTTCCTCACGCTTTTCACTGCTGACTTTTTCCAGCCCTTTCTGATACTTATAGCCAATGTAGTAGCCGTGCACTGCTTCGTCGCGAATGATCAAACGAATCAGATCGGCGGTGTTGGTTAGCTTGCCACGGCTGGACCAGTACATCGGCAGCCAGAAGCCGGAATAGAACAAAAATGACTCCAGAAACACGCTGGCGATTTTCTTTTTCAGCGGGTCATCGGCGCGGTAGTACTCCAGAACGAGCTGGGCTTTACGTTGCAGCGCGCTGTTCTCTTCACTCCAGGTATAGGCCGCATCCACGTCTTTGGTCTGACAAAGCGTGGAGAAAATCGAGCTGTAGGAACGGGCATGCACCGCTTCCATAAAGCTGATGTTCGACATCACCGCTTCTTCGTGTGGGGTGAGCGCATCGGCCATCAGCGTCGGCGCACCGACGGTATTCTGAATGGTATCGAGCAGCGTCAGCCCGGTGAAAACGCGAATGGTCAGCTGCTGCTCTGCGTGGCTCAGCGTCTGCCAGGCAGGGATATCGTTCGACAACGGCACCTTTTCCGGTAGCCAGAAGTTACTGGTCAGGCGGTTCCAGACCTCAAGATCTTTATCATCCTGAATCTTGTTCCAGTTGACTGCGCTAACGCGTGACAGTGGTTTCATCCTTTTCTCCTTACAGCGCGCAGGACACGCAGCCCTCAATTTCAGTACCTTCCAGCGCAAGCTGGCGCAGGCGAATGTAGTACAGCGTCTTGATGCCTTTCTTCCAGGCATAGATCTGCGCTTTATTGATGTCGCGCGTTGTGGCGGTGTCCGGGAAGAACAGCGTCAGCGACAGCCCCTGGTCCACATGACGTGTGGCTTCAGCATAGGTGTCGATGATCTTCTCCGGCCCGATTTCATACGCATCCTGATAAAACGCCAGATTTTCGTTGGTCATGAACGGGGCCGGGTAGTAAACGCGCCCGGTTTTGCCTTCCTTGCGAATCTCAATTTTCGACACGATCGGGTGAATACTCGACGTGGCGTGATTGATGTAAGAAATAGACCCGGTCGGCGGCACCGCCTGCAGGTTCTGGTTATAGATGCCGTGGCGCATCACATTCTCACGCAACTGCTCCCACATATTGCGGTCAGGGATTGTGATGCCGCTTCGGGCAAAGAGCGCACGGACTTTCTCGGTCTTCGGTTGCCAGTCCCCTTCCAGGTACTGGTTAAAATAGTCACCGCTGGCATAGCGCGATTGCTCAAACCCGGCAAAGGGCTGATCACGCTCGCGGGCCATCCTCATTGAGGTATTCAGCGCATGCCAGGTGATGGTGTAGAAATAGAAGTTGGTGAAATCCAGCCCTTCTTCACTGCCATAGGCAATCCCTTCGCGCGCCAGATAGCCGTGCAGGTTCATCTGCCCAAGCCCGATGGCATGTGAGGCGGCGTTGCCAGCTTCCACGGAAGGCACTGAGCGAATGTGGCTCATACTGGAGACGGCGCTCAGGCCGCGCACGGCGGTTTCAACCGTGCGACCAAAATCAGGCGAATCCATGGTGTGTGCGATGTTCAGCGAGCCGAGATTACAGGAGATATCATGACCGATATCCACGTAATCGAGGTTTTCATCCAGTGTGGACGGGCTGTTCACCTGCAAAATCTCGGAGCACAGGTTGCTCATATTGATGCGCCCGGCAATCGGGTTTGCGCGGTTCACCGTATCTTCAAACATGATGTACGGGTAACCCGATTCGAACTGGATCTCAGCCAGCGTCTGGAAGAAATCGCGGGCATTAATGTATTTTTTGCGCACCCGATCGTCGGCGACCAGTTGCTCATACATTTCGCTCACGGCGATATCGCCAAAGGGCTTGCTGTACAGACGCTCCACGTCATAAGGCGAGAACAGCGCCATTTCGGCATTCTCTTTGGCCAGACGGAAGGTCACATCGGGGATAACCACGCCAAGTGAGAGCGTTTTGATACGGATTTTTTCGTCGGCGTTTTCGCGTTTGGTGTCGAGGAAACGCAAAATATCCGGGTGGTGGGCGTTGAGGTAAACGGCACCGGCTCCCTGGCGCGCGCCCAGCTGGTTGGCATAAGAGAAGGCATCTTCCAGCATTTTCATCACCGGAATCACGCCCGACGACTGGTTCTCAATGCGCTTAATCGGCGCACCGGATTCCCGCAGGTTGGAGAGCAGAAACGCCACGCCACCCCCGCGTTTGGACAGCTGCAAAGCGGAGTTCACTGAACGACCGATGGACTCCATATTGTCTTCAATGCGCAGCAGGAAGCAGGAAACCAATTCCCCGCGTTGCTTTTTGCCACAGTTGAGGAAGGTCGGCGTGGCGGGCTGGAAGCGCCCGGCCAGGATCTCATCGGTCAACTGCTGCGCAAGGGTTTCATCGCCCTGTGCGAGCGTGAGTGCGACCATGCAAACGCGGTCTTCGAAATGCTCAAGATAGCGTTTGCCATCGAAGGTTTTCAGGGTGTAGCTGGTGTAGTACTTCCATGCGCCAAGGAAAGTCTGGAAGCGGAAACCGCTGGCATGCGCACGGGCAAACAGGTCGACCACGAAAGCGCGGCTATAACGCGCCAGCACGCTTTCGTCGTAATACTCTTCCTGCACCAGATAATCCAGGCGTTCATCCTGACTGGCGAACGTCACGGTGTTAGGCAGTACATGGTTTTTGTAGAACGCATCGACTGCCTGATGGTCTTTATCGAACTGAATGTGACCTGCTTTATCGTACAGGTTTAGCATCGCGTTCAATGCATGGTAATCGGGCGTGGTTTGCATCACACGCTCTGCGGTTGTCGTTGCCAAAATTCGCTCACTCCTTTACGCACATTTTCAATGTCCTGCTGGGTACCCATCAGCTCGAAACGATACAGATACGGCACGCTGCACTTTTGCGAGACCACATCACCCGCACGGCCGTAAGCTTCACCAAAATTACGGTTGCCGGAGGCAATCACGCCGCGGATCAGGGCGCGGTTCTGCGGATCGTTTAAAAAGCGGATGACCTGGCGGGGGACGGCACCTGCCGTTCCACCACCGCCATAGCTGGGCACCACCAGAATGTAGGGTTCGTCTACCTGAATACGCTCGCGCTCGTTCAGCGGAATGCGTATTGCGGGTAACCCCAGACGCTCAATAAACCGCAATGTGTTTTCAGAGCTGCTGGAGAAGTAGACGAGCTGGCTCATGCGCGGGCGGCGTGAGGTGCAGACTGCAGGCGGTTAATCATATCCGGACGAAAACCGGACCACTGCGTTTCACCTGCAACGACGACCGGTAACTGACGAAAACCCATCGCACGCAGCTCATCGGCGGCGTCAGGAACCAGATCAACGTTCACCATTTCAAATTCAAATCCACGACTTTCCATTGCTCGTTTCGTCGCGTGGCACTGCACACAATCGTTCTTTGTGTAAATAGTAATGCGCATGATTCGTATTTCCGTTTAAAATGAAGGAACAGCGCGAAGGTTCGCGTCAGTAGTGTCTTTGTTGCTAACAGGAATACTAGATGTAGTTGATAGAAGTTTCAACCACACAAGATATAGGAAATTGAGATTTATTTATTCCGGATGATGAGCGCGACGGGAAGGTTGATCTGTATGCGTAAATCGTGCCAGATAGCAAATAAAAACCCCGCAGGCCAGTGGCGAACGGGGTTCAGAGGTTTAAAGGAGGGAGTTATCGGCGGGTGCTAATCAGCGCGCCGAGGAAAATGCCCACTGCGGCAACCGCCCCAATGGCATACAGCGGTTTATCTTTGACAAACGACCCCGCGCAACCGACGGCATCACGCGCTGCCTGGTAAGCCGGCGTGCGGCCATTCAGACGTGCTCGTGTCTCTCTTAACAGTGCCTGTGCCTTACGACGCGCGGCATCCGCTTCATCTTTTGCATCACTGCCCAGGGATTTCAGTACGTCTTCCAGGCTGTCTGCCAGTTGATGAACATCGTTCTGGATATCCTGAACACCCTCGTCTACTTCACTGCGGCTTGGTCTGTTAAACATCGGAACCTCCTTTGTTTTCGAAGAGAATTTCAGTTTAGACCATATTTTTGTGTCGTCAGGGCAGGATTGGCCATTTCCCCGCGTTTATGGACTTTTCTGAAAGCAGCGCTAATGCTGAGTAATGTAAGGTTGCGGTGCAGTAAAAAGATGACGAGGAAAAAATATGTATTTACGACCCGATGAGGTGGCGCGCGTTCTGGAAAAAGTGGGCTTTGAAATGGATGTGGCGACGACAAAAACCTACGGTTACCGCCGTGGTGACAATTATGTCTACGTGAATCGCGAGGCCAGGATGGGACGCACCGCGCTGATCATTCATCCCACGCTGAAAGAACGAAGTTTGCCCCTGGCGGAGCCGGCAACGGACATCAAAACCTGCGATCACTATCAGAATTTCCCCCTCTACTTAGGCGGGGACGCGCAGGAACACTACGGTATTCCACACGGCTTTAGCTCACGCATGGCGCTGGAGCGCTTTTTGTCGGGATTGTTCGGCGAAATTCAATAAACGAAGACAGGCCGAGGCCTGTCATCTTCACTCAGGCTTTGGCCTGCTGGTAGCTCACTTTGAACAGGCGACGGCAGTAATCCAGGAAGTAGCCGTACACCGCACCCATCATCATCGACAGCACAATGTTTGAACTCACCGCCGCAATAATCTGCTGCCAGTCCGCACCCACCGTTAATAAGATGGCCACGTAGACCGGAGACTGAAAGGTGACGTAGGCCAACACATCGGCCAGATTACGCATCCAGCTTGCCGGGCTTATCCGACGCGCCTGACGAATAAACGCATCGCGGTAGAAGCCATAAGGCCACGCAATAATGATGTTAACCGGGATGGCCACCAGACGAGAGGAAAGTGACTGCTCGAAGCTCATCCCAGAGAGGAATATTTCAATCATCATGTTCACTACCGAACAATAGACAACCATCGCGAAGGTGTCTGCCACGGCATGGCGCAGGCGGGACTGCGAAGAGAACATGGTACTGCTCCTTGAAAAGGCAAGAAATCGTCGAGTGAGGAACGATTGTCAGCAGTTTGCCGGGCTTCGTTCTTTCGCGATAGGTTATCCTTCTGCATATAAACTAACAACTAGCTAATAATTTTTATTTATTTTCCTTTTCTGGATAAATTGCTCTGCAATTGATTGTTTTTTCATCATTTCATTATTTTTGTTCGACTATAAGTAAAATGTATTCAATATCATTCACTTATGATTGAGAGTCGGCATTATGCATAGCGCGTTGATTCTACCCCGGCAGCATTTTAGCCAACTATCCTTTGACGTTGCTCACAAAAGCAACGGCAGGATTTTTTATTCTGTCTAATGGGGTTTGGCAGTGTTTGATGCTAAATACAGAGATGGGTAGTTATGCGAAATGGGTGCATAAAAAACAGGAGAGTATTAAAAGTATGCGGTGAAGGGAATCTCCACCGCAACATCGTGACGGATCAGCAGACGCCGAAATCGCCGTCTTCTTTATACAGGGAAACATCAGCGGCTTTCAGCGTCACTTTTTCTGCGTTCTGATCGTGTGCCGGAACGGCAACAATGTGATCGTCATTCACTTCAAGCACCACCAGTTTCGGTCCACCTGTGCGGGGTTGTACTACATCGTCAATTGCAAACATCGTTACCTCCTGATTATTTGTTTACAAAACATAGCCTGAAGTGATGACAAGGTACAGTCGCCGCGGGCGATAGCAGCGATTGATGGAAATGTGGTTTTGCGTAAAAGAGGGTAAAAGGCGAGGGCAGGGCAGGTGGCCTTCAGTAGAATGACTATGCTTTAACATTGAATTCTTTTTTTTAACAATTACCTGCATTTTGCTTGTACTGGAGAAGTTATGGGTTTCTGGCGTATTGTTTTCACTATTTTGCTCCCGCCGTTGGGTGTTCTGCTGGGTAAGGGTATCGGCTTTGCCTTTATCTTAAATATTATTCTGACGCTGTGCGGTTACATTCCTGGCCTGATTCATGCCTTCTGGGTGCAAACGCGCGACTAATTTGCGATAGGCGGCGTTTGCCGCCTTTTTCTCTCATAACTTATTGTTAACCCCCAAATTTTCTCCATCTTTTTTGTGCAAAATCGTAAAGTTTTTTACCTGGGAGACGATAAAAAACCAGGTTGGCAACGATTCTAAGGAGAAGAGATGAGCATTAAGGATGTCAGTTCACTGTCCAGCATCAGGACTATACCTGCTACACGTCAGGAGACGGTGCGTGCGTTGACGGGAAAAGAGGTTGAACTGGCGGATTCCGTTGAGGTCAGCTTATCCCGGGAGGCAATGGAACAGGCAAAGGAGCAACTGCCGCCGCCGCCCACTAAAGAAGAGCGGGAAGCCACCGAACGCGCGATGCTGGCACTGCGCAATCAGTCGATGTCGACGATGCGGGGTGGGCCCAGCCTTGCCAGTGATTTTTACGGTGACCCGGCAACTGCCAATGACGCCGTGCGTTTCATCAACTTTTTCCAGCATTCTACCGTGGCGGCTGACGACATGGCGGATGCCCTGCACACGGCGCTGACGTCCCCATCTGCTAACGGTGATTCCACCACCAATGCCATGGATCTTGCTCTCATGCAGGGGAAACTGAACAAGGTCATCGACACCTCAGTTTCTGCGGAGTATCAGGACGAAGCCCGCGCGTTTGTTTCGCAGTTTATCAGTGAAAAGTCGACGCAGGCCGACCAGGTGACCAAAGTCGCGCTTTCGCAGGCGACCAAGCTGGCGCAAAGTCTGGGGGATCGCGAGCAGACTCGCCACCACCAGGATGCGACGGCCCAGCTGGCAGAGGGAACTCACTCCTCGCAGGTGGTGCGCAAAGAAATGCTCAACCTCACCGCCAGTTCCACGGACAGCGAGGTGTGGTTTTCCTCAATGAGCGATTGGGTAAATGAAAACCGCTCCTTGCCCTACATTCTCGACATCGAAAAGAGCCACATTGGCGCGCTAAAGGCGCAATGGCAGGCCTTTGTCGACAATTTACCCACCGACGACTGACCAGGGCTGCGAGATCAGTAGCCCACCGTATAAACGCGGCCGGTCTGTACGCCTTCAATGCTGCGACGATACGCCAGTGCAACCCGTGCGGCTGGCACGCTTTCAAAGCCCGGGAAGAACGGACCATAAGCCTCTTCTGATTCGGTCAACAGGGTCGGGCTGACAATATTAATACGTTGCCCGTTTGCCAGCTCGCAGGCTGCCGCTTTTACAAATCCTTCCAGTGCCGCATTGACCGTCGTGGCATTCACCCCCTGCGCAATAGGCTCATCACCCACAATGCCGCTGGTCAGCGTAATCGAGCCGCCCGCGTTCAGCGCATGTTGACCGAGAAGCGCCAGTCGCACCTGGCCGAGTAACTTATCCTGCAGCCCCACCGAGAAGTCCTGCGTGGTCATCCGGGTGAGCGGCCCGAAGAAGAGGTTGCCGGTGGTCGCAACAATGGCATCCACTTTTCCCACGCTGCTGAACATGGCTGCCACGCTCTCATCCGATGTCAGGTCTACCTGAATATCCCCGTGGGTACGCCCTGCGCGAATAATCTCATGTGCCCCGTGCTGACTCAGTTCATCCACTACCGCACGGCCGACGGTGCCACTTGCGCCAATCACCAGAATTTTCATGTTGTGCTCCTGTTGTTTGATGAGTGGTCATTCTTTCGCTAATTTTTTATAAGATAAATGAGCCGAAAGTTATTTGATTACTAATCATGGGTTAGCAATATGGACAAGCTGCGCAGTATGGAAGTGTTTATTGCCGTTGCGGACGAGGGCAGTTTTACCCAGGCGGCTGCTGGCCTGGACATGTCGGCGGTGATGGTGGGGAAGTATATTGGCGCGCTGGAAAAACAGCTCGGTGCGCGGCTGGTGGAGCGAAATACCCGGCGCCAGAGCCTGACCGATGCCGGGCGCGTCTATTACGAAGAAGCGCGCCGTGTGCTGGAGCAGGTTCATCTGGCGGATACGGCCATCGAACGGCTGCGGGATACTCCCACCGGGACGCTGCGGGTCAGCGCCTCCACTACCTTTGGTTCTTGCGTGGTTGCCCCACTGACGGCTGCATTTCTGAACGACCATCCCCACGTTAAAGTTGAACTGGATTTGAGCAACCGGCGCGTTGACCTCGTGGAAGAGGGTTTTGACGTCGCCATCCGCATTGGTGGTGCGTACGACGATACGCTGGTGGCCAAACCCTTGTGTCAGTACCGGATGGTCATCTGTGCTGCACCTGCCTATCTGGCCCGCTTTGGCGTGCCTGAAACGCCGCGCGATTTGCCGCAACATCGCTGCCTGTCCCACATGGTGTGGAACACGCAAAATGAATGGAAATTACCGGATGAAAGCGGGGAGACCACCTGGCGGCACGATCCGGTGTTGCGCTGTAATGATGGGCTGGGGCTACGCATGGCCGCCCTTGAAGGCGCGGGCCTGCTGATGCAACCGGAAATCCTGGTCAAAGAGGCGCTGGAGAGCGGCAAACTGGTCGGCGTGCTGTCTGCCTATACGCCCCTCCCGCGCCCTGTCTATTTACTGTCGCGGCCTCACCCGAGACCACTGCCCAAAATTGCCCGCTATCGCGCGCACTTACTGGAGCATATTAACGCGTGGGTGGCTCCCGGGTGAGGGCCACCGCACGGGCGATATAAGGCTCAAGTAATTTCGCGACGGCGGCAAACACCGGCACCACCACCGAGTTGCCGAACTGGCGGTAGGCCTGGGTGTCCGACACCGGAATACGAAACGGTTTTTCTCCGACTTTTTCAAAGCCCATCAGGCGTGCGCACTCCCGTGGGGTCAGCCTGCGTGGTCGACGAAGCTGGTTAGCGGCATTGGCGAAATCTGCTTCCCCCAGCGCTTTGTCCCAGCCACGGTCAATCAGAATTTCGGAGCCGTCTTTGTGATAGCGGGCTGAAAGGGTGCGCGCCACGCTGTCGGCGCGGGTCGGGTCCACCAGACCAAAACCGAAACCGTTACCTTTCGCCGCATGCTTTTTCGCGTAGTGATAGAGGTAATCCCAGAGTTTGGGCGACAGGATGTACTTCTCATCCACAGTGGGTTCCAGCAACGCGCCAAACGCCGGGCGCTGCTGCGGAAAATGATGGCTGATATCGCGCAGGGAAAAATCCTGACGCAGATTGAGGTCGCGACGAAAACCCACCAGCACGATACGTTCGCGATGCTGGGGCAGGAAGTGTTTCCCGTCGACGATTTTCGGATCGTCTTTGCCAGTAGCATCGGCGTCAGCGACGTCGTACCCCAGTTCATCAAGGGTATTCATGATAACCGTGAAGGTTTTACCCTGATCGTGACTCTTGAGGTTTTTGACGTTTTCGAGCACGAAAATCGCCGGACGCTTGGCTTTGATAATGCGCGCCACGTCGAAAAACAGCGTGCCCTGGGCTTCACACTCAAACCCATGCGCGCGGCCAAGCGCGTTCTTTTTGCTTACACCCGCGAGGCTAAATGGCTGGCAGGGAAAGCCCGCCAGCAGCACGTCATGATTCGGGATCTGCTCATCAATGTGCGCGTAGGCCTCCGCATCGCTGACCTGGGGTTTGCCGCTCAGCGTGACTTCGCGGATGTCCTGGTTAAAGCGGTGGCTGTTTTCATCGTTGTACCAGTTGGCTTTATAGGTACGTACCGCGTTTTTGTTCCACTCGCTGGTGAAGACGCACTGCCCGCCAATGGCCTCAAAGCCGTTGCGAATGCCGCCAATACCAGCAAAAAGATCGATAAAACGGAACTGATAATGTGGGTGATGCGCAGGCGGGGAGGGAAGCATTTTGCGCAGCAGTGTGACCTCGGCACTGGTCAGCGGTGAGGCGGCACCTTTGCCGTTCACCCGGCGGTTGAGTCTTTCCCGACTCCAGTCGTTCTGACCAAGAAGACGCAGTTTCTCGGCAACGTATTTTTGTCCGTAAATTTCAAGAACCCGGTCCAGGAGCTCCTTGTCTTGTTCCCGTTGCCGCTTGTCTTCCGCTTCGGCCTGCACCAGCAATTCTTTCGCGATTGAATCAAATTCGGACATGACGTCTCCTTGGGGTTACTGCGTGAAAATATATCACTCAATTGACCCAGAGGAGGAGGGAATTGTGGTTTGCAAAGTGTTAGCCCGCGCGTAAGAATGATCGCTGGCCAACATATTGCGGGAACACGTTATGGAACAACAGGATGTGTCACTGTCTGCACTGGCGGATTTTTTCTACCAGTGGTCAAAACTCACGATTAAGAGGGTTAAACCACCTGCGCTACATATTGATCTGCACCCTGCGGCGCTCAGTGCTTTCTTCGCGGGCCTGGCGCAGCCACTTCACGCGGTTGCACATCAATCTCTCTATTTCGATCCCTGGGACATCGCGGGCTTGCGGCGTAATGAAGTGCGTAACTCAGCCATTCTGGCCTGGCTGCTGAATCCGGCGGGAAGCCACGGATTTGGCGATCGGCCGCTGATGGCGCTGCTGGACTACATCACTCAGTGGCGGGGCACGGCTTTTTCTGGCCCGGCGGGGAAATACTGTTGGGTTGAGGTCGAAACCCATCCGACAGGGGACGTAAGCAACCGGGTGGACATCGAGATTGATGCGCAAGCGTTCTATTTATTGATTGAAGTGAAAATTGATGCCGCTGAGCAGAGCGAGCAGATACATCGCTACTGTAAGGACGCAAAAACCCGTGCTGCCGGGCGTGATTGGGCGGTGGTGTTCTTAACCCCGCAGGGGCGCGAGCCTGAAGAGCAGGGAGAGGGCTTCACGCGTAGTGATGTGCCTTGTATTTCATGGCGACAGCTGGCGAATGTGATAGGCGCGTCTCTGGATGAGAGCCTGCGAAACGTGCAGACAAGGCGCGATATATCCCCCTCACGACAGATGGCAGCCTGGTCCGTAATGTGTTTTCTCGAACGTATGCGTCAATTCTAATAAAGGAATAATCATGGCATTTTTAAATGAAGAAGAACGTCAGGCTGGTACCTTGTTGCTGACGCAGTTTACACTTTTCAATCAGGCGACCGTGGTTTTTGAACAGCAAATAGAGCCTGCGTTCTGGAAAGGCTTTGATCTTTGTGTGAATCGTATGGCGAATACCATCGGCTGGGATGAAGATGCAGATCTGGAAAATAAAGGAGAGTCCTGGTTGTCGCCAAAAAGCTGGCTGGTGGAAGAGAAAACCTATAAATATTGGTTTGAAAGCCATTCAACGGCCCGTGAAGAATATGATTTTCTGCTCGCGTTATTAACCGGGTGCGGTACTGAAGAAGGGGAGTTCGGCTTTAAGTTTATTCTGAGTGATAAATATTTCGGCGGGGTAAAAAAGCGTAAGATTTATCTGGCTGAACATTTGACTACCGAACGTAGAGCCGCGCTCAAAGACCTCGATTTCAGAGACCTCAGCGAGGGCTCGTTCTTTCTACCGGTCATGCTCGAACCCGCGCTGGTCGCGGCCTGCTGGCAGGAGAACGGGAGTTTTCCTCATGAGCATGAAGTCTTCTCGCCGCTGCGTGACGTGCTCAATAAATTAGAACAATCCGCTGCGATTTTCGACGCAATTTTTGCCGCTCAGGTTGATACACAGGCGTAATCTCTTTCTGCATCAGAGGATATTTTTCTGGCGCAAAGGTAACGTCATCTTTCTGTATTATTTAGCAGGTTAAACTGAGCTGCTTTTTAGCAGGACGGGAAGAGGGGAATAATCCTAAAACGTTGATTTCTCTCTTCTGGAATGGTGTGGGTGTTGCACTGAAGCTTAAAAACAGCACTGTAAAAATAATGCTTGCTTTATTTTTACGGGCGTGTCTTAATGATTCCCGGTTTGATACACAGACCTATCTAAAGCATCTCAGTACATCCCCTCATTTTGAAGTGTCATCGCTACCTTTTCTTTTGAGTCCCGATTGTAAGCTCTGATTAATCTGTATTCGGACCCTGTATGGCCCAAGGGCTCAATTGAATTTATTGGTAAAACAAATGTCTTCTAAAATGATTGGTATCGTTAAATGGTTTAACCCTGAGAAAGGGTTTGGGTTTATTTCCCCAAAAGATGGCGGTAAAGATGTCTTTGTGCATTTTTCTGCAATTCAAAGTGATGATTTTCGTACGTTAAACGAGAATCAGGAAGTGGAATTCTCAGTTGAAAATGGCCCGAAAGGCCCGGCAGCTGTGAATGTGGTAGCACGTTAAGGAGGATTGAGTATGAGTCTGCATCTTCGTTGCCCTACCTGCCATGGTTCGCAATTCCGCAGTTCACCTTATGATGTGAACGAGCGCAATCCCCATGGTGCAAAATGTATTTTTTGCAAAAGCAACATGGTTGAAAATGTGAATTTTCATGCCCCAATGATTCGTCCCGCGCTCAAACTGGCTGAATATTGTCGGTAACTTATGAATAAGCCCGCACAACGCGAGGCTTGTTCTGGGACGAAAAAAGAGAAGCCGCTGGCATCGCCGGTGGCTTTTTTTATGCTTCTATTTCCCCGAACGGCGCATCCCCTCGCTGGCAATTTGTTAACAATCACGGTATAACACACCTTCTTTGGATGTTTAGATGTCCATACGTTTAGAAGGTAATATGCAAACACAACAAGAAACCGGGCAGCTGCAGCGCACCATGAAGACCCGTCACCTGATTATGCTTTCGCTGGGTGGCGTGATTGGAACAGGGTTGTTTTTTAATACGGGCTATATCATTTCTACCACCGGGGCGGCGGGCACGCTGCTGGCCTATCTGATTGGCGCGCTGGTCGTCTGGCTGGTGATGCAGTGCCTCGGCGAGCTGTCGGTGGCGATGCCGGAAACCGGCGCATTTCACGTGTACGCCAGCCGTTATCTTGGGCCCGCAACCGGGTACACCGTGGCGTGGCTTTACTGGCTGACCTGGACGGTTGCGCTCGGTTCAAGCTTTACCGCCGCCGGATTCTGTATGCAGTACTGGTTCCCGCAGGTGCCGGTCTGGGTATGGTGTGTGGTGTTCTGCGTAGTCATTTTTGCCCTCAACGTCATCTCGACCCGCTTTTTCGCTGAAGGGGAATTCTGGTTCTCGCTGGTGAAAGTCATCACCATCATTGCCTTTATTATTCTCGGTGGTGCGGCCATCTTTGGGTTTATCCCGATGCAGGACGGTTCACCGGCGCCAGGCTTGTCGAACATCACAGCCGGGGGCTGGTTCCCGCACGGCGGCTTGCCGATTCTGATGACCATGGTGGCGGTGAATTTCGCCTTCTCCGGCACCGAGCTTATCGGTATCGCCGCAGGGGAAACTGAAAACCCGCACAAGGTGATCCCGGTCGCCATTCGCACCACCATCGCACGACTGATCATCTTCTTTATCGGTACGGTCTTCGTACTGGCGGCGCTGATCCCGATGCAGCAGGCGGGCGTGGAGAAAAGTCCGTTTGTGCTGGTGTTCGAAAAAGTGGGTATCCCTTACGCCGCCGACATCTTTAACTTCGTGATCCTGACGGCGATCCTCTCCGCCGCGAACTCCGGCTTGTACGCTTCCGGGCGCATGCTCTGGTCGCTGTCGAATGAAAAAACATTGCCGCGCTGCTTTGCCCGGGTGAACAAAAATGGCGTGCCGCTGACCGCGCTGTCGGTCTCCATGCTCGGCGGCGTGCTGGCACTCTTCTCAAGCGTGGTCGCCCCGGACACGGTGTTTGTTGCGCTGTCGGCCATTTCGGGTTTTGCGGTGGTTGCCGTCTGGATAAGCATCTGTGCGGCGCACTTTGTCTTCCGCCGCCGTCATCTGCAGGCCGGGAAACCGCTCAGCGATTTGCAGTACCGCGCTCCCTGGTATCCGCTGGTGCCGGTGCTGGGTTTTGTGCTCTGCATTGTGGCCTGCGTGGGGCTGGCGTTTGACCCGAGCCAGAGAATTGCCCTCTGGTGTGGGCTGCCGTTTGTCGCCCTGTGTTATGGTGCGTACTACTTGACCCGTTCATTGAAAACGCAGGAGCCAGAACATGTCGCAGAATAATCCGCTCGCCCGCATCCTTGAAAAACAGCCGTTTGTGGTGCTGGACGGGGCGATGGCAACGGAACTGGAAGCGCGCGGGTGCAATCTCGCCGATAGCCTGTGGTCCGCCAAAGTTCTGATGGAAAACCCGGCGCTCATCCGTGAAGTGCATCTTGATTATTTCCGTGCCGGTGCGCAGGTGGCGATCACTGCCAGCTACCAGGCCACTCCTGCCGGGTTTGCTGCCCGGGGGCTGGACGAAGCTCAGTCCCTGGCGCTGATTGGCAAAAGCGTTGAGCTGGCGCGCAAGGCCCGCGAGGCGTATCTGGCTGAGAACCCTAATGCGGGTTCCCTGCTGGTGGCCGGTTCAGTGGGGCCGTACGGCGCATACCTGGCCGATGGCTCTGAGTATCGCGGCGACTATGTTCGCAGCCAGGATGAATTCATTGCCTTTCACCGCCCGCGCGTGGAAGCGCTGCTGGACGCCGGAGCCGATCTGCTGGCCTGCGAAACCCTGCCTTCGTTTGCGGAGATAAGCGCGCTGGCGGTTTTGCTGAAAGACTATCCTCGCGCCCGCGCCTGGTTCTCTTTCACCCTGCGTGATAGCGAACATCTGAGCGATGGCACGCCGCTGCGTGACGTGGTGGCAACGCTTGCGGATGACCCGCAGGTGGTGGCGCTGGGCATTAACTGCATCGCGCTGGAAAACACCACCGCCGCGCTGCAATCGCTGCAACGCCTGACCGCACTGCCGCTGGTGGTGTATCCGAACTCCGGCGAACATTACGACGCCGTCACCAAGACCTGGCATCACCACGGCGAAGCCTGTGAGACGCTGGCGGCGTATTTACCACGCTGGCTGGAGGCCGGCGCCAGGCTGATTGGCGGGTGCTGCCGTACCACGCCGAAAGATATTGCGGCGCTGACCGCAGTGAAATAGTCCGCTCAGTCTTACGTTTTCTTTCAAGCCCGCATGACACGCTGTCATGCGGGCTTTTCTTTTCTCTTTTCGACCGTTTCCCCTCCTTAACGTAAATTCACGCCGGTTTCTTCTTGCTTAACCCTACACCCTTAAATGTTAATGCGAATGATCTTGATAATCATTATTATTAATATATATAATCCTGCGTTAATTTGCAGCAACAAAAAAGACTGCTACTAAAAAAACAATTACGGATATTTATGTTTAATACGGAAAATTTCATAAAGTCTCTGGTCCTGGGCTGTGCCTTTGCGTTAGCGGCATGCCAGAGTGCATCTCAGGAAGAAAAAGCGCACGCCACCCATGAAGCGGCCGAGTGCGGCTGCATCAAGGATGCGGTGACGGGTGGCGTGGTATCCGCGACTCAGTTGATTGAAAAACTGGGTGATGCCCCGATGGTCATTATTGGGGAGGAGCACACCAATCTGTATCACCACCAGATTGAACAGTGGGTGCTGGAAAAGCTGGCGGCGCGACGCCCGCAGGGCAGCGTGCTGATGGAGATGATCGACGTCAGCCAGCAGGATGGTGTGAACCGGGTCAAGCAAGCGAGCCTGTCCGGCACGCCGGTAAGCGCATCTCGCGCCGCGGAAACGATGCGCTGGAACAGCGGCTGGCCGTGGGTGTTGTACCGTGGCGTTGTGATGACCGCCATCGAAGGGAAATACCCGCTGCTGGCGGCCAATATCAGCCGTCAGCAGGTCAGTGCGCTCTATAAAAACCCGACTTTCCCGGGCGGCGAACGCGCGTCCCAGCCAAAGGTGCATGAAGCGCTGTCGGCCATTATCTTCCTGATGCATGGCGGGCAGATTGAGAGCGAACAGGTGAACGCGATGATGTCCATCCAGCAGCACCGCGACCGCTTTATGGCCGAGCAATTGCGTAAAGCGCCGCATCCGGCCCTGCTGATCGCCGGGGGGTATCACGCATCCAAAGACATTGGCGTGCCGCTGCACCTGGCGGATTTGAATGCTGAACAACCGGTCGTGCTGATGCTCACCACGGAAGGGACGTCGATAACGGCAAAACAGGCTGACTATGTCTGGTCGGTTCCGGCCTTAAAATGACGACGCAAATGAACCCGCAACCGCTACTCTCCCGGCAGGGCTGGATGGGCGGTACTGCGGCCAGCGTGCTGTTCCACGTGGCGCTGGTGCTGCCCTTTGTCATCCACTTCGCCCAAAAGACTTCGGATGCAACGCCTGCTGCGGTCATGGTGGAGTTTTCCCCTGAATTCGAAGTGTCGATTATCAAACCTGAGCTGCCGCCGGGCGTCATCCAGCAGCGCAGAGTCGAGGCGATGACGGAAGAAGAGACCGCGCACGATAAAGAGATGCCGAAACTACTGGTGCAGGAGGAGGCGGAAATCAAACTGGCCGCCGCGAAGCAGGAACATAAAACCAAAAAGAAAACGGAAATAAAGAAGAAATCCCAGCGCGAGCAAAAAGCTGAACAAGGGAATTCCAGTACCACCAGTCTGGCGGCACCGCCGGTGCAGACGGTGCAAACCCAGCGCAATGCGGCACCGCTCGATACCGATTCCTCGCTTATCAGCAGCAGCAAAATAAACTGGGAGTCGCTGGTCAAAGGCAAAATCAACAAAATGCGTAACTATCCGCTGGATGCAAAGCGGCGTAACCGCACCGGTACTGCCGTTATCGCCTTCAACGTGAATGAGCAGGGCGATATTCTCAGCACGCAACTTATAACGCCGTCCGGCACCATGTCGCTGGATAAAGCCGCGATTACGGCGGTGGAAAGCGCACGTCCGCTACCGCCACCGCCAAAAATCATACTCAGAAATGGCGTGCATAAAGTCACCATGCCGGTGGAGTTTGAACTGTCAAAAGTACTTTAAATTAACCCGCAAGATATTGCGGGTGACGTTGCCTGGTCAGCAACGTTATTAAGAAAAAAGAAGGTCATTTATCTTATTCATTTTTGAATAAACAAGAGCAGACCGCGATATTTCGCCAGGTCAGCCAGGACATTCTCAGGTTTTTATTATGGGCAATATGCTGTCGTGTTTCTCAATAAATGCGACGGGCAGAGGCTCATTTTGTGCTTAAAATAAAAAATAGGAATTGATTATGGAAAAATCACAGGTGGTCAAGGGGCTCCTTACCGGGCTGCTCATTGTTCACGGTCATGCCTTTGCGGCTGAAGGTGAGGGGGAATCGGTCTTTTCTCCCCTGACGATTACCGATAACCCGCTTGAGGGGAAATATCAGGCGGGCTCGTCCGAAGAAACCTATACCCGTCCCGGCGCATACAGCTCACGCACGCTGAATAAAAACCTGCAAAGCCTGGATGCGTCACTGCGTAGTATGGCGGGAACCTACACCCAAATAGATCCGTTGCAGGGCACGGTCAGCGTCAATATTCGTGGGATGAACGGACTGGGCCGTGTAAATACCATGGTTGACGGCGTGACCCAGACCTTCTTTGGCATGGCTCCGGCTAACTATCACGGCGGTGCCAATACGGCAGCCGGGGTGCCGTTGGATCCTAACTTCCTGGCTGAAGTGGACGTGACACGCGGCAGCAGTGCCGGTTCACAAGGCGTGAATGCGCTGGCGGGCAGTGCCAACATGCGCACCATCGGCGTGGATGATGTCATCAAACAGGGCCGCCAGACCGGCGTACTCTCGCGTTTTTCGGTGGGGGATAATGGCCTCGGGCGTACCGGGATGATCTCCGTGGCGGGCAAAACTAACCCCTTTGATAACGGCGGCGGTCTCGGTGCGCTGGTCGGCATCAGCGGCACGCGCACCTATGCCACCTATAAGAACGGTGGTGGTCGCAGCAGTGATGATTTCATTGGTGAAGACAATAAATACCTGCGCCAGGAGCCGCACTCCGAGCTTTATAAAGTAAACTTTAATGCGGACCAATATAACCGCTTCGAATTCTCAGGGCGTAATTACACCAATAGTTTTACCCGTCGCGATATTACCAGCGATGATTACTACCTGCGTTATAACTACGCACCGCTCAATGAACTGGTGGAATTCAACGTTCTCGCCAGCACCAGTCGCGGTAATCAGAATTACAAGCCGGAATCCTTGTATAACTTTAATAACTCGTCAACGACCAACAAATCCAACGCGTTGGATGTGAGTAATACCAGCCGTTTCAAAATGGCTGACGATGTTTTTGCGGTATTCCAGTTCGGCGGCAAATTAATGGACACCCGTTATACCCGCAGATTTGAGCAGGATAATGAAACCGAACGCAATGCTTTTGCGCCATCGGGTAAACAGAAAATCTCCTCGTTATATACCGGGCTGACGCTCAACAAAGATATTTATGAATTAGCGCTGAACCTGAATTACACCCGCAGCCAGCTTTCCGGCTTTAAGCCAGCCTGTTCTGAAAACGAGAAATGTTTCCCACAGGGTGAAGCGAATCTGCATCTGGATGACAACGCCTTTAACCCGTCTGCGACCTTCTCAGCCCAGGTCACGCCGTGGCTGCAGCCCTTTGTGAGCTGGAGCAAATCGTCCCGTGCGCCAAACGTGCAGGAAGTGTTCTTCGCGAACGAAGGGGGCGCGTCTATGAACCCGTTCCTGAAACCGGAAAAAGCGGAGACCTGGGAAGCGGGCTTTAACGTCAACAAGAAAGGGCTGCTGGCCGAGCAGGATAAATTCCACATGAAGGCGCTGGCGTACCAGTCGCGCATCAAGGACTACATCACCAGCGAGTCCTTTATGCTCTGCTACAACGGCTCGCTGTGTAAGGATCTGGATGATTCTTTCGGCGGTTTTAACGCCAACGTTTACATTAACGTCCCTTCAACGGTGACCACCAAAGGTTACGAAATCGAAGCCGGGTATGACGTGGGCTTCGCCTATGTGAACCTCTCCTGGAGCAAACAGCACACCGATCAGCCGACCTCCATCGCCAGCACGGTTTACAGCTTTGCCTACAGCGACCTGAGCGACCTGCCGGACAGCTACGCCACGCTGGACGTGGGCGGCCGTCTCTTTGATGAGAAGCTGACCATCGGCAGCCTGGTGAAATTCACCGGCAAGTCCAAACGCCTGAGCACCGAAGGCATCGACACCGATACCAACTCCGTGCCGAAAGAGAGCATGCCGGACATCCCGACCGTTATCGATCTCTACAGCACTTACCAGATGACCGACAACGTGCTGCTGCGCTTTAGCGTGCAGAACGTCACCAACCGTGACTACTCCGAAGCGCTCAACCGTATGAACCAGAGCCTGGATTACGCCAAAGAAGGCTCGTCGATTAACACCACCGCCCGCGGCCGTACGTACATCTTCGGCGGCGAAATTCAGTTCTGAGTCCGGGATTTTCAAAGGATGAGCCGCATTTTGCTCATCCCCTTTTTCACTCTTTTATGGGATACGAAAAATGAATCGCTTCACTTTCACTAAGCAGTTGGGATGCTTACTTATTGCGGGACTGTTACCGACCATGGCGCTGGCCATCGATGCGCCGCAGCGCGAGCTTTCACGCTTTGCCATGAAAACCAATTATCTTCAGGATGCCAACGAAGGCATCTATGAGATGGCGTTTGATAACAGCAACAAGAAGGTGTTCGCGGCGGTCACCGATCGCGTTAATCGCGAGGCCAACAAAGGCTATCTGTATGCCTTCAACCCGGCTTCGCTGAAAATTGAAAACCGCCTCGACATGCCGTATCGCGCGTTTTCTCTGGCGATGAATCAGGACAAGCCTCAGCTCTATATCGGCCATACCCAGGCGGCATCACTGCGCATCAGCATGCTCGACACCACCACCGGTAAGCTGACGAAAACCAGCGACAAACTGAGCTTTAAAGAGGCGAACGCGGCGGATTCGCGCTTTGAGCACCTGCGCCATATGGTTTACAGCAAAGACGCCGACACGCTGTTTGTGAGTTACAGCAATATGTTGAAAACCGCCGAGGGCATGACGTCAGTGCATAAGTTGCTGATGCTGGACGGCAGTACGCTCGCGCTGAAAGGTGAAGTGAAAGACGCCTATAAAGGGACGGCGTATGGCCTGACGATGGATGAAAAAACGCAGAACATCTACGTGGGCGGCAAAGACTACATCAACGAGATTGATGCGAAAAAACAGAGCCTGCTGCGCACCATTGCGTTGAAAGACCCTAAACCTGCTATCACCAGCGTGCAGAATCTGGCGGTGGATTCTGCTTCGAACCGTGCCTTTGTGGTGGTTTTCGATCACGATGACCGCACCGGAACCAACGACGGGCTCTACGTTTTCGACCTGCGTGACGGCAAACAGCTCGGCTATGTTCACACCGGGGCAGGCACCAACGCGGTGAAATACAACCCGAAATATAATGAGCTGTATGTCACCAACTTCACCAGCGGCACCATCAGCGTGGTTGATGCGACGAAATACACCGTGACTCGCGAGATCCACATGCCGGTCTACCCGAACCAGATGGTGCTCTCGCCGGATATGGATACCCTCTATGTGGGCATCAAAGAAGGGTTTAACCGCGACTGGGACCCGGATGTGTTTGTTGAAGGGGCCAAAGAGCGCATCCTGCGTATTGATTTGACGAAGTCATAAAACCGGCCTGATTGTCTGCACTTCGCGTTTTTACACAAAATCGCTGACGCAGAGTGAGCCCGTGTGGTCTGATTCATAGGCACTTTCTTATTGAGGAAAGGAACATGATCGATCACACGGGTTTTTACGTTTCGGATCTGGAAAGCAGTAAAGCATTTTACACGAGTGCGTTAGCGAGTCTGGGCTACGCCCTGCGCCTTGAATTTGCGGGTAAAGCTGCGGGCTTTGGTCCTGCGACCTTCGAAGAGGGGGCCGATCCTGGCGGGGGATTCTGGATAACCAAAGGCACACCTTATACGCCACGCGTGCATCTGGCCTTTCGCGCCAGGTGTAAAGAGGATGTGGATGCCTTCTGGCACGCCGCCCTACAGGCCGGAGCAACAGATAACGGTGGCCCCGGCTATCGCCCTCACTATCACCCCGGCTACTACGCGGCCTTCGTGCTGGACCCCGACGGTTACAATATCGAAGCGGTATTTCATGAACGGGCGTGAGCGGGAGTAGGGGTGGAAAAAGCCCGCAGGCTTGCGCCGGAATTAATGGTCTATAACAGCCGGGATCCCTCCGTCACATGCTGCACGATTCAGCATTCGGTCGGTTACCTGCGTGAGGCGCTGTCGGTGTGGCTGACCTCCGGTGAAAAAATTAATTATTCCGCACAGGATAATGACATTTTAACGGCCATCGGATTCAGGCCTGACGCGGCTTCGCGGGATGATAATCGTGAAAAATACACACCCGCACAAAACCAGAATTACGTGAATAAACGCGCAGAACTGGCCGCGCAGTCGTCTGCCAGAAAATCCCCGTAAATCCCGCTATTTTTCCCGAATTAAGCCATGCATCCACAGGGTGCATGGTTTTGCATGCGTTTACGCACCTTTTTTACCCTTTCCCTCACCAGCCCCGGCGCGGAAAGCATTGCGCGCTGCAGTGGGATAACTAATTAAAATTTATGACTAGATCGGCTTAGGCCTATCAATTTCTCCACTATATAGTGAGACTGCTCACAAACGAATTTATTGGGAACAAAATCAAGCTAGTGTAATTAATGTAACTGCTTGATTTTTATGAGGCGTTAGAATTATTATGCTTTAACAATTAAAGTCTTATCTTAATTAGGCACTTAACATGTTTGAAGATTTAATAAAAACAGTAAAAGCACAGTTATACGATAGGTTAACAAGCCCGCTACTTGGGTGTTTTTTGCTGTCATGGGTAATTTGGAACTATAAATTCATATTCACTTTGTTTTCTGAGATGAAAACAGAAGAGAAATTTAAGTTTATAGAAAGTTATATTTACGCCGGGCATTACTCCCATTTTATATACGGCTTATTACTTCCTTTTATTACAACTCTATTTTTTATTTTTATTTATCCATATCCTGCAAAATTTGCATATGCATTCTTCAGGAAAAGACAGGTCGAACTTAAAGAAATACAACAAAAAATAGACGATGAAACCCCTTTGACTCGTGAGGAAGCAAGAAAGATTCGTTCAGATGCTGTAAAAATGAGCATTGAATTTGAACAGGAAATAGAAAAATTGCGTGAAGAAAATTTATCCTTACGCAATATCATTAAAAAAATAAATGATAATCCAGAAATAAGCGCTAAAAGCATACCTGAATCCCAGTCATCACGAGTAGTGAGAAAAGAGGCTAAAATCACTTCTGACGATGAGGAGAGCCATAATTATGAACCTTTTTTTGATGCTAGCTCCAACGTATCAGGGAATTCTCGGTTGTTAGTAACAGGTCCTGAACATATCAAAGCATCGTTGGAAAATCATATAAATAGCGACAAGAAATTTAATGGGCATACTTTTATGGTCAGACTCGATGAAAAAAATATTTCTATCAATCTAATTTCCCGCAGTGGAAGGGGGAAGTCTTTTAAGTATGATTATCACATACCAGGGAATGGGAAAATAGGTTATGAATCGATGCGTATAATTAATTCGTTTGACGAGGATTTTCAACGCTACTTAAATGATGAAAACACAGTAACACTAGGAAAAGAATAAATGCATGACAGCTAAAAGGTGTGAGAATTTGAATGTGTCGAAAATAAAGCCGCGGGTTAAGCGGCTTTATTGTGAGGTTAGACTCTGAATGAATAATTACGGAGATTTGACTCCTAACTCAAAACTCTCCCCGTCTCTAACTTTTTCAAGTAGTTCACGAAGATAGTTTGAATATCTGTGTGACTGAATTTCATCACCATTCATTATTGCATAGTGGTATTTGTTATCGAATGTCTTAATGTCTACGCCAGTTATGTTTTTAACTATTTCTAATAGCTTGTTCGCATCGTGCCAACCTTTGAATCCTAACGACTGCCCTAGCGTGGTTAGAGTGAAAGGATAACTGGCATTAAATGCCATACCATCTGATGATGTGGCTATGCCATATAATTTAGCTAGTTCGCCTTCTGATTCGCTAATGCTTGATAAAACGCGGTAATCAACCTGAACAGGATTGCGAGGTATATCAGTTCTGACAAGATCGTAAGTGCGAGCTAGAAGTGCCCGTAATAGCTTGGGATTTATGTTATCAAGTGCTCTATTTGCGCCAAACGCCGAAAACACCCAAGAAAAATCATTTGCAACTATACTTTTAATTCGAATGCTTTTGTTCGCTGATACTTGAATCAACCGTTCGCGGCGAGGGTATTCATTCTCATTTTGCTTATCGGTCCATTCTAAAATGTATATGTTGGGAATGACATCCCCATTTTCTGACAATAATTCATCAATATCCGATAGTATATTTTTTATATTCGAGTCTTCGGCACTATAACCTATGAATAGGAGAGGGTGCTCTGCAAAGAAAGTAAGCAATTTCGCGCTTAAATATTTCTTTTTCTTTATAAAATCATCGTAGTCATTGCGATTTATAATTATGCTTTTAGGCGTGGAGCAACAACCGTGTATTTTAAGTATTTCGCCAATGCTACCATGGTTAGCATATAGAATTTTTTGGCCAACAATAGGGGTGAATTCAGGGTAAATTGACTCAAGTAGTTTGTCGTAATTTGTTGTGATTATTGAATGAGGATGGATTTTTCTTAAAAGATCAACCTCCCCATTGTCTGCAATTTCTTTTTCTTGTAGTAATGTGTTAAAGACGCTAGATATTTTGTGTTTAAAATAAATGCTTGGTTCGTTCCCTGCTTCAAATAACTCTGGTGGAAAATCTTTTTCTCCATCTCCCCATGCCCACTCATTATAAGAATCGGAAAAGACACTTCCAATATCAATTAGCTCAGGGTATTTCTGTTTGTAGTAAGCAAATCTTTTATCGATGTTAGGGCATTCATTAGCAAGTTGTTGCAGAAGTTCTTCCCAGTTTGGTCCAGAAATATATCTCTTAGTTAAACCCGAACCAACAAAAAGTATTGGCTGGCATCCCATTCCTTCAAGGCATGTTTTGATATCGTCACTAACGTCTTCGATATATTGGTGGTAGTTATTTGGCATTTAAGACTCCTTTGCTGTGCAATCTTTTCAAATCGCTTGCATGAGGCGGTGGCGATTATGCACATATTCACCCCACCAATTCATCAAGTCTATACGTTGTTCAAGGTAAGTTGAACGATTGTATGCTCTGCGAACCTCATTTTTATCACTGTGAGCAAGTGCCGCTTCAATTACGTCCGGATTAAAACCAGCTTCATTTAGCACGGTACTTGCTATAGAACGCAATCCATGAGCAACAAGCTTCCCACCATAACCAATGCGCTTAAGTGCAGCATTAGCAGTCTGGCTATTCATTGGTTGTTTAGGGTCATTCCGACGCGAAAAAACATGTTCACGATGAGCACTGATAGGCTTCATCACATCAAGAATCTCTAATGCCTGAAGAGATAGAGGAACTATATGCTCCCGCGGGATCTCGCCGAGGGCAGGCAATACATCTTTCTCCAGTGAGCGCCAAATGTCTTTTGCGTAATCAGGGGTAACGCTTTTGCTTTTGAACTGGAACCAGTTAAGCGACAGTCGAAGAAACACTGTCCAGAGCGATTTGCTGCTCTTCCTCTGCGGTTCGGCTTGAATTTGTTGGTCGATTCCGTTGGCTAATAAGGAAAGGTAATCCGCTCTTAGCCCTCGAGCATCAGCAAGTGAAAGGTCAGGGAAGGCTCCGAGCCCCATCATTGACGGTCTTGATAGCGAAAGCGCCACCGCTTTTTGCCGCTGGGCTTCACAATAAGGAAAAGGCCGTCGCCATCATGCAGGGTCAGATCTTTATAAGTTGCTTTCGCGCGTGAGAATTCGGTGTTGGTCAGGGGGCATGTTGTCCGTGGCATGCTGACTGCTCTGTCACGAATTGGTATACGTTTTTTAGGCGTACACTCCGCCGTGTACCTAAACGTGTACCAATTATCACCGGGCTCCGCCGGATGTTCTCACACAACAACAGACGCAAAAAAGCCCGCAGGCTTGCGCCGTGCGGGCTTTCAGGACTTCGTATCAGGCTCTGGTTACCATCTACAAAGAATTTTGGTGGGCTGGCGTCCCTGTGCTTTTAATTATAGTGTATTGATATTTAATATTTTTGTTTAAATTAATTTCGTTATGGGTTCCAAAAAGGAACCATAAAGTAGAACCACAGAACCTCGCATGGTTCCAAAATGCCGAGCGACTTCAAAATAACACGCTCTATGGCATACTAAATGTAAGTGTGGCTGGATATTTAGCGTCTGATTACTGAGAGGGTCAATAAAAACTGCTCTATCTCAAATACTGTAGTGGCCCATAAACTTGTCCGCTTGAGTCGATGGTGTACCTCGTCCGTTCAGGCCCGGAGTGGCCAATTAGCAGAGTATTCATGTCTGCTATGAGCGAGGATCGGACGTAAAACAACTGTAAAAAACTATTTAACTCAGGCAGACATGTCAAGATTCAGTGAAAATGTCTAATCACTGGTTCGTTAGAAATGCCCATATGTTGAAAAGGCTGCTGCAAAAAAGGCTCTCGCAGCGGCCTCTTTAATATAACGTCATTGTGTGCATCATCTTTAATTATGGGTTTAACTCAAACTGTTCCCCGTTTATCAATTTTCGCAATAAGTCAAGTGCCTCAGATGAGTATTTTCCGACACCACTTTTCCCAGATTTAATGAAAACATGATAATTGTTGTCTGATGCTTTAATGTTGAAGTCGGTTAGTTTTCTTAATTTTTCGAATTCTTGATTAACATAGTGCCACGATCCCATGTCGAGAATCCTTGCCAGATCAGACATTGTATATGGGAAACTAGCATTTAGTGCCTGCCCATTATTGAGTTCAGCGATACCATACATTTTTGCTAATGCATCATCATGCTCTGCAATATTGCGGAACATCTCAAAATCGTATGGAAGTTCTTGTTTAACAAGGGATTCTGATGCGAATGTGTACGTTCTGGCTAGAAATGCACGCACAAGTTTTGGATTAACACTAATTTCCGGTGTATTAGATGATAACGCATCAAAAATCCAACCAAAATTATTTGCGTATATCACCTTGATTCGAACGCTTTTATTCTCACCAACACCGATTAGCAATTCCTTTTGATGAGAACCAGTGGCCTCGCAGTCCTTACTGAAGGAGACAAGATAAATATTTGGAATCAATGCATTATTGGGAGCGATGATTTCATCTATATCAGAGAGAATTGCCTTTATGTTTTCATCATTGATACTGTACCCAAAGAAAAACAAGGGGTGTTCAGCAAAATATGTTAGCAACTTAGCACTGATATATTTCTTACGTTTATAGAAATCAACATAATCTTCATTTGTAATAACAATACTTTCAACTTCATGACTGCTACCATGAATTTTCATGATTTCGCCATAAGATGAATAATTCACTTTAACAACGTTATGACCAACTATTGCCTGATAATTGTCAAATATTTTTTCTAATGTGTCGTCATAATTTGTTGTGATTATTGCATGAGGTTTTACTTTCCTTAATTTCTGAACTTCCTCTGTATATTCCATGTTCGAGAAATCAACGGAGTTTGATAATTCATTCAGAATGGATGCAATTTCATGCTTAATATAAATATCTTTTGGAGTCGTTCCTTCAAAGTATGTCTCTGGATAGCGATCCTTGCCATCATCCCAAGCCCATTCAGCATAGAAGTCACAAAAATCGCTAGCAATCAGAGGTTTGTTATCACCCTTTGTTTGGCTGTAGTAACCATAAGGGCGTTTGATCAAGGGGCATATTTCCGCTAGTTGCTTTAATAGACCTTCCCAGTCAGGCGCTTTTATATATCGTTGTGAAATACCTGCACCCATGAATAAAATGGGTTGGACTTGTAAGTTTTCAAGGCAAGATTTAACATCTTCGATTATTTCTTCTTGATATTCCGTAAAGTCCATATAGTTACCTCAGGGATAGGTGATTGCTATGTGATGCACCGCGAAACGGTTCGGGGCTTTGTGACACCCAAACTTTACCCCGGTTTCCCAGCGTTTCCTTTGTATATAATATCATTGAAGTTAATTGCGTTTCTCAGAAATCTTCTTAGGATGTGATTGCAATAACGGCAACACAGCGCACACATCGCGGCTGATCAGTGAGTATGAAGTGGTTTACTGAATTTGGCCGCCTGAATCGAGAGACAAAATGTCCGCTCCTGGCACTAAGCAGAAGTTCCCGAACAACGTAAGCTGGCATATGCCCTCGTTCCTCCGTGGGGACTATCGATCTATTTGCCGGTTGTGTTTAAGCAATATCGCCAGCGGCGTGAGCTCTCAGTGCATTCAATCAAGCTCACAAATCACACAGTCTTTACTTTTTTTAGATTCCCTAATGGTTTCGCGTCATAGCCTCAGCCAGATAAACATGAGCTGCTTTAGGGGGATATGCCTTTCCGAGCATAAAGGATACTGTTTCTATGAAAACTGATCGCGAGAGCACGATTAGGAGATCAGAACCTGATTTGACATTGATACTGGCTATCAGCGATGGGCAGTTCTCGAATACATCTGACAATCATTTACCTCATTAAGTTTTATTTCCAGAAGTGCCGTGATCCAGCACGAGTGCTGATAATCAATATCACTTGGGTAATGATTGACAAGTTCACTAAACAACGAGCAGATATTTTAAAATTGCCTGCAGCTTCCACATCACCAGGCAGAGGCGTCAGACCCTTAGCACCATACGATTCATAGAGTAATTCCCAATATAGTTGATGCTGAATTTCTTTGTTCATGTTGAGGCAGTATATTGAAACAATGAGAATGAATCACACATATAAGCTCTCACAATCTTCCGCCGTTTTTGACTGTTGCAGATATACTTTTAGCAGGTTTTAAATGCCTGGAGATTTCTTTCTGTTCTCGACGGATTTTGTATGAATTAATTTCTTCATAATCCTTGTGTTTATTTATTTTTGATAAATCAACCAAGAGATTATTTCTTATCATCCACTTTACAATTCGCTTGTCAATATCTTTATAGAGAGGGCCGCCTTTATATTTATAGAAGTGAATATCATGAATTTCACTGATGAAATCAAGTATGGATAAGATTTCTTTATAATCACCAATGTAACTGTTAATGGTGAAATGGTCTTTATTAAGTTCTATTTTGAATCCATGTTCAGAAAGGTAATACAAGAAAAAGGCTGAGTCGAGATCACAAAAATCTACATGCAGCGTTCTTCTGTCAAATTTATCAATATGCGAGAGAATGATATCATGTAATTCATAATCATATATATTTTCAATAAATCCTTTCCCTGAATGATCAATTTGATTGACATTGCATCCAGCATCTATTGCTACGGATAAAACTTCCGGGGAAAGGGGCAGGAAGAGAATATTCATTCCTTTTTTATCGATGTGATTTATATCACAACCAGCATTAATTAATTCTGTCAATCCTTCAGCATTCCTGTAATGTTCAAAAATGCATGTGTAGCCATTAGTATCCGTATGCGAGGTGTCTAAACCCAGTTCAATCAGTTTCTTCAGTATTTCTGGATTTTTTTGATGAAAGAGCGCATTTTGCCCATGTCCGTTGATATGGTGTATATTAATTCCATAACTGAGCAGGCAATCCATGGCTTCCAGGGTTCTGCAGGCAAAAATGGCATTGTTGCCGTTACTGTTAACAGCATTAATGTCATAGCCTATTTTTAAAGCTTTCTTTATATCATCAGGTGATCTTGCATTGAAGAATGATTCAGAAATGGCAAGGTCTAATGCCTTTTCTAATAATCCCTTTTGTAATAAGGACATGACTAATTCCATAAACACCCCCATGAAAAAATGTTTAAGTCATTAGATATCAGAAATTCTGTGAAATGCAACAGCTGGGGAAAGGTGTTCATGATGTGCGGAATAAAAATTTCCACAAACCACCCGTGGATACATCAGAAACACCTGCAGTAAATTTACGCCTGTAACCTGCCGTCCGGACTATAGGACCAAACCTTCGCGGGAGATGCTACCATTACATCGGCAATGTTGAACCGGATTTTACATCACACACGTCGTACAAATAAAAGGAGAAGGCTATCGGCTGAAGCAAAAACGGAAAGCCGGGGTTATCGCTGAAGCTAATCCTGAGTAAACAAGGTAGATCAACATTAGACCGTCGGTGGTGGCGGTATGCGGATCACTTTTTACCCGTTGTTGACCCCTGGCGCTCCCAAACCATTTCCAGTGCTCTGATGGTAAGTTTGTTGTCAGGTGAGAATTGAATTTCATTGCCCACCCCTCCGGGTTTTCTGGCGAACAGGTCGAGAACAACGACAAGATACGCCCAGAGTAAAGTAAGAGGCAGGGCGTAGTCGGTCCATGTCCCTGCCTCTCCTTTCCTGACAGGACGTAGACCCTGGCAAGTTGCATCAAAAGATAACAAATTTCTCAGTTCAACTTCCTTCTGGCTAGGTTAACTTGCAAGCAGGAACTGCTTTTCATCGATTAGTGAATACGGTAGTTTTTTCAAACTAACTGAACTCTATTCGTATGACTTAAATCTTTAAGAAGGCAGGAGATTTGAATTTTGAAAAACTGGTCACCAGAGCATACTAAAGAAATCAAAGCTTGGCTTGACATAGATAACTATCGCAAGCTCGAAGACATCAGTTTAAATGCCTTGTATCACGAACTTTGGGCAAGAGCACTTCTGTACAAGCCTGGGCCTACTGACGAAGAAAAGAAAGGGCTATGGGTGTACATGACTGAAATTTTCAGTGGGAACCCCCATCTTTTCAAAGGGAAGCATCTCGATTATCCAACAGTTAACGATACTCTCTACAGTCCTCCACACATTTTTATCACGGATATCACCAGGCTTGCTGAACTTAGTGTGATGGCTCTTAGTGTGAATCTTTTCACCTGGGAGGAAGGAAACGATGAATATTGTGTTAATGCGCCTCATCACGAAGCTTATGTGTCACAACTCTTGTCTCCCTTATGTGAGAAAACGGTGTTGCTTGAAATCGATCTTGGTAGTGGTACTGACGATGAAATAGCCGAATCGATAAAAGCGGCCCTGCCACAATGGAGATCGGTAAAAGGAGTGGAAGTTAATGAAACCGGTATCGTTCGTTTCGGCTATGGAACCATTAAAAAAATCATAAATTACAGGTTGGTTGCGATGCTGGACATCTTACTTTGGGCAAAAAGGAAAGAACTAAGAATCTCAGATGATCGCCTCTCCCGGCTTCTTTATACTGATGAAGATGAAGAAACAACTACCCGTTTAGGGTATCACATTAAAGACTCAGATCGTCCGCTTGCGATGAAAGCTGCAACGATAGACTTCATTAGGCAGTTCAATTTTTTCATGAACCGAAATCCCCACCTGAAAAACATGAGAGTTTCAGATGTGATGAAACTCTCTGATTCTAACTGATCTCGAATTCCCGAAGTCTACTACTGCAGGGCAGACCGTAACCCTGCAGTTAGGAAGCTCGCTCCTTTCTTTTCCCAACTGTTCGTATAGTGATCCCATCACAACGACAAAGGGAAAACAAAATGAACAATCAAAATACCCGCCTAATTCGCTTGCCAGAAGTTATGAACAGAACCGGCTATGGCAAGGCCTGGATTTATCGTCTAATCAACGAAGGTTTATTTCCACAACCAATAAAAATTGGTTCGCGTGCAATTGCATTTGTCGAAAGCGAAGTTGATGAATGGATCGCATCTGCAATTGAACGTTCACGTAAAAATGCAGCCTGATTACGGGGCTAATGATGAGTGTATTAAATTTGGTGTGTAAAAATAAATGGTGCTATTCAACAATGAGTCGAGGGCCGCCTGATATTTTATAAGTAGTATTAGGTTAGGCTTTGGTATTAAGAAGTAATAACAATAGTCATTACTGGGAATTATGATGGCATTTTTACTGTGACATTATAAATTAATAAGTACAGGAGATTTAAAATGAATAATTCAATCAGAGTACCTGAAGATAAAGATTTTGTATGTGCATTTGTGACTTCACCGGATAGCTTGTATGAGGCTATTGAAACCTATCGTAATTATGTAGATCCAGTCGAAGAGATAGAGTTTGAGCACGTCCTTCTTTATTTGTTGTGTTCTATACTGGTCGAAGGTGCTACAGATGTTACCATTAATGATGAAGCACGAATGTGTATTGAGCACCTTGTCAATGAAAAAAATATTATCAGAAAGAATAACACAGGTAAAAAGGTGTAAGGTCTGTAATAAATTATCATGGGTACAGACAGCACAAGTCTGTACCTTCTTATTTTAATCCTACTGGTAATGATATATAAAAATTATGTGCTTTTGATAGCGGTCATGTGGTTTTGCTATAGTAAGCATTGCAGGATAGGAATATCCTAAACTTTCATTCTCTGCCCTTTGTTTTATTTAAGATAACTGAAAAATACAGGGTTTAAACGATACTGGTATTTAAACTCAGTAGGTATAATAACATTCGTATCAATCAGTTCATCGATGGCCCGATAAAATCGGGCTGGCGTAATATGTATATCTTCCTGTTGTGCGATGGATGTTGCACGGTGAAAGTTCAGGTAAACAGTGTTTTTATCTGGTGTGTATGAAGCGATTAATGTGAGAAGCCAAAACACATTGTGAGCAGTATTGTTCAGATTGCGTTGTTCATCTGATAATTTATTCTGGTAAAGGTAAGCAGGGAGTCTTTGCTTCATAAAGATATCCTTTATTTTGTTAAGTTTTTCGCTGGTGTGGGGCGTAAAATCACCGCGCTGTTATGTCTTTTAAAAGGGAATGCCGTCAGTTGGATATCTGTTTCTGGATTTTTTTACAGGCTTTGTTTTGCGCCCTGCGCGATAAAAGTTGAATGAAGTGGCAAAATCTTCAGTCTCAAGTCTGGATTTACTGAATTTATCCATCAGATCTTCATTGAAACGATGAGGAATACCTTTTACGCATAAATTAGAATTCAGGTAAACCTGACCATCTTCAGCATTACGGATCAGTATTTTCCTCTCAAATAATTCCCTGAATGCACGTGAAACATTCGATTTATTCAGTCCTAACTCTCTGGCGGTACGTGACTGTGAAAAGTCAGGGATAATATTTCCATAATCAATGACTGAGAAGAGATAAATAACAATTCTGAATGCCGTTGGTGTCAGATCCATTCTGGCGAGCGTGGCCGTATTATCTTTAAAGACCATCGAAAAATCGTCACGAAAGGATGTCTTTTTACAGGCACTTGCTTTAACTTTTATTTCTTCCAGATCTTCGGGCATAACATCTAATGCTTCTGCAATAATTGCTTTTTGTTCTTTAGTTAACATAACACTTGTGTTTGACATAATGGCTCCTTTTTTATTATTGTGATAACAGATATGGCATATTAAATTTGTTTGTCAATATTATTAGTAATAAAATTTAAAAATATTATATTTATTGCTCTGTGATTATTTTTTAGTGAAATATTAAGGGTTGTCAGAGTTATTACGAAGGGTGCTAAATTTCACCATCACCTGTTATGTTATTAATAATTTTTGGTTCTGAAAGATACAACCAATATTCTATCTTAACTTGTTGATGTGATTTATTAATTTTCTTTTTGTATTTGCAAGATAAAAGAGTGATAAAGAAACAAGAAACCGAAATTTAGCTTTAGACTGACACAAAATTCCATTGTACACAGTTTGATAAACACTGCTATTGCTGATTTTCCTTCGTAATATTATTCCTTAAGTGAAGCCCGCGCACCTGTGTGTTGCGCCACTGGGCTTCAGAACATTGCTATAGTGTTTAACTGTCAGTAGAAATACGCTTCGCGCAGGAGTTCAGACAGTTGGGTTTAGCTCTCAGCACAAATACGCTTCGCGCAGAGATTCAGACTGCTGAGTTTAGCGAAAGAGTGGACCCGACTACATGATTTACCCGTTAACTTAATACGGCTCACGCCGGAACCCCTTCGGAAAAATCCTTTTTGCTTCAGCGTGTGAGTGCTGAGGGCACTCAGCGGCGCTGCAAGGGAGATTAAACGTTGGGTTTTCATCTGACGGGTAAAAATAATTAACATATATCTGTCGTCGGGGGCGTGAGCCAGTGCGTAGCACTCTCTCAAAAAAATTCCTGAAGGGGTTTTATCTGAAATCTGGAAACTACCTGGCTTTTGAAAAAAGGAAGTGGTAATGCAATCGATCGGACTCAACATTGCTACAGCGAAAGCTGTTTCCAGTATTATAAGAATAAATAGTTGTCATTTTAAAATAAAATATTTTCAATTTTGTATTGATTTAAATTTTAAAGCTGATAGTACTTAATTATAAAAACAAAAAAGGAGAGGGTTATGAGTAATATTTGTGTTTCATCTCAGGAAGAAAAGTTTATATTTGTTGTTGATAAATATATAACACACCATCGCGACAGTGTTAATAACAATAATTTTTACAGAAAACTTTATGTGCTTTTCGCTGGATACCATCTGAAGTATTTTTATTCACGGGCGCAATATCGCAATTCGTGTTATCACGTTGATAATATCATGCAGATGTTTATGGGTGTCGTTTCTACCCTGAAGGCCCCTCTGCTCAGGCAACTCGCAAACAGTGATACATTACTGCATTGCCTGAATTCGCTCGTGAATTATATTTCAGGCAATCTGGACGAAGCAGAGCATATTTATGCTGATTTGCTGGCTCAGTATGAAAAGAAACGCATTGCAGGCTCTCTGGCTTATACTCCGCCAGTCTCAGTGATCAGGAAAAGACTTTGATAGCGGCAGCAGCGTGTACAAGGAATGGGATGCTGAATGGTGGAGAGAAATGGAGCTGGCGTTTCCGGCAGGTCATAATCGAGTATTAAAAAGGCAGGAGCCACCCAGTTGGCGTCCCGCCTGTCGTGATGGCTTTAAGGTGGGTTTACTTATCAACGACCTGCCAGCCATCATCCGTTTTGACAAGGGTTACAGCAGCAGTACGCTTTTCGTTATCGACAATAGCCGTCACATTGCATTTATAGCTTTTATCAGAGACTTCTACGCAGTCATGCTTTTTGACTGATTTTAATTCGCGCAGTGCGTCTTTCGGGACATCTTTACCTGCTATGGATTTAACGATGGCATTCGTCTGCTCCACTACCTTATTCATCGCAGTGTAAATATCCTGCTCAGACGGTTCACCGGTGCAACCGCTCAGCAAAAAAATGGACGCGATGAGTGTGGTAAATGCATATGTTTTCATAAAATAATCCCAGACTGTAGAGTACGTTATTGAATAAGACCGGTTTTCATCTTGCTGCTGTTTTCAGAGAACGTCCACTTGCTGACCGTTTCGCCTTTAAATTCGATTTCCAGCGTTTTGGCCTGCGTCTGTGAACCCCCTGTCAGCAGCCCAATCATGGGAATGAATGTGGTGGCATCAAACTGATTGTTATCCATGGAATAAGTCCATTCTTCATTGCCACTATCAAGTGTGGTTCTGGTTTCGGGCTCACCTAATGCGGTAATGATTTCTGATTTCGTTGTTTTATTCTTGATGATTTTAGACTGCAGACTTTGTGATGTTTCTTTTTTCAGTTGCTGATTGCCTGATGTTGAACAACCAGAAATAAGGAAAGAAGAAATAAAAAACACAGAAATCATGAATCTGTTCATAAGTTATCTCATATTAATTTTTTATGTTTGCGGTGGTGTAAAATTAATATCACCGTATAAAAACAACTCTGTCTGCATATTTCTTTTTAATAATGCAGATAAGAATAATGACGCTGGCAAAAAACGTAATGACTGAGACAGGAGTGCTGCCGGTTAATGAAAATACTAACCAGGCGATAGCTAATGCCACGAATTGAAACAAGAATGCCACACTGAGCGGGCTTTCACCATAGGCCACTTTTGCATGACAGCCTTTGCAAACCCGCACACCATGTGGGCTTTGTGTAAAGCAGAAGGGGCAGCTAATCATTTTATTATCCATCGTGACTCCAAGGACTGATTTAAGATGATGTATTTTTGAACATTTTCGATGAATGACCCGCTTTAGTAAAATTGCTTGTACCGATCGATGATTACCTCATGATAGGTTATGACTATCATAACTGCATTATCGATCTATACAAACGATCAATTATTTATTGACAATCATTTTGTTATGGACTATCACACCTTATGGTGTGTGGTGCTGGTTATTCCTAACTGATTGTTCCTGAGGAGAATGAGTGGCTGTGAAAGGAACGGGTGCTAACAGGTGCAGATGAAGAATCTTGCGGAAAGGATGTGTTGTGGCATGCAGCAGTGACAGTCCCCTGGGCTTTAGAAGTACAACAATTTGGTTGAGTAATAAAAGCCACACCTTCAGGCGACGCTGGAGGGGTATCTGGCCGGTTGTATTGTACAGTTTGCTCCTGAGCTGAATGATACCCACTGTCTCCTGTTGTCTTTCCAGACGAATTTTTTCTTCAAGCTGATGGATTTTCTCCAGAATCGTTTCCCGGTTTGCAGCCTGTTCTTCAGACTCGCATGATGGCATTGGCATTGGCATTGGCATTGGCATTGGCACTGGCATTGGCACTGTTAATGGCACAGGTGCAGGTACTGTTGGCTTTTGTGCTTGTTTCAGTAAAGTCAGATGTTCCGGTACGAAATCAATCAATGTTTGCAGGGAAGACCAGCCATATTTTTTACCCAATTGAGAGGCTTTAAAGGCAATACCTTGGTACTGAAATGAAAAGCCGTTCATTTTTCCCGTTGAGGCGATATTGGGTTTGCAGCTGACGTCTACCTTTTCCAGCATAGCGATAAAAGTCAGCAAATCAGGGCGGCCGGTTAACGCATTATCAATCAGGCTCTGCAGAGTGAACCTGGGGCAGGGAGTTGTCGTTCTTTCAGCCATCATCAGCTCGTTGCGGGAAGGCTTTCTTTTCTCCTGACTATGACTACTGATTGCAGATGTGGTTTGAGTGAGTTTGTGGACTTTCTCCAGCTCGCTGATAATCCGGGTACTGATAAGATTTTCATTTTTCCCAAGGTACAGCTTCCCACCGACCATGTTAATTCTGTTAGCTATTATATGGATATGCTGCCCGTCCGAATCATCGTGCATGATATAGCAGCGAAGATGGGTTTCAGTGAATCCCATCCGGGTCATATAATCGTCAGCGAATGCCGCCCATTGTCTGACTGACAGTGTTTCTCCCTTTGGCAGGCGAAGCGAATTATGCCAGACAGGTTTGGCGACACCGGGGCGCAGTAGTCTTGTGCCTTCAAATTCACTGATAAGTTCAGCAGCAGTGCTTCCCGTCATGTTGCCACCGATAATATAAGGCGTGATTTTGTGGTGAGATCCTGACTTAAGGCTATAGAGAACCACACCTGCAAACTGTTTACCCCGCTTTATTTTCTGCATGCCTTTCACTGGTCTTGCTCCAGAAAGGTTGATGGAATAAGGTGATCCCTGAGAGTTTTGATTTGTCTGCGCAGGGCGAAGAGTTCTGTACGGGTCAGTTCGCTGTCAGGGCTTTTGCTGTCGAGATGATTCAGCAGGCGGTTTAAATCCTGTGAAAGGTAGCCGAGTTTAATCCATGCTTCACGATTGATTTCAGGTAATACCGGTGGGAGTTTGTTGAGGGATGCCATTCTTAGCCATTCCCCTTTTTTATAAGGGCCTCTTTTACTATCGAGAATAGATAATTCTTCTTCGTTTAACCGAACGCTGACGCAGTGATTTCGAACTTCATTAGGTGAATATTTTGCTGTATGGAATTTACCTCTTCTTGAGCTTCTTGATAGATCTTCTTTACTTTCGTTTTTATGCATATCTAACCTTTTTAAAATGTGTTCATGATCTACAGTTAGCGCATTGGTAAAATAAGTCAAGGCAGTGTCGAAATTTATAAATAAGAGAGGTGGAGCAGATTGCTAATTAGGTAATCTGCTCTGGGTAAAAATAGGGTTCATATTAAATTCATTATGACAGTGAGGAGGGGCGGAGGTTACAATCTACGTTTTACTGGCATTAAAGAGATTGTTTGTTTCATAATTTCGCTAAGTTTCTTTCTCTCATGTTCTGCTATATATTTACAAATCTCATCATGTCGAATATGCTGTTCCAGTTGTTTTTTATCTATTTTGATGTCATTGCGGATAAACCATTTAATGGTTTCAATGTCCCCGCGTAAATCATAACCTCGCAGTACAATATGGCGAAAATGTGTGTTGCTGATATCTGTCTTCTTCTTTAGTTCACTGAAGAAAGAGCTCATTTCATTTTCATTGGCACTTAGATAAACCTGGCAGTTATCAGAGATAGTAAAGTTAAGGTTTTTCTTCTGAAGCAAATCCATTATCTGCAGACTTTCGCTGTTGAGGTAGTTGAAAATTACTGGACTGCTATCCTTCATACTAATATGACGAATGAGCATTTTGGCTTTGAAATCGCCTAATGAATAGCAAATTTCAAAAAAACCGTGACCCTGGTTATCTCTATGGTTTATATCGCAACCGGCCTGTACCATCAAATCAAAGATAGAGTGATTTTTTACGTAAAAAAGTATTGTTCTTCCGCATTTATCCACATTGTTGACATTAATTCCAGCATTGATCAGGGTTTTGCAACAGGATATATTATCAGCTAACGAGCATAAACAGGTTTGGCCGAGACCATTTTTGTGGTGTATATCTACGCCGGAATCAATCAATTTTTTCAGTATGTGAGGATTTCGCTGGTTAAACAAAACATTGTGACCATAGTTGTCAGCATGGTTAAAATCTATTCCTGCTTTAACCAGAGTGTCAATCATTCTTGGGTTTTTACAGTAAAACAGTATATTTCTTCCAAACGAATCCAGTGTATTAATATCGGAGCCTGCATTAATGCAAGCCTGAATGTCTTTGGGAGTTTTACAAGAGAGTAATGCATTTATTGCGTTGTTATTCATAATTTTTCTCCTCTGTTAAGCGACTAATCTGATATAGTTGTCATGGTTGGTTTTATATTCCTTTATTTTTTTAATGTCTTCGTAAATTCGAGCGAGTGAAAACCATGAGATCTCTTTCAACATGTTTTTGTTGCTTACATACAAAATGTTACCACCGCGAAATGAAAAAGCATTATGGAATGTACTTTCATTCGTCGTTTTGAGAAATCGAATGAAATTTTTTATTGTCTCTTTTTTGTTCATGTTATAAGAGGTGAATGTATAGATAGAGAATACGGTTAAAATATTTCTCTTCGAGACCATATGTCTTGAGAAATAATCGAAATAAAATCTTTGCTCCTGAGTGTCACTTTTGCAGAAAAGTGAAAATTGTGGATTATATAATCTATAAAGATCTGCGTTCTTTTTTGTTTTGGCGAGATAGTTAGTCAGGCTTGGATAGTTTGTTTTATTCATTTTAGTTCTCCTTTATTTAATTAACAAAGGAAATATATATTATTAAATAAACAAAATGCAAATATATTTTTATATTTATTTAATTAAATAGTTATATTTTTATTATATTTCATATAAGGTGTTGTTTTTCATTGTTATATTATTTTATCAAAAAGTGCTGTGTTTTATTTGATTGATTTGGTTTGAGAGTAGTGATTGATATTGTATGAATTGGCGATGAGGGTGTTTTAAAAAATAAATTTATCAAAGTGCTAAGGTGCAGTGTGGGGCTTTGTATTAAATTAATGATGTTAGCGCCCCTTGGCTATCTAACTAAAGGTTAAAGCCAAGGGGAGAGTGTTCAGGCAGATTCAATTCATAATCTTTTTTTTGTAATTGCTTTATAGGTAACTGGTTGAAGCGTTGTTCGTAAAACCTTTTGCTCTCTCTGTGATTTTTCCTGGAGGATTTCTTCATAGAAGTAGCGTTCTTTTAGCGATTCTATATCAACTTTTATATCATTACGTATTAACCATTTAATTAGCAGTCTTCCTGCATAGTGCGTCAGTAGATATGTACTGCTTATGTAAAACCAAACATGACTAATGTCTGTCAGCTTCTTTAGTTGTAAAATTAATTTTTTAGCGTCGGCATTTGTTGGTGTTATGATACATTTATCACTTATCTCAAATTCATTTTTTTGTTTTATAAGCAATGACAACAGCTCAATTGATTTAAATGTAATGTTCTTGAATACAATTTTTGAACTGTTTGTAAGGTGAATATTACGGATAAGGAAGCGCATGTAGTTATCATTTTTAGATTCCCAGTGCGTATATTTACCAGCTATGCTATTATTTTCTGACTGCCAGTGATCGAATGCTGTCTGTCCACTTATATTTTTATGATTAATGTCGCAACCAGCCTCAATTAGTGCATCGTACACATATCCTTCAAATGGAATGAAAAGAAAGGAATTGCCATAGCTATCTTTGGCATGGATATCTAGTCCTGCTTTGATAAGATATTTTATTAACCCAGGTGAAACATTAATATGCTGTATGGCAAGGGTGCCTGACTTGTTTCTGTGGTTTACATTAATTCCATTGCTGACAAGAAGTTCCACCGTCTCTATATTTTGAGCATAAAACAATGCATTGTTTCCGTCATTGTCTAAGTGGTGAATGTCAATGTCAGCGTCAATCATTGCCTGTATAGCTTCGGGTACATTACAGGTAAAAAGAGCAGTTTGACCTTTGTCATTACAGATATTTATATCCACGCCAGCCTTAAGGCAACGAAGGACACCATTTTTTGACTTTACACGGAAGAGGTTATTTTTATTACTTTCGTTTGGTTTCATTTTTTTATCTCCTTTCTGTTGTTTTCAAGATATTAATAACACCAGATTTTACGGTATTCAAATTTATTTTTGTTTTATTAAGGATGTATCTAATTTGGTTTGTTTGAGGTTATTCTTAGCTTAATGGAACATGGGCCGATAAGGTTATCCTATGTGATGTGGATTAATTATTTTTATAAGATTATTTATCTATGTTTTGGTTTGTGTTTGGATTATTTAAGTAAGTAAAAAGATATTTTAAATGTATGGAAGAATATTGCAGATGGGAGCTGACCTGCATAAAGAACATAATTAGAGGCTAAGATATTAATACTTTGGAAAGTTATGCTATAGGATATATAAAAGATCAAGTAATATAATGGTGATTATTCGTGTTCTTATTGATATTGGAAATTAAATGAGTAGTGTTTTTTATGAGGTTTTTTGCTGTTGATAATGCTTATTAAAATTGGAAGAGCATCCTTTAAGTTATTCGGCTTGAGGATGCTCATTTAAAATTTATGCAGCGGAGTCTTTTTCAACAGCCAGGAAGGGCGAGTTATCAAGTGCTGCAAAAGATGCTTCATTATTTAGAAGTCGGATAAAATATCTCTTTTGATCTTTAGTATTAAGGTTTATTAATCCTCCTGTTAGATCAATATTCCGTTGAAATACAGGGAATTTTTGCATAACTTGTTGTATTTGAGGGACTGAAACTCCCGTTTTTACTAAGTTCCCTTTTGAAACCATAGCAAGTCTACGCATAAATGCTCTGTCTTTATACATATCCTTGAAAATATCTAGTGGCACTGGCATACCTTGTGTATTAACAATTCCAAGGTTTATTATTAATGGCGTTGAGTTATTTGCAAGATTATCTATTACACTTTCTAATCCATACATTCTTTCAAGAAGCTTAATGTTTAGCGCATAGTACTTATTCTGAAAAAAGAAGAAGTCAATAGTGTCATTTATATCAATACTGTCATGAGTGATCTTATCTAAGGTTCTGCCATTTAGACTCAAGAAAGATTTTTTTGTTTTCTTATGTAGAGAAACAGGATATTTATGTTGGTAAATGACTACGCTGTTTCCATTACCATCACAAAGGTGGTAAATTACGGCTTTTACCGATGTGAGGCTTTGTGTTGCAAAATCAAACTGTGTTGCATTCCCATTGACACCGAAATTTAGCACGTTGTTCATTTTAGTAAATTCAATTGGGAGGTGATTAATTGTTAAGTGATCATATTCGAAAACTTGCTTATCTCTTTCTAATAAAGTGGATACAAGTGGAACTGCCACTTTACCTCTGTTAGGTTCAATAATATTATTGATTAAGCTTTTAGAAAATGAAGTGGTCAGATCTTTTTCAGCATCAGGTTCAAGGTTAACCTTAAATATATCTATCGTACCTTGAACATCAGCAACAAAAAAAGCTTCACCAGAGATGCGTTTCGATTTTAAAATATTTTCAATGTTAGTGAACATGTCATGACCTCTACACTATTTTAGCCAAATAAGTTTCATCGTCGATTTTTATATACTTTATATTATCTGTACTCTTTAGAACACTGCGGCAGATTACTGTGCATTTTTTCACTCCACGGTCATGAACATTAGCTTTGTATATTCTGAATCCGAGTATTGCAAGTGATGGGTTAGAATAAAACCGGTTTGTCTTTACGTATATTGCGCCGATTACAAATATCATCAACCCTAAATTTAATACAGTTCTCTTACTATCGACATCAGTGAAAACTAAGGGCATTATATAAGTGGTTAAAAACTCTAAATGTTCATGGTTTTCATTGCTAATATCCGAGACAGTGCATGCAACAGACCAACCCGAACCAAAGCTATTTGCAAGGACTATTAAAATAATTGCACCAATAAAAATGAAAATCAAACTAACTATGAAAACGATATTTCTCACTTTCAATGACGAGATTGAGAAAGTAAAGTTTTCAGTAAAAATATAGTCCCACACATTTTTTATCAAAACCTTATCGTAGGACATAATTAATAATGATAAAAATAGAAGCCATAGTGATAGTATATATAGTACTGTTTTAAGATATGGCCTGCTATCCATTAGCTTCTCCTGTATAACTTAAAATAGTTTGTATGTTAATAATCTAGGGGAATAATTTTCCTAATTCTCCAGCTAAAAGTTCAGCCTGCTTCAAAATGGTCTCTGTGGCGAGCAAGGACATATCGGGTGGATAACCATATTTTTTGAGCAGACGTTTTACCACCACGCGAATTTTTGCTCTTGCTGCTTCTTTCACTGTCCAGTCAAGACTGACATTGTTGCGGATAGCCTCTGTAAGTACGACTGCCAGTTCTCGTAGTTTTTCCTTTTCCATTAACTCGCGAGCACTGTCGTTATCTGCAACAGCAGAATAGAAGGCATATTCATAAGCGCTGAGGTTTAACTGGCTGGCAAGGCTGTCAGATTCCTGGATAGTCTTGGCAAGCTTGATTAGCTCATCAATTACCTCCGCTGCGGTCAGTACCTTGTTCTGGTAGCCATTGATTGCAGAGGTCAGCATATCAATCAGTTTTTTGCCTTGGGTGATACTTTGATTCGAGCGAACCTTAATCTCGTCAGAAAGCAGTTTTTTAAGCGTTTCCAAAGCAATATTTTTGTGTTGGTAATCCTTCATTTCCTGAAGGAATTCTTCAGAAAGAACGGAAATATCTGGCTTTTGTATCCCAGCAGCGTCAAAAATATCAACAACTTTATCGGTAACCAGAGCCTGATCGATAGTCTGTTTTACCCGAACTTCCAGACTGTCATTGTGTTCTTCTTCTGATCCGGCTGAGTTTTCAGTAAATTTATTCAGTCTGGCTTTTACGGCCTGGAAGAATGCTACTTCGGGTGCCGCTTCCATTGCTTTATCGTGCGGTGTCGCCAATGCAAATGCCTGCGACAAGGCTGCAACCGCAGCCAGGAAACGCATTTTACCTTTACCGTTATCCAGCCCTAAAATATGGTTTTCTGATTCAAGAATAATTGTCAGGCGTTGTGAAGTAGTTGCGGCAAAGTAAGCTTTGTAATCGTAGCCATGCATCATGCCTTCCAGGATTTCCAGCTTTTCCTGCATGAGCGTTACAGCTTCTTCCTGAACCTCAGCAGGATCTCCACGTCCACCTGCATCAGAGTAAAAGGAGAGGGCTTCTTTTAAATCAGAGGCAATGCCCAGATAGTCAACAACCAGACCGCCTATCTTATCTTTATACACACGGTTCACACGGGCAATTGCCTGCATGAGGTTGTGGCCTTTCATTGGTTTGTCGATATACAGCGTATGCATGCTGGGAGCGTCGAAGCCGGTTAACCACATATCACGCACTATCACCAGTTTCAGCTTGTCGTCGTCATCCTTCATACGATTAGCCAGAACCTGACGTTCTTTTTTTGTGGTGTGGTGTTTAGCGATTTCTGGTCCGTCAGCAGCAGAAGAGGTCATGACGACTTTAATCACGCCATCATTTAGATTATCGCTGTGCCATTCAGGTTTTAACTCTATGATTTCTTTATAAAGTTCAGCAGCAATACGACGGGACATGGTGACAATCATGCCCTTGCCATGATCGGCATTAGATTTTAAGCGCTGTTCAAAGTGCTGAACCATATCCGCCGCAATAGCTTTAATACGTTTTGAACTGCCAATCAAACCTTCGATTCTGGCCCATTTAGACCGTTCTTTCTGGGTAAGCGTCAGCTCGTCTTCGTTAAACTCATCGTCGAAGTCTTCAATTAGCTGGCGACCTTCGTCACTGATGGCAATTTTGGCAAGACGGCTTTCATAGAAGATACGCACGGTTGCACCGTCTTCTACAGCCTGTGAGATATCGTAGATATCAACGTAGTTACCAAAAACCGCAGGTGTGTTTACGTCCGTTTTTTCTATGGGGGTTCCGGTAAAGCCAAGATAGGTCGCATTGGGCAAGGCATCACGCATATATTTGGCAAAGCCATAAACGGTACGTTTACCTGTTACGTTGCCTTCGCTGTCTTTCACGTCGACTTCTTTGGCGCTGAAACCGTATTGTGAACGGTGGGCTTCATCAGCGATAACGACAATATTGGTCCTGTCTGACAACAACTCATAGATATTGCTGCCATCATCAGGCTGGAATTTTTGAATAGTGGTAAACACCACACCACCAGAGGCTACGCGCAAATATTCTTTGAGTTCTTCCCGGTTGTCGGCCTGTTTTGGTGTCTGACGAAGTAGCTGTGTCGCGGAAGAGAACGTACCGAACAGCTGATCATCTAAGTCGTTACGGTCAGTGATCACAACAACTGTCGGATTATCCAGCGCCAGCACAATTTTCCCGGTATAAAACACCATCGAAAGCGATTTACCGGAACCCTGAGTATGCCAGACTACGCCCGCTTTGCGATCTCCGGTTTTTTGCGCATTAACAAGATCTTTACTGTTACGTCCCTGCTGGCGCAGTGCCACTTCGGCAGAGGGGGAGTCCGCATTCACCGCTGAGGCACGAATAGTGGAAAGAACTGCTGCATTGACCGCGTAGTACTGGTGATAAGCTGCCATTTTTTTAACAGTACGGATACTGATAATCCCTTTGCTGTCTTCATGTTTGCTGGCCTCAAACACGATAAAGTGGCGGATCATATCCAGCAGCGTTACAGGATTAAGCAACCCCTGTAATAAAACTTCAAGCTGTGGTTGGGTACTGGTGGCTTGCGTTTTACCGTTAGCAGTTTTCCACGTCATATAACGACTGAAATCGGCAGAAACCGTCCCCGCTTTGGCTTCCAGCCCGTCAGATATCACATTAAAAGCATTGTAGTTAAACAGACCGGGGATTTGGTTCTGATAGGTTTTAATCTGATTATAGGCACCTGTTACCGTAGCATTTTCGTCAGCGGCATTTTTAAGTTCGATAACGACTAATGGTAGACCGTTGATGAATAAAATAAGGTCCGGTCGGCGGGTATGGTTGCCTTCTTTGATGGTGAGCTGATTAATGACCAGAAATTCATTATTAGTGGGATCGTTAAAGTCGATCAGGCAGGCCAGCTCTCCTTGTGTATTACCATCCTTGCTGACTTCGATATTGATTCCTTCGGTCAACAGGCGATGAAAGGCCAGATTGTTTGTCATTAGGTCAGGTGTGCTGATCTGCATCATCTGTTTCAAGGCTTCCTCACACTTTTGTTCACTGAGGTGAGGATTCAGGCGTTGTAGGGCAGTACGCACCTTATCTTCAAGGATAACCTGCTGATAGCTACGTAATGTATTGATTCCACTTGGTTCAATGTCCGGGCCGTAAACATATTCATAGCCCATCCCTTGCAGGTGCTCAATCGCCATTACTTCAATATCGGATTCGGTCATCTTTGCCATGCGTACTGTCCTTATTGTCGCTTTATCTGAGAGCGGGCTGTGCACCCGCTTAAATAATTTATGCTACAGATTCAAGTTTTTCTTCTGCATACTGAACTCGTACTTCACCACTCATCAGTTTGGGAAGCAGGGTGTCGCGGAGAGTTTCTAGTGTTTTAATTTGCTGAGTGTTCGTCTCTTTCTTACTAAATATCGGAGATATTTCTTCATTAAATTTCTCAATTGAATTTAAAGAAGGAAACTTCAAGTTTACAGACTCGAAAGTTCTTGTCGTAATAGTGTCAAATACGCTGCCATAAGCTGCTGTCAGCAAATCATCGACAATAAATCCAACCAGAAGATATATGAAGAAAGGATAGTTTCCAATTTTTGAAACAATGCCATAATTGGATTGACTAAAAGCCATATCTCTTGCTAAAAGAGCATACTTTCCCACTGTACCACGAGCACTTATAACGGTTGAGTTTTTAGGCAGCAATTTAGCTGAACTGTTTTGAAGTCCCGCTAAGCTTATAGACTTTTCTGTGCTATACAGATAGCCTTGATGAGCTGCTGAAATATCTCCTCCGGAAATCCAAGGTATCTCATCAGTCCAATATTCAGCAACTGAAGTTTTTGGCGTTCCACCTCCAACTAATGTGAATATATCTAGGACATTTTTTTCTTGCCATTCATCATTGCTATCCACATCAAACCATTGCCTAAACAAGGTTTCAGCCATAGATTCCAGAGTTTTATTCTGACGATGAAGCAGGTCTATTTTTTCATCAATAGAATACAATACAGAACTTATAGCAACTTGCTCATTATAAGGTGGCAGAGATATTGGGATTTTTTTAAGGACAGATGATTTAATCCCGAATACAGTTGTGCCCGAAGCTCGTGATTCAAGTTCATATTGGCCTTGCTCTGATTGCAACCAATATTTAAGAAACTTATTATCAAGGATGTTTTTATACCCTCTAAGGGTAATAATTCGTTGAGCAAGCGCGATATTTTTATTCTTGATTAATGCAACTTCACCCAGTGGAGCCTCGGTGGTTAAAACAACATCGTTGACTTCTGGATAGCCGCGGGTCATCCAAAGTGGATAATCCTCAACCGAAATAAATTCGGTAGCAGTGTTTAAACGCCCATCTTTTATAATTTTAGCCGTGATGAGTGGTATACCTGAATCTTTTTTATCAGGAGTTTTTCCTCTATAATCAATGAAGTATTCAACAACTTCATCTAAGTTTTTAACAACCCACTCACTCATAAAACCACCTTCGCCAGATTATCAGCGATAGCTTTATTAAGACGTGCTTCTTCTTCCAGTTGGGCTTCAAACTCCGCTTTAAGGGTCGTAAAACGTTCTTTGAAGTCGAAATCGTCTTCTTCATCAGCAAGGCCGACATAACGACCCGGAGTCAGCACATAATCGAGTTTAGCAACTTCATCAATGTCTACTGACGCACAGAAACCAGCCACATCTTCGTAGTCGCCACCTTTGTTACGCCAGTTATGGTAGGTATCGGCTATGGTTTTAATATCGTAGTCAGACAGGACTTTGGTTCGACGATTAATTAAATGGCCTAAGTTACGGGCATCAATAAACAGAATTTCTTTACTGCGATCACGATAGTGGCTGCTGTTTACACGATCTCGACGCATAAACCATAGAGCGGCGGGGATCTGGGTGTTCAAGAACAGTTTTGCAGGTAAGTTAACGATACAGTCAATAACATTGGCATCTTTTACCAGTGCGGCACGGATATCACCTTCACCAGAACTTTTAGATGTTAAAGCCCCTTTTGCCAGTACAACACCAGCCTGACCTTTTGGCGACAGGTGATACAGAAAATGCTGCATCCAGGCAAAGTTAGCATTCCCGGTAGGTGGGATACCGTATTGCCAACGGGCATCGCCACGAAGCTGCTCACCGGACCAGTCAGACACGTTAAACGGTGGATTGGCAATGATAAAATCAGATTTTAGATCTTTGTGGGCATCGTTAAGGAATGAGCCTTCACTGTTCCAGCGGACGTGTTCTGAATTGATACCCCGGATAGCCAGGTTCATTTTTGCCAGACGCCAAGTGGTCTGGTTGGATTCCTGACCGTAAATCGAAATATCGTCAATATTTCCCTGATGCGCTTCAACAAATTTTTCTGACTGAACGAACATACCACCGGAACCGCAGCAAGGGTCAAAGACACGGCCTTTATAAGGTTCAAGCATGTTAACAAGCAGGCTTACAATGGATTTTGGTGTATAGAACTGACCACCTTGTTTACCTTCTGCCAGTGCAAATTCACCAAGGAAGTATTCGAATACGTGGCCTAATACATCAGCAGAACGCGCTTTGGCATCTCCCAGTGCAATGTTGCCAATCAGATCTATCAGTTCACCCAGCACAGTTGCGTCGAGGTTCTGGCGAGCGTAGACTTTCGGCAGCACACCTTTTAGCTGTGGGTTACCCGCTTCGATAAGCTCCATAGCATCATCAACCAGCTTACCGATTTCGGGTAGCTTTGCCTTAGATATTAGATAGTTCCAGCGTGCAAGCTCAGGGACAAAGAAAATGTTGTAAGCGGTGTACTCGTCTTTATCTTCCGGGTCAGCGCCTGCGAACTCGCCTTCACCAGCCTTCAGCAACTCATAATGAGATTCAAAAGAATCAGAAATATACTTAAGGAAAATCAGGCCCAGCACGACATGCTTGTACTCGGCTGCATCAATGTTCTTACGTAGCTTGTCAGCCGCTTTCCACAGGATGACCTCTAACGGGTCTGTTTTGATTTCTTTAGGTTTTCTGGCCATTAGCGTAACCTTATGAAGGGGGAAGATGGCCCTATTTTGCCTTAAAGTTCCGCTTGTTACGAGCTTATACAGCGATTAATTATTATCTGGTTTTAGTGTGTTTGTTTAGCTCAGCAAGTGCAATGACTCATGGAGTAAGTGCATTGTAGCGGGATTGTAGCAGGTCATTGCCGTCAATGGAGCCACTGTCATTGGCATAATTGCTGCATAGCCGACGCCACGCGCACATTCGCCAGTTCACTGGGGTTCATCGTGTGTACTACACCAGTACGCATCCGTAAAGTAACGGCATGGAAGAATCGTTTGTAAAGACGTTCAAGCGGGATTACGTGTAAGTAAATGATCTGCCGGATGCAGTCTCAGTGATGGACAAAATGGCAGAATGGATAGAGGATTATAATAATCTGCATCCACACAAGGGGTTGAACATGAAATCGCCACGCGAATATCTTGATGCCATATTAGCAGTTAATTAGCCGTGTCCGTTTTAGCTGGGGCAACTCCATTATTCAAAAAATCTTTCTTAGTGCATATGCATGGGGTGAATAGATGTACAGACTATGACAAACCATATCTATAATTTTTAATGTTTAAAATTCTCCGTTACATTAAGACATTCCTTGTACATTAAATTCCATCTAAGGTTAAATTTTTAATTTAATAAGGTCGCAATCTAAAATGATGTGTGTGGGGTCATTTGTAAGATGATTTTTCTATTTTTGATAGTGGTAGTTAAGGTGGGTGTTTATCTATTCAAAAATATAGATGTTCAAGGTGGTGATGCTGCCAACTTACTGATTTAGTGTATGATGGTGTTTTTGAGGTGCTCC
>CAUSEC010000038.1:0-49537 GCA_963530515.1 uncultured Enterobacteriaceae bacterium | reverse complement strand
ACGGGTTCTGGCGCTATAGAGAAGCAAGGAACATAAGGTGAACGGAATGACCATCGCAGCCGCATGTTCCCCCTCACCCTAACCCTCTCCCACGGGGAGAGGGGACTGTCCGTGCTCACACCCCTACCGCAACAACCCACACGCCTGTTCAATCCGCTGGCAGGCGGTATCCAGCAGGCCATCTTCCACCGCATAGGCAATGCGCAAATACCCCGGAGTGCCAAAGGCTGAACCGTGCAGCACGGCAACCTGGGTATGCGCGAGCAGCCAGTTTGCCAGCGCTTTGTCGGTGTCCAGGGTCTCGCCTTCCGGGGTAACACGCCCGATAAGCTTCTGGCAGTTGGCAAAGATGTAAAACGCCCCCTCTGGTGTGTTCGCGCTCAGGCCGTTGGTGGCGGCAATCATCGCCAGCACCCGCTGGCGACGCGTATCCAGTGTGGCTAACCAGTCAGCAAAAAAGCTCGCCGGGTGATTGAGGGCCGCCACTGCTGCCGCCTGGGAAATGCTGCTTGGGTTAGAGGTGCTCTGGGATTGCAGAATTTGCATCGCGGAAATCAGCCACTGCGGGCCACCGGCGTAGCCCAGACGCCAGCCGGTCATGGCATGGCTCTTCGACACGCCGTTGACCGTCAATGTGCGCGAGGCCAGATGCGGTGCTGCCTGGGCAAAGGTGGTGAACGGCGTGTTGTCGTAGCGCAGCGGCTCATAAATATCGTCTGCCATGACCAGCACCTGCGGGTAATCTGCCAGCACGTCTGCCAGTGCGCACAGCTCCTGCTGACTGTAAATCGCCCCGGTGGGGTTGCCGGGGGAGTTGAGAATCAGCCAGCGCGTGGCCGGGGTGAGCGCTGCGGCCAGCTTCTCCGGGGTCAGCTTCCAGCCGTGCGCTTCCTCGCACGGCACAATCACCGGTTCGCCGTCTGCCAGCGCCACCATGTCCGGGTAAGACACCCAGTACGGGGCGGGAATAATCACCTGCTGACCGGCGTCCAGCGTTGCCAGAAACGCATTGAAAATAAGCTGCTTGGCGCCGCTCCCGGCAATGATCTCCTCCGGGCGGTACGTCAGTTGATTATCGCGGGCAAATTTCGCCGCAATGGCGGATTTAAGCTGAGCCGTACCGGCCACCGCCGTGTATTTGGTCTGGTGCTGGACGATAGCCTCAATGCCTGCATAACTAATATGTGCCGGGGTGGCGAAATCCAGTTCCCCTTCGCCCAGATTAATCACCTGTTTGCCTGCGGCTTCGAGTGCGCGCACCTGGTCGGAAATGGCCGCCGTCGGAGAAGGACGCACCGACTGCATACGACGGGCCGTTTGACTGTTATTCATAAATCCTCTTTTGTATCTAATGAATCAATTAATACAATTAAGCACCCAACATCAGCAGGAAAATCGCCGTGTCACCGATCTTTATTCTCGATAACGCCTCTGTTCCCGCCCGCTTTGGCATCACTGCCAGCCTGTGGGCCAATCGTCTGGGCCTGCCCCTGTGGAGCCTGCGGCCTGAATTTGCGGGCGATGTGCCCGACAGCCACCAGCACGTTGTCCGCGCCGGGTATTGCGTCACCAGCGGACTCTGGCGCAGCGACACCTTATGTGAAGAGGTGCGCGACGTCGCCCAACTGCCTGTTTCTGACGCGGTCATCGTGCTGGCCGAAGCCGATGTGCAGCGCATTGCTGAGCGCATCGGCCAGCGCCTGTACAGCGACGATTGCGACGGTTTTCTGACCCTGCGCGACGGCACCCAAACCCTGGTGCGCCTGACGGCCGACCGCTTTGGCCGCTGGCTGTCTCTGCCACCCGGCGAAGCGGGCGCATTGCTGCGCATCGGTCTGGTGGGGCGCGAGGCTGACCACCGTCTGGTTTACCCGGCCACGCTCGGTTCGCTGGGGGATGCCGCCAGCGCCCTGGGCTTTGACCTCGACGTCCATTTTCTGCCTCCTGCTGAGCTGTCTGACGACTTGCAGGAGCTGGACGCACTGCACGGCGTGGTGCTGCCGGGCGGCGCGTCCATGGCGGCGGTCAGCGGGCAAATTCGCGTGGCGCAGGAGACCGTTGTTCGCCGCCTGCCTACCCTCGGTTTATGCCTCCGGATGCAGAGCATGATGACCGCCGCTGTGCGCCAGTCCGCAGGCTTCGAAGAGGCCATTCTTGCGGAAGTGGCACCCGATGCCGCGTTGCACAGCTTTGTCGCTTTTGCCGATGGCTTTCACCGCTGCGGCGTGCTGCCGTTTACCTCAACTCTGCTGCCGGGCAGCGCGGTGGAAATGCACTACAACCATCGCTACCGCTTTAACCCGCAGTTCCTGCCGCAGCTTGCTGCCAGCGGGGTTCACGTCAGCGCGCAAACCGACGATATCGTTGAGGCTATTTCGCTGCCTGAACACCCGTTCTGGCACGGTGTTCAGGGGCACCCGGAACTGATGTCCCGCCCGGATGCCCCCCATCCGCTGTTTACCGCGTTTTTACTCTCGGCACTCAGCGCGCAAGGGTAACGCCCGTGCGCGGGTCGCTGGCCAGAGCCTGCATCACGCGGGTTAACTCGGCCAGCGCCGCCTCGGAAATCGGTTTTAACGGCGCGCGCACGTTGCCGCCGTTAAAGCCGCGCAGGGCCATCGCCGCTTTCACCAGTTGCGGCTGGCCGTGTTTACGTGCCAGTGCGCGGTAGTCGTACCACATCTGGTGCAGGTCACGAGCGGTCGCTGCGTCGCCCTGTTCCACGGCGCGGAAGGTATTAATGATGATTTCCGGCAGCGCGCCGCTGTTGGTGGTGCTGATGCCGTCAAAGCCCGCCATCATTGGCCCGAGGAAGGCCAGGTCTGAGGCGCAGAACAGACGCAGACGCCCGCGCAGGCGGTTCGCAATCTGGTCAATCGCCGTTGGGTTCAGATCGCCCTGCTTGATGCCCACCACGTTCGGGATATCCGCCAGCTCATCGAGCAGCGCCGGGGAGAGGGTGATGCCAATACCCGGCGCGTTGTACACCAGAATGCCGGTTTTGGATAACGGGGCCATTTCTTTGAAATAGCTGATGATTTGCGCATCGGTGATTTCGCTGACGAAGGGGGCGGTGACCATCGGCAGGCCGCCGAGGTTGCTCGCCAGAATGGTCAGTTCACGGGCATCGCGTGGGTCGGAGCTGGCGCTGCACAGCATCACCGGAATGCGATCGCCCACGCAGGCCATCACTTCAGTGAACAGCTCGCGGCGCTCTGCCACGGTCATTACCGGAAACTCACCGTAGGTGCCACCAATCAGCAGGCCGTCATAACCTAATCCGATGACGCGCTCGATATTTTCGCGCAGCGCCGGGAAATCAATCGCGCCCTGGGCGTCAAAAGGGGTCACGGTGATGTTGAAGATGCCCCGCAGGCGTTCACGACATTCGTTAAAATCTTTCATTTTTTATTCCTTACAGCAGAGTTAATGGGCGAGCCAGGCTACCGAGCTGGCGATATCCGGTTTCGGTGACGACGATGGTTTCACTCACGCCAACGGTGAATTCCCCGTAAATGCGCAGGGCCGGGGGGATGTGGAAGGTCATGCCAGGCTGCAGCTCGGTGGTGACGCCGCTGTACAAACTCAGGATGCCGCCTTCGCCCCAGTCGGGTGCAAAGGCCACGCCGATGGAGTAGCCGGTGCGTTTTTTGAAGTTGTCGGTAAACCCGGCGCGGTCGATGACCTTCTGACAGGCCAGGTGCGGTGCTTCGCAGGTGGCACCGGGGCGAATAGCATCCAGCGCGGCCTGCAAGGCTTCCTGACACACTTTTTCCATTTCCAGCGCGATGGCCGGTGGGCGACCAATCCAGGCGGAGCGCATCAGTGCGGCGTGGTAGCGGTCGTGGGCGGCGGACATCTCCAGGAAGACCGGATCGTTATCCTGCATCACGCGGCGACGCCAGGTACCGTGCGGCACGCCGCTGCGTGGGCCTGTCGAAACCAGCGGCTCCATACCGACATACTCAGAACCGGCGGCAATAGCGGCAGCCATCATGGCGGAGACCAGGGCGTTTTCGTCGGCTCCCGTGCGAATGGCCGCCATGCCGGCGCGCATACCGGCATCGACATAGCGGGCCGCAGCGGCGATTTTGTCCACTTCGGCGGCAGATTTCACCGCACGCAGCGGCTCGATGACGCCCGCGGTATCGGCGATGGTGCCGAGTTTGGATTGCAGCAGTTCATACACCGCAATCGGCAGGAACCAGCCGCGTTTATCCAGCCCGATGCGTTTGTTGAGCCAGCCGCGCTGTTGCAGCATGCCCACCAGGAAATCCACCGGGTTATCACCGTCCTGGTAGACGGCGGCGTCAGAAATAAAGGTGTTGGCGATAAAGTTAAAATATTCGAGCTGGCGAATCACAAACACCGGTTCCCCTTCTACCGGCAGCAGCAGCGCCTGGAAGGTGTAATAGCCGGGTGTTTGCTGACCGGTTAACCAGAAAATATTCTCCGGCCCGGTGACAATCATCACATCCACGCCCGCCTGGCTTAAGCGCTCGCGGGTGCGCCGAATGCGCTGTGCATACTCATCGGCGGCAAACGCCGACTCACTGCCCTGAATTACGTTGTTAACATCTTGCATCACTGAACTCCTGAAGGAAGGTGGCCTGCGCGGTGTTGAACTGCACGCCCAGGCCGGGAGAATCGTTAACGGCGACAGCGCCGTGCCGGTAATCCAGCCCGCTGACCGGATCGTCGGTTAAACCGTCTGCGCCATACAGCTCGGCAAAATCAGGCTGCACCACGCGGCAAAGCTGGAGTGCTGCGGCGGTGGCGGCATGGCCTTCGTTCATCTGCCCGACCATAAAGGGCACGCCCGCGGCTTTGAGCCGTTGCGCGGCTTTGAGCGTTGGTGCGATACCGCCCAGTTTCACCAGCTTGAGATGGCCCCACAGCGCCCCTTTGGCGGCGACTAAGCGGCTGATGGCCGCTTCACTGTTGAGGCTTTCATCGAGCATCACCGGGATGCCGTAGTCGTACAGTTCGGGCAACAGCCCATCGTGCGCCGGGCTTAACGGCTGTTCGATGTAACTCAGCGCCAGTTCGCGAAGCGCCGGAAAGGCCGCGTGCGCCTGGGCTACCGACCACTGCCCGTTGACGTCAATCGCCAGTTTTATTTGATCACCAAAGCGCTGACGCAGTGCCGTTAAGCGCGCCAGGTCAGTGGCGAAATCCGCCACCCCGGTGCGCAGTTTCAGTTGCGTGAAGCCCCGCTCCACATAACGCCAGGCCTGGTCGAGCATCTGCGCTTCGCTCCCCCAGAACAGGGTCTGGTTGGTCGGCCAGGACAGCGGGCTGTGGTGCGCGCCAAGCCAGGCCGCAACGCTCAGGTTTTGCTGGCGCGCCAGCAGGTCGTGCAGTGCCATGTCCAGCACCATGCGCGAGGGGGCAAGCAGGGCGCTAAGCGGTGCATGCACCGCAGCCAGCAGCGCGTGTGCGCTCTGTTGCCAGTCCCACCCGGCGAGCATCGTCAGCAGGTTGTCCAGCACCTCGGTTTCGCTGTAGCCGTGCAGGTAGCGAATGTTGAGCCGCACCTCGCCGATGCCCGTCACGCCCTGGTCTTCAAGGCGCAGCCAGAGGGTGTCGAGGGAGGTGACCGCCCCGGAGGCCGCGGTGTGCAGCGTTACTCCGGCGTAGTGCAGGTCGCCGCGAAAGAGTTGCGCTTTCACGACGCCGACTCCACCGGCAGCATGGCAAGGGCGATATCGATGTAGATGTGCGCCGCAGCGATAAACTCATCAATCGGGACGAATTCATCCGGCTTGTGGGCCACCGCCAGCGAGCCGGGGCCAATCACCACGCCTTTCGCGCCCAGCGAGCGGAAATGCACGAGGTCACAACCCCCCTGGAAACCAAACGGACCCGGCTCGCTCTGACCGTGGCGACGACAGGCCACCAGGCTCTGCTCGACAATGGTTTCGCTGCTGTCGGTTTGCGTGGCCCCGCCGGTGGTGGGCTGCCAGGCGATGATTTCTGCTTCCACACCCGCGTGGGCGTGAGCGTGGTCGAGCAATTGTTGCAGCTCGGCTTTCACGTCGTTTTCGTCTTCCCCCGGCACCATGCGGCGGTCGAGCAACAGTTCGCAGCTGTCCGGCACCACGTTGTCGGCATGGCCGCCGTGAATGCGGGTGACCGTCAGGCTGGCGTTACCCACCAGGTCGTGGCAGCGGCAGCGCACCTGCTGGTGGTGCGCTTCTTCAATCAGCCCCAGCAGACGGGCCGACTGATAAATGGCGTTGACCCCCAGTTCCGGGGTGCCGGAGTGGGCGGTGACGCCTTTGACCCGCACGCGCGGACGCAGGCTGCCTTTGTGAGCAGAGAAGGTGGCGTTCGACGTCGGTTCACCGATCACCGCGAAATCAATGGTCGGCGGGTTGTCACGTACGTAATACTTCGCCCCTTCGCTGGCGACCTCTTCATCGGCGGTGAAGACCCCCATCAGGGTGCCGGACCACAATTCGCGGTGTTCAACCAGTTGACGCAGCGCTTCAATCATCGCCACCAGGGGGCCTTTGGCATCGCAGGCACCACGGCCATATAAGCGCCCGTCGCGCTCGGTCAAGGTGAACGGGTCGCTGCTCCAGCCGGTGCCCGCCGGAACGGTATCGATATGGGTGTTAAAGGCAAAGCAGGGGCCGGGGCCATTGCTCAGTACCGCAATGACGTTGGTGCGGCCCGGCGCGTATTCGCTAAACGACAGATCGAAACCAGCGCTCATCAGCCAGTCGGCCAGGCACTCGGCGGCTTCACGCTCATGGCCAGGCGGGTTTTCCGTGTTGATCGCCACCAGCTTCGCTAAGTTCTTTTTCATGCGCGCGCTGTCAACCTGATACGTAGACATAGGTCACTCCGGGATTAATGTAATATTTGGGTCAGGAAGCGCTGGGCGCGCTCGCTGACATTGCCGGCGAAGAAATCACTGGTGTTGGCGCGATCGATAATTTCGCCGTCCTCCATAAACAGAATTTTGTTCGCGGCCCGGCGGGCAAAGCCCATCTCATGGGTCACGACCATGCTGGTCATCCCTTCGGCACTCAGTTCTGCCATCACTTCCAGCACTTCGCGGATCATCTCCGGGTCGAGTGCGGACGTCGGTTCGTCGTAGAGCATCAGCTCAGGTTTCATGGCCAGCGCACGGGCAATCGCCACGCGCTGCTGCTGCCCGCCGGACAGCTCATCCGGGAAATGCTCGGCGCGTTCGTTAATGCGCACCTTGGCGAGCAGCGTGTCCGCCAGCTTGCGGGCGTCGATGCGGTTCATGCCGAGCACCGTCATCGGGGCGAGCATGATGTTTTCCGCCGCCGTCAGATGCGAAAACAGCTCGTAGTTCTGGAACACCATGCCGATGCGCTGGCGCAGCTGGTGGGCGGGCACTTCGCCCCGGCTGATGTGCTGGTTGGCGAAAAACACGTCGCCGCTGTCGGCAGGTGAAAGCATGTTGACGCAGCGCAGCAGGGTGGATTTGCCCGAACCGGACGGGCCAATCAGCACCACGGTTTCGCCCTTTTGTAGCTCAAGGGAGCAGTTCTTCAGCACGGTCTGCCGACCAAAGGTCTTATCAATGCCGATCATTTCCAGCAGCGGTTTCTGGCTCATGGTGTCTCCCGGGCGGTTTTCGGTAAGGTAAACAGGCGGGCCAGTCGCTTCTGGCTTTTACTGCGGCGTTGTTTGGGATCGAGCACGCTTTCCAGCCACGACTGGAAAATCATGAACAGCGTGGTGAGCAGCAGGTAATAGATACCCGCGGCGCACAGCGCTTCGAAGTAACGGAAGCTGGCGCTGGCGGTCTGGTTGGCGACCAGCAGCAGTTCCTGCACGGCGATGACGGAGACCAGCGCGCTGGATTTCAGCATGCTGATCATCTGGTTGCCCATCGGCGGCAGCACGATACGCGCCGCCTGAGGCAGGACGATTTTGCGCATGATCTGCCCGTTGGTCATGCCCAGCGCCATGCCCGCGGTGCGCTGACCACTTTTTACGGCCTGTAAACCCGAGCGCAGAATTTCCGCCATATAGGCCCCTTCATTAAGCGAAAGCGCCAGCACTGCACAGGTAAACGCGGAGAAGCGTAAGCCGAAGCCAGGCAGCACGTTGTAGACAAAGATTATCTGGAACAGCACTGGCGTCCCGCGAAACAGCCACAGGTAGAAAAAGGCCAGCCCTTTTCCGGCGCGAAACGGCGATTCCTGCAATAACGCCAGCACCAGACCCAGTACCACGCCACACAACAGTGAGCAGAGGGTAATTAGCAGCGTCATCCACGCACCCTGAATAAACTCGGGTGAAAGGAAGTACTGCCACATTAATTCGATCGACATAGCTTTCTCCGGTTAATGGCAAAACGGTTTAGAAAATGGCAACGGAGTCAGGGAAGTTCCATTTCTCAATCAGTTGCTTGTAGGTGCCATTTTTGACGAGGCCCTGAAGACCTTTCTCCAGCAGGGCATGGGTGGCGGTATCGCCTTTACGCACCGCAAAGGCGATGTGGGTATCGGCTTCGAACTCATCACCTACCGCTTCAAACATGTCGGCTTTTTCGCTAAACAGCGCGACAGTGCCTGGGGTAGAGAGGAACTCGGCATCCGCACGGCCCTGAGAGACGGCGACGGCAGAATCGGTGGCGGCCGGGAAGGTCATCACGTTAATGGCCGGTTTTTTGGCGTCCAGACAGCGCTGGTTGTCGGCGCGCGCCTGGCTCTCTTCGATCCCGCCCAGGGTCACGGCGATGTTTTTGCCGCACAGGCTTAAGTCACGACCGGTGATTTTTTCCGGGTTGCCTTTGCGCACCACCACGCGGCTGCCGATTTTCAGGTACGGCACGAAGTCCACCTGGGCGGCGCGGGCAGGGTTGACGTACATCGCGGAGTTAATGATGTCGAGACGCTTGCCCTGCAGCGCCGGAATCAGCCCTTTGAACTCCATCGGCATGGGGGCGGGCGTCAGTTGGATCTCTTTGCTCAGCGCGTTAATCAGGTCGATATCAAACCCGGTGAGCTTGCCCTCTTTCACAAATTCAAACGGCATAAAGGTGGCTGCGGTGCCGTAGGTTAGCTTGCCGGGGGCGATGGTTTCCGCCGCCTGGCTTGCCAGTGGGAACACGGTCAGCGCGAGTATCAAAGTACGTACGCGGCGAAACAGTAAAGAATTGCTGGACATAGTCGTCTCCTGGTTAAGGTCTTAATTGAATTTAGTGAGTCAATAAATACAATTGTGTATGTGAAAAAAATGTCTCATCCTGGTGCGCCTTGCACGGTATCCGTGCAGTCCTTGCTTTGTTTTGCTGCGTTTTGTTGCCCGTGCTATTGTATCTTTCGACCACAATAATGCATTCCAGGGAACCTTTCTCCATGCAGCCTGACTCCACTGCGAGCAGTCGCCGGATAGCCCGGCAAATACTCGACCTGATCTCTGAAGCAAGATTCGATCCAGGTCATCATTTACGTGAGCAACATCTTGCCGATGCGCTGGGTGTTTCGCGTACGCCGGTGCGCGCCGGGCTGAAAGAATTGACCCGCATGGGGGCGGTTGAGGCCAGACCCAATCAGGGTTTCTTCCTGCTCAAACGCAGCGATGAGCTGGAGCTGCTGGAGATTGTGCAATCCAAGAGCAACGACCAGAAGTTGTATGAGCAACTGGTGCATGACCGTATTGCCGGTGCGCTACCGGAATCCTTTACCCAGACGGAAATCAGCCAGCGCTACGATGTGGATCGCGGCGTGCTGACCCGCACCCTGGTCAAGCTATCCGAAGATGGCCTGATTGCCCGCAATGCCGGGCACGGCTGGCGCTTCCAGCAGACCCTGAACTCCGACGTCGCCCTGCGCAACAGCTACGGATTCCGCCTGATGATTGAGCCGACGGCGTTACTCACCCCCAACCTGCACGTGGACAGGCAGATGCTCAAACGCCTGCGCGCCCAGCACCTGCGCCTCATCACCCACCCGGACATCACCCAGGTGCCGGCAAAAGAGATTTTCGAGACCGACGCGGCGTTTCACGAGTTACTGGCGGAAGCCAGCGGCAACCTGTTTGTGTTGCAGGCCATTCAGCAGCAGAACCGCCTGCGCCGTTTGCTCGAATTCGGCAGCTACCACAATAAACGCCGCGTAAAAGAGTGGTGTGAAGAGCACGTTGCCATCATCGATGCCCTGCGAGAGAACAAACAGCAGCAGGCCGCGGAACTGATGAGAAAGCACCTGCAATACGCATTTGACCAGGTCAATGTTAAAAACGTGCACGCATAACTGGCATCACTCTTGCACATATTGCTTCTGAAAATACAATCAGGAGCATTTATGGATTTTAAGATTCAACAACGCGTGGCACTGGTGTGTGGTGCCGGAAGTGGCCTTGGTCAGGCTATCGCCCTTTCGCTGGCGCAGGAAGGGGTGAAGGTGGCGGTAACAGGCCGTAACCCGGAAAAGCTGGCCCAGACGGTGGAACGCATCACCCAGTCAGGCGGTACGGCCCGCGCCTGGCAGCTGGATCTTGCTGCCCCGCAGCAGTTTGATACGGTGATTGCCGATATTCGCGCGCACTGGGGTGATATCGATATTCTGGTTAACAACTCCGGCGGCCCGCCGCCCGCGCTGGCGCAGGGGACGGACGCCACCGTCTGGCAGCAGCAGTTTTCCGTGATGGTCGCCTCGCTGATCCAACTGACCGATAAACTGCTGCCCGCCATGCGCAGCCGTGGCTGGGGGCGCATTATCACTACCACCTCTTCCGGCGTGATTGCGCCAATCCCCAACCTTGCGCTGTCGAACGCGCTGCGTATGAGCCTGCTTGGCTGGTCAAAAACCCTTGCCAGTGAAGTGGCGGCAGACGGCGTGACGGTGAACGTGATGGTGCCAGGGCGCATCGCCACCGACCGCGTGGGTCAACTGGATGCTATCAAAGCAAAACGAGAAAACAGCAGCGCCGAAGCGGTGGCCGAAAAAAGTCGCCAGTCTATTCCGGCAGGCCGTTACGGTGAGCCGCAGGAGTACGGTGCGACGGCGGCGTTTCTCGCCAGTCAGCCCGCGAGCTACATCACGGGTGCGGTGATTCGCGTGGACGGCGGGTTGATTGGGTCGATCTAGACGGGTGAGCGTCACCGGGCAGATGATGTCAGTCGGTTGCAGAACGGGCGGGCATCATCGCTTATCGTCGGCGCGTATCGAATTCGCCTTTTGCTGGCGAATAAAATCCTCAAGGGAGCGGTCGGGGCGTTCGGCAAAGGGCTTACCGGTAAGCATCACTGCCTCACAGCGATCCAGGCGGAAGCAGCGATAATCCTCGCGCAGTTCGCACCAGGCCACCAGCACCCACACTTCTCCCCAGAACGACAGACCCAGCGGATGGATAACCCGCTCAGAGCCTTCGCCTTTGTCATTCTCATAACGGATGTACACTTCTTCATGCTGGCGCATGGCCTGGTGGAAAACATCAAACCAGCGCCGGGCGAGGGGATACTTGCCAAAATCCGGCGTCAGGATGCGGTTGCGTTCCGCCAGAATGCGCTTGTCCGTCGACAGCACCGCCAGCAGCTTTTCCTGGGCTGAACCCGCTGCCTTTGCCAGCCTATCCCCACTCCAGGTTTGCAGCATGCCGATGGCCGCGATCAGCGCTTCCACTTCCATGCCGGTAAACATCAGCGGCGGGAGATCAAAGCCCGGCATCAGGCGATAGCCGCTCCCTGCTTCTCCCTGAATGGGCACGCCGGACAGCGACAAATCGCGAATGTCCCGGTAGACGGTGCGCTCCGACACCTCCAGCCTTTCTGCCAGCATGGCCGCCGTGACCCGGCGGCGTGTCCGCAGGATCTGCACTATCTGAAACAGCCTGTCGGCGCGGCGGCTCATGGTTAATGTCCTTTTAGCGTTGATGAAGAGTCTCAGGCCGGTTGATGCAGCCCGACTTTATTCCCTTCACTGTCAATAATAAGCGCGATGGTGCCAATATCATCCGGCAAAATTTCCGGCCCGAAGCAGCAGGTCCCGCCTTTTTCCGCCACGTTTGCCAGCGAGGCGGCGATATCCGCAGTGAAAAGATACACCACGGTGCCATTTGTTGATGGCTGGAGCATCTCCGATTTTACCAGTGCGCCGCCGATTGCCGGTTCCTGATAGTGAAAGACCGCCATCGACATGCCCGCGACATGCTCCTGACGAAATTGCGCGTTAATGCAGTATTCGTAAAACGCCGTTGCCCGTTGCAGATCCTGAACCGGGATCTCAAACCAGTTGATAATGTTGCTCATGCTCTCGTCCTCGTTGTGTTTTCGACAACCAGAGTGTCTCACCCCCCTCCTGACAGCATAGTGTCAGGAGTGATGGGCGAGGGAGGGAAATTCCCGGAGGCGGCGCGGCGCACCTGCTCGGGGTACGGGCGCGTAGATCGCGTTAGCCACCCCGGCGTCAGTGTCTAATACAGCGGATGCAGAGCATAAAGCCTGTGGTTGTATTCAAACGTTCGAGACTGATTGCGTGAACCTGCCGTTGATACCATGCCCCGAAGGTGGCGTTTCTGCCGACGGGTCAGTAAGTAATGTGGCTGTGTAAATGTGTATATCCCAAGTTCTTGTATAGAGCATATGCGCAGAGCATGGGAGAAAAGCCCTGTCTTGACCATGACGTTTTCTACATTTGGATCGATGGCGTTAATCATTTGCTCTATACGCCGGATTTTAGTCCGTATGGTATCGATGGCCGTGGCGGCATCGCCGACATTCGGTGCTTTCACCCAAATGGGTTCATGGTGAAAGAGTCTGTTGCGGTATTTCCTTAGTTCGATTAATCGATCTTGTAATTGCTTACGTGCCTCTGTGCTTTTGGAGGAGTAGCTAGCGTAATTTTTAAAACACTTCCCTAAAGACTGAGGCCAGAGATAGTGATTGTATGAGCCATTGTTTCTACCCATCGGTGCTGAAAATTCGTTTTTGAGAATAAAGTGCCACGCACTAAAATCTGTTGCAGAGATAATTTTATCGTGAGACCACTCGGGTGGGTTTATTGTAGATTCATGTTGTTTGTATCGTTCTTGTTTCCATTCCTGGTCGAGTTTATCAACGGCTTCTTTTATTTTTGCGTAAAAGCGCGTGAGTTGGATGTTACCTTTACAACCGAGACAGGGATTATTCCACCACTTAAGGCCGAAACGCCGGGTGGCTTCCCGGTCAATACTATTACGGAGTGAAATCTCCAGGTTCTGAAGTAGTGGATAAATCGAACTGGCAGCATGTTGCGCCCAGATATAAACCCCAAAAATCTCGAAATCTTGTACCGGCTTAAATGTCGAAATGAAGCTGCTTAGCCGTGGTGTAGTAATGAGCGGCAGTATACTGGCATAACTAGTGGTTTGCGGCATTGAACGTTCCTTGTAGAGATTGACAATAACGCTTGGGGCGAGTACGTTGAGCCCCGTTAGCCTGCATAACCTTCTTCCCCTTCACTGGTTCTAGTCGTTATGCGTTACAGGCACAGCGTTTCTGAAAGCCCACCTCTGGTGGGCTTTCTTCGTTTTGTCTCTGCGGGAAAGCACACTGCGACGACCAGGCAGGCATCTTTGTCTCTATACCGTGTTCGCCTGATGAAACCAAAGGCCGTTTATTATTTGATGAGAATAGTGCGAGCCGACTCGAAATCATGAATTTTTTCGATGCAGGCTAAATGGGTGAGTCGTTAACCTCACCCGTGTTTGATACTCATTGCCCCGACAACGCCCGCCAGACCTGTTGCTCGGTGCGTTCATAGGTCAGTGGCGTCACCGAAATGTACCCTTCGTGGAGCGCGGCTACCTCGCTGTGCCCCGGCAAATCCTCAACGCCGTGTTCCACGCGAATCCAGTAATACGCATCCCCCAGCGGATCGGTGGTTGGGGTGACGTTCATCCCTTTCACCTTGCCGATGCCCTGTTGGGTGATTTTCACCCCTTTAACCTGCTCGACGGGAGCATCCGGGAAGTTAACACTCAGACAGCAGCCCGAAGGCAGACCCGCCTCGGTAAGCTGTTTAATTACCGACAGACAAAACGCCTCCGCGCACTGCCAGTCTGCCGGGGCATCCTGCGGCTTGTCCTGGCTAAAGGCGATGGCAGGAATGCCCAGCAGCACGCCGGTAATGGCGGCACCCACCGTACCGGACAGCACGGTTTCAAACCCGACGTTGGAGCCATTGTTGATCCCCGAAAGCAGCAAATCCGGCGGGTTATCTTTCATCAAATGGCGCACCGCGAGGGTGACACAATCGGCGGGGGTGCCATGAACGGCATAACGGCGCAGGCCGCGCTCTTCAATACGCACCGGCTCGCGCAGGCTGACGGAGTTAGAGACGCCGCTTTTATCCGTCGCCGGGGCGACAATCCACACCTCATTTGCCAGTTGCTGAGCCACGCTTTCAAGCAGGCGAATGCCCGGCGCGTCAATGCCGTCGTCATTGGCCAGCAGCACTCTGCGCAAGGGTTTTTCTGTCATGAAGGTTCTCCTTTTACCAATTTTTTCATCGGGATAGATTGAGGTGCGACCCGCTAAGATATCAGCGTAATGTTGCGTTCTGTCGCATGCCGACCACTTAAACGTGGGTACCACTGACATCCATTAACACCTTCACGAAAAAGGCCTCCCGACCATAAAGCTGCGGGAAAAGCGCAGGTGCCTCCTCAAGTGAAATCATATGGGTGATCAGGGGCTGAATATTGATGCGGCCATTGCTGAGGTAATCCACCGAGGTCTGCCATTCGCTGCCGGGGAAGGGGGCGGAAATCGAGTTCCATGAGCCCACCACCTTCAGCTCATTACGCACAATCTTCTCGAAGTTGAGCCTCGGAAATGCCACGTCACCGTACGGAATACCCAGCAACAGCACGGTGCCGCCTTTGCGCGCAAGCAGCATGGCGCTGGCGACCCCAGCGGCATTGCCGGAGGATTCAATCACCACATCCACCCCTTTCCCGCCCGTCAGTGCCATAAAACGAGCCATGCTGGTTTCATCAATAGGATTAAAGATGTGTTGCGCCCCCACCTGCGAGGCAACCTTCAGCTTGCGCGCGTCCGTATCGAAGGCAAAGACCGCTGCGGCACCTTCTATGCTAGCCCACTGTAGCGCCAGCAGCCCGATGGTGCCGCAGCCGATAATCGCAACCGTCGCCCCGGCGTGGACATCGACCTGTTTAAGACCGTGTACCGCAACACTCGACGGTTCAATAAAACTGGCGGTGGCGAAATCCATCTCCTGAGGAATAGGCACTACGTTGCGGGCGGGCACTTTAATATATTCGGCAAATGCGCCATTGCGCTGCCCACCTAACACTTCCAGCGACACGCAGCGTGCGTAGTAGCCGTTCTGGCACTGGTCGCAGGTAAAGCAGGGGAAACAGTTACAGGCGGTGGCTTTATCGCCTTCCCGGACGTGGGTGACGGCGGTCCCTTTTTCCACCACCACGCCGGAAAATTCATGTCCCCATGTTGTTCCTGGCTGATAAGCCCCTATTTTGCCAAAGCGGGAAATATCTGAGCCGCAAATACCGGCGACGTGAATCTGGATAATGACATCATCGTCATTCTCAATCTGAGGGCGTGGTTTATCTTCGAATCGAACATCTTGTCTGGCATAAAGATTTAAGACTTTCATTTTTCACGCATCCCGTTTCGACAGGCGAAATTAATGAGGGAGCAGGGTGAGCACCGGTTGTCTCATTCAGACGAGGGGATGCCTCACCCTGCGGTGATGTTTTAATTGAATAGGCTATTCGGGGTTAATTAACGTTCGCCAAAACCATCCGCAAAGGCGGTTTTTAGTTCGCTCATTAATTCCAGTTCATCCTGACCACTACAAATTAAATCCACCATGGTATTCCCTTTTACACCCGCGCCGAGAATGCTCATCATGCCTTTAATTTCAATCTCTTTGCCGTTATTCACTAACGTCAGTGAAGAGTTGTATTTTTTAATAATTTTTGCCAGCGATGCTGCCGGGCGAGCATGCAAGCCAGTCGGGTTTACCACTTTGACACTTTGCTTAATCATAATCTTTCCGTTTTATCAGGAGGCTTTACGCAGGTAGTGATGACCTTTGTTCATCATTAAAATCTTGGCATAAACGTCATCTTCTACCGCCCCTTTGGCCATTTTCATGACGCGTGCCAGATTGGCCTCATTATTATTCTGCTGATACGCCTGGCCGACCGAGGTGATAAAGGCTTTGCGCAGGTCGCTGGCGATGTTCACCTTCACCACGTTGTAATTCACGAAGCTGCGAATAATCTCTTCATCAATACCGGAACCACCGTGGATGACCAGCGGCACCGGCGACACCTCAGCAATTTTCTTCAGCAGCGGGATATCAATGCGGGGAATATCTTCCAGACCGTGCACATTACCGACAGAAATCGCCAGCATGTCGCAGCCTGTTTGTTCCACGAATGTGCGGACTTTTTCAGGCTCGGTTTTGCAGTCGGCTTCGCTAACGTGGTCGTCTTCTTTGCCGAGAATAGCCCCCAGTTCTGCTTCCACCGGTACGCCAAAGGATTTACAGAAATCCACTGCCTCTTTCGTGAAAGCAATGTTCTCTTCGAAGGAAAATGCTGCGCCATCAATCATCACCGAGGTAAACCCGGCGCGTACTGCCTGCTTCACATCATCCAGTGATTTACCGTGGTCAAGGTGCAAGCTAACCGGAACATCCATTTTATCCGCACGACGTTTCACAATTTCATAAATGTAGTCGTACCCGGAAAGCTCCGCGTTAGTGGGGGCAATCTGGATAAAATTGGGCAAACCAGAACGCTCAATGGCGTTCAGGATTGAGATGGTGGTTTCCAGGTTGGTGGTATTAAATGCACCTGCCAGTACATGTTTTTCACGAATACGTTCAAGCAGAATTTTACCGTTAACTAATGGCATAGCATTGTCCTCTATCTTCGTTGCAGAATAGTGCCTAAATAATATTTGTCCGATTTCAGCCAGACATTTCCCAGCTCGACCGGAAGGTCTTTCTCAAAATGCACAAGCTGTTCAAGGTGTAATACCGGGGCGTCTTCATTCACCTCCAGATAATGACCTCTTTCACTGCCAACAATTTTTGCGGCGTAGCGGCTTTCGGCAAAACTGATTTTTTTGCCAGAAAGTTTTTCAATGGTTGGGAATAAGTTATTTTCATTGAAATCCACATCGAGAATGCCGGGGCACAACTCAATATTGATTCTGTTTTCAATGAGCATCACTTTTTCCCCTTCAACACTACGCACACGTTCGAGATATAAAATGGATGACTCAGGTTTAATGCGTAATTTCTCCGCCACATGTCGTGAGGCTTTTTCCACGCGTGACGTAATCACTTCCGTGGTGAAACGTAAATGCTGGCTTTGCAGAGACTCAGCGAAAGAGAGCAACCCTTCTCCTAATGAGTAGGAGATATTCTCTTTTTTAACGAACGTGCCTTTTCCCTGAACCTGAACGAGCATGCCTTCATTGACTAACATGGTGACGGCTTTTTTAACCGTTCCCCGGCTGACCTTCAGAATATCCATAATCTGATTCTCGGAAGGGATGCGATCGCCCTTGCCCAGGTCGCCTTTATATACGTTTTCGCGAATCCATTCGGAGACCTGAAGGTACAGCGGGACTTCAGAATCTTTCAGCACTGTGCTCATGGTGTGTTCCTCATCGTGTAAAGATCATCTGTAAACAACTATGCACAAGTTACTGCAATACACACCTGTTTTTAAGCCTGTTGATATGACGAGCTTCACACTTTTTGACCTGAACGGCGCATGGCACCTTGTCCTGTTTTTCGCCCCAACGCGCTGATTTCCGTTGCGTTGGGGCGAGATTCAGGCTCTTAATCCGCCTGGATAATCACCTTCAGCACGTCGTTTTCCGGGTTAGAGGCAAACTCAATCGCCTCGCCCAGTTTTGACAGTGGCCACGTGTGGGTGATCATGTCGCGTACATTGATTTTCTCTTTCTCGACGATCTCGATGGCTTCTTTCATCTCGTATGGCGTCAGGGAATAGGTGCCGATGATGGAAATCTCATCCCGGAACAGTCTGCCGGCGTCAATCTCCACCATGGGGTGTTTATCGAACGGCGAGAAAACGATGACACGCCCACCGCGGCGCACCACGTTAACCGCCTGCGAGAGCAGGGAGGAGACGCCAGCAGCGATAATCACCACATCGACACCTTTACCCTGGGTGATTTCCGAGACCCGCTTCTCAAGGTCTTCTTTCGCCGGGTCAATGGCATGGGTGATGCCGATTTTCAGTGCCAGTTCGCGCTTAAATTTCGACAGATCAGAGACGATGGTGGTCGACGCCCCTTTCAGGGCGGCAAGCTGCGCACTGACCAGGCCAATGGTGCCGGAACCCAGCACCAGCACGCTGTCTTTGGCGTGGATGTTGGCTGACTTCAGACCGTGCAGGCAACAGGCGACAGGTTCGATCATCGCAGCACGTTGCCAGTCGAGTTCCGGGATGATGCGATGGGTCAGGTGCTCAACATGTAATTGAGGAATTCGAATCAGCTCGCTAAACCCGCCCGGTTCGAGGTTGGTTTTCTTGAACTGGTCGCACAGGGTGAAGTAACCGCGATCGCAGTAGTGGCAGTTAAAGCAGGGGACATGAATGGCGGTGACGACACGCTCTCCCACGCGGTAGCGAGTCACGTTTTTGCCCGCTTTCACCACTTCGCCCGCCACCTCGTGGCCGAGGATCACCGGGCCTTGCACCGTCTGGTGCTGGGCCTTGTGAATGTCGGTGCCGCACAGCCCGCAGGCGTGCATTCTCACCAGAATATCGCCGTCTCCAATTTCGGGTTCTGCCACGTCTTCATACCGGATATCGTCTTTGCTGTAATACACGCTGGCTTTCATTTGCCTTCTCCATAACGCTGACGCTCAGAGAGCATCTTCGATTCATAAAGCGGTTTGTAAAACTGAGAATAGAGCGCCTGGTAATGGGCGAGCTGCCGCGGGTCCGGGCTAAAGCGCGTGGTCATCGCATCGGTAGCCACGTCGACGTTATCCAGAGACAGCCCTGCGGCTTTGGCGGCCAGCATTGCGGCCCCTTTGCTGACAGCTTCTTCCACGTTACAGGCGACAATGTCGCGGTTGAGAATGGTGGCTTTAAGCTGCAGCCAGTACGGGTTTTTGCAGGCCGCGCCAATGACATTCACTACTGGATAGTGCTTTTGCGTCAGGCTTTCGTAGGTATCCAGCAGATTTTTAAGCTCAAAGCACAGGCCCACAAAGATAAAGCGCAGGATATCCACCGGGCGGGATTTATCGTCCATGCCGTAGAGCAGCGCTTTCGACCAGGTCGCCCGTTGCGGCGGCCCGCTGCCGCGCAGATGGGGAATGAAAATCCCGTCCAGATTGCTTTCAGACTGCTGCTCTCGCTCATCATTCAGCGCGTCTACCAGCCGTAAAAAGGCGGGCATGTCGAGTTCAAACAGGGTGCGGAACCACTCAATGGCATAGCCTGCGGATGGCAGCGACGCATAGAGTGTGCTCATACCGGGCAGGACGTGCAGGCCGTTGGAAACGCGGGCGTCATAGAACGCTTGTGACGTATTGCTCTGTTTCGTGACGACCAGCAACCCCTCAGTAGTCCCCGTGGAGTTGAGAATACTGTCTTCGTGATTTAACCCCACCGCCACCGAGCCACTCATGTGGTCATGACCGGCAATGGCGACCAGAGTCCTGCTGGAAAGTCCGGTCAGTTGAGCGACTTCTTCGGTCACGTTGCCAATGGTGGTGCCAGCCTGAGTCAAGGGGCTGAACAGGGACGGCGAAACCCCGGCTTTTTCGATAAGCGAACGGTCCCAGTCTTTACCGTCGAGGTTCAGCGCCATGGTGCGAGAGGCCAGAGAATATTCCGCGCGCTTGACCCCCGATAATTTGAAAGCAATGTATTCCGCAAGGCACAACCAGCTTTCACCCTGAGCAGCGCAGGGAATATTCTCCTGGAGCCACTTTATTTTATTCAGGCTGTAATTTGAGTGTGCCGGAATACCAGCAATTTCATATATTTGCTCATTGCTAAGAACGCTGAGAATATTTTCCAGTTGCGATTTCGGGCGAGTGTCGTACCAGGTTAATACCGGGCCGGTGATATTATCGTGTTTATCCAGTAACACACCGGATTCTCCGACGCTTGCCACCGCTACTGCACTTACCATCATGACTTCAGCGTGCGCTGTCATGATTTTATTTAATCCGTATACCACACCCTTCCAGATAAGAGCTGCATCAAAATCAGTGTGTTCACCCTCGATAATTTTAGGGGTTCTGAAACTGTAATGGTCAATTAATTCAAAGGTCGGCGCCTGAAATAAACAAACCTTACAGTTTGTTGTACCGATATCGATTCCTATCGTAAACATCATACTCCCCTTTAATTATCAAGGGATAAACTCAGTGGGTTTGATTCCTGAAGCAGAGCCGGGACTCTGCTTCAGGTATTGCGTTATTTCATGGCCGGGCTTTCAGTGGCTTCAATGTTATTTTCAGCCTCTTCTTCCGCTTGCAATTGTTTTTTGGTGACGCGGTACAACCACATGCAGGTCAGGAAAATAACCGGTATGAGTGCCAGTGCAAGGTAGTTACCCTCAAAGGCTTTTACGGCCCAGAAGCGGTACGGGTTGCCGCCGTCCAGCAGGCTTGAAATTTCACCGTCGGTTTTGATCGGGAAGTTCATGCTGCGGGCGATGCTGGTCAGAATCGGGGCTGCGGCAGAGGCGACATACAGGTTCATGGCCAGGCATGGAATACCGATAATAAAGGCGCGAACAATGTTGCCCCGGCACGCCAGCACCACCATTGAGATAGGTACCCAGATGTTCGCAAGGTCGCCCAGCGGCAGCAGACGGTTACCCGGCAGAATCACCGCCAGCAGCACGCCCACCGGAATCAGCAGCAGCGCCGTTGAGAGAACAGACGGGTGACCGACAGCAACCGCGATATCCAGCCCAATATAAAGGTCGTGGCGATCCGGGTAGCGCTTACGCAGGAAGCTTCTGACCGCATCGGAGAGCGGCAGCAGCCCTTCCATCAGCAGTTTCACCATGCGCGGCATAATCAACATCACCGCACCCAGGCTCATGGCCAGATTGAGCACGCCTTTAAAGTCGTAACGTGCCAGCAAACCGATACCCGCGCCGAGAATAACCCCCAGCATCATCGGTTCGCCAAAGACCCCGAAGCGTTTCTGAATGGATTCTGGTTCGGCATGCAGCTTGTTGATGCCCGGTATTTTGTCGAGGATGAGATTGCCCAGCACGCCGATGGGGAAGAAGATGACCGACGACAGCGTAGGCAGCGAAATACCCGGCAAATTGAAATACTTCTGAATCATCGGTGCGCACCAGTCGGCCATCACGAAGGTGAGGGCGGCTGTAGCACCGGCGATCAACAGGCCAAACAGGAAGCTGCCCGTCACGCCGTAAACCATTGCGCCGACCATCGAGAAGTGCCAGAAGTTCCACACATCAATATCGACGGTTTTGGTCCAGTTCAGGGTCAGCATCAGGATGTTAATCCCGATGGTCATTGGCACCACAAAGGGGGCTACCTGCGAGGCCCAGGCGATAGCCGCCAGCGGCGTCCAGCCGAGATCGACAACCGGCAAATCGATACCGGTGTGTTGCACCATGTCTTTTGCCGCCGGGCCGAGGTTATCGACCAACAGACCAAAGACCAGAAAAATACCAATAAACCCCATGCCAATGGTTAACGCCGAACGAATGGCGCGACTAAATCCCGTTTGCAGACACATCGCCATAATAAAGATAATAATAGGCAACATGATTGTTGGGCCGAGTCCCAGAATAAACTGGACGGCAGAAAATACTTTTTCCATCATGGCTATGTACCTTTATTTTTTCAGGATAGCGACGACTTTTTCCAGGAGTTCTTCTTCACCAAAGCCTGTTAAAAGCGGAAGGCCATTCAGGATAGGTGTTTGAAGATTCACTTTGACCGCAGAGGTGACAATAATTAAATCTGCGATCCCATCCTGATTGGCAATCGTGCCAATATTGGATTGAATAGGTTCAACATTGATCCCTTTGCTTTTACAGAATTCGACGACTTTTTCAGTAGCGACAGCCGAAGTGGCAATGCCGCTGGTACAGGCAAATATAATTTTCTTGTTCATGGTCATCTCCGGGGTACATTAAAAAGAGTGATTATTTAAGCTCAAGCGTGAGTAATTCCATTACGTCGCTTGTTGATTTTGAAGAAAGAATAAAATCCATTTTTTCAGTTTGTCTGAAGAGTCCAATCAGCTTCATCAGAAATTCAATATGGGCATCTTTTTCTTTCAGCAGCAGGAAGAAAATAATATGCACTTTCATGGTGTCGTCAGGATCTTCAGCCTGCTTAAACTCGATGCCTTCCGGGCAGGTGACGACCACCAGTTTTTCCTGAGTTACGTGCTCAACGTCAACGTGGGGAATGGCCACGCCAATCTTTTCTAACTGCATTGCCGTGGGGTTGTTTTCTTCTCTGGCAATCAGTGCGTTGAGGTAGCTCGGCTCGACGCAACCCCGGGCGAAAAGCCGTTCGTTCACCTCGTGGAACAGTGCGTTACGGTCTACGCCAGCGTGCTGTAACAGCACCAACTCCTTGTCCAGGCCATCTTCTATCTTCATGGGTACATCCTGCCTCTGAAATAACTGTATGTAAAACCAGTGATGCGTGTGGTTGTCTATGTACAACTATGTTCAAGTTGATCAAAACCTATACTTCATTAAGCGCGGCTTCAATTGGCACGTTTATTTTTTGTGCCGCGTATCACATTAAAAGCGCTTTTCACCGCGAGTATTCCGTCTGAATGGTGTGCAGGCAGGCGCTGCCTCTGTGGGTTTTAAAATCAATCAAGCATATGAAATAGTTGGTTTTAATTTTTTATGCGGGAGAGGCTGGCTGGCTTAATTGTTTGTCTGAACACGGGACGGGAGAAGGGGGGCAATTCTATGGCTAAGTACTTAACTGACGTAAAAAAGGCCAGATAATACTGGCCTTTAAAGAGAGTGTTATGACTTCGACGCAGGATCAGCGCATCGTCACAAACTCTTCTGCCGCCGTCGGGTGAATCGCCACGGTGTTATCGAAGTCTTTTTTGGTGGCACCCATTTTCAGCGCCACTGCAAAGCCTTGCAGCATTTCGTCCATCCCAAAGCCGATACCGTGAATACCGACAATCTTCTCTTCCGGGCCAACGCAGACTAACTTCATGCGGCACGGCTGACGGTGAGAGGTGACGGCGGTGTACATCGCGGTAAAGGACGATGTGTAGACCTTCACCTGGTCGTCGCCGTACTGTTCGCGCGCCTGCGGCTCGGTTAAGCCCACGGTGCCAATCGGCGGGTGGCTGAAGACCACAGTCGGGATGTTGCTGTAATCCAGATGCTCATCCGGCTTGTTGTTAAACAGGCGTTCAGAGAGGCGACGGCCTGCCGCCACGGCAACCGGGGTTAACTCTACGGCACCGGTGTTATCGCCCACCGCGTAAATGCCCGGCACGGAGGTATTCTGGAATTTATCGACGACGATAAAGCCTTTTTCGTCGGTTTTTACGCCAGTCACATCCAGGTTGAAATTGTCGTTAGCCGGTTCGCGACCAATGGCCCAGATCAGGCAATCGACGGTCTGCGAGCGCCCGTCTTCCAGTTCCAGCGTCAGGCTGCCGTCGGCATTCTTCACCACCGCTTTTGGAATCGCTTCTTTGTGCAGCGCCGGACCTTCGGCATTCATGATGTCGACCAGCGTTTCGCTGATCATCGGGTCGAAGCTACGCAGCGGCGAGTGCTTGCGCACGAACAGGTGCGTTTCTGCCCCCAGTCCGTTAATCACCCCCGCCAGTTCAACGGCGATATAACCTGCGCCAACCACCGCCACGCGTTTGGGCAGCGCGGGTAATTCGAAGAAGCCGTCGGAGTCGATACCGTACTCCGCACCCGGAATGTGCGGGTGGCTCGGGCGACCGCCGGTGGCGATCAGGATGTGATCGGCGGTGATCGTCTCACCATTCACTTCGATCGTGTTTGCATCCACAAAGCGGGCGAAACCTTTGATCACATCGACGTTATTTTTACCCAGCACGTTGTCGTACGACGTGTGGATGCGGTCGATGTAGGCGGTGCGGCTGGCAACCAGCTTTGCCCAGTCGAAATGGTTAATGGTGGCGTCAAAGCCGTAATCCGGGCCGTACAAATGAATGGCTTCGCGAATTTGCGCCGCGTGCCACATCACTTTTTTCGGGACACAACCCACGTTCACGCAGGTACCGCCGAGTTCTTTGGCTTCAATCAGCGCGCATTTCTGGCCATACATGGCTGCGCGGTTGATGGAGGCGATCCCGCCGCTGCCGCCGCCGATGGCGATATAGTCGTAGTGTTTGCTCATGGTTAATTCCTTAATCCTGAACGAGGTTGAAAAGTGTCGCGATTGTAGCGCGCAGCGCAGAAGGTTCCCTCAATCGCTGCGATTACCCGGGTTTTGTTACTCAGGCACTACCCAGTTTACGAGAGTATGCCCGGTTCCGCCCGGCACCAGTGTACGGTGCAGCCACGGCAGCACGTTATTCATCTGTGCCTCTAACTTCCACGGCGGGTTGATGACGATCATGCCGGAGGCGGTCATGCCGCGCTGGTCGCTGTCCGGGCGAACGGCCAGCTCAATTTGCAGGATTTTGCGAATGCCGGTGGCTTCGAGCTCTTTCAGCATGCGCTTGATTTGCGCGCGCAGCACCACCGGATACCACAGGGCGTAGGTGCCGGTGGCAAAGCGTTTGTAGCCTTCATGAATGCCCGCGACCACGGCCTGATAATCGGATTTCATTTCATACGGCGGGTCAATCAGCACCATACCGCGGCGGGAAACCGGCGGCAGTTTGGCTTTCAGCTGCTGGTAGCCGTCGGCGCGTTCAACGCGGGTACGCTCGTCTTTCTGGAACTCCTGGCGCAGCAGCGGGAAGTCGCTCGGGTGCAGCTCGGTCAGGAACAGGCTGTCCTGCTCGCGCAACAGCTGGCGGGCAATCAGCGGTGAGCCAGGGTAATAGCGCAGCGTGTCAGTGCGGTTGAAGTGGCGCAGTACGCTCATGTACGGCTCCAGTTCCGCAGGCAAATCGTCCTGCTGCCAGATACGCGCAACACCTTCCAGATACTCGCCGGTCCGCTCGGCATGCTCACCGGATAACTGATAACGCCCCGCACCCGCATGGGTATCCAGGTAGATAAAGGGTTTATCTTTTTCTTTGAGCGATTCGATGATCAGGCTCTGAACGGTGTGTTTTAAGACGTCGGCGTGGTTGCCAGCGTGAAAGCTGTGGCGATAACTGAGCATGGAGGCAGAGATTCCAGAATATGAACGAGATTCAGCACAGTTTACCGTAGATCGTGTGGAATTACCGTTGCCCGATGCGCTTGTTTCAACTCCCCATAAAGCGTTTCAAAATTTATCCGTGTCACAAAAGCGTCAACTGCCGGTACTAGCGTCGTGTGCAGGCAAGGTAATCGTTTGAATAAAAGGATAAAAAATGAAAATCCGTATGACGCTGTTAACCGCCTCTCTGCTGCTGGCAGGGCAGGCGATGGCAAAAGATGTGCCGGTAAATGTGGCGCGTGACATCGCCAATACCACCACCCCGGCTTCCACAAGCCAGGCATTTGATGGGCTGGAGGCGCAGTCGCTCTCAGCACTGCGTGAATCGCTGAAAGCAGGCGGTGCCTCTATCGATCGCGCCCATCTGGAAAAAGCCGCGCAAAGCAGCACCCAGGCAGATACCGCCTGGCTGAAAGCCAGCGGCTATGACTTCAAGGTTAAAGACAACCAGAAGGCGGGCATTGAGCTGCTGTCCGGCTTTAGCAAACTGCCTGCTCCGCTGCTGGATCAGAACCTGAAAACCGTGGAGTCCATCAACCTTAACGCCACTCAGGGTCTGCGCCATCAGGCTCTCGCCGATGCCGAGGGTATCAGCTATCTCTATTTCGTCTCCGATGCGCTGGGGCCACGTCTGGGTAAGGCCTTTATTGCCGCCTATGACAAGGGCGAATTGAATAAAGCGGCGGCGCTGATTAAAGCCACTGAAATCAGCACCGGCGAGGCGAAAAAACACTTCAATTACAAGCGTCCGTTCCTGATTGAAGGCAATACCATCCACCAGGTGCCGGACGATGTGGTGGTCAAAGACAACAAGCCTTATGCGGCGGATGGCGGCTCCTTCCCGAGCGGTCACACCAATACCGGTTACACCGATTCTCTGCTGATGGCGGAGATGATCCCTGAGCGTTTTGATTCGCTGGTGGAACGCGGCGCGCGCTATGGCTATTCGCGTATTGTGCTCGGCGTGCACTACCCGCTGGACGTGATGGGTTCACGTATGGTGGCGCAGCGTAACGTGGCGCATTACCTCAACGACCCGGCTTACCGCAAGCTGTTCAACGAAGCCCGCGATCAGCTGCGCACCGCGCTTGAAAAAGAGTGTGGCGCGAGCCTGGCGGAATGTGCGAAGACGGTCGGCAAAGACGATCCGTACCGTGACCCGTCCATGAAAGCATTCTATCGCTTCACCATGACCTACGACCTGCCGCAGCAGAAAGGCAACGTGCAGGCGGTGAAAGTGCCGGAAGGGGCGGAAGTGCTGCTGGAAGCGGCGCTGCCAAACCTGTCGGCGGCGGCGCGTCGTGATTTGATGGTGAAAACCGCGCTGCCGGGCGGCTATCCGCTCTCGGGTGAGACGGCCGACCAGAACTTCTGGCAGCGTCTGAATCTGCCTGCGGCCTACGCGATGGCGCACAAAGCGAAGTAAGTTCTGACAACGGTGCTGGCATGGCTGGCACCGTTGCTGTTTAAAGCGTTACGCAGCCTGCCATTGAAATCCTCTACACTTAACCCCATGCTACATCGTTATGCAGAGCGCCGGATCGTGCGCTTCATTCATATTCTTAAACAGGACAGGACTGCGCATATGACTAACCCATTGTTGACGCCTTTCGAATTACCGCCCTTTTCTAAAATCCTGCCTGAGCATGTCGTACCTGCCGTCACCAAAGCACTCGACGATTGCCGTACGGCGGTGGAAAGCGTTGTCGCACAAAGCGGGCCTTTTACCTGGGAAAATCTCTGCCAGCCGCTGGCTGAAGTGGACGACCGTCTGGGACGTTTGTTCTCCCCGGTGAGCCACCTGAATTCCGTACAAAACAGCCCGGAACTGCGCGAAGCATACGAGCAAACCCTGCCGCTGCTCTCTGAGTACAGCACCTGGGTCGGCCAGCATGAAGGGCTGTATAACGCCTATCGCGACCTGCGCGATGGCGACCACTACGCCACGCTCAATACCGCCCAGAAAAAATCCGTTGATAACGCCCTGCGCGACTTTGAGCTGTCCGGGATTGGTCTGGATAAAGAGAAACAACAACGTTACGGCGAAATCGCGGCACGCCTGTCTGAGCTGGGCAATCAGTACAGCAACAACGTGCTGGATGCGACCATGGGCTGGAGCAAGCTGATTACCGACGAAGCCGAGCTGTCAGGCATGCCGGAAAGCGCACTGGCGGCGGCTAAAGCACAGGCCGAAGCCAAAGAGCAGGAAGGTTACCTGCTCACCCTGGATATCCCAAGCTACCTGCCGGTGCTGACCTACTGCGACAACCAGCCGCTGCGTGAAGAGATGTACCGTGCCTACAGCACCCGCGCGTCCGATCAGGGCCCGAACGCGGGCAAGTGGGACAACAGCCCGGTGATGGAAGAGATCCTCGCCCTGCGCCACGAGCTGGCGCAACTGCTGGGCTTTGAGAGCTACGCCTTCAAATCACTGGCGACCAAAATGGCGGAAAACCCGTCGCAGGTGCTCGATTTCTTAAACGATCTCGCCAAACGTGCCCGCCCGCAGGGTCAGCGCGAACTGGCTCAGCTGCGCGCTTTTGCCAAAAAAGAGTTCGGTGTGGATGAGCTGCAGCCGTGGGACGTCGCGTACTACAGCGAAAAACAGAAACAGCACCTCTACAGCATCAGCGATGAGCAGCTGCGCCCGTACTTCCCGGAAAACAAAGCCGTTAGCGGCCTGTTCGAAGTGGTAAAACGCATTTACGGCATTACCGCCAAAGAGCGCACGGATATTGACGTCTGGCATCCTGAAGTGCGCTTCTTCGAGCTGTATGACGAGAGCAACGAGCTGCGCGGCAGCTTCTACCTCGACCTCTATGCCCGCGAGCACAAACGCGGCGGCGCGTGGATGGACGATTGCGTTGGCCAGATGCGTCTGGCGGACGGTTCGCTGCAAAAACCAGTGGCCTACCTTACCTGTAACTTCAACCGCCCGGTGAATGGCAAGCCCGCGCTCTTCACCCATGACGAAGTGATCACCCTGTTCCACGAGTTCGGTCACGGCCTGCACCATATGCTGACCCGCATCGAAACCGCAGGCGTGGCAGGCATCAGCGGCGTGCCGTGGGATGCGGTCGAGCTGCCGAGCCAGTTTATGGAAAACTGGTGCTGGGAGCCGGACGCGCTGGCGTTTATCTCTGGTCACTACGAGACCGGCGAGCCGCTGCCGCAGGATCTGCTCGACAAAATGCTGGAAGCGAAAAACTACCAGGCGGCGCTGTTTATCCTGCGTCAGCTGGAGTTCGGCCTGTTCGACTTCCGTCTGCATGCGGAATTCAACCCGCAGCAGGGGGCGAAAATCCTCGATACGCTGTTTGAGATTAAAAATCAGGTGGCCGTGATGCCAAGCCCGTCCTGGGGCCGCTTCCCGCATGCCTTCAGCCATATCTTCGCCGGTGGCTATGCAGCCGGTTACTACAGCTACCTGTGGGCAGACGTGCTGGCGGCAGATGCTTACTCACGCTTTGAAGAAGAGGGGATTTTCAACCGCGAAACCGGTCAGTCCTTCCTCGACAACATCCTGACGCGCGGCGGTTCCGAAGAGCCAATGACGCTGTTCAAACGCTTCCGTGGCCGCGAACCGCAGCTGGATGCGATGCTGGAGCATTATGGGATTGAAGATTAATTGCCGGGTATCCTGTAGTGAAAATTTGTTTGATAGATGAAACAGGCGCCGGAGACGGCGCCTTATCTGTTCTTGCGTCCCGCTGGGGACTGGAACATGACGAAGAGAATCTGATGGCGCTGGTGCTGACGGCGTCTCGTCTGGAACTGCGTAAACGCGACGAGCCGAAACTGGGCGGCATTTTCGTGGATTTTGTTGACGGGGCGATGGCACATCGGCGCAAGTTTGGTGGCGGACGCGGAGAAGCGGTCGCTAAAGCTGTCGGCATTAAGGGCAGTTATCTGCCGGACGTGGTGGATGCCACGGCGGGCCTGGGGCGTGATGCCTTCGTGCTGGCCTCGGTAGGCTGCCGTGTGCGCATGCTGGAACGCAACCCGGTGGTGGCCGCCCTGCTGGACGATGGCCTGGCGCGCGGTTATGCCGACCCGGAAATCGGCGGCTGGTTGCAGGAGCGCTTGCAGCTGATTCACACCTCCAGCCTGACCGGGCTGGCTGACATCACGCCGCGCCCGCAGGTGGTCTATCTCGACCCGATGTTCCCGCATAAGCAGAAAAGCGCGCTGGTGAAAAAAGAGATGCGCGTGTTTCAGTCGCTGGTGGGGCCGGATCTGGACGCCGACGGTTTGCTGGAGCCTGCGTGCCAGTTGGCGACAAAACGGGTCGTGGTGAAGCGCCCGGACTATGCGCCGCCGCTCGCGGACGTGGCGACCACCAATGCGGTGACCACCAAAGGCCACCGCTTTGATATTTACGCCGGGACGCCGGAGGTGAGTGCGGTCTGATGCCCTCACCCTAACCCTCTCCCACAGGGAGAGGGGACTGTTCGGTGCGGTCTGTTCTTTCTGCCTTTTCCTCGGGGAGAAGGAACTGTTCGGTGTGGTCTGGTCTTTCTCTCTCGCCCTTCAGGTTGAGTGAGCCTCATACAAAATACGAGCACGGGCGATCCCCTCGCCCCTTTGGGGAGAGGGTTAGGGTGAGGGGAACCCTGGCTCCCGACTACACAAACGGCGCCAGCGGATCGGCAATCTCAAACGCCACGGCTTTATCCGCTTTTGGCGGGTAAATCAGCTCGCTGACGATCGCAATCTTCAGCTTCTTCGCCTCTTCACGGGTCAGCTTGACCTGCTGATCCCACCCTTCGGTGTACACCGCACCCCATTCCCCTAAATCCAGACAGGTCACATAGTTCTCCTGACGATACGGCAGCGGTGCCACTTCCAGCAGGCTCGCAGCGGCGTTATTACCGGCAAACTTGCCCAGCAAAATGGCATGCTGACAGGTCATCAGCGCATGGTTGCCCTTGTCATCCGTCGCCGCATAGGCCACATCGCCGGTAGCATAGATATTTTCATAACCCACCACCTGCAGCTCACTGTTCACATGCAGACGACCCTGACCATCGCGTGGGGCGTTAATCTGCGCGGTCAGGCCGTTTGCCTGCACGCCAACGGTCCAGATTACGGTGTTCGAGGCAATTTTTTGCCCGTCTTTTAGCGTCACGCCGGTGGCATCCACGCATTCGATGTCGGCATTCAGCAGCCACTCGACGCCCAGTTCCTCAGACGCCTGAACAATCACCTCGCGCAGTGCTTCGCTGTAACGTGCGCCCGGCAGCGAGGCGCGGTCAACTACGACTACTCTGGTCTTAGCATTCGAGCCTAAAAGTGAGCGCAAACGGCCCGGTAGCTCCATCGCCATCTCGATACCGGTAAAGCCACCGCCGCAGACGACCACGGTATTGCGCGCATCGCTCTCTGGCTGGTCGGCCAGCGATTTCAGGTGGTTTTCCAGCACGGTGGCGGTTTCCAGCTGATCCAGGTCGAACGTGTGTTCCGCCGCACCCGTGACGAAAGTACGGTTCACATGGCTACCGCTCGCCAGAATCAAACGGTCGTAGCTGTGCTGGTGGGTATTACCGTGGCTGTCCGTCCAGCTGACGGCGTTGCCCGCCGGATCAATCTGCGACACCGTGCCGCGCAGGAAGGTAACGCCGGTGACGTCAAACAGCGGTTGCAGAGGGGCGACCAGCGTCGGGACGGCATTTTCGTAAAAACGCGGACGCACGCGCAGCTCGGGCTGCGGGGCAATCACTGTAATATCAACGACCTCATGTTCATGCTGGCTTGCCAGACGTGCGGCACTCAGCGCTGCCCACATACCGGAAAAACCGGCACCCACGATCAGAATTTGTTTACGCATCTTTCTCTCACTTATTGCTCACGACGATCAATTGACTCGGATAATATTGATCGTAGTTAAGGAATGCAATGTCGTTGAACTCGCGATCGCATTTTTTGGACCGGATATCTATATAATCATCTGATAATAAAAAGATTAATTTTTTATTCTGACGCGTGGTTATTTATTGATCTGGAATGGGTATGGCGGAAAAGCTACAATAACTCAGATTTGTTTTGGCTGAGATAAGTGAATGGCATTCTACAGTTCTGGCGTTGAGTACGGCATCCATAGCCTGATGTGCATGGTGGACAGCAAAGGGGATGCCCGCGACATGAGCGTGCGGGAGATTGCCGACCTGCAAAGCGTGCCTTATGACTATCTTGCCAAGGTGTTTACCCGCCTGTCCAAAGCGGGACTGGTGCGCAGCATTGAGGGCAAGGGCGGCGGATTCCAGCTGGCAAAGCCCGCCGAGCACATCACGGTGCTGGACGTGGTGCAGGCTATCGACGGGGAAAAGCAGATTTTTGAATGCCGCGAAATTCGCACGCGTCTGGCGGTGTTTAACGAAAATCCACCGGAGTGGGCCTGTGAAGGGCTGTGCGGCGTGCGGTCGGTGATGGACATGGCGCAGCAGCGAATGGAAGAAGCCCTCGGTCAGCACACCATTCTCGACCTGACGCGCAAGATGTACCGCAAGGCACCGGACGAATTCGTGATTGAAGTGCAGGACTGGATAGCCGCCCGCAAAAACTAGATAACAAAACGCCCGCATCAGCGGGCGTTGGCATTCAGGTCAGAACACCTGATTAATCTTCTTCATCGTCCTTCAACGGCACAATCAGCATATCAACGTGAACGGTGTTAATCAGCTGGCGAGCAGAAGACATCAGCTTGCTCCAGAAATCCTGATGATGACCGCAGACCACCAAATCCATATCGTATTTTTTGATGGCATCAACCAACACCTGCCCTAAATCACCGCTGCCGCTCAGGGTTTCAGTGATAGGGTAACCTGCGTTGGTGGAGAGTTCGGTCAGGGCCTGATGGGTTTCGTCGGAGATACGTTTTTGCATATCACCGAGGTTAACGTCGATGAGGCCAGTGTACAGATCGGAATAGTTAACATCGACATGAATCAGGGACACTTTCGCGTTATAAGGACGCGCCATGGAGACTGCTTTCTCAACCAGCAATTTGCTTTCGGGTGAGAGGTCTACCGCGATGAGTATGTGTTTGTAAGCCATAATGTTACTCCTTCCATAAGTTGTCGATGACCACAGGGTTTATCCCCATGATGCAGTAGCACTTCCCACGTCCTGCACACCACCTGTGCGGGTAGCGCCCGGCCTTAAGGATCTCATTGTAGAGGATATTTCTACCTTATAACTCTCTATTGATATCGTCAATGTGTCACGATCACGAATCCCTTAAGCCATATTTACAGCCAGATGCAATTGAACGCTTAACGATGTGGCAAAAAAATAGACTGATCTCCTACACTATTTAATGAGCCGAGCGGATAGAAGTTTGTGATCCCTGTCGGTTATTGGTAACACTCTTCACTGAATGACTTGGGTGATATCTGGGAGCGGTCGTCCCGGAGCAGGTTTCCGTGGGCAGGTCGCCGGGGGAGTAGATATGATGATCAGCACCGTCGCGCTGTTTTGGGCGTTATGCATCGTTTGTGTTGTTAACATGGCACGTTATTTTTCATCGTTACGTGCTCTGCTAGTGGTACTGCGTGGTTGTGACCCGTTGCTCTATCAATATGTAGATGGTGGAGGCTTTTTTACCTCCCATGGACAGCCTGGTAAGCAGATGCGTTTGGTGTGGTATATCTACGCCCAGCGTTATCGCGATCATCATGATGATGAGTTCATTCGCCGTTGTGACCGTGTGCGCGGTCAGTTCGTGTTAACGAGTGCGTTGTGCGGTTTGATCGTCGTGAGTTTAATTGCGTTGATGATATGGCACTGAGCATATAAAAACGGGCCAGCAAGCTGACCCGTTTTTGTTTTTTTAAACCGATTAAATCAGCTTCAGGGCAATCCAGTACAGCACGCCTGAGAGCAGGATGGACGCAGGCAGAGTAAACACCCACGCCATCAGAATGCTGGTGACCGTTTTGCGTTGCAGACCACCGCCATCCACAATCATGGTCCCCGCCACGGAGGACGAGAGCACGTGGGTGGTGGAGACCGGCATACCGGTGTAGCTTGCCAGCCCAATAGAGACCGCCGCCGTCATCTGAGCGGACATCCCCTGCGCATAGGTCATGCCTTTCTTACCGATTTTCTCGCCGATAGTGGTCGCCACACGACGCCAGCCAATCATCGTACCGATACCCAGCGCCAGCGCGACCGCCATGATAATCCAGATAGGCGCGTACTCGATGGTGCTCAGCATGTCGCCTTTCAGTTTCTTCAGCAGACGCTGATCGTCAGCATTCACCTCAGGCATCTTGGTGACCTGGTCGGTGATATCAGACAGGCAGAGCATGATGCGACGCAGCTGGCTACGCTGTTCAATGGCCAGTTTGTCGTAGCTTTCAATGCCAGTCAGCATCTCTTTTGCCTTGTCCAGCGCGATGATGGCGCGGCCAGGGTGGCAATGGAATTCCGTTGGATTCGCCACCACATCGGTCGGTGCCGGAACAGGCGCCATCGGGTCAACGCCGGTCACTTTCTGCAGCAAATCAGGGTGCTGCTGGAAGTAGGTTTCGACGTTGTTGACCGCATCACGGGTACGGGTGATGTCGTAACCGGTGGCATTCATGTTGACCACGAAGCCTGCGGGTGCCACGCCAATCAGGACCAGCATAATCAGGCCAATACCTTTCTGACCGTCGTTTGCGCCGTGGGAGAAACTCACGCCAATGGCGGAGAGAATCAGGGCAATACGGGTCCAGAACGGTGGCTTTCTTTTACCGTCCTGCTTTTCACGTTCAGCAGGGGTTAAATGAATGCGATCGCGTTTTTTGCTGCCACTCCAGAAGCGACGCAGGATGTACACCAGCCCGCCTGCGAACACCAGACCCACAATCGGAGAGACGATCAGGGAGCCAAAGATGTTCAGCACTTTTGGAATGTTGAGTGCGTCCACTACGGAGGTACCCGTCATCAGGGCGTTGGTTAAACCAATACCGATAATCGCGCCAATCAGGGTGTGAGAACTGGAGGCCGGCAGCCCGAGATACCAGGTGCCAAGGTTCCAGATAATGGCTGCCAGCAACATCGAGAAGACCATGGCGAGGCCATGGGCGGAACTCACGTTGAGCAGTAAATCGGTCGGTAACATATGCACAATCGCATAGGCTACGCTTAGCCCCCCCAGCAGAACGCCGAAGAAGTTAAACACAGCGGCCATCACAACAGCTAACTGCGAGCGCATTGCGCGAGTATAGATAACCGTTGCTACAGCGTTTGCTGTGTCGTGGAAGCCATTGATCGCTTCGTAGAACAGAACAAAAACCAGAGCAAGTAAAAGTAATAACCCGGTATGAAGATCCAGGCCGGCAAATAAATGTAGCATAGGACGTTACGCCATCTTGGGGACATGAACGCGGCGCATTATCAGTGACTTTAGTGGCATCGGCAAAGTGAAATATGGACTTTTTTTGACATTCAATGTGATTTTGCGTGACAGGTTTAAGCATAATCTCATAGTTTTCAAAGGAATGGCTGATGGCCCGGATATTCGGGCTGGTGCGACCACCTTGAAATATTTACAATCCGCGGCGACTAAAACGTGTGAGGTGCAGTGTGGAACGGTTTGATGCCATCGTTATCGGTGCCGGTGCGGCAGGAATGTTTTGTGCAGCTCAGGCAGGGCAGGCGGGCCTGCGCGTGCTGTTACTGGATAACGGTAAAAAGCCAGGCCGTAAGATCCTGATGTCCGGCGGCGGGCGCTGTAACTTTACTAACCTTTATGTCGAGCCTGCGGCGTATCTGAGCCAAAACCCCCATTTTTGCAAATCAGCTCTCGCACGTTATACCCAGTGGGATTTTATCGACCTGGTGGGAAAATACGGGATAGCCTGGCATGAGAAGACCCTTGGCCAGCTGTTCTGTGATGATTCTGCCGAGCAGATTGTCAGCATGCTGGTCTCTGAGTGTGAAAAAGGTCAGGTCACGACCCGCTTACGCAGTGAAGTTCTGAGCGTCACGCGTGATGAAACTGGCTATACGCTGGAATTGAATGGCGAGACGGTTTGTACGCCGAAACTGGTGATTGCCTCCGGCGGCCTGTCGATGCCAGGTCTCGGCGCGTCGCCGTTTGGGTATAAAATTGCCGAGCAGTTTGGCCTCAAGGTACTGCCAACGCGCGCAGGCCTGGTGCCGTTTACGCTGCATAAGCCGATGCTTGAACAATTCCAGGTACTCTCCGGCGTGTCGGTGCCGTCGGTTATCACGGCCCAGGATGGCACTGTCTTTAAAGAAAACCTGCTCTTCACCCATCGCGGTCTGTCTGGCCCTGCGGTGCTACAAATTTCCAGTTACTGGCAGGCGGGCGAATTTGTCAGCATTAATCTGCTGCCTGAGTGTGACCTGGAAAACCTGTTGAATGAACAGCGCCAGACGCATCCGAACCAGAGCCTGAAAAACACCCTGGCGATGCAGTTGCCAAAACGGCTGGTGGAGTGCCTTCAGCAGCTCGGTCAGATTCCTGATGTCACGCTGAAACAGCTCAATAGTCGCGAACAGGACACGCTGGTTGAAACGCTGACGAACTGGCGCGTGCAGCCAAACGGCACCGAAGGCTATCGCACGGCGGAAGTCACGCTCGGTGGCGTGGACACCCACGAACTCTCTTCGCGCACCATGGAAGCACGCAACGTGCCCGGCCTCTATTTTATTGGTGAAGTGATGGATGTGACCGGCTGGCTTGGGGGCTACAACTTTCAGTGGGCCTGGGCCAGCGCCTGGGCGTGTGCGCAGGCACTGGTGGAAGGACACGCTTAAATATCGTCCAGAGTGTGATCGACCACGATCTCCAGCGTCTTACGGATAACATCCCCGGTGACCACGTCTTCGGTGTTCTCCAGCAGGTTGATCAACCGCAGAATAATGGCTTTATTCGTTATCTGCCCTTCGTAGGCCATGATGCTGCGAATAACGCCGCCAAGAATGGCTGCCTCTTCCGCCAGCAGGTCACCGGCATTTTTAAAATAGTCAGAAAGCGCGCTATCAGGCAGGTTTGGGTGCTGCTCTGATGGGTCAATCATCACTTGGCTCATTTGTTCACGCCTCAATCTCATTATTATGCCGGGTGCTGTCAGTGCTTTTTACTGCGCCCCTGCCGTTGGCGATTGCCGAATAAGGGATAAACATTATCCCCGGCAGTCCCGTTCCGTGCTTGCTGTGTTGTATCTGTCTGCTCGTTTGCTGGGGTAACGTGGCTGTGGCTGATGTCCTCCACCAGTCCAGAAATGACCCCGCGACGCTGACTATTCTGCTCGTTGCTCTCCATCACCTGTAACCGTGCAATGAGGGCAAGGGTGTTAATCGGCGCATTCTCTTTGAGCAGAAACAGAATGGCTTCCCCTATCAGCATGTCAGTCAGTTGCTCATTTTTAATACTCTTCATAACTGCATCTCTGGTTGCCGCATCGTTCGAAAGAAAAAACGCGACATGGTGTCAGACCGCACAAAACAACTCAGCGGCTGATCCCGTTACACACTTATCGTTGCGGCGTTTGGCTTAGTCCTGATCAAAGAGCAGGCCAATGAGCATTTGATAATGGCGCTCTTCTTCCGGCGTGGAAGCCTGATCCAGGCGGCTCAGAAGTTTGGTACAGAGCGATTTTCTGTTCAGATGTCGACCATCTTTGAGGATTTCCACCACAATATGCCCAAGAGTTTCCTGCTGAGTCGGCAGGTCGGCTTTGTTGAAATATTGGGCAATGGCATTTCCTGTATCTGGACGGTAGCCGTTCTGTTGCATGTGTCGCTCCTGTCAAACCAGTCATCAATGAAAAAACTAAGTTATACAACTATAGAAAAACTGTACATTAAAGTTGTACAAATTTAACAGCGTTTTTGATCAAAAAATGCTAATAGTTATATTTCAAAGAGATAGGTATAAAGAATTCGGTGCAGATTGGCCTTTCGGTCTAGACTGTAAGTGGAACATACGTGAAGAAGACAACAAGCCCTCACCAAATTTATGGCTTTTTGTCCTCGCAATTTTAACCAGTTGTAAACCCGCCGATGGTCATGATCGTGACAAGACCCCTGCGCAAGCCTCTGCTATTGTGGCAACTACAACGCTTTTTCTCGGATCGGTCATGCTCACAACCCTTATTTACCGTAGCCATATTTGCGATAACGTCCCGTTAACGGAGCTGGAAGACATGGTCGCTGCGGCGAACAACAAGAACGGTCATGCGGACGTGACGGGCATTCTGCTCTTCAACGGCACCCATTTTTTCCAGCTACTGGAAGGCCCGGAAGCGAGTGTCTCGGCGATTTACCACCATATCTGCGAAGATACCCGCCACTACAATATTGTTGAGTTATTACGCGACTATGCCCCGTCGCGCCGTTTCGGTAAGTGCGGCATGGAGCTCTTTGATTTACGGGAATATGACCGGGAAGAGGTGCTGCAAACCGTGCTGGACAAGGGCACTTCCCGCTATCAGCTCACCTATGAAGACCGGGCCCTGCAGTTTTTCCGCACCTTTGTCGAAGATCTTGAAAAAGAAAACTATTTTGAGATCCCGCCGGGGGATTCATGGGAGTTTATCCCGGACGATAACAGCACTGTTGCACAAACCCAGCCCCCTGGCCGCGCAGCAGGCTGCCACTTCGCGTTCCAGCCCATTATCGACCCCTTCGCGCGTGAAGTGGTCTCCCTGGAAGCTTTGCTCCGCACGCCGGAAGGCGATTCAGCGCAAGCCTGGTTTGCCCAACAGAGCGGCAATCAGGTCTATGAAGCGGATCTGACGAGCAAAAAGGTGGCCTTTGCGATGGCCGCCGCACTGGGACTGGGGGAACAGACGCTCTCCGTCAACTTGTTGCCCATGACGCTGGTAAAAATCCCAGGGGCCGTTAATTTCCTGCTTGAAGCCGTCAACGCAAACGGCCTGGTGCCTGAGCAGGTGATTGTTGAGTTTACCGAAAGCGAGGTGATCTCCCGTCTGGATGAGTTCACCGAAGGGGTCAAACTGCTCAAAGGCGCGGGCTTCCGTGTTGCTATCGATCACTTTGGTGCCGGTTTTGCCGGGCTGCTGTTGCTGGCGCAATTCCAGCCGGAACGAATCAAAATTAACCGTGACCTCATCAAAGATGTACACAAAAGTGGTCCGCGTCAGGCCATTATCCAGGCGATTATCAAATGCTGCATTTCTCTGGAAATCAGAGTCTCGGCCGTCGGTGTTGAGAAAGCTGAAGAGTGGATGTGGCTGGAGTCTGCGGGCATCTCTCAATGCCAGGGCTACCTCTTTGCCCGCCCGGCTTTGGGGGCTTTCCCGGTGATAAACTGGCCGGAAAAAAAGGCGGACTAACCTCGCACCTCTCCCCACGATCCTGCTGATTTGGCCCATACTACAGAGAAGGTAATCGCTGTGGTGTGGGCCTCTTCGTCTGGCCCTCGCCGCAAAATTGTGGTTCTGATCTTTGCGCCGTTCAGGTTATGCTAATAGGCTCGCTGTTCCATAGTTGTACAGCATAAAATGAATTGTACAACCTGTTCGTATTCGTTAGTTTAGATATACATGTATCGGGTTTAAGTACGAGGGAATTGATGACCTTTTACAGTATCGGCGATGTGGCCGAACGATGCGGAATTAACCCCGTCACACTGCGCGCCTGGCAGCGGCGCTACGGCTTGCTGAAACCTCAACGTAGCGAGGGCGGGCACCGGCAGTTTGATGAAGAAGATATTCAACGCATTGAAGAAATCAAACGATGGATCGAAAGCGGCGTGCCGGTCGGGAAGGTCAAAGCGCTGCTGGAAGAAAAAAATCTGGCTTCTCACGATGGCTGGGAATCGCTGCAGGAGGCGTTAATGACGTCGCTGCGCCATGTCCGCCCTGCCAAACTTCGCACCACCGTTGCGGCACTTTGCCGTGAACACCCGGTTGATGCGCTTATCGACCATGTTTTTGTTCCCGTGCGCCAACGACTTTCGCTGGATCAAAATACGGCCCGTGCCATGTGTAGCCTGCTTGATGGCATTCTCATCGACAGCGTCATCCTCTTCCTCACGCGTGCCCGTAAGAAAGCGGGCAAAGATGCCCTGCTCATTGGCTGGAGCATTGAAGACAGGACGCGTCTGTGGCTGGAAGCCTGGCGGCTCTCCCAGCGTGGCTGGAACATTGATGTTCTGGCAGAACCGTTAGACTCCCCCCGGCCTGAGCTCTTTCCGGGCCAGCAGATTTTTGTCTGGACGGATAAATCCTTGTCGCGTTACCAGCAGGAGCAGCTCACGCACTGGCAAAAACAGGGCTTTGCCATTACTCATCATGACGTCGCGCATTAACGCGACACGCCTCAGTCCATCAGCGTAATACCCGGAAATACCCAGGGGGCAACATCCCCCTCAGTCGACAGTTTATTCACTTATATTTCCTCAGCGGCTATCAACGATCCCCGATACCGCATTCTCCACTGCGCCTGTCCCCTGATTCTCATTACTCCAGGAATCCCCTGAATATTTTTTTGTAATATAACCAATGGCTATACTGAAAGTGTAAGTCATTTATTTACATCAAAACATTAATGAAGGAGGCATATTAATGAGAAACGCTGATGAGAATAAATTGGGTTATATCGCCATTGGTGATGCAGTTCTGGATACGATTGGTGAGCATCAGGAAATATCGCGCGAGCTACTTATTCAGACGCTGGACAAACAGGCAATGGAGGTCAGCAATGATGAACAACGCAGGCAACTTTCTCTTGGCCGTTCGCTCCTGAGCGACAGCGCCTTGTCACCCGATTAATCTATTTAAAATAGATAGTCACCATCTAACCTTGTAATCCGGGTGTGTCGAAGATGACTCGACAATATTCTGAACTACGAGGATCAAAAACGTATGGCTGAATATTGATGCCAGCGAGTCAAACACACGTGAGAGAAATAAGGCGATACATTTCCATTAATAAGAGGGAATCTACTCTATCTATGGTTAAAAAAGCCAATGATGACGTTTTGACGCAGGAAGAATTAATTAGTGAAGCTATTGGCCTTGCTGCCACTCACCTGATGAGAAAGGGGACACCCGTGACAGCGCGCACGCTTATCCACCTGCTGGCGCAGGAAGAAGAGCGTGCACAGGCATCGGCTCATAAGGCGATTTACCAGGCCGCGCGCAAGCGCGTGCAGCAGAAAATGCAGTAGATCGCTCACCCACGTTCGGGGCACGGAGATATCAACCGTGAGGAGGACAGGATGAAAAGAAAACCCAGGGCATATGAATTATCTGTATCACCGCACTTATAATATGTGCTCATTAAGGTTTAATTTTTCGTAACGAAAAATAAACTCAACCCCGGAGGCACAACCCTGTCTCCGGGGATTGCAATTAAAGGTTTACGCTCATTTTCTCTTTCTGAATATCTTCTCTCGCTTTTGGCAATCATAAAGTTATCCTGTGCAAATACGTTGTCCTTTCATTCTGATGCGGGTAATGACACAATGCACCGCGTGTATTTATACGCAACGGGTTGTGGATACTGTCAGTAAGGTATTTTCCTGAACGGATTGATAAGGTTAAATATGATTAACTCGGATAATGACAGTAAGGGAAAAAGAGGTCTGCCACCAGGTGGTGATGCGTTGAGTATCGAGCAGACACTTGGTGCTATTGTTGTTGAGCTGATTCGTGAAGGTCATCTCATTACGCGCCAGCGTCTCTGTGTTGCGGTAGCGGCGCGGATGCAAAAAAATACGCCCCCCGTTCTTGAAGCGCACTATGCTGATATATTGCGTCTGCTTCTGAACCGGCAGCTTGATTAACGCAGCTTAGCGTGCATTATTGCTCGGGTGGGTGAAATTTAAAGGAGTCATCATGTTCAAAAATGCGAAAGAGAGCCTCGTTGAAGTTGTCATCGGTGACGCCATTCTTGAGCTGCTTGAAGCCGATGCCCCCATTTCGCATGAGGCGTTGCTCAAGACGCTGCGCAGCCACCTTCAGCGGGAAACCCGTGAATCGCGCCGGGAAGCGATGCTGGCCGCTATCGAAGAGGTGCGTAAAAGCGTTTCCTTGTCGAGTACGAAAGGCAAGTCGGAGACTCGCTGGGGAGAGGGCTGGCATGCTGAACACCGGTCAGCATCTTTGAACGGCGATCCCCCTGGGCGAAGTGATAAAAAGCACTGACGCTGCCAGTAAACTATTTGCCATTCACATTGAATATCAACGTTGTCAGAGATCGTCAGGCGTTCCGCGGACGATCATCTCAAGTGCGCTGCGATACAGCGCCGATCGAACAGGATCGGCTTCATTCTCAAGATGGCGGATGATCGCCAGAATAACGTCTTTATTCCCCGTCGGTAAATGTTGTGCCGCCAGCTTGTCTTCTACGGATTTTATAAAGGCGAGTTCGGCACTGTATACCGGCATGCGAATTGTCTGAGCCGGGTTGAGAAACTCGATAGTCGGAAACATTGCCATCCCATTCACTCCGATTAGTTTAGGTGCCGAAACATCAGAAAACTCTCCTTTATGAATTAAACGTAGACTGCTTTTAACACTCTGCATAGCCCCGGCATGAATTTAGCACGCCGTCAAACCCTGGACTTTTAGACGATGCTCATTCCATATGACCTGGAGCGGGTAAACGAAGCGGCAGTCGCAGACGTCGCCATCAGTGCCAAAAGCAAGCAGCCACCCCCTCATCGAGGTGAAGGGAGCACAGGCATGAAAAATAGCGATGACTTTTTTCTTTCACTGGCTCTTCGTTGTTGTTGTGATAAAGAAGTTTACCATTGGTTAAATAATATAATTCTTTCCCCGTTGCCTTTTTGGTTGAATCCTGGTTTTTTCTCAATTCCCTGAATTCCTTTTATTGCAACTTATGCTAAATTACCGGCGCTGAAATCCTGGTGTGATTCACGTACTTCACATGCATTTTAAGCAGCGGTTTCTGCGTTCTGGAAAACCAGGTTAAACATGAAATACGCTTATATGTCCGGATTTTTCTGCGACACCGGCTCCATTTTCATTCGTAACGTTAATAGTATGTTAAATGTCTTATATAAGTAGCGTGATTGTCTTTCATGTGAAAATATATCCCCCGTGAATTGATAACAAATCACGACATTTATGATAATAATTAACTAAATTTCAGTTGGTTATGACCTCTTAATTCCTGCCAATTTCGCTCCCTAAATAGAATTAGCCATAAGTTAAATAGATTGCAGCGATCATTGAAATAATATAGATAGGTAAAACCTATCAAAATATAAATATTGATCATTTAAAACAATTTTTAAAAATCAGAAATAAATGATTAGAATATGTAATGTATGGGATTTTTTAAATGCATTCTTGTGGGTCAATGGAACGATAAATAAATGGAATCAAGACTTTTCGAATTCAATGAGAAAAAGTTTCATATGACTGCGGCATTCCAGCCGATCGTAAGTTTGCGCGACCAAAAAATTGACCAATACGAAGCCCTTGCAAGATTTAAAAACGAAGATGGAACTCCAGTATCCACACAAAAAATAATAGATAGTGCGGAGAAGGCAGGGGCGATAAGCACGATTACAGATTTTATTTTTAAATTAATTTGCAGTTTAATTGCAAAAAAAAGAAATTTAAAGGTGTCGTTTAATTGTTCTCATCATTTACTGAACGACACAAATTATCCCGAAAAATTTTATCTTGAATGCGCCTGCCAGGGTGTCAATCCAAAAAATATCGAAATTGAAATCAGTGAGAAAGTCACTAAAGACCAGCTCCTGCAATGTGAGCGGTTTTTAAAGAAAGCAAAAGAGTATGGTTTCTCTATTTCGCTCGATGACTTCGGTGCTGGAAACATCCAATTGGAAAGCCTGGGTCTTTTTAATTTCGATACTATAAAAATAGACCGTTCCATCGTTGATGGCATCGGTAACGATCGGTACAAGCGCCAGCGCCTGCATACTACGCTGACGGAGATTTTGAAGCTTAACGTTAACGTCATTTGTGAAGGCGTTGAGAAAATGGCCGATCTCAATTTCCTCAAAAAGTACAAGGGTGTTGGTGTTCAGGGGTATATTTTTTACTACCCGCTCACCATACCCCAGCTAAGAGTAATGGAGGACTTTTAGACGATTTTCCCCCCTCTTTGCATCCTCAATATTCTCTGTAAACCTGAGCCCTGCGGCTCAGGTTATGAGGATCATGGCTTATAGCCGTGTGACCTTAATTCCATACTCAGCGGGATCGACAATCCCGACCAGTTTTCCCACCTGCGTTAAATCACTGCGGGAGACGACGCTGCTGATGTTGGTCTCCGGGAAGCGTAGATTTTTTACAAGGTGAACAACGCTCGGTTTGCCCTTTTTATCGATATCCCTCACCCATCCGAGAAAACCGCTGGCATATTTCACCAGGCTACCGATGGGATAAAAGCCATAAGTCTGTACATATTCCAGTAAAACTGGCCGGTCGTAGGCACCGTCTGCTTCGTAGATCCGCCGGTAGGCGGAGAAGGGGGCGCGAGGAGTAAGGCCATTTCGTGAATGAGTCAGCTTATTCACCTTCTTCACAATGCTCACCAGGCGGACGAGATCGGAAAGCTGCTCGTCCTTCTTACCGACCGGGTAACCTTTGCCATCCAGCCGTTCATTGGCATTCTGTATCACATCAGCACATACCGGACTCGCGACCCACCCTAATGCTTCCAGCTTGCGCCAGATTTCTTGTGCATGCTGACGAAGCAACACCTTCTGCGCTGGATTCATGTTCATCTTGAGGGAAGGAAGCTGGGCACTGACCAGCAAAGGCTTGCCCATGGTATGTAACAAGATCCCCAGCATCGCTTCACGGACGCGGGGATCGTGTGGATCGCGCAAAATAAGAATATCGGCGACTTTACCGGCCACTTGTACAGCGTGTCTGACCCAGTCAGGTTCATCCCGCACTGACGAGAGGGCGCAGAGAAAGGATTTTCTGTCTTGTTTAACAAGATAGAGCAACGTATCCACGCAGTCATAAAAGATCCCGGATGGGAAGACATGCCTGTTTTTCAGGTGCATCAGGCCAATCTGTAGTCTGTTTGCCACTTCCATCACGCCGCGCTCCATGGGCGGCAGGCGTACACGTTTCTCTCTTTCCTGCATCTCTCGCTGCTGCCGTAGTTTTTCCCTGGAACCCGCAATAAAAAGGGGGGATGAGTAGACCATGCTGCCCTTCATCCCTGCGCGGTGAGCCGCCTCCCGCTCGGATTCATTCACGTAATAAAGGAGTGATTCGCGTTGTGGGGCTGAAATATCAGCAAACTGAATGCCGATCGCGGCATAGCCATTCTGGCCGATGGGGCGAACATGTCGGATGATGCCGCCGATGGAGAAAGTCTTGCCGTTTGGGAACTCAAGCGTAATGTCGGGGATAACCTGGCCAATCTCTAGCGCAATACTTTCTACCAGCGCTATTTCAATCATGCAGCCTCCGGTTGAAAGGTTGCGTAGTTTTCCCGTCACGCTCAGCACATGGGGAAATATCTCAATGCGGGCACGGGCGTACATTCCAAGAATAAAAGGAATACGAATGCCGCCTCGACTATCGATTAAGAATACCGATTCTGGAAGCTGGCACTCTACGCGATACCGCAGGCTATCTGTTTTAAATAATTTCGCTGCAAGGTCGCTAAGGCTATAAAACTCACGTTCTGCAACTTCTGCGCTGTTCTGCATTTCCAGATCAACACTGAGCATACCATCCGCGAGATAACGTTCAAATTCTAAGCCGTCATACTCAATCTCCAGAACTAATTTTCTGTCATTGACATTGAGTTCGGTAACCTCCGCGTTCAATGCGTAATCCATTTCTTTTGTATAAACTGAAAGCATATGTGGATGCTGCAGCATCGAACGAATCACCGTGGCTGAAGGAGGGGCGAACATGTCCATTAAATATGCACCTATTAAAGTGATACCAGAGATTGCGTCTCGTACTTTGGTGGATTGGTTTACATTTGATTAAATAATATATCTACTTCAGAGTTAAGTGCAATCACGAATCTTTGTTGTTTCTATGAATAAATTATTAAGGTTTCTAAAATTGCAGCTGCCATCTCATTCTTGCGCTCAGTATTTTAATCATATGTTTTAAATACATTTTTAAAATTTACTTGAAATTCATAATCATATTCAAAAAACATGAACAACTTTAATGTGTATGGTCTAAATAAAATAAGCTTTCCGTATCTCTCTTGTGATGTTAATGAATTGTAAACAAATTGAAGATGAATGAGTGATATAGTTTCAGGTGAAAATATATCATAGTTAAATAAAGAGATTATTCACTGTTCATTTGGTTTTGTATGCTGCTTTTTGATTTGTTTTTGGTTTTATTATCCATTTATATGATTTATTCAAAGATCGTTCCTGGTGTACGGAATAGCTTGCAGCGATCATTAAGATAACGATGATAGGCTGTAACTATCAAATAATAATTATTGATCATTTAAAACAACTTTTAAATATCCTGAATAAATGATTAAAATATGTAATGTATGGAATTTAAAAATGCGTTCTTGAATGTTGATGGAGCGACAAAGAAATGGAATCTCGAAACTTTTATTTTAATAACATGAGTTTCACTATGACGGCAGCTTTTCAGCCGATAGTCAGCCTTCGCGATCAGAAGGTTGACAGATATGAAGTTCTTGTGAGATTTAAAAATGAAGATGGGCTTTCTGTTTCTACTCAAAAAGTAATAGATCACGCCGAACAGAATGGTTCAATCAGTGTGATTACTGATTTTATATTTACATTAATTTGTAGTCTCATTGATAAAAATAAAGATTTAAAGGTTTCATTTAATTTTTCCCATTCATTGCTCAATAATAATGATTATCCGGAAAAGTTTTATCATCAGTGTAACCAGCATGGCATCAATCCGGGTAATATAGAAATTGAAATGAGTGAGAAAGTCACCAAAGAGCAGTTAGAGCACGGTCAACGCTTTTTGAAAAAAGCGAAAGACTATGGCTTCGCTATTTCTCTGGATGATTTTGGTGCCGGGAATATTACTATCGACAGCTTAGCAATTTTTAACTTTGATACGATCAAGATCGACCGTTCGATTGTTGATGGTATAGGTCACGATCGCCACAAGCGAAGTGTATTAGAGAAGATTCTTCAGGATATACTGCATCTGAATATGCATATTATCTGTGAAGGTGTAGAAAAGAGCGCCGATCTTAACATCCTCAAAAAGTATAAAGATATTGGCGTGCAGGGGTACATTTTTTACTACCCGTTAACCCTCAGCCAACTGAAGCTGCTGGAAGATTTTTAGCACCAGTAAGCGCTGTTCTGCCTGTCTGACCGGCGGTAATGCCGTCGGATTCTCTTCTTCATCCTTCAACGTGCCTCGATTTGGTGTATTATACGTTTCATACATGAAACGTATATGGTGAACCATGGGCATTGTTAAAATCTCCGACTTAATGCATGAGAACCTGCGTCTGGCCAGCAACGCGCTGAGTCGCTCAATCAACGCGCAGGCGGAACACTGGCTCAAAGTCGGCATGCTGGCGGAGCTCTACCCGCATCTGACCCACCAACAGCTGACCCGGCTACTGATCCAGGCCGAACTTAACGGCGGCGTTGATATTCATAAACTGATCGACGGCGAATCCCTTTCCTTACCGATGGAGCAGGAAGCACATTGAGCAACGTAAAAATTCATACTCAACACGAGGTTGAGATGGCACGCGCCGCCGGGCACGCGGCGGCAAAAGTGCTGGAGATGATCAAGCACCACGTGCGCGCGGGTATCACAACCGATGAACTCGATAAGCTCTGCCACGACTACATTCGCGATGAGCTGAAGGTGATTCCGGCGAACATTGGCTACAACGGCTACACCCGCACCGTCTGCACCTCGGTCAACCATGTGGTCTGCCACGGTATTCCGTCCGCCAAGGTATTGAAAAAGGGCGATATCGTGAACATCGACGTCGCCATCATTAAAGACGGCTGGTACGGCGACACCAGCCGCATGTACGTGGTCGGTGAGCCTTCCGTGCGTGCAAATCGACTGATCAAAGTGACTTACGATGCCATGGTCGCTGGCATCAAGGTTGTCCGCCCTGGCGCGACCCTGGGCGACGTGGGCGCGGCCATTCAGCAGGTTGCGGAATCTGCCGGGTTTTCGGTGGTGAAAGAGTACTGCGGGCACGGCGTGGGCCAGGTGTATCACGATGAGCCGCAGGTTCTGCATTACGGCAAGCCGGGCACCGGTCTGGTGCTGAAAGAGGGGATGATTTTTACCATCGAGCCGATGATCAACGCCGGAAAAGCGGCAACCAGCGTGCTTTCTGATGGCTGGACGGTGGTCACCAAAGACCGCTCGCTCTCCGCCCAATGGGAGCATATGGTGGCGGTGACCAGCACCGGTTTTGACGTTCTCACCCCGTGGCCGGATCCGTCGGACGACTACCCCGGCCTCTGATCCTTCCCGTCGATCGGGTCGATCCGCTGGTTGTGGATCGGCCCGATCTTTTGCCCCGGAATAAATTGCGTCGCCCTCTTTAATACCTCTGTTCCATCACAACTTCCTGCAGATATTGCTGAGACAATCGCCCGGATCCCTTTCTGGATTGGCTTTTACTCTGCGCACCACTTATTTCCTTCGCCGTACCTCGTTGTGCGCAAAATAAAACGTAATCTTTCATCTTAAATATAGGGAGTCATCTATGACACTTTCATTTTCTATTCCGCGCAGCATTATTTATGGCGAAAATGCATTAGCACATCTGTCGACTTTAAAAGGCAAAAAAGCCGCGCTGGTCACCGGCGGTAGCTCAATGAAACGCTTTGGCTTTCTCGATAAAGCCATCAGCGAGCTGAACAAAGCCGGGATGGAATGTACCGTGATTGATAACGTGGAGCCCAACCCCTCGGTGGAAACCGTCTGGCGGGGTGCGAAAGCGATGCTCGAGTTTCAACCGGACTGGATTGTGGCGATTGGCGGCGGCTCCGCGCTGGATGCCGCCAAAGTCATGTGGTGTTTCTACGAGCACCCGACGCTCACGTTCGAGGACATCATCCCCGTGGGGTCGATGCCTGCAATGCGTAATAAAGCCCGCTTTGTGGCGATTCCGTCCACCAGCGGCAGTGCATCGGAAATTACTGCATTTTCAGTGATTACGGATACCACGAACCACATTAAATACCCGATAGTCGCCGCCGACCTGGTGCCGGATATTGCCATTCTCGACCCGACGATCCCGGCCAAAATGCCGCCGCATGTCACTGTACATACCGGCATGGATGTGCTCACCCACGCCATCGAAGCCTACGCCTCCACGGCGGCCAACTCCTTTACCGATCCCTATGCGGTCGAAGCCATTCGCCTGGTCTTTGCCCATCTGGAAACCGCATACCATTCACCGGATGATTTAAACGCCCGTATGCACATGCATAATGCTTCCGCACTGGCCGGTATTGCCTTTACCAATGCGTCACTGGGATTAGTGCACTCTATGGCGCATAAAATTGGCGGCGAATTTGGCATAACTCACGGTCTGGCAAATGCCATTATGTTGCCGTATATCATCCAATATAATTCTATTTACACCAATAAATACCAGAAACTGGAAGCCGCACTGGGCATTGATAATCTGATTGCAGAAATAAACGCGTTAAATCAGCGCCTGGATATTCCACAAACTCTGGCTAACTGCGGTGAAGTGGAAATAAAAGAAGCCGCCTTCAAGCAGGTGCTGGACAGAATGAGTAGCAACGCAGTGGCCGATCCCTGCACCCTGACCAACCCCACCCAGCCGACGGTAGAGGAGGTGAAAACCCTCTACAGCGCGGCCTACTACGGCGGTTAAATCGCTTATGCCGGACGCCCTTCGTGTTGAGTGATCCCCACAACGAAATGCGAGCACGGACCGTTCCCTCTCCCTTGAGGGCTGAGGAATTCCCACAAATAAATACGAGCACGGACAGTCCCCTCTCCCTCGAGGGAGAGGGTTAGGGTGAGGGGGAACATGCTGCTGTGAGGGGCATTCCGTTCACCTTATGTTCCTTGCTTCTCTGTCGCTCCAGAACCCGTGAACGTGCCAGGGAGGCTCGCCGCCACCTCCCTGGCGACCCAGGCTCCCGGCAAGAAAATCGCCGCTGGCGCGGTGCCCTCAGCGCATACCTCCAGGCTAATCGGGGACGGGCGGATGAAACGTCCCTGTAAAGCCGCCCT
>CAUSEC010000037.1:0-52752 GCA_963530515.1 uncultured Enterobacteriaceae bacterium | reverse complement strand
CTTTAAGCCATCTTAAATGACTCTGAGGTGTCTGTTAAACCCGTGGCGATTCACTAGAATGTTTACGGGTGCTTGAGACTGTTTGTCTCAGGCATTTGCTGAAAGGCAGACAGAGAAAAGCCCCACCTGACTATCAATCAAAAGTGCACTGCACCCATTAAGTTGGACTCTCTTACTGGAGAGTCCCATGTCAAAACGTAAATACTCATTTGAAGATCGTCTCGAAGTGGTTATGCACTATTTCACTACCGATGACGGCTATCGCTTAACCTCAGCCCACTTTAATGTACCCAGAACCCAGGTCAGAATGTGGGTTGCAGCCTATGATGCTTATGGGGAAGAAGGACTTAAACCCAAATACAAAGGTGTTTCAATCAATCCAGAACTCAGAGTTGAGGCAGTGAAAGCCGTGCTTTCAGGTCAGATATCCCAGAATCAGGCCGCTGTAAAATATGGAGTAGCTGGGTCTGCATCTGTCGCTAAATGGGTGAAAGTTTACCGAGAGCATGGAGAAGAAGGGCTTCGCTCGCTTCGTGTAGGTAAAAGAAGGGCACCGCACATGTCAGATGACCCGGTTGCTGTTGAAGCTGCGCTGGAACGCTCCAGGGATAAACGGATTAATGAGCTGGAAAGGAAGGTCAAGTTCCTTGAGTTACGATTACTTTATTTAAAAAAGCTGAAAGCCTTAGTTCGGTAAGAGATAAGGTCAAAGTTGTTGATGAACTGAGGCGGCACTATCCATTTGATCTGTTACTCCGGATAGCCAGGATACCCAGGAGCACATTTTATTATCATCTGAAAGCGCTCAAATCTCCTGGAAAATATGATGATATAAACAATAGAATCAAAGATATATATTATGAAAATCGCGGGTGCTACGGCTACCGCAGAATCACCCTCGCACTCCGGCAGGAAATAGGTGTAATTAATCACAAAGTCGTTCAACGGTTAATGAACGCACTTGCCCTCAAGGCGGTTATCAAAGTTAAGCGGTATAGCTCCTGGCGCGGCGAATGCGGAGAGATAGCGGATAACATCCTTAAGCGAAACTTTAAAGCGACCCGGCCGAATGAGAAATGGGTAACAGACGTCACTGAGTTTGCGGTCAATGGCCGAAAGCTCTACCTCTCACCCGTCATTGATCTCTTTAATAATGAAGTCATTGCTTACAGCATTGCGGAACGGCCAGCTATGAAGATGGTTGATGACATGCTGATTAAGGCATTCGCCAGACTGGGAGCGAACAGCACGCCAGTTCTTCACTCGGATCAAGGCTGGCAATACCGGCATCGGTGGTATCAGTACCAGCTTAAGGAATTTGGTGTCGTGCAAAGCATGTCACGTAAAGGGAATTGCCTTGATAATGCCTGCGCTGAATCCTTTTTTGGAACCCTGAAATCCGAATGTTTTCATCCGAATACATTCAACAGTATTGATGAACTGAAGGTCGTTGTTGAGGATTATATCCATTACTACAATACCCGGCGCATCAGTCTTAAACTGAAAGGCCTCAGCCCGGTTGAATATCGTCTGAAGGCCTATCCATTACGGATTTAGAGGCGTCACCGCGCTAATCTTCAGCGGACAAAGACCTCAGATTTTTTCCTGATTTACGCGAGCTGACAGCGCCTGGTGGCTTTCTTTGCGTTCGCTGTAGCGATCTGCAAGGTATCCCGTATGCCCTTTCAGCAGCAGTGTAATTTTGAACAGTTCCTCGGTGACGTCGACTATCCGGTCATACCATGAGGACGGTTTCATGCGCCCGTTTTCATCGAACTCCTGCCAGGCTTTTGCTACAGAAGACTGGTTCGGGATGGTGAACATGCGCATCCAGCGACCCAGAATTCGCATCTGATTTACCGCATTGAATGACTGCGACCCCCCGCAGACCTGCATGACGGCCAGCGTTTTTCCCTGAGAAGGACGAACAGCCCCTTCGCTTAATGGTATCCAGTCAATCTGAGCCTTCATGACGGCGCTCATCGCACCGTGGCGCTCTGGTGAACTCCACACCATCCCGTCACACCACCTTACCAGTTCACGCAACTCAACGACTTTAGGATGCGTTTGCGGTGCATCGTCTGGCAGTGGGAGGCCCGAGGGGTTAAATGTCTTCACTTCTGCCCCCATCGTGGTAAGCAGACGGCCTGCTTCTTCCGCTGCAAAGCGGCTGTAGGAACGTTCTCTGACTGAACCATAAAGGATCAGAATGCGAGGGGGTTCCTGTAAATGCAGATGCTCAGCGATGTGTCTGTCGAAGCATTCGGCGTTCAGGGCAGGGAATTGTTCCATTTTTTTCTCCTCCGAAGAGAACGTGTGATATCTAATTAATCACATATGATTTACCATATGTGTATTCTAAAGGCACCGGAGTGGAAAATGCTACAACCTGTTCAGCTTTTTAAAATCCTGTCAGATGAAACACGGCTCGCTATCATCATGCTTCTCCGGGAGTCCGGAGAATTGTGCGTCTGCGATATTTGTGCAGCCACGTCCGAGTCTCAGCCAAAAGTGTCAAGGCACATGGCTATTCTGCGTGATGCTGAGCTGGTTCTTGATCGGCGGGAAGGCAAGTGGATTCACTACCGCCTGTCACCTCACATGCCGGCATGGGCCGCTGAGACGATCACGACATCGTGGCAGTGCCTGCGGGAGGATGTACGTGAATGGCTGGAAAAATCGGCCTGTACCTCCTGCTGAATCTGAAAACACATCTGTATAAACATATGTAATGGAGTCTAAAATGATATTGGCCGGGAGTATATTTTTACTGACGCTGATACTGGTCATCTGGCAGCCCCGGGGTCTCAGTATTGGCTGGAGTGCGGGTATCGGCGCGGTGCTGGCCCTGGGATCGGGAGTCATCCACATCAGTGATATACCTGTCGTCTGGAATATCGTCTGGAACGCCACGGCTGCATTTATTGCCGTGATCATTATCAGCCTGTTGCTCGATGAATCCGGATTCTTTAAGTGGGCGGCGCTGCACGTTTCCCGCTGGGGAAAAGGGAACGGACGTCTGCTGTTTACCTGGATTGTGTTGCTTGGTTCAGCGGTGGCGGCACTGTTTGCTAACGATGGTGCGGCGCTGATTTTGACGCCGATAGTGATTGCCATGTTACTGGCACTGGGATTCAGTAAGGGTACGACGCTGGCTTTTGTTATGGCAGCAGGATTTATTGCCGATACCGCCAGCCTGCCGCTGATTGTCTCCAACCTGGTGAACATCGTCTCTGCTGACTTCTTCCACCTTGGTTTTACCGAATATGCTTCAGTTATGGTTCCCGTTGATATTGCGGCCATCACTGCCACGCTGATTATGTTACATCTGTTCTTCCGCAGGGATATCCCGGCGAATTATGACATTGCGTTGCTGGAATCCCCCTCCAGTGCCATCAAAGATCCGGCAACATTTAAAGCGGGGTGGGTTGTACTGGTGTTCCTGCTTGCTGGCTTCTTCGTTCTGGAGCCGCTGGGCATCCCTGTCAGTGCGATTGCTGCTGTCGGTGCTGCGGTGTTATTTGCCATTGCCAAAAAAGGCCATGCCATTAATACCGGAAAAGTGTTGCGGGGTGCGCCATGGCAGATTGTTATCTTCTCGCTGGGCATGTACCTGGTGGTGTATGGCCTGCGAAATGCCGGTCTTACGGGATACCTTTCAGGCATCCTGAATATGCTGGCTGACAAAGGATTGTGGACTGCGACGCTGGGTACCGGCTTTATGACGGCATTCCTCTCATCGGTGATGAACAATATGCCAACGGTACTGATTGGCGCGCTGTCGATTGACGGAAGTACAGCGACGGGCGTTGTCAAAGAGGCAATGGTCTATGCCAACATCATTGGTTGCGATCTTGGCCCCAAAATTACCCCTATTGGTAGCCTGGCAACCCTGCTGTGGTTGCATGTGCTTTCACAGAAAAATATGACGATCACCTGGGGATATTACTTCCGGACAGGCATTGTTATGACGATTCCCGTCTTGTTTGTCACTCTGGCTGCGCTTGCGCTGCGGCTCTCTGTCACCCTGTAATGAGATACTGAAAATGAGCAGCATTACTATCTATCACAACCCGGCCTGCGGCACGTCACGTAACACCCTGGAGATGATCCGCAACAGCGGTAACGAACCGACAATTATTTATTATCTTGATACGCCCCCGACTCATGATGAACTGGTTAAACTTATTTCAGATATGGGAATTACGGTGCGGGCCTTGCTGCGTAAGAACGTTGAACCGTATGAGCAACTGGGGCTTGAGAATGACAGCTTTACCGATGAGCAACTGCTTGAATTTATGCTCATTTATCCCATCCTGATTAATCGGCCCATCGTGGTTACACCGGTCGGAACTCGTTTATGTCGCCCCTCAGAAATCGTGCTGGATATTCTTCCGGAGACTCAGAAAGGCGCATTCGTAAAAGAGGACGGTGAAAAGGTTATTGATGAAGCAGGCAAGCGAGTGAAACCGCAATAAACGGGAATATGGACGATTCGGTTGCGGAAAATGATATTTAGCGCTATCTGAAATAAAAAAGAGTCCATATTTTAATGGACTCTTTCTCTGAAGCCTCGTGTATTTCGTCCAACTTTTGGGGGTCTGTGCAAAGTGAGGCTCTCCCTATGCCTAGACCCCATAAAGGTAGCCTCTTATTCGTTGAAAATCAACACAGGAGGCAAAGGATGCCGAAAAAGTCATTGTTGTGCAGTTTAATGGTGATATGTCTCACTATTCTATTATCAATATGGATGGTTCATGATTCATTATGTGAACTTAAATTTAAACATCACAATACTGAACTGGCGGTGTTCTTAGCCTGCGATATTAAACGGTAAGAGATTATGGCGGGGAGTTATCCCCGCCATTCTTTCGGTGTCGGGTATTCTCAATGCACCCTTTTTGAATTTTAACCAATATTGGCAGCAGGCCTCTGGTGTGGGGCCTTTTTTTTAGATTTGCTGTACTGATTAAGATTTAACCTTGTAATCCTGGCCCGTCTGCGGCTATCCTTTGCCCCGACGAAGCCCTCGTCATTCTGGAGCGCACACGAAAAATGAACAAACACGACTGATGAATTTCACGCCTTGCAACGCACGCAGTGCGAGCAGGGAAGGTTTTGATTTCATTCAGGAGTGCTTATGGCTCATTGTGCCCAATCCCCTTCTTTTATTTTGCATCAGCTCACCTGTCAGTTTGCGACGGGCGATACGCTCTTTGGCCCGTTAACGCTGTCGCTTGAACCTACGCTATGTGGCCTTGTAGGCCGCAACGGCAGCGGTAAAACCCGTTTGTTGCGTCTGCTGGCCGGGCTGGAAACGCCTGCTCACGGGCATGTTGAACGTTTCGGAACGATGGCGTATGTGGCCCAACAGCAGGAGGTCACTTCCGGGACAACGCTTGCCGAACTGCTGGGCTATAGCGATATCTTCGCCGCCCGTAAACGTATCGAGCAGGGAGACTACCTGCCCGACGATATTGAGCGTCTGGAGGGGTTCTGGGATCTGCCAGAACGACTCGACGCCGCCTTTGCGGATGCCGGGTTACCTCCCTTGTCCCCGGAGACGCCCGCCGCTCAACTCAGCGGAGGTGAGCGCATACGGGCGCTGTTGTGCGCCGCGTTTATGCGCGAAACGGACGTGCTGCTGCTGGACGAACCCACCAACCATCTGGACCGTAAAGGGCGCGCGTGGTTTTCCGCCCTGCTCTTGCGCAGACGCGGCGCAACCCTGGTGGCCACCCACGACCGCGAATTGCTGGCACAGATGCCGCGTATTCTGGAACTGTCGCCTTCAGGATTACGCAGTTACGGCGGAAATTACGACGATTACCAGCGTCAGCGCGATGCGCAGCAGCAGGCCGCGCAGGCGGCCCTGGAACATGCCGCCACCGAACGTCGCCGGACGCGCCTGCGGCTGCAAAAAGAGCATGATGCCAGCCAGCGGCGTTCCGCCCAGACTCTGCGCACTGTCGATACCCTGAACATCGCGTCGTTTGAGCGGGTGAAGTACAAAGGGGCCGCGAAGGAGCGTCCGGGTGCGTTTCGTCACCAGCATCGTGAGCAAAACGATGCGCTCAATGCGGCAGTCCAGCAGGCGCGGGAGCGGGTAGAGGACGCCGACCCCGTGCTCTTTACGCTGCCCGGCAGCCACATCGCGGAAGGTAAACAGGTACTGGTGATGGAAGAACTGGTGCTGCCACATGTGCCGATCGCGCCGCTGACATGGCGGATGGACGGGCCGATGCGCGTGGCGTTGCGTGGGCCAAACGGCTGCGGAAAATCCACGTTGTTAAACGTGATCCTCGGTGACGTCACCCCGCTCAGCGGCGATTGCCGTGTACCGGTCGCCACTGCGTATCTCGATCAGCACCTCTCACGGCTGGATCTTTCGCTGTCCGTGCTCGCCCATCTCAGCCTTGAGGATACGCCGCTGGAGGAGGGCCAACTTCGCACCCGCCTGGCACAATTGCAGTTGAGTGCCGACAAAGTCACGCTGCCGCTGTCGGCACTCAGCGGCGGGGAACGACTAAAAGCCGCACTGGCCTGCGTGCTCTGGCGGCGCGAGGCCACCCAGCTGCTGCTGCTCGATGAACCGACCAACCATCTGGATCTGGCGTCAACGCAGGCAATTGAAACGGCGCTCGCAACCTTTCCGGGCGCGCTTGTCGTGGTATCACATGATGAGGCGTTTCTACAGGGATTAAGGCTGACACATTGTCTGGAATGGGGGGAATCTGAGATTAGCGTGGGAGCCTGGTCCTGAAAACATAAACCCCCGGCATCGCGGGGGTCTGAACATCAGGCTTTTATTCCAACAGGCTTTTATTCCAGCAACTGTTTGCTGAGCGTCGGGTTTGAATGAATCAGGCGCATCAGCTTCATTTCGGTTGCGGAAGGACGAACGCGTTTCGATTCCCACTCCTGGACCATCGACACACTGACTCCCATCGCACTCGCGAAGTCGTCTATCTTTAACCCAGTGCCGCGTCGTAATTGCTCAAACTCATTGAATGAGTTCGGCTTTTGGTTAAGGCTTACCGCTTGCGTTACATCTTTTTTAAAAACAATCTGTTCCAGACTGCTTAGCAGCTCAAACATCGGATCTTTATATTCCATTGAGAACTCCTCAAAATCACACAGCGGATAGTGATACAGCACTATCAAGAATAGTCGGTAAACCGCCGTGGAAAAGCCCCTGCCAACGATATATTGCAGGCTAAGTGTCTTTTGATGCTTTCAGAATGCATATTCAAACGTTTCGCTGCCCCTTAATTGCTTGATTACGCACAATCTGTGTTAAGTCAGATTTTTTTTGTAAAGGGTTAGCAAAATTTCTCATTAAGAAACCCGGTGAATGGATTGGCGCTGTGTTTGCGGTTACGTCAATAAGAATGCAAGGAAAAGGGTATCCTCTGACGCCGACCTGGACTATTCTTGTCAGCGTTGGGCACGCGGGTGCCAGTCTGTGTTTTTTATGGGTTAAAGGAGTTAAAAATGGCGACAGGAACGTCCTGTTCTCGCTGGTTTGCGCCACTTGCGGCGTTATTAATGGTGGTTGGCCTGAGTGGGTGTTTTGATAAAGAAGGCGATCAGCGTAAAGCGTTTATCGATTTCCTGCAAAATACCGCGATGCGCAGTAGCGAACGTCTTCCCGCGCTGACGGCTGACCAGAAAAAACAATTTGGTCCGTTCGTGTCCGATTACGCCATTATCTATGGCTACTCCCAGCAGGTGAATCAGGCGATGGATTCCGGTCTGCGTCCGGTTGTCGACAGCGTCAACGCGATTCGTGTGCCGCAGGATTACATGACGCAACGCGAGCCGCTGCGCCAGGCGAACGGTTCTCTGGGCGTGCTGAGCCAGCAGTTGCAGAATGCAAAAATGCAGGCTGATGCCGCGCATACTGCACTGAAACAGGCTGACGATCTTAAGCCTGTCTTCGACCAGATTTACTCGAAAGTGGTAACCAGCCCATCGAACGCGCTGCAACCGCTGATTCCGGCAGCGCAAATTTTCACGCAGCAGCTGGTGCAGGTGGGTGACTTTATTTCGCAGCAGGGCACGCAGGTGAGCTTTGTGGCAAACGGCATTCAGTTCCCGACCTCTCAGCAGGCCAGCCAGTACAACGCACTGATTGGGCCGCTGGCGGCGCAGCATCAGGCGTTTACCCAGGCGTGGACTGCCACGGTCAGCGCAACGCAGTAAGCGTAAACTGAGCGTAAAAAAAGAGGCGACCAGGTCGCCTCTTTTTTATGGGTGCGAGGGCGTAATTACTTCGCCACCTGCGGATTAACGCAGTTTTTCTCCACCTTGCCGCTCAGGGCATCAATCAGGTTCTCGACTGCGCATTCCGCCATGCCGTAGCGTGTTTCATGGGTGGCAGAACCAATGTGCGGCAGCGCGACGACGTTAGGTAGCGTGAGCAGCGCGGAGTCGACCGGCAGCGGTTCTTTCTCAAACACGTCCAGCCCGGCAGCGTGAATTTCACCGCTTTTCAGCGCCTCAATCAGCGCATTTTCATCCACCACCGAGCCACGCCCGGCGTTAATGAAAATGGCCGACGATTTCATGATGGCAAACTTCTGCGCATTGATCAGGTGATGGGTTTCCTGATTGTAAGGCAGCACCAGCACCACAAAATCGGACTCTTTCAGCAGGGTATCGAGGTCGCAGTAACGCGCCTGGAAGCGGGTTTCCGCTTCTTCATGCTGACGGCGGGCGTTATAGAGGATCGGCATGCCAAAACCAAAGTGCGCACGCTGAGCGACGGCCAGGCCAATACGGCCCATTCCCACAATCCCCAGCGTTTTGTGGTGTACATCGACGCCGAACCAGTCCGGGCCAACGCCTTTGGTCCATTCGCCTTTCTTCACGCGTTCTGCGACTTCCACTACCCGACGGGCGGAGCTGAGCACCAGCGCCATGATGGTATCGGCCACGGTTTCGGTCAGCACGGTCGGGGTGTGCATCAGCAGGACCTTTTTCGCATTCAGCGCATCCACATCAAAGGTGTCATAGCCAACGGAAATCGTCGAGGCCGCACGCAGCTTCGGCATTTTCGCCAGCAATGTGGCATCCACCTTTTCACTGGAGCCCAGCAGGCCCTCAGCATTTGCAAACGCATCGGCATACTGTTCGACCGTTTCAGGGCGCAGATTCGGCACCTGAGTCACGGAGAACTGCGCTTCCAGACGCTGTTTCAGGTCATCTGGCAACGCTTTATACAGGATGACGGACGGCTTCATGACTTCTCCCTCGTAATGGATTCAGGCGTGACGTGCGCCTGTTGGAATCGATTTTTCGTTAGCAGGCTTAACAATTAAAGTAAGCCATACGGAGGCGAAAAGTGCCACCCCCATAAAAATGTACGACGCAGACGGGCTGCCGGTGGCACCGTTCAGGTAGCCCACAAACCAGGAGCCGAAGAACGAACCCAGTGCGCCCATACTGTTGATAAGCGCCATCGCCCCGCCCGCGACGTTACGCGGCAGCATCTCAGGGATGATGGCAAAGAACGGACCATAAGGTGCGTACATCGCAGCACCGGCTATCACCAGCAGGGTATAGGAGGCCCAGAAGTGGTCAGCACCCACCGCCCAGGAGCCGATAAACGCCAGCCCGCCAATCAGCAGCAGCGGCCAGACGAACAGTTTACGGTTTTGCAGCTTATCCGACGCCCACGAAGCCAGAATCATGGCGATAGTGGCGGCCAGATACGGCACCGAGGAGAGCCAGCCCACTTCAACCATACCGAGGTTAGCGCCGCCGTTACGGATGATGGACGGCAGCCACAGCACGAAGCCATACACCCCGATGCTCCAGGCGAAATATTGCATGCAAAGCAGGATAACGTTGCGCGAGCGGAAGGCTTCACCGTAGTTACGTACCGCTTTGATGCCCTGTTGTTCCTGTTCCAGCTGAGCCTGCAGCGCAGATTTCTCATCCTCAGACAACCAGCCCACTTGTGACGGTTTGTCGCGGACCAGCATCCACCAGGCAAAGGCCCAGATAATCGCCGGAACCCCTTCAATAATGAACATTTCACGCCAGCCGAGCGCCTGAATCAGGTAGCCGGAGACTACTGACATCCACAGTACCGTGACCGGGTTGCCGAGGATCAGGAAGGTATTGGCGCGCGAACGCTCCGATTTGGTAAACCAGCTGCTGATATAAATCAGCATCGCGGGCATCACCGCCGCTTCCACCACGCCAAGGATGAAGCGAATAGCGGCCAGCATTGGGATATTGGTGACCATCCCGGTCAGCGACGCGCAGCCACCCCACAGGATCAGGCAGACGAAGATCAGCTTGCGCACGCTGCGGCGTTCCGCATAAATCGCGCCCGGGATCTGGAAGAAGAAATAACCCAGGAAGAAGAGGGCGCCGAGCAGGGAAGAGACGCCTTTGGTTATCCCCAGGTCTTCGTTGATACCGGCTGCGGAGGCAAAGCTAAAGTTCGCCCTGTCGAGGTAGGCCAGACTGTAGGTGATGAAAACAATCGGCATGATGTAAAGCCAGCGTTTTGCTGCATTTGTCGAACTTTTCATAAGGTTGCCTCTATGGTTGAGGTTTCGCCGCCGGATGTAGGGTCGGGTGGCTGTGTTTTTTAGTGAGTAGGTATCCCCCTCACCCCGGCCCTCTCCCCAGAGGGGCGAGGGGGAAAACATTCCCTCTCCCTTGAGGGAGAGGGTTAGGGTGAGGGTGTAAAACGAGTCATTCCCCCAGCTGTTCCCGCGTGGGCAGCCCCTCGCTGTCGCCCAGTACCTGAATAGCAAGGGCTCCAATTTTGTTACCGCGCTGTACCGCCTGTTGCAGCGTTTTCCCTTCCAGCAGCGCGCTGATCACACCGACGGCAAACCCATCTCCGGCACCCACGGTATCGACCACGTTGTCCACTTTTACCGGGGCAACCGCACCCTGCTCGCCGCTGGCGGTTTTATACCAGGCACCGTCTGGGCCGGTTTTAATCACCACCACCTTAACGCCGCGCTGAAGATAGAAATCGGCAATGCCTTCCGGCGTTTGCTGCCCGGTCAGAATGACCCCCTCTTTCAGCCCCGGCAGTACCCAGTCGGCCTGGAAGGCGAGGCGATTGAGTTTTTCCACCATCTCCGCCTCGCTTTTCCACAGCACCGGGCGCAGGTTTGGGTCGAAGGAGAGTGTTTTGCCCTGGGCTTTCATGTTCGCTGCCGCATGCTCCAGCAGCGCATAAGATGAAGAAGAGAGCGCCGCCGCCACGCCACTTAAATGCAAATGGCGCGCTCGGGAGAAGACGGCAGCGTTGAAATCATCAGTAGAAAGATGGCTGGCGGCAGAGCCTTTACGGAAGTACTCCACAATGGGATCGGTTCCATTTTCGGCTTTAGATTTAAGCTGATAGCCCGTTGCGAAGCGGCAGTCGACGGTCACGCCGCTGGCATCAATGTGCTCTTTTTTCAGTGCGTTCAGAACGAAGCGGCCAAAGCTGTCGTCGCCGACGCGGCTCACCCAGCTCACCTTCATGCCCAGCCGGGCCAGCCCGGTTGCCACATTCAATTCTGCGCCAGCTACACGCTTCACAAAATGTTCGGCATCGGCGAGGTCGCCGGTTTCGGTGGCGACAAACATGGCCATGGCTTCGCCAATAGTAATGACATCAAGTGGTGTGGACATGGCGTGACTCCTCGCGTAACAGATTTACGTAATGGCGGGTGACGGCGGTCAGGTCGTCGCCTTCGAGCGGAAACTCAATCCCGCGTGGGGCATCGGGTGGCAACTGGTCCAGCAGTGAGAGCCAGCGCTCATCGGTCTGGTCCGGGGCAATGGCGCGAAAACGGTCGTGGTGTGGCACGGCAGCTTTAACATGAATATAGCTCACCGCAGGTGCCAGCAGGCGGGCGGCCTCTTCCGGGGAGTCGCCCACCCACAGCCAGTTGCCGGTGTCGAAGGTCAGTGTTATCGGGAGACTGAGGACAATGCAGGCGGCCTTAAAGCGCTGCATCGGGGCGAGCTGCCCGCATGCGGTTTGATCGTTTTCGACCACCAGCGCCATGCCGCTTGAGTCGAGCCAGTCGCGCAGACGTTCAAGCTCAGCTTTATGCTGGTAATGCCCTAACGAGACTTTCAGCCATAGTGCTTTCAGCGTGTGGGCTTCCTGCAGCAGGGCAGGCAGTTTGGGATTCAGCGAGCCATCTTCCAGACACAACGGCTCGGGTGCGGAGTAACAGGCCAGCAGGTGATGGGCGTCGATAGCTGAAGCCAGAGCAGGCAGTTGATTCAGCTCTTGCGGGCTGAGTAATTCACGGCGAATTTCCACGCCATCAGCGCCTGCGTCAGCGATGATGGGCAGAACGGCTTGCTGACCGCCCATCTCGCGAATGTGTTCATTGCCATAGGCGGCGGTGACCACGATGATTTTTCTTTTCATCTTCCGGCTCCTCGGAGTTAAAGACTGCATCTGCCTTTAACGCTAAATGGAACCGGTTCCAAAGAAAAGTTCAGTGTGTTGAATTTATGACAGGCATCACGAAGGTTAATTATCGCGCAGTGGAGCCGCGCACGATTAATTCGCCAGAAAAGACCCGCTCATGCACGGTATCGCTTTTGCCTTCAATACGTTGCACGACCTGCTCGACGGCGGCGTAGCCGATTTGCCAGGTTGGCTGCTTCAGGGTGGTGATCCCCACCCCTGCCAGCTCGGCCCATTCCAGCTCATCGAACCCGAGCAGGCCAATATCGCTGCCCCAGTGCAGGCCAATGCGTTTGAGCGAGCGGGCAACCTGTAGCGTCAATGCGCCGTTGGCGGAGATAACCGCTTTGCGCATTCCCCGGTGGCGGGTGTGGAACTGGCGCAGGGCATTGTCCATTTTCTCGGCTTCATGCAGCGGCACTTCGGCGTTTTCTGCCACGATGCCGGGGTAGCGGGCGAGGGTCGCGCGAAAGGCGGCCAGTCGCTCACGGCGGGTGTTGACGGTGCCCAGCGGCTCGCTCAGAAACAGCAGGGCTTCAAAGCCTTGCTCAACCAGATGCTCGGTGGCGGTGGTGGCGGCCTGGGTGTTATCCAGTCCGACCACGTCGCAGGCAAAATCCGGGATTTTACGGTCAATCAACACCATCGGCAGCGAGGATTGCTGCAGGCGGTTGAGCCCCTCTTCGCGCATGCCGACGGCGTTAACCACGATGCCTTCCACCTGGTAACTGCGCAGTAAATCGAGATAGTGCAGCTCCTGGTTGATTTCGTTATTGGTATTACACACCAGAGGGGTGAACCCCATTTCGCGACAGGCAGCTTCAATACCGCTCAGCACGTGCACCGAGTAGGGATTCGTGATGTCGGCGATGATAAGCCCAATCAGGCGGGTACGACCGTGCTTCAGGCCTCGCGCCATCAGGCTTGGACGATAGTCGAGTTGTGCAATGGCTGCTTCGATACGCGCCAGTAGTGCGTCTGACAGCAGGTGTTTTTCGCCGTTCAGATAGCGTGAAATACTGGTTTTACCCGTTTTTGCCGCTTTCGCGACATCGCTGATGGTCGGGCGCGTCGTTTTCGCCATGAATGCTTCCCTCGCCTGAAGAATGTGACCACACGATAGCGCGAAATTCCGTGCAGGCAAGGGGGAAATCCCGCTTATCCCGTTCCCGGCCGTCGTCATGACGTTTAATTCTTTGCCAATTTCCCGCGCCTGTGGATGATAGAGCACGACTATCATAATTTCATAAGACCGCGACAAATACGTGGTTATCACCTGCAAGCACCAGGAGCCCGCGTTGGCAAACTCTGTAGTTAAAACCATTCTGACGGCTGCCCACTGGGGGCCGATGCTGGTTGAAACCGACGGCGAAACCGTCTTTTCTTCCCGTGGCGCATTACCCACTGACCACCCAAACTCATTGCAAACCGCCGTACGCGACCAGGTTCACAGCAAAACCCGGGTGCGTTTCCCGATGGTGCGTAAAGGTTTCCTTGCCTCGCCTGACAGCCCGCAGGGGATTCGCGGCCAGGATGAGTTCGTCCGGGTTTCCTGGGATGATGCGCTGGCGCTGATCCACCAGCAGCATAAACGCATTCGCGAACAGCACGGTGCGGCGTCGATTTTTGCGGGGTCTTACGGCTGGCGCTCCAACGGCGTGCTGCACAAAGCCGCCACACTGTTACAGCGCTATATGAGCCTGGCGGGCGGCTATACCGGCCATCTGGGGGATTATTCCACCGGCGCGGCGCAGGCCATCATGCCGTACGTAGTCGGTGGCAATGAGGTTTATCAGCAGCAGACCAGCTGGCCGCTGGTGCTGGAACATGCCGATGTGGTGGTGCTCTGGAGTGCTAACCCGCTCAATACCCTGAAGATTGCCTGGAATGCCTCTGATGAGCAGGGGATCTCTTATTTCGATGCACTGCGCAAAAGCGGTAAACGCGTGATCTGCATCGATCCCATGCGATCGGAGACCGTTGATTTCCTCGGCGACAGCGTGGAATGGCTGGCACCGCATATGGGCACCGATGTCGCGATGATGCTGGGCATTGCCCACACGCTGGTGGAAAACGGCTGGCAGGATGATGACTTCCTCAGCCGCTGCACCGAGGGCTACCCGCTTTTTGCTCAGTACCTGACCGGCGAGAGCGACGGTATTGCCAAAACGGCGGAGTGGGCAGCCGATATCTGTGGCATTCCTGCGGCGAAAATCCGCGAACTGGCGAAACTTTTCCACGAAAATAACACCATGCTGATGTCCGGCTGGGGCATGCAGCGCCAGCAGTTTGGCGAGCAAAAACACTGGATGCTGGTGACGCTGGCTTCCATGCTGGGGCAGATTGGTCTGCCAGGAACCGGGTTTGGTCTCTCTTATCACTTTGCCAACGGCGGCAACCCGACGCGTCGTGCGGCGGTGCTGGCCTCGATGCAGGGTGCTGTGAAAGACGGCATTGAAGCGGTCGATAAAATCCCGGTGGCACGCATCATTGAAGCGCTGGAGAAACCCGGCGAGTTCTATCAGCACAACGGCATGGACCGCCACTTCCCGGACATTAAGTTTATCTGGTGGGCGGGTGGCGCGAATTTCACCCACCATCAGGACACCAACCGTCTGATCCGCGCCTGGCAGAAGCCGGAGCTTATCGTGATTTCCGAATGCTTCTGGACAGCGGCGGCAAAACACGCCGACATCGTGCTGCCCGCTACCACTTCGTTTGAGCGCAACGATCTCACCATGACCGGCGATTACAGCAACCAGCATATGGTGCCGATGAAGCGGGTGGTCGCCCCCCGCGATGAAGCGCGTGATGATTTCGAGGTCTTTGCCGATCTTTGCGAGCTGTGGGAGCCGGGCGGGCGCGGGCGCTTTACGGAAGGCAAAACGGATCTGCAATGGCTGGAAACCTTCTATGAGATTGCCGGCCAGCGGGGTGCGCCGCAGGGTGTGACTCTGCCACCGTTCGCTCAGTTCTGGGAAAATAACGCCATCTTTGAAATGCCGGAGAGCGAGCAGAACGCGAAGTTCGTCCGCTTTGGCGATTTCCGCCGTGACCCCGAGGCGCATCCGCTGAAAACCGACAGCGGCAAAATCGAGATTTACTCGGCGCGCATTGCCGGGTTTGGCTACGCCGACTGTCCGCCACATCCGATGTGGCTGGAGCCGGACGAATGGCACGGCAGCGCCGAGTCCGGGCAGCTTCAGGTGCTGTCGGCTCACCCGGCGCATCGTCTGCACAGCCAGCTGAACTACTCCTCCCTGCGCGAGCAATACGCGGTGGCGGGACGTGAGCCGGTAACCCTCCACCCGAGTGACGCGAAAGCACGTGGCATTGCGGATGGGGATCTGGTGCGCGTCTGGAACCAGCGTGGACAGGTGCTGGCCGGGGCGGTGGTGAGCGAAGGCATCAAGCCCGGCGTTATCTGCATCCACCAGGGGGCCTGGCCGGATCTGGAACATGCCGAAGGGGGGATCTGTAAAAACGGTGCGGTGAACGTGCTGACCAAAGATCTCCCCAGCTCGAAGCTGGGGAATGGCTGTGCGGGGAATACGGCGCTGGCCTGGATGGAGAAATACACCGGGCCTGCGCTTACGCTGACGGCGTTTGATCCCCCGGCCAGTTCATAATCCAGGTCGGGGACTGGGTGTCATCCTGCCAGGCACTGTCTTCGATTCGAAAGCCCTGGGCATGGTAGAAATTCACCGCCCGCTCGTTCTTCTGGTACACCTCAAGGGTTAAAGCACAAAAGCGCTGTTTTACATGGTCAAGCAGCGCTTTGCCAATACCCTGTCTGACCGTGTTCGGGCGCACGAACAGCGCCCCGACAAACTGCGTCTCCATCACGCTGACAAAACCCTGTGGCTCGCCATGTTCCTCCCAGACCCAGGTCTGCGACGCAGGCAGATAGACCTCGCGCACCAGTTTTTCGCTGTCCAGCCAGTATTTTTCGGCAATAAACGGATGCGCAAAGGTGGTGCTCTCCAGCCACAGCGTCAGCAGCGGGGAGAGGTCTTTATTTTGCCATTTGCGGATCATGCTGACCTCCGGGATGGCAGATGCAGCCCGCGATATGGTCATTCACCAGACCGCAGGCCTGCATAAAGGAGTAACAGATGGTGGTGCCGACAAACTTAAAGCCGCGTTTTTTTAACGCTTTTGACAGGGCATCTGACGCTGGTGTTGATGTGGGCAGTTCACTGAGAGACGTGGCGGACGTCAATTGCGGTTCGTTGTTCACAAAGGACCAGACAAACTCCCGGAAGGGTTCGCCATTTTGCTCCATGGTAAGGAAGGCGCGTGCGTTGCCAATAATGGCTTCAATCTTACCCCGGTGGCGAATAATACCCGCGTCCAGCACCAGCCGTTCCACATCGTCAGGCCCCATCGCGGCGACGCGAACCGGATCAAACTGATGGAAGCATTTTCGGTAGTTTTCGCGCTTTTTAAGCACCGTAATCCATGATAATCCCGCCTGTTGTCCTTCCAGGCAGATCATCTCAAACAGCTTCTGGCTGTCCGTTTGTGGCACACCCCACTCTTCATCGTGATAGGCGAGATAAAGGGGATCCTGAGTTACCCAACCGCAGCGTTGCATATCCTTCTCCGTTGCTGATTTTGATCAAAATATTATGGAAGCGAGTCTTGACGTACCAGTGAAAAAGACAATAGTTAGGTAAGGGATTTTACCCTCCATGTTGTCCCCAAAAAAACGATAACAATTGTGCCGAATTCGGCTCTCTTCTGGAGTCGCATTGATGAAAATAAATGATAGTGGCCGTCTGCTGGCGGCGGTGCCCGTTTGTCTGCTTTTTAGTCAGACGGCGCTGGCCTGGCAGCAAGAATATATCGCTCCCGACCTGCATAATAATATGGCCGAACGCTATACATGGGATAGCGATCACCAGCCAAGTTACAACGATATCCTCGAAGAGCGTATTCGCTCCTCGCAAAATACTCCCGGCGTCACGTTTAATGTGCCGGATGCGACCCCGATGGATGCGGTCAGTACCATGAGCCTCGGCTGGAATATTCCGCTGATGAAAGGTGTGGTCACCGGGCCAATAGCGACATGGCATTACGACGGCTCCACGACATCAACCTATAACGAATTTGGCGACAGTGTAGTCAGCAATCACTACAGCGACCCACTTTGGCATGCCAGCGTCAGTTCGCTGGGATGGCGTGTTGATACGCAGATTGGCGATGTCCGACCCTGGGCACAGATCAGCTATAACCAGCAGTTTGGGGAAAACGTCTGGAAAATCCAGTCCGGGCTTAACCGCCTCTCAGCGGCTAACCAGTACGGCAACTGGATGGACGTCACGCTGGGCGCAGACATGCTGCTGAATCAACATCTTGCGGCCTATGCGTCGATGTCTCAGTCTGAAAACTGGGTTCTTGGGCAGAACTATTTATATAGCCTGGGCGTGAGTGCGCGTTTTTAAGCAAGTTAAAAACAACCCGTTCACAAAATACAAACAATAAGCACGCGCCTTAGGGCGATAGTACGCACTAACTCACCTGATAAATTCATGGGAATGATATTTGGCCCTGCCATTCATTCCCGCTCAGATGCATTTCATTCCTTCTCTACTGCATTTCATGCCTTTTTACCCCTGGCATGAAATGCGCTTCGTTATGGTTGTCGGCAGTGAATTCCTTTAATTTCTTCTGCAGGACAACTGCCATGAATAATACGCCATCCTCTAACCGCACCCGCTGGCTAACCCTTGCCGGTACTATCATTACGCAATTTGCATTGGGATCTGTTTATACCTGGAGTCTGTTCAACAGCGCGCTGGCCGAGAAGCTCAATGAGCCGGTCAGTCAGGTCGCGTTTTCCTTTGGCTTGTTAAGCCTCGGCCTGGCGATTTCTTCCTCCGTTGCCGGGAAATTGCAGGAGCGTTTTGGCGTTAAACGCGTCACCATGGCATCCGGCGTGCTGCTGGGTATCGGCTTCTTCCTTACCGCACACTCCAATAACCTGATGATGCTCTGGCTGAGCGCGGGCGTGCTGGTCGGTCTGGCCGACGGCGCAGGCTATCTGCTTACCCTCTCTAACTGCGTGAAATGGTTCCCGGAACGTAAAGGTCTCATTTCCGCCTTCTCCATTGGCTCTTATGGTTTGGGTAGCCTTGGCTTTAAATTTATCGACAGCCACCTGCTTTCCACCGTCGGTCTGGAAAAAACCTTTATGATCTGGGGCGTGATGGCGCTGGTGATGATTGTCTTTGGCGCAACGCTGATGACCGATGCGCCGCAGCAGAAAACAGGCACCGTCAACGGCGTGGTGGAGAACGACTTCACCCTGGCGCAGTCCATGCGTAAACCGCAGTACTGGATGCTGGCCGTGATGTTCCTGACCGCCTGCATGAGTGGCCTGTATGTGATTGGTGTGGCGAAAGATATTGCCCAGGGCATGGTGCATCTGGATGTGGCGACCGCCGCGAATGCTGTTACCGTGATTTCCATCGCTAACCTGACAGGCCGCCTGGTGCTGGGCATTCTGTCTGACAAAATTGCCCGTATCCGTGTGATTACTATCGGTCAGGTGATTTCGCTGGTGGGGATGGCGGCGTTGTTGTTCGCTCCGCTCAATGCCACCACCTTCTTCGCGGCCATCGCCTGCGTTGCCTTTAACTTCGGTGGCACCATCACCGTGTATCCGTCGCTGGTCAGCGAGTTCTTTGGTCTGAACAATCTGGCGAAAAACTACGGCGTGATTTACTTAGGCTTCGGGATTGGCAGCATCTGCGGGTCGATTATTGCCTCGCTGTTTGGTGGTTTCTACGTGACCTTCTGCGTGATTTTCGCTCTGCTTATCCTCTCGCTGGCGCTCTCCACTACGATTCGTCAGCCGCAGCGTACCCTCTACAAACACGCTCATGCCTGATAGCTAAATGCCTGCACAAGCCGCCACCTGCTGGCGGCTTTTTTGTGCGCGCAACCCTCTGCTTTCGTTCGCGATATCCCCTGACGGTCTATGCTTAATTAATAAGTCAGCTAACTAAAGGAGTCGCATATGTCTTTAGAAAAAGTGGTTTACCGGGCCAAGGCGAAAGCGACCGGAGGCCGTGATGGTCGCGCCATCACCTCAGACGGCATTCTGGACGTGAAACTGGGCATTCCCAAAGAGATGGGCGGTGCGGGCGGCGAGGTCACTAACCCCGAACAGCTCTTTGCCGCAGGCTATTCTGCTTGCTTTTTAGGGGCGCTGAAACACATCGCTTCCGTGGAAAAGCAGCGCGTGCCGCAAGAAGCCTATATTGAAGCGACAATTGGAATTGGCCCCATACCAACGGGCTTTGGGATAGAGGCACAACTGGATATTCATCTGCCAGGCATGGATCATCAGATAGCGCAGGAATTAGTGAAAAAAGCCCACATTGTTTGCCCGTACTCAAACGCAACGCGCGGCAATATTGACGTTAAATTGAACGTTATTACGTCCTGATTATCATTGGTGTGAATGAATACTCTGCATTCGGTCATATTTTTTTGTAAATATATGACCGAATCACAGAGTCAGTAGACACTTTTCTCCATCCTTGTGGTCTACTTAGCCACGCATCTGAAGTTCCTCAATTAACTTCCCGCGTTGTATCTGCCTGAATACGTTTGATATCAAACGTCAGACCGGTAGCGTTATCCCTTTTTTCCAGGGTTGCTTGCATGAGTTATATAAAATCAATGACTCAGCAGAGGCTTAGTTTTCTGCTGGCGTTGTATATCGGCTTATTTATGAATAGCGCAGTTTTTTTCCGTCGGTTTGACGGTTATGCGCAAGCGTTCACCGTCTGGAAAGGACTCTCTGCGGTTGTTGAACTGGTTGGCACTGTTTTAGTGACCTTCTTTTTGTTACGTATTCTCTCATTGTTAGGACGTCGCGCCTGGCGCGTGCTTGCATCGCTGGTCGTGGTCTTTTCTGCTGCCGCCAGCTACTACATGACGTTTCTTAATGTGGTCATTGGCTACGGGATTATCGCGTCGGTGATGACGACCGATATCGATCTCTCCAAAGAGGTGGTGGGCTGGCAGCTTATCGCCTGGGTGGCGATCGTCAGCCTGTTGCCGCTGCTGTCTATCTGGAACAACCGTTGTCGCTACACGCTTCTGCGCCAGCTCCGCACGCCGGGTCTGCGGGTAAAAAGCGTGTCCCTGGTTATGCTCGCGGCGCTGATGGTTTGGGGGCCGATTCGCCTGTTGGATCTGCAACAAAAGCATGAGGAACGGACCTCAGGTGTGGACATGCCAAGCTACGGCGGTGTGGTGGCGAACTCGTATCTGCCCTCCAACTGGCTGTCTGCACTGGGGCTGTATGCCTGGGCGCAAGTGGATGAATCTTCTGACTATAAATCGTTGATTAACCCAGCTAAAAAATACAGCTACGTCTCGCCTAAAGGACTGGACGACACCTTCGTGGTGTTTGTTATTGGTGAGACGACCCGCTGGGATCACATGGGTCTGCTGGGTTATTCCCGCAATACCACGCCGAAGCTGTCGCAGGAGAAAAACCTGGTTGCTTTCCGTGGCTATTCCTGTGATACCGCCACCAAGCTGTCGCTGCGCTGTATGTTTGTGCGCGAGGGCGGGGCTGACGACAATCCGCAGCGCACGCTGAAAGAGCAGAACGTGTTTGCCGTCCTGAAACAGCTTGGGTTCTCATCCGATCTGTACGCGATGCAAAGCGAGATGTGGTTCTACAGCAACACCATGGCGGACAACATTGCCTACCGTGAGCAGATTGGCGCTGAGCCGAGTAATAGTGGCAAAAGCGTCGATGACATGCTGCTGATTAACGAAATGCAGCGATCGCTGGATAACAATATCGGCGGTAAACATCTGATTATCATGCACACCAAAGGGTCGCACTTTAACTATACCCAACGGTACCCGCGCAGCTTTGCGCAGTGGAAACCGGAGTGTGTGAGCGTGGACGACAAGTGCAGCAAAGAGCAGCTTATCAACTCATTTGATAACTCTGTGACCTATGTTGACCACTTTATCGACAGCGTGATTGATAAAGTCCGCGATAAGAAAGCGATTGTTTTCTATGCCGCAGACCACGGCGAGTCCATCAACGAAAAGGAACACCTGCACGGTACGCCACGTAAAATGGCACCGCCAGAGCAGTTCCGCGTACCGATGATGGTGTGGATGTCTGACAAGTACCTGGAAGATCCGGACAAAGCCAAAATGTTCGCTCACCTGAAACAGGAAGCGGATATGAAGGTGCCGCGTCGCCATGTAGAGCTGTACGACACCATCATGGGTTGCCTCGGCTACACCTCGCCAGACGGCGGGATTAATGAAAATAACAACTGGTGCCATGTGCCGTCAGAGGCAGCAAAATAAGGCCTGATGGCTTTCTCACCAGTCAGTTAGCTTTTTAACATTAAGTGGTTGACGGTTGCGGGTCGCGGCAGTAAGATGCGCCCCGCATTCGGTGATTGGCGCAGCCTGGTAGCGCACTTCGTTCGGGACGAAGGGGTCGGAGGTTCGAATCCTCTATCACCGACCAAATTCGAAAAGCCTGCTCTTGAGCAGGCTTTTTGCGTTTTGGGATCTACCAGACGGTGCGGATTGTTCCCCTCAGCCCCATAGGGGCGAGGGAGAAAAGCGAGCTTGGTTTTGACGATGTGTCGCTCTGACCCGTAGGCCGGATAAGGCTTCAGCCGCCATCCGGCATCCGGCTCACTCCCCCTCCGAATCCGGTGTGATCACCTTCACCGAACCATTACGACAGTGCGTTGCGTAGTCCACCGGCAGCGGCCGGTCGCTTATCAACACATCAAATGCCGAAAGCGGGCCAATACTCGCCGGGGCAACCTCATCAAACAGCGCATGACGGGCGAGCAGGATCTTACGCAGCCCGCGCTCCATCGCTTTACGTTTTGTCGATAAATCATCTGGATTAAACCAACTGACCCCAAAATGCTCGTGCACGCCACTGGCAGAGATAAACACTTTGCGTGGATTAAGCGAATCCAGCGCCGACGGGTTATTCCCGTCGTAAAACGCGTCGCTTTTAGCCCGATAGGTGCCGCCGCACAACACCGCCGTGGCGTTGGGCTTTTCATTCAGCGCCACAAACACCCGGTGTGAATAACAAATACCGGTAAAGGTGATGTCATCCGGGATCATGCTGACGACCAGCGGCATCTCCGGCCCGTTATCAAAGAACACCAGATCGTTTTCACTGACCAGCCCGGCCGCCAGAATGGCCACAGGCAAATCATCACGGTGGTGTGCGCTTTTAACCGGCGCAGACGCGGGCGAGGAGGAGGCGGGTTTATTCACCATCACAATGTAGCCACCCAATAGCGTTAACGGCAGCGGTTCATCGTCCTGACTGAGATCCCGGCGAATCGTCATGACCGAGACCTCCAGCATGCGGGCGGCCTCTTTGAGGTGGATACGGTCAGTTTTCTTCAGCAGCTCCATCAGACGCCGGATGCGCTCTTTTTGCTTGGTTTCCATTCACTTCCCCGCCAGTCATCTTGCATATGTTCCATTAGTAACATTTGTGTGGCTTCTGGAACATCACATTGTTGCACTACTATACTGCCCGAGCGGCAGAATGAAAAGCGCGGCTAGTGGGGTTTTTGCTGCTTTAAAGTGTATTGATATCAATGTATTAAATGTGTGTCGATGAGATGGAATGTGACAACAAGTACAAAACATGGTGATTAAATAAACAGAAAAATGATCCTGTAATCGCGATCACAATCACAAATGATACAAAAGTAACATGATAATGTTATTTTAATATCATTGTTGCGTGATTGTTTCTGAGAGGTAGTAAAAATGGATATCGCAGTTATCGGCTCAAACATGGTGGATCTCATCACCTATACCAACCAGATGCCGAAAGAAGGGGAAACGCTGGAAGCACCGGCGTTTAAAATTGGCTGCGGCGGCAAAGGGGCCAACCAGGCGGTGGCGGCCGCCAAGCTTAATTCTAAAGTGCTGATGCTGACCAAAGTCGGGGACGATATCTTTGCGGATAACACTATCCGTAACCTCGAGTCCTGGGGCATCAATACCACTTATGTCGAAAAAGTCCCCTGCACCAGCAGCGGCGTGGCCCCTATTTTTGTGAATGCGAACTCCAGCAACAGCATTTTGATTATTAAAGGTGCCAATAAATTCCTCTCCCCGGAAGATATTGACCGGGCCGCGGAAGATCTCAAAAAATGCAAATTGATTGTCTTGCAACTGGAAGTTCAGCTGGAGACGGTGTATCACGCGATTGAATTCGGTAAAAAACACGGTATTGAAGTGTTATTAAATCCGGCTCCGGCATTGCGTGAATTAGACATGTCTTATGCCTGCAAATGTGATTTCTTTGTGCCGAATGAAACCGAGCTGGAAATATTAACCGGTATGCCTGTCGACAGTTACGATAATATTCGTGCGGCCGCCCGCAGTCTGCTCGATAAAGGATTAAACAATATTATTGTCACCATGGGCGAAAAAGGGGCGTTATGGATGACCCGCGACCAGGAAGTGCATGTTCCTGCATTTAAGGTCAACGCCATTGATACCAGCGGTGCGGGCGATGCCTTTATTGGCTGCTTTGCCCACTACTACGTCCAGAGCGGCAATGTTGAAGCCGCCATGAAAAAAGCCGTTCTCTTCGCTGCGTTTAGCGTCACGGGAAAAGGCACCCAATCGTCTTATCCAAGCATTGAACAATTTAATGAATATCTGTCCTTAAACGAATAACAATCACCCTGCAAAGTAAAAGGTAGCACTATGAACAATAAAAACATCATTCAGATGCCTGACGGGTATCTGAATAAGACCCCTCTGTTCCAGTTTATTTTGTTATCCTGTTTATTCCCGCTCTGGGGATGCGCAGCGGCTTTAAATGATATTCTGATTACGCAATTTAAAAGTGTATTTTCACTCAGCAACTTTGCCTCTGCACTGGTGCAAAGTGCTTTTTATGGTGGTTATTTCTTAATTGCCATTCCGGCATCACTGGTGATTAAGAAAACCAGCTATAAAGTGGCGATATTAACCGGTCTCACGCTTTATATTGTTGGCTGTACGCTCTTTTTCCCGGCGTCGCACATGGCCACCTACACCATGTTCCTCGCCGCTATCTTTGCCATCGCCATTGGCCTGAGCTTCCTGGAAACCGCAGCGAACACGTACAGCTCGATGATTGGCCCGAAAGCGCACGCCACCCTGCGCCTGAACATCAGCCAGACGTTTTACCCGATTGGCGCGGTCGCAGGCATTTTGCTGGGTAAATACCTGGTCTTCTCCGAAGGAGACAGCCTGGAAAAACAGATGGCGGGCATGAACGCCGAGCAGATCCACAACTTCAAAGTGCTGATGCTGGAAAACACCCTTGAGCCGTACAAGTACATGATTATGGTACTGGTGGTCGTCATGGTGCTGTTCCTGCTGACCCGCTTCCCGACCTGCAAAGTCGCGCAAACGGCGAACCACAAACGCCCGTCGGCAATGGAAACCTTGCGTTATCTGGCGAGCAATGGCCGTTTTCGTCGCGGTATCGTGGCGCAGTTCCTCTACGTAGGCATGCAGGTGGCGGTCTGGTCGTTCACCATCCGTCTGGCGCTGGAACTGGGCGACATTAACGAGCGTGAAGCCTCCAACTTTATGGTCTATAGCTTCGTCTGTTTCTTTATTGGCAAATTTATCGCCAATATTTTGATGACGCGCTTCAATCCGGAAAAAGTGTTGATCTTATACTCCGTCATCGGTGCGCTGTTCCTCGCCTATGTGTCTCTGGCCCCGAGTTTTAGCGCCGTGTACGTGGCGGTGCTGGTGAGCGTTTTGTTTGGACCCTGCTGGGCCACCATCTATGCGGGCACGCTCAATACCGTGGACAACGAACATACCGAGATGGCGGGTGCCGTGATTGTGATGGCGATTGTTGGTGCGGCCGTCGTCCCGGCGATTCAGGGCTACGTGGCAGACATGTTCCACTCGCTGCAACTCTCGTTCCTGGTCTCCATGCTGTGCTTTGTCTACGTGGGCCTCTACTTCTGGCGCGAAAGCAAAGTGCGTGATGATGTGACCGAAGCGACAGCCTCTTAAGGAGAATCATGATGACAACGCGTCTCCCCCTGTGGCGGACACTCTTTACTGAACAGCCGCGAACCCTGCTGGAAAGCCCTGATTTCACGGTCACCGCCTTCCGCTACGCCAGCGGCGTGGAAGGATTGAAGGTTCAGAACAGCCGTGGTCATCTCGTCATTCTGCCCTGGATGGGGCAGATGATTTGGGATGCAGAATTTGATGGTCATGACCTGACCATGCGCAATATGTTCAGCCAGCCGAAACCGGCGACGGAAGTGGTGGCAACCTACGGCTGCTTTGCTTTCCATTCTGGTTTACTGGCGAACGGTTGCCCCTCGCCGGACGATACCCATCCTCTGCACGGCGAAATGGCCTGTGCGGCAATTGATGAAGCCTGGCTTGAGCTGGACGGTGATGCCCTGCGCATTACCGGGCGCTACGAATATGTGATGGGCTTTGGGCATCACTATCAGGCACAGCCCGCAGTGGTGCTGCGCAAGGACAGCGCGTTGTTTGATATTCAGATGGCGGTCACCAACCTGGCGTCGGTGGCGATGCCGCTGCAGTACATGTGTCACATGAACTACGCCTATGTACCGCAGGCGACCTTCAGCCAGAACATACCCGATGAGGCGCTAAAATTACGTGAATCCGTGCCTGCGCACGTGAAACCGACCGCGCAGTGGCTGGCGTTTAATCAGCGAATCATGCAGGGGGAAGCGTCGCTTGCGACCCTGGATGCGCCCGAGTTTTACGATCCGGAAATCGTCTTCTTTGCCGATAAGCTGGATGAAATGACTGAGACGCCGGAATTTCGCATGATTGCGCCGGATGGCACGACATTCATGACGCGCTTTGCAAGTAAGGAGCTGAATTACGTGACGCGTTGGATTCTCTATAACGGCGACCAGCAGGTTGCGGCCTTTGCGCTGCCTGCGACCTGCCGCCCGGAGGGCTTTCTCGCCGCACAGCGCAACGGCTCTTTGATACAAATCGCGCCTCAAGAGACCCGCAGCTTTACGGTGACCACCGGCATTCTGTAATCACGGCGTGGCAATAAACCTGTACGGCCCGGCGAATGTTAGGTTTCTCACATCGCCGGGCAAAAAAAGTCCCGTTTTTTAACCCACCCGCAACCTTATTTCACCCTGCCAGCTCACCGTTTTGTGACATATTCCATTGTATTTTTTTATATATAGTTAAATCTTTTTTCGCGTTGCTTATGGATAGAGGCAGCATTTTCCGCTGTGCGTTTTAACGTTCGCGGTATTTATCGCTCACATATTCAGCATTTCGTCAGAAATTTTTCATAATCTGTACAAACGATAAACACCATATACAGTAAATTCTTAAGGGCATTATTCTGCTTTGTGGCGCGTAGCACAAATTTACCTGCTGAAAATAGCACCTTGAAGTTTTTTTTAACTTTGTTTGTTGATTCTCATCAACGATGTAAATCCCCGTTACCTGTATTGACGTTTTGACATTCTATTGACAGATTGTAGGGCATGAGGGGCATTTCATGGAGAATCTGCACTGCAACTCAGTCAACCCCGTGAAAGGATTTCCCATCTCTCATAACTGCCGATAAGTCCAGGTAAAAAACAAATAAAGGCCTGTCGGAACACCCAGCGCAAAGGGTAACAACACATATCACATTGGAGCAGAATAATGAGTATTTCCTTGAAGAAGTCAGGGATGCTGAAGCTTGGTCTGAGCCTGGTGGCTATGACCGTGGCAGCAAGCGTACAGGCAAAAACCCTGGTTTACTGTTCTGAAGGCTCGCCGGAAGGCTTTAACCCACAGCTCTTTACCTCTGGTACGACTTACGACGCAAGCTCTGTACCGATCTATAACCGTCTGGTTGAATTCAAAACCGGTACCACGGAAGTAATTCCGGGTCTGGCCGAGAAGTGGGACGTCAGCGAAGACGGCAAAACCTATACCTTCCACCTGCGCCAGGGCGTGAAGTGGCAGGACAGCAAAGATTTCAAACCAACGCGCGACTTTAACGCCGACGACGTTGTGTTCTCCTTTGACCGTCAGAAAAACGCTCAGAACCCGTACCATAAAGTGTCTGGCGGCAGCTATGAATACTTCGAAGGGATGGGTCTGCCAGACCTGATCGCTGAAGTGAAAAAAGTGGACGATAAAACGGTTCAGTTCGTGCTGACGCGTCCGGAAGCGCCATTCCTGGCTGACCTGGCCATGGACTTCGCCTCAATTCTGTCCAAAGAGTACGCGGACAACATGCTGAAAGCCGGCACGCCGGAGAAAGTTGACCTGAACCCAATCGGTACCGGTCCATTCCAGCTGCTGCAGTACCAGAAAGACTCCCGCATTCTGTATAAAGCGTTCGAAGGCTATTGGGGCACCAAGCCGCAGATCGACCGTCTGGTCTTCTCCATCACGCCTGATGCTTCCGTGCGTTACGCAAAACTGCAGAAAAACGAATGTCAGGTGATGCCGTACCCGAACCCGGCTGATATCGCCCGCATGAAGCAGGACAAGAACATCAACCTGCTGGAGCAGGCCGGCCTGAACGTGGGCTATCTCTCCTTTAACACCGAGAAGAAACCGTTTGATGACGTGAAAGTGCGTCAGGCGCTGACTTACGCGGTGAACAAGGAAGCTATCATCAAAGCGGTTTACCAGGGCGCAGGCACTGCGGCTAAAAACCTGATTCCGCCGACCATGTGGGGCTACAACGACGACGTTAAGGATTACACCTACGACGTTGAGAAAGCGAAAGCACTGCTGAAAGAATCTGGCCACGAGAAAGGCTTCACCGTTGAGCTGTGGGCAATGCCGGTACAGCGTCCGTACAACCCGAACGCTCGCCGTATGGCTGAGATGATTCAGGCTGACTGGGCGAAAGTGGGCGTACAGGCCAAAATCGTGACCTACGAGTGGGGCGAGTACCTGAAACGTGCTAAAGCAGGCGAACACCAGGCTGTGATGATGGGCTGGACCGGGGACAATGGGGATCCGGACAACTTCTTCGCGACCCTGTTCAGCTGTGCAGCGGCGAAAGACGGTTCCAACTACTCTCGCTGGTGCTACAAGCCGTTTGAAGACCTGATTCAGCCGGCGCGTGCGACCGACGATCATAACAAGCGTATTGAACTGTACAAACAGGCTCAGGTAGTGATGCATGACCAGGCTCCGGCACTGATCGTGGCTCACTCCACCGTTTATGAGCCAGTGCGTAAAGAAGTCAAAGGCTATGTGGTTGATCCGCTGGGCAAACACCACTTCGAAAACGTGTCCGTAGAATAACTGGCGCGCTGCTTCCCCTCTCACCTTTCAGGGTGAGGGGGGAAGTTTATTCCCTGTCCGCAGGGAATTTACATTTGTGAGCAATAAAGACGTCTCGCCACCAGGCGGTGCGTCACTACAGAGAATCCGGGTTATGTTGCAGTTCATCCTCCGACGTTTAGGGCTCGTCATCCCTACGTTTATCGGTATCACCCTTCTCACCTTTGCCTTTGTCCATATGATCCCCGGCGATCCGGTGATGATCATGGCGGGTGAGCGTGGTCTCTCTCCTGAGCGTCATGCTCAGCTGCTGGCAGAGCTTGGTTTGAACAAGCCGCTGTGGGAGCAATACGTCAACTATGTTTGGGGTGTGTTGCACGGTGATTTAGGTATCTCTCTCAAGAGCCGTCTCCCGGTGTGGGACGAGTTCGTGCCGCGCTTTAAAGCGACCATGGAACTCGGTATCTGCGCCATGATCTTCGCCGTTGCCGTGGGTATCCCGGTAGGCGTACTGGCTGCGGTTAAACGCGGCTCCATTTTCGATCATACCGCCGTCAGTATCGCGCTGACCGGTTACTCCATGCCTATCTTCTGGTGGGGCATGATGCTGATTATGCTGGTTTCGGTGCAGCTTAACCTGACCCCGGTTTCCGGGCGCGTCAGCGATATGGTGTTCCTCGACGACAGCAACCCGCTCACGGGCTTCATGCTGATTGATACGGCGATATGGGGTGAAGAAGGCAACTTTATCGATGCCCTCGCGCACATGATCCTGCCAGCCGTTGTGCTCGGGACCATCCCGCTGGCGGTTATCGTGCGTATGACCCGTTCCTCGATGCTGGAAGTGTTGGGTGAAGATTACATCCGTACCGCTCGTGCTAAAGGGCTGACCCGTATGCGCGTGATCATCGTCCATGCGCTGCGTAACGCGATGCTGCCGGTGGTGACCGTTATCGGTCTGCAGGTGGGCACGCTGCTGGCAGGGGCTATCCTGACAGAAACCATCTTCTCGTGGCCGGGCCTTGGGCGCTGGCTGATTGACGCACTGCAACGCCGTGACTATCCGGTGGTACAGGGCGGGGTATTGCTGGTCGCGACGATGATCATTGTCGTCAACCTGTTGGTCGACCTGCTTTACGGCGTGGTGAACCCGCGTATTCGGCATAAGAAGTAAGGGGCCATCATGTCACAAACCACTGAAACTAAAGTTATCGCTGCACCGGTGCCTATGACCCCGCTGCAGGAGTTCTGGCACTACTTCAAACGTAACAAAGGCGCGGTTGTCGGCCTGGTATTCGTTATCGTCATGCTGCTGATTGCCGTCTTTGCGAACGTGATTGCGCCGCATAACCCGGCCGAGCAGTTCCGTGATTCGCTGCTGGCCCCGCCGGTCTGGCAGGAAGGCGGCACCTGGTCGCATATCCTGGGGACCGATGACGTCGGCCGCGACACCTTATCGCGCCTGATGTTCGGTGCGCGTCTGTCGCTGCTGGTTGGCTGCCTGGTTGTTGTGCTGTCGCTGGTGATGGGCGTTGTGCTGGGCCTGGTGTCCGGTTACTTCGGCGGTGTTGTCGATACCATCATCATGCGTATTGTCGACATCATGCTGGCCTTGCCAAGCCTGCTGCTGGCCCTGGTGCTGGTGGCTATCTTCGGCCCGTCCATCGTCAACGCCTCGCTGGCGCTGACCTTTGTCGCCCTGCCGCACTATGTGCGTCTCACCCGCGCTGCGGTGCTTGTGGAAGTCAACCGCGACTACGTTACCGCGTCTCGCGTGGCCGGTGCGGGCGCGATGCGTCAGATGTTCATCAACATTCTTCCTAACTGCCTTGCGCCGCTGATTGTTCAGGCGTCGCTCGGCTTCTCGAACGCCATTCTCGACATGGCCGCCCTCGGCTTCCTTGGCATGGGCGCGCAGCCGCCAACACCGGAGTGGGGCACCATGCTCTCCGACGTGTTGCAGTTCGCGCAAAGTGCCTGGTGGGTTGTGACCTTCCCGGGTCTGGCGATCCTGCTGACGGTGCTGGCATTTAACCTGATGGGTGACGGGTTGCGTGATGCGCTCGATCCCAAACTGAAGCAGTAAGGGGTTCGAGATGGCGTTATTAAATGTAGATAAATTATCGGTCCACTTCGGTGACGAAGGGTCCGCGTTCCGCGCCGTAGACCGCATTAGTTACAGCGTAGATCAGGGTGAAGTGGTGGGGATTGTCGGTGAATCCGGCTCCGGTAAATCGGTCAGCTCGCTGGCGATCATGGGCCTCATCGATTTCCCGGGCCGCGTCATGGCAGAGAAGCTGGAGTTTAACGGCCAGGATCTGAAACGCATTTCGGAAAAAGAGCGCCGTAGTCTGGTGGGCTCTGAAGTGGCGATGATTTTCCAGGACCCGATGACCAGCCTCAACCCGTGCTACACCGTCGGTTTCCAGATTATGGAAGCCATCAAGGTGCACCAGGGCGGCAACAAGAAAACCCGTCGTCAGCGTGCCATTGACCTGCTCAACCAGGTCGGTATTCCTGACCCGGCGTCGCGTCTGGACGTCTATCCGCACCAGCTTTCTGGTGGGATGAGCCAGCGTGTGATGATCGCCATGGCGATTGCCTGTCAGCCAAAACTGCTGATTGCCGATGAACCGACCACGGCGCTGGATGTGACCATCCAGGCGCAGATCATCGAACTGCTGCTCGAACTGCAGCAGAAAGAAAACATGGCGCTGATCCTGATTACTCACGATCTGGCGCTGGTGGCGGAAGCGGCACACAAAATCATCGTGATGTACGCAGGCCAGGTGGTAGAAACAGGGGCGGCGACGGATATCTTCCGCGCACCGCGTCACCCGTACACCCAGGCGCTGCTGCGCGCATTGCCGGAGTTTGCGCAGGACAAAGCCCGTCTGGCGTCGCTGCCCGGTGTGGTACCCGGCAAGTACGACCGCCCGAACGGCTGTCTGCTGAACCCGCGTTGCCCGTATGCGACCGACAAATGCCGTACTGACGAGCCTGAGTTGACCAATCTCGCGGGCGCGCGCCAGTCAAAATGCCACTACCCACTCGATGATGCCGGGAGGCCGACCCTATGAGTACGCATGAGGCCACCACGCAACCGCTGTTGCAGGCCATTGATCTGAAAAAACACTACCCGGTGAAGAAGGGGATGTTCGCCCCGGAACGCCTGGTGAAAGCGCTGGACGGCGTCTCTTTCACCCTCGAGCGCGGTAAAACGCTGGCGGTGGTGGGGGAGTCCGGCTGCGGTAAATCCACCCTCGGTCGCCTGCTGACGATGATTGAAATCCCGACCGGCGGCGAGCTTTACTATCAGGGACAGGATCTGCTCAAGCACGATCCGCACGCCCAGAAGCTGCGTCGGCAGAAAATCCAGATCGTGTTCCAGAACCCGTACGGTTCCCTGAACCCGCGTAAAAAAGTGGGACAGATTCTGGAAGAGCCGCTGCAAATCAACTCCACGTTGAGCAAAGAAGAACGCCGTGAGAAAGCGCTGGCGATGATGGCGAAAGTCGGCCTGAAAACCGAACATTACGACCGTTATCCGCACATGTTCTCCGGCGGCCAGCGTCAGCGTATCGCTATTGCCCGTGGCCTGATGCTTGACCCGGACGTGGTAATTGCCGATGAACCGGTTTCTGCGCTGGACGTATCTGTACGTGCGCAGGTGCTGAACCTGATGATGGATTTGCAGCAGGATTTAGGGCTGTCGTACGTCTTCATCTCCCACGACCTGTCGGTGGTAGAGCACATTGCTGATGAAGTGATGGTGATGTACCTGGGCCGCTGCGTGGAAAAAGGCACCAAAGACCAGATCTTCAACAATCCGCAGCATCCGTATACCCAGGCGCTGCTCTCGGCGACCCCACGTCTGAACCCGGACGAGCGTCGCGAGCGCATTAAGCTGACCGGCGAACTGCCAAGCCCGCTGAACCCACCGCCGGGCTGCGCGTTCAACGCCCGCTGCCGTCGCCGCTTCGGCCCTTGCACTCAGTTGCAGCCGCAGTTGAAGGAGTACAACGGCCAGCTGGTCGCCTGCTTCGCGGTCGATCAGGATGTCAACGGCGAGAAGCCACACGCGTAAGTGTGAGTGAGCGAAAACAAAAAACCGGTGCAGATGCGCCGGTTTTTTTATGGGGTGAAAGGGGTGAATTCAGTGTCGTTTGTGCCCCTCACCCCGCCCTCTCCCCAAAGGGGCGAGGGAGAAAAGCAGAGCCCCAGCGCGCTCGATCGGTCCCCTCTCCTCCTTTGGGGAGAGGGTTAGGGTGAGGGGACCGACCGCACTACTGCGGATACGGCACCCAGTCCCCGCCGTTCAGGCGCACATACGGCTTGTTCTGGTACTGAATCACAACGGCATTCGCATTCTCCGACACCGGAGCCGACTGCGGCAGGCCGCTGGTCAGCTGGTCCCAGTTCACGTTGTCCTCAGTGAAAATCTTGCCATCCAGCACGCGTACCACCAGTTCCGAAATCGCCAGGAAGCTGCTCGGCTGGCTGACTTCAATCGGCGCGCCCTGGTGTGGTGACTTCATACCAAAGAATTTGATCGCCGTAGGCACATGGGTAATGGACGGGCTGGGGATATCACGCAGGCCAGAGACCTGCATTTTATCGCCCTGTAGCGCGGCACCGTGTTCCGGCACCATCACCACCATCACCTTACGCCCGGATTTTTCTAACTGGGTAAAGAACGCATCCAGCTCATCAAACATCTTCTGGGCACGGATTTTATAATCTGCTGTCTGGCGCACGCCCGGATAGTGGTTACCGTCGTGCAGCGGCAGCAGGTTATAGAAGGTGGCGGTGCGATGGCCTTGCTGGGTTGCCTCGCTCTCCATCCAGCGATTCAGCACCGCTGTGTCGTCATACACCGGCGAGCCGTCGAAGGAGAGCAGCACTGGCGGCAGACCGGCCTGGTTCATCAATGGTGCCTGCATGCCGCCGTTATCGCGGACTTCTTTGAGGAAGTCACCGAACACGCCGTTGTGGTCCATCATCAACTGCTGCGTGAAGCCCAGTTTTGCCAGGTTATCGAACAGGTAACATTGCGCTCCGGCGGTCTGGTACAGGTTTTTGTGCGAGGTCTGACCGCAGCTGGCGCGCAGCAAACGAATCGCCGCCGGGCCGCTGTAGGCGGTGGCGGAATTGAACTGTTTAAAGACGATATCAAAATGCTTCCAGAGCGGGTGAGACGACAGCCCCGACGCCTCAATATCGGCCCAGGAGAGCGAACAGATGTTGATAACCAGCAGATCGAACGGCTGAGCATCCGCCGCGAGCTGCGCCGGGAATGGCGTCTGACGCTTCTCTTCCGCCGCATAGAAACTCGACAGCCAGGCGTTCAGGTTGTCTGACGTCGGCGGGGCGGTTTGCGCGGGAATATCGCCCACCACCGGCGGTGTGCCTGCACCCGCTGTCGCCACCGTTGGCGCGGCCGTGCCGCCGGTGGTCGAGACCGTATTCGTCTGTTGTGTACCCGGCCACAAGGTAAAGGCCGGGCCGGCAATCGTCAGTATGTTCAGCCACACCATGGCAGCCACCACGAAAACCGTCACGCGGAGCCACTGGGAAACAAACATCCAGGCGATAAGCAGCACAAACAGCGCGCCAATCATCTCCCAGTTAATAAAGCGTGTGACGAGGTCAAGCAGGTAGTCGGCGCTGAATCCGGCGACCTGGCTGCCCTGACTCATGATACTTTCCGGCCCAGGCAGCCACGTATCGTGCCAGAACAAGCCAAAGCCAATCGGGACCGCAATCCAGTGGCGCAGGCGATGCAGGCTCTGTTTCGGTATCGGCATCAACAGGAATGCCATAAACACCAGGTTCAGCAGCGGGTGAAAGTTAAGATAGCCTGCCCACAGCAAACCGAACTTCACCAGAAAATAGAAGTTCCAGCCGGAAAGGCCCCGCCAGTATTGCCACAGCGGTGAGGGCGAAGAAGCGCTAAAGGTTTGATTAGTCATGTTTTCGGTCTGCCTTGACAAGCGATGCACGGCGTATAACGCCAGCCGATTTCACATACCGGGGTTTAACAAACATTATCCGCAGGATGATGCGAATACGGTGTAGCCAGTGGCGCGCGAGATACCCCAGCGGAAAGAAAATCAGCGCGCAGAGCACCACGAGCTGAATAATGTCGGCAATGGACATCATGATGAGCGCTCCGTGTCTTCACTTAATAATCGCAGCGGTTCGGGAATATGACGCCAGACGTGACCATCATGCTCAGCATTGATCACTTTTTTCTCGTCACTGGCGACGATAGTCAGCGGTTTACCCCATTTATCCGGCTCAATTTCGCGCATCAGAACCAGCTCGCCGGTTATCTGGGTATCTTCAAACCAGATGGTACGGTTGGAAAAAATATCTGCCGTCGGCAGCGGGAAGATATGGTTTAACGCCGTATCAAGATCGTTCACCCGGCAGAAGGACAAAAACATGATCAGTCGGTTATCGCCGATGGTCACGATGTCGCCGACGCGGTTAGGCCGGCACAGGGTGAGCGCCTGTTCAACGCGAATGCCCGGCACCGGGCGCAGCGCAACCAGCACACCTTTGCCGTCCGCCGGCAGCAGCGGGTTATTAACCATATTGCCCACCGCTTCATTGAAGGTTTCCCACGGCAGGTAGCCGCGCAGCTTCAGCGGTTGGGTCATCGACAGCAGCGTGGTGATGTCTTCAGGCACATGGCGGGTAAACTGCTGGCCCTGCACGCTTTCGATAAGCGTCAGGCAGCGGGAGAGCGGGGCATTCCAGGGAATGACCATGCTGGCACCGCAGCCCAGTAACAGGCGTTCATCGGTGGCACGCAGGCTGGCCTGGGTTTCACGCACGACAATTTTTAATGCGCTGCCGCGCTGGCGGCGCAGGGTATGAATCTGTCGGGCAATGGTTTCAATCTGGTTGTTCTGGCTGAGGGCAAAAATGATGGTTGCGGCCTGGGCCATACGGGCTTCGCTAAACATGCCCTCGTTGGTTTCAAACAGCGTCCAGTGTTCGGATAGCGCGGGCGCACCTTCGAGTACGCTGACGTTGCTCAATACCCGTTTTTCATCGCTGCGCGGCTGCACGGAAGTCTCTTCCTGCTGGGCCAATTGCCAGATGTCGTCGTGATTCTCAACAATGAGTTGCTGGCGGGCGCTGACCCCTTTTTCATTACACCACCAGGCGACGTCATACAGATGTGAGTCACTTTGGTAGCGCAAACTGGCCAGTCCTAATAGAGAACGATACTCACTCATCAATATCGACGACTGCCTGTCGCTGTTTGCGGCGGGATTTAATACCAACAGAGTACAATTATGATATTTCGTCCAGTCATGAATTTTTTTTATCCAGTTGTGCAATTTCTCAGCGGATATATTCTGCCAGGCGTTATTTGCACAAATAAGGATAAGGAAATAATTCTCAGGCTCAAATGAACAAAGTAAATCGCGGGAGAAAAAGTATAGACTATTATCTTTTACCGGCATGGAAAAAATTCGGATTTTTCCAGGTCCGTGATCATTATCTAATTTGATATGGCTGCGAAGATCGTAACCCATACCCGCAACCGCCACCCTGGCATCGCTGGATTGAGCTGCAAGCGTTTGGTTCATGAGGCTTATAGCGTCTTCCTCACGGTCGGCATTAATCCACCAGACACCGCCTGCTGGCATATGACGCAATTCGTCCCACAATGAGCGGATGCCAATAGAAAATATGGGGTTCACGATGTCCCTCTGCTCTGTAATTAATCTGTATATCAGTTTACTAGCGAAAGCGAAGAAATAAACCTAACATTGAAATTAAAGAACATCAGATTTAGCATGTAAACGTTTTTCCTGATAAATACCATTGCTAAGAATGTACTTATGATTTCTATTCAAAGGGATCGGCCCTGAAATGCATAACGATGAACCTAAAACTCAGGGCGATTCAACCCTGGGTTATACATTCCAAAATGACTTTCTGGCGCTCAGTAAGGCATTTTCATTACCTGAAATCGATTATGCCGATATTTCCCAGCGAGAACAGTTGGCAGCGGCTATTAAACGTTGGCCGTTGCTTGCCGAATTAGCCCATTTTCAATAAGGAAGCTGTGGATGGCCGTATTGGGGTTACAAGGGGTGCGCGGTGGGGTCGGCACGACGTCCATTACGGCGGCACTCGGCTGGGCATTGCAAGTTCTGGGAGAATCAGTACTGGTTATTGATGCCTGCCCCGATAACCTCCTGCGCCTCTCATTCAATGTCGATTTCGACCGACAAGAGGGGTGGGCGCGCGCCATGCTGGATAATCAGGACTGGCGCGAGGGCGGAATGCGCTACACCTCCAGCCTCGACATCCTGCCCTTTGGCCGCCTGACCGCCGGTGAGTGGGAAAATATTCATCTGCTGCACGGCACTCTGGGCCAGCTCAGCCAGATCCTGCAAACGCTAAAATCACAGCAGCGCTACCAGTGGGTGCTGATTGATTTACCCCACGGTTTTTCGCCGCTGACGCGCCAGTTTATCGAACACTGCGACAGCACCATCGCGGTGGTCAAACCCGACACCAACTGCCATGTTCGTCTGCACCAGCAGGCGCTGCCTGCGGGCGCGCATATTTTGATCAACGACCTGCGCATTGGCAGCCAGATACAGGACGACCTCTATCAGGTCTGGCTGCAAAGCCACCGTAATTTGCTTCCTACCGTGATTCACCGTGACGAGGCGATGGCGGAGTGTCTGGGCTCCAAGCAGCCTTTGGGTGAATACCGTGGCGATGCGCTGGCGGCGGAAGAAATTCTGACGCTGGCAAACTGGTGCTTACTGCACGCAGCCACACCCCGTACCCCGGCAGGTGAATCCGCGCAGGTACAACCATGAGCCAGCTTGCCGCCTGGCTACTGATCCCACCGGTCTACGCCCGCCTGAGCGCGCGTTATCGCCACTATCGCCGTCATAGGGCGTCGGGATTCAGTGCGGCGTGCGGGTGCTTCTGGGCCGCGATGGCCTGGCTGTTTCTGCCGCTGGAAAACCGCCTCTGGCAAGGCTTGCGTACCCGGCATGCGACCCTCTTTCCCCACATTAATCCCGACCGCCCGCGCCCGCTGGACCCAGCGCGCTATCTGTTGCAAACGCTGTGGTTGCTGGCAACTCGCCCCCTGCGTGATGAGCACAATACGGGGCCTGTCAGGTTTACCCGCACGCGCACCTTGCGTGACCGCTACCACAACTGGCTCGACACGCTGCCCACCCGCGTCACCGGCAAGACCACCCATCTGGAAAACCAGAAGGAGCTGGGGCATCTGAGCAACGGCGTGCGGCGGCTGATTCTGGGCGTCATCATCGTCTTTTCATTGATTCTTGCCCTGCTGTGTATCACTCAGCCGTTTAACCCTATTTCGCAGTTTATCTTCCTGATGTTGCTGTGGGGCGTGGCGCTGCTGGTTCGCCGTATTCCGGGCCGTTTCTCCGCGCTGATGCTGATCGTGCTGTCGCTCACTGTCTCCTGTCGTTACATCTGGTGGCGTTATACCTCAACCCTGAACTGGGATGACCCGGTCAGCCTGGTGTGCGGCCTGACGCTGCTGTTTGCCGAAACCTACGCCTGGATAGTGCTGGTGCTGGGTTACTTCCAGGTCGTCTGGCCGCTGAACCGCCAGCCGGTGCCGATGCCAAAAGACATGTCCGTCTAGCCGTCGGTGGACATCTTCGTGCCGACCTACAACGAAGATCTCAGCGTGGTGAAAAACACCATTTACGCCGCGCTGGGTATCGACTGGCCGAAAGACAAACTCAAAATCTGGATCCTGGACGACGGTGGCCGCGAAGAGTTTCGCCAGTTCGCCCAGACGGTGGGGGTGGAGTACATCGCCCGTACCACCCATGAACACGCAAAAGCCGGGAACATCAACAACGCGCTCAAATACGCCAAAGGCGAGTTTGTGTCGATATTTGACTGCGACCACGTGCCTACCCGCTCCTTCCTGCAAATGACCATGGGCTGGTTCATCAAGGAGAAGGAACTGGCGATGATGCAGACGCCGCACCACTTCTTCTCGCCGGACCCGTTTGAACGCAACCTCGGGCGTTTTCGTAAAACCCCGAACGAAGGCACGTTGTTCTATGGGCTGGTGCAGGACGGTAACGACATGTGGGATGCCACCTTCTTCTGCGGCTCCTGTGCGGTGATTCGTCGCGGCCCGCTGGATGAAATCGGCGGCATTGCCGTGGAAACCGTGACCGAAGATGCGCACACCTCGCTGCGCCTGCACCGTCGCGGCCACACCTCGGCCTATATGCGCATTCCGCAGGCGGCGGGCCTGGCGACAGAAAGCCTCTCGGCGCACATCGGCCAGCGTATTCGCTGGGCGCGCGGCATGGTGCAGATTTTCCGTCTCGATAACCCGCTGTTCGGTAAAGGACTGAAGCTGGCGCAGCGCCTCTGCTACGTCAACGCCATGTTCCACTTCCTGTCCGGTATTCCGCGGCTGGTGTTCCTGACCGCGCCGCTGGCATTTTTGCTGCTGCATGCCTACATCATTTACGCGCCCGCCATCATGATCGCGCTCTTTGTTCTGCCGCACATGATCCACGCGAGCCTCACCAACTCCAAAATTCAGGGCAAATATCGCCACTCGTTCTGGAGTGAAATCTACGAAACCGTGCTGGCCTGGTACATTGCTCCGCCCACCATGGTGGCGCTGTTTAACCCGCACAAAGGCAAGTTCAACGTCACCGCGAAAGGCGGGCTGGTAGAAGAGGAGTACGTCGACTGGGTGATTTCGCGCCCGTACATCTACCTGGTGCTGATAAACCTGGTGGGGGTGCTGGTTGGCGTCTGGCGCTACTTCTACGGCCCGGAAAACGAAGTGCTGACCGTCTTTGTCAGTATGGCGTGGGTCTTCTACAACCTGATTATCCTCGGCGGCGCGGTTGCGGTGTCGGTGGAGAGCAAACAGGTGCGTCGTGCGCACCGTGTTGAAATGTCGATGCCTGCCGCCATTGCCCGTGAAGATGGCCATCTCTTCTCATGCACCGTTCATGACTTTTCCGACGGTGGGGTGGGGATCAAAATCAACGGACAGTCGCAGGTGCTGGAAGGGCAGAAAGTGAATCTGTTGCTCAAACGCGGCCAGCAGGAATACGTCTTCCCAACGACGGTGGTGCGCGTGTCGGGCAATGAAGTAGGGCTGCAATTGATGCCGCTTTCCACCCAGCAACATATCGATTTTGTGCAGTGTACCTTTGCCCGTGCGGATACATGGGCGTTGTGGCAGGACAGCTTCCCGGAGGACAAACCTCTGGAAAGCCTCATGGATATCTTGAAACTGGGCTTCCGTGGTTACCGCCATCTCGCGGAATTTGCCCCTCCGTCTGTGAAAGTGATTTTCCGGTCTCTGACCGTACTGGTTTCCTGGATTGTGTCGTTCGTTCCGCGCCGCCCGGAGCGTGGCGTGGCGGAACAGCAACCGGTGACGTGATTGGGCTCAACAATGATGAAAACGCGATGAAAACAAAACTCTCCTGGATTTGTGCAGTGGCTTTGGGGATGAGCACCTTCCCCACCATGATGACCCACGCGGCGCCCGGTAACCCGGCAGCGCAGGCCGCCCCGACCGTGCCTGCCGTTGCGCCTGCCACCGAACCTGTTGCAACACCCGCACCAGGGCAAACGGAAGCCCTGACGCCTGTAACCCCAACGCAGGGGCAGACGATGCCGGCGCCCGCGACCGGAAACCAGGCCGTCGGTCAGGTCATGCCGGGTGTGGCGCAGGCGAATGCGCCCATTGTGGCCGACAACGCCCCGTCGCGTAACGTCAAGCTGACCTTCGCCGAGATAGCGCCGCCGCCGGGCAGCATGGTCCTGCGCGGTATCAACCCGAATAACGGGATCGAGTTTGGCACCCGCAGCGATGAAGTGGTGTCGAAAGCGCTGCTGAACCTCGAATACACGCCGTCACCGTCGCTGTTGCCGGTGCAGTCCCAGCTCAAGGTGTATCTGAACGATGAGCTGATGGGCGTGCTGCCGGTGACCAAAGAGCAACTGGGGAACAAAACCCGCGCGCAGGTGCCGATTGACCCGCTTTACATCACCGACTTTAACCGCGTGCGGCTGGAGTTCGTCGGCCATTACCGCGACGTCTGCGAAAACCCGGCCAGCACCACCCTGTGGATGGATATCGGTCGCAGCAGTTCGCTGGAGCTGTCCTACCAGACGCTGGCGGTGCAGAACGACTTGTCCCACTTTCCGATCCCGTTCTTTGACCCGCGCGACAATCGCCCGTTAACCCTGCCGATGGTGTTTGCCGGTGCGCCGGATCTGGTGCAACAGCAGGCGGCTTCTATTGTGGCGTCCTGGTTCGGCTCCCGCACCGGCTGGCGCGGGCAGAGCTTCCCGGTGCAGTTCGACGGCCTGCCGGATAAAAATGCCATCGTGTTTGCCACCAATGACAAGCGCCCGGACTTCCTGCGTGATGCCCCGGCGGTGAACGCCCCGACCATCACCATGATGAGTCACCCGAACAACCCGTACGTGAAACTGCTGGTGGTCATGGGGCGTGACGACAAAGACCTGTTGCAGGCCGCGAAAGGGATTGCGCAGGGGAACGTGCTGTTCCGTGGCAGCAGCGTCACCGTCGATGAAGTAAAACCGCTGCTGGCGCGTAAACCTTACGATGCGCCAAACTGGATACGTACCGACCGCGCCGTTACCTTTGGTGAGCTGAAAACCTATGAAGAGCAGTTGCAGTCTTCCGGCTTGCAGCCTGCGTCGATTAACGTGGCGCTGAATCTGCCGCCGGACCTGTACCTGTTGCGCAGTAACGGTATCGATATGCAGTTGAACTACCGCTATACCGCGCCGCCGACCAAAGACAGCTCGCGCATGGACATCAGCCTCAACAACCAGTTCCTGCAATACTTCAGCCTGACCAGCAACCAGGACACCAACCGTCTGCTGCTGCGTCTGCCGGTACTGCAAGGGCTGCTGGACGGCAAAACCGACGTCTCGATTCCGGCGCTGAAGCTGGGCGCGGTCAACCAGCTGCGCTTTGATTTCCAGTACATGAACCCGATGCCGGGCGGCACCATCGACAACTGCATCACCTTCCAGCCGGTGCAGAATCGCGTGGTGATCGGCGACGACTCCACCATCGACTTCTCGAAGTACTATCACTTCCTGGCGATGCCGGACCTGCGGGCGTTTGCTAATGCGGGCTTCCCGTTCACCCGTATGGCTGACCTGTCAGACACCATTGTGGTGATGCCACCTAAGCCGAATCCGGCTCAGTTAACGACCCTGCTGGATTCGCTGGGCTACGTTGGCGCGCAAACGGGCTTCCCGGCCATCAACCTGACCCTGACCGACGACAATACCCAGATTCAGGGTAAAGACGCCGACATCATGATAATCGGTTCGATCCCGGACAAACTGAAAGACGATAAACACATCGACCTGCTGGTCAACGCGGCGCAAAGCTGGGTGAAAACCCCGACCCGCCAGACGCCTTTCCCTGGCGTGTTGCCGGATGAGGCAGACCGTCAGCCGGATGTGCAAACCTCGGTCAGTTCCAGCGGCCCGATGGCGGCTATTGTCGGCTTCCAGTCACCGTTCAACGAGCAGCGTAGCGTGGTGGCTCTGCTGGCAGACAGCCCACGCGGCTATGAGTTACTCAACAACGCGATGAACGACAGCGGTAAACGCGCAGCGATTTATGGCTCGGTGTCGGTGATTCGTGAGTCTGGCGTGAACGGCCTGCGCGTGGGGGACATCTATTATGTGGGTCACCTGCCGTGGTTCGAGCGTATCTGGTACGCGCTGGCGAACCATCCGGTGCTGTTGGCGATTCTGGCAGCCATCAGCGTGGTGTTGCTGGCCTGGGTTCTGTGGCGTCTGCTGCGCATTATTAGCCGTCGTCGTCTCGACCCGGACCACGAGTAAGTTGTGATGAAGGCGCTCGGCTGGATGGTGATGGCGGCGCTAATGCTGGCGGCGGCGCAGGTACGCGCCGCCTGTAGCTGGCCGGCCTGGGAGCGCTTCAAACAGAGCTACATCAGCGAGGGCGGGCGCGTGGTTGATCCCAGCGACGCCCGCAAAATAACCACCTCGGAAGGGCAAAGCTATGCGCTGTTTTTTGCCCTTGCCGCCAACGACAGACAGATGTTTGACAGCCTCCTGCAATGGACGCAAAACAACCTGGCGCAGGGGGACTTGAGCGCCCATCTTCCGGCCTGGCTGTGGGGCAAAAAAAACGACAACGACTGGGCGGTGCTCGACACCAATTCCGCCTCGGATGGGGATATCTGGATAGCCTGGTCGCTGCTTGAGGCTGGCAGGCTGTGGAACATGCCGGATTACACCCGGATGGGCAAAGCGCTGCTTTCGCGCATCGCCAAAGAAGAAGTGACCACCGTGCCTGGCCTCGGCTCCATGCTGTTGCCGGGTAAAATTGGCTTCGCGGAGAAAGAGGTCTGGCGCTTTAACCCAAGCTATCTCCCCCCGCAGCTCGCGCAATACTTTACCCGCTATGGCGCGCCCTGGACCACGCTGCGTGAGACCAACCTGCGTTTGCTGCTGGAAACCGCGCCCAAGGGCTTCTCGCCGGACTGGGTGCGTTATCAAAAAAACAAAGGCTGGCAACTTAAGCCCGAAAAGACGCTTATCAGCAATTACGACGCCATCCGGGTGTACGGCTGGGTCGGCATGATGCACGACCGCGACCCGCAAAAAGCCCGCTTACTGGCGCGCTTCAAACCGATGGCGACGCTGACAGCCAAAAAAGGCCTGCCGCCTGAAGAGGTTGACGTGGCGACCGGCAAAGCGAAGGGCGATGGCCCGCCAGGGTTTTCCGCCATTTTGCTGCCGTTTTTACAAGACCGCGACGCCCAGGCAACACAACGCCAGCGCGTGGCAGACCATTTTCCCGGTAACGATGCCTATTACAATTACGTTCTGGCCCTTTTCGGCCAGGGCTGGGACGAGCACCGTTTCCGCTTCACCCCTCGTGGTGAGTTACAACCTGATTGGGGCCAGGAATGCGCAACTTCTCATTGAGTCTTCTTAGTTTATCTCTGGGTATCGCACTGATGCCCGTCGCTGAGGCGGCACCGTCCGCACAACAGCAGCTGCTGGAACAGGTGCGTCTGGGTGAGACCAGCAAGCGCGAAGATATCGTGCGCCAGTCGCTCTATCGCCTTGAGTTGATGGCACCGGACGACCCGGACGTGATTGCCGCACGCCTGCGCTATCTGCTGCGCCAGGGCGACAACGCCGGTGCGCAGAAACTGCTCGACCGACTGTCTGACCTTGCACCGACCTCTTCTGCTTATAAAGCATCGAAAATTGAGATGACCCTCGCCACGCCAGAAGGACGCCAGGCATTGCAGCAGGCACGCTTACAGGCGGCGACGGGGCATGCGCCAGAGTCCATTGCGGCTTACGAGAGCCTGTTTAACGGCGCGCCGCCAGAGGGCGCCCTGGCGACCGAATACTGGGAGCAGGTGGCAAAAATTCCGGCCCGCCACACCGAGGCGGTCAATCAGCTCAAGGCCATTAATGCCAGCAACCCCGGTAACGCCGACCTGCAAAACGCGCTGGCGCGGATGCTGATTGCTGACGGGCGTACCGAAGAAGGGTTTGCGGTGCTCGAGCAGATGGCGAAAAACAACACCGGGCGCGATGCCGCTGCCACTCTCTGGTATCAACAAATTCAGGGCATGACCGTCAGTGATAACAGCGTGGCGGCGCTCAAGCGTTTTCTGAGCGTCTTTAGCGAGGGCGATACCGTCGTCGCCGCACGCCAGCAGCTGGATGCCCAGCAGAAACAACTCGCAGACCCGGAATTCCGCGCCCGTGCCCGTGGCCTCGCGGCGGTAGAAGCCGGGAAAGGCAGCACGGCGGTGGCTGAGCTGCAACAGGCGGTCAGTAAAAATCATCAGGACAGCGAAGCCGTGGGCGCGCTGGGGCAGGCGTATTCCCAGCGCGGCGATCGTGCCAGCGCCGTGGCGCAGTTTGAAAAAGCCATTGCGCTGGATCCGAACAGCGATAACCGGAGCAAATGGGACAGCCTGCTCAAGGTCAACCGCTACTGGCTGTTGATTCAGCAGGGCGACGCCCAACTGGCGGCGAAGAACCCCGCCAGGGCGGAGCGCTATTATCAGCAGGCCAGAGGTATTGATAACACCGACAGCTACGCGGTGCTGGGGCTGGGTGATGCTGCTATTGCCCGCAACGATGCGGCGGCGGCTGAGCGCTATTATCAGCAGGCGCTGCGCATGGACCGGGGTAACACCAACGCCGTGCGCGGGCTGGCCAATATCTACCGGGCGCAGTCCCCGGAGAAAGCGACGGCCTTTATTCAGACGCTCTCTGCCAGCCAGCGTCGCAGCATTGATGATATTGAACGCAGCATGACCAACGACCGCCTGGCGCAGGAAGCGGAGCGGCTGGAGAACCAGGGTAACTTTGCCCAGGCGGCTGAGCTGCAACGTCGTCGTCTCGAACTGGACCCCGGCAGCGTCTGGGTGACCTACCGACTGGCGAGCGACCTGCGTGCCTCCGGCCAGCAAATCGCTGCCGACACCCAGATGCGTAATCTGTCGCGTGATAAACCGGGCGATCCTGAACAGGTCTACGCCTACGGGCTCTACCTCTCCGGCAACAATCAGGAGAGTGCCGCCATTGCGCACCTCAACACGCTGCCAAAAGAGAAATGGAACAGCAATATTCAGGAGCTGGCGGACCGGCTTGAGTCCAACCAGATGCTGGCGCGTGCCAACCAGCTGCGCGACAGCGGGCATGAACCCGAGGCGGTTGCCTTCCTCAAACAGCAACCGGATTCTACCCGTATCCAGCTGACCCTGGCGGACTGGGCACAACAGCGCGGCGACAACAAAGAGGCGGCGTCACGTTACCAGGCGGTGCTGGGGCGTGAACCGGCTAACGACGATGCGCTGCTGGGGCTGGCAGAAATCTACGCCGCCGAAGGCAACCGCATGGCGGCGCGCGAGACGCTGGCGAAGCTGCCTGCGCCCGCCCCGACCATTACGCCATCCCTCAACACCGAACGCCGCGTGGCGCTGGTGCAGGCGCAGTTAGGGGACACCCAAACCGCGCAGCAGACTTTTGAAAAAATTGTGCCACAGGCCAAAGCGCAACCGCCGTCAATGGCGTCCGCACTGGTGCTGCGTGATGCCGCCCGTTTCCAGGCCAGCACCGGGCAGCCGAAGCAGGCGCTGGAAACCTACAAAGATGCGATGATCGCCGCAGGGATCACGCCGACGCGCCCGGCCAGTAATGACGCGTTCACGATGCTGACGCGCAACGATGAGAAAGATGACTGGCTCAAACGAGGTGTGCGCAGCGATGCCGCAGACCTTTATCGCCAGCAGGATGTGAATGTCACGTTGCAGCACAACTACTGGGGGTCGAGCGGCACCGGGGGGTACTCCGATTTGAAAGCCCACACCACCATGCTGCAGGCGGATGCGCCGCTGGCGGACGGGCGGATGTTCTTCCGCACCGACGTGGTGCAGATGAATGCCGGGACTTTTGCCAAAGATTCGGACGGCAGCTGGTCGCCCAACTGGGGTACCTGTAATTTAGCCGACTGTGTTTCCGGGAACCGCAGCCAGAAAGACAGCGGTGTCAGCCTTGCTGTCGGCTGGCGCAATGACACCTGGGACATGGACATCGGCACTACGCCGATGGGCTTCAACGTGGTGGATGTGGTCGGTGGCCTGAGCTACAGCGATGATATCGGGGTGATTGGCTACACGCTGAACGTTCACCGTCGGCCGGTTTCCAGCTCGTTGCTGGCCTTTGGCGGCCAGAAGGACAACGCCAATGATGGCCATACCGGCACCACCTGGGGCGGCGTACGGGCAAACGGCGCGACGGCCAGCATGAGTTATGACCAGGGTGAAGCCCATGGGGTGTGGGCATCACTGGGTGCCGATCAGTTAAGCGGGAAAAACGTTGAGGATAACTGGCGCGTGCGCTGGATGGCGGGCTATTACTACAAGCTGATTAACGAGAATAACCGCCGGGTGACCGTGGGCCTGAGCAACATGCTCTGGCACTACGATAAAGATCTGAGCCACTACACCCTCGGTCAGGGCGGTTACTACAGCCCGCAGGAATACCTGTCGTTTTCGGTGCCGGTCACCTGGCGTCAACGCACGGAAAACTGGTCCTGGGAACTGGGCGGATCGGTGTCGTGGTCGCATTCGCGTAGCGCATCGCAAACGAGTTATCCGCTGATGGGTCTGATTCCAGAGGCTTACAAAGCCGATGCCAGAGAGGCTATCGAAAGTGGCGGATCATCCAGCGGCGTAGGTTACACGGCGCAGGCGCTGATAGAGCGGAGAATCACCTCTAACTGGTCGGTTGGGCTGGGCGTCAATATTCAGCAGGCCAAAGATTACACCCCAAGCCAGGGCATGCTGTTTGTGCGCTATTCCGCCGCGGGATGGCAGGGTGATATGGATATGCCGCCGCAAACGCTGACGCCGTACGCTGACTGGTAAAATGAAGAGTATTCCTGGGGAGCGCGTGGGGCGGGTTAATTCTCGCGCCACGCCCGTTTCGGGCTTGAGATTCATGAGGTTAAGGACATGCCCGCCAGGGAATGCTTTTGCGAATACAAACTGTTTACCGGTTTAGCTCAATAACGTCACGATAGAGTATACTCTGGCGGCAGCGTTCTGATTCGATGACCTGCGTGTCTGTATCTCTGGAGAGCTAACTTGCGTGTCAGCCGTTCTTTAACCATTAAACAGATGGCTGCGGTTTTTGCCGTGGCGATGGTGTTTATTTTTATTTTTTGCGTCATTTTGCTGTTTCACTTTGTGCAGCAAAACCGCTACAACACGGCTACGCAACTGGAAAGTATTGCCCGCTCTGTACGTGAACCGCTGTCGGACGCCATTCTGAAGGCCGATATCCCCGAAGCGGAATCCATCATCAAGCAAATCAAGCCTGCCGGTGTGGTGATTCGCGCCGACGTGGTGCTGCCCAACCAGTTCCAGGCCCTGCGGATGCGTTTTATCCCCGAGCGACCGGTGCCGATGATGGTGGCGCGCGTGTTCGAACTGCCGATTCAGATCTCGCTGCCTATCTATTCATTACAGCGCCCGGCAAACCCCCAGCCGCTGGCGTACCTGGTGCTGGAAGCGGATTCTTACCGGGTCTACAAATTCGTGATGAGTACGCTGTCTACGTTAGTGACTGCTTACTTACTTTTAACGCTGATCATGACGGTGGCCATTACCTGGTGCATCAACCGTCTGATGGTGCACCCGCTGCGTAAAATTGCTCGTGAGCTACATGAGCTGCCGCTCGCGGACCAGTTCGGACATCAGCTTGCCGTGCCGCGCCATCATCATGACGATGAGATAGGCAGCCTGGTGCGCAGCTATAACCGCAACCAGCTGAACCTGCTGCGCCAGCATGATGAGCTGAACATGCAGTCGATGCAGTTCCCGGTTTCTGACCTGCCCAATAAAGCCTTTTTAATGGCGCTGCTGGAGCAGGTCGTCACCCGGCAGAAAACCACCGCGCTGATGTTTGTGGCCTGCGAGACCTTGCAGGAGACAGCGGGCGTATTAAAAGAAGCCCAGCGGGAAATTCTGCTGCTGACGCTGGTGGAAAAACTCAAATCGGTGCTGGCCCCGCGCATGGTGCTGACCCAGGTCAGCGCCTATGATTTCGCGATTGTGGCCCACGGTGTGAAAGAGCCGTGGCACGCCATTACGTTAGGTCAGCAAGTGCTCACTGTGATTAACGAGCGCCTGCCGATGCATGGCATCCAGCTGCGCCCGAGCGCCAGCATCGGGGTGGCGATGTTCTATGGCGGGATGAATGCCGAGCAGCTCTATCGTCGCGCGGTTTCCGCTGCGTTTACCGCACGGCGCAAAGGTAAAAACCAGATTCAGTTCTTTGACCCTGAGCAGATGGAAGAGGCGCAAAAGCGGCTGACCGAAGAGAGCGACATTCTCAACGCTCTCGACCAGCAGAAGTTTGCCATCTGGCTACAGCCGCAGGTCGACCTCGCCAGCGGGCGGGTGGTCAGCGCCGAAGCGCTGCTGCGTATGGAGCAGCCGGACGGAGGCTGGGATTTGCCGGAAGGTTTAATTGAGCGCATTGAGTCCTGCGGCCTGATGGTGACGGTGGGCTACTGGGTGCTTGAAGAGTCCTGTCGCCTGCTGGCGGCCTGGCAGGAGAAAGGGGTGACGATGCCGCTGTCGGTCAACCTCTCCGCGCTACAGCTGATGCACCACAATATGGTGCCGGACATGCTTGAGTTGCTCAATCGCTACCGCATTAAGCCCAATATGCTGATCCTTGAAGTGACCGAAAGTCGCCGCATTGACGACCCGCACGCGGCGGTGGCTATTCTGCGTCCGCTGCGCAATGCCGGGGTGCAAATCGCGCTCGATGACTTCGGTATGGGCTATGCCGGGCTGCGCCAGTTGCAACATATGAAGTCGCTGCCGGTGGATCTGCTCAAAATCGACAAGATGTTTGTTGAGGGGCTACCCGAAGACAGCAGCATGGTGGCTTCCATTATCCACATGGCGCGCAGCCTGGATCTGCACATCATCGCCGAAGGGGTGGAAACCGAGGCGCAACGCGACTGGCTGGCCGGAGCGGGTGTCGAAATGGCGCAGGGCTTTTTATTCGACAGGGCGGTGACGCCAGACGCTTTTGAAGCGCGTTATTTAACCCATTCGGATAAGACTGAAAACGCCTGAAAGGGGGCTGGCTTGTACGAGTCAGCTCTAATTTCTTAACATCTCTGTTTCAAATTTGATGTAAGTTTATTTCTGTCATGTTTCACGGGTGTTATTTTTAATCCGCAGGCGCGAGAACTCCCTACAAAGCCTGTGGTTTAAACCTCAAGGACACCCTATGAAAACCTCTCTGTTCAGAAGTCTCTACTTTCAGGTACTGACGGCGATAGCTATCGGGATTTTGCTTGGCCATTACTACCCTGAAATCGGCACGCAAATGAAACCGCTGGGCGACGCGTTCGTTAAGCTCATCAAAATGATTATCGCTCCGGTCATTTTCTGTACGGTAGTGACGGGCATCGCCGGTATGGAAAGCATGAAGGCGGTGGGCCGCACGGGCGCTGTGGCACTGCTCTATTTTGAAGTGGTCAGTACGCTGGCGCTGATTATCGGTTTGATCATCGTCAACGTGGTTCAGCCTGGTGCGGGCATGAACGTTGACCCGGCCACTCTGGATGCCAAAGCGGTGGCGATGTACGCCGAACAGGCAAAAGACCAGGGTATTGTGGCCTTCCTGATGGATGTGATTCCGTCGAGCGTCATCGGTGCCTTTGCCAGCGGTAACATTCTGCAGGTGCTGCTGTTCGCCGTGTTGTTCGGCTTTGCGCTGCATCGTATGGGCAACAAAGGCCAGCTGATTTTCAACGTGATTGAAAGCTTCTCGCAGGTGATTTTCGGCATCATCAACTTCATTATGCGCCTTGCGCCGATTGGGGCATTTGGTGCGATGGCGTTCACCATTGGCAAATACGGCGTGGGAACCCTGGTGCAGTTGGGCCAGCTGATCATCTGCTTCTACATCACCTGTATTCTGTTTGTGGTGGTGGTGCTCGGCAGTATTGCGCGCGCCACCGGCTTTAATATCTTCAAATTTATCCGTTACATCCGTGAAGAGCTGCTGATTGTGCTGGGAACCTCCTCGTCGGAATCGGCCCTGCCACGTATGCTGGAAAAAATGGAACGCCTCGGCTGTCGTAAGTCGGTCGTGGGGCTGGTTATTCCCACCGGGTACTCCTTCAATCTCGATGGCACCTCTATCTACCTGACGATGGCGGCGGTGTTTATTGCGCAGGCGACCAACAGCCATATGGACATTTTCCACCAGATAACGCTGCTGGTGGTGCTGCTGCTCTCCTCGAAAGGGGCGGCGGGGGTCACCGGAAGCGGCTTTATTGTGCTGGCGGCCACGATATCGGCGGTCGGGCATTTACCGGTGGCCGGGCTGGCGCTGATTCTGGGGATTGACCGTTTCATGTCGGAAGCGCGCGCGCTGACCAACCTGGTCGGCAATGGCGTGGCGACTGTGGTGGTGGCGAAATGGGTGAAAGAACTGGATCAGAAAAAACTTGTCGATACGCTGGATAATCGTCCTGCGAGCAGCAAAACAGGCGAAATTTCCTCATAATTTCGCGACTTAAGCCCGTAGCCCTTGTCGGGCTGCGGGTGCCTGAGCATAATTGATCCCTGGCCCGCTAAAAGTTCGACACGAATTCTTCGAGATATTTCACCCCGTGGTGAGATGTTTTCGCTTTTGCGAGGTCTAACACCGGAGTGTTATGTATCTTTGGCCTCCCCACCTGGCGGGGCTGACTTTTTAACCAGGAATGTTGATTAGGGGTTCTCATGCAGGGCACAAAAATTCGATTGTTAACAGGCGGTTTGCTGATGCTGGCGGCTGTCGGTTATGTGCAGGCAGAAGCACTCCAGCCAGACCCGGCCTGGCAACAAGGGACACTATCAAACGGTTTACAGTGGCAGGTTCTCGCCACGCCGCAGCGTCCCAGCGACCGCGTTGAGGTTCGCCTGTCTATTGATACCGGTTCGCTGACCGAAAGCACCCAGCAAACCGGTTTCAGCCATTTTATTCCCCGCATTGCGCTGACCCACAGCGGCAGCCTGCAACCGACACAAGTGCGCTCACTCTGGCAGCAGGGCATTGACCCGAAACGACCGCTGCCGCCTGCGCTGGTGTCCTATGAATACACGATTTTCAATCTGAGCTTGCCGAACAACCGCAGCGACCTGCTGAAGGAAGCATTGACGTGGCTGTCTGACAGCACCGGTAAGCTGGTTATCACCCCTGAGACGGTGAACCACGCGCTGGCAAGCGAAGACATGGTTGCCACCTGGCCTGGCAACACCAAAGACAGCTGGTGGCGTTACCGTCTTAAAGGTTCAAGCCTGTTAGGGCATGACCCGGCGGAATCGCTTAAGCATCCGCTGGATGCCAAACAGCTTCAGGCGTTCCATCAAAAATGGTACACCCCGGATGCAATGACCCTGATCGTGGTGGGTAACGTCGATACCCGCAGCGTGATTGAGCAAATCAACAAAACCTTTGGTGACCTGAAAGGCAAACGAGAAACCCCGGCTCCGGTCCCGACCCTGTCGGCACTGCCGCGTCAGCCGGTAAGCATCATGACCGACTCGGTGCAGCAGGACAGGCTCGCGATCATGTGGGATACCGCGTGGCAGCCGATTCGTGAGTCCGCCGCTTTGTTGCGCTACTGGCGCGAAGACCTGGCCCGTGAAGCCCTGTTCTGGCATATCCAGCAGTATCTGACAAAATCGAGCAACAAAGACATTGGCCTCGGTTTTGACTGCCGCGTGATGTTCCAGCGTGCCCAGTGTGCTATCAACCTGGATTCGCCCAACGAGAAAATGCAGAGCAGCTTAGGCATTGTGGCGCGTGAGCTGGCGAAGGTGCGCGACAAGGGCCTGCCGGAAGAAGAGTTTAATGCGCTGGTCGCGCAGAAGAATCTTGAGTTGCAGAAGCTGTTTGCCACTTATGGCAGAACGGATACCGATATTCTGATCAGCCAGCGGATGCGCTCGTTGCAAAATCAGGTGGTGGATATCGCGCCGGAGCAGTATCAGAAGCTGCGTACGACCTTCCTCACCTCGCTCACCAAAGAGGAGCTGAATCAGGATCTGCGTTCGCAGCTTTCTCAGGATATGGCGTTGATTCTGCTGCAGCCGAAGGGTGAACCGGAATACAACATGAAGGATTTGCAGGCAAGCTGGGAGACGTTAATGTCGACCGGTGATACGGCACCTGCTGCGACGCCAGCGGGTAACGACGAGTCGCATTCTGAGGTCTCGGATATCCCGCCGAAGCAGTAAGGACTCTGCGGTCTGATGCCCTCACCCCGGCCCTCTCCCACAGGGCTGAGTGATCCCCAGTAATATGGTCAGCTCCCCATGACCATATTACTGTAC
>CAUSEC010000036.1:0-54578 GCA_963530515.1 uncultured Enterobacteriaceae bacterium | reverse complement strand
GTGACCAAAGTGAACACCAGCCTTGAGCATGTCGCGCATGGAAACAGTTGCCATGATTAGAACCTCTATATAAAAAGTTGGGGTTATGCCTCCACGTATCCCATATTACCGACCCCAAAGGGCACCCCGGAATATGTGTCGATACGTGTGTGTTATTTACACAAAGTGAGATTTGTCGACTTCGTTCCGAAGAGGAACGTGAGTCCGGCGCGCTTTATATCACAAACAGCCACCAGACTCCAATCATTGTTAATGCAGAGCGGGCAACTGAACAGTGAATTTCGTGTGACAAACACCAACTGCCCAGCACTGAAGGTTAGCACCTCACGCGCGAAGGTGGCACAAAAGGCGCCAGGCAGAATGATTCTCAATTTGGCACCGGGTGGGCCAGACTGTTACCATTAACAGTACTTGAACTTATATTGTCGAAAAATCGGCACTGATGGACAGAATCAATGGCTATCTCAATTAAAACCCCTGAAGAAATCGAAAAAATGCGCGTGGCCGGACGCCTTGCCGCAGAAGTGCTGGAAATGATCGAGCCTTACATCAAACCAGGCGTCAGCACCGGCGAGCTGGATCGTATTTGTAACGACTACATCGTCAACGAGCAGCATGCCGTTTCCGCTTGCCTCGGCTATCACGGTTTCCCGAAATCGGTGTGCATCTCCATTAACGAAGTGGTCTGCCATGGTATCCCGGATGATGAAAAACAGCTGAAAGATGGCGATATCGTGAATATCGACGTCACCGTCATTAAAGACGAATACCACGGCGATACCTCCAAAATGTTTATCGTGGGCAAGCCGACCATTCTTGGCGAACGTCTGTGCCGCGTAACCCAGGACAGCCTCTATCTGTCACTGCGCATGGTTAAACCCGGCATTCGTCTGCGCACCCTTGGCGCCGCCATTCAAAAGTATGTTGAAGGTGAAGGTTTCTCCGTCGTCCGTGAATACTGCGGCCACGGTATCGGTCGCGTTTTCCATGAAGAACCCCAGGTTCTGCACTACGATGCGGACGATGGCGGCGTGGTCCTGCAGGCTGGCATGACCTTCACCATTGAACCGATGGTCAATGCGGGCGATTACCGCATCCGTACCATGAAGGACGGTTGGACGGTTAAAACCAAGGATCGCAGCCTGTCAGCGCAGTATGAGCACACCATTGTTGTGACCGAGAACGGCTGTGAGATCCTGACTCTCCGTAAAGACGACACCATCCCGGCAGTCCTCACCGCAGAGTAAATTCTTACGTATGTCATCAAGCGGTCGGTAAAATGGCCGCTTTTCGATACATCACCCAGAAAACTTGCTTATTTCTCGGGCACGAAAGCACAACTTTTCCTTATATTTCCTGTCATGTTTCATAAACATAAACGTCTTTTCATTTTCTGTTATCTCTTTTAACTTGTCTGATTAGACGCATGTTTTAACCTTTATTGAATACGCTTTGTCCGCACTGGCACATTTGAAGGTCAGTGACGCGGTTCGCTGTCCCATTGATTAGGGTGGCCTGTTAATGAGCAATACATTTTCTGAACAATTCGTCAGCACGGTAAAACCTACGCTCCCTGGTCAGCCTGCGTATCCTGGAGAGTGGGCGTCGAGTGAACTGACGGTGGCAACCATCAAAACCCACATCGACAATTTCCAGCAGTGGCTGGGCCATGTCTTCGATGCCGGGCTCTCCGCCGAACAGCTTATTGAAGCGCGAACCGAGTTTATCGACCAGCTGCTACAGCGGCTGTGGCTGGACTACGGCTTTGGCGAGCAAAGTGATGTCGCTCTGGTCGCCGTCGGAGGCTATGGCCGCGGCGAGTTGCACCCGCTTTCTGATATTGATCTACTGATTCTGAGTCGGGCAAAACTTTCCGACGAAAGCGCGCAAAAAATTGGTGAACTGCTGACCCTGCTCTGGGATGTGAAGCTTGAAGTGGGCCATAGCGTGCGTACGCTGGATGAGTGTCTGCAGGAAGGGTTGTCCGACTTAACCGTCGCCACCAACCTGATTGAGTCGCGCCTGCTGATTGGCGATGTTGCCCTGTTCCTGGAGCTGCAAAAACACATCTTCAGCGAAAAATTCTGGCCGTCGGAGAAATTTTTCCCCGCGAAAGTCGTGGAACAAAACGATCGTCATCAACGCTATCACGGCACCAGCTATAATCTGGAACCGGACATTAAAAGCAGCCCGGGCGGCCTGCGTGACATCCATACGTTGCAATGGGTGGCGCGCCGTCATTTCGGTGCCACCTCAATGGACGAGATGGTCGGTTTTGGCTTTTTGACCGAAGCGGAACGTAATGAGCTCAACGAGTGTCTGCATCTGCTCTGGCGTATCCGTTTTGCCCTGCATCTTGAGCTTAACCGTTACGACAACCGCCTGCTGTTCGACAGGCAGCTCAGCGTTGCTCAGCGTCTGAACTATGTCGGTGAAGGCAATCAGCCGGTTGAACATATGATGAAGGATTTCTACCGGGTCACTCGCCGGGTGACTGAACTGAATCATATGCTGCTGCAGCTGTTCGATGAAGCCATTCTGGCGCTGACAACAGATGAAAAACCGCGCGCCATTGATGATGAATTCCAGCTGCGCGGCACGCTGATTGATTTACGTGATGAAAGCCTGTTCATCCGCGAGCCGCAGGCAATACTGCGCATGTTCTACATCATGGTGCGCAACAGTAGCATCACCGGGATCTACTCCACCACGCTGCGCCATTTGCGCCATGCGCGCCGCCACCTGACCCAGCCGCTGTGTTATATCCCGGAAGCGCGCTCGATTTTCCTCAGCCTGCTCCGCCACCCTGGCGCGGTAAAGCGTGGCCTGTTGCCCATGCATCGCCACAGCGTGTTATGGGCCTATATGCCGCAATGGTCGCATATTGTCGGCCAGATGCAGTTTGACCTCTTTCACGCCTATACCGTTGATGAACACACCATCCGGGTGTTGCTCAAGCTGGAAACCTTCGCCAACGAGGAGACGCGCCCACGCCACCCGCTTTGCGTCGACCTCTGGCCGCGCCTGACGCACCCGGAGCTCATCCTGATTGCCGCGCTGTTCCACGATATTGCCAAAGGGCGCGGCGGCGATCACTCGGTGCTCGGCGCACATGACGTACTGAAATTTGCTGAACTGCATGGGCTGAACTCGCGGGAAACGCAGCTGGTGGCCTGGCTTGTGCGTAACCACTTGTTGATGTCCGTCACCGCCCAGCGCCGTGATATTCAGGATCCCGAAGTGATCAAGCAGTTCGCAGAAGAGGTACAAACGGAAAACCGCCTGCGCTTCCTGGTCTGCCTGACTGTGGCCGACATCTGCGCCACCAACGAGACGCTGTGGAACAGCTGGAAGCAGAGTCTGCTGCGCGAGCTCTATTTCGCCACCGAGAAGCAGTTGCGCCGTGGCATGCAAAATACGCCGGATATGCGCGAGCGTGTGCGCCATCACCAACTGCAGGCGCTGGCGCTGCTGCGCATGGACAATATTGATGAGGAAAAACTGCATCAGATTTGGGCACGCTGTCGCGCCAATTACTTTGTACGTCATAGCCCAAATCAGCTGGCCTGGCATGCGCGGCACCTGCTGGAGCACGATCTCAGCAAGCCCCTGATTTTGCTCAGCCCGCAAGCCACGCGAGGTGGGACAGAAATTTTCATCTGGAGCCCGGACAGACCCTACCTGTTTGCCGCCGTCTGCGCCGAGCTCGACAGGCGTAATCTGAGCGTACATGACGCGCAAATCTTCACGACGCGCGACGGCATGGCGATGGACACCTTTATCGTGCTGGAACCTGACGGCAGCACGCTCTCTGCTGACCGACATGAAGCGACCCGTTTTGGTCTTGAACAGGCCATTACCCAGCACTCCTGGCAACCGCCACAGCCCCGTCGTCAGCCGGCGAAATTGCGTCACTTTAATGTGGAGACCGAAGTCAATTTCCTGCCGACCCACACCGACAGACGGACCTTCCTTGAGCTGATTGCACTTGACCAGCCAGGGCTGCTCGCCCGCGTCGGCAAAGTGTTTGCTGACCTGAGTATTTCGCTCCACGGCGCGAGAATTACGACAATTGGTGAGCGAGTAGAAGATTTATTTATAATCGCAACAGCTGACCGGCGTGGCCTTAATAATGAGCTGCAACGAGAGGTGCAACAACGGTTGACAGAGGCCCTCAATCCAAACGATAAAGGGTAACGTTTTTTTTTACATAGATGGAAAGAGTCATAATGCAGCAGTTACAGAACGTTATTGAAGCCGCTTTCGAGCGTCGCGCAGAGATTACCCCGGCAAACGCAGATACCGTTACCCGTGAAGCGGTTAACCAGGTTATCTCCCTGTTGGATTCAGGCGCACTGCGCGTCGCAGAGAAGATTGACGGCCAGTGGGTCACCCACCAGTGGCTTAAGAAGGCCGTTCTGCTCTCGTTCCGCATTAACGATAACCAGGTCATCGACGGCGCGGAAAGCCGCTACTTCGATAAAGTACCGATGAAATTCGCTGACTATGACGAAGCGCGTTTCCAGAAAGAAGGCTTCCGCGTTGTGCCGCCAGCGGCCGTTCGCCAGGGTGCGTTCATTGCACGTAACACCGTGCTGATGCCGTCTTACGTCAACATCGGTGCTTATGTTGATGAAGGTACGATGGTCGACACCTGGGCAACCGTAGGTTCCTGCGCGCAGATCGGTAAAAACGTTCACCTGTCCGGCGGCGTAGGTATCGGTGGTGTTCTGGAGCCGCTGCAGGCTAACCCGACCATCATCGAAGATAACTGCTTCATTGGCGCACGTTCTGAAGTCGTAGAAGGTGTTATTGTCGAAGAAGGTTCCGTTATCTCTATGGGCGTCTACATTGGTCAGAGCACCCGTATTTACGATCGCGAAACGGGCGAAGTTCACTACGGTCGTGTACCGGCGGGCTCCGTTGTGGTCTCCGGCAACCTGCCGTCTAAAGACGGTAAGTACAGCCTGTACTGTGCTGTAATCGTTAAGAAAGTCGATGCAAAAACGCGTGGTAAAGTCGGTATCAACGAACTGCTTCGTACCATCGATTAAGTGATACCCTCTCCCAATTCGGGAGAGGGTGACATATCCCGCCTTTTTCGCATTTCGAGGTGGCGGAAATAGATTTTTTCGTTAATTATTCATAGGTTATGTTGAGCTTAAGGGTACCGCTATGTACGATAATCTGAAAAGTTTAGGCATTACCAATCCTGATGAAATTGACCGTTACAGCCTCCGCCAGGAAGCGAATAACGACATTCTGAAAATCTATTTTCACAAGGACAAAGGCGAGTTCTTTGCCAAAAGCGTAAAGTTTAAATACCCCCGTCAGCGTAAGACGGTGGTCGCGGATGGTGTCGGTCAGGGTTACAAGGAAGTGCAGGAGATCAGTCCAAACCTGCGCTACGTTATCGATGAGCTCGACCAGATTTGCCAGCGCGATCGCACGGATGTGGATTTGAAACGTAAGATCCTCGACGATCTGCGCCATCTTGAAAGCGTCGTTGCCAACAAGATCAATGAAATTGAGTCTGACCTGGAAAAACTGACGCGCAATAAATAATGGGAATGGGTGCCGTCTGATGCCCTCACCCACTCCTCTCCCACGGGAGAGGGAGTAAACATAAAAAACGGCAGCCGCAGGGCTGCCGTTTTGCTTTTACCTAGCGCTGTTCATCCAGTTGCAGCGCGACATACAGCAGCAACCTGTCGTCAAAATTCCCCAAATCCAGTCCCGTTAACTCAGAGATTCGATTCAAACGATATTCCAGCGTATTGCGGTGAATAAAGAGCGCCTTTGAGGTTGCGAGCGGCTGCACGTTATGACGGAACCACGCAGACAGCGTTCGGCGCAACAGGCCGTTATTATCCATCGCTTTAAGGCGCTGAAGCGGGCGGGACAGTTCGTTCGCCTGCCAGCCGCCGCGAAGGCTGTCGAGTAAAACAGGCAGCATCAGATCCTGATAGAAATAGCTGCGGCTTTCCGGCATACGCTGTTTACCCACCATCATGGTGGTGCGCGCCGTGCGATAGGAGCGGGCGATACTTCCCGGCCCGGTGAAGTAATTGCCCAGCGCAACACGGAATCGCAGCTGCCCATTTTCTTTCATGCGCTGAATAAGCTGCTCAACGCGCTTACGATGATCCTCGGCATCCCAGCGGCCAAACTGATTCAGCGCCGGTTTTAACACCACCATCTCAGTCAGAGAGACAATAGCAATAAGATTGTTACGCTCAGGGGTTGTCAGGGCATTTTGCAGCTGCTGAAGTTCAGCCATTGCGCTGTCGACACCCAGTTGGCCGCTGTCGACTTCCACCACCGCCACCACGCGAGGCTGATTTAAATCGATACCTAAGCGCTGCGCCCATTCGGTCAGCGCAGGCGTGTGTTCCTCGGCCTGAATCAGGTTCATGACCAGCTCTTCGCGCAGGCGACTATCCTGAGCAAGGAGGTGCATCAAACGGGATTGTTCCAGCATCATTTCGGCGGTCATGCACACCAGCTCGCCGTATTTGCGCAACGACTCCGGTTCCCCGGTCAGGCCGATAACGCCAACGATCTCTCCTTCAAGACGCAGCGGCAGGTTGATGCCCTGACGTACACCGTGAAGATGGCGTGCAACGGCATCATCAATATCCACCACGCGGCCCTGTGCGAGCACGAGCAGCGCGCCTTCGTGCAATTCACCAATTCGTTCGCGATCGCCGCTACCAATGATGCGGCCACGTGCATCCATCACGTTAATGTTTGTATCGATGATACGCATTGTGCGCGCCACGATATCCTGTGCCATTTTAGTATCAAGATGCCAGCCAGCCATGTAACCCTCCCGTGAGCAGGGTGCAAGCATATGGCAGAATACCAGGCCATGCACTGTGCATATGCACAAAGCCAGGTTCAGAAGTATGGAGTTGTGGAAGGCCTCACAAAATCTGAGGGAAGCCCTCTTCCCCCGAGCGGGAGAAGAGGGTTAAAGCGGTTATTGCATGAGCAGGTAGAGAGTGGAATCGCCACGCTGGATGTTCAGCGCCAGCACGGACGGTTTGCTGTCGAGGATTTTGCGCAACTCGCCAAGGTTCTTCACGGGCTGTTGGTTTGCACCCAGCACGACGTCACCTTTCTTAAGACCAATACGCGCAGCCGGGGTGTTGGCTTTGACTTCATTCACCAGTACACCTTCATCTTTGCCTTTGTTGCTCATTTCAGCGCCTTCAATACCACTGAAGACCGTCGCCGTTTCGGCAGGCGTTTGGCTGCTCTGTTGCAGTTCCAGGCTGACTTCCACCGGCTTACCATCACGGACCAGGCCAAGGGTCACTTTGCTGCCAATCGGCATGGATCCGACTTCAGCACGCATCGCGGCGAAGCTGCCGATCGGTTTACCGTTCAGAGACGTAATCACATCACCGGCTTTCACGCCCGCTTTCGCCGCCGCAGAGTTCGGCATGACCTGGCTGACAAAGGCTCCGCGCTGGGCGTCAACCTTCATTGCTTTCGCCAGCTCAGAGTTCAGCTCGGTGCCCAAAATGCCCAGCTCACCACGACGCACCTGGCCGTACTGCACCATTTGTGCCGTCAGGTTTTTCACCATATTGCTTGGGATCGCAAAACCAATCCCGATGTTGCCGCCGTCCGGTGCCAGAATCGCGGTGTTGATACCAATCAGCTCACCGTTGAGGTTAACCAGCGCACCACCGGAGTTACCACGGTTAATGGCGGCATCCGTCTGGATAAAGTTCTCGTAGTTCTCGGCGTTCAGGCCGCTACGGCCCAGAGCTGAGACGATACCTGAAGTGACGGTTTCACCCAGGCCAAATGGGTTACCGATAGCGACCGTGTAGTCACCTACGCGCAGCGCGTCAGAGTCTGCCAACTGAATCGCCGTCAGGTTTTTAGGGTCCTGAATCTGGATCAGCGCAATGTCAGAGCGCGGGTCTTTGCCCACCACCTTGGCATCAAATTTACGCCCATCACTCAGTTGAACCTTAATGGTGGTAGCGTTATCCACCACGTGGTTATTGGTAACCACATAGCCTTTAGCGGCATCAATGATGACGCCAGAACCCAGCGCCATGAATTTCTGCTGCTGAGCGCCACCCTGCCCCTGGCCACCTTGTCCACCCTGCCCACCCTGGCAGAACGGTGAGCTCTGGAACGGCGAGCCATCCTGGCAGAACGGGGAATTGTCGCCAAAGAATTGCTGGAAGTTACGCGGCATGCGCGGCGTGTTTACCGTTGTGCTGCCTTCAACATTGATACTGACCACCGACGGCATCACTTTTTCGAGCATCGGAGCCAGGCTTGGAAGTTGCTGCGACGTCGTCGCCGACGATGCCGTCTCAGCCGCCATGGAAGATATCGGGGTCAGTGCCAGACTTAAGCTCAGTGCCAGGGCACTCATTGCTAACGTAGTTTTTTTCATGTCTCTCAATCTCTTTACTGAAAACGTAAAACGGCTGTGTATGTGTCACTCAGAGTCGTTTTATAACGTGAAGTTCCGGGATTAAGTTTTTGGAAAAAGTAAAAATTTATTGTCCGTCTTTACAATTCCCGACTCATTATTCCACTGCCATCAGGCGGCGGTATTCATCCCACGCATACAGATCTGTCATGCCACTGATATAGTCCTGAATTAAACGACAGCGGTGGTAATATTCCATTACCGGGAACTCTGCATCTTCCCGGGATAATTTGCTAACAGCCTCAACATAAGCCAGTCGATGGCGCGTTGAGAGTTTTTGAAATAGCCGGGATTCGATGGGTAAACGCCGTACCCTGTCTTTTTCTACCAGCTCTGAAAAATCCGCGAGTGATAATTGTAGCAGCGGACGGTAAATTTCCAGCAGCCCGCTAATAACGCGGTACCCCTGCAGTTCCAGTTGCTCTACATCAGGGTGACTGAACACTTCTTTAATGGCGACGTTTTTATATAATTCAAGGAGCTGGCTATAATCGCTATCGTCCTCAAGCAGCGCATGATTGAATTCCCCACAATAAATCTGCGGCAAATTATCAATAAAACGCTGGGCAGCATACGGCACCAGTTTATTTAACGTGTTCACCCGTAAATACATAAAGAATTGATCTTCGGCGCTGCGGCTCAGGGTATTTGCTCGAGATTTATCCCAGGCATTTTCGACCACCTGAGAAAAGAGTGAACCTTTTGCGTGCTCACCCCAGGCATCGTAAAGATGCTGATAGAGCTGCTCGGCGGAGAAAATGCGTTTTTCTACCGCATCCTCAAGGTCGGCCACACAATAGGAAATGTCATCTGCCGCTTCCATAATCCAGGTCAATGGGAAGCGACTGTAAGTCTCCAGATCTAATTCTTTACGCAGGCGCTCAACATAGGCCTCTTCAGAAAAATAGAAGCCCGGTTTTTTCATTAAATAGCTATGGGACGAGAGCGTTTCCCCCGTCCACCAGGCCGGACGCGTATATTTTAAGATGCAGCCGACCTGCGCCCAGGTGAGATTCATGCGCATCAGCGTATGCACCAGGCGAATTCCCTGCGCATTACCCTCAAAATGGCTTAAATCCTGACGTACTTTACGCCGCAGGGCATTGAGGCTGTCCTCCCCTTCCCGCAGGCGAAGCGTGACCACATCGCAGCGATCGTCGGTACGCGGCTGGCTGGTGGCATCATCAGGGGCCAGGCGCTGGCGGAACCAGTCATTGATCGCCGCCTCGCCAAAATGGCCAAACGGCGGGTTGCCGATGTCGTGCATCAGGCACGCCATCTCGACAATACTTTCAAACGGCCCGGTCAGTTCATCCAGCCCGTAGGTTTCGAGCAAACGCATCTCTTTCAGGCGACTAAGAATCTCTTTGGCGATGTAGCGCCCAACCTGCTGAACTTCCAGCGAATGGGTCAGGCGTGTACGCACCGCCGCGTTGCGCTCAAGCGGGAACACCTGGGTTTTTTGCTGCAGGCGGCGAATGGCCGCCGAGTTGATGATTCGCCCACGATCGCTTTCGAAAATGCGCAGGATTTCACGTTCGGTTTTCACCCCCTGAGGGGAGCGATAGCGACGGTGCCAGTTTATTTTTTTTCGAAAATCGATCTCAGCCATTTCCTCTCCTGTCAGCGAGGCGTCACGGGATGTCATGCAATTCTGTATGCCATGATAGACTATGCCCTGTAAACGTAATCCTGTCTTATCACTTTAGCGAGTATCTCCATGAAAATTGGCATTATTGGTGCAATGGAAGAAGAAGTTACGCTGCTGCGTGACAAAATCGACAATCGTCAGACGCTGACCATTGGCGGCTGTGAAATTTACACCGGTACGCTGAATGGTACAGAAGTTGCCCTGCTGAAATCCGGCATTGGCAAAGTGGCTGCCGCCATGGGTGCAACACTGCTGCTGGAGCGCTGCAAGCCAGACGTGATTATCAACACCGGTTCTGCAGGCGGACTGGCGTCCACCCTGAAAGTGGGCGACATCGTGGTTTCCGATGAAGCGCGCTACCACGATGCCGACGTGACCGCATTTGGCTACGAGTTCGGCCAGTTGCCAGGCTGCCCGGCTGGTTTCAAAGCCGACGAGAAACTGATTGCGGCGGCTGAAACCTGCATCAATCAGCTTAACCTGAATGCCGTTCGCGGCCTGATCGTAAGCGGCGATGCCTTTATTAATGGCTCCGTGGGTCTGGCAAAAATTCGCCATAACTTCCCGCAGGCAGCAGCTGTGGAAATGGAAGCGACAGCCATTGCCCACGTTTGCTACAACTTTGGCGTTCCGTTCGTGGTGGTTCGCGCCATCTCTGATGTGGCCGATCAACAGTCCCACCTGAGCTTTGATGAGTTCCTGGTGGTTGCCGCGAAACAGTCCAGCCTGATGGTTGAGACGCTGGTGCAGAACCTGGCACGTGGCTAAGCATTTTTTCAGGGCGCTGGCCGCCCTGTTACTTCTTTCCCCAGCGTGGCTGTGTGCTGCGCCGCGCGTGATTTCCCTCTCTCCCGGCAATACTGAACTGGCGTTCGCCGCAGGCATTACGCCGGTCGGGGTGAGCAGCTATTCAGATTACCCCGCCGAAGCGGCCAATATTGAACAGGTTGCGACCTGGCAAGGAATGAACCTTGAACGGATCGTGGCCCTAAAACCCGATCTGGTACTGGCCTGGCGCGGCGGCAATGCCGAACGTCAGGTCGAGCAGTTAAGCCGGCTGGGCATCACGGTGATGTGGATAGATGCGGTGACTATCGAGCAGGTCGCGGAATCTCTGGACAAGCTTTCCCCGTACAGCCCGCATCCCGAGCAGGCGAAACGGGCCGCCGATGCGCTTCTCACGCAATACAACGCCCTGAAAAAGCAGTATGCCGACCAGCCGAAAAAACGTATTTTCCTGCAATTTGGTGGCGAACCGCTGTTCACCAGCGGCAAAGGCTCGCTGCAAAATGAAGTGCTGGAGCTGTGCGGCGGTGAAAATATCTTTGCCGCCAGCCGCGTCCCCTGGCCTCAGGTCAGCCGCGAGCAGGTGCTGGCACGCAATCCTCAGGCCATCGTGGTAGCAGGCGGTGCGAGCGAGATTCCTAAAATCGAAGAGTTCTGGCACAAACAGCTCGATATTCCGGTGATTCCCCTTACCGGAGACTGGTTTGAACGTGCCAGCCCGCGTATCATCCTCGCCGCTCAACAACTCTGCTCTGCCCTTGCGCAGGTGAAATAACCGGGGATTGAACCATGCTTGTCTACTGGCTGGATATTGTCGGCACCGCTGTTTTTGCCATCTCAGGTGTGTTACTTGCCGGAAAGCTACGGATGGATCCCTTTGGTGTGCTGGTGCTCGGCGTAGTGACGGCCGTTGGCGGCGGCACCATCCGTGATATGGCGCTGGCCCACGGCCCGGTCTTTTGGGTGAAAGATCCCACCGATCTGGTGGTGGCGATGGTCACCTGCATGCTGACCATTTTGCTGGTGCGTCAGCCAAGACGCCTGCCCAAATGGGTGTTACCGGTTCTGGATGCCGTCGGGCTGGCGGTGTTCGTGGGTATCGGGGTGAACAAAGCGTTTATGGCTGGCACCGGGCCACTGGTGGCGATTTGCATGGGTGTGCTCACCGGCGTCGGTGGCGGGATTATTCGTGACGTTCTGGCCCGAGAAGTGCCGATGATCCTGCGTACGGAAATCTACGCAACCGCCTGTATTGCCGGGGGAATTGTGCATGCCACCGCATGGTATGGCTTCGGTATGCCGCTGGAAGCCGCCAGTATGGTGGGAATGGTGGTCACGCTCACGATTCGTCTGGCCGCAATCCGCTGGCATCTGAAGCTGCCGACCTTTGCGCTGGACGAGAATGGCAGATAGCAAAAAGCCGTGTCACTGACACGGCTTTTTTGTCGCACCCGATAAATCAGATGCTGAAGGAAGAACCGCAGCCGCAGGTACTGGTTGCGTTCGGGTTGGTCACCACAAAGCGGGAACCTTCCAGACCTTCGGTGTAATCGACGGCACCACCCACCAGATACTGCAGGCTCATCGGGTCGACAACGAGACCAACGCCCTGCTTCTCAATGGTCATGTCACCATCGTTGATTTGGTCATCAAACGTGAAACCATACTGGAAGCCACTACAACCACCACCGGTGATGTAGACACGCAGTTTCAGGTTTGGATTCTCTTCATCTGCGATCAGATTTTTTACTTTGCTGGCGGCTGCGTCAGTAAACTGCAGCGGCACCACTACATCATCACTCATCTTTTGCTCCCGTTCATACTGCGATCTGGGCAAATAATGACCCGATCTTTTCGGCTATTATCCATCACACACACTAATCCTTCAAGTCTTCTCCCCCTGCCTTGTCTATCCTTTCCGTACGCAAAACTTTTATAACGATCGCCGGATCCCTTAGAATGGCCCCCACTTTCGAAAATTCACCAGGAACGATTTCATGAGTAAGTCAGAAAACCTCTACAGCGCCGCTCGTAAGCTTATCCCTGGAGGCGTGAACTCTCCGGTTCGTGCTTTTACGGGCGTGGGCGGTACGCCGCTGTTTATTGAGCGTGCTGACGGCGCTTATCTGTATGACGCCGATGGCAAAGCCTATGTTGACTACGTCGGCTCCTGGGGCCCGATGGTGCTGGGGCATAATCACCCGGCCATTCGCAGCGCGGTGATTGAAGCGGCTGAACGCGGGCTGAGCTTTGGTGCGCCGACGGAGATGGAAGTCAAAATGGCGGAACTGGTCACCGACCTGGTGCCGTCCATGGACATGGTGCGGATGGTGAACTCCGGCACCGAAGCGACCATGAGCGCCATTCGTCTGGCCCGTGGCTTCACCGGCCGCGACAAGATCATCAAATTTGAAGGCTGCTACCACGGTCATGCCGACTGCCTGCTGGTGAAAGCCGGTTCCGGCGCACTGACGCTGGGTCAGCCAAACTCGCCGGGCGTACCGGCTGATTTCGCCAAACACACCCTGACCTGCACTTACAACGATCTCTCCTCCGTCCGCGAAGCCTTTGAGCAGTACCCGCAGGAGATCGCCTGTATTATCGTCGAACCGGTCGCGGGCAACATGAACTGCATTCCTCCAAAAGAGGGCTTCCTGCAGGGCCTTCGCGCACTGTGCGATGAGTTTGGCGCGCTGCTGATTATCGATGAAGTGATGACCGGCTTCCGCGTCGCGCTGGGCGGCGCACAGGCCTATTACGACGTGATGCCTGACCTGACTTGCCTTGGCAAAATCATCGGCGGCGGCATGCCGGTAGGGGCTTTTGGTGGCCGCCGCGACATCATGGACGCGCTGGCACCGACCGGCCCGGTTTACCAGGCGGGTACGCTGTCCGGTAACCCGATTGCGATGGCGGCAGGTTATGCCTGTTTGACTGAGGTGTCCCAGGTCGGCGTGCACGAAACCCTGAATGACTTAACGGCACTGCTGGCAAACGGGTTGCTTGATGCCGCTCGCGGTCAGAATATCCCGCTGGTGGTGAATCACGTTGGTGGTATGTTCGGTATTTTCTTCACTGATGCAGAAGAAGTGACCTGCTACCAGGACGTGATGGCGTGTGATGTTGAGCGCTTTAAGCGCTTCTTCCATCTGATGCTCGAAGAAGGGGTTTATCTGGCACCGTCTGCCTTCGAAGCTGGCTTCATGTCCGTTGCCCACTCCGAAGAAGACATTCGTAATACCGTGGACGCCGCGCGCCGCGTGTTTGCGAAGCTGTAATCGGGTTGCATCAGGCAAGATTTTTGCGGCCTGATGCCCTCACCCCGACCCTCTCCCACGGGGAGAGGGAAGACGAATTACCGACTCTGCTTTCTCAGCAAATAGATAAAGTATGGTGCACCGATAAAGGTCGACAGCAAGCCTGCCGGAACCTGATACGGGAACATCATCATTCGCCCGCACCAGTCGGCAATCACCAGCAATAATCCCCCGACCAGCGCCGACATCACAATGTGTGGCATGGTGCGTCTAAAGCCCATCATGCGTGCAATGTGCGGGGCCATCAGGCCGATAAAGCTTAGCGGGCCGATGGTCATCGTTGCCGTTGCGGTAAGACAAGCCGCCAGCAGCAGCAGACCAATGCGTGATGAAGTGAGCGCCATCCCCACCGACCGCGCCGTATCGCCACCGAGCGGCAGCACCGTCAGCCAGCGGCGACATAGCGGCACAATCGCCAGCAGCACGATCATCATCAGGCCGGTACGGGCAACCTGACCAAAGGTCGCATTATACGTTGAGCCAGAAATCCAGGTCAGGATCTGCGCCATACGCGGGTCCCCACTCGCCTGTAGCATCATCAGCAGCATGGTGAAGGCGGTACTGAGCGCCATCCCCGCCAGCAGCATGCGGTGCGGTGAAAAACCCCCGCGTCCGGCTGCAATCAGGATGATCATCAGCGTGCCCGCCGCACCGAGGCTCCCGGCGGGCATCAGCCAGCCAAAAGCATTACCCGGCACAAAGAACAGCATCACGACGACGCCAAAGGCCGCCCCGGAGCTGATCCCTAATACTTCCGGGCTCGCCATTGGGTTGCCGGTCAGACGCTGAATAATACAGCCTGCCACCGCCAGCATGATCCCCGCGGTCATCGCCGCCAGGATACGCGGCATACGCCACTGCATGACGTCATCGAGCATCGCGCCGCTTAACCAGCGCCAGCCTTCGGCATCACGCCCGAAGGAGAGCGCCGCCAGCATGCCCACCAGCAGAATAATCAGCCCGGCCAGCGCGAACCACTGAACGTTCTGGCGCTCATTGGGCACGTTGTCTCCGGCATCCATCGACGGCGCACTCATGCTGCGCAAGCGCGGCAGCAGCCACAGCAGCAGCGGTGCGCCGATCAATGCAGTGACCGAACCGGTAGACACTTCCATCCACACGCGGGTCAGCCACAAAATAAGCTGGTCCGAGAGCCAGAGGATCAGCGCGCCAATCAGCGGAGCCAGCATCAGCCGGGACAGCAAACGTCGCGCCCCGAGCATTTTTGCCAGTAACGGCGCAAACAAGCCGATAAAACCGATAATTCCCACCGCGTTAACCAGCAGCGCACTCAGTACGATAGCCAGCGTCAACGCACCGAGTCGCGCCAGCGACAGCGCCAGCCCAAGGTTACGCGCCACGCCGTCGTCCAGCCCCATCAGGGTCAGCGGGCGCAGCAACAGCAGGGTTAACACCACGCCGCCGAGCAGCTGCGGCCACAGGCGCTCAACGCCGCTCCAGTCGGTTTGCGTCAGCGTCCCGGTGCTCCACAGAAACATGCTTTGCAGCTCATCGTGATGGAAAATCACCAGCAGCTGATTCACCGCGCCGCAGTACAGACTGACCACCAGGCCCGCAAGAATCAGCGTCACCGGCGAGAGACGTTTGCCCCAGGCGACGCCAAACACCAGCGCACCCACCACGCAGGCTCCCGCCAGCGCTGCAAACTGCGTTGTCAGCACTCCGGGCATTGTCCAGAGCGTCGCAATGGTGATGCCAAGCTGCGCCCCTGTGGAAACCCCAAGGGTCGTCGGTTCCGCCAGCGGGTTACGCAATACCTGCTGGAACAGTACGCCCACCAGGCCCAGACCCGCCCCCACCAGCAGGGCGATGGCCAGACGCGGCAGCAGACTGTAATGGAAAATCATCTGTTCGATGATATCGATGTCGGGAGCCGTAATAGCCTGCGCCCACTGCACTCGCGGCAGAGCAGCGTTGAAATTAATCCAGGTCAGCCAGAGACCGGCAAGGAACAGCAGGGAGAGCAACGCGGCCGGGAGACGTGCAATACGGCTTTTCATGCTTTCCCCCCGAGCGCCTTATCAAGCACGCGAGCAAAGTGCATGGCGGAAAGCGTTGCACCGTAAAACCAGACAGCAGGCGCTCGCTGAAAACGCCCGGCACGAACGAACGGCATGGACTGCCACAGCGGCGTTGCCATCAACTTATTCATCTCGGCGTCATTACCGTGGTCGAAACACAGAACATCAACATCTTTAAACGCGGCCAGTCGGTCAATGCCCACGGTCGTACTGCCCCAGAAGGTGGTTTCACCCTGCCAGGCGTTGCGAATGCCGAATTCGTCCATCACTTCCTGGAACAGGCAGTTCTGCGTAAAGACCAGCACATGGCGCGCATCCAGCAGGGTCACCATTAACAACGGGCGCTCACCACGGCCAGCAAAATGGGGCTTTCTGTTTTCAATAAAGTGGTCGAATTCATCCAGATGCTTTTGCGCTGCCGTTTCCATATTTAACAGCTGCGCCATCTCGTTAAGGGATTTTCTGGCGGTCGCCAGCGGCTTTTTACCGTCGCTAAAGCTAAAACCGCGACCCGGTGCGATTTTTGCCAGAATCTCGGCAGAAGGACCGTAACCCGCTGACCACATGAGATAAGAAGGCTTCATCTGGGTCAGCAGTTCAAGGTTCGGCTCGGTACGCAGCCCAACGTCAATCACCCCTTCGGGGATCGCAGGCTCATTGACCCACATGTTGTAATTGGGAATATCGCAGACACCGTAAGGCTTAATGCCCAGCGCCAGCATCAGCTCGACCGGCAACCACTCCAGACCGACAATGCGCTGGGTATCAATGGCCGCGGCCTGCGCGCTGCGCATCTGCCACAGCAAAGGGGAAAGTGCCATCATCGTCAGCAGACGACGACGGCTAATCTGATTAAAACCGTCCATCAATAGACAAAGCTCACCGGTGCAGCCCCTGACGGGTGAGGCAGTATCCCCATCGGGATACCATAAATTTGTTCGAGGGTTTCAGCACGCATGAGTTCATCCGGCGTCCCTTCGGCAATCTTCTCGCCACCGCGCAGTGCCACCAGATAATCACAGTAACGCGCGGCCATATTGATATCGTGCAGAACGGCAATGACCGTCAGCCCACGCTGCTGACTCAAGCGGTGCACCAGCGCCAGCACATCGACCTGGTGGGCGATATCCAGCGCGGAAGTCGGTTCATCGAGCAGCAGACAACGGCTGTCCTGCGCCACCAGCATCGCAATCCATGCACGCTGACGTTCGCCACCAGACAGGCTATCCACCAGACGGTGTGCGAGAGGTTTAAGCCCGACCAGCGAAATCGCCTCTTCCACTTTCTCACGGTCAGCCACCCCAAAGCGGCCCAACGCGCCATGCCACGGATAACGCCCTATCGCCACCAGTTCACGCACGGTCATGCCTTCGGCCTGCGGCAACTGCTGCGGCAGATAAGCGACTTTGCGGGCAAAGGATTTACTGTTCCAGCTGGCAAGCGGCTGACCGTCCAGCAGTACGTCGCCCTCTGAAGGGGGCTGATGACGGCCAAGCATTTTGAGCAGCGTAGATTTACCGGAACCGTTGTGACCAATCAGCCCAGTCACTTTCCCGACCGGGAAGGTCAGCGAGAGCGGATGTAAAAGGGTGCGACCGGGCACACGGAAGGTGACGTCGGAGAGTTGAAACGTAGTATCGGGAAGCGCGATGTTTTCCTGCATGGGTGCCAACTTGTAAGAGGGCACGGCGAACCGTGCCCGAAGAGAGATTAGAAGCGGAAGGTTGCTGTTGCCACCACCTGACGCTCAGCGCCCCAGAAGCAGCCATAGGTGTTGAAGCAGCTGGAGACATACTCGCGATCAAACAGGTTGTTCACGTGTACCGCCACGTTGGAACCGGCCATGCCGACACGGGCCAGGTCATAACGCACCAGCGCATCGACAACCGTGTAGCTACCCACTTTGAAGGTGTTTGCCGGGTCACCCTGGCTGGTACCGGTAAAGCGAGCGCCGGTACCCAGCGTCAGGCCAGAGAGCGCGCCATCCATAAAGGTGTAATCGCCCCATGCAGACGCCATGTGTTTAGGCACCTGGGCTGGGGTGTTGCCTTTGTAGTTGGTGTCGGTGGTGTACTCGGCATCGGTGTAGGTATAAGAACCGACCACGTTGATGCTGGCAGACAGGGCCGCTTTCGCTTCGATTTCTACGCCACGTGCGCGAATTTCACCGCCTTCAACAGACCAGAAGGAGCCCGCCGGGTCTGCCATCAGGTTGTTGGTTTTGGTCAACTGGTAGACCGCACCGGTCAACACGATCGGCTGATCTTTCGGTACGTATTTCACGCCCGCTTCGTACTGCTTGCCTTTGGACGGGGCAAAAATCGCGCCGTCAGCACCGGTGGTGGATGCCGGTTCGAAGGATTCGCTGTAGCTGAAGTACGGCGTCACGCCGTTATCGAACAGGTAGTTAACACCACCGCGCCAGGTAAACTGGTTATCGTCACGTGATGGATTGGTACCGTAGTCACGGTTCAGAGAGTCCTGTTTCGCCCAGTCGTAACGCCCACCGAGGGTAACCAGGACTTTATCCCACTGCGCCTGATCCTGTGCGTAGACACCAGTCTGTTTCTGGCGAACCATAACACGGTAAGGACCGGACGGCCCTTCATGGGCACCGAAGTCATAGTCGCTGCGGTCAAGGTTGTAGATATCAGACGGTGCAACAGAACCAGCATAGCCAAAGTAAGAGTTGATGTCGTTGCGCATGCGCATGAAGTCAACACCGGTCAGCAGGGTGTGATCGATATCGCCGGTCGCGAATTTGCTCTGCAACTGCGTGTCCACGGTGAAGGTCTGCAGTTTTTCGCGGTCAATCACGTACTGACGGGTCAGCGTGTGGCCCCATGCAGACTGTGGAACGCTCGCACAAGGACTGGTAGACGGGTCACTGGAATAGAGCTTATCGGAACACATCCCGTAGCCGTAAACGCTGTTCTGCGCGGTTTTGTTCTCCGCGAAGCGCAGGTTCTGACGCACGGTGAAGGTGTCGTTGAAACCGTGTTCGAAGCTGTAACCCACCATTTTCTCGTTACGAGAGTAGGTGTTGTTTTCCGCGCCTTCGTTGAAGTCACGAGACAGACGTTTGCCGTTTGGCAGCGGTTGAACCGTGCCCTCTTTTGGCAACCAGCCGTAATAACCGGTGTCCGGCTCGTTCTGGAAGTAAGAGAGGAAGGTGAAGTTCGTTTTGTCATCCGGACGCCAGGTAAATGATGGCGCGATGGTGTAACGCTGCTCTTTTGCCCCTTCCTGCTGCGCATTAGCGGAGCGCGCCAGGCCGGTCAGACGGTAAGAATACACGCCGTCATCATCCAGCGCATCGCTGAAGTCAAAGCCGGTCTGGTAAAGGTTGTCGGTGCCCATCTTGAACTGAACTTCGTACAGCGGCGTTGTGGTTGGACGCTTGCTGACCATGTTCAGTAAACCACCCGGGCTGCTCTTTCCGTAAAGGACGGAAGCCGGGCCGCGCAGGATTTCAGCACGTTCGAGCATATAAGGGTCGATCACCGCGTCGTTATAGAAGTTGCCCTGCATCTTCATACCGTCGAGGTAGTTGTTCTGGCTCTGCTGATCGGCCGCAAAACCACGAATGAGCAGGTAGTCATAAGTGTTGGACGCACCACGCGTACCGACAGCCACACCTGGGGTGTAACTTAACGCTTCTTTGACCGATTTTGGCTGATGCAGTGCCATCTCTTCGCTGGTCACCACTGAGATAGACTGTGGGGTCTTCTCAATCGAGGTGTCCGTTTTCGTCCCCGTTGCGGAATGACGTGCCGCAATGGTTGCCGCTGGCCCCCACGCGTTCTCCTGAGGAGCCGCGGCAGCAGCGCTGGTAACGGTAATGGTATCTTCTTTCTGGGTCGTAGCAGCCTGTGCATAGACAGACATGCTGCTAACCGCTGTGGCTACAACTACTGCGATTTTACGCAGTGAGGTGTTGACTGGCTGAGCAGTTTTTGGACGCGCCATTGTTATTTTCTCTGACAAATGAGTGAATGATAACGTAAACGATAATTATTATTATGACGGCAGCATAATATGCGAAGCCCTGGCTGCATAGCAAGCAATATGCGGCCCTGAAAGGCGAAGGGGATTAAGAAATAACCAGATGAATTGCAGGGCGTTAATAAAGAATGATGAGGTCTTTAAATCGACGTTATCTGGATGTTTAGAATTGCCCTTTCACATGGCACTGGCGGTGGTTGGACGGTTGAAAGAAAAAACCCCCAGCCGGGCGGCTGAGGGTTACGCGGATTAATTACTGCCAAACATGTCTTTGATCCAGCCCGCTACGCCATCGCTCTTCTCTTCCTGCTTAGGCTGTTGCTGCTGTTGTTGCGGCTGCTGTTGCGGCTGGGCAGACTGATCAAACGGATTCCCCTGTTGCTGCTGTTGCTGCATCAACATCTGGCTTTGCTGGCACAAAGCATCCGGGTTCGTCGTCCAGACCGGCAGTGAACGGGTTCCGCCGCCTGCACACATGAAGTTGCCCATGTCGTCCACGCTCATGGTGGTAATGTCTTCCGGTGGCGTCAGATCGAGCGGAATTGGCGACTGGTTCGCCAGGTAGCGCTGATAAATCGCCATTGCCCCGCTCGCACCGTAGAGTTTGGTCGGCTGGTTGTTATCACGCCCCACCCAGGTGATAGTCACTTCACGCCCATCAATGCCCGCAAACCAGGTGTCCACGTTGTTGTTGGTGGTACCGGTTTTCCCCGCCAGATGCAGGTTCGGATACTTCGCGCCTAACTGTCGGCCCGTCCCGCGCTGAATAACCTGCTGCATAGTCCAGAGCGTCATATAGGCCGCCTGAGCAGGCACCGCACGCTCAGACTGCGGGAAGCTCTGATAGAGCACCGTGCCGTCTTCTGCAATCACGGAGCGCAGCGCAGACAAGGTGGCGCGGTTACCGCCGCTGGCAATGGTCTGGAACGCCTGTGCCACTTCAATCGGCGTCAGGTTCAACGCACCCAGTAACATAGACGGGTTCGCCGTCAGCTGATCTTTTGGCGCGCCCAGCTTCAGCCAGGTGTCGGTGACCGCTGGCAGGCCCATAGCCATCCCGAGGTTAACCGTCGGCACGTTCATGGAACGGGTCAGCGCGTCCACCAGCATCACCTGGCCGCTGAAGCGATGATCGTCGTTCTGCGGAGCCCAGGTCTGGCCATTGGACAAGCGCAGCGAAATCGGCGCATCGGCAATGGAGGTATTGAGGCGGAATTTATCCGGCTGGCTTAACGCCGTCAGATAGGTTGCCGGTTTCGCCAGCGAGCCGATAGAGCGGCGCGCCTGCATCGCACGGTTATAGCCCGCGAACTGCGGCGTTGCGCCACCCACCATCGCGCGGACTTCACCACTGAAGCGATCCACGACCACCATCGCCGTTTCGAGATCGTCCAGCTTGCGCTGTTTGATCAGCGCCGGGATGCCTTCCACTGCGGCTTTCTCTGCTGCATCCTGAGCCAGCGAGTCAAAGGTGGTGAAAATCTTCACGCCTGAGAGGTCTTTGACCTTATCGCCAAGTTTGGCCTGCAGCTCCTGACGCACCATCTGCATAAAGGCAGGCTGCGGGGAGATCACCCCACCGCGCGGCTGCACGCCAAGCGGACGGGCGCTGAGCATGTCGTACAGCTCCTGGTCAATGACCTGCTGCTGCTGCATCAGGCGAAGCACCAGGTTGCGGCGTTCGAGGGCCAGTTTCGGGTTGCGCCACGGGTTGTAGATGGACGCCCCTTTCACCATGCCCACCAGCATCGCCTGCTGGTCGAGGCTCAGTTCCTCAACCGGGCGGCCAAAGTAATACAAGCTCGCCAGCGGGAAACCACGGATCTCATTGTCGCCGCTCTGACCGAGGTACACCTCGTTCATGTACAGCTCAAGGATACGATCCTTGCCGTACCGGGCGTCCATGATCAGCGCCATATAGGCTTCGTTGGCTTTACGCCAGTAAGAACGCTCGCTGCTCAGGAACAGGTTTTTCACTAACTGTTGGGTCAGCGTACTTGCCCCTTGCACGGTGCGCCCTGCAGTCAGGTTTGCCAGCACCGCACGGCCGATGGAGTAGAAGCTGATCCCATCGTGCTCATAGAAATGGCGGTCTTCGGTTGCCAGCAGCGTATCCACCAGCAGATCCGGGAAGCCACTGCGTGGGACAAACAGGCGCTGCTCGCCGTTAGGTGAAGAGAGCATGGTGATTAAACGCGGATCGAGACGGAAGAAACCGAACTGGCGGTTGCTGTCCATATTCTCGATGGTGTCCAGCCTGTCGCCGTCAAACGTCAGACGTGCGCGAACCTGCCCTTCTTTGCTGTCCGGGAAATCGAACGGGCGGCGGATCATCTCAATGCTTTTGGCCTGCACGGTAAATTCGCCCGGGCGGGTCATTTTCGTGACCTGGCGGTACTGCGTGGACTCCAGCAGTTTTACCATCTCATTCTTGCTGACCGGCATATCCGGCTCGAGGTTGACCATTCGGCCATACACTGCGGCAGGAAGCTGCCAGACCTGGCCATCAATACGCGCGCGGATCTTTTGATCAAGATACACGCCGTAAATGGCTAACAGGACCGCGCCGACAAGGCAAATTTTGAACAGAAGCCAGAACCAGCGGCGTTTGCCACGTGGTTTCCCACCCCGGCCTTTTCCTTTACGTGGAGCAGACACTTCTTCGTCATCCTCATCATCGTAATCGTCGTATTCCTCTTCTTTGGCTCGACGACGACTGATTTTCTCTTTCGCCGGACGTGTGGTTCTACTCTTACGTCCAATTGGCTCGCGGTCATTCCCCGCCATGCTCTCTCTCCGCAACATTCAGGCGCAAAGGCCCGATTCTCAGTTCTTGCTCCAGATGGAGGAAGAAGAAATCTCTCAAAATAAACGTTTAATCTTTTCTCCCTCTCCCTGTGGGAGAGGGCCGGGGTGAGGGCATCCAACCGCACTCACGCCAATCAGGAATACTTTTTAGTCCGCCGGGTCGGTGCCGTATTCGCCGGATCGTCCGGCCAGACGTGTTTGGGATACCGCCCCTTCATCTCTTTTTGCACCTCGCGGTACGCCCCTTGCCAGAACGCCGCTAAATCGCGGGTAATTTGCAAAGGTCGCTGGGCAGGAGACAGCAGCTCAAGCACCAGCGCAATTCTTCCCTGGGCAATGGCAGGCGTCGTGGCTTCGCCAAACATCTCCTGCATCCGCACCGCCAGCGCCGGAGGATTATCCTCATGATATCGAATGGCAATACGGCTTCCCGTCGGCACAGTGTAATGCGCCGGGAGTTCACTATCCAGCCGTTGACGCAAAGGCCAGGGAAGCCAGGCCAGCAAAGCCCCCTGAAGATCCAGCGCCTTCAGGGCGCGCAGCGAATGCACGCCGTTCATTTGCGGCAGCAGCCAGTTCTCAAGTTCAGCCAGTAATGACGCCTCATCCACCGCAGGCCACTCAGCCTCCGGCAGCCACTTCGCGGCACAATGTAACCGCAAACGCAGCTGAGCGGCTTCCGGTGTCCAGTTCAGGACATTCAGGCCTTTGTCGCGAATGCCGTTGAGCATCGCCTGGTGCAGCTCCGCTTCTGACGGCTTCGCCAGCGGCTGGACTTTCACCGTAAGCTGGCCAATCTGGCTGCGACGAAACGCTTTTAGGGTGCCCTGCGCTTCATCCCATTCCACGGTATCGGATTGTTGCAAAATCGCCGGACACGCGGTAATCAACGCATCGATATCCAGCGGCAGCGCCAGTAACATGCGGGCATCCGGTGACTGGCTCCCCTGTAACAGCAAAGGCGCGAGCAACCACTCGTGACGGTTCAACGCATCATCGGCGTCGAGCATCGCACCCGTGCCGTTTGCCAGCTGGTAACGTCCGTCCTGCCCACGGCGTCGCGCAATACGGTCAGCAAACGCGCGGGCCAGCAACGGGGCTATCAAATCACTGTCCGGCTCGCCATCAGGGCCTTTCAGGCGACGCGCCAGCTGTCGGGCGCGCTGCTGCCACTGGGGCTGGTTGCGGGCAAAGGCCGCCCCCAGGTCTGCATTAGCGCCACGCGGCGGCTCTTCAAGGATGGCCGCGAGCTTTGCCGCCGTCGCCACCTCGTCGGCCGTGTTTGTCCCCGCCAGCATCGCGGCCAGTCGGGGATCGTTGCCTGACGCCGCCATTTTTTGCCCGAAGGCAGATAACCGCTCACCGTCCAGCGCACCCAGTTGAGTTAACAGCTTGCGCGCAGCGGCAAGGTTTATCGCAGGCGGTAGATCCAGCCAGCTTAACTGCGCAGGATCCTGGCATCCCCACTGTAACAACTCCATCAACAGACCCGACAAATCACTCTGGGTGATTTCCGCATCGGCCTGGGCTGCCGCACGCTCTGCCTGTTCTTTACTGATGAGATGCAGACAGATGCCGGGTTCAAGACGCCCGGCACGGCCTGCACGCTGGGTCATCGACGCCTGGCTGATGCGCTGGGTCACAAGCCGGGTGAGCCCCGTGCGGGGATCGAAGCGGGCAGCGCGCTCCTGAGCGCAGTCTACCACCAGACGGATCCCTTCAATGGTCAGACTGGTTTCGGCAATATTGGTCGCCAGCACCACTTTGCGCAGCCCGGTCGGGGCAGGCAAAATCGCTTTGCGCTGGTCATTTAGCGGTAACGCGCCATACAGCGGGCAGAGCAGTACATCGCTCCCTACCCGGCTGGCAAGCTGCTCCTGGACGCGCAAAATCTCCCCGACGCCGGGCAAAAACAGCAGCAGGGAACCGGATTCTGCACGCAGCAGTTCGGCGGTCGCCGACGCCACGGCTTCATCGAAACGCTGGTGAGCACTCAGCGGTTGATAGCGCCGTTCCACCGGGAACATGCGGCCCTGCGAGACAATCAGCGGCGCATCCGGCAACAGGGTTTGCAGGCGGACGTTATCGAGGGTTGCAGACATCACCAGCAGTTTAAGACTGTCACGCAATCCTTGCTGCACGTCGAGCAGCAGGGCAAGGGCCAGGTCAGCCTGCAGGCTACGTTCGTGAAACTCATCGAGGATCACTAAATCCACGCCATTCAGTTCAGGATCCTGCTGGATCATGCGAGTCAGAATCCCTTCCGTGACCACCTCAAGTCGGGTGTTTGGTCCAACGCAGGTCTGCGCCCGCATGCGATACCCCACCGTTTCACCAGGCTGCTCGTTGAGCTGTTCCGCCAGGCGCTGGGCAACATTCCGTGCCGCCAGTCTGCGGGGTTCGAGCAGTAAAATACGCCCGTGGCTTTTCCTCTGCTGCAAAAGCTGTAACGGCAGCCAGGTGGATTTCCCCGCCCCTGTCGGCGCAATAAGCAGCACCTGTGGTGCATCATGTAAGGCGGCTAAAAGGTCGGGCAGTACGGCGGCAACCGGCAAAGAGGGCACGCAAGGCTCCAGAGAAATAACGTTGAAATAAAGCAGTGGCCGCAATTGTACATGAACTCGGTGTCTTTGGAGTGCCCTCACATTTGCGGGTTGCCGCCTGGCGCTGTAGCATCCCTGCACACCTTCACGGAGAGCCCGCAATGCCCGAATCGAAAAGGCTGTTTTTTGCCCTCGAACTGCCTGATGAAACACGCCAGGCGGTTGTGCGCTGGCGATCTGAGCATTTTGCTCCGGAGGCGGGTCGGCTTGTTGCGGCAACAAATCTGCACCTGACGCTGGCCTTTCTCGGTGACGTGAGCGCCGAAAAACAGAAAGCACTGGAGGCAATGGCCGGACGTATAACGCAACCCGGTTTCACGCTGCGGCTGGACGATGCCGGCCAGTGGCTGCGTTCTCGCGTCGTCTGGCTGGGTTGCCGCCAGTCGCCCCGTGGGTTGATTCAACTGGCTGATATGCTGCGCGCCCAGGCGTCACGCAGTGGCTGTTACCAGAGCCCGACGCCGTTTCACCCGCACATCACGTTGCTACGCGACACCAGCCATGCCGTTGCGCTGCCTGCGCCGGGTTTTAGCTGGTCGGTACCGGTCAACGAATTTGTCTTGTACGAATCCCAGTTTGCTGGTGGTCGTTTGCGTTATACCGCGTTAAACCGCTGGACGCTGAAAACTTAACAAGGATATCTCATGGAGTTCACCCCTCCCCTGCAACCCGCCACGCTCATTCAGCGCTATAAGCGGTTTCTCGCCGACATCGTCACCCCGCAAGGCGAAACCTTAACCATCCATTGCCCCAACACCGGCGCAATGACCGGTTGTGGCACCCCTGGCGACACGGTCTGGTATTCGACATCAGAAAATACTAAACGCAAATATCCGCACACCTGGGAATTAACTCAAACACAACAGGGTGAATTTATTTGTGTTAATACGCTGCGGGCAAATAGCCTGACGAAAGAGGCGATTCTGGCAAACCGCCTGCCTGAGCTCACCGGCTATAGCGTGCTGAAAAGCGAAGTAAAATATGGTGCAGAAGCGAGCAGAATTGACTTCCTGTTGCAGGCAGATGACCGTCGCAACTGCTATATTGAAGTGAAATCAGTAACGCTCGCCGAACAAAGGAACGGTTTTTTCCCGGATGCAGTCACCTTGCGCGGTCAGAAACATCTGCGCGAATTGATGGGCGTAGCGGCTAGCGGCGATCGTGCCGTTATCCTTTTTGCCGTTCTGCATTCAGCCGTTGAACATTTTTCTCCAGCGCGCCATATTGATGAGCAATACGCACGATTATTAAATGACGCACACCGTCAGGGCGTAGAAATACTGGCTTATAAAGCGGAACTTTCTGCAAAGAATATGACTCTGAGTTTGCCGCTGCCTTTCACTTTATGATGGCAGTCAATGATTAAGATGTGTTCTGGTCGCGTGCGCAAATACGCTTTTCCTCACAGGGTTGTCAAGTGTTACGTTTAGATATTTGCCAACCGGAAAAGCATCTGCTATTTATAGCGGCCTGATTTTCCCCCGAACACGGGGATCGATAGTGCGTGTTAAGGAGAAGCAACATGCAAGAAGGGCAAAACCGTAAAACATCGTCCCTGAGTATTCTCGCCATCGCTGGGGTGGAGCCGTATCAAGAGAAGCCGGGCGAAGAGTATATGAACGAAGCCCAGCTGTCGCACTTCAAGCGTATTCTTGAAGCATGGCGTAATCAACTTAGGGATGAAGTCGATCGCACCGTTACACACATGCAGGATGAAGCAGCAAACTTCCCGGACCCGGTAGACCGTGCGGCCCAGGAAGAAGAGTTTAGCCTCGAACTGCGTAACCGTGACCGCGAGCGTAAACTGATTAAAAAGATCGAAAAAACGCTGAAAAAAGTGGAAGACGAAGATTTTGGCTTCTGCGAGTCTTGCGGCGTAGAGATTGGTATTCGTCGCCTGGAAGCGCGTCCGACTGCCGACCTGTGCATCGACTGTAAGACACTGGCTGAAATCCGCGAAAAACAGATGGCGGGTTAATTTTTCTGTTGGCCGACAGCCGGTCAACGCTATGACGGCGCAGCGCTGATATCAGCCTGCGCCTTCAATTTAAGGCTGTGCTATAGTCGGGAAAATTTTTTCCCGTGTTGATTTTTTGCCTGTCACTATGCCTGAACCTCACTATATCGGCCGCTTTGCGCCATCACCCTCCGGTGAACTTCATTTCGGTTCTCTTATTGCCGCACTCGGCAGTTATCTCCAGGCACGAGCACATCATGGTACCTGGCGGGTACGCATCGAAGATATCGATCCCCCACGCGAAATTCCTGGTGCCGCAGACACCATTCTGCGTCAGTTAGAAAACTATGGTCTTCACTGGGATGGCGAGGTGCTCTGGCAGTCCCGGCGTCACGACGCCTACCGCGATGCGCTGGCCTGGCTTAAAGAGCAAAACCTGAGCTACTACTGCACCTGCACCCGCGCGCGTATTCAGCGCGTCGGCGGATTTTACGACGGGCACTGCCGCACGCTGAATCACGGCCCGGACAATGCCGCTGTCCGCCTTTTGCAACAGCATCCGGTTACCCATTTTCATGACAGGCTGCGCGGCGATATTCACGTCGACGAAAACCTGGCCCGCGAAGACTTTATTATTCATCGTCGTGACGGCCTGTTCGCCTATAACCTGGCGGTGGTGGTGGACGACCATTTCCAGGGCGTGACCGAGATTGTGCGCGGCGCGGATCTCATCGATCCAACGGTGCGGCAACTTTCGCTTTATCAGCAATTTGGCTGGCCCGCGCCCGACTATATCCACCTGCCGCTGGCGCTTAATGCTGCTGGCGATAAACTCTCCAAGCAAAACCATGCGCCTGCCTTGCCGAGCGGCGATCCGCGCCCCATAATAATCAGGGCTTTACAATTCTTAAACCAGAGCGCAACAAACGAATGGCAGGATCTCAGCATTGATGATTTGCTTACGCTGGCGGTGGCAAACTGGACACTTTCCCGCGTGCCGGACACCGTCGATGTGAATACATCATTCTCAAACGCTTCGCGCTGAGCTATGATTAGCCGCTATTTTTTTGTCCTGACGTTTGACACTACGAGGTGCACTATTTTTACCCGAGTCGCTAATTTTTGCCGCAAGGTGCTAAGCCGCGAAGAAAGCATGGTCGTTGAGGCTATCGTACAACCTCAGATGACGGTTATTCCGCGTGAGCAGCACGCTATTTCCCGCAAAGATATCAGTGAAAACGCGCTCAAGGTGCTCTATCGGCTGAACAAAGCGGGTTACGACGCCTACCTTGTGGGTGGCGGTGTGCGTGACTTATTGCTGGGCAAAAAACCAAAAGATTTTGACGTGACCACCAGCGCGACGCCGGATCAGGTACGTAAACTGTTCCGCAATTGCCGCCTGGTCGGTCGCCGTTTCCGTTTGGCCCACGTGATGTTTGGCCCGGAAATCATCGAAGTTGCCACCTTCCGTGGTCACCATGAAGATACCGAAGCCGACCGCGCAACCTCTCAGCGCGGGCAAAACGGTATGCTGCTGCGTGACAACATCTTCGGTTCGATCGAAGAAGATGCCCAGCGCCGCGACTTCACCATCAACAGCCTCTATTACAGCGTGGCTGATTTTACCGTTCGCGATTATGTCGGCGGAATGCGCGACCTGGAAGACGGCGTGATCCGCCTGATTGGCACCCCGGAAACCCGCTATCGGGAAGATCCGGTGCGTATGCTGCGTGCCGTTCGCTTTGCTGCCAAGCTGGGCATGAGCATCAGCGCAGAAACCGCAGAGCCTATTCCGCGTCTGGCGACACTTATCAACGACGTACCGCCTGCGCGTCTGTTTGAAGAAGCCCTGAAGCTGCTGCAAGCCGGTTACGGTTTCGATACCTACACGCTGCTGCGCGAATACAACCTTTTCCAGCCCCTGTTCCCGACGCTCTCTCGCTACTTCACTGAAAGCGGTGATAGTTCGATGGAGCGCATCATCGCTCAGGTGCTGAAGAATACCGATACCCGCATTCACAACGATATGCGCGTAAACCCGGCCTTCCTGTTTGCGGCAATGTTCTGGTATCCGCTGCTGGAAAACGCGCAGCGCATTACCCAGGAAAGCGGGCTGGCTTATTACGACGCCTTTGCGCTGGCGATGAATGACGTGCTGGATGAAGCCTGCCGCACGCTGGCTATCCCGAAACGCATCACCTCGCTGGTGCGTGACATCTGGCAGTTGCAGTTGCGGATGTCTCGCCGTCAGGGCAAACGCGCCTGGAAGCTGATGGAGCATCCTAAATTCCGCGCCGCTTACGATTTGCTGGCGCTGCGCGCTGAGATCGAACGCAACGTCGAGTTGCAGCGGCTTGCGAAATGGTGGGGGGAGTTTCAGGTCTCCGCACCGCCGGATCAAAAAGGCATGCTTGACGATCTGGGCGATGAACCCGCTGAACGTCGTCGTCACCGCCGCCCGCGCAAACGCGCACCGCGTCGTGAAGGCGCATAAAAAGACCCATTTCAGGCCTGCCACGTGCAGGCCTGATGCTTTACAGGAGCCGACATGTCCCCAACGCTTTGCTACATTGCCATCGGCAGTAACCTTGCTTCCCCCCTGGAGCAGGTCAACGCCGCCCTCGCGGCTCTCAGCGAGATCCCCCAAAGCCGCGTGATTGCCGTTTCATCACTCTACCGCACTCCGCCACTCGGCCCCCAGGATCAGCCCGACTACCTGAACGCCGCCGTGGCGCTGGAAACCACGCTGTCACCGGAAGACTTGCTGGATAACACCCAGCGCATCGAGCTGCAGCAGGGCCGCGTGCGCAAAGCTGAACGCTGGGGACCCCGTACCCTGGATCTGGACATCATGCTGTTTGGCGACAACATCATCGATACCCCGCGCCTGACCGTTCCGCACTACGACATGCACAATCGCGGCTTTATGCTGTGGCCGCTGTTTGAAATCGCCCCTGGCCTGCGTTTCCCTGACGGTGCGTTGCTCACCGATTGCCTCACGCAATGCGGTGCAGATAAACCCGCCTTATGGTAAAACCCTTTTCTGCCGCCACAGATGTGATCGCTGTTGAACGCTTGCCTAAAATCATTGTTCACCTCAATCATGCTGCTAGAATGCGCCAGGATTCGTTTTTAGCCATCAGGAAACGTTATGAAACCAACCACCCTCTCCCTGCTGATTAAATGCAAGCAGGAAAAAAAACGCTTCGCCACCATCACCGCCTACGACTACAGCTTTGCGAAGCTGTTCGCTGAAGAAGGCATCAACGTGATGCTGGTTGGCGACTCGTTAGGGATGACGGTACAAGGTCATGATTCCACCCTGCCGGTCACGGTAGACGACATCACTTATCACACCCGTGCCGTACGCCGTGGTGCCCCTTACTGCCTGCTGCTCGCCGACCTGCCCTTTATGGCGTACGCCACCCCGGAGCAGGCTTTTGAAAATTCGGCAGCCGTGATGCGTGCCGGGGCCAACATGGTGAAAATCGAAGGGGGTCGCTGGCTGAGCGAGACGGTGAAAATGCTCACCGAGCGCGCCGTACCAGTCTGTGGGCACCTCGGGTTAACCCCGCAGTCGGTGAATATCTTCGGCGGTTATAAAGTGCAGGGTCGTGGCGAAGATGCAGCACAGACTCTCCTTGATGATGCGCTGGCGCTGGAAGCCGCAGGTGCTCAGTTGCTGGTGCTGGAATGTGTGCCGGTTGAGCTGGCGAAACGCATTACCGACGCGCTGACCATTCCGGTTATCGGTATTGGTGCGGGTAACGTGACCGACGGCCAGATACTCGTGATGCACGATGCCTTTGGTATCACCGGCGGCCATATCCCCAAATTTGCCAAAAACTTCCTCACCGAAGCCGGTGACATGCGCGCTGCCGTGCGCCAGTATGTTGCCGACGTTGAGTCCGGTGTGTATCCGGGCGAAGAACACAGTTTCCATTAAGGAGTGCCGTTGTGTTGATTATCGAAACGCTGCCGCTGCTGCGCCAGCATATCCGTCGTTTACGTCAGGAAGGCAAGCGCATTGCGCTGGTGCCAACCATGGGTAACCTGCACGACGGGCATATGACGCTGGTCGATGAGGCGAAAGCTCGCGCGGATGTCGTTGTCGTCAGTATTTTCGTTAACCCGATGCAGTTTGATCGCGCGGACGATCTGGCGCGCTACCCGCGCACGTTGCAGGAAGATTGCGAGAAGCTGAACAAACGCAAAGTAGATTTCGTCTTTGCACCGGCGCCCGCCGATATCTATCCGGCTGGCACCGAAACCCAGACCTATGTGGATGTTCCCGGCATTTCCACCATGCTGGAAGGCGCGAGCCGTCCGGGACATTTTCGCGGCGTGTCGACCATTGTCAGCAAGCTGTTTAACCTGGTGCAGCCGGACGTGGCCTGCTTCGGGCAAAAAGATTATCAGCAGCTGCAGCTCATCAGCAAAATGGTGGCTGACATGGGCTATGACATTGAGATCGTTGGCGTGCCAACCGTGCGTGCCAAAGACGGCCTGGCGTTAAGCTCGCGTAACGGCTATCTCACCGCCGACCAACGCAAAATCGCACCAGGCCTGAGCAAAGTCATGAACGCCATGGCAGCGAAACTGCGCGCGGGTGAGCGCAATACTGACGAGATCATTGCTCTGGCAGAGCAGGAATTGAACGACGGCGGTTTCCGCGCGGACGATATTCAAATTCGCGATGCCGACACCCTACTGGCGTTAACCGGCAGCAGCAAACGTGCGGTGATTTTGATGGCCGCATGGCTCGGTCAGGCCCGTTTAATCGACAATATTGTGGTTGATTTGACGCAGTAGACTTTGCAGAAAAATCGGGCAATACTCCCGCTCAGAGACCCCCTTTGCAGCCTGCTGCGAAGGGAAAATGCAAGGGTGAATCGCAGGGAGCCGCCCTTCCTTTAGCGTTAATTATCAGTAACAAAGGTTTAATTTATGATTCGCACTATGCTGCAAGGCAAGCTCCACCGCGTCAAAGTGACTCAGGCCGACCTGCACTACGAAGGTTCCTGCGCGATTGACCAGGATTTCCTTGAGGCGGCTGGTATCCTGGAATACGAAGCCATCGATATTTACAACGTGACCAACGGTAAGCGTTTTTCCACCTACGCCATTGCCGGCGAACGCGGTTCACGCATTATTTCGGTTAACGGCGCGGCGGCACACTGCGCGGATGTCGGCGACATTCTGATTATCGCAAGCTATGTGACCATGCCCGATGAGCAGGCACGCAGTTGGCAGCCAAAAGTGGCCTATTTTGATGGCGACAACGACATGAAACGCACGGCGAAAGCGGTGCCGGTGCAGGTGGCGTAAGCCGAAAAAGTCTCACTGCTAAATCAGGGGTGCCCACGGATGCCCCTGATTTTATCCCTGAGGCTGATTACTGATAAGCCTCGACATCGCTTCCAGCGAATCCGTTCTCAAGATGTATAACCGTTTGAGCAACATCGGGTTATCACCCGGCTTCACCTTTCCGCGCACCGTCGTTACCGCCATATGAAAACCCGCATCCCCTGCCGCCTGGACCGCTTTGTCGTTGTAACCGCCAAAGGGATAGGAGAGATACCACACGTGGGTGTTGAACTGAGACAGCGCCCGGCGTGAATGTTTGAAATCCATCAGGATATTTTCATAGCTGCGGCTAAGCAGAATGGGGTGATTCGCATCATCTACCCGGTGTAAAAAGTGGGTGTGCGACTGGAAATCGAACACGCTGGCAATCTGGTTTAGCTCCTGGATACTCATAAACTGCAGAGATTTCGGATCCCACGTCTGCGGGCGCAGTTTGATACGGGATGAAATGATAAAGGCCGTCGCTTTAAAGCCGTACTCTTTGAGTACCGGATACGCATAGCGACTGACCGATTTCAGACCGTCATCAAAGGTAATGACGATCGCACGTGCGGGCAGGTTCATGCTGTTGCGTACATACCCTTCGAGCTGATACATGCTGAGCGTGGTGTAGCCCTGATCGCGCAGCCAGGTCATCTGGTTAGTGAAGGCGCGCACCGATGTGGTGGTCGAGGTGTGACGAAAGCGGGTGTTCTCTTCATCATGCAGAATGTGGTGATAGGTCAGCACCGGAATGCCGTTATCTTCCTGCGCATCCAGGCTGCTTATCCACGCAAGGCGGTCGCCAATACGTATCTGAAACCAGGTCTGGTTAAGTCTGTCTTTGAGCTTGCTGATGATGGGATAACGCAGGTTGGCGGCCAAAACACCGAAAGGCTCGCTCTTGAGATCCGCCGCGTTGTACATCGGCGTGTCCTGCCAGGTGATTAAATTCTGGTTGCTGAGCGGTTTATTGAGGTCGCCCAGGCTGTCTTCCACCCGCTCATTGCCACGCAGCGTGCCAAGGTGGCCTTTATCAATCCAGGCTTTACCAAAGCCGAAACGGAACGCGTAATAGTCTTCAACGCCAGGCTCCACGGCGATAATCTGCCCGGCGCGCACATTGCCGACGGTCACGACGTTGTTACCGATTTGCCCCCAGATATCCGCATCCTCCGTGACTTGCATATAACGGGCGGGTTCGGGGTTATCACTGACCAGACGTGCCGATGCGGCACAGGAGAAAAACAGCAGGAAAATGATGAGTAAACGAGGCATCAGACCAACCGGATGGTAAAAAACTGGCGGTATTGTAACAAAAGCCTGGTGAATACCAATGACTATTTTTCGTACAAATCATGCAGTAAAACAAAAGGCGGGTTCTTTTGTTGCTGATGCCAGAGGCTGCTTACCGCCTCCCCTCCCATCGTCACTATCTGATTGCGAAAATCGCTGCTGCAGAGGGTGGTACGCTGAGGATACATCGCCTGAAGCAGGGCACTGTCGACGCCGGAAATCACTTCGCAATTCTCATGCTTGTGGCTCATCAGCGCGGCAGCACGGTAAGGGGGCGCGCCGGTAATATCGGTGAGAAAGACCACGCCGTCGCCGGAGTCCGTTTCGTGCAGTGCGTCGCAAATCATACGGCTGAGCATATTGGTGCTCAGTCCACGATGAAAGTTAACCGCCCGGCATTGCACCAGCGGTGCGAACTGCGCCTCCAGGTCGTTGAGCAGTTCCTGTGCCAGCTCATCATGGCAGGCAATGACCCATCCCAGCATACGTATCTCCTTAGCAGACGTGCAGTTTAACTAAGTGACCATTAGCCGTCGGTGACAGATATCATATATTGGGGGAGCGAAAAGACCCGGCGAACATCGCCCGCCGGGTAGAGAGGATTAGCTACGCAGGCCGCGTCCGCGCTGGATTAAGTACCAGCACAAGCCATAAAACACGATGATGAACACCGCCAGCACCGCCACGGTGGTAAACAGCGGCACATCGGTGATGCCGAGGAAGCCAAAGCGGAAGCCGCTGATCATGTACACGATAGGGTTAAGGTGCGACAGCGTCTGCCAGATGGGCGGTAGCAAGGTCAGAGAGTAGAACACCCCGCCAAGGTAGGTCAGCGGCGTCAGCACGAAGGTCGGAATCAGGCTGATATCGTCAAAGGTGGTGGCAAACACGGCGTTGAGCAACCCGGCCAGCGAGAACAGCACTGCGGTTAACAGCAGCGTTAAGCCGACAAACACCCATGAGTGCACCTGGAACGGCACGAAAAACAGCGACACGGCGGTCACCAGGATACCGACGCAGATCCCGCGCGCCACACCACCGCCAACGTAACCAATGATGATCACATGGGTCGGCACCGGTGCTACCAGCAGCTCTTCAATGTTGCGCTGGAACTTGGCGCTGAAGAACGACGACGCCACGTTAGCGTAGGCGTTGGTGATCACCGCCATCATGATGAGCCCCGGCACGATAAACTGCATGTAGGTGAAGCCATGCATCTCACCAATGCGCGAACCGATCAGGTTACCGAAGATGATGAAGTAGAGCGTCATGGTGATGACCGGCGGCACCAGAGTCTGGATCCAGATGCGCATAAAACGCTGGATCTCTTTGTACCAGATACTTTTCAGCGCGACCCAAAAAAGCTGCATCATGCGCGATCTCCTTTTTTATCGTGAACCAGCGAGACAAACAGCTCTTCCAGACGGTTCGCTTTGTTACGCATACTCAATACCTGAATCCCCTGCGCGCTTAACTGACTAAACACGCTGTTAATCCCCTGCTCACGCAGCACTTCCACTTCCAGCGTGGAGGTGTCGACCAGCCGGTAGTCGTAGCCTTCGAGCTTCGGTAACGGGCTTTTCATCGCCAGATCCAGAATGAAGGTTTCCGATTTCAGCTTCGCCAGCAGCGATTTCATCGAGGTGTTTTCCACAAGCTCGCCGCTCTGAATAATGCCGATGTTACGGCACAACATTTCCGCCTCTTCCAGATAATGGGTGGTGAGGATAATGGTGGTGCCCTTGTCATTGAGATCTTTGAGGAATCCCCACATCGAACGACGCAGTTCGATATCCACGCCCGCCGTCGGCTCATCCAGAATGAGCAGTTTGGGTTCGTGCATCAGGGCACGGGCAATCATCAAACGGCGCTTCATGCCGCCGGATAACATCCGTGCACGTTCGTTACGTTTTTCCCACAGATCGAGCTGTCTTAGGTACTTTTCGCTACGTTCCAGTGCCTCTTTACGCTCAACACCGTAATAGCCCGCCTGGTTCACCACGATTTGCTGAACGGTCTCAAACGGGTTGAAGTTGAACTCTTGCGGCACAAGGCCAAGCTGGCGTTTGGCGTTGACGACGTCTTTTTCGAGGTCGTAACCAAAGACGCTGACCCGCCCGGAGGTTTTATTTACCAGCGAACTGATAATGCCAATGGTGGTGGATTTCCCCGCACCATTCGGCCCAAGAAGGGCATAAAAATCACCGGCTTCTACTTTGAGATCAATGCCGCGCAGCGCCTGGACGCCGCCCGGATAGGTTTTTTTAAGCTGCTCAAGCTCCAGTGCAATGGTCATGAATTTTCACTTACCTTTTTCTTACACTCGAATGTGTGGTTTAAAAAAAAATGGAGTTGACCTATATTAGCGCAACGCACTTCTTTAGTTACAGGTCGTTAACTTCCATGAAAGACATAGATACACTCATCAGCAACAATGCACTATGGTCAAAAATGCTGGTGGAAGAGGATCCTGGATTCTTCGAAACGTTGGCGCAGGCACAAAAACCGCGCTTTCTATGGATTGGATGTTCTGACAGTCGCGTTCCTGCCGAGCGTCTCACTGGTTTAGAGCCAGGTGAACTTTTTGTACACCGAAATGTTGCAAACCTGGTCATTCACACCGACCTTAACTGCCTCTCTGTTGTTCAGTACGCCGTAGACGTACTGGAAGTCGAACATATCATCATCTGTGGCCACTACGGTTGCGGTGGTGTGCAGGCGGCGGTAGAAAACCCGGAACTGGGTCTTATCAACAACTGGCTGCTGCACATCCGTGATATCTGGTTCAAACACAGCTCACTGCTGGGTGAAATGCCAGAGGAACGTCGTCTGGATACCCTTTGCGAACTGAACGTGATGGAGCAGGTGTATAACCTGGGCCACTCCACGATTATGCAATCGGCCTGGAAACGCGGTCAGAAAGTGACGATTCACGGCTGGGCTTACGGTATTCATGATGGCCTGCTGCGTAACCTTGACGTGACGGCCACCAGCCGCGAAACGCTGGAACAGCGCTATCGCCAGGGTGTGTCTAATCTCAGCAAGAAGCACATCAATCACAAATAATGCTGATGCGTTCTGATAAAGCCGGGCACTGACCCGGCTTTTTTGTGCTTACTCGTCCAGCATGACCACTTTGCCGACGTACGGCAGGTGGCGATAACGCTGTGCGTAGTCGATACCATAGCCGACGACAAATTCATCAGGAATCGAGAAACCGACAAATTCCACGTTCACCTGTACTTCGCGGCGTTCAGGCTTATCAAGCAGCGTACAGATGGCGAGGGATTTCGGCTCGCGCAGGCTCAGAATTTCACGCACTTTAGACAGCGTATTGCCCGAGTCGATAATGTCTTCGACGATCAGGACGTCTTTGCCACGAATGTCTTCATCCAGATCTTTGAGGATTTTCACATCGCGAGTGGAAGACATGCCGCTGCCGTAGCTTGAAGCGGTCATAAAATCGACTTCATGGGGCACCTGAACCTCACGACACAAGTCCGCCATAAACATGAATGAACCACGCAGCAGACCCACCAGCACCATTTCGCTGCCGCTGTCTTTGTAATGTTCGGTGATTTGACGACCCAGTTCCGCGATACGCGCTTTGATCTCCGCTTCCGGGATCATCACTTCAACAGTATGTTTCATTTTTTACTAACCATATGATTTACAAACAAATCATTCAATAACGGTAACAGAGTTCCGGTTATTGAAGCGCAAGGCATGCAGTATAACAGCAAACACATTTCCGGTGCTTATCTGTCGATAAAGCTCATTTTGTGATGACGATCACACTTGTTAAATCCTATAATTAATTGCTACTAAAAAATTAACAAATCTAATGGTGTCTTTTTATGGCAGAAACAAAATCGCAACAGTCGGGGATCCTCGTGACCCTGACTGCACTGTTCGCTGCGTTTTGCGGACTGTATTTACTCATCGGCGGCGTCTGGCTGGTGTCCATTGGTGGTTCCTGGTACTACCCTGTCGCTGGGGTGGTGATGCTGGGCGTGACCGCGCTGCTCTGGCGGCGTAAACAGTCAGCGCTGTGGCTGTATGCCGCCCTGCTGCTGGCAACCATGATCTGGGGCGTATGGGAAGTTGGCTTTGACTTCTGGGCCCTGACCCCGCGCAGCGATATTCTGGTCTTCTTCGGCATCTGGCTGATTCTGCCGTTTGTCTGGCGTCGACTGGTTATCCCGTCAGGTGGCGCAGTCGCCGCGCTGGTGGTGGCGCTGTTAATCAGCGGTGGGATGCTGACCTGGGCCGGGTTTAACGATCCGCAGGAAGTGAAAGGTACCCTGAGCGCAGACTCCACGCCTGCCGCTGCTATCTCTCAGGTTGCCGATGGTGACTGGCCTGCATATGGCCGTAATCAGGAAGGACAACGCTACTCGCCGCTCAAGCAAATTAACGCCGATAACGTCAAAAATCTGAAGGAAGCCTGGGTGTTCCGCACCGGCGACCTGAAGCTGCCGACCGATCCGGGCGAGCTGACCAACGAAGTGACGCCAATCAAAGTAGGCGACATGCTTTACCTGTGTACCGCCCACCAGCGCCTGTTTGCCCTGGATGCGTCAACCGGGAAAGAGAAATGGCACTTTGATCCGCAGCTGAATGCGAACCAGTCCTTCCAGCACGTCACCTGTCGTGGTGTCTCTTACCATGAAGCCCGTGCAGACAATGCCAGCCCGGACGTGGTGGCAGACTGCCCGCGCCGCATTATGCTGCCGGTGAACGACGGTCGTCTGTTTGCTATCAACGCCGATAACGGCAAGCTGTGCGAAACCTTTGGCAACAAAGGCATCCTGAATCTGCAGACCAACATGCCGGATACCACGCCGGGTCTGTATGAACCCACCTCACCGCCGATCATCACTGACAAGGTGATTGTGATTGCCGGCTCGGTAACCGATAACTTCTCCACCCGCGAAACCTCCGGCGTTATCCGTGGTTTTGACGTCAACACCGGTAAACTGCTGTGGGCCTTCGATCCGGGCGCGAAAGATCCAAATGCTATTCCGTCGGACGAACACACCTTTACCTTTAACTCTCCTAACTCCTGGGCCCCGGCCGCGTATGACGCGAAGCTGGACCTGGTCTACCTGCCGATGGGCGTGACCACGCCAGATATCTGGGGCGGCAACCGCACACCGGAGCAGGAACGTTATGCCAGCTCCATCGTCGCGCTGAACGCCACCACCGGTAAGCTGGCCTGGAGCTACCAGACTGTTCACCACGATCTGTGGGATATGGATATGCCATCCCAGCCGACGCTGGCGGACATCACCGTTAACGGCAAAACCGTGCCGGTGATTTACGCCCCAGCGAAGACGGGTAACATCTTCGTACTGGACAGAACCAACGGCAAACTGGTTGTCCCGGCCCCGGAAAAACCGGTTCCGCAGGGTGCAGCAAAAGGCGATTACGTCACCAAAACCCAGCCGTTCTCCGATCTCAGCTTCCGTCCGAAGAAAGATCTGAGCGGTGCGGACATGTGGGGTGCCACCATGTTCGACCAGCTGGTGTGCCGTGTGATGTTCCACCAGCTGCGCTATGAAGGCATCTTCACGCCGCCATCCGAGCAGGGCACGCTGGTCTTCCCGGGTAACCTGGGCATGTTCGAGTGGGGCGGCATTTCCGTTGACCCGAACCGCCAGGTAGCGATTGCCAACCCAATGGCCCTGCCGTTTGTGTCTAAACTGATTCCACGCGGTCCGGGCAATCCGATGGAGCAGCCAAAAGACGCGAAAGGCAGCGGTACCGAAGCCGGTATTCAGCCGCAGTATGGCGTGCCGTTCGGTGTCACGCTGAACCCGTTCCTGTCGCCGTTTGGCCTGCCGTGTAAACAGCCTGCCTGGGGTTATATTTCAGCGCTGGATCTGAAAACCAATCAGGTGGTGTGGAAGAAACGTATTGGTACGCCGCAGGACAGCATGCCGTTCCCGATGCCGGTTCCGGTGCCGTTCAATATGGGTATGCCAATGCTGGGTGGCCCGATCTCTACCGCCGGTAACGTGCTGTTTATTGCCGCGACCGCAGATAACTACCTGCGTGCGTACAATATGAGCAACGGTGAGAAACTGTGGCAGGGTCGTCTGCCCGCCGGTGGACAAGCCACGCCGATGACCTATGAAGCGAAAGGCAAGCAGTACGTTGTCATCTCCGCTGGCGGTCACGGTTCGTTTGGTACGAAGATGGGTGACTATATCGTTGCCTACGCCCTGCCTGACGAGAAGTAAAAGATACCCCTCACCCCGGCCCTCTCCCCATTGGGGAGAGGGAGAAAACCGGACCGCGGGCTGCAAAACGACAGCGCGCTGTTCCCTTTCCCCTGAGGGAGAGGGTTAGGGTGAGGGTGATTTCTGCAACGACGTTATACCGTAAACCCGACCATCATCCCCGTATCTTCATGCTCCAGCAGATGACAGTGCGCCATATAGGCAAACTCCTTCGGTGCATGATGATTAAACTTCACCAGCACCTCGCTTTTCGCCCCCTCTACGCTCACCATATCTTTCCAGCCCGCACGATGGGCGGCAGGCGGTTTGCCGTTCTCAGACAGAATGCGGAACTGGGTGCCGTGAATATGGAACGGGTGCAACATCATGTCCCCTTCCCCTGAAATCACCCAGCGTTCCCAGGTGCCTTGTTCTGCCGCAAAGGCAGGAATATCCATATCAAAGGCTTTACCGTTAATCCGGTTGCCGTTGTGGAAATCGAATCCGCCATCCCCATGATTCATCATGCCGTGGTTCATCTGACCATGGTTCATTTGCCCGTGATGCATGCTCATCCCACCCATCGCAGCGTCACCGTATTTTTGCTGCAGCGCCTGCATTCCCATCATGTCGAGCATGGGGTCCATGGAGAGTTGCAGCGTGCGTTGGGTGACGCCATCCAGCCCCGGCACGGGAGGGACGGTGGCCAGCGCATCCGGGAGAGTCGCCGATGCCGTGACCATCAGTGGCTGAATGCGCAGCACCGGGTGCGGTTTATCAAAAGGTGAGACCGTCATGCCCATCTGCATGACCGGCAGCGTGACAAGATCAAAGGCTTCCCGGTCACGATTTTCCACCAGCACTTCGAAACGCTCACCGGGCAGGATCGCCAGTTCCGTCACTTTTACTGGTTCACTGAGCAGCCCACCGTCGCTGGCAATGACATACAACGGGCGATTATCGCTGGCCGCAATGTTCAGCGAGCGCGCATTGCAGCCGTTGAGCAAACGCAGGCGCAGCCAGCCGCGTGGCGCCGCATGCTGCGGATACATCGCCCCGTTGGTCAGCAGCGTATCGCCAAACCACCCAACGGCCGCACTCATCACATCCAGCTGATAATCAATCTGCCCGTCGGCGGTAAATTTTTTGTCCTGCATGATGACCGGGATATCGTCAATGCCCCACTGCTGCGGCAGACGCAATGTCTGGCTGCTCGCATCCTCAATCAGCACAAGACCTGCGAGGCCCATCGCCACCTGACGCCCGGTTTTGCCATGCTGATGCGGGTGAAACCAGCAGGTCGCCGCAGGCTGATTGGGGGTGAAATTGACCGTGCGGCTGGCCCCCGGCTTAATCACGCCCTGCGGGCCGCCGTCCACTTCACCTGGTATTTCAAGCCCATGCCAGTGGAGCGTCGTCTCTTCCGCCAGCGTATTGCGAATCGACACGCTGACGGCCTGCCCCCGGCGCAGCTTAAGGGCGGGCCCCAGCAGATTGCCGTTATAGCCCCATGTCGCGGCCTGTTTTCCGGCAAAGGTCGATGTGCCCGCCTGCACGCTCAGCTGGATACGGCTTTGCGCATCGGGTGTTAATAGCGCGGGAATGGGTAACACCGGCCTGTCCGCCGCCAGAGCCGCACGACTCCAGAGCGGCAATGCGCTGAGCGCTCCCAGCGCGGCAGAATATTTTAAAAATTCACGACGTTGCATTTTCATTTCCTTATTCTCTTGCAGGCGATGTTTTGAGCATAAACCCTCCCCTTGCCGTAAGGTCAAGAAAAGAGGTCACTATTGGGCAATAATAAATATCGTCGCCTCGTCTGCAGTATGCTAACGTTTAATTTCCGTTATGCCCTGGTAGAAATGATGAAGACGTTTTTCAGAACAGTTGTGCTTGCCAGCCTGTTGGCTGTCTCCGCTAATAGCTATGCCCTTAACGAATCCGAAGCGGAAGATATGGCCGATCTCACGGCGGTATTTGTGTTTCTGAAAAACGATTGCGGCTATAACAACCTGCCTAATGGTCAAATCCGCCGCGCGCTGGTCTTTTTCGCGCAACAGAACCAGTGGGATCTCGCCAACTACGACACCTGGGATATGAAATCCCTGGGCGAAGACAGCTATCGCGATCTGAGCGGTATCAAAATTCCTACCGCGAAAAAGTGCAAAGCACTGGCACGTGACTCCCTGAGCCTGCTCGCCTACGTGAAGTAATCCCTCTTTCTGGTTTTAGCGCTGACCGTGCAACCACGGTCAGAGTTAGCTATGATGTTGCGCCTTGTTTGAGCAGATGTTAACAAAGGAGCAACCGATGGCCGATACCCCCCTGTGGCATGAAACGCTGCACGACCAGTTTGGACAATACTTTGCGGTAGACCAGGTGCTGTATCACGAGAAAACCGAGCACCAGGATCTCATCATCTTCGAAAACGCTGCTTTTGGCCGCGTCATGGCGCTGGACGGCGTGGTGCAAACCACCGAGCGCGATGAATTCATCTATCACGAAATGATGACCCATGTCCCGCTGCTGGCCCATGGCCGTGCGAGACACGTCCTCATCATCGGCGGCGGCGACGGTGCCATGCTGCGTGAAGTCACCCGCCATAAACATATTGAGTCCATCACCATGGTGGAGATTGATGCCGGCGTCGTCTCTTTCTGCCGTCAGTATCTGCCAAAACACAATGCCGGTGCCTATGACGATCCCCGCTTCTCGCTGGTGATTGATGATGGCGTGAATTTTGTCACCCGGACGACACAAACCTTTGATGTGATCATTTCTGACTGTACCGATCCGGTGGGGCCGGGCGAGAGTCTGTTCACCTCGGCCTTTTATGAAGGCTGCAAACGCTGCCTGAATCCGGGTGGCATTTTCGTCGCGCAAAATGGCGTCTGCTTCCTTCAGCAGGACGAAGCGCTGGACAGCCACCGTAAGCTCGGCAACTACTTTACCGACGTGAGCTTTTACCAGGCCGCCATCCCGACCTACTACGGCGGCATCATGACCTTTGCCTGGGCGACGGATAACGAGGCGTTGCGCCATCTGTCGAGCGAAATCATCCAGGCCCGGTTCCACGCTGCGGGTCTCACCTGTCGCTATTACACGCCGGCTATCCACACCGCCGCATTTGCCTTGCCGCAGTACCTGCAAGACGCGCTATCGTCATCGTCGTCTTAAGGAGAAGAGAAGAAATTGAAAAAACTGAAACTGCATGGCTTTAACAACCTGACCAAAAGTCTGAGTTTTTGTATTTACGATATCTGCTATGCCAAAACCGAGGCGGAGCGCGACGGTTACATCGCCTATATTGACGAACTCTATAACGCCAATCGCCTGACGGAGATCCTGTCTGAAACCTGCAATATCATTGGCGCGAATATTCTGAACATCGCCCGCCAGGATTATGAACCCCAGGGGGCGAGCGTGACCATTCTGGTCAGCGAAGAGCCGGTCGACCCGCTGCTTATCGATAAAACAGAACACCCAGGGCCGCTGCCGGAAGCCGTTGTGGCGCACCTCGATAAAAGCCATATCTGCGTGCATACCTACCCGGAGAGCCACCCGGAAGGCGGATTATGCACCTTCCGTGCAGACATTGAAGTCTCAACCTGTGGAGTGATTTCGCCGCTAAAAGCGCTGAACTACCTGATTCACCAACTGGAGTCCGATATCGTCACGGTCGATTACCGCGTGCGTGGTTTTACCCGCGATGTAAACGGCATGAAGCACTTCATCGATCATGAGATCAATTCGATTCAGAACTTTATGTCTGATGATATGAAGTCGCTGTATGACATGGTGGATGTGAATGTTTACCAGGAAAACATCTTCCACACCAAGATGTTACTCAAAGAGTTCGATCTCAAACATTATATGTTTAATACCCACCCGGAAGACTTGACCGCCCAGGAGCGCAAAGAGATAACCGAAGCGCTGTGGAAAGAGATGCGTGAGATTTACTACGGCCGCAATATCCCTGCCGTATAACCCCCGCAGGCGCAGGGACGCGCTTGCCTGGTCGCCAGAGCGCATCGCTCATTCCAGTACATTTCGCGCGTTAAGCGATGCTCAGCGTGTTGTCTGGTCATGGAACCACTCCACGTCCACATTCGCAATGTCTACGCCGTAAAGGCTCGCCACCGCCAGCAGTGACTCCATGACGCGCCGGCTGTTGTGTTCAGCCTCATTGCGCTGTTCACGCGGGGTGTTACCGAAAAAATAACGAGAAATAAACGCTTTCATGGTCGTCTCCGTGAAGTGTCCGCAAGACCATAAAAACCGAATTAAACGACAAAAGGAAATGCGAAAAACGTCTGACGTTTTTCAGTACGCGCATGACGGGCGGCAACGAGCGCCGGTACTCTGCACAAGAGAAACCGGCCTCATCATCCGAAGGTGGGGATTAACGCTGGCTCAGGAACTTTCGGTACGCTGCCACGACCTGCAGAAAATCTTCCACGCCGCAGAGCGACAGACTTTCTTCATCGTAGTAGCTCATCCCTTCTTCCATTTCGTCGCCGGAAAACTCGAGCTGGTTGGCGCGCACCATCACTTCTTCACCGTCCAGCCACAACGTGTATTCGTGTCCGGTACGTTGCCAGGAGCGTTCGCTGCCTTTCACGGTTTTTGCCGCCTGCTCCACTTCATCCAGCAGCGCCAGGTTCTCTTTCACCTCTTCATTGAACCAGTGCCCTACCACCTCGTGGCCCATCGACATGCGGACTTTTACCCCACCGGTAATATCACGCAAAAATTCATAATCCATAATCTCTTCCTCATGCAGGCTTAGCGTCAGCCCATGCTCTAATTATCGCAGCACAACGGAAGAAAAAAAGCGTGGCGGTGGGAAGGATGCAATAAAAAAGCGGAGAAGGCTCTCCGCTTTGACCTGGTTGCGCTCTGATGCCCTCACCTTTGCACCGAACAGTCCCCTCGCCCCTTTGGGGAGAGGGTTAGGGTGAGGGGAAGCATTTACACTGCTGTCTGGAAAATAACGCCGTCAGCTTTGTCGGTGTACTGGTTCAACTGGTCGAAGTTCAGATAACGGTAAGTATCCACCGCCGTCTTATCTACCTGCGCGATGAAGGTCTGGTACTCTTCCGGCGTCGGCAGTTTGCCGAGCAGAGACGCTACCGCCGCCAGCTCCGCAGAGGCCAGGTAAACGTTCGCACCGGTACCTAAACGGTTCGGGAAGTTACGGGTCGAGGTAGAAACCACCGTCGCACCGTCCGCCACACGCGCCTGGTTACCCATACACAGGGAACAACCCGGGATTTCAATACGCGCACCGCTCTTACCAAACACGCTGTAGTAACCTTCTTCGGTCAACTGTGCTGCATCCATACGCGTCGGCGGTGCAACCCACAGACGGGTTGGCAACTGGCCTTTATGGGCATCCAGCAGTTTACCTGCCGCACGGAAGTGGCCGATGTTGGTCATGCAGGAACCGATGAACACTTCATCGATCTGCGCGCCCTGAACATCAGACAGCAGACGTGCATCGTCCGGATCGTTCGGCGCACACAGAATCGGCTCTTTGATTTCCGCCAGATCGATGTCGATCACTGCCGCGTATTCGGCGTCAGCATCGGCTTCCAGCAACTGCGGATCCGCCAGCCATTTTTCCATGCCCTGAACGCGACGCTCCAGCGTACGACGATCGCCGTAACCTTCCGCGATCATCCACTTCAGCAGGACGATGTTGGAGTTCAGGTACTCGATGATCGGTTCTTTGCTCAGGTTGATGGTACAACCGGCAGCAGAACGCTCAGCAGACGCATCGGTCAGTTCAAACGCCTGCTCCACTTTCAGATCCGGCAAACCTTCAATCTCAAGGATACGGCCAGAGAAGATGTTCTTCTTGCCCTTCTTCTCAACGGTCAGCAGACCCTGTTTGATGGCGTACAGCGGAATCGCATGCACGAGATCACGCAGGGTGATGCCCGGCTGCATTTCGCCTTTAAAGCGCACCAGAACAGATTCCGGCATATCCAGCGGCATCACACCCGTCGCAGCCGCAAAGGCCACCAGGCCAGAGCCCGCCGGGAAGGAGATACCAATCGGGAAACGGGTATGGGAGTCACCGCCGGTGCCGACGGTATCCGGCAGCAGCATACGGTTCAGCCACGAGTGGATTACGCCGTCGCCTGGACGCAGTGACACACCGCCACGGTTCATGATGAAGTCTGGCAGCGTGTGGTGCGTGGTGACGTCAACCGGCTTCGGATAGGCCGCCGTGTGGCAGAAGGACTGCATCACCAGGTCAGAAGAGAAGCCCAGGCACGCCAGGTCTTTCAGTTCGTCACGGGTCATTGGACCGGTGGTGTCCTGAGAGCCCACGGAAGCCATTTTCGGTTCGCAATAGGCACCCGGACGGATACCGGTTACGCCGCATGCGCGACCGACCATTTTCTGCGCCAGAGAGTAGCCGCGGCTGCTTTCCGCCACGTCTTTCGCCTGACGGAACACATCGCTGTGCGGCAGACCCAGAGACTCACGCGCTTTCGTGGTCAGCCCACGGCCGATAATCAGCGGAATACGGCCACCGGCACGCACTTCATCGATCAGCACATCGGTTTTCAGTTCGAAGGTCGACAGCAACGCGTCGGTGTCGTGGTTACGCACTTCGCCTTTGAACGGGTAAACGTCAATGACGTCGCCCATGTTCAGATCGTTGACGTCCACTTCGATAGGCAATGCGCCCGCATCTTCCATGGTGTTGAAGAAGATTGGCGCGATTTTGCCACCGAGGCAAAGGCCGCCGCCGCGCTTGTTCGGCACGTGAGGGATATCATCACCCATGAACCAGAGCACGGAGTTGGTGGCGGATTTACGGGAAGAACCGGTACCCACAACGTCACCGACATAGGCCAGCGGGAAGCCTTTTTGTTGCAAGGCTTCAATCTGTTTGATGGGACCCACGACACCCGGTTGGTCCGGCTCAATGCCTTCGCGGGCGTTTTTCAGCATCGCCAGGGCATGCAGCGGGATATCCGGGCGGGACCAGGCATCCGGTGCCGGAGAGAGATCGTCGGTGTTGGTTTCGCCCGTCACTTTGAACACAGTCACGGTCATTTTTTCGGCCAGAGCCGGGCGGCTCAGGAACCATTCGGCATCAGCCCAGGATTGCAACACCTGCTGTGCGTAGGCATTGCCCGCTTTTGCTTTTTCTTCTACATCGTAGAAGTTATCGAACATCAGCAGTGTGTGAGACAGGGCTATGGTGGCAATCGGTGCCAGTTTGGCATCGTCCAGCGCGTCAATCAGAGGATGGATGTTGTAACCACCCTGCATGGTGCCGAGCAGTTCAACCGCTTTTTCAGCGTTGACCAGTGGGGATGTGGCTTCACCCTTGGCGACAGCAGCAAGGAAACCCGCTTTAACATAGGCGGCTTCATCAACGCCCGGCGGGACACGGTTAATCAGGAGGTCTAACAGGAAATCTTCTTCGCCAGCAGGCGGGTTCTTCAGCAGCTCAACGAGCGCTGCCATTTGGGTTGCATCTAATGGTTTTGGCGCAATCCCCTCAGCGGCACGTTCGGCTACGTGCTTACGGTATTCTACTAGCACGACGGTTCTCCTCGCTCTCATTGTCATAATGCGGCAGGCGTTTCTCTTCACGCTCCTGTGAGACAGCAGTTTGTAGGGCTAATCCGCGATACCGCATTCGGCAGCATATCAGGATTTAGGGGGGGTGTTAATCTGTTTACAAAAAAGCAACATTAAAAATTAGCTGAATCGTTAAGGGCAGAATTTTAAAGGTAAAAAGTAGTCCCTGATGCCGCTTGTATCCGTTTAACACCATCACTCAGCGGCAACTCTGATTACGCGGCAACATCAATAACGCTCATTATTCATACACTAAGTTTGAATTGTGACCGCTTTCTTAAAAGACAAAAATCTTCATACGAAAGAATTTTTACTTTTGATCGAAGTCAAAAGTGGTTCTGTATAAAAATCATTAAATCCCTCCTGCGATTATCACCGATCGTTATTTTCCGTTGCATGTCGCCAGCTCAGATTTCAGTCACCTGACTGACGACATATTCATGAGCACACAGGACCCATGCATGTGCGGTCGAAACACGGTGTCACATGCATGTTTGTATCTTCGATACAGAGGGATAAAAATGATAAAAAATGCATTTTCCAGCCTACAAAAAGTAGGTAAGTCTTTGATGTTACCTGTTTCTGTCTTACCCATTGCCGGTATTTTATTGGGGGTGGGATCTGCCAATTTCAGCTGGCTTCCGGCCGTTGTGTCGGGGGTAATGGCGCAAGCGGGGGGTTCTGTCTTTGCCAACATGCCTTTGCTTTTCGCCATTGGAGTGGCACTCGGTTTTACCCGCAATGATGGCGTGTCGGCGCTCGCCGCCGTTATCGCCTATGGCATTCTGGTGAAAACCATGTCGGTTGTTGCCCCCCTCGCGTTGGATCTTCCGGCCGCCGAAGTCGCGGAAAAGCATCTTGCTGACACTGGCGTTCTTGGTGGAATCATTGCAGGCGCGCTTGGTGCCTGGATGTTCAATCGATTCTATAAAATCAAACTTCCCGAATACCTGGGCTTTTTTGCCGGTAAACGTTTTGTTCCTATTGTTTCCGGGCTGGCAGCCATTTTTCTTGGCGCGGCGCTGGCGTTCATCTGGCCGTTCACGGGTCATCTGATTCAGGTTTTCTCTAACTGGGCGGCTTACCAGAGCCCGGTTGTGGCCTTCAGTATTTACGGCGTGGTTGAGCGGGCACTGATTCCTTTTGGTCTGCATCACATCTGGAATTTCCCGTTCTGGATGCAAATTGGTGAGTACACCAATGCGACAGGCCAGGTCTTCCATGGGGATATTCCACGCTACATTGCGGGCGATCCTACCGCAGGTATGCTTTCCGGTGGATTCCTGTTCAAAATGTACGGCCTTCCTGCCGCTGCACTGGCCATCTGGCAAACCGCAAAACCTGAAAACAAAGCCCGGGTGGGCGGCATCATGATTTCTGCCGCATTGACCTCGTTCTTAACAGGCATAACTGAACCTATCGAATTCAGTTTTATGTTTGTGGCCCCGCTGCTGTATGTCATACACGCCATTCTGGCCGGTCTGGCATTCCCGATTTGTATCCTGCTGGGCATGCGCGATGGCACCAGCTTCTCCCATGGCCTGATTGATTTCGTGGTTCTCAGTGGCAACGGCAGCAAACTCTGGCTCTTCCCGTTGGTTGGCCTGGTATATGCCGCGGTTTATTACACAATATTCCGCGTGCTTATCCAGCTTCGCGATTACAAAACGCCAGGACGCGAAGATGAAAGTCAGGAAAGCCAGCACGCTGTAGAAGGCACCATGGCGCCTGCACTGGTCGCCGCTTTTGGCGGGCGGGAAAATATCACGAACCTGGATGCCTGTATCACGCGACTGCGCGTCAGTGTTGTCGACAGTAACGGGGTTGATAAGGCCGCATTGATGTCCCTGGGCGCTTCTGGTGTGTTGATGGCAGGAAGTGGCGTGCAGGCTATCTTTGGTACACGTTCCGATAACCTTAAGTCCGATATGGATGACTATTTGAAAAGTCTGAGCTGATTCCTCTCTGTCGTGATATCGCGGTGAGCCATGACGCTGGCTCACCGCCTTCATCAGAGGTCTTTCAGTAGCTTAGTTATATTTTCGCGTTGATACTTTTCCGGCGTGTTTATTTGATCCACCAGCTCACCCGTCACGTACTTCTTCATCGTCTCCAGGTTGTTCACCTGGGTCTGATTTTTAATGCTCGCCAGCAGCCCCTTTGCGTTGTAATTGAGGGTTGTGGTGTTCACTTCATCATTTTCCAGCGTGTGATAGATGTAGTTCTGCGAGGTCTTATCTTTGTTCAGCGACAACGGCAAAGACGGATCCAACGGCTGATACCAGGACGCACTCAAGTGATTGTGCGCGGTCTGCTTCACGCTGCGGGAGCCATCATAACTGCGTGACTCCTCGGTGGTCTGCGAGGCCTGATAAGAGAAACTCTCTTTTTCATCCAGTCGGGCCGGGTTGATTGATTTCGAGGTTCTTGTCAGTGAGAGGGAGAAATCATTCAGTCCTTTGGTTGACGTACTGCTACCACCATCGGCCCGCACTTCACGGGTTTTGCCGGTAACATCAATGGTGTCATCCTGCGGTGTGTTTAAGGCATGGAAAACAGACTTCATGAGTTCCATCTGATTTCTGTCGCCCTGCCCGTCAAGCCGCGCTTTATCGAACTGCTTATCGTAGGCTGCGAGGGCAATTTGTTGTGCCACCCTGTCGCCCGGATCGTTGCTTTGCGCGCGGTCGCTGGTCATTTTCAGCGAGAAATCGGCGTCCTGATACGCTATCCAGCTTTCATCGCTGTCGATATGGAAGTTCAGTGATTGTGTAGAGTCATCCCCCACACGGACATCCGTTTTCAGATCAACAGATTTCAGCACGCTGCTGTTGAATTTGGTGAGCCCGGTGATGTCCAGTTCCGGAGGCTGTTTACCCAGCCCGCTAAGCACCGACTGGAAGGCTTTACCCAACGAGGCCACCGCATCGGCTTCGTCGTCATTCAGCGCTTCACCGTCGGTTGTCATTGATACCGCAACGCCGCCATCCTGCTGCGACAGGGTGAGATGCACCGTCGATCCGGAGCGGGTCGTGATGTCCAGAGAGACAGCCGATTTGCTGGCAGATCCTGCGCCCATTTCCGTATCCGCTGCCGTCACGGCCTGCGAGAAATCTCCCCGATTCTCTTTGAGGTTCTCAAGCAACGCGCTGCCAAGAGTACTCAAAGAAGACACCGAGCTGCCTCCCTGTACGGACTGCATCAGCGCCTGAATGGTCGCATTGCTCTGGGACGATGCACTGGCGCTGACTTTCTGCGGTGACAGGCTGTAAATAGCGGCAATAGCCTGCGTCTGGCTGCCAAACGTCACTTTGGTGGAGGCATTGTCCCCCGCAGGCAAGGCGGCACTGCTGCTCACGCGCGGCGTACCCACGCGGGTAGCGCCCGACATGTTGGATAACATTGTCGATAACGGCGATTTAATACCGGTAACCATGACGATAAAACTCCCTCTTACGTCGATAAAGATTCAGAAAGGTTATATCGGCAGGCATTGGGCAAATTTTATGCTAAAGGAGAAATAATCGGGGGGATGTCACGGATTTTGGGCAAAAAAAACGCCTCCGAAGAGGCGTTTAGTGGAAAGCGAACTTATTTCTTCTTCGCTTTCGGGTTCGGCAGGTCGGTGATGCTACCTTCGAACACTTCGGCTGCCAGGCCCACGGACTCGTGCAGAGTCGGGTGCGCGTGGATGGTCAGTGCGATGTCTTCAGCGTCACAGCCCATTTCGATAGCCAGACCGATTTCACCCAGCAGCTCGCCGCCGTTGGTACCGACAATCGCACCACCGATGACGCGGTGAGTCTCTTTGTCGAAGATCAGTTTGGTCATACCATCAGCGCAGTCGGAAGCGATAGCACGGCCAGAAGCAGCCCACGGGAAGGTGGCGGTTTCGTAGCTGATGCCTTTCTCTTTCGCTTCTTTCTCAGTCAGACCGACCCATGCAACTTCTGGCTCGGTGTACGCGATAGATGGAATGACTTTCGGATCGAAGTAGTGCTTCATGCCGGCGATAACTTCAGCGGCAACGTGACCTTCGTGAACACCTTTGTGTGCCAGCATTGGCTGACCGACGATATCGCCGATAGCAAAGATGTGCGGCACGTTAGTGCGCAGCTGCTTGTCAACGCGGATAAAGCCACGGTCGTCCACTTCCACGCCAGCTTTGCCCGCGTCGAGGTTTTTACCGTTCGGCACACGGCCGATAGCCACCAGCACGGCGTCGTAACGCTGCGGTTCGGATGGGGCTTTTTTGCCTTCCATGGAAACGTAAATACCGTCTTCTTTCGCTTCAACGGCAGTCACTTTGGTTTCCAGCATCAGATTGAATTTCTTGCTGATGCGTTTGGTGAAGACTTTAACGATGTCTTTGTCGGCAGCCGGGATAACCTGGTCGAACATTTCAACCACGTCGATCTCTGAACCCAGCGCATGGTACACGGTACCCATTTCCAGACCGATGATACCGCCGCCCATGACCAGCAGACGCTTAGGAACGGTTTTCAGCTCCAGCGCATCGGTGGAATCCCACACGCGTGGATCTTCATGCGGAATGAATGGCAGTTCGATTGGGCGGGAGCCTGCCGCGATGATCGCGTTGTCGAAGTTGATCACGGTTTTGCCGTTTTCGCCTTCCACTTCCAGGGTGTTGGCACCGGTAAATTTACCCAGACCGTTAACCACTTTCACTTTACGACCTTTCGCCATGCCTGCCAGGCCGCCGGTCAGCTGAGTGATAACTTTCTCTTTCCAGGTACGGATTTTGTCGATATCGGTTTTCGGCTCACCGAAAACAATACCGTGTTCAGCCAGTGCTTTGGCTTCTTCGATAACTTTCGCTACGTGCAGCAGCGCTTTAGAAGGGATACAGCCGACGTTCAGACAAACACCACCCAGGGTGTTGTAACGTTCTACAATGACGGTTTCCAGACCTAAATCAGCGCAACGGAAGGCCGCAGAGTAACCTGCCGGGCCTGCCCCAAGTACCACGACCTGAGTTTTGATTTCAGTACTCATCATGACCTCTTATTGATTTCCGGCAGTCAGGTACTTGTCGCCCTTCATCTACCGGGACGTTCTATCCGCCCGCAGTTTACAAAAATGTTAACAATTTTGAAACAACAAACGGCTCACGAATTCTCGTTTCGCTAATAACCTCACAGACATTATGAGGTTAAGAGGTAAAAAGCCGGCCGACTGGCCGGCTTTTCGATTACATCACCAGGCGGCGAATATCGCTCAGGGTGTTGTTGATGATGGTGATAAAGCGCGCACCATCAGCACCGTCAATCACGCGGTGGTCGAAGGACAGAGAGATCGGCATCATCAGACGCGGAACGAACTCTTTACCGTTCCAGACCGGCTCCATCGCAGACTTAGACACACCGAGGATTGCCACTTCCGGCGCGTTCACAATCGGTGCAAAGTGGGTCGTACCCAGGCCACCGATGCTGGAGATGGTGAAGCAACCGCCCTGCATTTCGCCAGCAGTCAGCTTGCCATCACGCGCTTTCTTGGAGATCACGGTCAGCTCACGAGACAACTCAGTGATGCTCTTCTTGTTCACGTCTTTGAAGACCGGAACAACCAGACCGTTCGGGGTATCAACCGCAACACCGATGTTGATGTATTTCTTCAGCGTCAGGCGTTGTGCGTCTTCAGACAGGGAGCTGTTGAAGCGTGGCATCTGCTCAAGAGCAGCAGCAACGGCTTTCATGATGAAGACAACCGGCGTGAATTTCACATCCAGGCGGCGCTTCTCAGCTTCAGCGTTCTGCTGTTTACGGAACGCTTCCAGGTCAGTGATGTCGGTTTTGTCGAAGTGGGTAACGTGCGGGATAACCACCCAGTTACGGCTGAGGTTAGCACCAGAGATTTTCTGGATACGGCCCAGTTCCACTTCTTCAACTTCACCAAACTTGCTGAAATCAATTTTCGGCCACGGCAGCAGACCTGGCAGAGAACCGCCGGTCGCAGCGCCTGCAGCAGGTGCAGATTCAGCACGCTTGATAGCGTCTTTCACGTAAGCCTGAACGTCTTCGCGCAGGATACGGCCTTTACGACCGGTACCTTTCACTTTCGCCAGGTTCACACCGAATTCGCGGGACAGACGGCGAATCAGCGGGGTAGCGTGGACGTAAGCGTCGTTTTCAGCGAACTCAGATTTGCCTTCTGCTTTAGCAGCAGGAGCAGCCGGTTTAGCAGCCTGAGCCGGTGCAGCAGCCGGTGCCGGAGCGGCAGCAGCAGCCGGGGCCGCAGCAGGCGCAGCGCCTTCTACTTCAAAGACCATGATCAGAGAGCCAGTAGACACTTTGTCGCCGGTGCTGATTTTGATCTCTTTAACAACACCCGCGAACGGTGCCGGAACTTCCATAGAAGCTTTGTCGCCTTCTACGGTGATCAGTGACTGTTCAGCTGCAACTTTGTCGCCCACTTTCACCATCACTTCGGTCACTTCAACTTCGTCACCGC
>CAUSEC010000035.1:0-55840 GCA_963530515.1 uncultured Enterobacteriaceae bacterium | reverse complement strand
CGTTGTTCCGTGTCAGTGGAGGCGCAGTATAGGGATTTATTTCAGGCTGACAAGTCAAAAATACAAAAAAGTTTTTAACCGCTCACTTTCCAGGCAAATCAGTCTGGAAAGGTCTATTTTTGCCTGGTTTTTAAACAAAAACGAGCCCCTCAGGGCCCGTTTTTGTCGTTTTGTGATTTACTGCACTGCAGCTATTTCGCCATCTTTGACATCAAGCAGCACTCTTTTTCCAGGAATCAGTTTTCCGGAAAGGATTTGCTGCGCCAATGGGTTTTCAATCTGCTGCTGTATTGCGCGTTTCAATGGTCTTGCACCATAAACTGGGTCATAACCATTCTCACTCAGCAGTTTGAGCGCCTCATCGGAAATATGGACCTCGTAACCACGCTCTTCCAGACGTTTATACAACCGCTGCAGCTGAATCTGTGCAATAGAGGCAATATGTTTCTCACCGAGCGGGTGGAACACAACCACTTCATCAATACGGTTGATAAACTCCGGGCGGAAACTATGGCTCACAACTCCAAGCACCAGATCCTTCATGTGGCTATAGTCCAGCTCACCGAAGCGTTCCTGAATCAAATCTGAACCCAGGTTCGATGTCATGATGACGACGGTGTTGCGGAAATCAACCGTTCTGCCCTGCCCATCGGTCAGACGCCCGTCATCCAGCACCTGCAGCAGAATATTGAATACATCCGGGTGCGCCTTCTCCACTTCATCCAGCAGAATGACAGAATAAGGACGACGGCGAACCGCTTCCGTTAAATAACCGCCTTCTTCATAACCGACATATCCAGGAGGTGCACCCACCAGACGAGATACCGAGTGTTTCTCCATAAACTCAGACATATCGATACGCACCATCGCATCGTCACTATCAAACATAAAGTTTGCCAGTGCCTTACACAGCTCCGTTTTACCCACGCCTGTTGGCCCAAGGAACAAGAATGAACCAATAGGACGATTAGGATCGGATAAGCCAGCCCGGCTGCGGCGAATAGCATTCGATACCGCTTCAACCGCTTCGTCCTGCCCAATCACGCGGTGGTGCAGATCATGCTCCATACGCAGCAGTTTTTCGCGTTCGCCTTCCATCATGCGGGCAACGGGGATCCCGGTCCAGCGCGCCAGAACGTCGGCAATTTCAACGTCCGTCACTTTGTTACGCAACAGACGCATGGTTTTGCCTTCAGACTGCGTAGCCGCTTCCAGCTGTTTCTCCAGTTCAGGAATCTTGCCATACTGCAGTTCCGACATCCGCGCCAGATCGCCCACACGCCGCGCTTGCTCAATGGCAATTTTGGCCTGTTCAAGTTCAGCTTTTATCGTCTGAGTGCCAGACAACGAGGCTTTTTCCGCTTTCCACTCTTCTTCTAAAGAAGAGTACTGACGCTCTTTATCGGTAAGCTCATCGTTAAGTAGGTCCAGACGTTTTTTACTGGCATCATCAGACTCTTTCAGCAAAGCCTGCTGTTCCAGCTTGAGCTGAATAATGCGGCGGTCAAGCCTGTCCAGTTCTTCCGGCTTTGAGTCAATCTGCATACGAATGCTGGACGCCGCTTCATCAATAAGATCGATGGCTTTATCCGGCAACTGGCGGTCAGCAATATAGCGATGCGACAGCGTTGCAGCCGCAACAATTGCCGGGTCAGTAATTTGCACATGGTGGTGCAACTCATAACGCTCTTTCAGACCACGCAATATAGCAATGGTGTCTTCCACTGATGGCTCAGCGACAAACACTTTCTGGAAACGGCGTTCCAGCGCGGCGTCTTTCTCAATGTACTGACGATACTCATCCAGCGTCGTTGCGCCCACGCAGTGCAGCTCACCACGAGCCAGAGCCGGTTTGAGCATGTTCCCGGCATCCATTGCACCATCGGCTTTACCTGCACCCACCATAGTGTGCAGCTCATCGATAAACAGGATGACGTTGCCTTCCTGCTTGGCGAGATCGTTCAGCACACCTTTCAGGCGCTCTTCAAACTCGCCACGGTACTTCGCACCGGCCACCAGCGAACCCATATCCAGAGACAAAACCCGGCGCCCTTTCAGACCTTCAGGTACTTCTCCGTTAACGATACGTTGGGCAAGTCCTTCAACAATGGCCGTTTTACCCACACCCGGTTCACCAATCAGCACCGGGTTGTTTTTAGTACGCCGTTGCAGAACCTGAATCGTACGGCGAATTTCTTCATCACGACCGATGACAGGATCAAGCTTGCCCTGCTCAGCGCGCTCGGTCAGATCGACAGTGTATTTTTTCAAGGCCTGGCGTTGATCTTCGGCTCCTTGATCGCTCACGTTTTCACCTCCACGCATCTGATCAATTGCCTGAGTCACATTGGCGATGGTCACACCTGCAGATTTCAGCAGGTCCGCCAGCGTACCGCGTGATTCAAGCACAGCCAGAACAAAAAGCTCTGACGAAATAAAGTTGTCCCCACGTTTTTGCGCCAGCTTGTCGCAAAGATTAAGCACGCGGACCAGATCCGAGCACGGCTGCACGTCGCCACCGGTACCTTCTACCTGTGGCAAACGGCTCAGCGCCTGATCAATGGCCGTGCGTAACTGACCAGCATTGATGCCAGCGGACGTTAATAAAGGACGTACCGAACCCCCTTCCTGATTCAGCAAGGCGCTCATTAAGTGAAGTGGTTCGATGAATTGGTTGTCTTGCCCCAGTGCGAGAGACTGGGCATCGGCAAGAGCAAGCTGGAATTTATTGGTAAGACGATCCAGACGCATAACTCCCCCCATATAACAGGTCAAATTTGCTACTGGAGATTAAATGAGGTCATCCCTCAATTATTCAAGGTTAATGACCTGAATTATGTGAAAAGAAAACGGCACGTACCGGATCGTCTTGATTCTTTAGGTTATATCAGCCAAATAAAACTTGCCATACGACCCGTCGTCTTGTCGCGACGATATGAGAAGAAATCATGCTTTTGCGTGAATGTGCAGCGGTCGCCGCCGGAGACATCAGTCACACCGACGGTTGCAAGACGCTGGCGCGCCAGCGTGTAAATATCCGCGTAGTACTTCTCACCTGCAGATTTAAATGCGCTGTCTGCATGGGCATCAACGGCCATAAAGGCTTCGCGGACTTCTGACCCCACTTCGAACGCATTCGGACCAATTGCAGGCCCAAGCCAGGCCATGATATTTTCAGGCCGATCGGCAAAACAGGCAACTGTCTCTTCAAGCACTCCCGCGCACAAACCTCGCCACCCGGCATGTGCGGCAGCCACTTCTGTTCCAGCACGATTACAAAACAGAACCGGCAAACAATCAGCGGTCATGACCGCACATACGGTGCCCGGCGTGTTGCTGTAAGATGCATCCGCACGTTTGCTGGCGTATGGCTCACCCGTCAGTTTCAGCACATCTTTGCCGTGAACCTGCTCAAGCCAGACGGGTTTAGTGGGGAGTTCACCCACCGCATACAGACGCACGCGGTTTTCTTCGACATGCTGCAGATTATCACCGCAATGTGCGCCCAGATTCAGCGAATCATAGGGTGGCAAGCTGACACCACCGTGACGTGTAGAGCTACATGCCGTCACACCTTCAGGCAGCGACCATTCGGGGATAATCAACTGGGTCATAGCCAGGCCACATCATCTTTATGCGTTTCGAAATCGTCACGCATGGCTGCAATCAGATCCACCATGTCCTGAGGGATAGGCGCGTGCCATTCCATCTCAATGCCCGTAATCGGGTGGTAAAGACGGAGCATAGTGGCATGCAGAGCCTGACGATCAAATTTACGCAATGCTGCAATAAACTCTTCGGATGCACCTTTTGGGGGACGCGGGCGACCGCCATACAGCTGATCTCCCACCAGCGGATGCGTGATATGAGACATGTGCACACGAATCTGGTGAGTACGACCGGTTTCCAGACGCAGACGCAGACGCGTATGTATACGGAAGTGCTCCATGATGCGGTAGTGCGTTACTGCAGGTTTGCCCATCGGATGCACCGACATATGCGTACGCTTAGTCGGATGGCGACTAATAGGCTCTTCTACAGTACCGCCGGAAGTCATGTGGCCAATCGCCACCGCTTCATACTCACGGGTAATTTCACGCAGTTGCAGTGACTCAACCAAACGCGTCTGTGCGGGAATGGTCTTTGCCACTACCATCAAACCGGTCGTGTCTTTGTCGAGGCGGTGAACAATGCCCGCACGTGGCACATCGGCAATTGGCGGATAATAGTGCAGCAGTGCGTTTAACACCGTACCGTCCGGATTACCTGCACCAGGATGCACCACCAGATCGCGCGGTTTATTGATAACCAGGATATCGTCATCTTCATAAACAATGGTCAGCGGGATATCCTGCGCTTCGAATCGCACTTCTTCTTCGATTTCAGCAGTGATGGTCACGCTCTCGCCACCCAAAACTTTCTCTTTTGGTGTAGCCCATGTCTTGCCATTTACCTGAACATTTTGGGCGAGGATCCATTCTTTTATGCGCGAACGCGAATAATCAGGGAACAATTCGGCCAAAGCCTGATCTAAGCGTTGTCCGAGTTGTGTTTCGGACACCGTTGCGGTGAGTTGTACTCGTTGTGCCATATACAGCTTCTTCGTTAACGTTGGGTTTTACGGCTTCGCCGTATAATATAGTGTGCTATTGTAGCTGGTCTTAGTCGGGAGCAGGAAGAGACAATCTCCCGCATAAACATTTGAGGAAAGTCTAAACGTCATGACGCGCATGAAATATCTGGTGGCAGCCGCCACGTTGAGCCTGGCTTTGGCGGGTTGCTCCGGTTCAAAGGAAGTGGTGCCTGATAATCCGCCAAATGAAATCTATGCGACTGCCCAGCAAAAGCTGCAAGACGGTAACTGGAAGGCAGCGATAACGCAACTAGAAGCACTGGATAATCGCTATCCGTTCGGGCCTTACTCGCAGCAAGTGCAGTTGGATTTGATCTACGCCTACTACAAAAATGCCGATTTGCCGCTGGCTCAGGCTGCAATCGACCGCTTCATGCGTCTGAATCCGACTCATCCTAATATTGATTATGTCATGTACATGCGTGGTCTGACTAACATGGCGTTGGATGACAGTGCATTGCAGGGCTTCTTTGGTGTTGATCGCAGTGACCGCGATCCACAACATGCTCGCGACGCCTTCAACGATTTCTCCAAACTGGTTCGTGGTTATCCGCGCAGTCAGTACGTCACGGATGCGACTAAGCGTCTGGTATTCCTGAAAGATCGCCTTGCGAAATATGAGTATTCCGTTGCCGAGTACTACACCAAACGCGGTGCCTGGGTAGCCGTTGTAAACCGTGTTGAAGGCATGCTGCGTGATTTCCCGGATGCGGCTGCAACGCGTGATGCGCTTCCGCTGATGGAAAACGCCTACCGTCAGATGCAGATGAGTACCCAGGCCGATAAGGTCGCTAAAATCATTGCGAACAACCACAGCAGCTGATGCAAGTAAAAAAACAAAACGGCAGCCACCTGGGCTGCCGTTTTTTTATCCATTACAAACTTTGCTGAAGCGGTTTAGCTCCAGGTCATCCTATCAACTATGACGGGTAATCCAGACTTCGACAAGTGATATTTGCCCTCTTCCTGCCCTGCCTCACAAAACCTTTTCTTTGACAAAAAGTGACAAAATAATGTGATTTAAATCACGCATTTTGACATTTTTGGCGTTATGCTGGAATCACCAAGACGGAAAGACAAGAGGTAACATCTATGACAGTGAACATTACCAGCAAACAAATGGAAATCACCCCGGCTATCCGCCAACATGTCGCAGACCGTCTCGCCAAACTGGATAAATGGCAAACTCATTTAATTAACCCACATATCATTCTGTCTAAAGAGCCGCAGGGCTTTATCGCTGATGCCACCATCAATACGCCAAACGGGCATTTGGTTGCCAGCGCAAAACACGAAGATATGTACACCGCGATTAACGATTTAATCAACAAGCTGGAGCGACAACTCAACAAAGTCCAGCACAAAGGTGAAGCGCGCAGAGCCACCACCTCGGTGAAAGATGCAGACTTCGTTGAAGAAGAAGAATAACGTCACCGCAATTGAGTTAAATTGAGTTAATCCATAACGCGCCTCAGGGCGCGTTTTTTGTTGACAGAGCGAAAACAGTACGGGTACTTTAATGTGACTCACTAAAGGAAATTTACATGTATCGTGTCCCGTTTTTCTTCGCATTCTTTTTTACCTTCCCCTGACTGGGAGGCGTTTCGTCGTGTGATAAAGAATGCGAAGACGAACATTAAGGCCTCCCAAATCGGGAGGCCTTTTTTATTGATAACAAGAAAGGCAACACTATGACATCGGAAAACCCATTACTGGATTTACGAGTAAAAATCAGTGCGTTAGATGAACAACTTCTTTCATTGCTGGCCGAGCGACGTGAACTTGCTGTTGAAGTGGGGAAAGCGAAGCTTGCCTCGCACCGTCCCGTTCGGGACATTGACCGTGAGCGTGATTTGCTCGAACGGTTAATTCAGCTTGGAAAAGCCCATCATCTCGACGCCCACTACATCACTCGCCTGTTCCAGCTCATTATCGAAGATTCTGTCCTCACCCAACAGGCGTTGCTGCAGCATCATCTGAATAAGATTAATCCTCACTCCGCACGCATCGCCTTTCTTGGCCCCAAAGGGTCATACTCGCATCTGGCGGCCCGTCAGTATGCTGCTCGCCACTTCGAGCAGTTTATCGAAAGCGGTTGCCCAAAATTCCACGAGATCTTTAATCAGGTCGAGACTGGCCAGGCGGATTATGCGGTGGTTCCGCTGGAGAATACCAGCTCCGGTGCAATCAATGACGTGTACGACCTGCTCCAGCACACCAGCCTGGCGATCGTCGGCGAGCTGACGGTGCCGATTGACCACTGCGTGCTGGTTTCTGGCTCAACCGATCTGGAAACCATCGAAACCGTTTACAGCCACCCGCAGCCCTTCCAACAGTGCAGCCAGTTTCTGAATCGCTATCCACACTGGAAAATTGAATATTGCGAAAGCACCTCTGCCGCCATGGAGAAAGTCGCACAGACCCAATCTCCGCGTGTCGCCGCACTGGGTAATGAAGCGGGCGGTGCGCTCTACGGCTTGCAGGTTCTGGAACGCAACCTGGCAAACCAAACGCAAAACATCACGCGATTTGTAGTGCTGGCGCGAAAAGCCATTGATGTCTCTGACCAGGTTCCCGCCAAAACAACTCTGCTGATTGCAACCGGCCAGCAGGCAGGGGCACTGGTTGAGGCATTATTGGTCCTGCGTAACCACAATTTGATCATGACCAAGCTGGAATCGCGTCCGATTCACGGTAATCCGTGGGAAGAGATGTTCTATCTGGATATTCAGGCAAACCTGCAATCGACAGATGTACAAAAAGCACTGCGCGAACTCACCGCTATCACCCGTTCATTGAAAGTGTTGGGCTGCTATCCCAGCGAGAACGTCGTGCCTGTCGACCCTGCTTAACGCTCAATAAACAACGATTTCTTCATTCCTGCCACCTTCACCGGCAGGGTGAAGATCGCACCGGACAGCGGATATTTCGCCACTTCAGTCGCATCCATATTTTCACGCGTGGTGGTAATAAATAAGGTTTTCATGTCATCGCCACCAAAACAGACCATCGTCGGGCAACGAACCGGTAAGCGATATTCTTCAAGTTGTTCTCCCAGAGGCGAAAACCGGGCGATACGCCAGCCGTCGAAGAACGCACTCCAGTAACACCCTTCTTCGTCCATTGCCGCGCCATCAGGAATACCCTCCCCCGATTTGAACTGACGGAACAACGCACGTTTTCCCGGTTCACCGTTTTCATCCAGCGGTGTGCGCCAGATAACGCCATTGGGCGTATCGGAGGTGTACATCCACTGCTTATCCGGGCTAAATGCCAGGCCGTTCGCACCGTGAATATCACACTGGATAACCTTAGGTGTGAGTTGATTGTCGACACGCACGAGTAGCGCACCGTTGTAGTCGCCCGGCCCCCAGAAGGTACCTGCATAGAAACGCCCCTGGTGATCGGTGCCACCATCATTAAAGCGCGCGAGCTGGGGATTGGAGGGATTATCACAGACTTTTCGTACCAACAAACCACGCTTGTCCGCCAGCCAGATGGCATTACGCATGGCGACAATAAAGCCCCCTTTTTCACGCAGAGCAAAACAACCAACCTCCTCAGGGAAACAGAGCACACTATGTTCACCAGAAGCAAGGTGGTAGCGATGGATCTCACCTTCCAGAATATCTGCCCACCAGAGTGCTTGTTCCTGGTCGCTCCATGTCGGGCACTCCGGCAAATGCCCGGTGTAGTCAAATAAGGTCTGCAATTGCGCCATATCCTGTCCCTTAAAAAGAAAAAGCCAGCGGCACCCCGCTGGCTTTTCAGTATATACGGCAATGTTACTTACTGACGGCTGTCATTTGCCTGACGCAATAAAACGCGGCTTTCATTCTGGAAGCGCTTAGCATAATCACCAAACCAGTGCTCCACTTTGCGGAAACTGTCGATAAATGCCTGCTTATTCCCTTGCTCCAGCAGGCCGATAGCCTCACCGAAACGCTGATAGTAGCGTTTAATGAGCGCCAGATTATTTTCTGACGACATAATGATATCAGCGTAAAGCTGCGGATCCTGCGCAAACAAGCGCCCCACCATCGCCAGCTCAAGGCGATAAATAGGAGATGAAAGTGCCAGCAGTTGTTCAAGCTGGACATTCTCTTCTGCCAGATGCAGGCCGTAGGCAAAAGTCGCAAAGTGGCGCAGTGCCTGGATAAACGCCATGTTCTGATCGTGCTCAACAGCGCTGATGCGATGCAGTCGCGCACCCCAGACCTGAATCTGTTCCAGGAACCACTGGTAAGCTTCCGGATGACGTCCATCACACCAGACAACAACCTGCTTTGCCAGGCTGCCACTGTCAGGTCCAAACATCGGGTGTAGCCCCAGCACAGGGCCTTTATGCGCCGCCAGCATGGCCTGCAATGGCCCTGTTTTGACTGACGCAAGATCGATGAGGATGCAATCGTCCGGCAGTGGAGGAAGCTCAGCAATCACCTGCTCGGTAATGTGAATAGGCACACTCACAATCACCATGCCCGCGTCGGCCACAATCTCTTGCGCCCTTGCCCAGTCCTCTTTTTCCAGAATGCGCACCTGGTAGCCAGAAAGTGTCAGCATTTTGGAGAAAAGCTGGCCCATTTGCCCATGACCACCAACGATGACCACTGGACGCAGCGACGGACAAAGCGTTTTAAATCCTTTGTCGTTTTCGCTGGAATAGGATTCACGCATCACCCGGCGCAGCACATCTTCAATCAGATCGGGGGGCACACCCAGCAATTCGGCCTCTTTACGACGAGAGGCCAGCATGGAGGCTTCACGCTCTGGAACGTAGATCGGCAGGCCATATTTACTTTTGACCTCGCCCACTTCCGCCACCAGCGACATACGGCGCGCCAGTAACTCCAGCAACGCCTTATCTACTTCATCAATTTGATCGCGTAATGCGGTCAGCTCTGCAACCATAACACCCTCTTAAGCCAGACGCGCCGCAAGGCTGTTACGCAGATCGCTGTTGATTTCGCGCAGCAGGGATTCCGTGGTCTCCCAGTTAATGCACGCATCGGTAACAGACACACCGTATTTCATCTCACTACGCGGCTGCTCAGAAGATTGATTGCCCTCGTGGATATTACTTTCAATCATCAGGCCGATGATGGAACGGTTACCGTCTTTAATCTGCGCAACAACCGACTCAGCCACAGCAGGCTGGCGGCGGTAATCTTTGTTCGAGTTACCATGGCTGCAATCTACCATCAGTGACGGTTTGAGTCCCGCCTGTTCCATCTCTTTTTCACACTGAGCAACGTCCGCCGGGCTGTAGTTTGGCGCTTTACCGCCGCGCAGGATCACGTGCCCGTCCGGGTTACCCTGGGTCTGAAGCAGGCAAACCTGCCCGGCCTGGTTGATGCCCACAAAGCGGTGTGGCATAGCCGCAGCGCGCATGGCGTTGATCGCAGTGGCGAGGCTGCCGTCGGTACCATTTTTAAACCCAACCGGCATTGAAAGGCCTGAGGCCATTTCACGGTGAGTCTGAGATTCCGTAGTACGTGCACCGATGGCCGACCAGCTAAACAGATCGCCCAGGTACTGCGGACTGTTCGGATCAAGCGCTTCTGTCGCCAGCGGCAGACCCATGCTGACCAGCTCAACCAGCAAACGACGAGCAATCTTCAGACCGCCTTCAACATCAAACGAGCCATCCATGTGTGGATCGTTGATCAACCCTTTCCAGCCAACGGTGGTACGGGGTTTTTCAAAATAGACGCGCATCACCAGATAGAGGCTATCGCTGACCTCTGCGGCAAGTGCTTTAAATCGACGAGCATATTCAATCGCGGTTTCGGGATCATGAATCGAACAAGGGCCGCATACCACCAGCAGACGCGGATCGCGACCGGCAATAATGTTAGAAATGGTCTGGCGGGACTGCTCGATTTGCGCTTCCTGCTCAACGGTGAGTGGGAAAGTCGCTTTCAATTGATCCGGAGTGATCAGAACGTGTTCGTCGGTAATGTGTACGTTGTTCAGCGCGTCTTTTTGCATGATGGCGATCCTGTATAACTCGTTTGCGATAGTTGATCCTCAGCGAGGAGAGCACAACAATACCATAGCCAGTAAAGATTTCAATCCAAAATACGTACAGATTTATTTACACTGCACTTAAACCCCCAAATTAAAGGCAAAATACGTAAAGAAAAATGTACGATTAGTGATAATCTTCTTTTCGACCCAAGGAAATAACAGAGAATTATTCTGCCATTCCGCCCAGCAAAGTCTGCCATCTGGTCGTTTTGTTTGTCGATTCACCGCATCTATGGTTATTTCCCCCATCCCACCGGAAATGGAATGGAATCTTCGAAGTGTGAATAAGGCAAAATAAGAAAAAGCTTAAACCCGATATAATCCTCACATTGTGTGCAACGGGATGTGAAGGTAACGATGTTACTCTGCCACGAGTGGGCTTTTGATCTGTTATTGGTAATGATTCGGCGTCTCATGGCAGGCATTCAGTACAGAAATTACGCACGTTCGCTACTGCTTCTCATTCTTGTAACCTATTCCCTCACTCCCCTGTTCGCCCAGCGCGTGCAGGAACCATCACGTATGGTACGCACCGTCGTCTCAGGCATAGTGAGTTACACCATCTGGCCTGCACTGACGGGTCTGCCACGACTGTGTATTTTTAGCTCCGCGCACTACGCAACTGTTTTAAAAACCGTTAGCGAAGGCGCATCATTGCCTTATATCCCGATAGTGGTGAGCAATTCAGGTGAAGCACTCGGCGCACAATGTGACGGTATCTACTTTGGCGCAGAATCCCCGGCATTCCAGAGTGCACTGGCGAATGAATATCAGCCCCATGCACTGCTGCTGATCGCAGAGCAAAACCCTGAATGTCAAAGTGGCAGTGCCTTTTGCTTACTGTTTCACCCTGAAAGGGTCAGTTTTACGGTTAATCTGGATGTGCTGAGTCGAAGCGGGATAAGGGTAAGCCCCGATGTATTAATGCTAGCGCGGAAGAACAAGGATGGATAAAACATTTTCTCGCCCGACGTTTATCAGTCGATTACGGCGCATCAGCCTGACCAGCATCATCATTACCATGACGCTCATCTGGCTGCTGCTGAGTGTCGTGTCGGTCTTCACTTTGCAACAATATGCACAAAAGAACCTGGAATTTACAGGCCTTACCATGAGCCATAGCCTGGAGGCCGCGCTGGTTTTTGGTGATGAAGCCGCCGCATCCAGCATACTCACCACGCTCGGCCAACAGGGCTATTTTTCTGAAGCAGAGATTCTCGACAGAAACAAGCGGCTGGTCGCGGGCTGGAACTGGTCTCCTGATGACACCCATAGCATGTTCAACGGCTTTTTGAGCCGCTGGCTTTTGCCTTCCCCCGTCACGCAGCCGATTTTGCACAATGGCTTTTATATTGGCGAAATCAGATTACAGGCCTTTGATAACCTTATTGGTCATTACATTGTCCTGTCGCTGCTGGTGCTGACAGGCTGCATTATATTCGCCTCTGCCATTGCATTTCTGATCACTCGCCGCCTGCATAACGGGATTGCCGATGCTTTGCAAAACATTACTGAGGTGGTTCACGATGTACGCACTAACCGTAATTTCTCACGCCGCGTCAGCGATGAACGCATCGCAGAATTCCATCTTTTTGCGCAGGATTTTAATAGTCTGCTGGATGAAATGGAGGAGTGGCAGCTCCGACTCCAGGCGAAGAATGCCCAGCTACTGCGTACTGCATTGCACGATCCGCTGACCGGTCTGGCGAACCGTTCCGCATTCCGTAGCAACATCGCCACCCTGATGAAAGAAGCGACGTCGCGGGCCAGTTCCGCCCTGCTTTTTCTTGATGGTGATGACTTTAAGTGCATCAATGACACCTGGGGTCATGCCGCCGGTGACTGCGTGCTGATTGAGGTCGCCAGAAGGTTGATGGAGTTCGGCGCAGGCCATCATCTTGCCTACCGTATCGGCGGGGATGAATTTGCCATGATCCTGGCGGACGTTCATTCCGATGCTGAAGTCCAGCACATTGCCTCCCAGCTTTCTCAAAAATTCACCAGACCTATTGATTTGCGTAATGGCAGCACCGCAATCATGACGCTAAGTATCGGCTACGCCCTGACCTGGGAACATGCGACCGCCGAGAGCCTGTTGGAGCTGGCGGATAAAAATATGTATCAGGTAAAAAACCGCCGCTCCCAGTCATCCTGGTGATCCTGTTAATGAACAAGGCGGGTTTCCCCGCCTTTGATTATGCATTCTGCCGAATCTGTTTCTGCCTGCCCTGCCGCCAGCGCAGATAGTCGACAAAAAGCAGCAACAGAAGACTGGCCCCCATTATCGGCAATGCCATCCCCAACAGAGCAGCCCCGAAGAGCGTGATGAAGCGACCGGCCAGCGGCAAATGCAGCCAGCTCTGGCTCAGCGTTTCGCCGGGATTGATCAACGCGCCCTGAGGGCGTCGCAACCACCAGAGGCGATAACCAAACACAATCGCGACGCATAGCCCGATGCCAAACACCATCAACAGGAGCTGGTTCGGCAGGCCAAACAACACGCCCATATGAAAATCAACACCCCAACGCGTCAGCTTAGCCATCAAGGGGTAATCCGCAAACCGGGTGTGATCAATGACGCGCAGAGTGGCGCCATCCACGGCCACCGCATCAACCCGGGTAGGCCAGGACCGGTCTATTTCAGTGACAGTCCAGGCACGAGAGACATCACGCGGCGGGCGGATCTCCAGCTTATCGGCGTGAATACCGGCCCGCTGTGCGGCCAGTAACACCGCGTCAAACTCCGACGGTTTAATACGTGCTTCGGGCATCGTCATTCCCGCATGATGCATATGATGCTCAGCATGAGGGTCATGGACTTCTGCACCGTTGCTCAGCAGGGTATTGACCTGCGGAGTCAGCCAGCCGAACGCAGCGCGCAACTTATCGACATTTCCCCCAGCCCATTGTGACCAGGTCAGGCCCGTCGCGGAGAAAAGCAGCATGCCCGCCAGTAAAGCCCAGCCTAACCCGGCATGGAGACGGCGCGTCTTTTGCACCTGGTTGTTGAGCCGCCTTTTGGGGCGGGTAAAAAACCAGAGTGCAATGCCTCCCAAAGCGGCAACCCACATCCACGAAGCCGCCAGCTCGCTGTAGAGACGGCCAGGGTTGCCCAGCAGCAACGAGCGGTGCGCATAATCAATCCACTGGCGAAACGGCAAAATACCGCTGGTGCCGTAGACCGTCATATCGCCTTTCATCGCCAGCGTCACCGGATCGATAAACACCGCCCGACTCTCTGACTCCCCCAGTTGCGGATCGGCAAACATCACACGCGTTGTTTCCCCGGCAATGAGCGCCGGACGTACAGCTGAAATGGTCAGATGGCCTCCGGTCACCTGCTCAGCAACGGCGACCTGAGCGGCCAGCGGCTGTGACTCGCCGGATGTTGAACCTGTCAGCGCCTCTTTATACAACCCGTGTTCCAGTTGCGGTGAAGCCACATACAGCGTGCCGGTAAGTGCTGCGACAAAAATAAACGGCCCAATAAAAAGCCCAATGTAAAAATGAAGACGACGCAGCAGGGTAACCCATGCCGCGCGCGGAGTGCAGGTCGTCATACTTTTCTTTCCTGAAAGTAAAAGGTATTACTGCGTCTGAGCACAGTGATTGATCAGTGGGAAAAAGCAGACAGATGCGGCGGTGCGCGGGTATCAGGCCAAAGCCAGGGGAAAAAACGCCAGTGCCTGAGCACCGGACGACATGCCGGAAGACGAATGCGCAGCAGAACAAGCGAGATGAGCAGAATCAGTGCCAGCAGCAGGCCGGGGACATGCGCCAGAAGCACGCAGTAGCCGCAAGCTTCAGCATGATCAACCGGAACAGAAGTGGGTGCCATATCATGGTGCCCGGTCATCGACATCATGCTCATGTCATGGTGCATGCCCGGCATCGCGCTCATGGGATCTTTTTTCAGGGTAACGGAGACTAAGGGGGCAACGACGATCAGCAGGATCGCGAACAGCGCGAGCATTACCGCCACGCGTTCCCATACTGCCTGATGCTGTTTATCCACGACACCCCTCCTGCTAAAGCGCAGGTAGTGTAAACGATTTATGACCAGGATGTTAATGCGCGAACAGTCAGGCAATAAAAAAGGGCCAGCCCACAGGCCAGCCCTTTTATTCAGGATGTCGCGAAAGCGAATCTTAGTTAAGACGCTCTTTGATACGAGCAGACTTACCAGTGCGCTCACGCAGGTAGTACAGTTTAGCTTTACGTACAGCACCACGACGTTTGACAGTAATGCTGTCAACTACCGGAGAGTGAGTCTGGAAGACACGCTCAACGCCTTCGCCGTTGGAAATTTTACGAACAGTGAATGCAGAGTGCAGACCGCGGTTACGAATAGCGATAACCACGCCCTCGAATGCCTGCAGACGTTTTTTGGAACCTTCAACAACCCATACTTTCACTTCCACGGTGTCACCTGGACGGAAGGAAGGTACGTCCTGCTTCATCTGCTCTTGTTCAAGTTGCTTAATAATGTTGCTCATAATTTAATCTCTTATCCTGGGTAAACTGATATTCGGGAGCGTATTACGCATTCCCATCATGTTCATGCTGCTGGTGCGCGTGTTCTGTTTTGAACTCGGCCAGCAACTTTGCTTGCTCTTCAGTCAGAGCCAGGTTTTCCAGAAGTTCAGGTCTTCTAAGCCAGGTTCGGCCCAGCGACTGCTTCAAACGCCAGCGACGTATCTCGGCATGGTTTCCAGACAGTAACACTGCCGGTACTTCCATCCCTTCTAACACTTCAGGACGAGTATAGTGTGGACAGTCCAGCAACCCATCGGCAAAGGAATCTTCCGTTGCCGAAGCTTCATGCCCCAGAACCCCCGGAATGAACCGGGCGACGGAGTCAATCAGCGTCATTGCGGGTAACTCACCACCGCTGAGAACGTAATCCCCGATAGACCATTCTTCGTCAATCTCGGTTTGAATTACGCGCTCATCTATCCCTTCGTAGCGCCCACAGACCAGAATCAGCTTTTGATTCGTCGCCAGTTCGCTCACGCCCGCTTGATCAAGCTTGCGTCCCTGAGGTGAAAGATAAATCACCTTTGCGCCTTCACCTGCCGCGGCTTTTGCTGTGTGAATGGCGTCCCGTAAGGGTTGCACCATCATTAGCATCCCCGGTCCGCCGCCGTAAGGACGATCGTCCACGGTACGGTGCCGGTCATGAGTAAAGTCACGAGGACTCCAGCTCTGGATGCTCAGCAGGCCATTCTTTACTGCCCGGCCAGTTACCCCGTAATCGGTAATCGCGCGGAACATTTCAGGAAACAGGCTAATTATGCCAATCCACATAGCGCCGTCTTTTACCGTTTATCCGGAGAATTTAAAAACCAGGATCCCAATCTACTTCAATGGTTTGAGTAGTGAGATCGACTTTCTTGATAACCTGTCCATCGAGGAACGGAACCAACCGCTCCTTGATGCCAAATGCATCTTTCAGGTTTGCCTTAATGACGAGAACGTCATTTGACCCGGTTTCCATCATATCGATGACTTTCCCCAGGCTGTAGCCTTCGGTAGTGACTACCTGGCAACCCATAAGGTCTTTCCAGTAGTAGTCGCCCTCTTCCAGCTGTGGCAACTGCGACGAATCCACGACAATTTCACAATTAGTCAGTGCATTCGCAGCATCACGATCGTCAACGCCTTTCAGCTTGATGATGATGTCCTGATTGTGGTGACGCCAGCTTTCCAGCTCGACCTCTTCCCACTTACCGCCTTTCTGGATAAACCAGGGCTGGTAATCAAAAATGCTATCAGCGTCTTCAGTGGAGGAAAACACTCTGAGCCAACCACGGATACCGTAGCAAGAACCCATTTTTCCCAATACGATCGGTTCAACAGGTGCTTTATTGCTCATCATGACCACCGTGACAGATTAAGCTGCTTTGTTTGCTGCTTTGATCAGCGTAGCAACGCGATCGGAAACAGTAGCGCCCTGGCCAACCCAGTGAGCGATACGATCCAGATCCAGACGAGTTTCTTCTTCTGCGCCAGCGGCCAGTGGGTTGAAGAAACCAACGCGCTCGATGAAGCGACCGTTGCGTGCATTACGGCTGTCAGTCACAACAACCTGGTAGAACGGACGCTTTTTAGCGCCGTGACGTGCTAAACGAATAGTTACCATAACATCCTCTTGTGTGAATAAAACACCAGGCCCCGTCGAGGAACGGAGCCCGGTGTCATATTAAAAGCCCGAAAATTTTACTGATTTTTGGGAAAAAAGCAATCAGCAGTTAATAACTCTGCTGTGGAGGGCCGTCGGCGGTGCTGACAGTTTGGTGCCGGCGTGCGCGCAGTTACCCGGAGCGTACACATAGTACGTGAGGATAACGAGCACACCCCGGTGCCAAAATGGCAAATAAGCCGGGCCGTTTTAGATCAGCGGCCAGGGAAGCCTGGGGGCATCATCCCTTTCATTCCACGCATCATTTTCGCCATCCCGCCCTTCTTCATCTTCTTCATCATGCGCTGCATGTCGTCGAACTGTTTCAGAAGGCGGTTAACGTCCTGCACCTGCATGCCGCAACCGGCTGCGATACGGCGTTTACGGGAACCTTTGATGATGTCCGGGTTAGCGCGCTCTTTGAGGGTCATCGAGTTGATGATCGCCTCCATACGCACCAGCACCTTGTCATCCATCTGCGCTTTCACGTTGTCAGGGATCTGGCCCATGCCCGGCAGTTTGCCCATCAGGCTGGCCATGCCGCCCATGTTTTTCATCTGACGCAGTTGCTCAAGGAAATCGGTGAGATCGAAACCGTCGCCTTTTTTCAGCTTGCTGGCCAGCTTCTCGGCCTGCGCGCGGTCAACCTTGCTCTCGATATCTTCGATCAGCGACAGCACGTCGCCCATGCCGAGGATACGGGAGGCAATACGATCCGGGTGGAACGGCTCGAGCGCTTCAGTTTTCTCGCCCACGCCGAGGAATTTAATCGGCTTACCGGTGATGTGACGAATGGAGAGCGCCGCACCGCCGCGGGCGTCACCGTCCACTTTGGTCAGCACCACGCCGGTTAACGGCAGGGCTTCGTTGAACGCTTTCGCGGTGTTCGCCGCATCCTGACCGGTCATGGCGTCAACCACAAACAGGGTCTCTACCGGGTTGATAGAGGCATGCACCTGTTTGATTTCGTCCATCATCGCTTCGTCAACGTGCAGACGACCGGCGGTATCCACCAGCAGCACATCGTAGAATTTCAGCTTCGCTTCTTTCAGCGCCGCGTTAACGATGTCGACAGGCTTCTGCGCCACGTCGGACGGGAAGAAATCTACCCCGACCTGCTCGGCCAGAGTTTCCAGCTGTTTGATCGCCGCCGGGCGATAAACGTCCGCAGAGACCACCAGCACTTTCTTCTTGTGCTTTTCACGCAGGAATTTACCCAGCTTACCGACGCTGGTCGTTTTACCCGCACCCTGCAGGCCCGCCATCAGCACCACGGCCGGCGGCTGAGCCGCCAGGTTAAGCACCTGGTTCTCTTCGCCCATCGCCGAAACCAGTTCATTACGAACGATTTTGACGAACTCCTGACCCGGGGTCAGGCTCTTGTTAACTTCATGACCAACCGCCTTCTCTTTTACGCGGTTGATAAAATCACGAACAACCGGCAACGCGACGTCTGCTTCCAGCAGCGCCATGCGCACTTCGCGCAGCGTTTCCTTGATGTTCTCTTCAGTAAGGCGTCCGCGGCCGCTGATGTTGCGCAGCGTGCGCGACAAACGATCGGTTAAATTATCAAACATTGTCTCTCGCCTGAGGTAAAACGATGGGCCGCCAGAGCGACGCATAACAGAAATTTGTCGCAGTATAACAGAAGACATTATTGATGTATGTGATGCAACGGTTGGAGCCGACGTCACGTAACGCTATACTGCTTTTCTTTCTCATTCAGTCAACTGTCAACGCCACTATGCCCGTTTTCGCCCTGCTCGCTCTTGCTGGTTACTCTGTTAGCCTTGCGCTGATCATTCCCGGTTTGCTTCAGAAAAACAGCGGCTGGCGGCGTATGGCAATGCTTTCAGCGGTCATCGCCCTGATGTGTCACGGCTTCGCGTTGAAAGAACGCCTGTTCCCGGATGACGGCGGTCAGAACCTGAGTCTGTTAAACGTGGGTTCGCTGGTGAGCCTGATGATTTGTACGGTCATGACCATTGTGGCCTCGAAAAATCGCGGCTGGCTACTGCTGCCGATTGTTTATACCTTTGCGTTAATCAATCTCGCCTTTGCCATTTTTGTCCCCAATGAGTACATCACCCATCTCGAGGCGAGCCCAGGGATGATGGTGCATATTGGCTTATCGCTTTTTGCCTACGCCACGCTGATCATTGCGGCCATGTACGCCTTGCAGCTCGCCTGGATCGACTACCAGCTCAAGAACAAACGTCTGGCTTTCAGTCATGAAATGCCGCCGCTGATGAGCATTGAGCGTAAAATGTTTCATATCACCCAGGTGGGCGTCGTCCTGCTCACGCTGACCCTGTGCACTGGGTTGTTCTATCTGAAGAACCTCTTCAGCATGGAGAATATTGATAAAGCCGTTCTGTCGATCATCGCCTGGTTTGTCTATATCGTTCTGCTGTGGGGACACTACCATGAAGGATGGCGCGGTCGTCGTGTCGTCTGGTTCAACGTCGCAGGAGCGGGCATTCTGACGCTGGCCTATTTTGGCAGCCGCGTTCTGCAGCATCTTGTGAGTTAATCAAGAAGGAAATTCCTCTGGAACACATATCCACCACGACGCTGATCGTCACCCTGATCATCATGGTGGTGATTTCGGCGTACTTCTCCGGTTCTGAAACCGGCATGATGACCATCAACCGCTACCGCCTGCGCCACCTGGCAAAACAGGGGCACCGGAGCGCACGGCGTGTTGAAAAGTTACTGCGTAAGCCGGACCGCCTCATTAGCCTGGTGCTGATTGGCAATAACCTGGTCAACATCCTCGCCTCAGCGCTGGGTACCATTGTCGGCATGCGTTTGTATGGCAATGCCGGGGTCGCGATCGCCACCGGCGTACTCACCTTTGTGGTGCTGGTCTTTGCCGAAGTCCTGCCGAAAACCATCGCCGCGCTCTACCCGGAAAAGGTCGCATTCCCCAGCAGTGTGTTGCTGGTGCCGCTGCAAATCATCATGATGCCGCTGGTCTGGCTGCTCAACAGCGTGACCCGCGTCCTGATGCGGATGGTCGGCATCAAAGCGGATGTCGTTATCAGCAGCGCGCTGAGTAAAGACGAACTGCGTACCATCGTGAATGAATCCCGCTCGCAAATTTCGCGCCGCAACCAGGACATGCTGCTGTCCATCCTGGATCTCGAAAAAGTGAGCGTTGACGACATCATGGTGCCCCGCAGCGAAATCGTGGGCATCGACATCAATGACGACTGGAAATCCATTGTTCGCCAGCTCACCCATTCTCCTCACGGGCGTATTGTACTCTACCGTGGCTCACTGGATGACACCATTAGCATGCTGCGCGTGCGTGAAGCCTACCGTTTGATGACCGAGAAAAAAGAGTTCACGAAAGAAGTGATGCTGCGCGCAGCCGACGAGATTTACTACGTCCCGGAAGGGACGCCGCTCAGCGTGCAACTGGTGAAATTCCAGCGCAATAAAAAGAAAGTGGGCCTGGTCGTCGATGAATACGGTGATATTCAGGGGCTGATTACCGTCGAGGACATTCTTGAAGAGATTGTCGGTGACTTTACCACCTCAATGTCGCCTTCCCTCGCTGAAGAGGTCACACCGCAGAACGACGGCTCGGTCATTATTGATGGCAGCGCCAACGTGCGTGAACTGAACAAAGCCTTCAACTGGCAGTTACCGGAAGAAGAAGCGCGGACGATTAACGGGATGTTACTGGAAGCGCTGGAAGAGATCCCGGCGGCGGGCACCCGCGTGCGCATTGAGCACTACGATATCGATATTCTTGATGTGCAGGACAACATGATTAAGCAGGTACAGGTGATTCCGGTTAAACCGATTCGTGACAGCGTGGCGGAATAATTTTTCAGACAAAACAAAGGCCGGGGAAGCGTAAACTTCACCCGGCCCTGTTATCAGGAATTACGCTTTCGCTTTCGCGACGGTAACCATCGCAGCACGAATAGTGCGACCGTTCAGCGTAAAGCCTTTTTGCATCACACCCAGCACGTTACCCGCGGCAACATCCTCGGACTCCACCATCGCAATGGCCTGATGCACGTTCGGATCCAGCGGAACATTGGTGTCAGCAATCACTTCAACACCAAATTTCTTCACCACATCCAGCATGGATTTCAGCGTCAGCTCAATGCCTTCGACCATAGAGGCCATGTCTGCATTGTCTTTGTCCGCCACTTCCAGTGCGCGCTCAAGGCTATCGATAACCGGCAGCAGCTCGTTGACGAATTTCTCCAGCGCAAATTTATGCGCTTTTTCTACGTCAAGCTCGGTACGACGGCGCAGGTTTTCCATTTCGGCTTTAATACGCAGAACACCATCACGCTCGCGGTTCTGCGCTTCAACCAGTTGCGCTTCGAGGTTGGCAATCTTCTCATCACGCGAGTCCACCTGCTCAGCAGAAGCGTCTGGTTCAACTGCCTCAACTTCCTCGTGCTGATCCATGATAATTTCTTCCGGGGCTTGCCCGTCAGGCGTTTTCTGTTCTTTACTACTCATGAATTTCTCCGCGTTTTTTCGCATTCATCTCGCTAACTTCGCTTATTATGGGGATCTGTTTCCGGGTTTCAAGGGAACGCGACACATTGTCATCATTCATTTGGCACAAGGACCACCAGAAAATGGCTCATCATTTCAAGTGTATTGGGATTGTCGGTCACCCGCGTCATCCAACCGCGCTGACCACACATGAAATGCTCTATCGCTGGCTGAGTGCAAAAGGCTATGACGTCATTGTGGAACAACAGATTGCCCAGGAGCTGAAGCTAACCGCCGTGCGCACCGGGACACTGGCGGAAATTGGTCAACAGGCCGACCTCGCCGTGGTGGTCGGTGGTGATGGCAACATGCTGGGAGCGGCGCGAACCCTCGCACGTTACGACATTAAAGTCATCGGCATCAACCGTGGCAACCTGGGCTTTTTGACCGACCTTGACCCGGACAACGCACAGCAGCAGCTGGCCGACGTACTGGAAGGCCACTACCTCGCAGAAAAACGCTTTTTGCTGGAGGTTCAGGTCTGCCAGCAGGATTGCCAGAAACGCATCAGTACCGCCATCAACGAAATCGTGCTGCATCCGGGCAAAGTCGCCCACATGATCGAATTTGAAGTCTATATCGATGAAATCTTCGCGTTTTCTCAGCGTTCCGACGGCCTGATTATCTCGACCCCTACCGGTTCGACAGCCTACTCGCTGTCTGCGGGTGGGCCGATTCTCACCCCGTCACTGGATGCCATTACGCTGGTGCCCATGTTCCCCCACACCCTCACCGCACGCCCGCTGGTTATCAACAGCAGCAGCACTATTCGCCTACGCTTTTCGCACCGCCGGAGCGACCTGGAAGTGAGCTGCGACAGCCAGATTGCGCTGCCAATCCAGGAAGGTGAAGACGTATTAATTCGCCGCTGCGACTATCATCTCAATCTGATTCACCCCAAAGACTACAGCTATTTCAATACATTGAGCTCGAAACTGGGCTGGTCAAAAAAATTATTCTGAATCCGGACACAGGGCTTTACTGTATATAAAACCAGTCATATACTGTATTTAAATACAGTTATGGGTTTTCATACAGGAAAGCAACCATGTTGGCACAACTGACCATTAGCAACTTTGCCATTGTTCGTGAGCTTGAGATCGACTTCCTCAGCGGAATGACGGCTATCACGGGTGAAACAGGCGCGGGTAAATCTATTGCGATTGACGCGCTTGGGCTCTGCCTCGGTGGTCGTGCAGAAGCCGACATGGTGCGTGCAGGTGCTGCCCGTGCCGACCTCTGCGCCCGCTTTTCCCTCAAAGACACCCCCGCAGCTCAGCGCTGGCTGGAGTCCAATCAGCTTGAAGAAGGACGTGAGTGTTTACTTCGCCGCGTCATCAGCAGCGATGGGCGTTCTCGTGGCTTCATCAACGGCACCGCGGTTCCGCTTTCCCAGTTACGTGAACTGGGTCAGCTACTGATTCAAATCCACGGGCAGCATGCACACCAGTTGCTGGTTAAATCAGAGCACCAGAAAGCGCTTCTTGATGGGTACGCTGGTGAGTATGCACTTACTGCGCAAATGACCGAGCACTATCGCCTCTGGCATCAGAGCTGCCGTGAGCTGGCACAACATCAACAGTTGAGCCAGGAGCGTGCTGCACGTGCTGAGCTGTTGCAGTATCAGTTGAAAGAACTGAACGAATTTAACCCGCAGGCCGGTGAGTTCGAGCACATTGATGAAGAGTACAAACGCCTGGCTAACAGCGGCCAGTTGCTCAGTACCAGCCAGCACGCACTCAACCTGCTGGCTGACGGTGAAGATGCCAATCTGCAAAGTCAGCTGTATACCGCGCGTCAGCTGGTGACCGAACTGGCAGGCATGGACTCTCATCTTTCTGACGTCCTCACTATGCTGGAAGAAGCCGCCATTCAAATCAGCGAAGCCAGTGATGAACTGCGTCACTACTGCGACCGTCTGGATCTCGACCCGAACCGTCTGTACGAACTGGAACAGCGCATTTCTAAACAGATTGCCCTGGCGCGCAAACACCACGTCAGCCCGGAAGCGCTGCCGCAGTTCCATCAGTCATTGCTGGATGAACAGCAGCAGCTCGACGATCAGGCAGACTCCCAGGAAACGCTGAAGCTGGCCGTCGGTAAACACCACCAGCAGGCGCTGGAGAGCGCTCGTCTGCTCCACACCCAGCGCACAACCTGGGCGCAGGAACTCGGTCAGCTCATCACCGAAAGCATGCATATGCTGTCGATGCCACATGGCGTGTTTGACATTGACGTCAGCTTTGATGAACACACTCTGACCGCAGAGGGTGCAGACCGTATCGAATTCCGGGTCACCACTAACCCTGGTCAACCGCTGCAGGCTATCTCGAAAGTGGCGTCCGGTGGTGAACTGTCACGTATCGCACTGGCCATCCAGGTGATAACCGCACGGAAAATGGAAACACCCGCACTTATTTTCGACGAAGTGGATGTGGGGATCAGCGGGCCAACGGCTGCCGTTGTCGGCAAGTTACTGCGTCAGCTTGGCGAATCGACTCAAGTGATGTGCGTCACCCACCTGCCGCAGGTTGCGGGTTGCGGTCATCATCACTTCTATGTCAGTAAAGAAACGGATGGTGCAATGACCGAAACGCATATGCAGCCACTGGATAAACGTGCTCGCTTGCAGGAACTGGCTCGTCTGCTGGGTGGCAGTGCGGTGACCAAAAATACGCTGGCAAATGCAAAAGAGCTGCTTGCTGCCTAAACTTTTTGGCAAAACCCAGGTCTCAGTACACGATAAATTCGCCGCAGGACCCGGTCGCAAAGGTTTCAAACTGGCCAAAGGTCTATTATTATCGGCACATTACAAATGAGCTACGTACTGTTCGGGCCCGAAAAGGAATCAAATCATTATGCGTTGTAAAATGCTGACTGCTGCCGCAGCGGTTCTACTGATGTTGACCGCAGGCTGTTCCACTCTGGAGCGAGTGGTATATCGCCCTGATATCAATCAGGGGAACTACCTGACCCCGAATGACGTTTCTAAAATCCGTGTAGGGATGACGCAACAGCAGGTTGCCTACGCACTGGGCACGCCGATGATGACCGACCCGTTTGGTAGCAGCACCTGGTTCTACGTGTTCCGCCAGCAGCCGGGGCATGAAGATGTCACTCAGCAGACGCTGACCCTGACCTTTAACAGCAGCAGCGTGTTGACCAACATTGATAACAAACCTGCACTGACAAAAGAGTAATACCGAACATCAGATGGCGCCTCCGGGCGCCATTTTTCATTTCAGGGAGAGAACAATGGCTGTACCACAAAGCAAAGCCGCACTGCTGGACGCAATGGAAAAATCCGCCCTTGCCCTGCGCAAAAAACTCGAACGTATTCCTTCAGGCATCGCCTTTGACCTGCGTCTGGAAGGGCATGTCAGCGGTACGCAAATGAACCCGCGCACCTGGTCAGTTACTTAATTGACTGGGGTGAACAGGTGCTCTACTGGCATGAACAGGAAGCCGCAGGCCGCGAGATTGATTTCCCGGCACAAGGATTTAAATGGAATGAGCTGGGCAGACTCGCGCAGAAGTATTACGCCGATTACGCGCACATTCATTCATGGGCGGAATTGCTGACAATGCTTGAGAATAACCAGCGTCAGTTACGCGAGCGGGTTGAAACCTTTAGCGACGATGCGCTTTACCATCAACCGTGGTACGGGAAGTGGACGCGCGGACGGATGATCCAGTTCAATAGCGCCTCACCCTACAAGAACGCCAGTGGTCGGCTGAACCCACTGCTTAAAACCCTCGCCGCTCCGCCTGAAACGGTTTAATCGCCCGCTGTTTTTTTCGCAGACTGTTCCGCACGTTGGCGACGAAGCTCTTTCGGGTCGGCAATCAGTGGGCGATAGATTTCAATACGGTCACCGTCGCTCACCTGGTCGTGCAGTTTGACCGGGCGGCTATAAATACCTACTTTGTTTTTGGTCAAATCGATATCCGTACGCAGTTCCAGCAGACCTGACGCAACAATCGCCTGTTCGATGGTCGTACCCTCTTCAACCATGACCCGCTGCAGATACTGCTTTTCGGGCAGCGCATAGGCGACTTCAACGGCAATCTTACCCGGCACTGTAGACCTCTTTCGCACGGTGGGTAAACGCCTGCACCATATTCAGCGCCAGCTCTTTAAATACCCGGCCAAACGCCAGTTCAATCAATTTATTGGTGAACTCAAAATCGAGGCTGAATTCGATACGACAGGCGTCCGCACTCAGCGGTACAAACTTCCAGCCGCCCATTAATTTTTTGAACGGCCCATCGACCAGATGCATTAAAATCGTCTGGTTAGCCGTCAGCGTATTTCGCGTCGTAAAGGTCTTACTGATACCCGCTTTTGACACATCCACCGCCGCCGTCATTTGCGTCGGGCCGGATTCAATAACACGGCTGCCGGTACACCCAGGGAGAAATTTCGGATAGGACTTCACGTCGTTGACCAAGTTGTACATCTGTTCCGCGCTGTAAGGCACCAGCGCAGTACGGCTAATCTGAGGCATAACAATTCCTGGGTAAGCACAATCCGCAAATAATAACATTTCCCGTCGATGAAAGGAAAACGCTACGCCGGAACTCGTGCTAAGATGACACGTTGAACCTCACAGGATGCAATGAGGTCTTTTTTTGGATATCAGATTACAAATGGCTTCACGACACTTATGACGAAGAAAAAAGTACACAAACCCGGTTCCGCTACCATCGCGATGAATAAGCGCGCCCGCCATGAATATTTCATTGAAGAAGAGTTTGAAGCAGGACTCTCTTTACAGGGCTGGGAAGTGAAATCCCTGCGTGCAGGTAAAGCAAACATTGGCGACAGCTATGTCATCCTGAAAGACGGAGAAGCGTACCTGTTCGGTGCCAACTTCACGCCGCTGGCCGTGGCCTCCAGTCACTACGTCTGCGACCCGACCCGTACCCGCAAGCTGTTACTGAACCAACGCGAACTGGACTCCCTTTACGGGCGTGTTAACCGCGAAGGTTACACCGTGGTTGCCCTGTCGCTGTACTGGAAGAACGCCTGGTGTAAAGTCAAAATCGGCGTGGCGAAAGGTAAGAAACAACATGACAAACGTTCGGATCTGAAAGATCGCGAATGGCAGCTCGATAAAGCCCGCATTATGAAACACGCTGGCCGCTAAGTCCGGCGTTAACCGGACGCTTGTTCAAAGCGTCCGGGCCCTTCCCTCTTCACTGCATTACCTTTCCCGCAGCGCTTCGTTGACCTTGTTCAGCGGTTTGATCAGATAATCGAGCACCGATTTCTGCCCGGTTTTGATTTCGACGTTAGCCACCATTCCGGGCAGGATCGGGAAGCGTTTACCACTCTTATTCTCCAGCTCCGCTTTTTGGGTTCTGACGTAAACGCGGTAATAAAACTGATCGCGTCTGACTTCATCCTGTAACGTGTTCGGTGAAACGATTTCCACGGTGCCTTTGAGATCGCCATAGATAGATGAGTCGTAGGCCGTCACTTTCACCGTCGCCGGCAGCCCTGGTCGGATGTAGGCAATATCACGTGGGTTGATTCGCGTCTCCACCAGCAGTTGATCCTCCAGCGGCACGATCTCCATCAGTTTGCCGCCAGGCTGTAATACGCCGCCGACGGTGGTCACCTGAATATCTTTAACGATCCCGCGCACCGGCGAAGAGAGCGTGGCCCTGTCGACCTGATCGGCTTTCCCGGCCAGCACCTGCAGCTGGGCATCAAGGTCGGCGTTATTTTTTACCTGCTCTTCACGCGCACGCACCGCAAACTGGTTCCGCGCTTCGTCGATTTTCCCGTTCAGCTCGGACGCCTGGCGTTTTAAGCGGATCACTTCAACATCACTGGCCGCCCCCCTCGCCACCAGCGGCTGGGTCATTTTGAGTTCATCATTCACCAGCCTGAGTGCCTGTTGCAGGTTCGCCACCGTCTCATTGAGGTTACGCCTGCGGGATTCATAAAGCTGACGCTCGCGGGCCACCAGATCCGGTTCCTGCATAGACTCAGCGCTAAACTTCAGTGGCTCACCGGTCAACTCCGAGCGCAGACGCTCACTGGAGGCGCGCAGGGTACGGGCACGCGCCGCCGCTTCACCGTAGTTAGACTGAAAACGCGTGGGGTCGAGACGCGCCAGCATCTGCCCACGCTCAACAATGTCGCCCTCTTTCACCATCAGCGCGCTGACAATCCCCCCATCCAGACTCTCAATCACCTGCGCATGGGTTGAGGGGGTAATTTTACCCGTCCCGACCGTCACCTCATCGAGAATAGCCCAGGCCGCCCAGGCCACGAACAGCACCATTGAGATGAGCGTCAGCCAGATAACCGACGAGTAAAACCGCCCCTGGCGCGCCAGGTCTTCCTGCATAGTCAGTTGACTCATTCGGGGCTCCTCAGGCGACCGACGCCACGTTGCTGTTACGTGCCGCCTGTTGCAGCAGCGTATCCCGTGGTCCATCCGCCACGACTTTGCCGTTTTCCATCACCACAATACGGTCGACCAGGTTCAGCAGCGCCGGGCGATGGGTAACCAGCACCAGCGTACGCCCGGTGAGCCACTGCTGTAGCTGACGAATCACCCAGGCTTCCAGCTGCTCATCCATAGAAGCCGTCGGTTCATCCAGTAGTACGATTTGTGGATTACGCACTATTAACCGGCTGAGCAGCACCATCTGACGCTGACCGCCCGAAAGCCCCCGCCCGCCCTCGTTGATCAGGCGATCAAGGCTGGCCGCATCCTGTTGGATCATGCCAATGGCCCCGCTGATGCGCAGCGCCTGAATCAGCTCCGCTTCGGTGGCGTGCGGGTGCCCCAGCATCAGGTTCTGGCGAAGGGTGCCAAAGAACAGCCGCGAATCCTGCGACAGATAGCCCACCTGGCGACGCACATCGACCGGATCGATATGCGCCATGTCGACGCCATCAATAATGATTTTGCCTTTGCTGGCCTGCGCCTGCCCGGACAACAGTTTGAGGAGCGTGGACTTCCCGGCTCCGGTTTTACCCAGAATCGCGACCCGCTCGCCGGGTTTGATCTCCAGTTCGCTAATGTGCAGCGCCTGGTCGCCCTTTTCCACGTCGTAGCTGTATTGCACCTGCTGAACCTGATAGTGCCCCGCGAGCACCGGACAGTGGGCCATTTTTTTATCGGCTTCTTTATCCAGCGGCTTTTTAAGCAGATCGTTCAGGCCGGTCATCGCCATTTTGGCGTGCTGCCAGCGCGAGAACACCATAGTGAGCTGCATCAACGGCGCAATGGTGCGCGAGGAAAGCAGGCTACAGGCCACCAGCGTACCGGTAGTGATAGCGCCATCCAGCACCAGGAAGGTGCCGTAAACTAACATTCCAGCGTAGGTAATTTGCTGTACGGTCGAGGCCCAGCCGCTCAGGCGAGCCCCCCACACGCGCTGCTTCATGCCGATGTTTGCCCCCACCGAGTGGGTATGCTCCCACTGGCGCTGGAAATAGGGTTCCGCCTGTAATGCTTTGATGTCTTCCACCCCTTCGATGGACTCCACCAGCACCGCATTACGGATAGCACTTTCGCGCATCCCCTCTTTGGCGAGCTTCGCCATCGGCCACTGCACCAGCAGCCCTGGGATAACAATCAGTGGAATAGCAATCAGCGGGATCACCACCAGCGGGCCGCCCACCAGCGCCATAATACCGAGGAACAGGATGACGAACGGGATGTCCATCGCCGCCCCCACGGTAGTGGAGGTCAGCAGCTCACGCACCTGGTCGATTTCACGCAACTGAGAGATAAACGATCCGGTGGATTTGGGCCGCGAATCATTTTTTATCGCCAGCGCGCGGGCAAAAAACAGCGAAGAGACTTTCAGATCGATGTGCTTACCCATGATGTCGGAAACATGGGTACGGGCCAGACGGATGAAAAACTCAAACGCCGCCGCCAGCAGTACGCCAAAGAACAGCACCCACAACGTCGGGAAGGACTGCGCCGGGATCACACGGTCATACACCTGCATGGAGAAAAGGATCCCCCCCAGCGCCAGCACGTTACTGGTGACCGACGCCAGCGCAATCTCTGAGAGCTTACGCCCGGTGTGGCGAAAGTGTCGCCAGAACCAGTGCGCTTCCCAGGGCTGGGTAAACTCATCCACCCGCGAGTCGCGCCCACGTGCGGCAATCCCAAGCATTACCGCTTCCGGCTTGACCCGGGTGAGCAGCGTTTCCAGTGGCTCTTCACGCACCAAATCGCCGCCGTTGCTGAGCCAGTAGGTGGCGAGCCCGTCGGCATCAAGCGCTTCTATCAATAACAGCTCGCCCGTTTCAAGTTGCAGGATGACGGGCAAATTCTGCGCACTCCAGCGCAGGTTTTGCAGCGGCAGTAAGCGAACCTGTAACCCCATCAATCCACTCAGTCGTTCGAGGCGACCGCTTAACGGCAGTGTTTCAAACCAACGCATCTGCTGGCGTACAGCGGGTGCATCCGCGGGCAGGCCAAAGCGCCCTGCCGCACGGACCATCACGTTAATCCAGCTTTCGGTATCCGGCTCTTGCATGACATCTCCTGCGCGGTAAGCGCTTATAGTGTGGGCAGGTCATCACCCACGGTACGACTGCGCTCAATGCCCAGCATGTCGAGTAAATTGTCTGCGGCCCCCGCATAGCGGACGGCGGCATCCCAGGCGTCATAGCGGGCCACAATGGCCGAGCTTTCCGCCTGGAAAACATCCTGTTCAATACTGAGAAGATCGTTGAGGCTGCGCTTGCTCAGACGGTACTCATCCCGGTAAACCCCGCGCGCACGATTGGCGCTGCGCATTTGTGCTTCACCGGCTTCCTGGCGTTGTTGCGCGCCCGTCAGGTCAGCCCAGGCCGTTGCCGCGCGCTGGTTGATATCCAGCTTACTGGCCTCCACCGCCGCCTGCGTGCTGGCGCGATCGCCTTCTGCCGCATCCACCCTGGCACTCACCGCCCCGCCCTGATAAATCGGTGCGTCGACCACCAGCTGCACCTGGTCATCCCAGTAGCTGCTGCCCTGATTTTCATAACGTGTTCTGCCCGCCTGAACGGAGACCGTCGGCCAGTGCTGCGCCTGCGCCTGGCGAATACGATCCTGCGCGGCCTGTTGTTTAGACTGGGCACTGCGCACCGCATAGCTTTGTTCATACGGGAGCGACTGGAGGGTGATTTTCTGCTTCATCAATGAATCAGGAAGATCGGGAAGCGAATCAGACACCACGCCGGTGAGGACACTGAGCGCGGCCTGAGCCGTGTGCATTTGCGCTTCATAGGTGGCAAGCGTCGCGTTCAGCCCGGCAATGCGCGACTGCGCCTGCAGGCCGTCAGACTGGGAGCTTAACCCCGCTCCGGCGCGCAAATCGGCCATCTCCTGCACGCCCTGCAACGACACGATATTATTACGTGCCGCCTGGGCCAGCGCCTGATAGCGTTTGACCTGCAGATAATATTGCAGGGTCTGCATCCCGACTTCGTTGAGAGTGTTGTAGAGATCGTAGCGGTACGCATCAGACAAGTTATGTTGCTCATCGATGCTGCCGCCGGTTTTGCCAAAATCGTATAACAACTGCTTTAAGGTCACGCCCCCGGAGCCGTTGTTATTTAACGATCCCGCAGAGTCCGTCCGGTGCGAACGCCCGACGTTACCTTGCAGCGAAACCTGAGGGAACCAGGCGCTTTGCGCCTCTGTGAGATTGGCTTTCCCGACGCGAATTTGCGCCGCCGCCTGCGCGATTTTTGGGTTTCGCGCAAAGGCACGGAGAATGGCCTCTTTGATGGTCAGTTGCGCCTGGAGCTGCTCGCTCGGCGCCGCCTGCCAACGGTACTGCGGTTGTGTTTCTCCATAGACGGGGAGAGCGCTTATCCCCGGCACCACCAATAGCAACAAACTCATGACCTTTATTTTCATGTTCCACCTTTGGGTTGCCCGTGGTGATATTTTGCTGTTCAGGCCTCGTCCCTGAGGCCACTGCTATTTACACCATATTGACGTGCAGGCCGTGCTGAATCAGAACATCGCCGAGGGTATTGGTCTGTGCGCTGTTGTGGTAGATGTCGAACTGCACACCATCCACATCGCGCTGGCCGCTGACCGCCCAGACATCATTGGTACCGTGTTTCAGGTTAACCTGATCACCCGTTGTCCCCTTGATAATCAGGTCGTCTTCCGGTTTATCCGTAATGGTTAAAGCTTCGTTGACATCCAGCGTCACGCTATTGGTCCCGGACTTACCGAGATCGATAATTTCGATATGCTGTATTTTCGTCGAGGCTTCAATCAGGTTGAGGATCATATTCGACCCATCCAGCTCCAGGGTATCGGTACCCGCACCACCGTCTATCAACACAAAACCGAGCGTTGAGAGATGGATAGTGTCGTTCCCCGTACCACCGTGCACCGTGTCGCCGCTTTGCTGCGTACCGTCTGCAAGATCAATGCTCAGGCCACCAATCGTGTAGGTCTCCGTAGCGTCCGTACTGGTCGTGGTCTCAGTGGTTGTTGTCGTTGCAGCCGCCGCATGGGTCGTCGTTGTGTCTGAACTGTCCGTCGAGGTTGTCGAGTCCGACGCTTCGACTGAGCTTGCCGCCAGGATGGAGAAGCTGGCCGCTTCAGCAGACAAGGTGCTGACTGGCGGGTTGGTGTTCGCGTTACCGCCACCCAGACCGACGTTCAGATAACTCATGTTGCCTGCCGTATCAGAAGCCGACAGGTGAATCACCGTCGAGAGCGACAAAATAGCCAGCAAATCGACGGTCAGATAGACCTGCGTTGACCAGGTGCCATCCGCGTTCGTTTTTGCCGTCGCATTCACGGTATTCAACAAGTTAAGGTTGATCGTTGACCCTTGTTCAAGGTTAGTCGAAGTCCCGCTGAGCGTGAGATATTTTGGTGTGAGTAGTGACCCAACCAACGTAAGCAGACCACCCAGCGTCAGTGCGTTAAGCCCCAGCGTCGGTTGCGTGAATTTCACCCCAACGTCAACCGATGTGGCCGTGGTATTCCCCACCCGGTCAGTGACGGCGACACCAATATGTGCGGCGCCCGTCGACAGGCTTTGCAGAATGTTAGTGCTCACTGCCGCAGTCCAGGTGCCATCGGCGGCAACCGTGGCATTCACCTGTGCGCCGCCAACCGTCACCACCACTTTTGCCCCGCTTGCCACCCCGGTAATCTTACCGGTGATGCTCTGCCCGGACGCCGCTTCGCTGATGTTCAGCAAGCCATCGCCGCCAAACAGCGGGTTCAGAGTGACGCTCGGCAGGTTGTGGGTGATGACATCCAGCAGACCCGAGGTGGTGGCCGTGTGGCCCGCGGTGTTTTTCACCGACACGCTGACCGTAGGCTGACCATCCGCCAGCAGGCTGAGGTCGGCTTTCGGCACGACTACCGCCCAACTGCCGTCTGTCGCCACCGTCGAGGTGTAGGTTTTCGTGCCGAGCGTCACGCTCAGTAACGATCCGACCGCATTCGCACTGGTCCCGGAGATGGTCTGGTTAACGCTCAGATCCGCCAGGCTCAAACCGCCATCGCCAAACAGCGAGGTGATCGCCACGGTTGGGGTCGCGTTAATAGACACGCTCGCCAGCTTGCTTGCCGTCGCCACGTTGCCCGCGACGTCCGTTGCGGTCACGCTCACCTGCAGGTTATTGGTGCCATCAGCTAACCCTTGCAGCGACAGCGCAGTGATCGGAATCTGCCAGGCACCGCCCGCACCCACGGTCGCCGTCAGCGACAAGCCACCGACCGTGACGTTAATCTGCGTACCGACCGCCAGGTTGGAACTGGTCCCGGAGAGGATCGGGTTAGTTAACAGGTCCACCAGATCCAGCACACCATTACCAAACAAGGTTCCCAGTGAGATAGATGGAACGGCCTGGACAATGGTGCCGACGACCTGGCTACCGGTAACGGTATTCCCGACCGTATCGGTGACGCTTGCCGTCACTTTCAGCGAACCGTCCGCAATGGACGCCAGCGCCCCCGCAGACAGTTGCAGCGACCAGGCGCCATTGCTGACCGGCACCAGATACGGCGTTGAACCGACCGTGACCGTGACCGTCCCCGTCGTCGCACCAGTGACCGTACCAGAAATGGTTTGCGCGACCGTCGTTTCGGCATGGTTCAGCCAGCCGTCATTACCAAACAGCGAGGTAATGGCGACGGACGGCAGGTTGCTCAGTCCAACCGTGACATTCGCGCCAACCGCTGTACCGACGTTGCCATCCGGCGTGGTGACTTTGACCTGCGGTGCGAAGACACCGTCAAGCAGCCCGGCCAGGCTGGCAGGGGTCAGGTTGATGGTAAAGGTGCCGTTAGCGGCGACCGTACCGGTAAAGGTTTTCGCCCCAATGGCCACTTCGACCGTTGAGCCCAATGGCGCATTACTCACCACGCCGGTAATGGTCTGATTGAGCAGCGAGTCCGCCACATTGAGCAGGCCATCACCAAACGCCACCACGTTACTGATAACCGGCGCGACCAGGTCGAGTTTGAACTGGCCTACCTGCGACGCCGGGTTACCGTACTGATCGCTGGCGGTGACCGTCACCGAAACGTTACCAGTGCCGAGCTGCTGTAGCGCCGAAACAATGGTGCTTAAATCCACCGACCAGCGTCCGGTACCATCCGCATTGGTGGTAAAGGTTTGACCGCTGCCCAACTGAACAGTAATCACCCCGTTAGCAAGCCCAGTGGACGTACCGCCCAGCAGCGCATTCGTCAGCTCTGCGATACTCAGCGTGCCGTCGCCAAAGAGCGGGTCGAGGGTAATGGTCGGCAGGTTATGGGTCACGATGTTGATTGACGTCGTGGAATTAACAACGTTGCCGTATTTATCCGTCACCGCAATCCCAACCGTCGCCAGACCATCAGGCAGGGTGCTGAGAATGGAGGATGGAAGCGTCGCCACCCATTTCCCGGTGCCATCACCGACGGCGGTCACCGTCGCGGTCACGGTGCGACCACCAAAGGTGAGCACCACCGCCCCGGTATTCGCCAGATTCGCCAGCGTACTGACCGTACCAGAAATCACCTGATCCACCGTACTTTCAGCCTGGTTGATGACGTTATCCACCGCCACCAGCACATTGCTTACCACTGGCAGGTTGGTCAGCGCCAGGTTGAAATCGATGGTTTCATACTTCGTATTGCCGTTGGCATCAACGACCGTCACGCCCGCCGTCAGCGTCTGATTCACCAGCCCCTGCCAGATAGACGGTGGCAACTGGAAGGAGTAGGAACCGTCGGTTCCCACCGCCAGATTGTTGATGGTGAAGTTAGCGCCCGCAATCGTCAGGGACACCTTCGCCCCACGATAATCACCGTTGATATGCCCGGTGAGGGTCTGGGTGACCAGCGATTCCGCAACGTTCAGAATGCCGTCGTTAAAGACCTGATCAATGAGCACGCCCAGCGTTTTGTTGAGCGCAACGTTCAGCGACACGGTGTTGGATGACACGTTGCCCGCGCTGTCCGTTGAGGTGATGCTGATAACCTGCGGCCCATCGGTCAGACTGTTCAGATCAATTTGCGGGAAGGTATAGTTCCAGTTGCCGTTACCGTCGCTGCGCGCCGTCCAGGTCAGGACGCCCACCGTAATGGTCACATCGGTATTGGGGTCAGCCTGCCCTTGCACGACAAGGCCCGTCGCCGCATTCACGGTATTGAGCACCGCCGGAATACTCAGCGTATCCACCTGCAACAACGGCCCGGTAGTATCGATGGTGAACGTCTGCAACTGCTGGGTCTGGTTGCCCGCCGCATCGCTGATGGTCGCCGTGATCGTTGCGCTGTTACCGCTCAGTGCCGCCATATCCGCCTGCGACACCGCCACCGACCAGGCCCCGCCTGCCACGATGGCATAGTAGGTATTTCCGTTCAGCGTGACGGTGACCTGGCTGCCGTTAGCATCGGAGGTACCGGTGATGGTTTGCGCAACCGCTTTCTCATCGCTGTTGATAACATTGTCACTGGTAAACGCATTAATGGTCAGCGTTGGTGGAATGGTATCAACCGTGAAGGTCTGCGAGGCTATCGGGGTCGCGGGCTCACTGACGCTCACGGCGTAGAGAGTATAAGTACCATCAGGAATCAACCCTTGCGGCAGGTAGTATGACCAGGTGCCATCGGATTGAACGGCCACGGTCGTCAGCACAACCGCGGAACCGCCGCTCGGCTGCAAGGAGAGCGCAATCAGCTCACCTGCCAGATTCAGCGTATGCCCGGTGATGTTAACCGCCCCGCTCACAAACTCGTTGGCTGCCACCAGGTTATTGCCGGTGACCGGGTCCATCACCACCGCATAGGCCGGCGGCGTCAGGTCGATTGTCAAATCCACCACGCCGGTTGCGCTGCCGATGTTACCGGCTTTGTCGATCCCCTGAACCGTGACCGAACCCGCCTGCAGCGTCGTCATATCAGCAGGTGAAATCTGCAGCGACCAGCTACCGTCTGCCTGCACTACCGTATCGAAACTCCGGGAAGCGCCGCCTCCCGCATCGCCGCTAAAGGTGACGCGAACGGTGTCGCCGGCCTGCAGATTGGTGGATGTCCCGGAAATCGTCTGCGCGGTTTCACTCTCCAGATAGGTCAGCTCGCCATCGCCCGCAAACTGATTGGTCACATTAACCGTCGGCTGGGTGACCAGGATAACCACCGGCGCACTGGTGCTACCGCTATTCAGCGCACCGTCCACCACGGAGACCACCACATTCTGCTGCCCGCGTGCGACAATGCTTGCCCAGTCTCCCGCATCCAGGGTCACTTCCCAGGTATTGCCGGTAATAGCAGCATTGAACGTCTGGCCGCCAATAGTGACCTTCACCGTCGTGCCCGTCATCACGGCCGACGTGAATGTCCCGCTCAACTGCGTGGTTAGCACGCCGTTGTATTCATTGCTGCCCACATAGCCATCACCAAAGATGGATGATGTGATTTGCACGGTCGGTGCGGTAAAGGCCACCGTAAAGCTAACTGGCTGAGTGTTACTGTTACCGTACTGATCTTCAGCGGTAATGATGATTTCGTGAGAAACGGCCGGATCGAGAGATTGCAGCGCGCCCGCAGGCAGATTGACCGTCCAGACGCCATTCACCACCCCTGCGGTATAGGTCACGCCGCCAATATCAATCTGCACGGTCACATACTGGTTGTTACCGTTGGTGATGCCGGTTGTACCGGTTAACGTCAACGGACCTGCGGCCTCAGCGATATTCAGAACCGCGTCACCACCGAAGAGGTTGGTGGCGGTCGGCGCAGGCAGGTCGATATGTACGCCTACCGGTACGGTAACCGGGGTGCTGACGTTGTTGGCCCGGTCAGTGACGGTGACAGTCATATTCTGGTCGATGCCGTTTACAATACCGACCATATCCGCTGGCTGGATAGTCACCGACCAGTCGCCATTGGCATTGACCGGCTGGATATAGGTATGTCCGTTAAAGACCAGCTGTACCGTCTGCCCCGCCCCCGTGACGCCCGTGTTGCCGGTGATAAACTGAACGGCCCCCATTTCGGTATTGTTGATAGAACCATCACCAAATGGGGTATTGAAGGTGGCCACCGGCAGGTTATGGATGAGCACATCAAAGCTCGCCGGGCCGGTCACCACATTGCCCGCTTTGTCCGTCACGGTGACATTCACCGTCGTGGTGCCGTCAGGCAATGCAGCCAGTTCCGTTGGGGAGAGATCTAAAGACCAGGTCCCATTGCCGTTAATGGTCGCCGTAACAGGAGTGCCGTTGTTCAGACTCACCGTCACGCTGGCCACATTGGCAACTGGCGTATTGAGCTGACCAGAAATTGGCTGCGTTGCCGTGGCCTCAACTGCGTTGAGCAATCCATCGGTAAACGGCGTTGTAAGCTGCGGTGGGGTTAACGTATCGGTCAGCACGTTGAAGGTATTAACCGGCGTTGAGGGGGTACTGTTACCCGCGCGGTCAGTAATCGTGACGATCAGGGTGTGTGGACCATCATCAAGCGCATTGAGCTGCGCAGCCGTTAGCGGCACCGACCAGTTGCCGTTGACATCCACCGTGCCGGTAATGATCTGCGTACCATCGAGTGTGATTGTCACCGTCTGGCCCGGACCTGCCTGCCCGGTGGAGCCAGAAAGCTGCGTGCCCGCGTTCGCTTCCGTCTGGCCGATATAGTTATCGCCAAAGAGGATGGCCGGTAACGAGGCCGTCGGCGGCGTCAGTACCACATCCAGAGTTGCGTTGGCAGTCGCCGGGTTATTCCAGGCATCCAGCGCCGTCACAGTGACATTCAACTGACCGCTGGTGGTCAGTGAATTGGCAGGGATGTCCACGGTCCAGACCCCGCCGGTTACCGTGCCGGGGAAGCTCTGCGTACCAATGGTCACCGTCACCGGGGTATTATCCGCAAGGCCAGGTGCTGTGCCGGTGAGCTGGGTTTGCGCGCCTGCTTCAGCAATGCTGACAATATTATCGGTGTACATTGCCCCAAGGGTAATGGTCGGTGCCGTGATGGTATTGGTACTGACCGTAATCGGCGCAGTGGTGGTGTTGCCCTGGGCATCAGTGGAGTAGAACACCAGCGTGGGTGAACCCTGGCCCAGGCTTTGCAGCGCACTCGACGGAATCGTCATGCTCCAGGTGCCGGTGTCGCCCACCGAGGTCACAAGGGTTGTACCGTTGATATCCAGTTTGACCGTTTGCCCCGGTGTACCTGTACCGGTCACGGCCTGATCCACACTCGCCTCGGCAATATTGATGATGCCATCCGCCAGAATGGAACCTTGCGTGGTGACGCTCAGGGCCGGGCCAGTGGTATCAACAACCACATTGTGTGTGGCCGACGCCGGGTTCGTTGCAGCATCCTGCGCGCTGACGGTCACCTGGTAATAAGGGCTGCCCAGAGTGGAGTCTGACAGGTTTTGCACATCGGCCTGCGGGACGGTGATTTTCCAGTTACCGCTACTGTCTACGGAGCCCGTGTAGGTTATGGCATTCAGCGTTACGGTAACAACCGTTCCGGCAGCCAGATGGGTCGAGGCCCCGGTGATATCCAGCGATTGCCCGTGTTCCAGCGCGTTGATCACGTCGTCCTGGGCGATGGCATTGAAGGTCAGCGTCGGCTGTGACGCCGCGTGGGTCAGGAAGGTCACGCTGTGGCTGGCCGATGCCGGGTTACCAGCCTGATCGCTGACCGTCACCGTTACCACCTGTGCACCATCCGGTACGGCTGCGACATCGCCTGGCTGGACACTCACCGACCAGACGCCGCCCGTCACCTGCGTGGTATAGGTCTGCCCGTTCAGCGTGACGGTGACCGTTCTCCCGTCTTCCACGCGCACGGTCGTGCCGCTGATTATCAGTGCACTCTGCGCCTCCAGGCTGCTGACAAAATCATCCCCAGAGACTTTGTTCACCAGCACGACAGGGGCATTTGCCGCTGACGCGTCCAGGGTAAAGCTCGAAGTGACCGTCGTCGCATTGCCTGCATAATCGGTAATGGTTGCTTTCACCGTGACCGGGCCGTCCGGCACATTCGCCAGCGCACCGGCTGGCAGCGCAATACTCCATGTGCCGTCAGGTTGCAGGATGGCGTCATAGTTCTGGCCGTTAACCAGAACCTTAACCGTCTGGGCGTGCAGCGGATCGTAAGACCCGCTCCCTGAAATGGTCAACGCACCGCCCGCTTCCACCGTATTGACGATGTTGTCGCTGGTGACGGCATTGATCCCAAGGACCGGTGGCAGCGTATCCACCACCAGCACGGTAGAGATGCTGTTCTGGTTGCCCGCCGCATCCGTCACGGTAACCGTCAGGGTATGATTGTCCTGAGCGAGTGCGCCAAGCTGCGTAGGCGTCAGGGGCAACGTCCAGTTACCGTTTGCATCCACGGTGGCCGTCAGCGGTGCGCCGGAGTCCAGGGTAACAATGACCGTTTGTCCGCTGCCTTTGCTGCCGGTCGTGCCGCTCAACGTTCCCCCGGCAGCGGCTTCAGCGGCGTTAATGATACCGTCGGTGAACGGCAGATTAATTAATGGCTGCGGCAACTGATGTGTGATGATGGTGAACGAGTGTTGACTGGAGACAGGTAAATTATCCACATCGCGCGCGGTTACCGTCACGGTTGCCGTACCATCTGCAATCGCGGCAGCGTCCGTCTGCGAAATTGTCAGTTGCCAGTTACCGCTGGGATCAACCTGAGTGGTGTACTGCTTACCATTGAGCGTCACGGTGACCGTTGCGCCAGAGGCAACACGGGCCGTGATCCCGCTAAGGGTTAACCCATCGCTGATGTCCGCGAGGCTGATTTTGTCGTCGGATTCAACCGGATTAACCGCAATGGCGCTGATATTGGTATTGACGTTGAAGGTGGTGACTTGTGGCAATGAGGTATTGCCTGCCGGATCCGTCACGCTGACCGACAGTAAATAAGTGCCATTGGTCATCCCCGACAGCACGCTGGCACTGACCGGCACGGACCAGCTGCCATCAGCGGCAACCACGCCCGTCAGGGTTGTACCGTTAAGGTTGATGACCACCACGCTGCCCGGATCGGCCGGCACGGTTTTCCCGGTCAGGGTGATGCCGCTGCTCAGTTCGGCAATATCAATCTGGTTATCAGAGGTCACCGGATCGATAACCACATTCGGTGCAACGGTATCAAGGGTAATGACGCGGGTTATGGTCGTGCTGTTGCCCGCGTTATCGGTCGCGGTAACGGTATAGGAGGTCGCTCCATTCGGCAGCGCGCTTAAATCAGCCGCAGACAATGTCACCAGCCAGACGCCGCCAGCCAGCACCGCGGTGTGCGGCACGCCGTTGAGGGTCAGGACCACCATTGCGGTATCTGCAGAGGCATTGATGCTGACCGTCTGCACAGTCTGCACATTGGCCGCATTCAGCACATCAGTACCGTTCACCGGGACGACGGTCACCGTAGGTGGTGTTTTATCAACGTCAAAACCGATAGTTTGTGATGAGGTGTTGCCTGCGGCATCTTTCACATCAACGGTCAGCGTCCCCGGCGCTGATGGCAGACTTTCCAGCGCTCCCGCCGGGATCGTGACCGCCCATGCGCCATTAGCCTGAACCACACCGATATACTGCTGGCCATTAAGTGTGACCACGACGGATTGCCCCGCCCCGGCCACGTTGGTCGTTCCGGTCAGTACCTGATTCTGGGTTGATTCTGCCTGGTTGACAACGCCATCAACAAACGGCGTATCGACCTGCAATTGCGGCAGATTATTGATAATCACCGTGAAGTTATGATTGTCGCTAACCGATCCAGCCGACGTTGTGGCTGTTGCTGTTACGGTGTTAACGCCATCGCTGAGCAGGGCAAGATCGGCTGACGGAATAGTCGCTTCCCAACTGCCATTTGCCGCCACTGTCGTCACATAGGTATGTCCGTTCAACGTCACGACGATAATGGTGCCTTCCGGCAGGCCAGCACTGTTGCCTTTGACCGCCATATCACTGCCCGATTCCACCAGGTTGAGATAGTCATCACCAGCAAGAATGCTGATAGCGACGGCATCCGTGGTGGTATCCACGCCAAAGCTGGAATTCACGGTCTGTGTTTGCCCGTAGGCATCCGTCACGCTGACGGAGTAGCTCTGTGTGCCATCAGAGAATTTTTGCAGCTCAACGGCAGGGATGACGATTTGCCAGTTCCCCAGCGCATCCACAACCCCGGTGTAGCTCATTCCCCCGAGACTCAGTGTCACCACACTGCCCATTTCCGCATTGCTTGTTCCATGCAGGGTTTGATCGACTTTCACTTCCGCGGCGTTCAGGGCATTGCCGTCGGTGAAATCCTGCACACTGAGAGTCAGTGCTGCGGTTTTCACATCAACGTTGTGCGTGATGGTGGTCGTATTACCCGCCGCATCAGAGAGCGAGACGGTGATAGTATTCGGGCCGTTTCCAAGCTGTGAAAGATCTGCGCCAGGCAAGGTGACCTGCCAGTTACCATCATCCCCTACGGTGGTGGTGTAGGTCTTGCCGTTGAGGGTGACGGTGACCGTCTGACCGCGTTCGCTGGTTGCACTGATGCCATTGAGCACCTGGTCCTGGCCCAACTCAGTCGGGTTCAGCTTGTCATCACTTGTTAACGGCAGCACCGTCAGCGCTGGCGCAAGGGTGTCTACCTGCACGGTATCGGCAATCGCCGCCGCATTACCGGAGGCGTCCGTGGCATTGACGGTGATAGCCAGTTGGCCGTCAGGGAAGGTTTGCAGGTCGGCAACCGGGACAGTAATTTTCCAGTTGCCGTCACCATCGACCGTAGCCTGATAGCTTTTACCGCCAACGGTGACGGTAACGTGTTGACCACTACCAGAGACACCGGTGTTCCCGGAGAGCGTCTGCGCGGTGGTTTTTTCCGTGCTGTTCAGGTAGCCATCGCCAAAGGGTTCATTGATGGTTGGCTGTGGCAGGTGATGAATCTGGACGTTAAGGGTGTGCTGATCCTGCGCCGTTAATGCCCCTTGTGTCACAACGGCGGTAATGACGTTCGCGCCATCGCTGAGTAACTGAAGGTCTGCTGACGGGATGGTAACACTCCAGTGCCCCGCCTCATCAATGTTGGTGACGGTGTACTCTTTACCGTTAACGGTGACAACGATAGCCACCCCCGCCCCCGTCACGGTGGTCACCCCACGGACTTCGAGCGGCTGTGACGACTCTGCCGCACTGAGGTAATCGTCGGTGGACAGAATAGCAATCGCAATCCCTGGCTGGGTGGTATCGACATCAACGGATACATCCCGAACAATCGTATTGCCGTTCAGATCGTTCACGGTGACTATCAGGGTATTACTGCCCTGTGGCAGTGCCGCAAGATCGCCTGCAGGAATCACGGTTTTCCAGGTGCCATCTCCCTGCACCTGCGCATAATAGGTTTTTCCGCCTAACGTAATTGTCACGAGCTCGCCAGTCGCAATGTTTACCGTATGGCCGGAGACCGTCTGATTAAGCAGCACCTCCGCGCCATTGAGCACGTTGTCGCTGGTGACCGGATCAATGGTGATATCAGGCGTTGAGAAATTGGTGGTGACCGTCTGCGTTTCCTGAGTGACGTTGCCCACAAGATCCACAGCGCGGTAGGTAATCACATAGCTTTCGCCATCCTGTAACAACGCCATGTCGGCCTGAGGAATGGTCAGCTGCCACTGTCCACTTGCATCCACCGTGGTGGTATAGCTCTTACCGTTCAGCGTAACGGTTATCTGGCTGCCCTCGTCAGCCGAACTGGAGTAGCCACGGACCAGTTTATCGCTGTCAGTCAGTTCGAGATCGATAACATTGCCGGTGGCGAAGGTCGTCAGCGTTAACACAGGAGGAATGGAGTCCAGGAAGAATTGCGTGGATTCCGTCACGGTTCTGCCATCAAGAGTCGTGATGGTCACATCAATCGTGTGCATGCCCTGAGCCAGTTGCCCGAGCACGGACGGCGGCAGGAAGACCACCCAACTGCCGTCACTTTGCACCACCGTTGTCCAGACATAGTTACCGCTGCGAATCACAATCTGGCTACCGGCGTTGGCCGCATCGGTGGTGCCAGAAAGTGCTTGTGACACAAGAATATCGTTGGCATTCAGCACATTATCGTTACCGATAACGGCCAGTCTGAGTACGGGTAAGCCAGGATTACCGGGATCGGTACCCCCGTTGCCCGGATCTGTGCCACCGTTTCCGGGATCGGTACCGCCGTTACCCGGGTCTGTGCCGCCGTTGCCAGGGTCTGTACCGCCATTGCCCGGGTCTGTACCGCCATTGCCCGGATCGGTACCTCCATTGCCAGGGTCTGTACCCCCGTTACCCGGGTCAGTGCCGCCGTTGCCGGGGTTTGTACCACCATTGCCCGGATCGGTGCCGCCGTTACCGGGGTTCGTGCCGCCGTTGCCCGGATCGGTACCACCGTTACCGGGGTCAGTGCCACCATTACCAGGATCGGTGCCCCCGCCATTATTGCTATGGCCGCCACCACCACCGCCGCCAGAGGCGGCCGCAATACCGATAATACCGCCAACCGCAGCAATCCCCCCCAGTACGGCCAGGGCCGAGATACCGCTCGTGCCAATCAGAGAATCCACCGCAACATCAGCATAAGTTGGCGCAATGGCTTCCGCCGCTAACGGGCCCGCTTCTGCGGCATAAGGGAAGACGGCGTGGTGAGTCCCGAGGTTATCTTCAAAAATCAGTTGGCTATGCAAGCCGTCGCTATCCAGTAAAAAGAAACGTTGATAACGCACGGTTGAACCGTCTTTCATATGGACAATCAGGTCATTTCCCTGGCGCTCATAGAAATTAACGGACTCGGGAGTAGCATTAATACGCACGATACTGGTTTCTGTGAGGTTAACAACACGATCGCTACCTTGCGGATATTGAGCAACAACATCACCTGTTTTTTGGTTAATTACTTGCGTGGTTCCTGAAACGGCGCTTTGCGTAGCCATATAATTCACCTCGAGTACCAGAGCTATATTTGTGGCATCGCTAACAAATATTAGAGCGCAGGGTTCCCCGCGCGGCATTAATGCTGGCGATATAAATAGGTTCTGCTATGTGTTTTTTAATGTTTACTTAAGTCGTTGATTTTATATAAAATTCATCCTTTTACCGCTTTTAGCTTGTTTAATACAGTGTTAAATAAAGATATAATCAAGGTTCACTGTTTAGGCAAACTCCTATTTCACAATTTGTTGTAAAAGTTCTGAATACAGAATATATCAGCAGGTTATAACGACCATTATTTAGCGCCGCTTAAATGAATTTACGAGTTATTAAATAGAATTTAAATAATAGTTTTGATAAATGAATTAAAGCGGCGGTACATGATATATCAGCAATAATTAAACTCATGCTACTAGCACTATTTTGTGTTTTTGCTGGATATAAAAATAATAAAAGAGGCACTCATCCCCGATGGTGGCGAGTAGCTCATACTTTAAACAATTGCAACTGATAGAAAAGTCTTAAGCATATGGACTGGTGTGCCGCGTCATAAATCTGTTATACTTACCGACACACTTAGGGGCTGATTCTGGATTCGACGGGATTTGCGAAACCCAAGGTGCATGCCGAGGGGCGGTTTGCCTCGTTAAAAGCCGCAAAAAAATAGTCGCAAACGACGAAAACTACGCTTTAGCAGCTTAATAACCTGCTCTGAGCCCTCTCTCCCTAGCTTCCGCTCTTAAGACGGGGATCAAAGAGAGGTCAAACCCAAAAGAGATCGCGTGGAAGCCCTGCCTGGGGTTGAAGCGTTAAAACTAATCAGGCTAGTTCGTTAGTGGCGTGTCTGTCCGCAGCTGGCGTGCGAATGTAAAGACAAACTAAGCATGTAGTACCGAGGATGTAGAAATTTCGGACGCGGGTTCAACTCCCGCCAGCTCCACCAAATAAAACAAGGGGTTACGTGAAAACGTAGCCCCTTTTTTTTGTCCATGTCCACTTTGCGTCCACCTGGTAAATTTTACCTGTACACATTGGCCTTGTGCTTAGACCAGTGTTCAGACGCTGCCTGCCAGGCTGCTGACTCATCTGCAAACGGCTTATCGGCAATCGGCACCCATTCCCTTTTTCCGTTCTTCATGGTCAAAAACCGCACATCCCAAAATTCAGCGCGTGGCCACAACACATATTTGTAATCTGGCCAGACGTTACTACTGACCTGATCACTTTCCGTCAGCTTTTCGCCACGCTGCATAAACATGAAAAGCGCGCCCCAAATAGACACCCGTCGCATACCTTCAACACCTCTTCGTCAACAAATACTGTTTATAATTACAGTATACATCTGTAAACGTTTTTCAGTTTTGAAAATCGGCGCTAACCCTCTGCAAGCCGCGCCGCCGCTGGGTTTCCCTGTTTCATATTGATCCACGCCCCCGGCAAAACTGATCCTCCCAAAGTCACGTAAAATTAAAAATCCTCTTTGTTATCTGTTAGTTATCTTTTTCGCCAGTTCCATTCTTGATCCTCAAAACTGAAAAATACTGAAATTCTTTTCAATCTTTTCAGTTGGCGAACTCACGCAAGCCGCCAGCACTGGCGCGGCCTGGCGGTCTGGTTTGTAGAAAAATAAAACTGAAAAATTTACCCGATCCAAAAACCGCAGGCGGGTGCGGTGTAGTGCCGTTTTTGTCTGCGATGCATTTATTTTGTGGGTGTGCGGTTGCGCCAGCCAGGCGGGGCGGCGTTAATCAAAAAGGGGTGGCGTGGTTGCGTGGGCGTTGGCTTGAGGGGCGTATAGCGCGTTGTGGCGCGTCTGGTGAGCAGGCATAAAAAAGCCCGCGCAATGGCGGGCAATAGGTGTGTTTGATCAGGCGATTATTTTTTGGTATTTACCCCGCGTCACGCCTGCCTTTGTGGCGGTCTCCGTAAAGGCGCTGGCCTGACTCGGTGAGCCTGTTCCGGGGTGGGTGTGGCTGGCGCACTGCCTGGCCAGCTCTGCCAGCAGGTCGATAGTGTCCAGCAGCATGGTCAGGGCGTTAGTGCTTTCGGTGCCGATATGGACGGTCTGGCCAATCACCTGCTGACCTGCTGCCACACTTTTACGCAGTGCGGTAAATGTCACCAGCCATGACATGCGCCCGGCCTGCTGCGGCGCGTCCAGCGTCCCGGAGAACGTGGCCTCACGCAGATTGACCGCACGGGCAACATTATTCGCCACCCGGTAAATAACACGCGTACCGCCTGAGTTTGTGGCATTGGCCAGCTCAAACAGGCGCGTCAGAATTTTGACATCCTTAAACGGAATTTCCCCCGATACGCGCAATTCCTTGCCTTTCGCCCCTTCCTCAGATTTGCTGGTAGATGACGTGGAGCCGGACTGGTCTTTATCCGGGAATTGCTGCGTTATCGTCACCTGCATGTTTTTCAGGCTGATGGCTTCGCCATTAAGCGCCAGCATTATGGCTGTCATGGATTGCCCCCCTGATAGCTCTGAGATCGGAACCAACCAGCATCACCGCCGCACTGAGCACCGATGACGGCGCAGGGATATCGGTCAGGACTGCACGCGCCAGCGTGGCAGCGTCCCCGTTATGCGTGAACACCCACGCCGCCGCCTCTTTTCCGGCTAACTCTGCCGCCGCCGCTGCCAGGTCAGACAGCAGCCCGGCACGACGGGCGGAAAATTCCCCCAGGCTGGCTTTTAGTGCTGACATGCTGACCGAACCGGATGCCGCCGCAGACGCAGCAGCATCGGCACTGCTCATGCTACGTACCGTTGACACCGAAAAGGGCGCGGCTGCTGCCAGCCCGTTCACTGCCCCGCCTGGCTTTTGCATTTTCACGGTTGCCAGCTCCGCCGCCGAACGAGCTAAACGCGATACCTGCGTAAACGCCGGAACCGGCAGCACATCCGCCAGCGGATCGAGATTGGCCATAAACTCTTCATACGTCTGCCCTGCCGCCATGATAATGACGACCTCAGCGGGTTCAGACAGCGCCGCCAGCTTCTCAGCCAGCCAGGTGATGGCATTAACCGGGCTGAGATAGACGCCGTTCTCTGTTTGCTGACCAAGGCCGAACACCCACGGATACGGCCATGTTTTTTTCACGTCAAAATTGCCGTTTTCACGAAATGCACAACGGATCATGTTTTTGATGCCCTGCGCCAGTGCCGTTTGTTCATCACCGGAGACATTCGCCAGGCTTCTGACGTAAACCGTCACGCTCAGGTCGTGGAGTGTTTCCGGCAGTGCCAGGCATTGCATATCGTCACCGTGTCCGTGGTTTCCCTGCGTGGTGATGTAGTCATTTACCGCCGCCACAAACGGGGCGCTGATAACACCGGTATCCAGCAGTAAATACGCATTGGCTGTACCTGGCCCACGCGGGGCATCATGCAGAAAAAAAATACGGTCAATGGACAGCCCGGCCACACCGGAAATCATGGATCGATATACCGCGTCCGTGTGGTAATTCCCCACCAGGTTAAACTGGTTCCGGCAGCGCTCGCGCAGCTCGTCATCGCTCTCTTCATCTGCGCCCGGCGTAATCAGCCAGTCTTCGTCATTCACCACACGGCTAATGCCCGTGACGGCAACAGGCAATACGGACTGGAAGCGAGCCTCAACGGAATAGACGATAAGGGAGAGGCTGCGAATTGCATCACTGGCGCGATCAAGAATCTGATTCCGGCGCGCCTGGGTCATCCTTTCTGTTGAAACCACTTCCCCGGCGATAGAGCCAACACTGGCCGCTGCGGTCAATGCGCAAAGCTGCATGTTTTCAGGCGTGGCGTTATTCACCGGAATGGATGGCTGGCAATTCAGCTGGCGCAACATGCCATCTAAAATGCGCGGGTCTTCCGTCGCATCAACGATGGCCAAAAGCTCAGGAATGGTTAACTGGTGATGCTGATCGGGATTGAGTTTGCAACGCAAGGTTGCCGGGCGCATACCAACTGTTTTAGCCAGTTGCTCAATATTGTGTGACTGAGCAAAGGCAAGGCATGCTTTATCAAGGTGATTGTGTATGGAAACCTTGTAATCGTACATGATTCACGAATTCCCTACTGGTAGCTTATTGAAATGGTTAGGAGGCGCGGGAGTTAGAATCTTGAGTCCACGCAAGCCAATCGACATAAACATGCTCACCCGGCTTACATTTGGGCTTAATTTTCAATCGGCCATTCTGGTACCAGTAACGTGCGGTGCGCTTCTTTACTCCCGAACGTTCACAGAAAGTGTCCAGATTCACCCAACGGTTCTCGCTATGTGTTGAAACGGTTAAAGGCATAAGGCAAACTCTCACAGTTTTTGACTGTCAATCAGTGGCAATGATTGGCAATCCTTGTTAGTCAATGACAGGTTTTAACGTTCACGCAGACTGTATGTGCGAATTTACCTGTTGTCAACACAGAATGACAGGAAAACCTTAATGGAAATCAATTTAGAGACAGGCGCACGAGTTGGAATTGAGCGCATTTGTGAGGCTTACGGGTTTACTTCCAGAAACCAACTTGCTCAACATCTAGGGATTACGAACAGTTCGTTAGGTAGTCGCATCCTTCGTGACAATTTCCCTGCGGATATTGCAGTAAGGTGCTCGCTTGAGACTGGTGCATCTTTGCACTGGTTAGTTACGGGAGAAGGGAAGGTATTTGAAACGGTTATAAGTGACACGATTCGTATCCCATCGTTTAAGCTTGATGGTTCGACTATGGTGCGCCAACTTTCCTACATCTATGACAAAGCACTATTGCCAGATTATAAAGGCGAATTAAACTTCATTAACGATGAGAAGATTAAATATCTTATAGATATCGCCGATTATAAATTAACCGATGGCAAATACTTTATTGAATACTCGGACACTAAGAGTATAAAAGATTTAGCCGTCCTGCCCGGCAATAAATTGCGAATTGATTGGGGTAAATATCCAATTGATTGTAATCCTACTGATGTACAAATCATCGGGAAGGTTATAGCTATGTATTTGGTTTCAGAATAATGGCTGTAAAAAAAAGTGATAGCGGCGAATGGATATGCGACATTCGCCCTAACGGTGCTAAAGGGAAAAGAATTCGTAAGAAATTCGCAACGAAAGGAGAAGCACTTTTATACGAAAAATACATAGCCAATGAAATGGAGGACAAGCCGTGGATTGGTGAAAAACAAGATGTAAGAAGACTTTCTGACTTGATCGACCAGTGGTATGACTTATACGGCAGAACCCTTACAGACTCCAAGCGCATGATGTCAAAGTTACGCGGTATCTGCGCTGGACTCGGAAACCCTATAGCTTCTCAGATAACAGCGGCGCTTTTTAGCCAATACAGAGAGGGGCGCTTAAAAGGAGAAATTCCGGATGTAAACGGTAGATTGATGCCCGTTAAACCTCGGACGGTAAACCTTGAACAACGAAACCTATCGGCGGTGTTTGGTACACTCAAAAAACTAGGTCATTGGAATTACCCCAATCCACTTGCTGGAATACCTACTTTTAAAGTGGATGAAAGTATGGTGTCTTTTCTTTATGCAAATGAGATAAAGTTACTTCTCGATAATTTACGCGAATCGAATAGCAGTAGTGTTTTCATTATTGCAAAAATATGCCTTGCTACCGGAGCAAGATGGAGCGAAGCCGAAAATCTGGAAGGTTCACAAGTCACTCCGTTCAGAATCACTTATAAAAATACAAAAAGCAAAAAAGTACGCACCGTTCCAATATCAAAGGAACTTTACGAAGAAATACCAAAAAAACGCGGAAAATTATTTACACCATGTCGAAAAACATTCGAACGGGTAGTTAATAAGGCTGGAATTGATTTACCCGAAGGGCAATGCACTCATGTGCTGCGCCATACCTTTGCATCTCACTTTATGATGAACGGCGGTAACATCTTAGTTCTAAGAGATATCTTGGGTCACACTGACATCAAGATGACGATGGTTTACGCACACTTTGCGCCATCACATCTTGAGGACGCCGTATCTAAAAACCCATTGGCAAGCCTCAAAATTTGATCCATATTTTGTCCACCCAGAGTGTCAGCCGCTGTTAACCATTGTTAGCCATTGCCATGCATCACACTGATTTTATTGACAAACCATTGTTTTTCAATGCTATCGTGGAGGATGTAGGAATTTCGGACGCGGGTTCAACTCCCGCCAGCTCCACCAATTTTTGATATATTGAAGTTCAGTGAAGTCTATCAAGCCCGCATGGAACCAGCCTTGCGGGCTTTTTTACGTCTATAGTAGTCTACCAAGAATTGCTAGAATCTACTCGTTATGGCACCCTTTTTGGGACCCAACACAAAGGGTCCAAAACATGAGGGTCCCAAACATGGCAAAAATCGCTAAGAAGCTCACTGACACTGAAATCAAAAGCACCAAACCTGCCGAGAAAGAGGTTAACCTTTTTGACGGCGATGGTTTGCTCCTGCGAATCGCCCCCTTGGCGAAGGGAGGAAAGAAAAATTGGTATTTCAGATATGCAGTGCCTGTGACCAAAAAGCGAACTAAGGTGAGCTTAGGAACCTATCCTCACCTTACACTTGCGAAGGCACGAGCTTTACGTGATGAGTATTTGTCGTTGCTTGCAAATGGTATAGACCCACAAGTTCATAACACCCACAAAGCCAATGCCCTTAAGGATGCCACGGAACATACATTTCAAGCAGTAGCCAAGAAGTGGCTTGATGAGAAAGTCAAAACGTCAGGCATCTCCCAGGATCATGCTAACGACATCTGGCGAAGCCTAGAGAGAAATATCTTTCCAACGTTGGGTGATACCCCCATTAAGGAGATTCGCCCTAAAATGCTTAAACAGCATTTAGAACCTATAGAAAAACGAGGTGTCCTTGAAACACTTCGCCGCATCATATCCCGCCTGAATGAAATTTTCCGCTATGCAGCAACAGAAGAACTCATAGAATTCAATCCGGCTGACAACCTGGGGCAACGGTTCAGCAAGCCAAAAAAACAGAATATGCCAGCATTATCCCCTTCCGAACTCCCCCGCTTCCTGGTTGCTCTAAACAATGCTTCTGTCCGTTTAGAAACAAGGCTACTGATTGAGTGGCAACTTCTCACATGGGTTCGCCCTGGTGAAGCTGTTCGCACAAGATGGTCAGATATTGATATAGAAACCGGCATGTGGAACATCCCGGCGGAGTTTATGAAAATGAAGAAACCTCACAAAGTTCCACTGAGCAAAGAAGCTTTGCGAGTCTTGGATTCAATGAAAGCCATCAGCGGGCATAGAGAGTGGGTTTTTCCCAGTATCAAAGCTCCACTCAATCACATGCATGAACAAACAGCTAATGCGGCTATAATCCGTATGGGCTTCGGAGGTGAGCTTGTAGCTCATGGTATGCGATCAATCGCCAGAACGGCTGCTGAGGAGTGTGGCAAGTTTAGAACTGATGTCTTAGAAGCCGCCCTTGCCCACTCGAAAAAAGATGAAATAATTGCAGCCTACAATCGTGCAGAGTATCTCACAGAACGTGTGGTTCTCATGCAATGGTGGAGTGACTATGTTTCGTCTCAAAAATACAAAGTTATTGCCGCATAACTCTTCGATGATGGGTTAACTATCTTGATTTATTTGAAGAATTAATGATCACACCATTAACCTATGTGGACTAAGCATAGCCATTTACAAATGGTTACCTTGAGGCCAAATAACAAAAGCTGTCGGTCATATCAACTAAATAATTCACATCTCTTCTCGATTATCATACACCTCGAAGATCTACCAAATTCGCTCTAATCAATGATAAAACAGTTGAATTCGGTTAAAATTTGATCAATTTTATCCTCTACATTGTATTGAATCATCCATGAGGTTTCGTGCATGGCTAGAGAAAATGATAAAAATCATAGAGTTAGGGTCGCACAGTACTTGAGGATGTCTACCGACCATCAGCAATATTCTTTACATAATCAGTCCGAATATATCAAAGATTATGCTGAAAAGAACAATATGGAAATCGCTTATACCTACGATGATGCAGGTAAGAGCGGAGTCAGTATCGTAGGCAGGCATTCTTTGCAGCAGTTACTTAGCGATGTAGAACAAAAGAAAATAGATATTCAGGCTGTATTATTTTATGATGTGAGCCGTTTTGGTCGTTTTCAAAATAGTGATGAAGCTGCATATTATTCCTTTCTATTTGAGAGAAATGGTGTAGATCTTATATATTGTTCCGAACCTATACCCACTAAAGATTTCCCTTTAGAGTCCTCTGTTATACTGAATATAAAAAGATCTAGTGCTGCATATCACAGCAGGAATTTATCTGAAAAGGTATTTATAGGGCAAGTAAATTTAATAAAGCTTGGTTATCATCAAGGCGGTATGGCTGGTTATGGGCTGAGACGTCTTTTAGTAGACGAAAATGGCATAGCTAAAGAAATATTGAGTTTCCGCAAAAGAAAGAGTATTCAAACAGATAGGGTAATATTAATTCCGGGACCAAAAAATGAAATAAAAATTGTAAATAGAATCTATGATCTCTTTATAGATAATAATGTGCCAGAATTTATTATTGCTGAGAGATTAAATGAACAGAACATACCTGCAGAAAATGGAACATTATGGACTCGTGCAAAAATACATCAAATTTTGACAAATGAAAAATATATTGGAAACAATATATATAACAAAACCTCATCTAAACTAAAAAGTAGGCTTGTAAAAAACCCCAAACATGAATGGGTTAGATGTGACAAGGCATATAAACCTATTATTTCAAAGAAAAAATATAATAAAGCTCAAGAAATAATTCAGCTCCGATCCATTCATTTGACTAATGAAGATCTATTAGAAAAACTAAAACAAAAATTAGAATCTAATGGAAAACTATCAGGCTTTATCATTGATGAAGATGATACAGGCCCTTCATCTTCTGTTTATAGAACCCGATTTGGTGGTCTTTTAAGAGCATATACTTTGATTGGTTATAAGCCAGATCATGATTACAGCTATCTCAAAATAAATGAAGCACTAAGATCATTTTACTCAGAGATAATTGAGGATTTTAAGGGTGAAATTTTAAAAAGTAACTGTCATATAGACGAGTATAAATATGCCCCAATGCTTTACATCAATGATGAGTTTTTAATTTCCGTCCTTGTTACTAAATGCATACATATGAAATCAGGTAAACTTAGATGGAAAGTCCGGTTTGATAACTCACAGAAAGCAGACATAACAATTGTTATACGAATGAATTCACAAAATATTTCACCTCTTGATTTTTATATCATACCAAAGATTGAAAACGAATATAGTAAAATGTGCATGACGGAAACAAACAACATTCGATTAGATCTCTATAGATTTGATAATCTTGATAAACTTCTACAAATTATTACTCGCATGAAAGTGAGGGAACTATATGCTGCCTGAAAAAAATGAATTCCCAATAATTCAAATTGAGATTGCAAAAATAAAATTTCTTAACCCACGGACAAGAAATAAGGTAGTGCATGAAGAAATAAAGGAAAGCATAAAAAAAAGAGGGTTAAGCAAGCCTATAAGCGTAAGAGCTATTGATGAAGACGATTTCAAATATGCTTTAATTTGTGGTCAAGGGAGAATAGAGGCTCTCGTTGCATTAGGTGAAACTATTATTCCAGCAATTGTAAGAGATGTATCAGAAGAAGATGCTTACGTTATGAGTTTAGTTGAAAACATTGCAAGGAGAAGACCACGTTCTAATGAGTTATTACAGGTGATTAAAGACATGAAAATCAGAGGGCTTTCAGACTCCGAAATAAGTGAGATTACTGGATATTCATCGAACTGGGTAAGCAGTATTAATATGCTACTTGATAAGGGAGAGCATAAACTTCTCTCAGCAGTCGAACGGGGTAATTTGCCTCTGTATCTTGCAGTGCAATTTGCAAGATGTGAAACTGAGGAAGCACAAGATATTCTTACCGAAGCATATGATAAAAAATTAATAAAAAGTCGGGACATTATAAAGATAAAACACATTCTAAATCAAAGAACAGTTGGGAATAAAGGTGCAAAAGCAGCCGGATTTTATTATCACAAACCATCAAAAAGGATGACTGCAGAGGAGTTGATTGAGCTTTATGAAAATAGTATCGCTGAACATAAATCTGTTTATAACAACTCAAAATTCATAAAAACCAATCTACTAATAGTAAATGAGATTTTTAACATCATAATGATGAATAAAAGCTTTCAACATATACTTGAACAAGAGAATCTTTCAGAACTACCATCTCAGATATTAAACCCAGTAAACAAAGAGGTATCAAAATGATTCAGATACGTTTTGGCGATAATTTTATTTACCTGGAAACTAATAAGTTAATTCCATCTAAGGAATTATTAGAAAACGTAAAGCGAAGCCATAAATACCATCAAATAGTTACCTCCATCGAAAGCTTAGGTATTATTGAACCAATAATAGTGTTCTATGACAAAGATAAAGATGTCACTAAGATACTTGATGGCCATTTAAGGGTTGAGGCTTTAAAAGACTTAGGTATAGAAAAAGCTCCATGTATACTTTCGAGCATAGATGATGCTTTCACTCCTAACAAACAAGTGAATCATATAAATGTAGTTGAAGAACATAGAATGATAATTAAGTCTCTGGCAAAAGTATCAATTGAAAAACTTAGTGCTGCTTTGGGCATATCTGTTGATGCCATAAAAGATAAAGCTAATGTGATGAACGGCATAGATCCAAGTGTAATTGCGAAACTTTCTGATAAACCTATACCTAAGGCTACATTTGACGTTTTGAGGAAAATGAAGCCAATTCGCCAAATTGAAGCAGTCGGTACAATGATTAATTTTGATAATTATAGTAAAAAATTTGCAATGAGCATCTTGGATGCAACACCGGCATCGATGATAGTAAATAAAGGGAAAAACACTCCCTATAAAAAGGATATAAAAAAAACCATACTTCGTCTGGAACAAGAAATGGCAACAACTTCGGAAGAAACGAAAAAGCTTCAAACCGAGTATGGTTCAGATATGTTGAAATTCGTTATAATCCAGTCATATATTAATAAATTACTTGGCAACTCTAAAGTTCTTCATTGGTTCTTAGAAAACGAGGTTGATTATCTTAATGAGTTAAAAAGAATTTCTAGAATAAATTCTTTGGATGATAAGACTCTTACTGAAAACAGCAAATCATAGTCATGGTTTTATATAGCCTAAATAAACCAAGAAATATACTTACACAACGACCTTCACGCCGGAGAAGCTGTCAGATACGCCAGCAACCAAAGCATTACGTTTAAGTGTCAGTCATTTATACGAAGGGATAACTGCGCCGGACATTGAGTCGAATAAAGGCTGGTAGAGAGGGACAGTTCTGTGTCACCGGGAGATTAGTCAGAAACATCAGCGGCAGAACATATGAACCAGCAATTGGTAGTGCACAGAAAACTCTCCAGTATTTAATTATTCAACTTAACACTAAAAAATTCACATAGTTAATATCATAATTTTTCTTTGGTCTACGTATGCGAGAGACATTGTGGCTTTAACCAGGTATTAGGAGTCGTTTCAGATAAAAGATGTTCTTCGATTCGACTGGACTTGGTAATAGCAATAAGAAATCGTTAATATTGAAGGACGAAAGGCTACTTCAAAACAAAGTAACCTTTCCAATATCCCAATATATGGGACAAGTGGTACATTAACTGCACATAGTGCAGGATACATATGACATAAAACTTTTTATTTATGGCATACATTATAAATAACTTGTATTTTATGAATGTCAATAGGTTCTTTAAAATAATTAAATTGATTGTTTTTATTATAGCTTCGCTTGTACAAGCGAAGATCCTATTGTTCTTGAATGAATAATGCAAATTATAAGAGAAGCAAGGGCTAACTCTGCGAAGCCGCTGCGCTTGCTTCTTCGAGCTCCCCTTGCTTTTCTGCCCTTCGGTTAGAAAAGAAACCAAACCGCTACCAACCTTGAACGGTAATGACTCCAACTTATTGATAGTGTTTTATGGTCAGATAATGCCCGATGACT
>CAUSEC010000034.1:0-59635 GCA_963530515.1 uncultured Enterobacteriaceae bacterium | reverse complement strand
CCCATCATTATGAGTGATGTGCTCTAACCAACTGAGCTACGTAGCCATCTTTTTTTCGCGTTACCTTATCGGCGTTGCGGGGCGCATTATGCGTATTGGACCTTACAGCGTCAATACCTTTTTCATCGAAAATTGCCGTAATGTGACTGTTTGGTTAGGTTGCGAACAGCCTGGCGCATAATTCGGCAATTATTGGTTATTTATCGCTTTTGTACCCTAAATTCCGCACAGAAACGAAAACAGGCCCCGCAGGGCCTGTAAGTATAACCGTTGTTTATTTGTATGCAGACTGGTGAACACCCACTGCACGGCCTGATGGATCGTTCATGGATTTGAAGGATTCATCCCACTCAATCGCTTTTGCAGACGAACAGGCAACTGATGGGCCGCCAGGAACGCATTCAGCGGCGCTTTGCAGCGGGAACAGTTCTTCAAATACTTCACGATACAGGTAGGCTTCTTTCGAACCTGGCGTGTTGTACGGGAAGCGGTAGCTGGCGGTAGCCAGTTGCTGATCGCTGACCTGCTGAGCCGCCACTTCTTTCAGCGTATCAATCCAGCTGTAGCCTACGCCGTCAGAGAACTGCTCTTTCTGACGCCATGCAACGCTTGCCGGCAGGTAGGACTCAAAGCATTCGCGCAGCACGTGTTTTTCCATTTTGCCGTTGCCACACATTTTATCCTGCGGGTTAATGCGCATGGCCACATCAAGGAATTTCTTATCCAGGAACGGCACACGGGCTTCCACACCCCAGGCTGACATCGCTTTGTTGGCGCGTGCGCAGTCAAACATATGCAGTGCCTGCAGCTTACGCACGGTCTCTTCGTGCAGTTCTTTCGCGTTTGGCGCTTTATGGAAATAGAGGTAGCCGCCAAAGACTTCATCAGAACCTTCACCAGACAGCACCATCTTAATGCCCATCGCTTTGATTTTACGGGACATCAGATACATCGGCGTTGAAGCGCGAATGGTGGTCACATCATAGGTTTCGATGTGGTAAATCACGTCGCGGATCGCGTCCAGACCTTCCTGCACGGTAAAGTGAATTTCATGGTGAACCGTACCCAAATGGTTAGCCACTTCCTGTGCGGCTTTCAGATCCGGTGCGCCTTTCAGACCGACGGCGAAGGAGTGCAACTGCGGCCACCAGGCTTCAGAACGCTCTTCATCTTCCACGCGACGAGCGGCAAATTTCTTGGTAATGGCGGAGATCACGGAAGAATCCAGACCGCCCGACAGCAGCACCCCATACGGCACATCAGACATCAGGTGGCTTTTCACGGAATCTTCCAGCGCCTGACGCAGTTCGTTTTTGTCGGTGACGTTGTCTTTTACTGCGTCATAGTCGAACCAGTCACGCTGGTAGTAAGAACGGATTTCACCGTCTTTGCTCCACAGGTAGCTGCCCGCCGGGAACTCTTTAATGGTGCGGCAAACCGGTACCAGCGCTTTCATTTCAGAGGCAACGTACATGTTGCCGTGTTCGTCATAGCCCATGTACAGCGGGATGATACCGATATGGTCACGGCCAATCAGGTAGGCATCTTTTTCTGTATCGTACAGAACGAAAGCAAACATGCCCTGCAGGTCATCGAGGAATTCCGGGCCTTTTTCCTGATAAAGCGCGAGGATCACTTCGCAGTCAGAACCCGTCTGGAATGCGTAACGATCGCCATATTCAGCACGCAGTGCCTGGTGGTTGTAGATTTCACCGTTAACGGCCAGCGCATGTGTTTTTTGTTCGTTATACAGCGGCTGGGCGCCAGCGTTGACGTCGACAATAGACAGACGTTCGTGGGCAAGGATGGCTTTATCGCTCGCATAGACGCCAGACCAGTCCGGGCCACGGTGGCGCATCAGGCGGGATAATTCCAGCGCTTTCTTACGCAATTCGACCGCGTCGGTTTTAATATCCAGTACGCCAAAAATAGAACACATAGACTTCTCCGTTACTTTTAGGCATTGCAGTGTTGTGGTGTGCAGACATCGCGTCATCGCGTTGTCTTATCGCTTGTTTAAGAAAATGCCGTAAAGGAGATGTGCGTGCAAGCCTTTTGCGGGTAGAAAAATAAAAAGCGCAATAGCAATTGTGGAATGCTGAAAAAAGAACATGAAATAAGCGGCATTATTGATGGATTATCAATTTTTTGTGCTTTTTATTGATGCGGGGTGGTTTTGTTGGCGCTATAAATGAAAAAACCACGTCCAGAGACGTGGTTTAGGTTAGATAACGTCGATTTCCGCCACTGACGGATAAATCCAGGAGGGGCGGAAGGGCATGCTATCAATGTCATCGAGTGTTGAAACTCCCGAAAGCACCAGAATGGTTTCCAGACCGGCCTGGAAGCCTGCCAGAATATCGGTACGCAAGTTGTCACCCACGATCACCGTTTGTTCGGAATGTGCCTGCATTTTATTCAGCGCGGCACGGATGATCCACGGGCTTGGTTTGCCGACATAGAACGGCTGGCGTCCGGAGATTTTCTCGATGCCTGCACATAATGCCCCGCAGCCAGGGTAATAGCCGCGTCCGTGGGTATCCGGGTTGGTGGCGATAAAACGGGCGCCGTTGGCTACAAAGAAGGCCGCTTTGTGCATCATTTCCCAGTTGTAGGAGCGGGTTTCGCCAACAATCACAAAATCCGGGTTGATATCGGTAATCGTGAATCCGGCTTTATACAATTCGTGGATCAACGCACCTTCTCCCACAACGTAGGCTTTCTTCCCTTCCTGACGCTTCAGGAAGTCGGCTGTCGCCATGGCTGAGGTGTAGAACACGGTGGAGGGCACATCAATGCCTGCGGAGGCGAAGCGGTTTGCCAGATCCTGACCCGTCTGAGACGGATAGTTAGTCAGGACAACCAGCGGCATCCCTTTTTCCAGCAAACGCGTGAGGAATTCCGCAGCGCCTGGTACAGCGACGTTATCGTGCATCAGCACGCCGTCAATATCACAGATTACGTTCTGAATGGTCATGGACTACCCGGTTCAAAATGAGAAGCAGTAACTATACCCGTCATACTTCAAGTTGCCTATGCGTTGGCTACGTTTGCTTACCCGGTCAGCTTTCCAGCAAACGTTGCAGCAGCAAACCGTTTAGCATGGCACGTTTGACCAGGGCGAAAGCGCCAATGGCGGAGCGATGATCCAGCGTTGAGCGCACCACCGGAAGATTCTTGCGAAACGCCTTGAGCGACTGCGTATTGATGCAACCCTCTATAGCGGGTAGCAAGACTTTTTCGGCTTCAACTATCTCACCGGCAATCACCACTTTTTGAGGATTAAAGAGGTTAATGGCGATGGCAATGGTTTTGCCAAGGTGGCGTCCGACATGCTCGATGACTTCGCAGGCCAGAGCATCACCTTTGTTTGCTGCTTTGCAGATACTCTTGATGGAACAGTCATCAGGGGTTAAACGGCTTTGATGGCCCTGTTGCAAGAGGTGGCGTACGCGTTGCTCAATGGCTGCATTTGCCGCAATGGTTTCCAGACAGCCAAAGTTTCCGCAATGGCAACGTTCACCGAGCGGTTCAACCTGAATGTGCCCAATCTCACCCACGTTACCGTTACGACCGATAAAAATGCGGCCATTAGAGATGATTCCGGCCCCCGTTCCACGGTGAACGCGCACCAGAATGGAGTCTTCGCAGTCCTGACTTGCCCCAAAGTAGTGCTCAGCAAGAGCCAGACTGCGGATATCGTGACCCACGAAACAGGTTAATTTGAAACGTTTTTCCAGTGCCTCTACCAGCCCCCAGTTCTCAACCTGGATATGCGGCATATAGCGGATCACACCGCTTTCAGGGTCAACAAGGCCCGGCAGAATCACTGAAATGGCGATCAGTTCGCGAATTTTACGTTGGCAGGATTCGATAAACGCACTGATGGTATTAAGGAGGGCGTGCTCCAGCGTTTCCTGAGTACGTTCCGGCAGCGGGTAGTGTTCTTCTGCAAGCACCTTACTGCTCAGATCGTAAAGCGTCAGCGTGGTATCCGTGCGGCCAAGACGTACGCCGATAGCCTGAAAGTTGCGGGTTTCCGTGACGATGGAGATAGCGCGGCGACCACCGGTAGACGCCTGTTGATCCACTTCTTTGATCAGGCCGCGCTCAATAAGTTGTCGCGTGATTTTTGTCACGCTGGCGGGAGCAAGCTGGCTCTGTTCGGCAATTTGAATGCGCGAAATAGGGCCAAGCTGGTCAATCAGGCGGTAAACGGCCGCGCTGTTAAGTTGTTTAACGAGGTCAACGTTACCAATTTGAGCTTGTCCGCCTGATGTCATACCTTTACTTACTCAGTGACGACCTCGTTACCATTAACGATGGTCTTGATGATTTTAAAATCGCGCGTGAAGGCAGTCAGGTTTGCCACTTTACCAGGGGCAATGCTGCCGAGACTGTCCGCAAATCCCATGGCTCGGGCAGGGTAGAGAGTCGCCATACGCAATGCTTCGTCGAGTGCAACACCGACGTGCTCGACCAGGTTACGTACCCCTTCAATCATCGTCAGGGCAGAACCGCTCAGCGTACCGTTTTCATCCACGCACAATCCATTACGGTAGTATATTGTTTTACCAGCAAAAATGAACTGGTCAATATCAGCGCCTGCCGGAGCCGTCGCGTCGGTCACCAGGCACAGCTTGTTACCTTTCAGGCGTTTCGCGTTGCGCACATTAACGTAATCGACATGCAGACCGTCTGCAATAATGCCGCAGTAAACATCTGCATCATCAAGGATGGCACCCGTCAGGCCCGGCTCGCGTCCGGTGATGTACGGCATGGCATTATATAAATGTGTAGCGAAGGTGATACCCGCACGGAAACCGGCCTGAGCTTCTTTTAATGTTGCGTTGGAATGGCCTGCGGAAACCACGATTCCTGCTGCGGCCAGCTTCGCAATGACCTCTGCGCCAGCCATTTCCGGGGCGAGAGTGACTTTGGTAATGACATCTGCGTTTTCACACAGGAAATTCACCAGTTCAGCGTCTGGTTTGCGCACATATTTAGGGTTATGCGTCCCTTTTTTTACGATGTTCAGCCACGGACCTTCAAGATGCAGCCCCAGAGCCTGATGAGTATGCGTTGCCAGATAGTCACGCATGACCTGAATGCCTTGTTTCATCAGGTCATCGCTGGTGGTAATCAGCGTTGGCAGATAGCTGGTACAGCCGGATTTTTCATTTGCGCGCTGCATGATTTCCAGCGTCTTTACACTCACCGCTTCAGCCGTGTCGTTGAACTGCACACCACCGCAGCCGTTGAGCTGGACATCAATAAAACCGGGGGCAAGCATGGCGCCATGCAGGTCACGCTGCTCAATATCAGACGGTAACTCCGCCAGCGGACAGACACGCTCAATCAGGCCATTCGCGACAATCAGCGCGTGGTCATCCAGAATTTCATGGCCGGTGAAAATGCGGCAATGGGTTAAAGCATACATAACGACCCCCGGTTAACAAATACGTGCCGCTCCGCAGATTGACCTTTGCGGAACGGAAACACTATTACAGACCTTTAATGTTCTCAGCTTCTAATTCATTGAAATATTTCAATGTTTTAACTTTCAGTTCCATGGTGGACGGCTCGTCACACACCATCACCGCTTTCGGATGCAGTTGCAGGCAGCTAATGGTCCACATGTGGTTTACGTTACCTTCGACCGCGGCCTGCAACGCCAGTGCTTTCTGATTACCCAGCACCAAAATCATCACCTCTTCTGCATCAAGCAGCGTACCCACACCCACGGTCAGGGCGTATTTTGGCACCAGGCTGACATCGCCATCAAAGAAGCGTGAGTTTGCCACGCGGGTGTCATGGGTCAGGGTTTTAATACGGGTACGAGAGGCCAGAGAGGACGCAGGTTCGTTGAACGCGATGTGACCATCGTTACCTACGCCGCCCATGAACAGGTGAATTTTGCCGTAGGAACGGATTTTTTCTTCGTATTGACGGCATTCTGCGTCAATATCCGGCGCATTGCCATCCAGCAGGTTAATATTTTCTGCCAGAATATCAACGTGATCGAAGAAGTTGCGGTGCATAAAGCTGTGATAGCTTTCCGGGTGTTCCTTTGCCAGCCCAACATATTCATCCATGTTGAAGGTCACAACATGTTTAAAGCTAACCTGGCCCGCTTTGTGCATTTCGACTAATGCTTTGTACGCAGTCAGTGGTGTACCGCCGGTCGGCAGACCAAGAACAAACGGGCGATCCGCTGTTGGTTTGAAGGCATTAATGCGATTAACAATGTGGCGTGCAGCCCATTTACCGACTTGTTCAGCTGTTGCCAGGGGAATCAGTCTCATTATTCACCTCTACGTTGAGTTTAAAAGTTCGCGGATTGCAGCCAGTACTGTTGTAAGCGTAATGCAGTTTTGCTCCCCTGGGGGGCAATCCGTCTTGATTTTTTTAATCATAAAATAAGTTTTGCTTGTTAGCCAGCAAAGAGGAGGGTTAATAACGATATTTGGTGACTAAAATCACAAAAAGTGTGCTTTTAATTTGCGAGGCGAATTAATTTTTCACACACTTACATTGTCATAAAAAGAGGCCGTGCTTTCAGGTTAAGTAAGACAATAAAAAAATACTATGTCAGGCGCCCGGTGTGGGGTCAGAGGGGGAATAACGTGAGTCTTTTAGGTTACTTGCAAAAGGTTGGCCGCGCACTGATGGTGCCGGTTGCCACGCTGCCTGCAGCAGCAATTCTGATGGGGGTCGGTTATTGGATCGATCCGGTAGGCTGGGGTGGAGATAATGCGCTGGCGGCGCTCTTTATCCAGTCTGGTTCTGCCATTATTGACAACATGGGCGTGCTGTTCGCAGTGGGTGTTGCCTACGGTATGTCCAAAGACAAAGACGGTGCTGCCGCGCTGGCAGGCTTCGTCGGTTTCCTGGTATTAACGACGTTGTGTTCGCCAGCCGCCGTCGCCATGATCCAAAAAATCCCGGCTGATCAGGTTCCTGCCGCATTCGGTAAGATTAAAAACCAGTTCGTTGGGATTATGGTGGGTATTATTGCCGCTGAGTTGTACAACCGTTTCAGCAGCGTTGAGCTGCCAAAAGCGCTGTCCTTCTTCAGTGGTCGCCGTCTGGTGCCGATTCTGACGTCATTTGTCATGATCGCTGTCGCTTTCATCATGATGTTTATCTGGCCGATGGTGTTCAGCGGTCTGGTCGGCTTTGGTGAGCATATCCAGAAACTGGGCTCTGCGGGTGCGGGCATCTACGCCTTCTTTAACCGTCTGCTGATTCCGGTGGGTCTGCACCACGCACTGAACTCCGTGTTCTGGTTTGACGTGGCGGGCATCAACGATATCCCTAACTTCCTTGGCGGCGCACAGTCTATCGAAGCCGGTAAAGCGGTTGTGGGGATCACTGGTCGTTACCAGGCTGGCTTCTTCCCAATCATGATGTTCGGCCTGCCGGGTGCAGCGCTGGCTATCTATCATTGTGCTCGTCCGGAAAACAAAGCCAAAGTGCTGGGTATTATGATGGCGGGTGCGTTTGCTGCCTTCTTTACTGGCATCACTGAACCGCTGGAATTCTCCTTCATGTTCGTGGCTCCGGTGCTGTACTTCATGCACGCCGTTCTGACGGGTATCTCCGTGTTTATCGCGGCGAGCCTGCAGTGGATTGCCGGTTTCGGCTTCAGTGCGGGTCTGGTGGATATGGTGCTTTCTTCCCGTAACCCGCTGGCGGTTCACTGGTACATGCTGATTCTGCAAGGCCTGGTGTTCTTCGTTATCTACTACGTGGTGTTCCGTTTCACTATTCTGAAATTCAACCTGCTGACTCCGGGTCGCGAACTGGCGGTTGCCGGTGACGAAGCTGATGGTCAGGACATGAATGTCAGCGCGGGTTCTGAGCAGGACGTTGCAGGCCTGGCTCGTCAGTACATTGCCGCTATCGGTGGTTCTTCTAACCTGACTGGCATTGACGCCTGCATCACCCGTCTGCGTCTGAACGTAAAAGACTCTGCACTGGTGAATGAAGCCATGGCGAAACGTCTGGGTGCGACCGGTATTATTCGTCTGAATAAAACCAGCGTGCAGATTATCGTGGGCTTCGTGGCTGAAAAAATCGCCAATGCCATGAAAACTGCCGGCACCGTGGCTGCCGCCGACAACGTAGCCCCTGCTGCTGCCGCGCCGGTAAAACCTCAGGCCGTCCCTAATGCTTCCGTGATTGCTGAGCTGGTTTCGCCGATTACGGGCCAGGTTGTTTCTCTGGATGAAGTGCCAGATGAAGCGTTCGCCAGCAAAGCCGTGGGTGACGGTGTAGCGATTAAACCGACGGACAAGTTTGTTGTGTCTCCGGCTGCCGGTACCATCGTGAAAATCTTCAACACCAACCATGCGTTCTGTCTCGAAACGGAGAAAGGTGCGGAAATCGTTGTGCACATGGGCATCGATACCGTCACGCTTGGCGGCCAGGGGTTCTCTCGTCTGGTAGAAGAGGGTGCAACAGTTGTTGCAGGTCAACCGATTCTTGAAATGGATCTGGATTACCTGAACGCAACAGCACGTTCTATGATTAGCCCGGTGGTTTGCAGCAACATCGACGACTTCTCGGGCCTGGTGATTAAAGCGCAGGGTGCCGTCGTTGCAGGGCAAACGCCGCTGTACGACATCAAAGGCTAATCGCTCTTTGCGTTAGATTTGCCAAAAGCGGCAGAGGAATTTCCTCTGCCGCTTTTTTTTGCATCGGTTGCGGGGTTTATTCCCGCCAGATAAGTATTTTCCGTAACTAAGGGTTGTCTCGAAGACCTGCTTATAAGATCATATCTCGTTATACGTTGTTTACGCTTTGAGGAACCGATGATGAGTGAGGCTGAAGCCCGCCCGACTAACTTTATTCGTCAGATCATTGACGAAGATCTTGCTACTGGTAAGCACAATTCCGTTTGCACCCGTTTCCCGCCTGAACCGAATGGCTACCTGCATATCGGTCACGCGAAATCTATCTGCCTGAACTTTGGCATTGCGAAAGATTATAACGGCCAATGCAACCTGCGTTTCGATGACACGAACCCGGTAAAAGAAGATATCGAGTACGTTGATTCCATCAAAAACGACGTAGAGTGGTTGGGTTTCCACTGGTCTGGCGATGTGCGCTACTCCTCTGACTACTTTGATCAACTGCATCAGTATGCGGTTGAGCTGATCACTAAAGGTCTGGCTTTTGTTGATGAACTCTCGGCGGATGAGATTCGTGAGTATCGCGGTTCATTGACAGCACCTGGCAAAAACAGCCCGTATCGCGATCGCAGCGTGGAGGAGAACCTCGCGCTGTTCGAGAAAATGCGTACCGGTGGTTTTGAAGAAGGTAAAGCCTGTCTGCGCGCCAAAATTGATATGGCCTCACCGTTTATCGTGATGCGCGATCCGGTGCTGTACCGCATTAAATTTGCCGATCACCACCAGACGGGCAGCAAGTGGTGCATCTACCCGATGTACGACTTCACCCACTGCATCAGCGATGCGCTGGAAGGCATTACCCATTCTCTGTGTACGCTGGAGTTCCAGGACAACCGCCGTCTTTACGACTGGGTGCTGGACAACATCTCCATTCCTGTTCACCCGCGCCAGTACGAATTCTCGCGCCTGAATCTGGAATACAGCGTGATGTCCAAACGTAAGCTGAACCTGCTGGTGACGGATAAGCACGTTGAAGGCTGGGATGACCCGCGTATGCCGACTATCTCTGGTCTGCGCCGCCGTGGTTACACCGCTGAGTCCATTCGTGAGTTCTGCAAACGCATCGGCGTGACCAAGCAGGACAACACCATTGAAATGGCGTCGCTGGAATCTTGTATTCGCGAAGATCTGAACGAAAACGCACCGCGTGCGATGGCGGTTATCGATCCGGTTAAACTGGTTATCGAGAACTACCCGCAGGGTGAGAGCGAAATCGTCACCATGCCAAATCATCCGAATAAGCCGGAGATGGGCAGCCGCGACGTGCCGTTCAGCGCTGAAATCTGGATCGATCGTGCTGATTTCCGTGAAGAAGCGAACAAGCAGTACAAACGCCTGGTGATGGGTAAAGAAGTGCGCCTGCGTAATGCTTACGTCATCAAAGCAGAGCGTGTGGAGAAAGATGCCGAAGGCACGATCACCACCATCTTCTGCTCCTACGACGCGGATACCCTGAGCAAAGATCCTGCCGATGGCCGCAAGGTGAAAGGTGTTATTCATTGGGTGAGTGCGGCACATGCGCTGCCAGTAGAAATCCGTCTGTATGACCGCCTGTTCAGCGTACCAAACCCTGGTGCTGCAGAGGACTTCCTCTCGGTGATGAACCCGGAATCACTGGTCATCAAACAGGGCTATGCTGAGCCATCGCTCCAGTCTGCTGCAGCGGGTAAAGCCTACCAGTTTGAGCGTGAAGGCTACTTCTGCCTCGACAGCCGCTACGCAACAGCGGACAAGCTGGTCTTTAACCGCACCGTGGGTCTGCGTGATACCTGGGCAAAAGTCGGCGAATAATCATCGCGCTGATATTTCTGAACGCCGCCCTGTGCGGCGTTTTTATTTTTGGTCATCCCGCGGACCATACTTTTTCAATAATAGTCTGAGATTGACCTGAAAACGGGTTTTAAATTTACCACCTTGTATTTTTATTCTGCCAAAAAAGTCATGCGATAAATTCGCACCTCCCTGATATTTCCCTGTCTCATGGTTCTCCTGGCTGAAATCTGTGTGCCTGGTCATATTCCTGATTGTCTCTCAGGCAAAGTGCTTGATCATTCGTGCGGTCAAAAATAACCTTGATTCGGGGTGTAAAAGAAGTTTTTGAACACTCTTTGTTATTTCCTGATTTTATTTTGTTGCTGAATGCCTTTGCACAGCATCTTTTTATTTTAGTCAAAGAGGAACAATTATGATCGCGTTTACCGCCAAACGTAAGGCGATAGCATTAGCTATTGCCAGCGCAACAGCAATGTCGGGCTTAATGGCATCCCCTGCGGTAAATGCCGCAGGTTTTGTTGATGACTCCACACTCACGGGGGGCGTTTATTACTGGCAACGTGAGCGAGACCGTAAAGATGTTACCGACGGCGATAAATATAAAACTAACCTTGCGCACTCGACGTGGAATACCAATCTGGATTTCCAGTCCGGCTATGCAGCAGATATGTTTGGTATTGATATCGCCGCATTCGCGGCCATTGAAATGGCAGAAAACGGTGATAGTTCGCATCCTAACGAAATCGCCTTTTCTTCAAGTAATAAAGCCTATAAGGAAGACTGGTCCGGTGATAAGAGTGGTGTGAGCCTGTATAAGGCGGCAGCTAAACTTAAACTTGGGCCTGCATGGGCGCGTGCCGGTTATATTCAGCCAACGGGACAAACGCTACTGGCACCGCACTGGAGTTTTATGCCAGGCACTTATCAAGGTGTGGAGGCGGGTGCGAATTTTGATTATGCCGAAGCAGGTGCATTGAGTTTCTCTTACATGTGGACCAATGAATATAAAGCACCGTGGCATCTTGAAATGGATAAATTTTATCAGGGAGATAGAAAAACCAAAGTTGATTACCTGCACTCAATCGGTGCCAAATACGACTTCAAAAATGATTTAATACTGGAAGCCGCATTTGGTCAGGCTGAAGGATATACGGATCAGTATTTCGCTAAGGCCAGCTACAAATTTGATATTGCCGGTAGTCCGCTGTCCACCAGTTACCAGTTCTATGGTAGTCGCGACAAAGTGAATAATGGCGGCGCCAGCGATCTTTATGATGGTACAGCCTGGCTGCAGGCACTGACCTTTGGCTATAAAGTGGGTCAGGTTGATTTACGCCTGGAAGGAACCTGGGTTAAAGCCGATGGCCAGCAGGGCTACTTTTTGCAACGCATGACGCCAACCTACGCATCCTCAAACGGTCGCCTGGATGTCTGGTGGGATAACCGTTCCGACTTTAACGCTAACGATGAAAAAGCCGTGTTCTTCGGCGCAATGTATGACCTGAAAAACTGGAATCTGGCTGGTTGGGCAGTCGGCGCTTCTTACGTTTACGCCTGGGATGCCAAACCTGGAAAAATGGCTAACCCCGACGCATGGTACAACGCGGATAATCGCCTGAAAGAGTCCGCTTACAGCCTGGATGTGGTTTATACCCTGCAGGACGGCCTGGCGAAGGGAACGCTGTTTAAGCTGCATTTCACGCAATATGACAATCATTCCGATATCCCAAGTTGGGGCGGCGGTTACAACAACATTTTCCAGGATGAGCGCGACGTGAAATTCATCGTGATTGCGCCGTTCTCAATCTTTTGATGCAAGGGATGGCCAAAATGAAAAAAAGTCTTCTGATTCTGTTCATCACTGCGGGCCTTACGGCCTGCGTGCAACAGCCCGCAGCACCGAAAGAAGATACACGGCTGAAAGCAGCCTACAGTGCCTGCATTAATACTGCTGAGGGTTCTCCCGAGAAACTTGAGGCCTGCCGGAGTGTACTGGAGGTGCTGAAATCGGAGAAAGCGCATCAGCAGTTTGCCCATGAAGAGACGGTTCGGACGCTGGACTATCAGAAGTGCCTCGAAGCGACCCATACGGGAAACGGGCAGGCCATTAAAGCGGATTGCGATCGTATCTGGCAGGAAATTCGTAGCCACAATACGCCATAACTGGCGCGCAAAACGCCAGCCATAAAAAAAGCCAACCCGAGGGTTGGCTTTTTACGTTTACGGAAGATTATTTTGCAGCAATCTCGTGGGCATTATCATCGGTGCGGCAGTCGCCTTCAGCACAATGGCCATACAGATAGAGGCTGTGGTTCGTCAGGCGGATACCGTGCTGAGACGCGATTTCACGCTGGCGAGCTTCAATGGAGTCATCACTGAATTCGATCACTTTGCCACAGTCGAGGCAAATCAGGTGATCGTGGTGATGCTGCTGAGTCAGTTCAAAGACGGACTTACCGCCTTCAAAATTATGACGGGTAACGATCCCGGCATCATCAAACTGGTTCAGAACACGGTAAACCGTTGCCAGCCCGATCTCTTCGCCCATGTCGATCAGGCGCTTATATAAATCTTCCGCACTGACATGATGGTTCTCCGGCTCCTGAAGCACTTCCAGGATTTTTAACCGAGGAAGCGTGACTTTCAGGCCGGCCTTCTTTAATGCGGTATTGTTGTCAGTCATGCGGAATCTGTCCTGTTGCTAAACGGGTAACTCCCCATCGGGAAGCTACAAGGAATGCACTGGGAAATGCGTCTCATTATAGAACTGCCATGCCTAAATGAAAACTGCAAGCCCTCAAGTAAAGTAAGCGTATAAAACGTGGTAGCGCCAACAAAGTCTCGCGCAATACCCATTTTAACCAGGCCATATTGTACAGTGCTGGCGGCAAAAGTTAAAAAAATGTAGCAATTATTTCCATTGGTTTTAACTATCAATCCGGCGCAACCCGTAGATTGCGCCAAATCGCATCAGGCATTGATGATATCGTTGAGGTTCAGCTCTTCAGAAATCTGTTTGACCCACTTATCAACGCGCCCTGCGGTCAGTTCTGGCTGACGATCTTCGTCAATTGCCAGACCCACAAAATGGTCGTCATCGGCAAGGCCTTTAGAGGCTTCGAAATGGTAACCTTCCGTCGGCCAGTGACCGACGATCACCGCACCGCGTGGTTCGATGATGTCACGGATGGTACCCAACGCATCACAGAAGTACTCAGCATAATCTTCCTGGTCGCCACAACCAAATAATGCAACCAGTTTTCCATTGAAATCAATGTCTTCCAGTGTCGGGAAAAAGTCATCCCAGTCACACTGTGCTTCACCGTAGTACCAGGTCGGGATGCCGAGCAGCAGAATATCGTAGCCTTCCAGATCTTCTTTGCTGCTTTTCGCGATGTCGTGAACATCAGCAACATCTTTACCAAGCTGAGCCTGGATCATTTTTGCGATGTTTTCGGTATTACCGGTGTCGCTGCCGAAAAAAATGCCAGTGATTGCCATGAGTAAAATAACCTCTTGAAACTTAATGATATGGTGGTGGCGTTTAGCCCACGGATAAGGGCAATCATAGCAGATCAGAGAAGCACGCGGAAACTGCAATCGCGCGAGACTGCACTCTGTGCTACATGAAAGCGTTATTCAGATGAAGAATCAGAGTAATCAATGCTGTTCAGCGCTTTTAGCTGCTCCAGCAACATTTCTTCGATGAGTTCGCTGCGGCTCATTTGACGTGCGTCTGCCAGTGCATTCAATGCGTCCACGGCCTCGGCATTGATTTTCAATTCGACGCGTTTAAGCCCACGAAATTTATCGCGTTTAAGCTGATTGCGTTTATTAATGCGCAATTGCTCGTCGCGAGAGAGCGGATTGGTTTTAGGACGTCCCGGGCGACGCTCATTCGCGAACAGATCTAGTGTCGTGCGGTCCGTTTGTTCTTTAGCCATGATTTAAGAATACTACGGGAAGTACAAGCAATCGGGTCATAGCCCGGGCTGATAAGCGCGCCATCATACATCAGGGAGACAGGGACGCCAACGCCCGGGCGCGTTATGGCGACCGGTCGCCGGGTTTTTAATCAGTTTGTCTTTTCAGCGAGATAACGACGAATAGCGCGCAAAACCGCATCCGGCTTTTCTGCATGTACCCAGTGCCCGGCACCCGCAATCACATGTGCCTTCGCCTGCGGGAACTGCTTAAGCAGCGTCTGGCGGTACTGTTCGGTCACATAAGGTGAATTACCACCCGGAATAAACAGGGCGGGGCGATCCCAGGCCGGAATTTCTTCCCATCCCACGATGTGAGGATATTGCTCCCAAAGAACCGGAACGTTAAACCGCCATTGGCCGTCAATAAAGGACTTCAGTAAAAACTGAATCACGCCTTCTTCATCAATCACCGTGCGCATCACGGCAGCTGCCTGCTGGCGGGTCGCGGCCTGCGCCTGCGTCACGGCATTGATGGCAGCAAAAATCTCATCATGGCGACGCACCGCATAGTCGACAGGGGCAATATCAATGGCAACCAGTTGGTCAATGCGCTCTGGCGCGAGGGCGGTTAATGCCATCACCGCTTTGCCGCCCATCGAGTGGCCAATAAAGGTGGCGCGTTCAAGGGAATGGGCATCCAGCGTATCAACCAAATCCTGTGCCATTGCCGGATAATTCATCTCGTCAGAACGGTCAGAAAGTCCGTGATTACGCATATCAACCTGAAGAATATCATGGTCATTGACGAGGACGCGGGCGAGGATCCCGAGGTTGTCCAGGCTCCCAAACAGGCCGTGAACTAATACGATGGGAGAATTGTTGTGCGATTGTTGTGCAGATTGCGCTCGGGTATTCAATTTCATGGCAAAGTTCTTTTTTTCGCTCTTTCGGATTAGGGTATTATGTTGAACATTCTGCCAGCCGGCTGCAAGGTTCAGACTCAATCTAACTTAGCTGCCACTCAGGTTTAGCGCTATCCGCTGTTGAGATTTGACTTTATAATCTCAACAACTTGTATTCAGATAAGACACTGCACTGGATTAAAATGAAAACGATTGAAGTTGATGATGAACTCTACAGTTATATTGCCAGCCACACGAAGCATATTGGTGAGAGCGCATCCGACATTTTACGGCGCATGTTGAAATTTTCCGCCTCTGCGCAATCCGCCGCCACGCTTCCCGCTATTGTAAAAGAAACGCCTGTTACACCAAAGGTTGTTGAAGAGGTCAAGCCGACCAATACCGCGAAAGACAAAGTGCGTGCGGTGCGCGAACTGCTGCTGTCCGACGAATACGCCGAGCAGAAAAAAGCCGTCAACCGTTTCATGCTGGTGCTGTCTACACTCTATTCTCTCGACAATAAAGCCTTTGCGGAATCCACTGAGTCCCTGCATGGGCGTACCCGCGTATACTTTGCGTCTGATGAACAAACCCTGTTGCAAAACGGTACTCAGACGAAGCCAAAACAGGTGCCAGACACTCCATACTGGGTCATCACCAACACCAATACGGGTCGTAAATGCAGCATGGTCGAACACATCATGCAGTCAATGCAGTTCCCGGCGGAATTGATTGAAAAGGTTTGCGGCACAATTTAATCCTTGCATAAAAAGGACCAGGCAATGGCTAACCATGAACGTGCAGGACAACCTGCGCAACAGAGCGATTTGATCAACGTCGCCCAACTTACCGCGCAGTACTACGTGCTGAAGCCGGAAGTCGGTAACGCTGAGCATGCAGTGAAATTCGGCACGTCAGGCCACCGCGGCAGTGCGGGGCGTCATAGCTTCAACGAACAACATATTCTGGCGATTGCTCAGGCTATCGCCGAAGAGCGCGCCAAAAACGGGATTACCGGGCCGTGCTACGTCGGTAAAGATACACACGCCTTGTCTGAGCCTGCGTTCATTTCCGTGCTGGAAGTGCTGGCAGCCAACGGTGTTGACCTGATTGTGCAGGAAAACAACGGCTTTACGCCAACGCCTGCGGTTTCTAACGCCATTCTGGTGCACAACAAGAAGGGCGGCGCGCAGGCTGATGGTATTGTTATCACCCCTTCGCATAACCCACCGGAAGATGGCGGCATTAAATACAACCCGCCAAACGGTGGCCCGGCTGACACCAACGTCACCAAAGTGGTGGAAGACCGTGCAAATGCCCTGCTGGCCGATGGCCTGAAAGGCGTGAAACGCATTACGCTGGACGCGGTGCTGGCTTCTGGTCACGTGAAAGAACAGGATCTGGTTCAGCCGTTTATTGAAGGGCTGGCAGACATTGTCGACATGGCGGCAATCCAGAAAGCGGGCCTGAAGCTGGGCGTTGATCCGCTGGGCGGATCCGGTATCGAATACTGGAAGCGCATTGCTGAATTCTACAAACTTGATCTGACTATTGTGAACGATCAGGTTGATCAGACTTTCCGCTTTATGCACCTCGATAAAGATGGCGTGATCCGCATGGATTGCTCCTCTGAGTGTGCGATGGCTGGCCTGCTGGCGCTGCGTGACAAGTTCGATCTGGCATTCGCCAACGACCCGGATTATGACCGCCACGGTATCGTCACCCCGGCTGGGCTGATGAATCCGAACCACTACCTGGCTGTCGCGATCAATTACCTGTTCCAGCATCGCCCGCAGTGGGGCAAAGACGTTGCTGTTGGTAAAACCCTGGTCTCCTCTGCCATGATTGACCGTGTCGTCAACGATCTCGGCCGCAAACTGGTTGAAGTGCCGGTTGGCTTCAAATGGTTTGTTGATGGTCTGTTCGATGGCAGCTTCGGCTTCGGTGGCGAAGAGAGCGCGGGCGCATCCTTCTTGCGCTTTGACGGCACGCCGTGGTCCACGGACAAAGACGGCATCATCATGTGCCTGCTGGCGGCGGAAATCACCGCTGTCACCGGTAAAAACCCGCAGCAGCATTATGACGAGCTGGCCGCACGTTTCGGTGCGCCAAGCTACAACCGTCTGGGTGCCAGCGCCACCTCCGCACAGAAAGCCGCACTGTCCAAACTTTCCCCGGAAATGGTCAGCGCCAGCACGCTGGCAGGCGACCCGATCACCGCCCGCCTGACGGCGGCACCGGGTAACGGTGCGTCTATTGGTGGCCTGAAAGTGATGACCGACAACGGCTGGTTCGCCGCGCGTCCGTCCGGCACCGAAGATGCCTACAAGATTTACTGCGAAAGCTTCCTCGGTGAAGAGCACCGTAAGCTGATTGAGAAAGAAGCGGTAGAGATTGTCAGTGAAGTGCTGAAAAACGCCTGATGATATAAAGTGATTGACCAGGCCCGGTTGCGTGACGTGACCGGGCTTTTTTTATGCCGGCGATTACAGCATAAACCGGTAGCCGATACCGGTTTCAGTCAACAAATGGCGCGGGCGTGCAGGGTCAGCCTCAAGTTTTTGCCGCAGATGACCCATATAAATGCGCAAATAATGGCTGTGTTCGACGGCGTTCGGCCCCCACACCTGGCTGAGCAACTGGCGTTGGGTGAGCACTTTTCCATGATTATTTAACAGCACAGCCAGCAAACGAAACTCAATCGGGGTGAGATGCAACTCTTCATTGCCCCGTAAAATCCGCCGACTGGCAAGATCGACCTGAATATCTGAAAACGTCACCAGCGGGGAGCTCTGCTGAGCGCCAGCATGGCGACGCAGCGCCACTCTCAGCCGGGCCTGCAACTCCCCAATGCCAAACGGTTTGCTGAGATAATCATCTGCCCCTGCATCCAGGGCGGCAATCTTGTCGCTCTCCTCCACTCTGGCGGAAAGGACAATCACCGGCATCTGGCTCCACTGGCGCAGGTCACGAATAAAATCAATGCCATCACCATCCGGCAAACCTAAATCAAGGATGACCAGATCGGGCTTACGTGTTGCGGCTTCAAGCAGCCCACGCTGCAATGTTTCTGCTTCAAACACCCGCAGGCCGTCAGCTTCCAGCGCGGTGCGCAGAAAACGACGAATAGCCTGTTCATCTTCGACAATCAGTACGTTAATCACAGATCCTCAGGGAGATAGTCCAGTTGCGGGGGGGCGTCCAGCGGCAGTGTAACATGAAAACAGGCGCCACCTTCCGGGCGGTTTGCCGCGCAGATCTGGCCGCCATGCACATCGACAATCGCCTGGCAGATGGCCAATCCCAGCCCGACGCCGGGTATTGCTGATTCTTTCGTCCCACGAGCAAACTTAGCAAAAATGGCCTGTTCCTGCCCGGCAGGAATACCGGGTCCGTTATCCCAGACTTCCAGCGTCAATCGGGCATTTTCTGTCAGCGCTCGAATGCCAATCTCGGCCCGATGTCCGGCATATTTCACTGCGTTTTCCAGAAGATTAATCAGCACGCGCTCAAACAGCGGACCGTCAACATGCACCAGCATCAGCGGGTCCGGTATGTCGAGCGCGATCTGTCGTCCACCGTGGCTGGATTCAATCATTCTTAGCGCACTGCCGACCACTTCTTCCAGCGTCAGCCACTCTTTCTTCAAATTAAAGCCGCCGGACTGAATGCGCGCCATATCGAGTAAATTATTCACCAGCCGGGTGGTATTGAGCACGTGCTGGCGAATTTCGCTGGCCTGGGTGGCGTGTGGAGAACCTTCGCTCGCCAGATCCAGCGTCAGAATCTCTGCCTGCCCAAACAACACCGTCAGCGGGGTGCGCAGGTCGTGGGAGAGGGCCGCAAGCAGTGAGTTGCGAATGCTTTCGCGCTCGCTGGCAAATCGTGCCTGTTCTTCGCTGGTGATCAGCGCCTGGCGCTCCAGCGCACTGGCGACCAGCAGGGTAAAGGTTTCCAGTAAACGCTGCTGTTCCGGCACCATCAGCAGACGCAAATTCGCCGGTTCGACCACCACCAGCCCATGCGTTTTCTGTGCACTTTTCAGCGGCAGGATTTGGTAAGGCACGCCGGGCAGAGTATCCGTCCCCGCACCGGCGGGCTGTCCTTTGTCAAAACTCCAGCGGGCGATGGCGTCATCCCAGGAGGTGATATTTTGCGTCCGGGTCACGGCCACCAGCTTGCCGCTGCTGTCCGGCAACAGCACCTGACTGCGGGCGTCAAAGGTGGAGCGGATAAAGGTCTCGCTGGTGGCGGCAATATCTTCCTCGCTGCGTCCGCTCGCCAGCGCTTTAGACATCTCATACAGATGACGGGTGCGCTGTTCCCGGTAGCGGGCAACACGCGCCTGATAGCGCACCCCGGCTGTCAGGTTGCCGATGACCAGCCCGACGGTCAGCATCACCCCGAAGGTCAGCAGATACTGCACGTCCGACACCGCCAGGGTTCCGCGCGGGGCAATGAAAAAGAGGTCGAAACTGACCACGTTGATGACCGTGGCAAAGGCTGACGGCCAGCGTCCGTAAAACAGGGCGATCACCACAACACCCAGCAGATAGACCATCACCAGGTTGGCGGCGTCAAACTCGACAAGCCACTGCATTGCAATAAGAGTAATGGCTGCACACAGGGCAAGGGCGACCAGGCAGCCTTTTAGCTGTACGCGCCAGCGTTCCATAAACGGGCGGGTATCGCCGGGGCGCACGGGTAGCGTGACGGGGGTGTCGTCCGGGGCAATAATCACCAGGTCAAGATCCGGTGCCCGCCGCGCCAGGCGATCGGCGAACGATTCGCGATTAAACCAGCCGCGTTTTGCACGTCTGCCAATCAAAATTTTGCCGAGGTTATGTTCCCGGGCATAACGCAGAATGGCTTTGTCTTCGGCTGTATCGGAAAGGGTGGCGGTTTCTGCCCCCAGCTCCTGCGCAAGATGGAGGGAGGCGAGGATAGCGCGCCGCTGTTGCTCTGGCAGTTTGTGCAACGCCGGGGTTTCAACATACACCGCATGCCAGACGCTGCCGAGTTTGGCCGCCAGCCTTGCGGCGGTGCGGATCAGTTTTTCATTGCCGCTGCCGTGCCCCACGCAGAGCAGAATGGCATCGCGGGTATGCCAGACTTTCTCGTCACCCAGACGGTCACGCCAGGCACGCATCTGATCATCCACCCGGTCGGCGGTGCGGCGCAGTGCCAGCTCACGCAGGGCGATGAGGTTTCCCTTACGAAAGAAATGCTCGATGGCACGTTCGGCCTGCTCGCCGATATACACTTTGCCTTCGTGCAGGCGCTGGCGCAGGTCGTCCGGGGGAAGGTCCACCAGCACGATTTCATCGGCGGCATCAAAAAACGGATCGGGGACGGTTTCGCGTACCTGAATGCCGGTGACGCCGCTGACCACGTCGTTAAGGCTTTCCAGATGCTGCACGTTCACGGTCGTCAGCACATCAATGCCCGCTTCCAGCAGCTCTTCCACATCCTGCCAGCGTTTGGGATGGCGGGTTCCCGGCGCGTTGCTGTGCGCCAGTTCGTCCATCAGTATCAACGCCGGACGCCGCGCAAGGGCGGCGTCGAGATCAAACTCCTGAATCAGTCGCCCGCGATGGGCGACCCGTTTGGGCGGCAGAACCGCCAGCCCGTTGAGCAGGGCGGCGGTCTCCTTACGTCCGTGCGTTTCCACAACGCCGATAAGCACATCCAGCCCTTGTGCCCGTTGCCGCTGGGCCTCCTGCAGCATGGCGAATGTCTTTCCCACCCCGGCGCAGGCACCAAAGAAAATCTTCAGCTTTCCGCGATGCGTGGTTGCCGTGTGTTCCAGCAGCCTGTCGGGGTCCGGGCGCAAAGGCTCGTCTGTCATGGCTTAGTTATCCTTACGCGCGTCCAGCGCCAGATTCAGTTCGACAATATTTACCACCGGCTGGCCGATAAAATCCACCAGCGGTTTATCCGTATGCGCCGCGACCAGCTTCGCCACCTCATCCCGGCTTAGCCCACGCGCTTGCGCCACGCGAGGAATTTGCCAGGCAGCGGCCTGCGGTGTCAGATTGTTATCCAGCCCGCTGGCCGATGCAGTGAGCAGCTCCACCGGCACTTCGGCATCCGCCTGCGGGTTTTGTGCCCGCAGTTCGGCAACACGACTGCTGACCTGTTTATCCAGTTCAGGATTACTGCCCGCCAGGTTGCTGCCACCGGAAGCCATGGGATTGTAGGGCGCATCTGCGGTCGCGGACGGGCGGCCATGGAAATAACCTGGTGCGGTAAAGTTTTGCCCAATCAGGCGTGAACCGCGCACAAGTCCGGCATCCTGAATCAGCGAGCCGTTGGCCTGGGTTTTAAACCACCACTGGCCCAGAGCGGTCGTCACCAGCGGGTACACCCCACCCGTGACCAGCGTCAATACGATTAAGAGTAGAAAAGCAGGACGAATCAAAGACATTTTTTATTCCTCTTACACCAGGCCGAACAGCGTCAGCACAAGGTCGATAAGCTTGATACCAATAAAAGGCACCACCAGCCCGCCCAGACCGTAAATCCACAGGTTGCGGCGCAGCATGGCAGGCGCGCTCAGCGGCTTGTAACTCACACCTTTCAGCGCCAGTGGGATCAGAAAGACAATGATCAGGGCGTTGAAAATGACCGCACTCAGAATCGCCGAGGCGGGGGAGTGCAGATGCATCACGTTGAGCGCATTAAGCTGCGGATAGGTGGCTGCAAACGCCGCCGGAATAATGGCAAAGTACTTCGCCACGTCGTTGGCAATGCTGAACGTGGTCAGCGAGCCGCGCGTCATCAACATCTGTTTACCGATGTGCACCACTTCGATGAGCTTGGTGGGGTTAGAATCCAGATCCACCATGTTGCCCGCCTCTTTTGCGGCCTGGGTGCCGGAGTTCATGGCCACTGCTACGTCCGCCTGAGCCAGTGCGGGGGCATCGTTGGTCCCGTCACCGGTCATCGCCACCAGACGACCTTCCGCCTGGTACTGGCGAATCAGCGCCAGCTTGGCTTCCGGCGTGGCTTCGGCAAGGAAGTCATCCACACCCGCTTCAGCCGCAATGGCGGCGGCGGTCAGACGGTTGTCGCCGGTGATCATCACGGTTTTGATGCCCATCTTACGCAACTGGGCAAAACGCTCTTTGATACCGCCTTTGACCACATCCTTAAGGGAAATCACGCCGAGTACGCGCGCCCCTTCCGCCACCACCAGCGGCGTGGCACCCTGGCGAGCGACACGTTCAACCAGCGTGTCCACATCTGCCGGGAACTGACCGTTATTGGCGCTTATGTGGCGACGAATGGCATCCACTGAGCCTTTACGGATCATGCGCTCACCCACGTTGATCCCGCTCATACGGGTTTGCGCGGTGAAGGGTACGAAGGTGGCCTGCAGGCTTTGCACGTCCCGTTCACGCAGGTTAAAGCGCTGTTTGGCGAGCACCACAATGCTGCGTCCTTCCGGCGTTTCATCCGCCAGCGAAGAGAGCTGTGCGGCGTCGGCTAGCGTTTTTTCGTCCACGCCCTGGGCCGGAAGAAACTCGGAGGCCTGACGATTGCCAAGCGTAATGGTGCCGGTTTTGTCCAGCAGCAAGACATCCACGTCGCCTGCCGCTTCTACGGCACGGCCGCTGGTGGCAATCACGTTCGCGCCCAGCATGCGGCTCATGCCAGCCACGCCAATGGCGGACAATAAGCCACCGATGGTGGTCGGGATCAGGCAGACCAACAGCGCGACCAGCACGGTGACGCTGACCGCCGTGCCGCCATAGACCGAGAACGGCCAGAGGGTCGCGGTCGCCAGCAGGAACACGAGCGTTAAGGCGACCAGCAGAATGGTCAGCGCAATTTCGTTTGGGGTTTTGCGCCGCTGCGCGCCTTCCACCATCGCAATCATTCTGTCGAGGAAGGTTTCCCCAGGGTTAACGCTGCACTGAATGACCAGCCAGTCAGACAGAATGCGCGTCCCGCCCGTTACTGACGCAAAATCACCGCCGGACTCGCGGATAACCGGCGCGGATTCCCCGGTGATCGCACTCTCATCGACCGACGCGCCCCCTTCAATGACTTCACCATCGCAGGGGATAATGTCACCGGCTTCCACCAGCACGATGTCACCTTTACGCAGATCCTCTGCGGGCACGTGGTCAATCTGGGCATCGTGCTGGGGCGCGCGCAGCTTGCGGGCAAACGCTGTTTTCTTCACGCCTTTCAGGCTGTTGGCCTGGGCTTTACTGCGGCCCTCCGCCAGCGCTTCAGCAAAGTTTGCGAACAGCACGGTAAACCACAACCACAGGCTAACGGCTCCGGTAAACCAGGCGCTGCCGTCGAGGTGGCCGGTCGCCATCGCCACGGCGAGCAGCGTGGTCAGCAGGCTGCCCAGCCAGACAATAAACATGACCGGATTACGCCACTGGGTATGCGGACTTAATTTGGTAATGGAATCTATGAGCGCCTGACGGACCAGGGTGGGTTCGAGCAGGGCCATTTGTTTGCGACTCATGACAAATACTCCGCAACAATCAGCGTAAAGAGAGGTATTCCGCTACCGGGCCAAGGGCCAGTGCGGGAATAAAGGTCAGGGCACCCACCAGCAACACGGTGCCAATCAGCAGGCCGATAAACAGCGCGCCGTGGGTAGGTAACGTCCCGGTGCTGGCTGGCTGGATCTTTTTCGTCACCAGCGACCCGGCAATCGCCATCACCGGCACGATGACGCCAAAGCGGCCAAAGAACATGCATACGGCCAGCAGGCAGTTCCAGAATGGCGTGTTGGCGCTCAGGCCCGCAAAGGCGCTACCGTTGTTATTTGCGGCCGACGAAACGGCATACAGCACTTCGCTAAACCCATGAATGCCGGGGTTGAACATACCGCTGCGTCCGGCCTCGGTCATCATGGCGAGTGCGGTGCCGAGCAGTACCAGTGCCGGGGTGACAAGGATTGCCAGCGCGGTCATTTTCATTTCGCGCACATCGATTTTTTTACCCAGGTACTCCGGCGTGCGGCCAATCATCAGCCCGGCGATAAACACCGCCAGCAGCACGAACAGCAGCATGCCGTAGAGGCCAGAGCCCACGCCGCCAAACACCACTTCACCAATTTGCATCAGCCACATCGGCACCATGCCGCCGAGTGCGGTAAAGGAGTCGTGCATCGCGTTGACGGCCCCGCAGGAGGCGGCGGTCGTTATCACGGCAAACAGGCTGCTGGCGAGGATGCCAAAGCGGCTCTCTTTCCCTTCCATATTGATAGCGCTGTCGCCACCGAGCGTCAGGAAGTGCGGGTTACCCTGCCACTCCGCCCACATCACGACCGCTGCGCAAATCACGAAGATGACCGACATCGCCCATAAGATGGCATGGCCCTGACGTCGATCGCTGACGGCATCGCCAAAGGCAAAGCACAGCGCCGCCGGAATCAAAAAGATGGCCAGCATTTGCAGGAAATTGGTGAGTGCGGTCGGGTTTTCGAATGGGTGCGCGGAGTTGGCATTAAAGAAGCCGCCGCCGTTAGTGCCCAGCATTTTTATCGCTTCCTGCGAGGCAACCGGCCCCATCGGCAGCATCTGCTGAGCACCCTCAAGCGAGGTGAACGGCTGATAAGGCAGCAGGTTTTGCAGCACGCCTTGCTGAATAAAAATCAACGCCAGCACGAGCGAAAGTGGTAGCAGGATCCACAGCGTGATGCGGGTGATATCGACCCAGGCGTTACCCAGTGTGTTAACGCTATGACGGGCAAAGGCACGCGTCAGCGCAAAAATTACCGCGATACCGGTGGCGGCGGAGAGGAAGTTTTGCACCGTCAGCCCGACCATCTGGCTGAAGTAACTCATCGTGCTTTCGCCCGCATAAGACTGCCAGTTGGTATTGGTCACAAAACTCACCGCCGTGTTCAGCGCCAGATGCCAGGGCAGACCCGGTAACTGCTGGGGATTCAATGGCAGCATGCCTTGTAACATCAGCATGGCGAAAAGGAGGATAAGCCCGAAGAGGTTAAGTGTAAGAATGGCCATCAGGTAGTGGACCCAGCCCATTTCACGGGTATCAATCCCCAGTATGCGCCAGAGCCCGGCTTCGATTCTGCCGGTTCCCGTAAGCGGTGTTCCTGCAATCATTTTTGCCAGTACCGTTCCCAGCGGGCGGGCAAGAATAAACAAGACCAGCAGGAAGCTGGCTATCAGTAAAAATGCCTGGGCTGTCATCAGAAAGCCTCCGCATTAATCAGGGCATAAACCAGATAGCCCAACAACAGGAAAACCAGCACGATGCCGGTTACGACGCCTGCACTCACAATCCACCTCCAGGTGTTTTCGTTGATTGTGGTGAGGTTAGGATTTTGCGTGCAAAGATTTCGCAAAAATCAGCGGGGCGGGTGTAAAAAAAGTATAAAAATGGCGAAGACCATAATTTAACTAATGATTAGTATTAATTTAACTTTTTTGTAACTCAATTACGCGATGAATGTAAATAAAGCTTAAATTGACAAAAATTAGTGGTCGGATGAGTAGTAAAATTACCAACAAAACGGTACTATTTTGACCAGATTCCAGTTAGCCCCGTCACCACGTTGTGAGCGAGGGCACAATTTCCGGTGAAGATTACCGGCCAACGAAAAGGGGAGAGAATTATGGCTATCTACACAGCGTTTCCAGTTCACATCGTATTAATGCGTCGTACTTTCGCCGTGCTGGCAGGTGTTCTTGCATTACCGGTGATGATGTTCTGGAAAGACCGCGCACGTTTTTACAGCTATCTGCATCGCGTCTGGGCCAAAACCAGCGACAAACCGGTATGGATGGATCAGGCGGAAAAAGCGACCTGCGATTTTTATTGATCGCTTGATTACACACAGCAATAAAAAAACCGCTACGTTCTGCGTAGCGGTTTTTTTTACCCCTCAGGATTCGCGGTCCGTTGGGGGGGGAAATCTCAAGCCCCATCCAGGGACATCTATTGTCATATTCCACTTCTTGTTCGTCAACTTGTTGTCCCTAAACGTATTCTGAAAAACGACTCTAACGCTGGCTCATGGATTTTTTTATCCACTATTATGCTTCGTCCCTTTCCGCTATCTCGCAAATGGGCATCGGCTGTCAGGAAGGTGCACTTTTCCATCGTTAAACAAGCTCCATCCAGGGCTTGTGTCCACGGTATTGTCGCCGGTGGTGGTGCAGTGGAGCGGTGTATACAGGGAATGTAAAAATGAATCGCTATCTTTGCATAGTCTTCATTATCACCAGTGTGATGCTGGCAAAAAGTGACCAGCCAGTCCGGTTGCTTGATACTGCTAGTGCTGCATTAAGCAAGTAACGTTCAAAGGCCGCTTCGTGCGGCCTTTTTTCACTCCCACCCGCTACACTTACTCCCACTGGTTGTGGCAATAAGTAACCTCTGCTTGCACTCGTAACTTTCCTTTAACACACTACGCTGTAATTCAGACGGACATTTACTACCAGGAGAGTTATGGCCACCCATCTGGTCTGGTTTCGTGCGGACCTGCGCGTCCACGACAATTTTGCCCTTGCTGCGGCCTGTCGCAGTGGTTCCGCTTCGGTTAAAGCTTTGTTCATTGCCACACCGGCGCAGTGGCAGACCCATGCCATGGCACCTCGCCAGGCGGCATACCTCAACGCTCACCTGAATGCGCTCCAGCAGTCGCTGGCTGAAAAAGGCATTCCGTTGATCTACCGGGAAGTGAACGATTTTGCCGCCAGCGTAGACGCGGTGGCGTCGGTGTGTGAAGAGGAACAGGTCAGCCATCTTTTTTACAACTACCAGTACGAAATCAACGAACGGCTGCGCGACGCTGCCGTCGAAAAAGTGCTTCCGGACGTGGCGTTTCAGGGATTCGACGACAGCGTCATGCTGGCTCCCGGCAGCGTGATGACCGGCAATCATGAAATGTACAAGGTCTTCACACCATACAAAAACGCCTATTTACGCAGGCTCAAAGAAGAGTTACCCGAGTGCGTCGCCGCGCCACGCGTGCGGGAAACGGGAGCGCTGACGAGGAAATTGCCGGTACTCGCTTTTGACTACCCGCAGGTGGATTTTGATCCGGTGCTGTTCCCGGCGGATGAAAAAAGCGCCATCGCGCAGTTGCGCCACTTTTGCCAGCATCATGCGGGTGAATATGATGAACGGCGCGACTTCCCGGCCATTGAGGGCACCAGCCGGCTGTCGGCCAGCCTGGCGCTTGGCGTGCTCTCTCCGCGTCAGTGTTTACATCGCCTGCTTGCCGAGCAGCCTGATGCGCTCAACGGTGGCAAAGGTGCCGTCTGGCTCAATGAGCTTATCTGGCGCGAGTTTTACCGCCATCTGATGACGTATCATCCTGATTTATGTAAACATCGACCTTTCATTCCCTGGACAGATAAGGTGGAATGGAATGGTACGCCTGAGTTATTTAAAGCCTGGCAGCAGGGTAAAACCGGTTATCCCATCGTGGATGCGGCGATGCGCCAGCTCAACAGCACGGGGTGGATGCACAATCGCCTGCGGATGATTGTCGCGAGCTTCCTGGTAAAAGACCTGTTGATCGACTGGCGTCAGGGCGAGCACTATTTTATGTCGCAGCTGGTCGATGGTGACCTGGCGGCGAATAACGGCGGCTGGCAGTGGGCGGCATCGACCGGCACTGACGCCGCGCCTTATTTCCGTATCTTTAACCCCACCACCCAGGGCGAGCGGTTTGATCTCAAGGGCGAGTTTATCCGCCAGTGGCTCCCTGAGCTGGCTAATGTGCCGGGCAAAGCCATACATGACCCCTGGTCATGGGCGGAGAAAAATGGCACGACGTTAGACTATCCGCGACCGATTGTGGATCATAAACAGGCGCGTACCGCCACCCTTGCGGCCTATGAAGCCGCCCGTAAATCGTAAAACCTAAAAATCGTAAAGAGAGTAACGATGAAAAATACCGAACTGGAAACCCTGATCAACGAAAAACTCAACAGTGCGGCGTTCAGCGATTACGGCCCGAATGGCCTGCAGGTTGAAGGGCGTGAAACTGTACAGAAAATTATCACCGGCGTAACGGCAAGCCAGGCGCTGCTGGACGAAGCCGTGCGTCAGCAGGCCGATGCGGTCATCGTTCATCATGGCTATTTCTGGAAAAACGAACCGGCGATTATCCGTGGCATGAAGCGTAATCGCCTGAAAACCCTGCTGGCAAACGACATCAATCTGTACGGCTGGCACCTGCCGCTGGACGCGCATCCCGAGTTGGGGAACAACGTGCAGTTAGCCTCTTTACTGGGCATTACCGTGATGGGCACCGTGGACGGTGAAGAACTGCTGCCGTGGGGTGAGCTGTCGATGCCGGTGCCGGGGCTGGAGCTGGCGTCCTGGATTGAAGCCCGTCTGGGGCGCAGGCCGCTGTGGTCTGGGGATACCGGGCCGGATCTGGTGAAACGTGTTGCCTGGTGCACCGGTGGTGGACAAGGGTTTATCGATAACGCGGCCCGCTTTGGGGTCGATGCGTTTATCACCGGCGAAGTCTCCGAGCAAACCATCCATTCCGCACGTGAGCAGGGGTTGCATTTCTATGCCGCAGGCCACCACGCGACGGAACGCGGCGGCATTCGTGCGCTGAGTGAATGGCTGACAGAAAATACCGAGTTGGATGTCACCTTTATTGATATCCCTAATCCGGCGTAAATGCACACCGGAGATAGGTTCAACCTATTGCAGAAATTATAAATGCAGTGAAGTTTTTTTTATTAATATGCCCTATTTATTATTATAATTAGGGCCTTTTATTATTTGCTTGCTCTGGTTGTCAAACATATAAAATCTTTGTTGATATATTCAATTGTAAATAATTGGCGAGAACTGAAGGCTAAAATAGCTGCTTGCAGCTAAAGGTGTTCTGGGTTATAAAGTTCTTCTTTTAATAATTTAATTTAATTTAATTATTTGTTTCGTGAATGCATAGTAATGAAATCATGGATGGTTATTGTGTATAAGATCAATTCTAATTTACTTATCTGTTTGTTTTTTTCATCTGCATTTTTAATCAACTCCAGTTGTTATGCCGGAGTAGTTATTACCGGTACGCGTATTATTTATCCTGGTGATAAAAGCGAAGTCACAGTGACGCTAAAAAATACCAGTAAAAAGTCTGCTCTTGTGCAAAGCTGGATTGATACAGGCGATCCCCGAGCTGACCCGACCAACAACCCTGTCCCCTTCATTATTATGCCACCCATTACACGTATCAATGGTGAAAAGGGACAGTCATTACGGTTGATGAATTATGGTGGCAGGTTGCCAGACGACAGGGAATCTCTATTTTGGTTGAATGTTCTATCGATATCACCAAAAGAAAAGTCTAATATTAATTCCATTAGTGTTGCTTATCAAACTCGGATGAAGTTATTTTATCGCCCATCTAAACTTATCGGTGGCGTGATTGGGGCAGCGAGAAAATTATCATGGAAACGTACTAAAAATAAATTAATTATAACTAATCCCACTGCATTTTATATTTCTATTCTCAAAGTAAATTGGTCAGGGGTGGAAATGGAAGACGTGATTCACGCTGATATCATTGCTCCCTTCTCTAAAAAAACATTCTCTCTGAATCAACGCACTGATTTACAGCGTGAAAATGATTTTCGGTACGAAATAATTGATGATATGGGTGCAGTGCAAGTCATTAAAGGGACATTAAGTCAGTCATTATAATGGAGAGTGTCAATCAATGAGCATTAAATTTTTTATATCACTTTTGGCGTTGTTTTCTGCAAGCTATGCCCACGCGGCAAATTGGGGAAGTGACTGTACGTATTCAACGGTTCAGTCGACAATCACTATGCCGTCCGGGATAAACATTTCCATTGATCCTAATGCTCCCGTGGGGACCGTTTTCTTTGAATACCTGCCGAATGTATCGATGTCTGGTGCCGTTATTTGTAACAGTGATCTATCGTTCAGTTGGGCTGATGCATACACATACAATAATAGTGGGACCTATGTATGGATGAGCGGAAATGGGTTAAGTCATCCATCAGGCCATTATCCTGTTTACAGAACAAATGTAGAAGGTATTGGTGTGGTTCTCAGGTCTGAAAATTATGCACTTCCTTATACTTATGCTCAAAATAATATAGTCGATGATAAACTCAACCGCAGTTGGGGGAGTTCATTTGATGTGGATATTGTTAAATACGGTGATGTTCCTGCGGGTGTGCACACGGTCATGATTAGCTCAGCGGATATGCCAGTGATAAACAGAGTGGTCACTGTTTCGAATAGTAGTGATACGACTAAGTTACCGAATGGAGATATTGTATTACAGCAAATTAGTTTTAATACTGCATCGTTCAATTTTCTTTCCGCTACCTGCGATACCCCCGACGTGTCAGTGAATTTAGGTTCGCGCGAGATATCAGACAGGAGCAATATACAGAACGGTAAATTCATAACGCCCTGGGTGGATGCCAGTATTCACCTGACCGGGTGTCCGGTATTTTATGGAACCGGCGAGCGTGGGGACACCCTAAAAGGTACAACACGTAATAATGTGATGACCGTCAGTTTAGTACCCAATAACGCCAGCAACAGTGACCAGGGGATCATGGACGTCGATATGGGAAGCCAGGCGGCTGAGGGGGTGGGTATTCAGCTTGCCTGGGGCACTTCAGTCTCACCAGCATTTGTCGACTTCTCATCTGGAAGGGGGAGCCAGCAGTACACGATGTCGCCTACACAGGGTGCAACTTATACCATTCCGTTGGTGGCACGCTATATACAAACAGCCGCGTCAAGAAGCGAAATTAAGACAGGTCATGCCAACGGTAGAGTCACCTATTTAATTGATTATTACTGATTATTCATAATCTCAATATACAAGAGAGGTCAGGCTTTTAGTTATTCACCAAAGATATGCTTATCGACGTAAGGCAGTGCGCACGTTATCTTATTTCACGTATCGATCACGAATCGGCGGTGAAAGGAGCGGGGCAGTGCAGAGAGCACGTTGTTATCTTTTAGGTGAAACGGCGGTGGTACTGGAGCTAGAGCCTCCGGTGACGCTGGCGACCCAAAAACGCATCTGGCGCTTAACACAGCGCTTAGCCGATGTGCCGGACGTAGTAGAAGCCATCCCCGGTATGAATAACATCACCGTGGTGCTGCGCGATCCGCAGGCCCTGGCACTGGATGCCATCGAGCGGTTACAGCGCTGGTGGGAGGAGAGTGAGGCACTCGAACCTGAATCTCGCACCATCGAGATCCCGGTGACCTATGGCGGTGACGCCGGGCCGGATCTCCCTTTGGTGGCGCGTCATGCGAATTTGTCAGAAAAGCAGGTTGTTGAGCTGCATGCTTCCATTGATTACGTGGTCTGGTTTTTGGGCTTTCAGCCAGGCTTCCCCTATCTGGGAGGCTTACCGCAGGCGCTTGCCACACCACGCCGCGCGGAACCCCGCGTCAGCGTCCCGGCCGGGTCTGTGGGTATCGGTGGGGTGCAAACCGGTATCTATCCCCTGCAAACCCCTGGCGGCTGGAATCTGATTGGCCGCACGGATTTGCCGCTGTTTAACCCCGCATTACCCGAACCGGTGCTGCTTCGCCCCGGTGACACCCTCAGGTTTATCCCTCGCAAGGAAGGCATATGCTGACAATCATTCGTGCCGGGATCTACACCAGCGTTCAGGGCGGAAAACGCATCGGGTTGCGCCAGGCAGGCGTGAGCTATTGTGGTGCGCTGGATGGCCCGGCGTTATCCATTGCCAATGCGCTGGTGGGGAATGACCTTGATGCTCCCGGCCTTGAAATTACCCTCGGCCAATGCGAAATCGAATTCGGTGAAGACGGCTGGTTCGCGCTGACCGGGGCGGGTTGTGAGGCCAGATTAGATGGCAAAGCCGTCTGGACGGGCTGGCGCAACGCGGTCAAGGCCGGGCAACGGCTGGTGCTTAAACGGCCTCTGCATGGCATGCGCAGCTATCTGGCGGTCAGCGGTGGGCTGGATGTGCCCGACGTTTTAGGCTCTGCCAGTACCGATCTGAAAACGGGTGTGGGCGGGCTGGAAGGGCGGTTGCTACGCGATGGCGACACGCTTGCCGTGAAGCCAGCAGCCAGCACGTTTTCTGCGCCGCAAGGGGTGAAACAGCTTCTGTGGAGTAACCGCATTCGTGCGCTGCCGGGGCCGGAGTATCAGGAGTTTGATAAAGCCTCGCAGGAGGCCTTCTGGCGCTTGCCGTGGCGGCTGAACCCGCAGAGTAACCGAATGGGCTATCGCCTGCAGGGGCAATCGCTCGTGCGCACGTCTAACCGCGAGCTGGTCTCACATGGCCTGTTGCCGGGCGTGGTGCAGGTGCCGTCAAACGGTCAGCCCATCGTGCTGATGAATGATGCCCAGACCACCGGCGGCTACCCGCGCATTGCCTGCATCATTGAAGCGGATATGTATCATCTGGCGCAGATCCCGCTGGGGCAACCTATCCATTTTGTGCCCTGTACGCTGGAAGAGGCGCTGGCGGCACGGCAGGAGCAGCGCCGTTTTCTCGATCAGCTGGCCTGGCGCATTCGTCATGAAGATTGATCTTAACGCCGACCTCGGCGAAGGGTGTGCCAGTGACGCGGCGCTGATGACACTCATCTCCTCGGCCAATATCGCCTGCGGATTTCATGCTGGCGATGCGCGAAGCATGCTCACATCGGTGCAAGAAGCGCTCAGGCAGGGGGTCGCCATTGGCGCGCACCCGAGTTTTCCCGACCGGGAGAATTTTGGCCGCACGGCGATGCAACTGCCGCCTGAGACGGTTTACGCGCAGGTGTTGTACCAGACCGGCGCGCTGGCGGCCATCGTCAGGGCTGAAGGAGGGCGGTTACAGCATGTTAAACCTCACGGCATGCTCTATAACCAGGCCGCCGTCGATCCGCAGCTGGCGGATGCTATTGCCCGTGCGGTGTATGCTCTCGACCCCGCATTGATTCTGGTGGGGCTGGCGGGCAGTGAGCTGATCCGCGCCGGAGAGCGCTATCAACTGACCACCCGGCAGGAAGTGTTCGCAGACCGGGGCTATCAGGATGACGGGAGTCTGGTGCCGCGCACGCAGCCGGGCGCATTGATAACCGATGATGCCCTCTCGCTTTCACAAACCCTCGACATGGTACTCAATGGCCACGTCACCAGCGTGAGCGGTCGGCGTGTCGGTGTCGTGGCGCAGACCGTCTGTCTGCATGGCGACGGTGAGCATGCGCTGGCGTTTGCGCGTCGTCTGCGGGAAGCGTTCGCGCAGCAGAATATTACCGTGAGTGCACAGCGTTAAAGGAGCGTTCATGCCTGAAGGACCGGAAATTCGCCGCGCGGCAGACAGCCTCGAAGCGGCAGTCAAAGGCAAACCCTTAACGGAAGTCTGGTTTGCCTTTCCCCAGTTACAACCGTTTGCCGCAGCCCTTATTGGCTGCACCGTCGAGCAAATAGAAACCCGTGGCAAGGCTTTGCTGACCCATTTCTCTAATGGGTTGACGATGTACAGCCACAACCAGCTTTATGGCGTCTGGCGGGTGATGGATGCGGGGCAGGCGGCGCAGACCACCCGCGTTTTACGTGTGCGACTGGAAACCGCTGACAAGGCAATATTGCTCTACAGCGCCTCGGATATTGCAATACTCAACGCGCAGGAACTGGCTGAACATCCTTTTTTGCAACGGGTCGGCCCGGACGTGCTGGATATGTCGCTGACCGCTGAGCAGGTCAAATCTCGCCTGTTGTCCCCGCGTTTCGCGAAACGTCAGTTTTCCGGGCTGTTGCTCGATCAGGCGTTTCTCGCGGGGCTGGGCAATTACCTGCGGGTGGAGATCCTCTGGTTCGCCGGACTGGCCGCTCAGCATCGGGCCTGCGATCTCAACGATGTGCAGCTAACGACGCTTGCCCAGGCGATGCTGGATATTCCAAGGCTCTCTTACCAGACGCGGGGCAGGGTGGATGACAATCGGCATCATGGTGCGTTGTTCAGCTTTAAGGTGTTTCACCGGGAGGGGGAGGCCTGCGAGCGCTGCGGTGGGATCATTGAGAAAACCACGCTCTCTTCACGGCCCTTTTACTGGTGCCCCGGCTGCCAGAAATAAAAAAACCTGCTGAGTAAGCAGGTTTCAGATAGATAGAGAGCCGTATTATCCGGCCTACGATCCAATACAATCCTTGTAGGCCTGATAAGCGAAGCGCCATCAGGCATGTTCTAAATCCGCTTGCGCGGGTTTTTTTATCAGCCGGAAATTAATGCTTTTCGAGATCGGTGGTGAATTCACGCTTAGCATAACCGGTGTAAAGCTGACGCGGACGGGCAATTTTCAGGCCGTCGTCATGCATCTCATTCCAGTGCGCAATCCAGCCTACGGTACGCGCCATCGCAAAGATAACGGTAAACATAGATGACGGGATGCCCATCGCTTTGAGGATGATGCCGGAGTAGAAGTCCACGTTCGGGTAGAGTTTACGCTCGATGAAGTACGGGTCGTTCAGCGCGATGTGCTCAAGCTCCATGGCCACTTCCAGCAGATCGTCTTTGGTGCCCAGCTCTTTCAACACTTCGTGGCAGGTTTCACGCATCACGGTGGCACGCGGGTCATAGTTTTTATAGACACGGTGACCGAAGCCCATCAGACGGAACGAATCGTTCTTGTCTTTGGCGCGACGCAGGAATTCTGGAATGTGCTTAACTGTACTGATCTCTTCGAGCATTTTCAGAGCCGCTTCGTTCGCGCCGCCGTGTGCCGGTCCCCACAGGGAGGCAATGCCGGCCGCGATACAGGCAAACGGGTTCGCACCAGAAGAACCGGCGGTACGCACGGTAGAGGTGGAGGCGTTTTGCTCATGGTCAGCGTGCAGGATAAGAATACGATCCATTGCACGTTCCAGCACCGGGTTAACCACGTACTCTTCGCAAGGCGTTGCGAACATCATGCGCAGGAAGTTGCCGGAATAGGAGAGGTCATTGCGCGGATAAACAAACGGCTGACCGATTGAGTATTTGTAACACATTGCCGCTACTGTCGGCATTTTGGACAGCAGGCGGAAAGCAGCGATTTCACGGTGACGTGAATTATTCACATCCAGTGAGTCGTGGTAGAACGCGGCCAGTGCACCGGTCACACCGCACAGCACCGCCATTGGGTGCGAGTCGCGACGGAAACCGTGGAACAGACGGGTAATCTGCTCGTGAATCATGGTGTGGCGAGTCACGGTCAGTTTGAATTCGTCATACTGTTCCTGGGTCGGTTTTTCGCCGTAAAGCAGGATGTAGGACACTTCCAGATAACTTGAGTTGGTGGCCAACTGGTCTATTGGGAACCCACGGTGCAGCAAAATACCTTCATCACCATCAATAAAGGTGATTTTGGATTCGCAGGATGCGGTAGAGGTGAAACCAGGGTCAAAGGTGAATACCCCTTTTGAACCGAGACTACGGATATCAATAACATCCTCACCGAGCGTGCCTTTTAGCACATCCAGTTCAATAGCAGCATCACCATTGTAGGTGAGGTTTGCTTTTTTATCAGCCATTTACGGTCTCCTTAGCGCCTTATTGCTTAAGACTACCTGTTACCGGATTTGCATTCAAACTGCCTTTTAACGCTACCAGATTATTATGTTGCTCGCTGCTCTGATGAGAGGAGATACCAGGGTACAGAGCGATGGGCGCATGCAGGTCAGCATCGAAAGTTCAGTTGAAACAACAACAAATCAGGGAGTCGGCAGTCCGAAATTTACAAAACGGGTTATCACTAATAACTGTCCTGATTAATTCGGTCAACACCATCACACTGTTGCATAACTTATTTGTAGTTGCATAACTTATTTGCAGGTGAAAGATAGACCCCATAACTTTTGCGAATTATATCTCTCTTCTGGTGAAGTTTGTAACAATAATGTTTAATATTTGTCAAATCCAATGATTAAAGTTTAAATAAATGTTGTTATCGTGACCTCAGTCACTGTTCTGCATAAAACCCGACAAACTATATGTAGGATAATTGTAATGATTTTGTGAACGACCTATACTGCCGCCAGGTCTCCGGAATACCCTGCAATCCCGAGCCACCCAGCGTTGTAACCTGGCGTTTAGCATCTGGAAGCTCATTTTTTGCATGACGCGCAGTTATAGAAAAGGACGCTGTCTGACCCGCACGCAGACCGGAGGAAGGAAACTAATAAGAACAGCATGTGGGCGTTATTCATGGTAAAAAATGTGAAAAAACAAAGACCTGTCAATCTGGATCTGACAACGATCCGGTTTCCTGTAACGGCTATAGCCTCCATTCTCCACCGTGCTTCTGGCGTGATTACCTTTATCGCTGTTGGCATTCTGTTGCGGTTACTGGGTCTGTCGCTGTCATCCGAAGAAGGCTTCCAGGCGGCTTCCGCCATCATGAGCGGCTTTATTGTTAAATTCATTCTGTGGGGCATTCTGACTGCGCTGGCGTATCACGCGGTTGGGGGAATTCGCCACATGCTGATGGATTTTGGCTGGCTGGAAGAAACTTTTGAGGCAGGAAAACGTTCCGCTAACATTTCATTTGTGATTACTGTCGTGCTTTCACTTCTCGCAGGAGTCCTCGTATGGTAAGCAACGCCTCCGCATTAGGACGTAATGGCGTACATGACTATATTCTGGTCCGCGCTACCGCCATCGTCCTGACGCTTTACATCATCTATATGGTGGGCTTTTTTGCCATCACTGGTGACATCACCTGGCAAGTCTGGTCAGGCTTCTTCTCTTCCGCCTTTACCAAAGTCTTCACCCTGCTGGCACTGTTCTCTATTTTGATCCATGCCTGGATTGGCATGTGGCAGGTGTTGACCGACTACGTTAAACCCGTGGCCTTGCGCCTTAGTCTGCAACTGGTGATTGTGGTTGCACTCGTGGTTTACGTTATTTATGGATTCGTTGTGGTGTGGGGTGTGTAATGAAACTGCCAGTCAGAGAATTTGATGCTGTTGTGATTGGCGCAGGCGGCGCAGGTATGCGCGCAGCGCTACAAATTTCCCAGAGCGGCCAGACCTGTGCGCTGCTCTCCAAAGTCTTTCCAACCCGTTCCCACACTGTATCTGCGCAGGGTGGTATCACCGTTGCACTGGGTAACACCCATGAAGATAACTGGGAATGGCACATGTACGACACCGTAAAAGGGTCGGACTACATCGGTGACCAGGACGCGATTGAATATATGTGTAAAACCGGCCCGGAAGCGATTCTGGAACTGGAACACATGGGTCTGCCGTTCTCGCGTCTGGACGATGGCAAAATCTACCAGCGCCCGTTTGGTGGCCAGTCGAAAAACTTCGGTGGCGAACAGGCGGCGCGTACTGCCGCAGCAGCTGACCGTACCGGTCACGCATTACTGCACACGCTTTATCAGCAAAACCTTAAAAACCACACTACTATTTTTTCCGAGTGGTATGCGCTCGACCTGGTGAAAAACCAGGACGGTGCCGTCGTCGGCTGTACCGCGCTGTGCATTGAAACCGGTGAAGTGGTCTACTTCAAAGCGCGTGCAACCGTGCTGGCGACCGGCGGTGCCGGGCGTATTTACCAGTCCACCACCAACGCCCACATCAATACCGGTGATGGTGTTGGTATGGCTCTGCGTGCCGGTGTTCCGGTGCAGGACATGGAAATGTGGCAGTTCCACCCAACCGGCATCGCCGGGGCAGGGGTACTGGTCACGGAAGGCTGCCGTGGTGAAGGTGGCTATCTGTTAAATAAACACGGTGAGCGTTTTATGGAGCGCTATGCGCCAAACGCGAAAGACCTGGCGGGTCGTGATGTGGTAGCGCGTTCTATCATGATCGAAATCCGCGAAGGTCGTGGTTGTGACGGTCCGTGGGGCCCGCACGCCAAACTGAAACTCGATCACCTCGGTAAAGAGGTGCTGGAGTCGCGTTTGCCTGGCATTCTGGAACTCTCCCGTACTTTCGCACACGTCGATCCGGTGAAAGAGCCGATCCCGGTTATCCCAACCTGTCACTACATGATGGGCGGGATCCCGACCAAAGTGACCGGTCAGGCGTTGACCGTGAACGAGCAGGGCGAAGATGTGGTGATTCCTGGCCTGTTCGCCGTGGGCGAAATTGCCTGCGTATCCGTACACGGTGCCAACCGTCTGGGCGGCAACTCGCTGCTGGACCTGGTGGTGTTTGGTCGTGCGGCCGGTCTGCATCTGCAGGAGTCCATTGCTGAACAGGGCGAACTGCGTGATGCCACCGAAGAAGAAGTGGAAGCGTCACTGGAACGTCTGAACCGCTGGAACGGTAACCGTGACGGTGAAGATCCGGTGGTGATTCGCAAAGCGCTGCAAGAGTGTATGCAGCACAACTTCTCGGTATTCCGTGAAGGTGATGCGATGGCCAAAGGCCTTGAGCAGCTGAAAGCGATTCGTGAGCGTCTGAAAAATGCCCGTCTGGATGACACCTCCAGCGAATTCAACACCCAGCGTGTTGAGTGCCTGGAGCTGGATAACCTGATGGAAACCGCATATGCCACGGCGGTATCTGCCAACTTCCGTACCGAGAGCCGTGGCGCACATAGCCGCTTCGACTTCCCGGAGCGTGATGATGAAAACTGGCTGTGCCATTCCCTGTATCTGCCAGAGACGGAATCCATGACGCGTCGTAGCGTCAACATGGAACCGAAACTGCGTCCGGCATTCCCGCCGAAGATTCGTACTTATTAATGCGGAGACAGGAAAATGAAATTCGAGTTTTCAATTTATCGCTATAACCCGGATGTCGACGATGCTCCGCGCATGCAGGATTACACGCTTGAAGGTGAAGAAGGGCGTGACATGATGCTGCTGGACGCATTGATGCTGATTAAAGAGCAGGATCCGAGCCTGTCGTTCCGTCGCTCCTGCCGTGAAGGGGTCTGCGGCTCCGACGGCGTGAACATGAACGGCAAAAACGGTCTGGCCTGTATCACCCCGCTGTCGGCGCTGGGTAATGGCAAGCAGAAGATTGTTATCCGCCCGTTGCCTGGGCTGCCGGTTATCCGCGATTTGGTTGTGGACATGGGACAGTTCTATGCTCAATATGAGAAGATTAAGCCTTACTTATTGAATAATGGACAAAATCCACCCGCTCGCGAGCATTTACAGATGCCGGAACAGCGCGAGAAACTCGACGGATTGTATGAGTGTATTTTGTGCGCCTGCTGCTCTACATCCTGCCCGTCGTTCTGGTGGAATCCGGATAAATTCATCGGCCCTGCGGGTCTGCTGGCGGCCTATCGCTTCCTGATTGACAGCCGCGACACCGAAACCGATGACCGTCTGGAAGGCTTGAGTGATGCTTTCAGCGTATTCCGCTGCCATAGCATCATGAACTGCGTCAGTGTGTGTCCGAAGGGGCTGAACCCGACGCGCGCCATCGGCCATATTAAGTCGATGCTGCTGCAGCGCAGTGCGTAAGTAGTGAGAGGGGAGCGGTGTTCCCCTCACCCTAACCCTCTCCCTAAGGGAGAGGGGACAGATTGCAGGAAATCTTTAAAAACTGCCGACGGCATTCCCCCTCTCCCTTAGGGAGAGGGTAGGGGTGAGGGTAAAGACCCTTAGACAGTTTCTAAAGGTTCCTTCGCGGGCCAAAGTAAAAGAGCTCGCAGGTGAACCCCGGCACGTACACGTGGTGTGCGTGGTAGTTTCTACGGCGAAAGTAAGCATAAAAATGCTTAAGGGATCACGATGCAGAACGGCGCAATGAAAGCCTGGCTGGACTCTTCTTTCCTTTCTGGTGCGAACCAGAGCTGGATTGAACAGCTCTATGAAGACTTCTTAACCGATCCTGACTCAGTGGACGCAAACTGGCGTTCCATGTTCCAGCAGTTGCCTGGCACAGGGGTCAAACCGGATCAATTCCATTCCAAAACACGTGATTATTTCCGTCGTCTGGCGAAGGATGCCTCACGTTACTCTTCTGCGATTTCCGACCCTGACACCAATGCGAAGCAGGTTAAAGTCCTGCAGCTTATCAACGCTTATCGCTTCCGCGGTCACCAGCATGCGAATCTCGATCCGCTGGGACTGTGGAAACAAGACCGTGTGGCCGATCTCGATCCGGCATATCACGATCTGACCGAGGCCGATTTCCAGGAAAGCTTTAACGTAGGTTCCTTTGCCATCGGCAAAGACACGATGAAGCTGGGCGATCTGATTGACGCGCTCAAGCAAACCTACTGCGGCTCCATCGGCGCGGAATACATGCACATTACCTCTACCGAAGAGAAACGCTGGATCCAGCAGCGCATCGAATCCGTAGCGGGGCACGCGACCTTCTCGGCTGACGAGAAAAAACGCTTCCTGAACGAACTGACCGCAGCGGAAGGGCTTGAGCGCTATCTGGGCGCGAAATTCCCGGGCGCAAAACGCTTCTCGCTGGAAGGCGGCGACGCGCTGGTGCCGATGCTGAAAGAGCTGATTCGTCACGCAGGCAAGAGCGGCACCCGTGAAGTGGTACTGGGCATGGCGCACCGTGGTCGTCTGAACGTGCTGGTCAACGTGCTGGGTAAAAAACCTCAGGACCTGTTCGACGAGTTCGCGGGCAAACATAAAGAACACCTCGGCACCGGCGACGTGAAGTACCACATGGGCTTCTCGTCGGATATCGAAACCGAAGGCGGTCTGGTTCACCTGGCGCTGGCGTTTAACCCGTCACACCTGGAAATCGTTAGCCCGGTGGTTATCGGTTCCGTGCGTGCGCGTCTGGATCGTCTGGACGAGCCGAGCAGCAATAAAGTACTGCCAATTACCATCCACGGTGATGCGGCTGTAACAGGGCAGGGCGTGGTTCAGGAAACCCTGAACATGTCGAAAGCGCGTGGTTATGAAGTGGGCGGTACCGTTCGCATCGTGATCAACAACCAGGTGGGCTTTACCACCTCTAACCCGCTGGACGCGCGTTCTACCCCGTACTGCACCGACATCGGTAAGATGGTGCAGGCGCCAATCTTCCACGTTAACGCGGATGACCCGGAAGCCGTTGCTTTCGTTACCCGTCTGGCGCTGGACTTCCGTAATACCTTTAAACGCGATGTGTTCATTGACCTCTTCTGCTACCGCCGTCATGGCCACAACGAAGCGGACGAGCCAAGTGCAACCCAGCCGTTGATGTATCAGAAAATCAAAAAACACCCGACCCCGCGCAAAATCTATGCTGACAAGCTGGAGAGCGACAAAGTGACGACGCTGGAAGATGCGACCGAAATGGTCAACCTCTACCGCGACGCGCTGGATGCGGGTGAATGCGTGGTCAAAGAGCTGCGCCCGATGAACATGCACTCCTTTACCTGGTCGCCGTACCTCAACCACGAGTGGGATGAGAGCTACCCGAACAAGGTTGAGATGAAGCGCCTGCAGGAGCTGGCTAAACGCATCAGCACCGTACCGGACGCTATCGAGATGCAGTCTCGCGTGGCGAAAATCTACGCTGACCGTCAGTCCATGGCGGCAGGCGAGAAGCTGTTCGACTGGGGCGGCGCGGAAACGCTGGCCTACGCAACGCTGGTTGACGAAGGCATTCCTGTTCGTCTGTCCGGTGAAGATGCCGGCCGTGGGACCTTCTTCCACCGTCACGCGGTTGTTCACAACCAGTCCAACGGTTCAACCTACACCCCGCTGCAGCACGTGCACAACGGTCAGGGCCAGTTCAAGGTCTGGGACTCCGTGCTGTCTGAAGAAGCGGTTCTGGCCTTCGAATACGGTTACGCCACCGCAGAACCACGCACTTTGACCATCTGGGAAGCGCAGTTCGGTGACTTTGCCAACGGTGCGCAGGTGGTTATCGACCAGTTCATCTCATCCGGCGAGCAGAAGTGGGGCCGTATGTGTGGCCTGGTAATGCTGCTGCCGCACGGTTATGAAGGTCAGGGTCCGGAGCACTCCTCCGCGCGTCTGGAACGTTATCTGCAGCTCTGCGCCGAGCAGAACATGCAGGTCTGCGTGCCGTCCACCCCGGCTCAGGTCTACCACATGCTGCGTCGCCAGGCGCTGCGCGGTATGCGCCGTCCGCTGGTGGTGATGTCGCCGAAATCCCTGCTGCGTCACCCGCTGGCCGTGTCCAGCCTGGACGAACTGGCGAATGGCACCTTCCTGCCAGCCATCGGTGAGATTGATGAACTGGATCCGCAGGGCGTGAAGCGCGTGGTGATGTGTTCTGGTAAGGTTTATTACGACCTGCTGGAACAGCGCCGCAAGAACGATCAGAAAGATGTCGCCATCGTGCGTATCGAACAGCTTTATCCGTTCCCGCATCAGGCGATGCAGGAAGTGCTGAAACAATATGCTCACGTACATGACTTTGTCTGGTGCCAGGAAGAGCCGCTTAACCAGGGCGCATGGTACTGCAGCCAGCATCATTTCCGTGAAGTGATTCCATTTGGGTCAGCCCTGCGTTATGCAGGTCGCCCGGCCTCCGCCTCTCCGGCGGTAGGGTATATGTCCGTTCACCAGAAGCAGCAACAAGATCTGGTCAATGACGCGCTGAACGTCGATTAATTAAAGGATACAAAATGAGTAGCGTAGATATTCTTGTTCCCGACCTGCCTGAATCCGTAGCAGATGCGACCGTCGCTACCTGGCACAAAAAACCAGGCGATGCCGTTAAGCGCGATGAAGTGCTGGTAGAAATCGAAACTGACAAAGTGGTACTGGAAGTACCGGCTTCGGCGGACGGCATTCTGGATGCAGTGCTGGAAGATGAAGGCACCACCGTCACCTCACGTCAGATTCTGGGCCGCCTGCGTGAAGGTAACAGCGGTGGTAAAGAAAGCAGCGCCAAATCTGAAGCCAAAGAGTCAACTCCGGCTCAGCGTCAGCAGGCGTCGCTGGAAGAGCAAAACAACGATGCGCTCAGCCCGGCGATTCGTCGCCTGCTGGCTGAGCACAACCTCGAAGCCAGTGCCATTAAAGGTACTGGCGTCGGTGGCCGTCTGACGCGCGAAGACATCGATAAACATCTGGCGAAAGCCCCGGCGAAGAAAGAAGAGAGCAAACCAGCGGCACCGGCCGCCGCACCGGCTGCACCACAGCTGGCGGGCCGTTCTGAAAAACGCGTGCCGATGACCCGTCTGCGCAAGCGTGTGGCAGAGCGTCTGCTGGAAGCGAAAAACTCCACGGCCATGCTCACCACGTTTAACGAAGTGAACATGAAGCCGATTATGGACCTGCGCAAGCAGTACGGCGACGCCTTCGAAAAACGTCACGGTATCCGTCTGGGCTTCATGTCCTTCTACGTGAAAGCGGTGGTTGAAGCGCTGAAACGCTTCCCGGAAGTAAACGCCTCTATCGATGGCGATGACGTGGTGTACCACAACTACTTTGACGTCAGCATGGCGGTCTCTACGCCACGCGGACTCGTGACCCCGGTTCTGCGTGATGTGGATACTCTGGGCATGGCTGATATCGAAAAACGTATCAAAGACCTGGCCATCAAAGGTCGTGACGGCAAGCTGACGGTGGAAGATTTGACCGGCGGTAACTTCACTATCACCAACGGCGGCGTCTTCGGTTCACTGATGTCTACCCCGATCATCAACCCGCCGCAGAGCGCGATCCTCGGCATGCATGCCATCAAAGACCGCCCGATGGCTGTTGACGGTAAAGTTGAGATCCTGCCGATGATGTACCTGGCGCTCTCCTACGATCACCGTCTGATTGATGGCCGTGAATCGGTCAGCTTCCTGGTCGCCATTAAAGAGCTGCTGGAAGATCCGACGCGTCTGCTGCTGGACGTATAGTAAGTAAAAGTATCCACTGCCCCGTAGGCCGGATAAGGCGTTTATGCCGCCATCCGGCGTTGGTGCGATGCCTGATGGCGACGCGTTTGCGTCTTATCAGGCCTACGGGTTCAAAGATAATGATGACCTGAAGGATGGACAGAACACATGAACTTACATGAATACCAGGCAAAACAGCTTTTTGCCCGTTACGGTCTGCCTGCGCCAGTAGGCTATGCGTGCACAACGCCACGCGAAGCCGAAGAAGCCGCTTCTAAAATCGGTGCGGGTCCGTGGGTAGTGAAATGCCAGGTTCACGCGGGTGGCCGTGGTAAAGCCGGTGGCGTAAAAGTTGTTAAGAGCAAAGAAGAAATTCGCGCCTTTGCTGAACATTGGCTGGGAAAACGTCTGGTGACCTACCAGACGGACGCAAACGGTCAGCCGGTTAACCAGATTCTGGTTGAAGCGGCAACGGACATCGACAAAGAGCTGTACTTGGGCGCGGTTGTCGATCGTAGCTCCCGTCGCGTGGTGTTCATGGCCTCGACTGAAGGCGGTGTGGAAATTGAAAAAGTGGCGGAAGAAACCCCGCACCTGATCCACAAAATCGCACTGGATCCGCTGGCCGGTCCGATGCCGTATCAGGGCCGTGAGCTGGCGTTCAAACTGGGTCTGGAAGGTAAGCAGGTTCAGCAGTTCACCAAGATCTTCATGGGTCTGGCGAACATCTTCCTGGAGCGCGATCTGGCGCTGATCGAAATCAACCCGCTGGTGATTACTAAGCAGGGCGACCTGATCTGCCTCGACGGCAAACTGGGTGCGGACGGCAATGCGCTGTTCCGTCAGCCAGATCTGCGCGAAATGCGCGATCAGTCTCAGGAAGATCCGCGTGAAGCGCAGGCGGCTCACTGGGAGCTGAACTATGTGGCACTGGATGGCAATATCGGCTGCATGGTTAACGGTGCGGGCCTGGCAATGGGCACCATGGACATCGTTAAACTGCACGGCGGCGAGCCGGCAAACTTCCTCGACGTGGGCGGTGGCGCAACAAAAGAGCGCGTAACCGAAGCGTTCAAAATCATCCTGTCTGACGACAATGTGAAAGCCGTACTGGTGAACATTTTCGGCGGCATCGTGCGTTGCGACCTGATTGCTGACGGTATCATCGGCGCGGTAGAAGAAGTCGGCGTTAACGTACCTGTTGTGGTACGTCTGGAAGGCAACAACGCAGAACTGGGCGCGAAGCGTCTGGCTGACAGCGGCCTGAATATTATTGCAGCGAAAAGTCTGACGGATGCAGCGCAGCAGGTTGTTGCCGCAGTGGAGGGTAAATAATGTCTGTTTTAATCAATAAAGATACCAAGGTTATCTGCCAGGGTTTCACCGGTAGCCAGGGCACCTTCCACTCAGAACAAGCGATTGCATACGGTACGCAGATGGTTGGCGGTGTCACGCCAGGCAAAGGCGGCACCACGCATCTGGGCCTGCCGGTGTTCAACACCGTGCGCGAAGCCGTAGAAGCAACGGGCGCAACCGCCACCGTTATCTACGTTCCGGCTCCGTTCTGCAAAGACTCCATTCTGGAAGCGATTGACGCGGGTATTAAGCTCATCATCACCATCACTGAAGGCATCCCGACGCTGGATATGCTGACTGTGAAAGTGAAACTGGACGAAGCGGGCGTGCGCATGATTGGCCCGAACTGCCCAGGTGTTATCACCCCAGGCGAATGCAAAATCGGCATCATGCCGGGCCACATTCACAAGCCGGGCAAAGTGGGTATCGTTTCCCGTTCCGGTACGCTGACCTATGAAGCGGTTAAACAGACCACTGACTACGGCTTCGGCCAGTCCACCTGTGTGGGCATCGGTGGTGACCCGATCCCGGGTTCTAACTTCATCGATATCCTGAAACTGTTCCAGGAAGATCCGCAGACCGAAGCGATCGTGATGATCGGTGAAATCGGCGGCAGCGCTGAAGAAGAAGCCGCGGCGTACATCAAAGATCACGTGACCAAACCTGTCGTCGGCTACATCGCCGGTGTGACTGCGCCGAAAGGCAAACGTATGGGTCACGCAGGCGCAATCATCGCGGGGGGGAAAGGAACAGCAGATGAGAAATTTGCTGCTCTGGAAGCCGCTGGCGTGAAGACCGTTCGCAGCCTGGCGGATATCGGCGAAGCGCTGAAATCCATCATCAAATAAGTCTCAAGGCCCCTCTTTGAAGGGGCTGTAAAATGTTCGACATGGTTGGCCGCTCTGCAAAGGGCGGCCTTTTTTATGACCCGAGCTTACGCACCCGCGTATTTTCCGCCGTCAGCTCACGTCCGTCTCCGGCATGAGGCCGCATCGGGGCAATCACGCGGTCGGTGTGCATATCAATCAGCACTGAATGCGGTTCATCCGCCGCAAACAGGTTGTCCTCACCCCACTGGCGCAGCGCGACGATCACCGGAAACAGCGAGTTTCCTTTCGGTGTAAGTACATACTCCTGGTAAGCGGTGCCGTCTGACGCGGGTTGCGTCATCAGTATGTCTGCTTCCACCAGCTTACGTAACCGGTCCGTCAGTATGTTACGTGCCATCCCAAGCCCTCTTTGAAAATCACCAAAACGCCGGGCGCCATCGAACGCATCGCGGATGATAAGCAACGCCCAGCGGTCACCAATCAGGTCAACAGATCGCGCAACGGGACAAGGCTGATATGAAGGGGGCAGAGCGTTAGTCATCGGCTGGCCTCATGAAAAATTTTCTGGTTGCATTTTAAAACTAGGTTCTCTAATCTTCAACTAGTTTTCTTTTGCAACCAGGTTAACGACATGAAAGCGTGTGCAGCAGAGCCTCTGGCTCCAGTGAAAACCCTGCCGGGCAGCCTTGTGATGCTGTTTGCCGTGGCCAGTGGAATGAGTGTGGCCAACGTTTATTACGCTCAGCCGTTGCTCGACGCGCTCGCCCGGGATTTTGCTATCAGCACGGCCGCAGTGGGAGGGATTGTGACCGCAACCCAGCTGGGATGTGCGCTGGCGCTGTTACTGTTGGTGCCGCTGGGAGACATCATCGAGCGACGCAAACTGATGCTGGTGCAGCTTGTGGCGCTGGTGGCTGCACTCGGCGCGGTGTCGCAGGCCAGCTCAACGTGGATGCTGCTTGCCGGGATGCTGGCCGTGGGGCTACTGGGCACGGCGATGACGCAAGGGCTGATTGCCTGCGCGGCCAGCGCATCAGACACGCACGAACGCGGACGGGTGGTCGGTGCAGCCCAGGGCGGCGTTTTTATTGGCCTGCTGCTGGCGCGCGTTTTCTCCGGCGTGGTGAGTGACCTGGCAGGCTGGCGGGCAGTCTATGGCTTGTCGGCAGCCCTGATGCTGCTTTTACTGCCTCTCCTGTGGCGCAGACTGCCCCGGTTTGAAGTGAGCGGTGTGCGAACGCGCTGGCGAGAGCTGATTGGTTCTATGCTCCGACTGTTGCTCACCGATCGCGTCCTGCACATTCGCGGTACGCTGGCGTTACTGATGTTTGCCACCTTTACTATTTTCTGGAGTGCGATGGTGTTGCCGCTCAGTGCGCCTCCGTATCGTTTTTCCCACACCGTCATCGGTCTGTTCGCTCTGGCGGGGGTGGCGGGTGCGCTGGCCGCAGCAAGAGCCGGGCGCGCTGCCGACCGGGGGCATGCCCAACGCACCAGTTTTCTGGCGCTATTATTGTTGCTGCTGGCATGGTGGCCGCTTTCCTGGCTGGAGCACTCGGTGCCATTGCTGCTGCTCGGCATTGTGCTTCTTGACCTGGGCGGGCAGGCGCTGCATGTGACCAACCAGAGCCTGATTTTGCGCGCGGCCTCTGAATTACACGGCCGGCTGGTGGCACTCTACATGCTTTTTTATGCCGTCGGCAGCGGAACGGGAGCCCTGTTAACCACGGCGGTATATTCCCGCTCGGGCTGGTCGGGAGTGTGCTGGCTGGGGGCATCGGTCAGCCTGCTGGCGCTGATCGTATGGGCATTAACACGGCATCTGATGCCAGAAGAACACGATAAAAGACAGGGGTAAAAGATGGAAGAACGTGAATTACTGGCAGAGGCTGACGCGCGCGGCCTGCGTTATCTGGATGGCATCGACACGCGCCGTGTCTTCCCTTCGGCAGATGCGATAGCGGCACTGAGCGCCTTTGATGAAGCGCTGCCAGAGGCGGGGTTGCCTGCCGCCGATACGCTGGCCTTGCTGGATGAGCTGGGCTCACCGGCCACCACAGCGTCCAATGGCCCGGGCTATTTTGGTTTTGTGGTGGGCGCGACCCTGCCGGCGGCCTCGGCGGCAGAGCGCCTGGTGATGGCCTGGGATCAGTGCGCCTCCTCATTTTTAAATTCTCCCGTTGCAGACAGCGTTGAACGTGTTGCCGGGAAATGGATACTCGAGGCGCTTGATTTACCGCGCGAAAGTGCCGTGGGATTTGGTACCAGCGCAACGGCCTGCACGCTGGCAGCACTGGCAGCAGCCCGGCGTGAGCTGCTGGCACGCGCCGGCTGGGATATCGATAATGACGGGTTAATGGGCGCACCGGAGATAAAAGTCGTGGTCTCTGAGCTGGTGCATATTACCGTCAAAAAGGCGCTGCGGATCCTGGGGTTTGGCCTCTCTCGTCTTATCATTGCCCCGGTAGATGAATTTGGGCGGGTAGATGTGACGCAACTGCCCGCGCTTGATGCCCGCACCATCCTTTGTTTACAGGCGGGGGAGGTCAACACCGGCGAATTCGACCCCTTCGCGCAAATTATTCCCCTTGCGCACAAGGCAGGTGCCTGGGTGCATGTGGATGGAGCCTTTGGTTTATGGGCGCGGGCATCTTCGCAGGTTGCCCTCACCGACGGCATTGACCTGGCGGACAGCTGGACCACGGATGCACATAAATGGCTCAACACGCCATACGACTGCGCGATGGTTATCTGCCGCAACCCGCAGGTGCTTGCGGGCGCGATGAACAGCGACGCGGTGTATATGAGTGCCAGCGCCGATGCTCAAAAAAATCTGACGCTAGAGTTTTCCCGCCGCCCGCGTGGGATCCCCGTGTGGGCGGCGTTGCGCGTTCTCGGGCGTGACGGTGTACGCCAGATGGTCGACACGCATTGTGCGCAGGCGCGAGCCATCAGCGAGGGGCTTATCGCACAGGGGTTTGAGGTTCTGAACCGTGTGGTGATTAATCAGGTCCTGTTCCGCTGCGCCACGGATGAAGAAACGCAGGCGGTGCTGGCGGCGGCACAGGCCTCGGGATGCATCTGGTTTGGCAGCACCCGGTGGCAGGGGAGGTTGGCCATGCGCATTAGCGTGTCATCCTGGCGCACGAAGCAGCAGCACGTTGAGACGCTGCTTGATACCCTGAAGGCGATGCGTTCATAACGGTTATCTATAACTGTTGGGAATGTTAAAAATGCGAGTTCTCTCGCTAAACGTTAAAAAAGCCACGCTGAATTTTGCGTGGCTTTTTTGAATAATCACTTTACGGTGTTAAGTCAGCTAAGTGCTAAGGTGAAATAATTGTAAAATTATAACGTCATGCTCCTGCAATCTTTTTTGCGTTGCGCTTTTATTATTTGTGCAGCGGCAATAAAGCATCTACGGTTAACGTTAAATAACCTCATCATAATTTACCTTTACTCTCCGATTGGTAACCATTTTTCACGCTAGAATATACATATTGTTAACATGGTTTTTACTATGTGGAAACGATAGCTACAAAATTAACATGCCAGGAATAAATTGATTTAAATCAATATTTAAAAGCTTGGAAAAAACCATAAAAATCGATAAATTGTCGCCGATCAAATTGGCCTAAAACGGGCAAATTAGGTATAAATTGATCGCTGTCGAAAAACGTAAAACAAACCCAATAAAAACCTTTTTATTGTAAGGGTTTTGCGGAGTAATATATTCGAGAGATCAATTTGGGTTTTTTATTAACGTAGTTGTAACTTTTTTGAATCAGCATCACCTTTATTCATGATGGTGATTTAAAAGTGCAACAACTTTGTATTGGGGCATGCGTGTGAACCTTCGCTAATGGGGTTTACTCTCGGAGTCTTCATGCGATGAGCAAGGAGTCAAGATGTTAGATATTGTCGAACTGTCACGCTTACAGTTTGCCTTGACCGCGATGTACCACTTCCTTTTTGTGCCACTGACGCTCGGTATGGCGTTCCTGCTGGCCATCATGGAAACGGTCTACGTCCTTTCCGGCAAACAGATTTATAAAGATATGACCAAGTTCTGGGGCAAGTTGTTTGGTATCAACTTTGCACTGGGCGTGGCGACCGGTTTGACCATGGAGTTCCAGTTCGGGACTAACTGGTCTTACTATTCTCACTATGTTGGGGATATCTTCGGTGCGCCGCTGGCCATTGAAGGTCTGATGGCCTTCTTCCTCGAGTCTACTTTTGTAGGTCTGTTCTTCTTCGGTTGGGATCGTCTGGGCAAAGTACAGCACATGGCAGTGACCTGGCTGGTCGCTCTTGGCTCTAACTTGTCTGCGCTGTGGATTCTGGTTGCGAACGGCTGGATGCAAAACCCGGTCGCGGCAGACTTCAACTTCGAAACCATGCGTATGGAAATGGTGAGTTTCGCCGAACTGGTACTTAACCCGGTTGCTCAGGTGAAATTCGTCCACACCGTTGCATCCGGCTATACCTGCGGCGCGATTTTCGTGCTGGGTATCAGCTCCTACTACCTACTGCGTGGCCGTGATATCGCGTTTGCTAAGCGTTCTTTCGCCATCGCGGCGAGCTTCGGCATGGCGGCTGTGCTGTCCGTTATCGTACTGGGCGATGAGTCTGGCTACGAAATGGGTGACGTGCAGAAAACCAAACTGGCGGCTATCGAAGCAGAGTGGGAAACCCAGCCTGCACCGGCAGCATTTACCCTGTTTGGTATTCCTGATCAGGACGCGCAGAAAAACCACATGTCCATTCAGATCCCTTACGCGCTGGGCATTATTGCGACCCGTTCTGTTGACACGCCGGTTATCGGCCTGAAAGACCTGATGGTGCAGCATGAAGAGCGTATCCGTAACGGGATGAAAGCGTATCACCTGCTGGAGCAATTGCGTTCTGGTTCGAAAGATCAGTCAGTACGCGATGAATTCAACACCGTGAAAAAAGATTTGGGCTATGGCTTGCTGCTCAAGCGCTATACCCCGAACGTCTCTGATGCCACCGAAGATCAAATCAAGCTGGCAACGCAGGACTCTATCCCACGCGTGGCACCGCTGTACTTCGCCTTCCGCCTGATGGTGGCGTGTGGTGTGCTGATGCTCTTCATCATTGCGATGTCGTTCTGGACCGTGTGTCGTAACCGTATCGGTGAGAAGAAATGGCTGCTGCGCGCTGCGCTGTATGGCATCCCGCTGCCGTGGATTGCTATCGAATCCGGCTGGTTTGTGGCTGAGTATGGCCGTCAACCCTGGGCCGTCGGTGAAATGCTGCCAACCGCGGTGGCAAACTCGTCGCTGACCGCAGGTGACCTGCTCTTCTCGATGGTGCTGATTTGTGGCCTGTATACCTTGTTCCTGGTGGCTGAAATGTTCCTGATGTTCAAATTCGCACGCCTGGGTCCAAGTAGCCTGAAAACCGGCCGCTATCATTACGAGCAGTCTAATGTTGCTTCTCAGCCGGCACGCTAAGACAGGAGTCGTCAAATGATTGATTATGAAGTATTGCGTTTTATCTGGTGGCTGCTGGTTGGCATTCTGCTGATCGGGTTTGCCGTCACGGATGGTTTCGACATGGGGGTCGGCATGCTGACCCGCTTCCTGGGGCGTAGCGACACTGAACGTCGTGTGATGATTAACTCCATCGCACCGCACTGGGACGGTAACCAGGTTTGGCTTATCACTGCGGGCGGCGCGCTGTTTGCGGCCTGGCCGATGGTCTACGCTGCGGCCTTCTCTGGCTTCTATACAGCGATGATTCTGGTTCTGGCGTCCTTGTTCTTCCGTCCGGTCGGGTTTGATTACCGCTCCAAGATTGAAGACACCCGCTGGCGTAACATGTGGGACTGGGGCATTTTCATCGGCAGCTTCGTTCCGCCGCTGGTGATTGGCGTAGCCTTCGGTAACCTGTTGCAGGGCGTGCCGTTCAACGTGGATGAATATCTGCGTCTGACCTACACCGGTAACTTCTTCCAGCTGCTGAACCCGTTTGGTCTGCTGGCGGGCGTAGTGAGCGTGGGTATGATCATCACCCAGGGCGCGACCTACCTGCAAATGCGTACCGTTGGCGAGCTGCATTTACGCTCTCGCGTCACGGCGCAGGTGGCGGCTCTGGTGACCATGGTCTGCTTCGCGCTGGCGGGCGTTTGGGTGATGTACGGCATCGACGGTTATGTTGTGACCTCGGCGCTTGATCACCATGCTGCTTCTAACCCGCTGAATAAAGAAGTGGCGCGTCAGGCAGGTGCCTGGTTTGCCAACTTCCATAATGCGCCAATTCTGTGGTTGGTACCGGCGGTGGGTGTCGTGCTGCCGCTGCTGACCGTGCTGATGTCACGACTGGAGAAAGGCGCCTGGGCGTTTGTCTTCTCCTCACTGACGCTGGCGTGCATTATTTTGACAGCCGGTATTGCGATGTTCCCGTTTGTGATGCCATCCAGCATCATGATGAACGCCAGTCTGACCATGTGGGATGCCACATCCAGCCAGATGACGCTGAATCTGATGACCTTCGTGGCGCTGGTGTTTGTTCCGCTCATTCTCATCTACACCACCTGGTGTTACTGGAAAATGTTCGGACGCATCACCAAAGAGCAAATCGAAAACAATACCCACTCTATGTACTAAGTAAGGAGCTGATAATGTGGTATTTCGCATGGATTTTAGGAACGCTTCTTGCCTGTGCTTTTGGGATCATTACCGCGTTGGCGCTTGAGCATGTGGAAGCGACCAAAGCCGGGAAAGAAGAACATTAATGAATGAAATTATCGCGAAGCTCTATGCGGTAATGGATAAGCGCCCGTTACGGGCGCTTTCTTTAATTATGGCATTGGTGCTGGCGGGCTGTATTTTCTGGGACCCATCAAGGTTTGCAGCCAAAACCAGCGAGCTTGAGATCTGGCAGGGGTTCCTGTTGATGTGGGCAGTCTGTGCGGGTGTTATTCACGGGGTCGGCTTCCGCCCGCGTGCAGTCGTCTGGCAAGGCGTGTTTTGCCCGTTAATTGCTATGATAGTTTTGTTAACAGGTCTGATTTTTTTCTTCTTTTGAATAAGAAATCTCCGTTTACGACATGGGCTTGCAAAAGCCCATATATTTTTACTCTCCGTTTACTTCAACCCATTCCAAACCACCTTCCCCGCGCGTATAGTAACGACGTTTAAAAGCTCAAACTTTTTTTGCATTACCGGGATGTAAAGTGAATACAACGCTGTTTCGATGGCCGGTTCGGGTCTACTACGAAGATACTGATGCCGGTGGTGTGGTTTACCACGCCAGCTATGTTGCTTTTTATGAACGAGCACGCACTGAGATGCTGCGCCACCATCACTTTAGTCAGCAGGTCCTGCTGGCCGAGCGGGTCGCGTTCGTGGTACGTAAATTAACGCTGGAGTATTTTGCGCCCGCCAGACTCGACGATATGCTCGAAGTCCAAACGGAAATTACATCAATGCGTGGCACCTCTCTGGTCTTCACGCAGCGGATAGTCAACGCAGAGAACACCGTGCTGAATGAAGCCGAAGTTCTGATTGTCTGTGTTGATCCACTCATCATGAAGCCTCGTGCGCTTCCCAAGTCTATTGTCGCGGAGTTTAAGCAGTGACTGACATGAACATCCTTGATTTGTTCCTGAAGGCTAGCCTTCTGGTCAAACTTATCATGTTGATTTTGATTGGTTTTTCAATCGCATCCTGGGCCATCATCATCCAGAGAACGCGTATCCTCAATGCCGCTGGCCGTGAAGCTGAAGCGTTTGAAGATAAGTTCTGGTCGGGTATTGAGCTTTCTCGTCTGTATCAGGAAAGCCAGGGGCGCCGTGAAAACCTTACAGGCTCCGAGCAAATTTTTTATAGCGGTTTCAAAGAGTTTGCTCGTCTGCATCGTGCAAACAATCATGCGCCAGAAGCGGTGGTGGAAGGTGCCTCGCGTGCGATGCGCATCTCTATGAACCGCGAGCTGGAAAATCTCGAAACGCATATTCCATTTCTCGGCACTGTCGGTTCCATCAGCCCGTATATCGGCCTGTTTGGTACCGTGTGGGGGATCATGCACGCCTTTATCGCGCTGGGCGCGGTGAAGCAGGCGACGTTGCAGATGGTTGCACCGGGTATCGCTGAAGCACTGATTGCGACCGCTATCGGTCTGTTTGCGGCAATTCCTGCGGTTATGGCTTACAACCGTCTGAACCAGCGCGTGAACAAACTGGAACTGAACTACGACAACTTTATGGAAGAGTTCACTGCGATTCTGCACCGTCAGGCGTTTACCAGCACCGAGAGCAACAAGGGGTAAACCATGGCCAGAAAGCGTGGACGCGGCAGTCGTGACCTCAAGTCCGAAATCAACATTGTGCCTCTGCTGGATGTGTTGCTAGTGTTGCTGCTGATTTTTATGGCAACCGCTCCCATCATTACCCAGAGTGTTGAAGTTGATCTGCCAGACGCGACAGATTCGAAAAGCGTCAGCACCAACGACGATCCGCCGGTCATTATTGAGGTTTCAGGTGTCGGGCAGTACAGCGTGGTAGTGGAGAAAGATCGCCTTGATCAGCTACCGCCTGAACAAGTGGTTGCAGAAGCGCAGCGTCGCCTGCAAGCCAATCCGAAAACCGTTTTCTTGATCGGTGGCGCCAAAGAGGTGCCTTACGATGAAATCATTAAAGCGCTAAACCTGTTACATAGCGCGGGTGTGAAGCAGGTTGGCTTGATGACGCAGCCTATTTGATCCCCGGCATAACAGGCGGGCAGTTTTTGGGAACCGATAGTGTCAAAGGCAACCGAACAAAACGACAAACTTAAACGCGCGATCATCATCTCAGCCGTGCTGCACATAGTGCTTGTGGCGCTGCTGATTTGGAGTTCGTTCGATGAAAATATTGACGCTTCTGCCGGCGGTGGTGGCGGTTCATCTATTGATGCGGTGATGGTTGACCCCGGTGCCGTCGTCCAGAACTACAATCGCCAGCAACAGCAGCAGTCCAGTGCAAAACGTGCCGAAGAGCAGCGCGAAAAACAGGCGCAGCAACAGGCCGAAGAGCTCCGTGAAAAGCAGGCTGCTGAGCAGGAACGTTTAAAACAGCTTGAGCAGGAGCGTTTGCAGTCGCAGGAAGCGGCACGCCAACAGGCGGAACAGCAGAAGAAAGCGGAAGAGGCTGCGAAGGCCGCTCAGGAGGCGCAGAAGCAGGCTGAAGAAGCCGCTGCTAAGGCTGCTGCCGATGCAAAAGCGAAAGCTGATGCGCAGGTAAAATTAGCGGCGGATGCGGCGAAGAAAGCGGCGGCAGATGCAGCTAAAAAAGCGGAAGCCGATGCGGCCAAAGCTGCTGCCGATGCGCAGAAAAAAGCAGAAGCAGAAGCGGCTAAAGCGGCTGCTGATGCACAGAAGAAAGCCGAAGCTGACGCGGCCAAGAAAGCTCAGCAGGATGCTGAGAAGAAAGCCGCTGCGGATGCTGCCAAAAAAGCGGCTGCTGCCGAAAAAGCCGCTGCAGCTGAAAAAGCGGCTGCGGACAAAGCTGCCGCTGCTGAGAAGGCTGCTGCCGACAAAGCCGCTGCAGATAAGAAAGCTGCTGCTGCTGAGAAAGCGGCTGCGGACAAAAAGGCCGCTGCGGATAAAGCCGCTGCCGCTAAAAAGGCTGCCGCGGATAAAGCCGCCGCTGCTTCTGGCGTGGACGATCTTTTCGGCGACCTGAGTTCCGGTAAGAATGCGCCTAAAACCGGCGGTGGAGCGAAAGGAAACAACGCAGCTGCAGCCGGTTCGGGTAACAATAGCCGTAATGGTGATAACGGTGCCAGCAATGCTGACATCAGTAAGTACACCGGGCAGATTCAACGTGCTATCCAGAGCAAGCTTTACAATGCTGACTTACTGGCGGGTAAAAGCTGCGATCTTCACATTACGTTAAGATCGGATGGTTCGCTAAGTAACATTGAATCGAAAGGTGGTGATCCTGAGCTTTGTGAGGCTGCGCTTCGCGCTGCGCGCACGGCCAACATGCCGACACCGCCGAGTAAAGAAGTGTATGAACGAGTCAAAGATGCCACATTGGTGTTTAAGCTCTAAAGCGTCATTGATGAAGAATGCCTGGCTCGCGATTGCGGGTCAGGATGTATAATTATCGTGTTTTGAGTTTGTTAACATTCTGCTAAATTATCGCGGGTTTTCCGCCCGGATAAGGGAGATATGATGAAGCAGGCATTACGTGTAGCGTTTGGTTTTTTAATGCTGTGGGCAGCGGTGCTGCACGCAGAAGTACGTATCGAGATTACCCAAGGGGTCGACTCGGCACGCCCAATCGGTGTTGTACCGTTCCAGTGGGCGGGCCCAGGTGCTGCGCCTGAGGATATCAGTGACGTTGTGTCCTTCGATTTGCGCATGAGTGGCAAATTCAACCCGTTGGATCGTTCCCGTCTGCCGCAGACTCCGGCTACCGCGCAGGAAGTTCAGCCTGCTGCATGGTCCGCGCTGGGCATTGATGCAGTTGTGGTCGGTCAGGTTACGCCTAACCCGGATGGCAGCTTCAACGTCGCCTACCAACTCGTCGACACGGGTGGCGCACCAGGCACCGTGCTGTCTCAGAACTCCTTCAAAGTCACCAAGCAGTGGCTGCGCTATGCCGCGCATACTGCGAGCGATGAAGTGTTCCTGAAACTGACCGGTATTAAAGGTGCGTTCCGTACCCGTATCGCCTATGTGGTTCAGGCAAACGGCGGCCAGTTCCCGTATGAATTGCGTGTATCCGATTACGATGGTCACAATACCTCGGTTATTCACCGCTCTTCTCAGCCGCTGATGTCTCCAGCCTGGTCTCCGGATGGTTCTCAGCTGGCATACGTGACGTTTGAAAGCGGTCGTTCTGCACTGGTTATCCAGAACCTGGCGTCCACCGCGACCCGTCAGGTTGCTTCTTTCCCGCGCCACAACGGTGCACCGGCGTTCTCTCCTGACGGTAGCAAAATTGCCTTTGCACTGTCTAAAACCGGTAGCCTGAACATCTATGTGATGGATCTGGCTTCTGGTCAGATTCGTCAGGTTACTGATGGTCGTAGCAACAACACTGAACCGACCTGGTTCCCGGATAGCCAGAACCTGGCATTCACATCCGACCAGGCGGGCCGTCCACAGGTCTATAAAGTCAATGTGAATGGCGGTGCAGCACAACGTATCACCTGGCAGGGTTCCCAGAACCAGGATGCTGACGTGAGTGCGGATGGTAAATTTATGGTAATGGTGAGCTCCGAAGGTGGTCAGCAACACATTGCCAAACAAGATCTGGCAGCGGGTGGCGTGCAAGTTTTGTCGTCAACGTTCCTGGATGAATCGCCGAGTCTGGCACCTAACGGCACGATGGTAATCTACAGCTCTTCTCAGGGGATGGGATCTGTGCTGAATCTGGTTTCTACAGATGGGCGTTTCAAAGCGCGTATTCCGGCAACTGATGGACAGGTAAAATCACCTGCCTGGTCGCCGTATCTGTAAATAATAATTAATTGATTACTAAAGGAATCATAGAAATGCAACTGAACAAAGTGCTGAAGGGGCTGATGATCGCTCTGCCTGTAATGGCAATCGCAGCGTGTTCTTCTAACAAGAACGCCAGCAATGACCAGAGCGGCGAAGGCATGATGGGTGCCGGCACCGGTATGGACGCGAACGGCAATGGCAACATGTCTTCTGAAGAGCAAGCGCGTCTTCAGATGCAGCAGCTGCAGCAGAACAACATCGTTTACTTCGATCTGGATAAATACGACATCCGTTCTGACTTCGCTGCGATGCTGGATGCTCACGCTAACTTCCTGCGTAGCAACCCATCTTACAAAGTCACCGTAGAAGGTCACGCGGACGAACGTGGTACTCCAGAGTACAACATCTCCCTGGGTGAACGTCGTGCTAACGCTGTTAAAATGTACCTGCAGGGTAAAGGCGTTTCTGCTGACCAGATCTCCATCGTTTCTTACGGTAAAGAAAAACCTGCAGTACTGGGTCACGACGAAGCGGCTTACTCCAAAAACCGTCGTGCCGTACTGGTTTACTAAGAGAATTGCATGAGCAGTAACTTCAGACATCATCTGTTGAGTCTGTCGTTACTGGTTGGAATAGCGGCCCCCTGGGCCGCTTTTGCTCAGGCACCAATCAGTAGTGTCGGCTCAGGCTCGGTAGAAGACCGGGTCACTCAACTCGAGCGTATTTCTAACGCTCACAGCCAGCTTTTAACCCAACTCCAGCAACAACTCTCCGATAACCAAAACGATATTGACTCTCTCCGCGGCCAGATTCAGGAAAGCCAGTATCAGTTGAACCAGGTTGTGGAACGTCAGAAGCAGATTTTGCTGCAGATGGATAGCCTGAGCAGCGGTGGTGCAGCAGCACAAGCACAGCCAGCCGCGGGCGATCAGACCGGTGCGGCGACATCAGCTCCGGCTGCGGATGCTTCTGCTTCAACAGGTGCGCCTGTACAGAGCGGTGACGCGAATACGGACTACAACGCGGCCATTGCCCTGGTGCAGGATCAATCTCGTCAGGATGACGCGCTTGCTGCGTTTCAGAACTTTGTTAAGAAATACCCTGATTCCACTTATCAGCCAAATGCGAATTACTGGCTCGGTCAGCTGAATTACAACAAGGGTAAAAAGGACGATGCGGCGTTTTATTTTGCCTCCGTGGTAAAAAACTACCCGAAATCGCCAAAAGCGCCTGATGCGATGTACAAAGTGGGCGTCATCATGCAGGACAAAGGCGACACTGCGAAAGCTAAAGCGGTTTACCAGCAGGTAGTCTCAAAATTCCCGGGTACCGAAGGTGCTAAGCAGGCGCAAAAACGTCTGAATTCGATGGGATGATTATCGCATGACCAGAAATCGCGTTATTTCTGGTCGTGCAGCATGATTCGTAAGCAGTTAAGTGATCTTCATCGAAATTTTTGTTGCGCTGAATTCTTAAATCAGTAATATATGCCGCCGTTGCCACGGGATATCAAACAACGTGAAAACAGCGTAAAAGTGGGTCGTTAGCTCAGTTGGTAGAGCAGTTGACTTTTAATCAATTGGTCGCAGGTTCGAATCCTGCACGACCCACCACTTAAAGCAGTATCCAGCGTAGTATCGGGTGATTAGCTCAGCTGGGAGAGCACCTCCCTTACAAGGAGGGGGTCGGCGGTTCGATCCCGTCATCACCCACCACTCGGGTCGTTAGCTCAGTTGGTAGAGCAGTTGACTTTTAATCAATTGGTCGCAGGTTCGAATCCTGCACGACCCACCAATTTTAGCATCGAACTCAGATGTTAATCGTGAAGGATAACGTTGCGTCAGCAATGGCCCGAAGGGCGAACGAAGTGAGTCATCCTGCACGACCCACCACTTAGTGTGGTTCCGAGTAAAATCTTTCAGGTGACACCCAGATGGGTCGTTAGCTCAGTTGGTAGAGCAGTTGACTTTTAATCAATTGGTCGCAGGT
>CAUSEC010000033.1:0-60087 GCA_963530515.1 uncultured Enterobacteriaceae bacterium | reverse complement strand
TGGTCATGGGGAGCTGACCATATTACTGGGGATCACTCAGCCCTCAGGGAGAGGGCCGGGGTGAGGGTGGGGCAGACGGCATCACAGCCTTTCCCTGTAAGGCCGTTTTACCACTTCATCTCACCAGTGTTCACTTTGGCACTCAGCTCCAGTGAACTCTCATCCGCCAGTTTCGGATAAGCCGTTTTCATTGCCTCAATCACCGCCGCGGAACCTTTCTTCTCAGCAAGTGCTTGCTCAAAAGTTTTCAGGTAATCATGGGTAAAGGTAATCGCGCCGTCGCCTGCCGGACGCTCGCCCAGGTAATGGCCCGGAATCACCTGCTGCGGTTTCAGCGCCTGCATCTCACTGAGCACCGTCATCCAGCCCTGGCGCACTTCAGGCGTCTGAGTATCCGCCGTCCACACATGAATGCCAGACGCAATACCCGTACCGCCCAGAATCGCCTTGTTCGCCGGGACCCAGACATACGCGGCATAATCGCCCGCGTGTTTCAGCTCCAGCGCTTCGCCGTCAACGGTAAAACGTGTCTCGGTGGTGGCCTGCGGCACGATGAGCTTCGTTGGCGCACCGTCTTTCATCTGCGGTCCCCAGAAGGCCAGTTTGGCGTCTTTGGTCGCGTTGATGTGGTCCACCACCGCTTTCGAGGCCACCACTTTTGCCTGCGGGAAAGCTTTTACCAGCGGTTCGAGGCCAAAATAGAAATCCGGGTCACCGGAGGTGATCACAATCTCTTTCAGCGTCTTGCCACGGGTTTTGATGAGTTTTACCAGCGCTTCGCCATCTTTCACGCTGAACTGCGCGTCAAACAGCACCGCTTCTTTCGGCCCGGAGACCAGCGTGGAGGAGACCGGGAAAATCCCTTTCTCCTGCGGGTTGTAGACGTCCAGCTGCAACGGTGCGGCAAACGCCGGGGCAGCGGCCAATGAGAGCAGGAGGGTAGCGGATTTAACGTTCATAACATTCCTTAACGGCTGAGTGAGATGAGAAGCGGTTTAACCAGGCTGAAGAAAGCCGCGGGTTGCCCGTAATAACGTGAGACAGGCAGGAGTGTGGTGTGCCCGTCACTATCAATAAACACCGCGCTGGGGAAGCCCTGGCCGCCCGTTTGCGCCATCAGCATTCGTCCATGCTGAATAGCATCCAGCGCTTCATTTTCCGGAATTTGCCCGAGCGCAGCGCCTGACGAAATGGCCTGACTCATCACCGCGTTGACCACCTCGGCGCGGGTAACGTCCCGGCCGTGTTCATACCAGGCGTGCTGGATGGCGTTCAGAAACACGAGGTCACTACCGTTAGGTGCAAAACGCTGTGCGGCGAGAAGCCCACGCGTCGACGGCAGGGAGTCCAGCACAATCTCGCTGTTTGCCAGCAACTGTGTGCGGTAATCGCTGCCAAAAGGCATACCGGTGAGTGACGCAATACGCGCATCATGTTCATGAACATGCGCGAGCCAGCTGTCATCGAGCTTTCTGCGCTGGCTACCGACAAACAGGCCGCCTGGTAAGATGTGCTGCTGCGTAAAGTCCTGCGCCACGCGGTTGAGCAGGGGCAGTGCGCCGTAGCTCCAGCCGCAAAGCGGGTCGATAATCCAGTAAAGGCCAGGTTGAAATGCCATGATGAAACTCGTTGGGTTGTCAGGAATAACCATTCTACGGATTGATACGTCTGCTACTATTCCTGAAACAATTCATGCTGTGTTTCTTAAAACGATCAGATAAAGCATCAGATCAAACGGAGTAGCCAATGGACAGGGTAATGGCGGCAATGACCTACAACCGCATTTGCGAGCTGGGCAGCCTGAGTGCAGCGGCACGTTCGCTGGGGATCTCGCGCCCCATGGTCAGCCGCTATCTGGATGAAATGGAAAAGTGGGCCGGGGCGCGACTGATCCACCGTTCCACGCGGCGGCTCACCCTGACATCCGCCGGTGAGAAAATCCTCGAGAAAACGCGACAGTTGGCTTCGCTGTCGCAGGATATCGAAGGCGATGCCACCAGCCTGACCCCTTCGGGCACGCTGCGCATTGCCTGCGCCCATTTCACTGCAGTTCATCTGTTGGGGCCGGTCATCCCGGCGTTTCTGGCTCAGTACCCGGCGCTGCGCATTGAAGTGGATATCAATAACCAACCGGTGAGCCTGGTGGGGGAGCGCATCGATCTGGCTATCCGTATCACCAACTCGCCAGAGCCGGGTGTGATTGCCCGTCCGCTGGGGGAGTGTCGCTCGGTATTGTGTGCGTCGCCGGGCTATCTGGCGCTGGTGGGGCGGCCTGAAACACTCGACGATCTGGCTCAGCATAATTGCCTGCATTACAGCCGTTTTTCAGGGCAATCGTGGTCGTTTCGCGATTCGGAAAAAGGGCCAGTCACCGTGGCGGTCAACGGGAATTTCAGCGCCGGGATCTCTTCTCTGCTGTGCGATATGGCGATGGCGGATGCCGGGCTGGCGATGGTGCCGGAAATCGAAGCGCGGGCGGGGCTGGAAAGTGGGCGGCTGGTCAGCGTGTTACCGCAGTTCGAGCCGCAGCCGCTGGGGATTTACGGGCTGTACCAGTCCCGTGATCATCAGCATGCGGCGCTCGCGCTGTTTCTGGATGCGATTAAGCAACATCTGGCGTCTTAGGCCAGCTCGGCCATCCACAGTTTATGTTCGGCGTCCAGCGCCTGAGTGGTGAGGTCGAGGAAGGTATTAACCGCCGCCGGGCGGTGTTTGCTTCCCGGCACCTGAATTTGCAAAGTACGCTGGCTCAGCGATGAATTACTGATGGTTTTGAGCGTCATGCCATCCTGCTTTGCGCGCCACAGTACGCTGAAATGACTGCACACGGTCATAGCATCAGGCGTGTGGCGGGTAAAGCCATACAGCGCCGAGAAGTTATTACTGCTGAATGCCGGTTCCAGAAAGGTGCCCGCCATGCGGCAGGAGAGATCAAAAAGCTGGCGCAGCGTGGTGCCCGCTTCCGGTAACACCAGCGGATAGTGATGCAAATCTTCCATGGCAACACTCGGCTGCTGCATCAGCGGATGTTCGTCTGCCAGTAGCAACAGCACCGGGGCAGGCCAGGCGGCAATAATTTCCACATCCCGCTCCGGGGCCAGGCTGAACTGGAATGCCACATCGCAGTCGCTGCGCCGGACCCACTCTGCCACCTGCATCGCGGTGCCGACCTGCAAATCGAAACTCACCCCCGGTTGCGTCAGGCGAAAACGCGCCAGCAGGCCGGGCAGCAGGTCGAAGGCCATGCCGTCGGTGCAGGCGAGGCGCACCAGGGCTTTGCGTACCGCTTTAAGTCCCTGAATTTCTGCCATTGCAAATTCCATATCGCGCATGCTTTTACGCACATGGTTAGCCAGAATCTGCCCGGCGTCGGTGAGGATCATCCCCCGCGCGTGGCGCTCAAACAGCGTCACCCCCAGCCGGGTTTCGAGCTTTTGAATCTGTCGACTGATGGCGGAACCCGCCACGTAAAGCTGCTCGCTGGCGGTGCTGAGTGAACCGGTGGTGGCCACCGCAAAAAAGTAGCGTAATTCGTTGCTCAACATAGATGATTCCTCTGCGACGCCCTGGAACTGTGCAGTGTACCCTTATCAAAAAAGCAACGCAAAATTGCAATTATTATTATTGTGGCAAGGCTCTGTTCTGGTTTAGAACAAAAAGACAACAACAGCTATTTGCGCTACGGCAGCAAATAACACCTCAATAATGCGAGTCACCGCCCACGCAGCTGTGGCTCGACGAATGACGGGTAAGACAGGGTAAACAACATGACAACACAACAAATCGTCGCGCAGGCGCTGGCGTGGTTCGACAGCGGCCACTTCAAAACCACGCTGGCAAGCCGGGTCGCTATCCCCAGCGAAAGTCAGCGCACCGACCGGGATGAGCAGCTCAAACGTTATTACGATGAAGCCTTTATTCCCGCTTTCCATGAGATGGGTTTCACCACTGAAGTTATCGCTAACCCGGTTAACCCGGCCCGACCCTTTTTACTTGCCAGCCGCGAAGAAGATCCGGCCCTGCCTACCGTGATGTGTTACGGCCACGGTGACGTGGTGTTTGGCGACGATGCGCGCTGGGCAGAAGGGCTGTCACCTTGGACGCTCACCGAGCGTGACGGCAAATGGTACGGGCGCGGCACCGCAGACAACAAAGGCCAGCATTCGGTAAACCTTGCCGCACTGGAACAGGTGTTTCATGCAGGCAACGGACGCCTGGGCTTCAACTGCGTCTGGCTGTGCGAAATGGGCGAAGAGATGAGTTCACCGGGGCTGGCGGCGGTGTGCGAACAGTTGAAAGACAGAATTAATGCCGATCTGTTTATTGCCTCCGATGGCCCGCGTCTGAGCGCAGAGCGCCCAACGCTGTTCCTCGGTTCGCGCGGCTGCGTTAACTTCCGCCTGACCATTAATGCCCGTGCCAAAGATTATCACTCCGGTAACTGGGGCGGGCTGCTCAGCAACCCCGGCACCCAACTGGCGAATGCGATTGCCAGCCTGGTGAACAGCAAAGGTGAAATCCAGGTTGCGGCGCTTAAGCCGCCTGCGTTAACTCCGGCCCTGAAGGCGATTCTGTCGGACATCACGCCAGCGAGCGGCAAAAATGACCCGGCCACCGACCCTGAGTGGGGTGAACCTGGCCTGTCGGCGGCGGAAAAGCTGTTTGGCTGGAACACCCTCGAAGTGCTTTCGTTCCTCACCGGCAACCCGGCGCAACCGATGAACGCCATTCCGGGCCAGGCAACGTCCGTTTGCCAGCTACGCTTTGTGGTAGGCACCGACTGGGAGCAACTGGAACAGGCGGTTCGCGCACACCTGGACGCGCACGGTTTCACCATGGTCACCATCAGCGACGTTCGGGGTACGCCTGCGACCCGTTTCGACCCGACCGATCCGCTGGTGAACTGGACGCTCGACGCGATGGCGGAAACCACCGGTAAGAAACCTGCGCTGCTGCCAAATCTCGGCGGTTCACTGCCGAACGATGTGTTCGCCGGGATTCTGGGCCTGCCAACGCTTTGGGTGCCGCACTCTTATCCCGCCTGCGGACAGCACGCGCCGGATGAACACCTGCCGATTGAGATTGCCCGTGAAGGTCTGGCGATCATGACCCGTCTTTTCTGGGACCTGCATGAACGCGGCGCTGAACTGTTGATAAGCCACCTTGAGCATAAAAATGGAGGGGCAAAATGACATCTCTCGCCCGTGAAACTGAGCAGGGCAGCACACGCCCGAGCCTGGCGAAAACCCTGTTCGCCACCTGTATTGGTAATGCCCTGGAGTGGTTTGACATTGCAGTGTACGGCTTCTTTGCCAGCTATATCGCTCAGGTCTTTTTCCCGACAACCGACCCAACGGTCTCGCTGCTGCTGGCGTTCGGCAGTTTTGGTGTCGCCTTCCTGATCCGTCCCCTGGGGGCAGTGGTGTTGGGAGCCTATGCGGATAAACACGGTCGCAAGGCTTCGCTGCTGCTCTCCATCAACCTGATGATGCTGGGCGGGGCGATGATCACTTTTATGCCCGGTTACGCCACGTTAGGGGTGGCGGCACCGCTGCTTATTCTGCTGGCGCGCCTGATTCAGGGCTTCTCCGCCGGTGGTGAATTTGGCAGCTCCACCGCGTTTCTGGTGGAACACTTCCCGGAGCGTAAAACCTTTATTGCCAGCTGGCAGTTCGCCACCCAGGGCGCAAGTACCCTGATGGCCTCGGCGTTTGGTCTCGGCCTCGCACAGTGGCTGACGCCGGAGCAGTTGCTGGATTGGGGATGGCGTATTCCGTTCGCTTTTGGTCTGCTGATTGGCCCGGTGGGATTGTGGATCCGTCGCCATGTCCACGAACCGACGGCCTATGTTGAGATTGAGAAACCGAGCAACCCGGTTAAGCTGTTGTTTGGTTCGCAAAAGCGTCTGATTGCGCTGGCGATTGGTCTGATGGTGGTCTCCACAGCGATCAACTACATGCTGAACTATGTGCCGACCTGGGCGACGAAAACGCTCGGCCTGCCTGCGTCCTCTGCTTACAGCGCCACGCTGCTGGCCGGGGTGATCCTGACCGTGGTGACGCCGATTGGCGGCCTGATGGCTGAGCGCGTTGGACGTGAACGTATGTTGTGGACGGCGCTGGGGCTGCTGGCGTTTACGCTGCTGCCGGCCTTCTGGCTGACCAGCCTGAACGTCACCCCGCTGTCGCTCTCGCTGCTGGTAGGCTGGATGGCGCTGCTGAAGTCGATTTACTTCTCGACTATTCCGTCGGTGATGGCCGATATCTTCCCGGTCTCGACCCGCGCCAGTGGGATGTCCATCAGTTACAACATTGCTGTCACGGTATTTGGTGGCTTCGCACCGTTCATCTGTACGCTGCTTATCAGCGCCACGGGCAGCCAGTTCGCACCGGGCTTCTACCTGATGGTGACGGTTTTCCTGAGCGTGGCGGCACTCTGGCACACCCAAAAACACCTGCGCTAATTGAAATGGCCCCTCTTCGACTGAAGAGGGGTTATCCCTGTACGCCCGGCCTGCGTAAGATCACCTGCGAACTGCCTTCCTCACTTTCCGCCTCGGCTTCTGCTGCGGCACTGCTTTTACTGTTCACCAGATTGTTTTCATAGCGCGGCGGCGTGATAACCGGGTAAAGATAACTGCCCTGTACCGTGCACTGCGCAGGTTCGCTGGCCCCGGCATAAAACAGGTAATACTGACCGCTGTTCGGGAAGAAGGTCAGTTCGTCGCCATTGCCAAATTCCGTTGACCAGAAAGGCACGCCCGCTTTGGTGTGGCTTTGGGTTTTACCGGACGCCACCTGGAAATGGTCGCCCCATTTCATGGTGATGAGGTAGTAGTTAAAAAACGAGACGGTCATGTCACCGCGCGGTGGGCAGTTCAGCTTGATGGCATCGTCGGCCTGCGCTGCAAGGGCGGGCAGGATGAGGAGCAAGAAAAGCAGGGAGGATTTCACGGATCCATTCTCGTGGGTGTGGTTTTAAAGCAAGGATGCTAAGCGGGTCGCCAGGACATGACCAGCAGCAAGCTGTTACATCAGAACATAAAGTTAATCAAAATATGACGTTAGTATGATGTGGCTATTCGGGCTGTCGCTGACCGGGTATTGTGGCGATGAATATCCCCTTGTGGGGATATAAACGTTTAAAGGGAGAGTCCGCGATGGACATGAATTTTATCTGGCTGGGGATTGTCAGCCTGGTTCTGATGGCAATCGCCATTCCGCTGGTGTTGCAAAAGGTAAAACCTAACCGCTGGTACGGCATGCGAACCTCGCGAACGCTCAATGATGAGGGGCAGTGGTACCGGGTAAACCGCTTGTACGGCAAAACGATGATTGTGGCGGGCGTGGTGTTTTTTGTGCTCTCAGCCCTCCTGGGTAACTGGCGTCCGGGCGAGGACAACCAGAAGATTACCCTGGTGTTATTTATGCTCGAAGTGTTAATTCCGCTGTTCTTTACTCAACTGAGAGCAAGAGCCCTGGCGCGGAAGTGAAGTTGTGTGTTTCAGCACGCTCGGACGGCCCCCTCTCCATCGAGGGAGAGGGATCCCCAGTAATATTACGTTTTGCAGCGATAGCACTGCGCAATGAGAACTCAACAGTTAAAGCGATGACTGGGTCCGGCTGAAAATCGACGAAGCGTCCCCGATTAGCCTGAAGGAGATGCTGAGTGGACCGCGCCAGCGGCGATTTTCCTGCCGGGAGCCTGGGTCGCCAGGGAGGTGGCGGCGAACCTCCCTGGCACGTTCACGGGTTCCTGAGCGACAGAGAAGCAAGGAACATAAGGTGAACGGAATGACCACCAGAGCCGCATGTTCCCCCTCACCCTAACCCTCTCCCTCAAGGGAGAGGGTACTGTCCGTGCGCGCATTTTTTCTGGGGACTCCTCAGCTAATGAGGGAGAAAGCTGGGATGAGGAAGGACGATAATGGATCTGGCTGCAACGTGTATCCGAGCAAAATTATCATCAAAAATATCAATACCCCTTCCTTCATTGCCTCTTCCGTGTGAATAGATCTTCGCAGGGTGAGAAGCATAGTTTGCGAAGCGTTGAAGAAAAGAGGCACAACGGGAAAGGATAGGGCACTACTTCCGGCGAGTCTGACGGATTAAACGGATTCGCTTTTGCCCCTGTTCATCAAAATAACGTTCAGGCCAGATGGTTTCAGGTGCGACATCGAGAGCCTGCGCAATAATTGCTTCACCTTTAGGCCACGGGCGGTTCAACGCATTTGCCAGTGTAGACGAGGAAAGCCCAACACTGCGTGAAAGCGCAGCCAGGCTAATTCCGCGTTTTTTGAGTCCAGCCAGTATATCCGCCGTATGCCAGTTCCGTTTGTTCATCGTGCTCTCCTTACACTTTGTTGTTAAGTATTCAATTATCCTATTTTGGGATAAAAAGGCAATAAGCAGATATTCGATTTCAGGATAATTTCAAGGAATCGATGTTATGGCCTCCGTCTACTCAGAAGAGTATCAACTTGTTATCAACGCGCTCAAAAACGCCCGCAAAGCCCGTGGCATCACACAGGCTCAACTCGCCGAAGCTCTCGGCAAACCACAGTCATTTATCGCTAAAGTGGAAAGCGGTGAGAGAAGGCTGGACGTCGTGGAGTTTGTGCATCTGGCGAGGCTGGTGGGAGTGGAACCAGAAAATATTGTTCTTCGTTTGAATAACAATATTAATAAAAATTAGCTTTCTCGATAAAATATATACCCTATGGAGGTGATTCATGCAGGAATATGCTTCTAAAATAAATTTTGATTGGACTCAGCCTTTAGATACTCTTCCTTCTGATCATATGGAACGAAGCAAGCATGCGGAGTTTTTAACCGCTTTTCTTGTTAACAAATCTAAAACAGGGAACTATGTTCTTAATCTTAATGCAGGGTGGGGGGCTGGGAAATCATATTTTTTGAAGCGTTGGATAGAAACAATAAAAGATTATTACCCCACTGTTTATATCGATGCATGGAGAGATGATCACTTAAAAGATCCGTTGCTTAATGTTGTCGCAGAGATTAAAAGTAGCTTGATTTCTAAAACCGAAGCTAGTGTGATAGATACAACATTGCTCAAAGGTACATGGAGGCTTATCAAGTCGGTAGCACCGGAAGCTACAAAGGCTATCCTAAAGAATAAACTTGGGATAAATATAGATGAATTAAGTGAGGAAATCGATGGTGATGGCCTGGCAGATGTCGGTGCGAAATTAGTTGAGGGTGCGATTAAAGCACATGAAGAAACCATCAATAGTATCGACAACTTTAAAAAAGCAATAGTTAGCTGGTTGCATGCAGTTATTGATGCTTCAAGACCTCAGCTTAATTACCCACTTTTTATTTTCATTGACGAACTGGATCGTTGTAGACCTACGTTTGCTATTGAAATGTTAGAAACAGTCAAACATATCTTTGATATGGAAAACGTTGTTTTTGTTGTTGCGACGGATAAGTTTCAATTAGAGCACTCAATTAAAGCTGTATATGGGCATGATTTTAATTCCAGGATATATTTAGATAGGTTTTTTAACAGAACAGTCGTTTTGAATAGCTTTCCTCCAAGGAATTTCATTGACTCAAAAATAAAAAAATCTCAAGAAATCATAAAGTTTTTTGAGGATGAAAGTAATTTTTTATTTCAATGTAAATCAACATCTCGATTGGAGGAAATGTTAAATTTTCTGGTGAATATTTCTAATGGTTTCGACATGCCATTAAGATCAATCGATCTTTGGTTGGATAAGCTTGAAGCTGCAGTCATTACTGCAAAAAAACCATTCGATATATTTCTGTTATCATTTTTGACAGCGTTAGAAACACAAGATGCATCACTATTAAAAAGTATGGCGAATGGTGTAAATGTGTTCAATAATAATGTAGTTGAAAGAGTAAAATTCAAGGATTTCATATTTCCCATCCATTTTTCTTTTAATAATTGTGTAGGCATAATTGATAGTAATGCATGGAGCATACAACACTTGGCTCTTAATCAACTCCATATAAACAAGATGGGTTTTTTAAGTTATGTGCAGTATTCATTATCTGCTATTAAGAATATCGCTTCAAAAACGTTGCAAGAAGTTGAGAAAAATATAATTGATGAGTATAGAAAAACGCTTACAAACGAAAAACTGCAAGGAGTAAGTAGATTACCTAATGTTAATACTGAATTTTACAAAGCATGTTCAGATTTCATTACATTACACCATCTCAGGAATCAATTAGATTTAAATAATTATTTTGATATTTGCAGAATGGCAACATATTTCGATTGATTTGGCAATGTGGCTATTAATATTTCTTCCCCCAACTAACAAAGTTGGGGGAAGAATCTGTTTCACGCCAACCTTGGATACCCATCCGCAATCGCATCACCGGTAAACTGGGCAATCCAGCCTTCGGGGTTATCGAAAATACGGATGGCGGTGAAGTTCGGCTCGGAACCCATATCAAACCAGTGCGGAGTACCGGCGGGCACGGAGATCAGGTCGTTTTTCTCGCATAATACCTGGTACACCTCATCGCCAATGTGCAGGCAGAACAGCCCGGCTCCTTCCACGAAGAAACGCACTTCGTCTTCGCCGTGGGTATGTTCATTGAGGAATTTAGCGCGCAGGGCTTCTTTTTGCGGGTTATCGGCGCGCAGGCTGATTACGTCCCAGCTCTGGTAGCCTTTTTCTTCAACCAGCTTGTCGATGGCGTGCTGATAGGCGGTGATCACCGTCTCCGGCGACGGATCTTTACCTAAATCACGATCCGCTTCCCAGCGTTCAAAGCGCACCTCTTTGGCGTTCAGCTTTTGCTGGATCTCGGTGGCGTCGGTGCTCTGCCAGGTGGGTTGACTGGCGTCTTTGTCAGAAAAAATGGTCAGGGCGCTCATGAAGGGATCTGCTCCGGCTTAATGTGGTCGAAAGAAGGCACCTGGTGGTGATGGCTGGCGGCGTCGTTGTCGCCACGAATCAGCTGTACGGTACGCAAACCGGCCTGTTCGGCGGCGTCCAACTCCTGGTGAATATCCGACAGGAACAGGATCTGCACCGCAGGAATGCCCAGTTGTTCGGCGATATTGCGATAAGATTGCACTTCGCGCTTTGCACCTACCAGGGTGTCAAAGTAACCGCTGAACAGATGAGTAATATCACCTTCGTCGCTGTAGCCAAATAACAGTTTTTGCGCAGCAACGGAGCCCGAGGAATAAACATATAAATCAAGGCCTTTGGCTTTCCATTTTTCCAGCGCAGGCAGCACGTCCGGGTAGAGATGACCGGTGAAGTCGCCGTTGACGTAGCCATCGTGCCAGACAATCCCCTGCAAGGCTTTCAGCGCGGTGGATTTGCGGTCTTCGTCCATAAAACGCAGCAGCGTGGCGAGCAGGTCGGCGGTGGAGGCATCAGGCTCACCGATTTCTTCACGCAGATTGTCGAGGATGGTTTTCACCGGCTCAACGTACTGCTGGGCAGAAAGGAGTGCCGCCAGACGTTCGCGGGCATACGGGAACAACACATTGTGCACAAAGCGGATATCGCTGGTGGTGCCTTCTATGTCGGTGACAATCGCTCGGATCATTATCTCTCCAGCAGACGACGCTGCATTTCGCATTCAAACAGGAATTCCAGCCCTTCAAGATGACGACGGGCCTCCGCCACATCACGCCCCCAGCAGGTCAGACCGTGACCGCGCAGTAAAAAGCCGTAATTGAGCGGGTGCGTTTGCGCGTACTGCTCAATCTGGCGGGCGAGGGCATCAATATCCTGGCTGTTGTCGAAAATTGCAATGGGCACGGTATCGAGATGGGTCGTTTGCCCGCGCAGGGATTTCTGCATTTCGAAGCCGCTGATGAGTAATTCCTGTGCCCGCTCAACGCGTGACACCACTGTTGCGTTGACCGTGTGGACGTGCAGGACGGCGTGAGCGTCCGGGAACAGGCGGTAAATCAGCGTATGTAAACCGGTTTCGGCAGAAGGCTTGCGGCCAGATGGCGCGTGATTATCGGCAATCGACACCTGCAGAAAATCGCCCGTGGTCAGGCTGCCTTTGTCTTTGCCAGATTCGCTGAGCCAGCACCACTGTGCATCTTCGCGCACCGACATATTGCCGCCGGTCGCGGGGGACCAGCCTTTCTGGCCAATCCAGTGGCAGGCGTGAACAAGTTCTTGAAGTTGCAGGTTGTCTGTCATGGTCTTCCTTTGTGTGCGCCATTCGGGCGCGTCGGCAGGAATATTGTTATGGTTTAGACGTCTAAGCGTCTTGATTGCCAAATACTAACATCGTGTTATAGTGGCAGCAACATCAGTATTACAAGCAGGCACGCAACAATGAGCGACAACACACTGATTCCACAAAGCAAACTTCCCGCACTCGGCACCACGATTTTCACTCAGATGAGCGCCCTGGCGCAGCAATATCAGGCCATCAATCTCTCGCAGGGATTCCCGGATTTTGACGGTCCGCGCTATTTGCAGGAACGCCTGGCGCACCACGTTGCCGAAGGGGCGAACCAGTATGCGCCGATGACCGGTGTGCAGGCGTTGCGTGACGCCATTGCGGACAAAACCGAAGCGCTGTACGGCTATAAACCCGATGCAAACACCGACATCACCGTGACCGCCGGGGCAACCGAAGCGCTGTATGCGGCAATCACCGCGCTGGTGCGCAAGGGCGATGAAGTTATCTGCTTTGACCCAAGCTACGACAGCTACGCCCCTGCGGTGGAGCTTTCCGGCGGCGTGCTCAAGCGCATTGCCCTGCAACCGCCGCATTTTCGTGTTGACTGGCAGGCGTTTGCGGCACTGCTGAGTGACAAAACCCGTCTGGTTATCCTCAATACGCCGCATAACCCGTCGGCGACGGTGTGGCACAAAGAGGATTTTGCCGCGCTCTGGCAGGCAATTGGCGATAAAGAAATTTATGTGCTGAGTGATGAAGTTTACGAGCACATCTGCTTTGCCGAAGAAGGCCACGCCAGCGTGCTGGCTCACCCGCAGTTGCGTCAGCGGGCGATTGCCGTTTCATCCTTCGGTAAGACCTATCACATGACCGGCTGGAAAGTGGGCTATTGTGTAGCGCCTGCGGCCATCAGCGCGGAGCTGCGCAAAGTGCACCAGTACCTGACCTTTTCGGTCAACACGCCGGCGCAACTGGCGCTGGCAGACATGCTGCGTGAAGCGCCGGAACATTATCGTGAATTACCGGAATTTTATCGCGCGCGCCGGGATGTGCTTATCAATGCGCTCAGCAGCAGCCGTCTGGAAATTCTGCCCTGCGAAGGCACCTATTTCCTGCTGGCGGATTACAGCGCCATTTCCGATCTGGATGACGTGAGTTTCTGCCAGTGGCTGACCAAAGAAGTGGGTGTTGCCGCGATCCCACTCTCCGTGTTCTGCGCCGATCCCTTCCCGCATAAGCTCATTCGTTTGTGCTTTGCGAAACAGGAATCGACGCTGCTGGCGGCGGCGGAGCGGTTGTGCAAACTGTAACTATTTAACCGTCCATGCACGGGAGAATCGACGGCCTGCGAAGAGTTCAGTCAGGCCGTTGATTTGTTTGAGGCGCAGAACTTCATCACTGTCCATTCCCAGTTCCTTGCCAATTCGCTCTTCATCCCAACCGCTGTGCGTTAATTCCCGCACAATTTCAGACATTTGGTTAATCTGGTGGCGTCCGCGTGCCCGATTGTGGCGAATGGTGGCCGCCATGCGGTCGGATTTTTCCGCCCGGTCACTGTTCAGACAGGTGACGGGCAAATAGCCTTTCAGTTTGTTTTTTAGCGCTGCTTTTTCTTTGCCTAGCGCGTGGCGATGAAAGCCATCGACGATTTCAAAACGATCGGGGGTGTCTTCCAGCACCACAATCGGCTGTGTGTATCCGTCAGTTTCCAGTGATTTGAGCAGCAGTCGTTTTTCCGGTGGCGCGACGTTATTGGGGTTGTAATTGTTGGGTGAGATTTTGCTGCTTTTTACCCATAACACGCAGTCTACCGGCTGATCGCGAAACGGACTGTGCTCATGCAGCATCCGGCGAAAATCATTGATGGCATCGATACGCTGTTCTTCCTACAGGGTACTAAGGAAGCTGCTCAGTGCCTGCATCAGTTGTTGTTGCATAAAATTCCCCATTCCTGGCGTTTATTTTTGACGCGATCGTGATAACGCTGGTAGTTAGTCATTTTTGTCGGGCTGAAAGAGAGGGCGCGACACCAGTAATCATTGTTAAGTAAGACCTTGCAGATGCGCCGCCAGGAGGGAATATCTTTTGTTCCCGTGTCGCGCGCTTGCATGTCAGGTATCTCCTGTATGCCGCGTTTCTCGAACCAGCGCAGGTAGATGGCGATTTTGTTGCGGTAGTGCTCGGCGACGGGTTCCGGCATGCTGTCGAGCAGCAGCAGGGCATACTCCCGCCAGCTGAGGTGATCGGGTTTGAGAAGCTTGCGGTGACCGTAAAATTGATTGTCCTGCCCTGCGTAAATCCCACCGCTGCGCACGCCGTGCACCCGTTCACACATGGCGGCCCAGCGTTCGGGTTCGATAACGTGGTAGAGCCACAACCCCTGGCGCTGTTCTGGCCCAAAAGGTTCACAAATACGCATATAACGCGGGGGGACGCCTGCCTGGTACATCAGGTCGTAGAGCGGATTATAAGGTGCGTGAGTTTTGCCAAACCAGGTCCAGATATCTGCCGTCTTCCAGTCATAAATGGGGTAAATGTACCAGGCGTGGCCGCGCGGTGCGGCGGTGGTCCAGGGTTTGTCATCGGCGAAACGCATTTTGCGCGCCGAAGCGATAGACATGAAGCGGTTCCAGGACTCATCGGTACGGATGCCAATCATCATGGCGGCGGGGCGATGATTGGCGAACCAGTCTGCAAATTTGCCGACGAAGGCTTCGAAGGTCATTCCCTGTTCGTAGAAAGGCAACGTATCAGCCTGGATTATTGCGTGTTCCGGTGGCTGCCGGACCCATTCGACACCGGGTTCCCAACATTGCCAGGTAGGAGCGAACTGAGAGAGCGCATTTTGCGTGGTAAGTGGTAATGCGACCCAAAAAAACTGCTCAGTCACATCCTGACAGGCGAGGCGCATCGTCTCGACATAATCGATGGTGTGACTGAACTGGGCTTCCCAGTCGATAAATAAGATGCTGATTTTTTTCTTTAACTGTCGCGCTATCTGGGCAGTTAAAAGCAGCATGATGCTTGAGTCTTTTCCACCTGAGAAAGAGACGCAGACTTTTGGGAAATTTTCTAGCGTCCACTGGATTCTTTCCCTGCTTGCTTCCAGAACATCCTGGTCCAGGTTTCTTTTATTGAGGGGTGTCATTAAATCATCCTGATATGAAAGGGGTAACCCCGGAAATGATAATGAAATTACAGGCAGTCAGGTGGCTTAATTTTGTATAGATTTCAATGATGTAATGGCGGTGAATACGAGGCTGTACTTGTATTGATATGGATTATTTGAATGTTTTTATGCCAGTGGGAACCGGGCGGCACTTCGGCAAAACCTATCGCAATCATAGGCAGTAACAGCCAGGTGTTCATTGTTATACGCGCGCGAGAGTGTTCTAATCCCCACCGTCTGTGTGACAACTTATCGCATGCCACATAAGGCGCTGCCAGCATGACTGGCGCTGAAGCACCCATGGGTCTTTCAGGTATCAAGCCACCCGTGAGGTGGCTTTTTTGTTTCTCTCGGTGCGGCTGAATCTTGTCAGCTTCACCGAATGTTCATGTACGGTTTATTAAGCAGTTTTGTGCGGGTTGTTAGCTAACGCTTATTGATTTGATAATGCAAACGCATTAGCCGGGTCGAAAAAATTTCGTTAACTTACACCTCAACGAAAACACGGAGGAAGTACAGATGTCTTTAATCAACACTAAAATCAAACCTTTTAAAAACCAGGCGTTCAAAAACGGTGAGTTCGTAGAAGTTACTGAGAAAGATACCGAAGGCCGCTGGAGCGTGTTCTTCTTCTACCCGGCTGACTTCACCTTCGTATGCCCGACTGAACTGGGTGACGTAGCTGACCACCATGCAGAACTGCAGAAACTGGGCGTAGACGTTTACTCCGTTTCTACTGACACCCACTTCACTCACAAAGCATGGCACGGTAGCTCTGACACCATCGCGAAAATCAAATACGCGATGATCGGCGACCCGACTGGCGCCCTGACCCGTAACTTCGAAATCATGCGTGAAGACGAAGGCCTGGCTGACCGTGGCACCTTCATCGTTGACCCGCAGGGTATCATCCAGGCTATCGAAGTTACCGCTGAAGGTATCGGCCGTGACGCATCTGACCTGCTGCGTAAAATCAAAGCAGCACAGTACGTTGCTTCCCACCCAGGCGAAGTATGCCCGGCTAAGTGGAAAGAAGGCGACGCGACTCTGGCTCCGTCCCTGGACCTGGTTGGTAAGATTTAAGTTGTATTCCGCCCGGCGGCGCTACGCTTGCACGGGCCTACGGTAGCGTAGGCCGGGTAAACGAAGTGCCACCCGGCAATCAATGGGCGCATCCGCGCCCATTTCATTCCAGCATCATGATGCAAGTTGCGTACACGCGGCGCGTATGTGGCCGCTTGCATGATGATGTTTTAAGCCCAGGAGATTAAAAATGCTCGACACAAACATGAAAACGCAGCTCAAGGCCTACCTTGAGAAACTGACTAAGCCTGTTGAGCTGATTGCCACGCTGGATGACAGCGCCAGATCGGCAGAAATCAAGGAACTGTTGGCTGAAATTGCTGAACTGTCCGATAAAGTCTCTTTCAAAGAAGACAACACCCTGGCGGTACGTAAGCCGTCGTTCCTGATCACTAACCCAGGTTCAGACCAGGGTCCACGCTTTGCGGGTTCACCGCTGGGTCATGAGTTTACCTCGCTGGTGCTTGCCCTGCTGTGGACCGGCGGTCACCCGTCCAAAGAAGCGCAAGCGTTGCTTGAGCAGATCCGCGATATCGACGGTGATTTTGAGTTTGAAACCTATTACTCGCTCACCTGCCATAACTGCCCGGACGTGGTGCAGGCGTTTAACCTGATGGCGGTACTGAACCCGCGTATCAAGCACACGGCCATCGACGGGGGCACCTACCAGAACGAAATCACCGATCGTAATGTGATGGGCGTTCCGGCGGTCTTCGTCAACGGTAAAGAGTTCGGCCAGGGGCGCATGACGCTGGCGGAAATCGTAGCCAAAATCGATACCGGCGCAGAAAAACGTGCCGCAGAAGAGTTGAACAAGCGTGATGCCTATGATGTGTTGATCGTCGGTTCCGGCCCGTCCGGTGCGGCGGCGGCGGTTTACTCCGCACGTAAAGGGATTCGTACCGGCCTGATGGGCGAGCGTTTTGGCGGCCAGGTGCTCGACACCGTGGACATCGAAAACTACATCTCCGTGCCGAAAACCGAAGGCCAGAAACTGGCGGGTGCACTCAAAGCTCACGTCTCTGAATATGACGTTGACGTGATTGATTCCCAGAGTGCGGCCAAACTGACACCGGCCGCAGTAGAAGGCGGTTTACATCAGATTGAAACCGCTTCAGGCGCGGTACTCAAAGCGCGCAGCATCATCATTGCGACCGGTGCCAAATGGCGCAACATGAACGTGCCGGGTGAAGAGCAGTATCGTACCAAAGGCGTGACCTATTGCCCGCACTGTGACGGCCCGCTGTTTAAAGGTAAGCGTGTGGCGGTCATCGGCGGCGGTAACTCCGGCGTTGAAGCGGCGATTGATCTCGCGGGTATCGTGGAACATGTGACCCTGCTGGAATTTGCACCGGAAATGAAAGCCGACCAGGTGCTGCAGGACAAAGTACGCAGCCTCGGTAATGTCGACATTATTCTGAACGCGCAGACCACCGAAGTGAAAGGGGATGGCAGCAAGCTGACCGGTCTGGAGTACCGTGACCGCGTGAGCGGCGACGTTCACCACATCGCGCTGGCCGGTATCTTTGTGCAGATTGGTTTACTGCCAAACACCACCTGGCTGGAAGGGGCTATTGAGCGTAACCGCATGGGCGAAATCATCATTGATGCGAAATGCGAAACCAGCGTCAAAGGCGTGTTCGCGGCAGGCGACTGCACCACGGTACCGTACAAGCAAATTATTATCGCCGCTGGCGAAGGTGCGAAAGCCTCTCTGAGTGCCTTCGATTACCTGATCCGCACCAAGAGTGCATAAAAAGAAAGTAAGACTACACCTGCAATAGCGAAGAGGCTGCCACTGGCAGCCTCTTTTTTATTACCGCACAACCAGCACCGGAATGTGCGCGTGTCGCACTACGCTTGAGGCATTCGAACCCAGCAAATGGGTGGAAATGGACGGATTGCGCGAGCCAATCACCACCATGTCGGCCTTCAGTTCTTCGGCCATTTCATTGACCACGTCTCTCACGCTGCCTAAGCGAACGTGAATTTTGATGCGCTCGGGGCTTATCGAGAAATGGCTGACCATCGTATCCAGCCGCGTTTGCGCTTCGGCCTGTAAATGTTCTTCAAAACGGCGAATATCGGCGGCAAAACGGTGCAGACTCAGACTGGCGGAAGCAGGCAACACATGCAGCAGGTGAATGACCCCCGTCTCCTGAGCGAGAAATTCGGCGTGTCGCACGGCTTTGTCACTTAACTCCATTTCAAATACATCAACCGGCATAATAATTGTCTGATACATAAACGTGTCTCCCTGTAGGTTATGTCCCGCTCATTCCAGCACAAACGGCAGATTATTTTTGCCAGGTTGCTGGCAATTATTCACATTTTCTATGATTTACCGACTAACTGACTGTTATTCAGCCATAGCGGGAGGGAAATCTACCAGTGGCGTTCGAGATAGAGCACCGCAGCGACAATGATCGCGACGATGATGAGATAAGTGATCGTGACGAGGCCAATCTCGTTCATAGATGAACCCGGAGCAATATCCTGTCTACAACGTTAGGATCAAACGGGCCATCAGGAAATGCGACATTCGGGTGAGTATCTGCAGGCGTTGTTCACTGGCAAGAGGATGCACGTGGCATCCTCTTTTCGCCTGAACGAGAGGGGCTTAGAGGAGGTATTCGCCAGCGGCTTCTGGTTGATAAACCAGTTCCAGCACTTCCAGGTCGGTTGCAGTACCGCCTGGCAGCTCCCAGTGGATGCTGTCGCCCACGCGTAATCCCAGCAGTGCCGCACCGACGGGAGCCAGAACGGAAAGCTGGTTGGCGCTGTCGGTCATATTGGTGGGGTACACCAGCGTACGGGTGCGCGTTTCGCCGCTTTTCAGGTCGCGAAACGTCACGGTGCTGTTCATGGTGACCACATTGGCAGGCATGGCTTCAGGGGCGCACATTTGCGCACGATCCAGCTCTGTGTTTAACGCCTGGGCGACGGGCAGGTTCGCGTAAGCCGGTTTCTCCAGCAGGCGGTCAATGCGCTCAGCGTCGAGTTCGTTGATGATAATGGCAGGTCTGGACATCTCTTACTCCATGTCTTAGGCGCGTTCCGCCCGATTAATCCAAAGAAAAACCCTCGCCGTCGGGCAGCGAGGGTTTAGCAGATCCGATAATACTGAGACTGGGGGCAAGTTTGAAGTGACTAAGCTCACATTTGCCGGGTTTATGATTTAACGTTCTGGCATTGGTGGATCAATAACCTGCGCTGTCGATAACAAACGACTCGCCGCAGTTACCCGGATGGGGCTGCTTGCGAAAAGATTGTGAAGACAACGGGGCATTAACGGTGCTGGCATCCAGGGTGAACTGCAGCTCGGTGAGGTACGCCGGATTGCCGCTGCAGCTCAACTTCACGGCTTCGATGCTACTTTCACCCCAGGATTTCGCCACTGCCGCATCAAAATCACGGCGGCTGACGCGCTTGCCGTAATTATCGGCCAGGAAGGTGCCTAACGGACTTTCCTTCACGTCTTGATTCATGCGCACCATGGCCCCAAACCACGCATCCGGGTCAAAACCAAAGCAGACGCCGTGTTTGGCATATTCATAACGCTCAAGGCAGGAAGTGCCCCCGGCGCCGGGCATGACAGCATTGAGTTTATTGGCCATCTCCAGCGATAGCCCGGTTTCTCCGGCCGCACATTTACGGCTGGCTTTCGCTTCCGGCATATTGGGAACGGGGCGACTGGCACAGCCGTAGCGCATCCAGCGATTATTATCGACGCCGCGTGCGGCGATGGATTTCGGCAGGCTCGGCCACAGGCCGTGGACGGTCAGGTAACTGTTTTTCTGCTCTGGCTCTTTTTGCAAACGACACTCATCAGGCTCCCGGTTGCCCCGGTCGTGCTGGCTCTGACAAAACCCGGTTTGCCACGACAGTGCAAGGACGTAGCTGTCGAAATCGCCGTAGTTCTTTGGGGCGAGCGGCTCGGCGTGAGCAGGAAGGAGCGAGAGGATCGCGGCAGCGATGCTAAAGCTGGCGACGAGGCCCTTTCTTAACATTGATAGTCCTGATACTTGCGGTGAGATAATTGCTGGAAGTTATTAAAGCACAAAAAGCGCCGGGCAGGCGCTTTTTGCTGACAGAGCAGTGCAGTACTTAACGTATTGCCGCGCCGGGAACCAGAATTTCAGTGGCAATAATCACCACAATCAGGCCGACCAGCACCGGTACGGAGGTGCGTTTTACCACTTCAAACGGAGAGATATTGGCCATCCCCGCGACGGCCACCACCACGCCTGAAACCGGAGAAATGGTACGGCCCAGGTTGGACGCCTGCAGCATTGGAATGGACAGGTAAGCCGGGTTGATCGCGGATTCATGCGCCAGTTTCGGGATCATCTCCACAAACGCATAAAACGGTGCGTTCCCTGAACCTGTGGTCATTGCCGCCAGCATGGTGAGGATAACGAGGACCAGCATCAGGATGATACTGGCTGAACCAAAGGAGGTGGCGATGGAAATCAGACTCTGGATAAAGCCGATGGTGCTGAGCCCCTGGGCAAAGACCCCGGCGGCGACCAGCAGCATCACCACGCCCGCGAAGGCATCGGCCATGCCACGGTAAGCGACTTCGAGTCCTGAGAAGACGCTTTGCGTGTTAAAACCACGGAAGAATTCCAGCACCGCGGCCAGCAGCATGCAGATAACCAGAATGGTAATGATGTGCAGCTCCGGGCCCCATTTGCCGTCAAAAATCAGGACGCCAATGATCGGCGTAAACGGCAGGAGGGCATAAAACGCCGGTGCTTTGGTGGTGATGTCTTTCACATCGAGAATTTCGGCAGTGATGTTCTCTTTTTTATCTAAATAGCGCTGCCAGAAGTAGTGGGCAATCGCCATGGCGATAATGGCGGCAATCGAAATCGGCAGCGTGGTTTTAAACGCAAAATCCACCAGCGGCATTTCGGCGGCTTTTGCGGCCAGCACCACATCCCCTGAGGTTGGCGACAAAATAATGGCCGCCGGTGAGGCGCAAATAGCCGCTGCTGCCCCGCGACTGATCCCCACATTCACCATCACCGGGAACAGGGTCGCCATTAATAAGACGCCAAGCCCGGTGGCCGATGAGACCGCCAGCGACATCAGGCAGGCCACGAAATAGGCGGCAATCATTAATAGATAGGGTGAATTAATAAAACGCAGCGGTCGGGAAGCCAGTTTAACAACCATGTCATTGGCGCCAATGTGCGTCATGTAGGCCGCGAACCCGCAGAGCATCATGATCATCATGCCAAGATCGCCACCGCGGCTCATCAGCAGGATTTTGACGTACTCCACAATGTCTGTTGCGGTGTAACCGGTGCTGGTGGCGCTGCCCGGCAGCACTTTATGCCCCATGATGGCGCTGATGATAAGCAGCGTCAGGCCGCCGACAAAGAGCACGCCGGTCGCGGAGTAGCCTTTGATGATATAGCGTGCGACACCGACAATAACGGCGACGCCAATGAGAAGTTCGATAAACGTTAACATAATGTTCTGGATCCCAGGATGAAGGTCAGAGAAAGCGGCTACGGGAAAACGAAAAAACGCAATGTGCCGAAGAATGGCCAGGGAGTAGATGATTAAAATCAAGGAAGGATCGTTTTAAGAATATAATCGTGAAATTTTGCTCTCCGGATACAAATAAACCAACGCTGCGTTGCCGGATTCCCTTTTTAAGGGTAGAGGGTTTTGCTCCGGTGAAAAGAAAATAAAAAGTTAACGATATTCGGTTATTTGGTTATCGATTTATTCGCCGCGTAAATTAATTAAAAAAGTCTTTAAAATTAAAAATTCGGGTGCTTATACTCGTCCGGTCTCCGTAAACCTTCCCTTTAGATATTGATCGGATAAATATGCACACTGGCTGGATGAGTCGACTGCGCGCAATGAAGCGACATCTTATGATGCTGCTGATGGCGTTCGGCTGGCTGTTAATCCAGAGTCAGGTGGCCATTGCCTCGCATGATTGCGACCTTGATGTGCAGGGCTCCACGGTGATGGCGCAGCACTACGACCACATGATGGGCGGTAGTGCGATGACTGACAGCGTGATGCAGTCACCAGCGCATGCCATGAAAGCGCCGCTGTGTGATAAGCACTGTGTGCCTGATGTTGCGCAAAAAGAGACCGGCCATCAGCCGCTGGTGGCGCTGCCGGTCAGCCTGACGCTTGCCGTCGCGAAGCCTGTGTGTGTGGACGTGGCGCGCGAAGGCTGGGCGCTTACCCCTCCCGCTATTGGCCCTCCGGCCACTATCCGTTTTTGCCGTTTCAGAGAGTAGAAATCTGTTAATTCGTTGAAATTTCATTCTTTTACGATTAACAGGAGTTCTACCATGCGTTCTTATCTTCGTTGTTCGCTGGCCGTTGTGCTGGCTCTGCTTTCCGTTTCCGCCGTACAGGCGAATGAGATGAACCACAGCATGCATCACGACATGTCGCAGCACGCGGCAATGCAGGCACCGGTTTACCGTTCGCAGGGCGTCATTAAAAAAATCACCCCACAGTCCGTTTCCATTTCTCATGAGGCTATCCCCAGTCTCAACTGGCCGCCGATGACCATGCAGTTTGCCCTGCCGAAGGATGCCGGGTTACCAGAGGTTAAGGTGGGTGACAACGTCAGTTTTACCTTTAGCCAGAACGAAAGCGGTTACTCGCTCGTTTCTCTGACCCCTCAAAACTAGTCGGAGAGACGATGAAACGATTCTCACTGAGCCTGCGGCTGAGTGGGGTTGTGCTGGGTGTGATGTGCTCCGCCGCGCAGGCGGAGTCATTAACGCTGATGCAAACCCTTGCCGCCACAGAGCGCTATTCTGCGGAGCTGTCTGCCAGTCGCAATGAAGTGCATGCGCTGGATGCCATGGCGGAATCCGCACGCCAGCTCCCCGACCCGAAGCTGAAATTTGGTATTGAAAACTTGCCGGTGCAGGGCAGCAACGACCGCCGTTTCACCCGCGAAGGGATGACCATGCAGCGGATAGGCGTGATGCAGCAATACGTCAGCGCTGAAAAACGTGAGCGTAAAGCCGACACCCTGCTGGCAGAGGCGCAAAGCGTGAATGCCAAATCCGTCGTGACCCGTGCAACGCTCCAGCGTGAAGCTGCCCAGGCCTGGCTGGATCTGGCACTGTCGACACGCGCACTGCAAACCGCCCGCAAACTGCTGGCCGAGACCACCGCGCAACAGGGCGCGCAAAAGGCCAGCGTGGGGGCGGGCAACGCCGCACCCGACAGCGTCCTCGCGTTTCAGATTGGGCTTAGCGCCATGCGCGACAAAGTGACCCTCGCCGAACGTGACGTGCAGCTTGCAAAGGCGCGGTTGACCCAGCTGACCGGGCAGACGGTGACCGCCATCAGCGGTTCCCTTCCGCGTTATCAACGGCTGCCAGCCGACGAGCGCACGCTGGAAAGTGCCGTGGCGCAGCACCCGGAAATGGTGGCGGCCACCAGCGAAGCGAACAGCGCGAAAGCGCGTTCGGCGCAATCGGCGATCGCCGCGATCCCGGACGTGGAAGTTGAGGTCTGGTATGGGCGCCGCGCCGAAGGTTACGAGGACATGGCGGGGGTGATGGTGACCGTCGATTTGCCGCTGTTCACATCCAAACGTCAGGACAAAGACCACGCCGCTGACGTCTCCCGCACGATGCAGGCTAACGATCAACTGGCCAACATTGAGCGCGAGCACGTCGCACAGGTGCAATCGCTCATCGCGCAGTACAACGCCGCGCAGGCGCTCTGGACTCGCCAGAAGGACGAAGTTCTGCCGCTGGTACATCAGCGGGCGTCGCTGATGGCGGCGCAGTATCGCAGCGGGCAAAGCCAGTTGCCTGAGTTGCTGGAGGCGCGGCGCACCATGCTGGACAGTGAACTTGCCTTTGTGGCAGCGGAAAAAGAGATGGCCCGGAGCTGGGCCGCCATTCAGTGGTTGATTCCCCAGGAGCTGGTGCAATGAAAAAAACCGTGATTGCTATTCTGATTGCCGCCGGGCTGGCGGCAGCGGCGGGCTACAGCGTAGGGCGGCTGCATGTTGCGCCTGCGGGTGACGTTACCCACACCACGGACACCGAGCGAAAAGTACTCTACTGGTACGATCCTATGGTGCCGGGTCAGCGCTTTGATAAGCCGGGTAAATCCCCGTTTATGGACATGCCACTGGTGCCGCGCTATGCCGATGAAGGGGCGGATGATAGCGGTGTCACCGTCAGTCCGCGTCAGCAACAGAACCTGGGAATGACCACAGCGAAGGTGGAAAAACGCCCTCTGGCATCGGCCTTTTCCGCCTTTGCCACCGTGACAACCGATGAACGTGGCATTCAGACGGTCCCCTCACCGGCGTCCGGCGTCGTAGAAAAGCTGTTTGTTCGCGCACCGCAGCAGTGGGTGAAAAAAGGCGAACCGCTGGCACAGTTGTGGATCCCTCAGTGGACCACGGCGCAACAGGAATATCTGGCCGTACGTCAGCTCGGTGATGGTGTGCTCACCCGTGCCGCCCGGGACAGGCTGGCGCTGCAGTTTATGCCGGAATCGATTATTCAGTCGGTGGAGCGCAGCGGTAAGCCGCAGACTCGCCTGACCCTGCGTGCCGAACGGGCCGGATATGTGGTCAAACTTGATTCCCGTGAAGGGGCGCAGGTTGCTGCCACGCAAACGCTGTTCGAGCTGGCAAGCCTCGATCCTGTCTGGCTGGTGGTGGACTACCCGCAAACCCAGGCGCAAACCTTAACCGCGGGCAGTGAGATGATTGCCACTTCGGCAAGCTGGCCGGGTGAGCAGTTTACCGGGCGGGTGAGTGAACTGCTGCCGCAGATGGAAACCACCACCCGGACGCTCAGGGCGCGCATTGTGCTGGACAATCCGCAGCAGAAACTGAAACCGGGCATGTTCCTGACGGTCACCCAGCCGGAAGCGGCAACACCGCAGGCGGTGCTGGCTATGCCTGAGGAAGCCTTGATTACCACCGGGACGGCAAGCCGGGTGCTGCTGGCCTCGGGCGAAGGTCACTTCCAGGCGGTTAATGTCACGACCGGGAGAACGGCGCGGGGCTGGACGGAAGTGCTGTCCGGGCTGAAAGAGGGGGATAACGTGGTCACCTCCGGCCAGTTCCTGATTGATTCTGAAGCCAGCCTGCGCAGTGCGTTGCCCGAATCGCCAGTCGAGAAAACTATCCAGCAATATGAGGGAACCGGCGTGGTGGAAGCCATCGACGGGCAGTCGGTCACACTGGCGCATCAGCCCATTCCGGCGCTGAACTGGGGGGCGATGACCATGGATTTCGTGCTCAAACAGCCACAACCGGAGATTAAAGTCGGCCAGCCGGTGATGTTCAGTTTCACCCTTGATGACGAAAATGGTGCGGTGATCACGCATCTGATGGCCAACGGGGAGGCGATGAAATGATTGCTGCCATTATTCGCGCCTCGTTACGTAACCGCCTGCTGATTCTTCTCGCCGCCCTCGCGCTCACGGGATGGGGAGTGTGGTCCGTTCAGCGCGCGCCGCTGGATGCCCTGCCGGACCTGTCTGACGTGCAGGTGATTGTGCGCGCCAGCTACCCGGGTAAAGCGCCGCAAATTATCGAAAATCAGGTGACCTGGCCGCTAACCAGCGCCATGCTTTCGGTGCCTGGGGCGAAAACGGTGCGCGGCTACTCCATGTTTGGTGATGCTTACGTGTATGTCCTGTTCGATGATGATACGGACCTTTACTGGGCACGCTCGCGAGTGCTGGAAAACCTCAGTCAGATCCAGTCATCCCTGCCTGCGGGGGTCAGCGTTGCGCTGGGACCCGACGCCACCGGAGTCGGGTGGATCTATGAATATGCGCTGGTTGACCGCAGCGGTAAGCACAATCTTGCCGACCTGCGGGCGTTGCAGGACTGGACGCTGAAATTTGAGCTGAAAACCGTGCCAAATGTGGCTGAAGTGGCAAGCGTGGGCGGCATGGTGCGCCAGTACCAGATAATTCCCGAACCGGCAAAAATGCGGGCGCTGAATATTACGCACGAGCAACTGATTACCGCCGTACAGTCCGCAAATCAGGAGAGCGGCGGCGCGCTGCTGGAGATGGGTGAAGCCGAGTTTATGGTGCGTACCACAGGTTATTTGCAGACACTCGACGATTTCCGCCAGGTGGTAATTGCCAGTCGCGACGGGGTGCCGGTGATGCTCTCAGACGTGGCCACGGTGCGCCTTGGGCCTGAACTGCGCCGTGGGGTAGCAGAGTACAACGGCGAAGGAGAGGTGGCCGGGGGCATTATCGTTATGCGCTATGGCAAAAATGCGCTGCAAACCATTCACGCGGTAAAAGAAAAGCTGCAGGCGGTGCAGAAAACGCTGCCCGCCGGGGTGGAGATTGTGCCGGTGTACGATCGCTCAACGCTCATCGAGCATGCCGTCGAGACCCTGACTCACAAGCTGATTGAAGAATTTATTGTGGTGGCGCTGGTCTGCACCTTGTTCCTGTTCCACTTTCGCTCGGCGCTGGTGGCGATAGTCTCGCTACCGCTGGGGATCCTCGGTGCGTTTACCGTCATGCACTACCAGGGGATCAACGCCAACATTATGTCGCTTGGCGGGATAGCGATCGCCATTGGGGCGATGGTGGATGCGGCGATCGTCATGATCGAGAACATGCACAAGGTCATCGAGCAGTGGCGGCATGACAACCCCGGCCGCCAGTTGACCTCCAGCGATTACTGGCGTTTGTCGGAGCAGGCGGCGGTGGAAGTAGGACCCGCGCTGTTTTGCAGTTTGCTTATTATCACGCTGTCGTTCATCCCGGTGTTTTCACTGGAGGCGCAGGAAGGGCGTATGTTCTCGCCGCTGGCGTTTACCAAGACCTGGGCGATGGCCGTGGCGGCGGGGCTGGGTATCACCCTGGTGCCGGTGCTGATGGGGCTGTTTATCCGGGGAAAAATCCCTGACGAGAAAGCAAACCCGATCAACCGCTTTCTTATTCGCCTGTATGAGCCCGTGCTGGAGCGTGTGCTGAGCTGGCCAAAAGCGACGCTGGCGTTGGCCTTTGCGCTGCTGCTTGTTACGCTCTGGCCGCTGAGCCGTCTGGGTAGCGAGTTTATGCCGCCGCTCAATGAAGGCGATCTGCTGTATATGCCCTCGACGCTACCAGGGATTTCGGCGCGTGAGGCCGGAAGACTGCTCCAGCAAACTGACAGGCTTATCAAAACCGTACCGGAAGTGGAAAGCGTGTTTGGCAAAGCGGGCAGGGCGGAGAGTGCAACGGACCCCGCGCCGTTAACCATGATTGAAACCACTATTCGCTTTAAACCTCGTGACCAGTGGCGGCCCGGTATGACACCGGACAAGCTGGTGGATGAACTGGACAAGACCGTGAGCATTCCTGGGATTGCTAACGTGTGGGTACCGCCGATCCGCAACCGTCTGGATATGCTGGCGACAGGCATTAAAAGCCCGGTCGGCATTAAAGTGAACGGGAATAACATTGCAGATATTGAACGCGTGGCGCAGCACATCGAACAGGTAGTGAAAACCGTACCTGGCGTCACCTCTGCACTCGCTGAGCGTCTGGCAGGGGGGCGATACGTGGATATCAGGATCAACCGTCAGCAGGCCGCGCGCTATGGAGTGTCGGTAAAAGAGCTGCAGTCGCTGGTGTCAACGCTGGTGGGCGGTGAGAACGTGGGAGAGGTTTTACAAGGGCGTGAACGTTTCCCGATTAATATTCGCTATCCACGTGAATTGCGTGAAAATGTTGATGACCTGCGCGCGCTGCCGGTTATTACCGAAAATGGCAGTCAGGTTGCGCTGGGGGATTTAGCTGAGATTGTGGTCAGTGAAGGGCCGCCGATGCTGAAAAGTGAAAATGCGCGCTTATCAAACTGGATATATGTGGATTTGCGCGGGCGGGATTTAAAATCGGCAGTTGATGAGATGCAACAGCGCGTGGCTGAGCAGGTTAAATTGCCGCAGGGGGTGACGCTCTCCTGGTCTGGCCAGTTTGAATATCTCGAGCGTGCCAGTGCGAAATTAAAAGTTGTTTTGCCGGTAACCCTGCTGATTATTTTCGTGTTGCTGTTCATCACCTTTAAGCGTATTTCTGATGCGTTATTAATAATGGGTACGCTACCATTTTCGTTAATTGGCGGCGTCTGGCTGCTGTGGTTATTGGGTTATAACTTGTCGGTAGCAGGAGCGGTGGGCTTTATTGCGCTTGCGGGCGTGGCGGCAGAATTTGGTGTCATCATGGTGCTCTATTTAAACCATGCGCTGGATAAATACCGTAAGCTTGACCCCGACGGCGGGCATGCGATGTTGCGCCGGGCCATTCACGAAGGCGCGGTCTTGCGTGTGCGGCCTAAAGTAATGACGGTGGCCACCATTATGGCAGGTCTGTTGCCCATTATGTGGGGCGGTGGCAGTGGCTCTGAAGTGATGAGCCGGATTGCCGCGCCGATGATTGGCGGGATGGTGACAGCACCGTTACTGTCGCTGTTTGTCATCCCCGCAGTGTATGAGTTACTGCACCGCCGTGACTAAAAATGCGTGCGCGCTGGCAGCGGCGCTCAGTAGTGTAGTCGAACATTTAATGACCTGTGGGAAAAAGACGGAACAAACAGTAGATTCGAATAAACTTCGCGACATTTATCACTTTTTGATGAATAACGACTGGACAAAAGTCTCTACAATTGTTGTACTGTTACTCGACACAGCATTTGTGTCGTTTTTCATGTAAAGGTAATATTGATGTCTAAGATTAAAGGTAACGTTAAGTGGTTTAATGAGTCCAAAGGATTCGGTTTCATTACTCCTGAAGATGGCAGCAAAGACGTGTTCGTACACTTCTCTGCAATCCAGTCTAATGGTTTCAAAACTCTGGCTGAAGGTCAGCGTGTAGAGTTCGAAATCACTAACGGTGCCAAAGGTCCTTCTGCTGCTAACGTGATGCCTATCTAAGTTAGCAATAAGACAGAATTTCAAAACCCGCTGAGAAGCGGGTTTTTTTTGCCCTTAATTTGCATTTGCGCTGGAAAACAGCCAGAACGCGAGGGCCGTCATCGCAAACGAGCCCAGTAAATTCACCGCCACGTTCAGCAACGCCCAGCCTGCGCGACCTTCCTGCAACAAGAAAACCACTTCGGCAGAAAAGGTCGAGAACGTTGTTAAACCGCCGCAAAATCCCGTCGTCAACAGCAGTTTCCACATCGGATCGATGTTGGTCATTCGGTTGAACCAGGCGAGGCCCAGACCAATAATAAATGCGCCAATCAAATTCGCTGCCAGCGTGCCCATGGGAATGGCATGATGAGCGGGGTTCAGTTTCATACTGAGCGCCCAGCGCGCGACGCTACCGGTTCCACCACCAATGAAAACCGCCAAAAGAAGTTGTAACACCGTGAAATCCTGCTGTTTGATTTGTTAGAGTGACGAGTGTAGCGCCGAAGCCGTCGCCTGGCTACGCTGGTACCTTCAGGAGAGACAAAGATGATTGTTGCAGCAGGGCAGTTTGTTGTGACCCCGGACTGGCAGACCAATGCCGGAACCTGTGTGAAGTTAATGGCTCAGGCTGCGCGCCAGAATGCGTCGCTACTGGTGCTGCCGGAAGCCTTACTGGCTCGTGATGATAACGACCCGCATATGTCCGTCAAATCAGCGCAGCCGCTGGACGGCGACTATCTGAAGCTTCTTTTGGCTGAAAGTCAGCACAATTCATTGACGACTATCCTGACGGTCCACGTCCCGTCGACTGAGGGGAGGGCAGTGAATACGCTGGTGGTGGTGCGGGAAGGAAAAATCATTGCGCACTATGCCAAACTGCATTTATATGACGCGTTCAGCATGCAGGAATCCGCACGGGTTGATGCCGGTGATGCTATTGCGCCAGTGATTAACGTGGACGGCTTCAACGTGGGGTTAATGACCTGCTATGATTTACGCTTTCCTGAGCTGGCAATGACGCTGGCGCTGCAGGGGGCAGAATTACTGGTGGTGCCGGCTGCATGGGTGCGTGGGCCGCTTAAAGAGCATCATTGGGCGACATTGCTGACCGCACGAGCCCTGGACACCACCTGCTACGTGGTGGGGGCAGGTGAGTGCGGGAACAAAAACATTGGTCAGAGCCGGATTGTTGATCCGCAGGGGGTCACCATTGCGGCGGCGGCCGATTCTCCGCAGCTCATTTTCGCCGAGGTGACGCATGCACGGCTGGAGCAAACGCGCGAAGCGTTGCCCGTCTTACGCAACCGCCGGTTCGCTACACCGGTGCTGAAGTGATGTTTTTTTAAACAACGCTTGATTCATCTCGTTACAGATTGCTATTGTGTGCGCGCGTCGAATGACCGTTAATAACGTCAAGGTATAATGACGCTTTATGCTGTGTGTTCTATGAAAGAAGGTATCTATGGGTGAGATTAGTATTACCAAACTGCTGGTAGTGGCCGCACTGGTCGTTCTTCTGTTTGGTACCAAGAAATTACGTACTCTGGGCGGCGATCTCGGCACGGCCATCAAAGGCTTTAAGAAAGCGATGAACGATGATGACACCGCGGCGAAGAAAACCACTGACGACGACGTCACGGCAGAGAAACTTTCTCATAAAGAGTAAGTCACTCTGAGCGGATAAAAAAACCGGCACATGGGCCGGTTTTTTTGTCTCAAGTGTAATCAGATATTACACCGTTATTTTACTTCAATGCCTTTCGCCTGCAGATCGGCATGGTAGGAAGAGCGGACGAACGGACCACAAGCCGCGTGGGTAAAGCCCATCGCCAGTGCTTCTTCTTTCATCTCATCAAACTCATCCGGGCTCACGTAGCGCTGTACCGGCAGGTGATGACGGCTTGGCTGCAGATACTGGCCCAGTGTCAGCATGGTGACACCGTGACGACGCAGGTCGCGCATCACTTCCACGATTTCTGCGTTGGTTTCGCCTAAGCCCACCATCAGACCCGATTTCGTCGGGATATGCGGGTGCGCTTCTTTAAAGCGCTCCAGCAGCTTCAGAGACCAGTTGTAGTCCGCACCAGGGCGTACCTGACGGTAGACGCGTGGAACGTTCTCCAGGTTGTGGTTAAACACATCTGGCGGCGTTGCAGTGAGGATATCCAGCGCACGATCCATACGACCACGGAAGTCCGGGACGAGGGTTTCGATTTTGATGGTTGGGCTTTTCTCACGAATCGCGCTGATGCAGTCAGCAAAGTGCTGTGCGCCACCGTCACGCAGGTCATCACGGTCAACAGAAGTGATAACGACATAACGCAGGGCCATATCGGCGATGGTTTGTGCCAGTTTAACCGGCTCATTCGCATCTGGCGTCACCGGACGACCGTGTGCCACATCGCAGAACGGGCAGCGGCGCGTACAGATGGCACCCAAAATCATGAAGGTTGCCGTACCGTGGTTGAAACACTCAGCAAGGTTAGGGCAGGACGCCTCTTCGCAAACAGAATGCAGCCCGTTTTTGCGCATGGCTGCTTTAATACCCTGAATACGGGAAGAGTCAGCCGGAAGTTTTATTTTCATCCATTCCGGTTTTCTCAACAGGGCTTCGCGCTCTGTTGCCACGTTTTTAACCGGGATAAGAGCCATTTTATCGGCATCGCGGTACTTAACACCGCGTTCCATCACAATGGGTTTACTCATAGCGTGCGTGTTCCAGTTGCGGATAACGAAGTAAGTGATTCAATTCAAGGGAATGTTGTATTTATCAACTATTTTTGAATTCACGGCGTGCAGTATAGCATTGATGAGGGGGAGAAAGCAGCCTGACAACGGGGCAAAATGTAAAATAGTTGTTGTTTTGTGCCAAATGCCCAGAGAGCATTAGCCGTTTTGCCAGGCTGGGTAAATCTTTAAAAAGCGCGTCTGATGACGTTGATCACGTTTTCCAGTACCGGGTCACGCAAGCTCAACTTGTTGTAATACAGAGAGATATCTAGCCTTTCGTTGCTAACAGGCGGAAAATCTATCTCTGCTAATGGCCAACATGCGCTGAATAATTTGAACAGCCTTGTCGGCATCAGGCCGAGCATGTCGCTGTTGCCGATGAGTGCTGCGATAGTAAACATATTGTAACTGCTGAAACTGACCTGACGTTCCGGGAACAAATCCTGCACCCGCTGACGCAACCCACTGAGGTTTTGGCCTTCAAGCATCAACAGCGTGTGATCGTAGTGCTGCAACACATCTTCATTGATCGTTGAACGCAGGCAAGGATGTCCCTGACGGCACACGAGCATGAGACGATCGGTATAGAGCGCGTGATGGTTAAGGGTTCTGGCTGTCGGAATATGGGTATCGATGATCAGATCGGTCTGGAACTGGCTGAGCTGATTTTCCGCGTCATGAATGGGGATGTTACGCATCAGCAAATGCGGTGCAGCTTCTTTAATCGCTTTCCAGATAACAGGAATGACAATGGCACCGAGAGACGGCGGTGTGCCGATCGTAATCGTGCGCTGCTTATCGTAGCTGCCCGTCAAATCCAGTGCACCGAGGATCGACTCCAGGCCCTGGCTAATATATTCGTGCAGATGTGAGGCATAGGCAGTGGGGGTTACGCCCTGGCCCTTTCTGATAAATAGCGGGTCAGGAAATATTGTTCGTAATTTTTGAATAGACTGACTAATAGCAGAAGGCGTGAGATTAAGCACTTTCGCTGCATTTACTATCCCTTTTTGCACATATACAGCCTCAAAAATGGTCAATAGATTGAGATCAATATTGCGCAACGTGCGGAAGATTTGCGGCTTGTCTTCTTCGGGGCGTTCCGTTATTCGCTGTTCCGACGGGTTATTATAATCCACGCTTGTACTCCGTAATCATTCACGTAATGAATGATAGTTGAATCTATTTTTATGATGATGAGTTAAGGGAGGTGCTTTTCCATCGCATATCATCATTATGGATGTTTTCGCGGAAGATGCTGCATCCTGCGCATAAATTTAATCTTAAATAAAGCAATTCAGCGAAGCAGGAATGTACATATGGCGATGAATAATCCCGAGCGGATTGCGGAAATAAAAATAGAAAATATATTTTCAAATGTAAAGATTGCAGGAGGAAATAAATGACGGCCTGACTATTTATCAGGCCGTGATGCATTATATATTAAGCGGCAGTATATTCATGGGGTGGATAGTTTAGCAGTGCTAAAAACTTATCCATCAATATTGGCCTGATTTTGTCCATATTCACCTCTGGATGAAGGTGATGAACCTGCGTCATTTCCATCCCGGCATAGCCACACGGGTTGATGCGCAGGAACGGCGCGAGATCCATATCGATGTTCAGCGCAAGGCCATGAAACGAACAGCCTTTACGGATGCGTAAACCCAGCGAGCAGATTTTCTTACCCTGAACATAGACACCGGGCGCATCTGCGCGTGGGTACGCTTCAATGCCGACTTCGGCCAGCGTGTTGACGACCGTTTGTTCCAGCAGCGTCACCAGTTCACGCACGCCAAGCTTGCGTCGTTTGAGGTTGATAAGTACGTACATCACCTGCTGACCAGGCCCATGATAGGTGACCTGACCGCCACGATCGCTTTGTACGACCGGAATATCACCGGCTGCCAGCACGTGCTCGGCTTTCCCCGCTTGCCCCTGAGTAAACACCGGGTGGTGTTCCACCAGCCAGATTTCGTCCAGGGTCTCATCGGTGCGGGTGTCGGTAAATTCGTGCATTGCCCGGGAAACGGGATCGTAGGGCTGCAGGCCCAGATTACGGATTAGGATTGTATCCTGAGACAAAACAACATCTCCGGGAGAGGAAAAGGTGCGGGGAGTATATCACAGAGAAAGGTGTTACCCAGCGCGTGCCGGATAACACCCAAAAGCATTACAGAACCATGCGGACGATTTCGATATTGCCCAGTTCTTCGTAAAGAATTTCAACCTGCTCGATATGTGTGGCGTTGATGGTGATAGATACCGAGTGGTAGTTGCCTTTGCTGCTCGGTTTTACCTGCGGAGAGTAATCACCGGGCGCGTGGCGCTGTACCACTTCAACCACCAGATCAACCAGCTCTGGTTTCGCCAGTCCCATCACTTTGTAAGTAAAGGGAGTCGGGAATTCAAGCAGTTCTTTGAGATTGGTTTTCATGTCAGCTCCGGCGTAAAAATAATAACTCCTGCCAGAGGGGCAGGAGTTTATTGAGATGCTTAGTATATGGGGACGAAGATCACACTTTCAAGTGCCCGATCCTTAGCCGAACCAGTGGTGGAACATCAATTTAATGTAATCAATGATTTTGCCGAAGAAATTACCTTCCTGGATTTCCTGCAACACGACCAGCGGGCGCTGTTCAACGGTTTTACCGTCGAGCTGGAAGTTGATGGTGCCCACAACCTGGTTCTTTTGCAGCGGCGCATGCAGTTCGCTGGTGGTCAGCACGTAGCTGGCTTTCAGGTCTTTCATGCGGCCACGTGGGATAGTCAGGTAGACGTCTTTATCCACACCCAGGGAAGCGCGATCGCTGTCACCAAACCAGGCGGGCTCAGAGGCAAACTCTTTACCTGCTTTGATTGGGCTGACGGTTTCAAAGAAACGGAAGCCCCAGGTCAGCAGTTTTTTGCTTTCAGTTTCACGGCCTTTGAAGGTTCTGCCACCCATCACGGCGGAGATCAGACGCATCTGGCCTTCGGTCGCTGACGCGACCAGGTTATAGCCTGCTTTGTCGGTATGGCCGGTTTTGATGCCGTCCACATTCAGGCTGTTATCCCACAGCAAGCCATTACGGTTTGTCTGGCGGATACCGTTGAAGGTGAACTCTTTTTCTTTATAGATGGTGTATTCGTTGGGGACGTCACGGACCAGCGCCTGGCCAATCAACGCCATATCACGTGCCGAGCTGTACTGGCCGTCAGCATCCAGGCCGTGTACGGTCTGGAAGTGGGAGTTTTTCAGACCCAGCGCGTTGACGTAGTTGTTCATCAGGCCCACAAACGCATCCTGGCTGCCGGCGACATAGTCAGCCATGGCCACACAGGCATCGTTACCGGACTGAAGGTTGATACCACGAATCAGCTGTGAAACCGGAACTTGCATACCTGGTTTCAGGAACATCAGGGAAGAACCGCGGAATACCGGGTTACCGGTCGCCCAGGCATCGTTACCAATGGTGACGAGATCGGTGTCTTTGAATTTACCCGCTTTCATTGCCTGACCGATGACGTAGCTGGTCATCATTTTGGTCAGACTTGCCGGATCGCGACGGGCGTCGGCGTTCTGTTCTGTCAGCACCTTACCTGAGTTGTAATCAATGAGGATCCAGGATTCCGCGTCGATTTGCGGCGCACCAGGAATCATGGTTTTAATATTCAGGTCGTCGGCATGCGCGGCGCCGAGAGTGGCAGCGGCCAGTGCCGTGGTGAGCGCCAGGCGCTGTACGAATCGAGCGGAGAAAGTGGTCTTCATGGTCTGAACAACGACATCCGTGATGGAGTTAAAAAAAGTGCCCTACTATAGCAAAAGCTATAGGGGCAGGCATCCGACTTTCCGCATGATTTGTTAATGCGATTTACGTAACTTGACAATGTCAGATGCCTGAACCTTTACTGCGCGCCGGTCACAAAAGACTGTAACTGCGCTTCGCTTTGCAGGCGTTGCTGCAAGCGGCTGGCGTCGGCTTTATTGGTAAATGGCCCCAGCTGAATGCGCCATACTGCGCCGTTTTGCACCACGCGTCCGGGAACAGCAAACTGCTGAGCAAGACGCTGCTGGTACTGCTGTGCGCGGGTCTGGTCGCTGACTGCGCCCACCTGAACCATATAGCTTCCGTTGGCTGCAGGGGTAGCTGCAGAGGCAACAGGTGCTGATGTGACTGGTGTTACATGTCCTTGTGTCGAGCCTGGTGCGGTTACCGGCGCTGGACGAGTCACTGGCGCCGCGACGGCTGGCTGTACGGTGTTGGTCGCAGCTGCAGAGGCCGCAGGCGCTTCGCTACCCTCAAGTACGCCAGACGCTAAGGGCGCGGGCGCACCTAAAAATCCACCACCAGAACCTGACGCTGTTGCAGGTGTCGCTACTGGCGCATTGTCAGGCTGAATCGCCTGAGCGCCCATCTGCGTACTGTCATCAATCGTTCTTACGGCGGCCTGGGGTTGTGGAGCCTGAGCAGGGGAAGAGGCACTGCCCATTCCGCCACTCAAATCCGGGCGCGCTGGCAAAGCATAGGTCTGTTTCGCAACGGTGGTACAGGCCATACCTGGGCCAGACATGCTGCCGTCCTGGGCCACAATGATAGGGTCAATACGCACTTTGGTATTGTTGGAGGTGTTCAGGCGGTCAGCGACGGTACGTGACAATGAGATCACGCGATCGTTGCCGTATGGGCCGCGATCGTTAATGCGTACAACCAGCATACGGCCATTGGCCAGGTTGGTGATACGTACGTAGCTCGGGATCGGCAACGTCGGGTGTGCTGCTGTCAGCTGTGTCGGATCAAACGCCTCACCGCTGGCGGTTAAATTGCTGCCCGGTTCAGCATCATATATGGCAGCAAAGCCCGCCTGGCTGAATTTGGAGGGATCCTGCACTATTTTGTAGCGCTTGCCGTCACGTTCATAATCCTGGTTAACCGAGGGATTCAGCGTTTCAAAACGAGGTTCGGCACCGGTGATTTCAACGACCGGACCGTTACACACCGCAGGTTGCGGCGCAACGATCGTCTGTTGCTGCCCATCATCACTTGAACATGCCGCCAGTAATCCTGCTGCTACACAGACTCCAAGCCATTGCTTTCGCATTGCGAACCTCTTATACGCTTTTTGACAACATTTTCCTGTGGGTATGGATAGACATCACGATCCCAAACCCGGCCATCAGCACTATCAGGGCTGACCCTCCATAACTCACCAGCGGCAGCGGTACGCCCACCACCGGTAAGATACCACTCACCATACCAATATTTACGAACACATAAACGAATAAAATCAACATTAAACCACCTGCCATGACCCGGCCAAAGGTGGTTTGCGCGCGGGCAGCAATCCATAACCCACGCATGATCAACAGGACATAAAGTGCCAGCAGAATCAGAATGCCGACCAGCCCAAGCTCTTCGGCAAGCACGGCAAATATAAAGTCAGTATGGCGTTCGGGTAAAAACTCCAGCTGAGACTGGGTGCCGTGCAGCCAGCCTTTACCGCTCAGCCCACCCGAGCCAATGGCAATTTTAGACTGAATAATATGATAGCCCGCGCCCAGCGGATCGGTTTCCGGATCGAGCAACATCATCACGCGCTGGCGCTGATAATCGTGCATCAGGAAGAACCACAGTATCGGAATAAATGCAGCAACCAGCACCACCGCCACGCCAATCAGACGCCAGCTCAGGCCAGATAAAAACAGCACAAACAGACCAGATAGTGCGACAAGAATGGCGGTGCCGAGATCGGGCTGTGCGGCGACCAGTAGCGTCGGCATAAAAATCAGCACCAGCGCAATCGCGGTGTTTTTCAGCGAGGGCGGACAGACATCACGGTTAATAAAGCGCGCCACCATCAGCGGGACGGCGATTTTGGCAATTTCAGAAGGCTGGAAGCGAACAATGCCCAGATCCAGCCAGCGCTGCGCCCCTTTAGAGATAGCCCCAAAGGCATCCACGGCAACCAGCAGAATGACGCACACCACATACAGATAGGGTGCCCAGCCTTCGTAAACCCGGGGCGGAACCTGTGCCAGCACCACCATGGCGATGAGGCCCATTGCGATCTGGCCGACTTTACGCTCCGTCATGCCAATGTCCTGGCCGCTCGCGCTCCAGATGACGATGGCACTGTAGAACAGCAGGGCCAAGATTATCAGCAAGAATGCCGGATCGATGTGGATTTTATCCCAGAACGATTTCTTGTTCGGATTATCCGTCATGATTATTGGTCCTCTGCGGCAACCGACGCCGGGTTTTCAGCCGGCAGGTCGGTGTTGTTATCGCCAAGCATAATGTGGTCAAGGATCTGGCGCATGATGGTACCCACTGCCGGACCAGCCCCGCCGTTTTCCAGGATCATCGCCACCGCGACCTGCGGATGATCGTAAGGGGCAAAGGCAGTCATCAGTTTGTGGTCACGTAAACGTTCTGCGATACGGTGCGCGTTATAGGTTTCGTTGGCTTTCAAACCAAATACCTGCGCGGTACCGGATTTGGCAGCCACCTTATAAGGCGCGTTCGCGAAGTATTTATGGCCGGTTCCGTTGGGGCGGTTGGCCACACCGTACATACCGTCTTTGGCAATCTCCCAGAAGCCGGAATGAATATCACCCACTGGTTTCTGTTCTTCTTGCTTCCACGGCACCTGTTTTCCATCCTGTAGGGTGCTCATCAAAAGATGCGGTACTTTCACAACGCCGTCGTTTATCAGAATCATCATCGCTTTGTTCATCTGCACCGGTGTTGCGGTCCAGTAGCCCTGGCCGATGCCGACCGGGATGGTATCGCCCTGGTACCAGGGTTTTTTAAAGCGCTTCAGTTTCCACTCGCGGGTGGGCATGTTGCCGGAACGCTCTTCCGCAAGGTCGATGCCGGTGTACTCGCCGTAGCCAAATTTGGTCAGCCACTCAGACAGGCGATCGATGCCCATGTCATAAGCAATCTGATAGAAGAAGGTATCCGCAGACTCTTCCAGTGACTTCGTGATGTTCAGGCGACCATGGCCCCATTTTTTCCAGTCACGATAGCGCTTTTCAGAGCCGGGGAGCTGCCACCAGCCCGGGTCAAACAGGGTGGTATTACGGGTGATGACCCCGGTGCTCAGCGCAGAAACGGCAACATAAGGTTTAACCGTCGATGCCGGAGGATAGACCCCTTGTGTGGCACGGTTGACCAGCGGCGTGTTGGGGTCGTTGAGCAGCGCGGAGTAATCTTTGCTCGAAATCCCATCAACAAACAGGTTTGGGTCGTAACTTGGGGTTGAAACCAGCGCCAGAATACTGCCCGTGCGCGGGTCGGTGACCACTACGGCTGCACGACTGCCTTGCAGCAGGGTTTCGATGTATTGCTGGAGCTTAAGGTCAATCGTCAGGTAGATGTCATTACCTGCCTGCGGCGGCACTTCTTTCAGCTGGCGAATGACACGCCCACGGTTATTGACCTCGACTTCTTCATAGCCGGTCTGACCGTGCAGCATATCTTCGTAATAACGTTCAATACCCAACTTGCCAATGTCATGTGTGGCGGCATAGTTGGCGAGCTTACCGTCTTTATCCAGACGTTCGACGTCTTTATCGTTAATTTTGGAAACGTAGCCGATGACGTGGGTCAGGGCAGAACCAAAGGGATAGAAGCGGCGCTTGTAACCTTTGACTTCCACACCAGGAAAGCGGTACTGGTTGACCGCAAAGCGCGCAACCTGAATCTCACTTAAATTAGCTTTGACCGGGATCGAGGTGAAGCGATGGGAGCGAGAGCGCTCTTTTTTAAACGCCGCAATGTCGTCATCCGTCAGATCCACCACATCGCGCAGGGCGTTCAGGGTTTGCTCAACGTTGTCGACTTTCTCCGGCATCATCTCAATCTGATAGATAGTGCGGTTCAGTGCCAGCGGGGTGCCGTTACGATCGTAGATAATGCCGCGGCTTGGCGGGATCGGCACCAGCTTGATGCGGTTTTCATTGGAGCGCGTTTGATAGTCGGCGTAACGGACGATTTGCAGATTATAGAGGTTGGCGATCAGCACGCCGGTAAGCAGCAAAATCCCCGTAAAAGCGACCACTGCCCGGCGCACAAACAGCGCAGACTCAGCCGAATAGTCGCGAAAAGAATTCTGTAATTTCATCCGCTGCTTAGTTTACCTGGTCTTTATTACTCACGATGATAAGGATGGTTGGTCGTGATGCTCCATGCGCGATAGAGGCTTTCTGCAACCAGCACGCGCACCAGCGGGTGAGGAAGCGTTAACGCAGAGAGTGACCAGCTTTGTTCTGCCGCGGCTTTGCAGGCGGGGGATAACCCCTCCGGGCCGCCAATCAGCAGGCTGACGTCGCGTCCATCCTGCTTCCAGCGTTCCAGTTCATTTGCCAGCTGCGGCGTATCCCAGGGTTTTCCCGGGATATCGAGGGTGACGATACGGTTTTTGCCTGCTGCAGCAAGCATCAACTCACCCTCTTTGTCGAGAATACGTTTGATATCTGCGTTCTTGCCGCGTTTTCCGGCGGGAATTTCCACCAGTTCAAACGGCATATCCTTCGGAAAACGGCGCAAATATTCGGTAAAACCCGTCTGTACCCAGTCCGGCATTTTGGTGCCGACGGCGACCAGTTGCAGCTTCACGCATTAACCCCAGAGTTTTTCCAGCTCATACAGGCCACGGCTCTCTGCCTGCATAACGTGGACAATGACGTCGCCCAGGTCTACAACAATCCAGTCTGCGGCATTTTCGCCTTCAACACCCAGCGGCATCATACCTGCTGCGCGTGATTCCTGTACCACATGGTCGGCAATAGACATCACATGGCGAGTGGAGGTGCCGGTACAGATGATCATACAGTCGGTGATGCTGGATTTACCGTGAACGTCAATCGCAACGATGTCCTGACCTTTCAGGTCATCAATTTTGTCAATAACAAAATCCTGGAGTGCTTTACCCTGCAAGTGTTCCCCCTGGGAGAAAAAGAATGATGGTGTCAATAAATGGCCTGGCATTATACCTGAACTGCAGCCATTTTCGGGACAAAAGTCCGGCTCAGGTTTTAAAAAGTGGGCTATCATCCCACCCCTGGCACGAGATTGCATCGCCATTTTTGTAAAACAATTTCTGCACGGCTGCAGATGGCGGTGCGGAGAATAGCAGCCTGTTTGCCTGTGTCAATGACCAGCGCGTTCGCGCAGAGGCGTTGAGAGAGAAAAACACCGGTTATTCGTCTTCTTGCCATACCGCGCGGCTGTTCAGTACACGTAATGTTGCAAAATCTTCATGAATATCAATCGCGCTCCAGGTGCCCTGGTCCACACGAAAATGCCAAAGTGAGGACGCCGGCATTTTCAGCAAGGTGGCGATCAGTAAGCTCAGTACCCCCTGGTGGCTGACAATCAGCACATTTTTCGACGCCGACCAGGTGGGAAGCTCGGCAATAAAGCGCTGCACCCGAGCCGAAAATGCCTGAAAACCTTCGCCGTTGGTCGGAATGGCGTTCTGCCAGTCGGTGCACCAGGCTGCGTAGCTCTCGGGGTCTTCCCGGGTGAGATCGCGATGATGGCGCATCTCCCAGTCACCAAAAAACATCTCATTGAGCAGCGGCGTGGTATGCGTCGGGATATCACGCTCATACAGTGCCAGCCGTGCAGTATGCTGTGCCCGTTCAAGCTCGCTGCAAAGCACCTGATCGAACGGCACCGCGTGCAGAAGCCTGTGCAACGCGTTTGCCTGAGAAATACCTTTTTCTGTCAATGGGGTAGGTGAATGACCGCTGTAGAGGCCGGCGACGTTTGCGTCGGTTTCCCCATGACGAATGAGCCAGAGTCGCATTTTTTACTCCCGTGCGGATTTCTGGACAAAGTTTATCATCGCCCCCTCAATCGTGAGGCTTTTTTCATTTAAGATACCCGCTTTTACCGGAGCAAAAGGGAAGATGGCCTTATTTCACAGCGCGCACGGGGGCAATATTCGCGAAGCCGCCTCTATATTGGGTATTCCAGCCGATCGTTTGTTGGATTTCAGTGCGAACATTAATCCGGCTGGTATGCCTGACTCGCTTAAGCGTGCGCTGCTGGATAACCTGGCGGTGGCTGAGCGCTACCCGGATCCCGCCTACCAGCAATTACATCAAACGCTGGCAGCGCACCACCAGGTGCCGGAAAGCTGGCTGTTGGCCGGTAACGGTGAGACGGAGTCGATTTTTACGCTGGTCAATGGGCTGCAGCCGCGTCGGGCCATGCTGGTGACGCCTGGATTCGCGGAGTACCGCCGCGCACTGCAACTGGCGGGGTGCGATACTGTCGATTATGCCCTGCGCGAAGAAGATGGCTGGCAACTGACGGACGCGATTCTTGATGCCCTGACCGGAGGCGTCGATTGCCTCTTCTTATGTACCCCGAATAACCCCACCGGGCTGTTACCCGATGCCTCGCTGTTGCACGCCATTTCAGACCGCTGCCAGCAGCGGGGTATTACGCTGGTGCTGGATGAAGCCTTTATGGACTTTCTGCACGATCGTGAAGGTTTCATTCCTCACCTGGCAGACCATCCGCACATCTGGGTGTTGCGCTCCCTCACCAAGTTTTACGCCATACCCGGCTTACGTCTTGGCTACCTGCTGAGTAGCGATGTCGATAAGGTTGCGCGTATGCGTGAGCGACAGATGCCCTGGTCAATCAATGCGTTTGCCGCGCTAGCCGCAGAGGTGGTGTTACGGGACACCGCATATCAGCAGGCGAGCTGGGCCTGGCTGGAAACAGAACGCCCACGATTACAACAGGCACTGCAGGCTATCAGTGGACTGTGCGTTTGGCCCGGTGTGGCAAATTATCTGTTTCTGCGCTGTGACGTGAAGGGGCTGGATTTGCAGCAGGCGCTGCTGGAAAAAGAGATCCTCATCCGCAGCTGTGCAAATTATCCGGGGCTGGATGCACGTTATTACCGGGTAGCGGTACGAAGTGCCGTGGAGAATGACGCGCTGATAACGGCGATGCAGACGATATTTAGCGATACAACTGCTGTTGCATGATGTAGTCCAGCACCGGGGAAGGCAGCAGATCGTTGCAGGCTTCTCCCTTTTCAAGCCTTTCGCGAATCAGCGTGGCGGAAATGTTGAACCAGGGGGTTTCCGCCAGATAGATTTTCCCGGCAGGCCGGGAATGAAGGTCATCGGCATTGTGTGTCAGATGGGCTTCCAGCCATTGCTGATCTTTCTCTTCAGCCATCGCCAAAGGGTAACCAGGTCGACGACACACAATCAGGTGACTGTTGTCGAGAATGGTTTCGTAATCATGCCAGGTGGGAAACGTCAGTAACGAATCCTGTCCGATGATAAAGGCAAGCGGCTGCATCGGGCCTTGCTCTTCTCGCCACTCTTTCAGCGTCTGTGCCGTATAAGACGGCGACGGGCGCTTCAGCTCACGCTCGTCCAGCGTAAATAATGGCTTGTCCTGGATGGCCAGGGTCACCATGTGCTTGCGCTGCTCACTGTTGGCTTCCGGCTGTGGGCGATGGGGCGGGACGTTGTTGGGCATAACTATCACCCGTGAAAGCCCAATCTGATTTGCCAGAGCTTCAACCGGTTTCAGGTGTCCGTAATGTACGGGATCGAAGGTACCACCAAAAAGTGCCTGCAACTGATTCATATCAACCATCAATAAAAACGTCAGCCAGTGCCTTATGACAGAGTAGCAGAGAAAGGCTTTCCAGCTCGGCCCAGACGGACTGACCAAAATCCTGCTTCACAATCAACTCGATCCGCCCCAGCAGATGCACGGCCTGGCGCAGCTGATCCAGGCTTAATCGCTGGAGTGCCTCACCGGTCATACCCCGGCGGTTCTGCCAGACACGGTGCTTGTCGAACAACGTACGTAACGGCGTGTTAGCCGACTGGCGTTTCAGGGTCACCAGCAGTAGCAGTTCACGTTGCACGGTGCGCAGCAAAATGACCGATTCGCAGGCTTCCAGTTGAAGCTGGCGCAGCACGTGAAGTGCGCGCTTACTCTTTCCGGCAAGCAGGGCATCAACCCAATGGAAAGGGGTGAAATGAGCAGCATCGTTAACGGCCTGTTCAACACGTGGCAGGGTGAGTTTGCCATCCGGGAAGAGCAGTGCCAGCCGCTCAAGCGCCTGCGCTGCGGCCAGCAAGTTGCCTTCATAGCAGTAGCAGAGCAGCTGACAGGCGGCATCATCGAGTTGCAGATTGTTTTGCTTTGCGCGCGCTGCAACCCAGCGAGGCAGGTTCGCCTGCTCCGGCGTCTGGCAACTGACAGACACGCTGCGATTAGCCAGCGCGGTATACCACGCGGCATTCTCCTGAGCTTTGGTCAGTTTGTTGCCGCGCACGATCAGAATGAGATCGTCATGCAGCAAACTCACCAGCATCGACAGGCGTTCATTCATGGCGGCGTTAGGGCCATTTTCAGGGAGCTGGACGGTAAGTGTTTGCCGACTGGCAAACAGACTCAGTGCCTGGCAGATGGAATAAATGGCATCCCATTCGGTACTGGCATCGAGTGTGAAAGTATGGTGTTCAATAAAGTCCTGTGCTGCCGCCGCATGGCGGATTGCATCCTGACTTTCTTGCAACAAAAGGGGGTCGTTACCGAGGAGTAAATACGCGGCGCGCAGCCCTTCTTTGAGCTGCGCGCCGAGTTGTTCCGGATACAGCTTAAGCATCAGCTACCCGGCGTCTTTGCCACACTCGGTGCCGGTGCGGCTTTTTCAGTATCAGCAGCATGCACACTTGGCAGTTTGCGAATCAGTTGCTCTGCCGCCTTGTCATACATTTCTTGCATGATAATGGTTTGCTCAGCATCTTTCGCCAGCGCCGTCTGCGGGTTATCAAAGAACGAACGGTACACTTTGGTGTTGATCGGGTAAATGTCATGACCCGGGATCAGCACGGTGGCGTTAACCGTCAGCACCAGTTGATATTCCGCCGTGCGGCCATCCTGGAAGATGGAGGCAGTATCACGGGCAAAGCTCACGTTACCCAGGCGCAGTGAAGGCACGTCCTTACGCAGCGAACCTTGCTCAAGCAGTTCGACACCGTTCAGACGCAGCTGATTACGCACCGCCCGGCTAAGTGGGCCATTAGGATCCCCTGAATCGAGGATCATCGTTTTCATCTCGGCAGGAACCTGCGTGCTATCACGCAAGTGCCAACCGCAGCCGGCGGTGAGTAACACCGCCAGAGATAACAACCATGTTGCCAGATGTCGCACGCTTCCTCCCGCGCTTAGCCAACGACCAGATTAAGCAGTTTGCCCGGTACGTAAATCACTTTACGCACGGTAACGCCATCCAGATATTTTGCAACCAGGTGTTCCTGGCCTGCACGTTCACGAACTTGTTCTTCGGTTGCATCAACCGCAACAGTAATTTTACCACGCACTTTACCGTTTACCTGGACGACGACCAGCGTGGTGTCTTCCACCATTGCAGCGTCGTCAGCAACAGGCCACGGCGCGTTGTCGATGTCACCTTCGCCGTTCAGTTCCTGCCACAGCGTGAAGCACACGTGTGGGGTGAACGGGTTGAGCATACGGACAACCGCCAGCAGGGCTTCCTGCAGCAGGGCACGATCTTGCTCACCTTCCTGCGGGGCTTTCGCCAGCTTGTTCATCAGCTCCATGATTGCCGCAATTGCGGTATTGAAGGTCTGACGACGGCCAATATCATCGGTCACTTTGGCGATAGTTTTGTGAACATCGCGACGCAGTGCTTTCTGATCTTCGCTCAGTGCAGCCACATCCAGCGGTGCAGTGGAACCCTGGGCGCTGAGCTCGTAAACCAGCTTCCAGACACGTTTCAGGAAGCGGTTCGCCCCTTCAACGCCTGATTCCTGCCATTCCAGCGTCATGTCTGCCGGAGACGCAAACATCATGAACAGACGAACGGTGTCCGCGCCGTAACGTTCAACCATTTCCTGCGGGTCGATACCGTTATTTTTCGACTTGGACATTTTGCTCATGCCGGTATACACCAGCTCATGGCCTGCTTCGTCTTTCGCTTTGATGATGCGACCTTTTTCGTCGCGCTCAACGATGGCATCTTTCGGGGAAACCCAGTTACGTTCACCGCTCTGACCCACGTAGTAGAAAGCGTCTGCCAGCACCATACCCTGGCACAGCAGCTGTTTAGCCGGTTCGTCAGAGTTGACCAGGCCCGCATCACGCATCAGTTTGTGGAAGAAGCGGAAATAGAGCAGGTGCATGATGGCGTGTTCGATACCACCAATGTAGATATCAACCGGCAGCCAGTAGTTAGCGGCGTTCGGGTCGAGCATGCCTTCCTTGTGCTGCGGGCAGGTATAGCGCGCGTAGTACCAGGAGGATTCCATAAAGGTGTCGAAGGTGTCGGTTTCGCGCAGCGCAGGCTGACCGTTAACGGTGGTTTTCGCCCACTCAGGATCGGCTTTGATTGGGCTGGTGATGCCGTCCATGACCACATCTTCCGGCAGAATCACCGGCAGTTGATCTTCTGGCGTTGGCACCACGGTACCGTCTTCCAGCGTTACCATTGGAATCGGTGCGCCCCAGTAACGCTGACGGGAAACTCCCCAGTCGCGCAGGCGATAGTTAACTTTACGCTCACCCACGCCCAGTGCTGCCAGTTTGTCGGCAATGGCGTTGAAGCCTGCTTCGAAGGTCAGGCCGCTGAACTCACCGGAGTTGAACAGCGTGCCTTTTTCGGTCAGCGCCTGAGCAGACAGGTCAGGTTCAGTACCGTCGGCCGTCAGGATAACGCCTTTGATTGGCAGGCTATATTTGCTGGCAAACTCGTAGTCGCGCTGATCGTGACCCGGAACCGCCATGACAGCACCGGTGCCGTATTCCATCAGGACGAAGTTTGCCGCCCAGACCGGAATCTCTTCACCGGTTAACGGGTGAACCGCTTTAAAGCCGGTATCAACGCCTTTTTTCTCCATGGTCGCCATATCGGCTTCGGCCACTTTGGTATTGCGGCATTCGTCGATAAAGGCAGCGAGTGTGGCATTGTTCGCCGCAGCCTGCTGCGCCAGCGGGTGACCTGCGGCAACAGCCAGGTAGGTCGCACCCATGAAGGTGTCCGGGCGGGTGGTGTAAACGGTCAGGGTTTTGTCGTAGCCGTTAACGTTGAAGGTGATTTCCACGCCTTCTGAGCGACCAATCCAGTTGCGCTGCATGGTTTTCACCGTGTCAGGCCACTGGTCCATATGATCGAGGTCGTTCAGCAGCTCTTCAGCGTAAGCGGTGATTTTGATAAACCACTGCGGGATCTCTTTACGCTCAACTTTGGTATCACAGCGCCAGCAGCAGCCGTCGATAACCTGTTCGTTGGCGAGAACGGTCTGGTCGTTCGGGCACCAGTTCACGGCAGAAGTTTTCTTGTAGACCAGGCCTTTTTTGTACAGCTCGGTGAAGAATTTCTGCTCCCAGCGATAGTATTCAGGCGTACAGGTCGCCAGCTCACGACTCCAGTCATAGCCGAAGCCCAGCATTTTGAGCTGGTTTTTCATGTAGGCGATGTTGTCGTAGGTCCATGGCGCCGGAGCGGTATTGTTTTTTACCGCCGCACCTTCTGCCGGCAGACCAAACGCATCCCAGCCAATCGGCTGAAGAACGTTTTTGCCCAGCATACGCTGATAGCGGGAGATAACATCACCAATGGTGTAGTTACGCACATGCCCCATGTGTAGTCGACCAGAAGGATAGGGAAGCATCGACAGGCAGTAATACTTCTCTTTGCTCTCGTCTTCAGTTACTTCGAAGGTGCGCTTCTCTTCCCAATGAAGCTGTACTTTGGATTCTATCTCTTCCGGGCGATATTGCTCTTGCATGGCAGCCAGTGGTCCTGTTTTCGATACGGCTACAAATGTAGCGTTATGACGTGGTTTTTCAGATCCGCATAGCATAGCCCAAACGCCAACGTCAAAACAGCCTTTCGCACATTAAGCCTGAGAAAAGCGCCGACCTGAATTTACGCACTCTGTGGGGTATTTGACAAAGTGAACAAAAAATAACGTCTATTATTAGAACAGGTTAACGACCCGGGAGATGAAACGATGAACAAGGTTGCTCAATTTTACCGCGAACTGGTCGCGACATTAACGGAGCGTCTGCGCAACGGCGAGAGGGATATCGATGCGCTGGTGGAGCAGGCAAGGCTTCGGGTCAGTCAGACCGGGGAGTTAACGCGCATCGAAATTGATGAGCTAACACGGGCCGTCCGCCGCGATCTGGAGGAGTTTGCCCGCAGCTACGAAGAGAGTCAGGACGAGGTCACCGACAGCGTGTTTATGCGCGTCATTAAGGAAAGCCTCTGGCAGGAGCTGGCCGACATCACCGATAAAACCCAGCTTGAGTGGCGTGAGGTGTTTCAGGATCTCAATCACCACGGCGTGTATCACAGTGGGGAAGTGGTCGGGCTGGGTAACCTGGTGTGTGAGAAATGCCATTTCCATCTGGCCATTTACACGCCGGACGTGTTGCCGCTCTGCCCAAAATGTGGCCATGACCAGTTCCAGCGCAGGCCCTTTGAGCCATAGGTAAAAGTAAAACGACAACGTCAGTTGTCGTTTTTAATGTTTGCTCTCTTCCCCTCACCCTAGCCCTCTCCCCAAAGAGGAGAGGGAACCGCCCGCGCTCGTCTTTTAGTGCGAATACTGCTCGATTAAGGGATGAGGGCATCAGGCCGCACTGTAGTATTTCAAACGCTCAGCCAGCAAATCCACAAACGCTTGTCTGTCCACATCGAGCATTACGGTAGCATTCGGCTTGTTCCCGGTCAGGAAGTAGTAATCCACTACCGTCATTCCCTGGGTGTATTTCCCCTGCGTTTCCACCCCAACCCAACGCTCAACGGTGGTGAAAATCTCCGGTTTCAACAGCCAGGCAATGGTGCACGGGTCGTGTAACGGTGCGCCGACAAAATCAATGCAGTATTTTGGCGAGGAAGTCTTTTGCACGATCGGATTTCGGGTTAGCAAAGAACTCTTCTTTCGGTGAGTCTTCAACAATTTTCCCTTCATCCATAAAGATGACCCGGTGTGCCACTTTGCGGGCGAAGCCCATTTCGTGGGTCACGACCATCATGGTCATCCCTTCGTTAGCGAGCTCAACCATTACGTCCAGCACTTCGTTGATCATCTCAGGATCGAGCGCGGAAGTGGGTTCGTCAAACAGCATCGCAACCGGGTCCATGCACAGCGCGCGGGCAATCGCCACACGCTGCTGCTGGCCACCGGACAGCTGTGCCGGGAACTTATTGGCATGCGCCGATAAGCCGACACGATCGAGTAACTTCAACCCTTTTTCGCGGGCAGCCGCTTTGTCACGCTTGAGCACTTTAACCTGCGCCAGCGTCAGGTTTTCAATGATAGACAGGTGTGGGAACAGCTCGAAGTGCTGGAACACCATTCCGACCCGCGAACGCAGTTTAGCGAGATCGGTTTTTTTGTCGTTCACCGACGTGCCATTCACTTCGATATCGCCTTTCTGTACGGGCTCCAGGCCGTTGACCGTCTTGATGAGCGTGGATTTGCCAGAGCCAGACGGCCCGCAGACCACGACCACTTCACCTTTTTTGACTTCGGTCGAGCAGTCGGTCAGCACCTGAAAGTGACCATACCATTTAGAAACATTTTTCAGGGTAATCATTAAACAGTCCTTCTCTTCAAATAGCTGACCAACAACGAGGCACTCAGGCTAATCGCAAAATATACGGCACCGGCAAACAGGATCATTTCGACCTGCGTACCGTCACGCTCACCAATGGTGGAAGCGGTACGGAAGAAGTCCGCGAGGCTTAGCACGTAAACCAGTGAAGTATCCTGGAACAGGACGATCCCCTGGGTCAGTAGCAGTGGCACCATCGCGCGAAACGCCTGCGGCAGAATAATCAGTTTCATGGATTGCCAGTGCGTCATCCCCAGTGCCAGAGCAGCACTGGACTGCCCGCGGGAGATGCTCTGGATACCCGCACGGATAATTTCAGAGTAGTAGGCGGCCTCAAACATCGAGAAGGCGACCATCGCGGAAATCAGGCGGATATCTGACTTGGGCGAGAGGCCCAACACATTTTGCAGTATCCCGGGCACAATCAGATAGAACCACAGCAGCACCATCACCAGCGGGATCGAACGGAATACGTTGACGTAGGCTTTGGCAAACCAGGCAATGGGCGCAAAGCTGGACAGGCGCATGACCGCCAGCAGGGTGCCCCAGACAATCCCGATAATGATTGCGGTCACGGTGATTTTCAGTGTAATCACCAGCCCCGCCATCAAATAGGGCAGGGAGGGGACAATGGAACTCCAGTCAAATTCGTACATTATTTGCCTCCCATATTGCCTGGCAGGCGAATCTTACGTTCAACCAGGTTCATCACGAGCATGATGAAGGCGTTAATCAACACATAGGCGACGGTAATCGCGGTAAAGGATTCCCACGCATGCGCGGAGTAATCCAGCAGCTTACCGGCCTGAGCCGCCATATCCACCAGACCGATGGTTGACGCAATAGCCGAGTTTTTCACCAGGTTCATCATTTCAGAAGTCATTGGCGGCACGATCACGCGATAGGCGTTTGGCAGCAGCACATAACGGTAAGCTTGTGGCAGCGTCAGCCCCATCGCCAGCGCAGCGTTTTTCTGACCACGCGGCAGTGATTGAATGGCGGCACGCACCTGTTCGCACACGCGGGCGGCGGTGAAGAGGCCAAGGCAAATCATCGACGAGAGGAAGAACTGAATGTTCGGATCTAACTCAGATTTGAACCACATGCCGAGGTTTTCTGGCAGCAGCTCAGGCACCACCAGGTACCAGGTGAAGAACTGCACGATAAGCGGCACGTTACGGAACAGTTCAACGTAGCAGGTACCGATACCTGACAGGATACGATTGGGAACGGTGCGCAGAATGCCAAACAGCGAGCCAACCAGGAAAGCGATGATCCAGGCGGTAATCGACAAGGCGATCGTGACCTGAAAACCGCTCCATAGCCAGCCCAGATAGGTGGTGTTGCCGAACGGGGCCTCTTGCAGGAAGATTCCCCAGTTCCAGTCTATGGACATAAATCTACTCCGGAAAAAAAAGGGTAGCAGCGCTACCCTCGAAGATTGTATGAAGAGCTAGTGTTCGCGCTGAAGGGGGAACGACCCTTCAACGTATAGTCTGTCCGCGCTACTTCGACAATCGAGAGGGCAGGATTAACCCGCCCCTAATGGTTTTAATTAGTTCAGAGCTTTGTCATTCGGTTCTTTGAACAGCGCTTTCATCTCATCAGAGAGTTCGAAATTCAGGTTCAGGTTTTTCGGTGGGATTGGGTTTTTGAACCACTTATCAAACCATTTCGCCGCTTCACCGGAGGTCTGAGCCTGGGCGATGGTGTCATCCATCAGCTTTTTGAATTCCGGGTCATCTTTACGCAGCATGCAGCCATAGGCTTCCTGAGACTGCGGTTTGCCCACGATGTCCCAGTTGTCGGCTTTCTTGGCTTTCGCACGTTCACCGGCCAGCAGGGCATCATCCATCATAAAGGCAACGGCACGGCCACTTTCCAGCGTACGGAAGGAGTCGCCATGGTCTTTCGCGCTGATGATACGCATGTCCATCTTCTGCTCATCATTCAGTTTGTGCAGCAGGATCTCAGAGGTGGTACCGGAGGTCACCACGACCGCTTTGCCTTTCAGATCCGGGAAGTCTTTAATCTCGCCACCTTTTTTGGTCAGCAGACGGGTGCCGACGACAAAGATGGTGTCAGAGAACGCAGCTTGCTTCTGACGTTCGAGGTTGTTCGTGGTGGAACCACATTCGAAGTCAAAGGTGCCGTTTTGCAGCAGTGGAATACGGTTCTGCGAGGTGATGGGGATCAGTTTGACTTCGAGATCCGGTTTGTTGAGCTTTTTCTTCACTGCTTCAACGATAGCGTTGGAGTAGTCCTGAGAATAACCCACGACTTTTTGTTCGTTGTTGTAATAGGAGAACGGTACGGAAGATTCACGGTGTCCGACCACGATCACGCCGTTTTTGGCAATTTTTTCCAGCGTAGCCTGTTGCGCTGCTGCTGGAGCGGCTGCCGCATCGGCAGGTTTTGCTTCATCAGCGGCATGTGCCAGGCCGGCAGACATTCCCATTACCAGCATTGCGGTGGCCAGTTTACGTAATTGCATATCCAACTCCTTTATCGTCGCGCCAGAGACGCATTGATACCCATTGTGAGTGTTGTGTTTGTTATATCCTGCTGCAAATGCGTGCAGTGTTGTGTGCGTTTGTTAACATTTAGTTTGGCTTAATGTAAAGATTTTGCTGCGTTATTGTTTGTTTTTGCGAAGTGCACCGCACCGTTTAAAGGCAAAAATCTTCCATTGCACCGTTTTGGTGCCAGCTGCGATCCGTAATGGTGCGACCTGATTGCGCATCCACAAAAATCGCAGAGACCTGAATTTATTAAGCAATTGATGTGCCAGAAATGGCTTTAGGCGAAATTTAGCGCGAGAAACCCTCTCCATGACGGAGAGGGGTGAAGAGGGGAATTATTTGCGGCGCTGTCTCAGACTCATGATGAGTGCGGTGAAGCCTAACAGACCGGTTAGTATCCACAGCGGCCAGTTGCCCATGCGGGCATACGGGGTCAGGCCGGTGGTTGGGGTGACTTTGGCGGTCAGCACTTCACGGGTGAACTGCGGGATCATCGCCTGAATTTCCCCTTCCGGGCCAATCACCGCGGTGATGCCGTTGTTGGTGCTACGCAGCAACGGACGCGCCAGCTCCAGGGAACGCATACGCGCCATCTGGAAGTGCTGCCACGGGCCGATAGATTTACCAAACCAGGCGTCGTTGGAGATGGTCAGCAGGAAATCCGTGTCCGGGCGGAAGTTATCCCGCACCTGCTCGCCAAGGATAATCTCGTAACAGATGGCTGGCGTTAACTTCAGTCCATGGGCAACCAGCTGTGGCTGGACATAAGGGCCACGGCTGAACGAGGACATCGGCAAATCAAAGAACGGCGCCAGCGGGCGCAGAATGCTTTCCAGCGGCACGAACTCACCAAAGGGCACCAGATGGTTCTTGTTGTAACGGTCGGTGGAGTTGTAGCTGTACGGGTTATCTTTGCCCAGAGTGATAATGGTGTTGTAGGTGTCATAACGGTTTTGCTGATTCAGACGCGCATCCACAATACCGGTAATCAGCGAACTGTTGTTCTCCTGCATTAACCCATCAATCATGCCCAGATAGCGCTGCTGGTTAACTTCCAGATCGGTAATCGCGGACTCCGGCCAGATGATCAACTGCGATTTGCCCATCACCGACTCGCTGGCGTTCAGGTAGATTTTCAGCGTTTCCAGTAACTGGCCTTCATTCCATTTAAGCGACTGAGGTATGTTGCCCTGCACCAGGGAAACCTGCGTTGTTCTCTCCGGCAGCAGTTGATACCACTGGATGTAACGCAGTGGGAAGGGCAGCGCAAAAATCACCAGCGCCACAACCAGCGGACGCCATGAACGTCTTAATGCTGCCAGCACGAGTAACCCGCTCACCGACATCAGCAGGAAGGTAATCGCATCGACGCCCAGTACCGGGGCCAGCCCTTTCAGCGGGCCATCAATCTGGCTGTAACCAAACTGTAGCCAGGGGAAGCCGGTCAGCACCCAGCCGCGCAGGAACTCGCTGAGCTGCCAGACTACCGGGGCAGCAAGGGTGACGCGTATCCAGCTCGTTTTCGGCCATAAGCGCGCCAGTACACCGGCGAACAGACCGGTATAAAGCGACAGATAAGCCGCGAGCAGAACCACCAGGAAGACGTTGACCGGGCCTGGCATACCACCAAACTGCGCGATGCTGACGTACACCCAATGAATGCCGGAGCCAAACAGGCCCATCCCCCAGAAAAAGCCAATTGCAGCGGCTTGCACGGGGCGGCGGCTAAGGGTGAGCGCTTGCAAACCCATCAGGGAGATGAGTGCGGCAGGCCAGATATCATAAGGAGAAAAAGCCAGCGTTCCGCTGGCTCCGAATAGCAGCGCCAGCAGCAGTCGTACGCGCTGGCGTTCAAACAAGGGGGCAAATGCCATTTAAGTTATTCGTCCAGTTTCGGTTCGGGGGAATCGTCCGGTATTTTGACATGAACCTGAATAATACGTCGACTGTCGGCCATGGCGACTTTAAATTGGTAACCATCAATATCAATGGATTCACCGCGCGCCGGTAAGTGGCCGAAGGCCTGCATTACCAGCCCGCCGATCGTGTCGACTTCATCGTCACTGAAGTGCGTGCCGAAGGTTTCATTGAAATCTTCAATCGGCGCAAGCGCCCGCACGGTCCAGGTGTGACGGCTAAGCTGACGGAACTCGATATCCTCTTCTTCGTCATACTCGTCTTCGATTTCGCCGACGATCAGTTCAAGAATATCTTCAATAGTGACCAGCCCGGAGACGCCGCCAAATTCATCGATCACAATCGCCATATGGTAGCGCTGTGAACGGAACTCCTTCAGCATACGGTCTACGCGTTTGCTTTCGGGAACGACAACTGCCTGACGCAGTACTTTTTCCATGCTAAAGGCTTCGGCATCGCTGCGCATAAACGGCAGCAGATCTTTGGCCATCAAAATCCCTTCGATGTGATCCTTGTCTTCGCTGATGACCGGGAAACGGGAGTGTGCAGATTCGATGATGACGTCAAGGCATTCATCAAGGGTCTGGTTGCGTTTCAGGGTGATCATTTGCGAACGGGGGATCATGATGTCGCGGACGCGCTGGTCTGCAATGTCCATCACCCCTTCGAGCATCTCGCGCGTATCTTGATCGATAAGCTCGTTCTGCCCGGAATCACGGATGAGCGCCAGTAAATCATCCCGGTTTTTCGGTTCGCCGTGGAAGAGTTGGCTCAGTAAAAGAGAGAAAAATCCCTTTTTGGTGGTAAGCGTGTCACTACTGTGTGAGTTGTCGTCGCTCATGGCGTCGTTTGGGTTCTCATGTGAGTTAAAAAATCGCCGTCACGCGTAAACTCAGCATCGACGGCATAATACTCCCGCGCGCCAGCTCACTGGCGCAGGGGGTTATTCCTTTTCGGCAATGTACGGATCCTCATAGCCCAGAGCAAGCATTATCTCTGTTTCGAGGCCTTCCATCTCTTCGGCTTCATCATCTTCAATATGGTCATATCCCAGCAGATGCAAACTGCCGTGGATAACCATATGTGCCCAGTGGGCTTCCAGCGGTTTGCCTTGCTCTTTTGCTTCCTGCTCGACAACCTGGCGGCAAATAATCAAATCACCCAGCAGCGGCAGTTCAATGCCCGGCGGGGCTTCGAACGGGAAAGAGAGCACGTTGGTTGATTTATCTTTCCCGCGGTAGGTCAGGTTCAACTCATGGCTTTCTGCGTCATCCACCAGGCGGATGGTAACTTCTGCTTCTTCCTGAAACTGCGGAATCACCGCATCCAGCCAGGCCTGGAACTGGGCTTCTTCCGGCAGGCCGCTGTTTTCTTCACAGGCCAGTTGTAAATCGAGGATCACCTGACTCATTTTTGCTCATGCTCCTGGGCTTCGCGTTTACGCTCAACAGCTTGTTCCGCTTTGCGTTTTTGATCGGCTTCTTCCCACGCTTCGTAAGCATCCACGATGCGTGCGACAACAGGATGACGGACGACGTCTTCGCTGTGGAAAAAGTTAAAACTGATTTCGTCGACGTTCGACAGCACTTCAATGGCATGGCGCAGGCCGGATTTCATATGGCGCGGCAGGTCGATTTGCGTCACGTCACCGGTGATGACCGCTCTGGAGTTGAAGCCAATACGGGTCAGGAACATTTTCATCTGTTCGATGGTGGTGTTCTGGCTTTCATCAAGAATGATGAAAGCGTCATTCAGCGTGCGGCCACGCATGTAAGCCAGTGGTGCGACTTCAATAACGTTACGCTCAATCAGCTTCTCGACTTTTTCAAAGCCCAGCATTTCAAACAGCGCGTCATAGAGCGGGCGCAGATACGGGTCCACCTTCTGGCTCAAATCGCCGGGCAGGAAGCCCAGTTTTTCACCCGCTTCCACCGCCGGACGAGTGAGCAGGATACGGCGAATATCCTGGCGCTCCAGTGCATCAACGGCAGCCGCCACCGCCAGATAGGTTTTACCGGTGCCAGCAGGGCCGACGCCGAAGGTAATGTCGTGGTCAAGAATGTTGGCGATGTACTGCGCCTGATTCGGTGTACGGGGTTTAATGACGCCGCGCTTGGTCTTGATGTGGATGGCTTTGCCGTAATCCGGCACGCTCTCCGCGCTCTGTTCAAGCACCCGAGCTTCTTTGATAGCCAAATGGATTTTTTCCGGCTCAATATCCTGAGTTTGCCCGCGCATCGGGGCGGTATCAACATACAGACTTCGCAGGATATCGGCTGCTGCATTGACGCAAATCGGGCGCCCGGTGAGTTTGAAATGGTTATCGCGACGGTTGATTTCGATGCCCAGTCGCCGCTCCAGTTGTTTGATATTGTCATCAAACGGTCCACACAGGCTCAGCAGGCGAGCGTTGTCCGCTGGCTCAAGGGTGATGTCACGCGTATCTATATTCAAACTGTTCCTCTTATCTATGGAATGCCGGATGAGCTGCACTTAACTGCCTTGCGGCAATAAGCCTTTCAGAGAATTATTCACGCCACAGAATAAAGGCGCAAGCACTGGACGATATATGGAGGTGGTTAGCGGGAAATCAAGGCCTGCCAGTGAGGCAGGCCGGGAGCATCAAGGCTGGAAGAAACCGACCCCTGCTTCATTTTCTTTACGGGTGCGGGCGATAACCGACGCCGGAGATTGTGCAACGCGCAGGCCCATTTCGGCTTCCGTGCGTACGACGGTGCCACGCAGGGAATTGGTCAACACGTCTGTAATCTCGACATCCACGAATTTACCCACCATATCCGGTGTGCCTTCGAAGTTCACCACACGGTTATTTTGCGTACGCCCGGTAAGTTCCATCAGGCTCTTGCGTGACGTTCCCTCAACCAGAATACGTTGGGTGGTGCCGAGCATACGGCGGCTCCAGGCCATCGCCTGCTGGGTAATGCGTTCCTGAAGAATATACAGGCGCTGCTTTTTGTCCTCTTCCGATACGTCGTCAACCATGTCGGCCGCTGGCGTACCTGGGCGCGCAGAGAACACAAAGCTGTAGCTCACATCAAAATTAACGTCAGCAATCAGTTTCATGGTCTGCTCAAAATCCTGCACGGTTTCGCCAGGGAAGCCCACGATAAAGTCAGAACTGATTTGAATATCCGGGCTGGCGGCACGCAGTTTGCGGATAATGGATTTGTACTCCAGCGCGGTATGAGGGCGCCCCATCAGGTTGAGCACGCGATCGGAGCCGCTTTGGATGGGCAGGTGCAGGAAGTTCACCAGTTCCGGCGTATCGCGGTACACATCGATGATGTCATCAGTAAATTCGATCGGGTGACTGGTCGTGAAGCGAATGCGATCAATGCCGTCGATTGCCGCGACGAGGCGCAGCAGTTCGGCAAAGGAACCGATGCTGCCATCGTAGTTCTCACCGCGCCAGGCGTTAACGTTCTGGCCCAGCAGATTGACTTCACGTACACCCTGCGCGGCAAGCTGCGCAATTTCGAACAGAATATCATCGCTTGGGCGGCTGACTTCTTCGCCACGGGTGTAGGGCACCACGCAGTAAGTGCAATACTTATTGCAGCCTTCCATGATGGAAACAAAGGCCGTCGGGCCATCGGCACGCGGTTCAGGCAGGCGGTCAAATTTCTCGATTTCCGGGAAGCTGACATCCACCACCGGGCGACGGTTGCCGCGCACGGAATTGATCATCTCCGGCAGGCGATGCAGCGTTTGTGGGCCAAAAATAATATCGACATAGTGTGCGCGCTGGCGGATAAGTTTTCCTTCCTGGGAGGCAACACAGCCGCCAACACCGATTATCAGGTCAGGATTTTTCTCTTTGAGTAATTTCCAGCGACCCAGCTGATGGAATACTTTTTCCTGCGCTTTCTCGCGAATAGAACAGGTATTAAGCAGCAGCACATCCGCTTCTTCTGCCACTTCGGTCAGTTGATACCCGTGAGTGGCATCCAGCAGATCGGCCATCTTTGATGAATCGTACTCGTTCATCTGACAGCCCCAGGTTTTAATATGGAGTTTTTTTGTCATCGACTTGCTCACGCTTAAAGTTTGTATACCCCGATTTTTATTGTTTGCAGCCAACGCACCTGCGATGCGAAGTGTGAGGGGTATAACGCCATAATTGCAGGGGGAATAGTGTAATGCTTTGGTTGCGTGCTGACCAGTATGACGCTTGTCAGCCTAAAGTTGTCAAAATCCGGTAAACTTAGGGGATTCTCGTTAAAGGACAATGAGTCATGATTAATCAATCCACTGAGGTCGCAGTTGTCGGCGGCGGCATGGTCGGCGGGGCGCTGGCGCTGGGGCTGGCACAACACGGTTTCACTGTTACAGTTATTGAGCATCAGGCACCATCGGTTTTCCGTACGGATGCACAACCTGATGTGCGTATTTCAGCCATCAGTGCATCGTCGGTGGCTCTGCTCAGAGGGCTTGGCGTCTGGGAGAGCATTCAGGCGATGCGTTGTCATCCTTATCGACGTCTGGAGACCTGGGAGTGGGAAAATGCCCATGTGGTGTTTGATGCCCGTGAATTAAAGCTTCCCTTGCTTGGGTATATGGTCGAGAACAACGTGCTACAGCGTGCGTTGTGGGAGGCGCTGGATGCCCATCCGCAGGTGACGCTTCGTGTTCCGGCGTCGCTGAGCACAATAGACTTTCATCATGACAGCCATAAACTGATTTTTGAGAATGGCGAGACTTTATCTTCAAAACTGGTGATAGGTGCCGATGGCGCTAATTCACGGGTCAGGCAGTGTGCGGGAATTGGCATTCATGCCTGGCAGTATCAGCAATCCTGCATGCTCATTACCGTCGAGTGCGAGCAGGACCCTGGTGACAGCACCTGGCAGCACTTTACGCCGAATGGGCCGCATGCTTTTTTACCGCTGTTTGATAAGTGGGCGTCGCTGGTCTGGTACGACACGCCAGCGCGCATACGCCAGTTGCAGTCGCTGACCATGGACCAGCTGCAACAAGAGATCGCCCGTCATTTCCCGCCGCGTTTAGGGCGTGTCACGCCAGTTGCCGCCGGTGCGTTCCCGTTGGCACGGCGTCATGCGTTGCAGTACGCACGTCAGGGGCTGGCGCTGGTGGGGGACGCCGCGCATACCATTCATCCACTTGCCGGGCAGGGTGTGAATCTCGGGTATCGGGATGTGGATTGTCTGCTGGATGTGTTAACCCGGGCACGCAGCCACGGAGAAGACTGGGCCAGTCATCAGGTGCTTAAGCGTTACCAGGCGCGCCGGATGGCGGATAATTTCGTGATGCAAAGCGGAATGGATATCTTCTATGCCGGGTTCAGTAACTCGCTGGGGCCGGTGCGCATTCTGCGTAATATTGGTTTAATGGCGGCAGAGCGCGCGGGCGTATTAAAACGCCAGGCATTGAGGTATGCGCTAGGGCTGTAACGCTTTGGCCTCTCCGTATGTGAGGGGCCAGGGGATTTGTCTGAACGCAGAAAAGCAAAAAGCCCGCCGAAGCGAGCTTTTTACTTTTTAAGTGGCTGGGGTACAAGGATTCGAACCTCGGATGGCGGAATCAGAATCCGCTGCCTTACCGCTTGGCGATACCCCAATAGCGTGAAATTTTACGCGTTAATCATAAAACTTCAACTACTGTGCGCTTACCCGAAAGCAAACGACTTTTTAAATTGGCTGGGGTACAAGGATTCGAACCTCGGATGGCGGAATCAGAATCCGCTGCCTTACCGCTTGGCGATACCCCAATAATCTCTTACTTACATACCGCCGCAATACAGCGATACGCTAAATCTTTAATGGTGGCTACGACGGGATTCGAACCTGTGACCCCATCATTATGAGTGATGTGCTCTAACCAACTGAGCTACGTAGCCAGTACTGCAATCTTCGATGGCTGGGGTACCTGGATTCGAACCAGGGAATGCCGGTATCAAAAACCGGTGCCTTACCGCTTGGCGATACCCCA
>CAUSEC010000032.1:0-60424 GCA_963530515.1 uncultured Enterobacteriaceae bacterium | reverse complement strand
AAAACCAGTATTATCAACGGCTCGGAAGTGTCTAGATTATCCGTGGCGATTCAAACCCAAATCAAGATGCCAGTAAGTTAAATATTGCATTCCGCACGCGGATGAAGGTCTTTTACCGTCCTGAAGGTTTAGCAGGAACACCAGACCAGGCCGCATATAATTTGAAATGGTCGATATCTAATAGTACTGCGAGGGTGACAAATCCATCAAACTATTACGTATCGTTATCATTGGTTACGTATAAATCAAACGGGAAGACATACGAGCAGACAGGTAAAACTCTCGCACCAGGAGGTTCAGATGAGTATAAGTTCAAAAATGTTGCAGTTACGAACCTGAATCAACTGAATTATGCCACTATCGATGATTACGGTGCTTTACGTGAGTATAAAGTGAAGTTCTGACGTCATTGATATCGAAAGCTGAGGGATAAGCATATTGCCGATTCAACCGTTATGAAAAAACAAAAATATTTTAAAAATAAGCATTGGAAGCCACGTTATTTAACACTGGTTTTAATGCTAATGGCCATCAACCCGGTTGCGGCAACTGATACTGACGTGCTGTCAGAAGATGATTACGCGAACAACATGGTTGAATTTGATTCTGATATTTTACTTTTGGGTGGCAAAAGTAAAGTGGATGTCAGTCGTTTTGAAAGAGGTGCGAGTGCATCACCAGGTCAATATAAAGTTAATATTTTTGTTAATAATGAGTTGGTCGCCAATGAAAGCGTGGAGTTTAAAGAGAATGCTAAAAAACGCGTGTATCCATGTTTGACGCCTAAATTAACACAACTTATTAATTTTAAAGAAGATGCATTGCCTGTTGCAGCGAAAGCTGAACTTGATTCACCGGGGCAGTGCGTAGATATTGAAGCGTTGATACCCGACTCTAACGTTGACTTTAAAAGTAATGAACAAGAGTTGTATATCGAAGTCCCACAGTTGTATGTAAACCGTACAGCGCAGGGGGCAGTAAACCCGGCACTTTGGGATAGTGGGATACCGTCATTTTTATTGGGTTACTACATTAACGGCTATGATTCTCATTATAAAGGAAGTGAAGCCATGCGGTCTGCCTTTGCATCTTTAAACACGGGTTTGAATATCGGCGCATGGTATTTTCGTCATAATGGGTCTTATAGCTGGCAAAAAGAGACGGGTGGGCATTACCAGACTAGCAATACCTACTTGCAACGTGATATTGCAGCAATCCGTGGTCGTATCGTGTTGGGTGAATATAACACCACGGGTCAACAGTTTAACAGCGTGCCATTCAGCGGTGTACAGATTGTTAGCGATGACCGTATGCTTGCTGATTCGCAGCGTGGCTATGCGCCTGAAATTCGAGGGATAGCAAAAACCAACGCAAAAGTCAGTGTTCGACAGCAAGGTAATATCATTTATGAAACCACGGTAACACCGGGTGCTTTCTTGATTAACGACCTCTATCCCACCGGTTATGGCGGAGACCTGGAGGTTACGATACAGGAAGCGGACGGCACAACTTCACAGTACACCATGGCATATGCGTCAGTAGCACAGCTATTGCGTCCAGGTGTTCAGCAATTTAGCATTACTGCGGGTAAGTTGCGTGATAGCCATGTTTCTGACGAGCCTACGTTTACTGAGGCAACCTGGACGCGTGGTCTTAATAACACCTTTACTGCGTACGCTGGCGGTCAACTCAGTAAATATTACAAAGCGTTTGATGTAGGTCTGGCGATGGGAACGGGCTTGGGTGCCATTAGTGCCGATGTAACCCAATCTTATAGTCAGTTAGGTGAAGAAGGCGGCGGTGAAATTAAGGGTCAAAGTTATCGAGTCAGTTACAGTAAACTGATTAGTGAAACAAACAGTAATATCACGTTGGCCGCGTATCGTTACTCAAGTTCTGGCTATATGGATTTTTTACAGGCGACCCAAACTCGAGACGCTTTAAAGAACAAAGATAATAATAATGGCCAATACACAAACTCTAAGAACCGGTTTACGTTGAGTATTAACCAGGGGTTATTGCCAGGTTGGGGTAACTTGTTTGCCAGTGCCACGATGGAGAACTATTGGAATGAACAAAAAGGATATAACAAGCAGTATAAAGTCGGTTATTCCAATAGTTATAAACGTCTTAATTACAGCATCAATGTGAGCAAAACTAAGACGGCATTTGGGACATCACAAACAACATGGTTCCTGAACTTTACCCTTCCGTTGTGGGAAGATACGCAGTCTCGGTCTCCTTATTTAAGTATGCGTTACAACCAGGATAACCAAGGTGGCAGGGGGCAACAAGCTATGTTATCTGGCGGTTTGGGAGAGAATAATAAGTACGGTTATAATTTAACTGCCGCACACGATAATGCATCAGGAACTTCTGGAAGTCTGGGCGGAACCTGGCAAAGCAGAGCCGCAACGATAAATGGAAGTTACAGTATGGGCAAAAATTATAACAGTCGTTCTATTGGTTTGTCTGGAGCCATGGTGGCCCACTCTGGTGGGGTGACTCTCACACCGTTTAACAGCGATACCTATGCATTAATTGAGGCCAAAGGGGCTGAGGGCGCAAAAGTATCAGGCTACGGAGGCGCGATGGTGGACGGTTTTGGATACGCACTTTATCCGTCATTGACACCATACAAAATGAACCAGGTATCTATAGACCCGGAAGGTTCTGCACTTGATGTCGAGTTTGAAAATACGGGTGAACGAATTGCACCCCGTGCTGGGGCTATAGTAAAAGTGAAGTTTAAAACACGATCAGGGATTCCGCTGTTGATTGCTTCAAATTATCAAGGTGATCTGGTCCCGTTCGGTGCTGAAGTATTTGATGATAAAAATGAATATGTAGGCGCAGTCAGTCAAGGGGGAGTAATTTATGCACGAGTACAGCAGGAAAAAGGTACTTTGATGGTGAAATGGGGCGAGGATATGGAGTCACGTTGTCAAGTAACATATATGCTGATGCCAGGTGAATCTTCGTCTAACAAAAATAAGTTGCCGCAACAGTTTAATATTCCGTGTATGCCTCCGCAGATCCAAATGCGGGCTGGTAAAGAAGGCACTGCATTGGCTATAAACTAAAGGCTGTATGCTGACAAGATGATTGAGAACCTGGTATTCCACTCGGAAAAGATGTAGCGGTGAGTGTGCTTAGAAAAAGAATGTTAGTAGGATATCTGAATGTCAGATAAGAGACGCAGAGGAGGTAGTCAGTTTTGCTGCCTCCGTTATAATACCCGCAGCCCAAATGGTGGATATTGACCGATGGTTGATGGAAAAATGATTTTTCCTATCAATTAATAATACAGGATGTTTTTGGTGGTTTTTTGAAAAACAGCTTTATCTTTAACTATTTTTGATTTTTTTGTTTTAATGTGTTTGTGATTTAGTTTGATAGGTGGGTATTGTTTAACGTTTCATAGGGAGAGGGTGTGAAATATGAAATATGAAAAAATTTTTTTTATGTCTGGCATTCAATGCCTGATATCAATTGATAGTTCGGTCTTTCTTAGAGTTCATTAGTGTTGATTGCATTCAGCATTAACTTTAAAGGGTGTTTATGCTTGTTTTTTTTGGCAAGCATAATGTTTAATAAATGTTTTGCTGTTACGTGTAACCCTGGCAGTGGTCCCTCTTGGGTTAACTATATTTATACATTTAAAATTGACAGAACTTCCGATATTACACAACAACTACCTATTGTGGCATTGGCTTGTTCAGGATCTAAAGGTTTTAATGATGCATTTAGAATATCTGATGTCATTCTCAATCCCAAACTTATAGAGGCTGGGTTTACTGCGACGACATTAAATGTAGGGTCCGAAACCTTTACCTACCCTTTTACTGAAGCTTTTAGTCAATGTATATGGCCAGATGCGACTTGTATTTCTACTCTGGACAGGGGGGCAGCACTTCCCTATTCATTGACACTTAAGCGCGTAGGACCGGGGCCAGATGTCTCATTCACAAATGGTGACATATTAGCCACAATTAAAGTTCAATACCGACGACATACGCGATGGGGTGACTATCAGCAGTCAACGCAATATATACTTCAAGGGGCGATAACACCGCGTATTTATACCTGTAATACAACGGAATACAACGCATCCATTAGAATGCCCTCGCTGGATGCCGTAGATATAAAGCGACGCGAGAAAGGGATATTGGTGTCCACAAAACGTCCGTTTAATTTCAGGGTAACCTGTATAAATGGCACTGTTGTATTTCTGCAATTTGATGGAGAGACGCTTACAGGTACCGGGACTGATTCAGTACTTAAAAATCAGCTACCGCGGAATGATAATCTGGGTATCCAGCTATTTGACGGTGCCAGGCCATTGGTAATGGGTGAAAAATTTTTGGTTACTGACAGTGCGGTAGATTTTATCGATTTAGCCTATGATGCGTATTACTACTACAAAGGAGGGGAGGTAAATGGTGGTCCATTTAAGGCACAAGTCACGTTCACCTTTACTTATGAATGAGTTGTTCCGCTTACGTGTTCTCAGTTAGTACCTTGCGCCGCCATCGATGACCCGGTCTAGGTGGCGGTACTCGTATCATACAGTCAACCGTTGGATAGTGAGCTTTCATCGCATCCTCGTCAAAAACTGATCCAGTTTCAGTGTCTAAGGTGATATCTATTTTTCATAAAGAATGAAAATACCCCTTCATAATCTGCGTTATTAGGCACTTTCTTAATGCCAAAACGGGTATAATGCAAAGCGCATCCAGGTGTCACTCTTTCTATTTAATAACATAGCCGCTGTAGTTTCTGAAATTGATATCTATCAATTTGCAGACCGGCGAAGAAAAGCGAAAGGTTGATCCCTGATAAGAAAAAAGAAGAGGTAAAACAATGCGCTCAAAAATGAAGGGGGCGGCACTTAATTTGGTGGATATGCTTAACCAACCTTCTCATCACCATATTTTGCAACAATTCCGTAGCAAGAAATATCGCAAGGGAGAACGTATCAGTAGCCCGCATATGGATTGCGATGATGTTCTGATTGTGTCGACCGGCAGACTGCGCGTATTCCTCTCCTACGGTGAGCGCGAGTTTACCCTCTACTATCTGGAAGCGGGAGATATTTTTACCACTCACACCCGCGCCTGGATTGAGGCCGTGAAGGATTCTGCCATTCTGGTTTCCTCTACTCGTACCTTCGGCCAGCATCTGGTGAATCACCCGGAAATTGCGGTGCAGATGACGGGTATTCTGGGCGATATGCTCGGCAGTTCGTGGGACGTTATCGAAGGGATTATTTTTCACGATGCTAAAACACGACTGATTGCCTTTATTTTGTCGCTGGGAAAAGAACGTGGGGAGATAACAGAAAACGGTGCAGAATTTGAATGTGATTTAACAATGGAAGATATTTCTTTGATTATTGGTTCAACTCGCCAGACGACTTCATCCTTATTTAATGTGCTGATTAAAGATGGCGATATTTTGCGAGTCAGCAAAAACAGATACGCCATCGTGGATATTAAAGCACTCAGTGCCCGGCTCGCAGAGTATAAATCCTGAGCCGGGATTAACTCAACGTTCTGTACAAGAAATACAGGGGTCGATGCTGTTCACAATCAGTGCCACATCGGCCACCGTGTTGTCTTGCATCATCACCGGCAAAGCATCCCAGTTAGGGTAGCTCGGGACGCGCCACTTCAGGCGTTCCGGCATGTCCGTGCCGTTGGTACGCAGATAGTAAATTAACTCTCCACGTGGTGCTTCTGTTTTTGCCACCGCTTCGCCTGCCGGAACGGTTGGCAAGCCCGGTACGGCGACTGGCCCCTCAGGCAACTGCGCCAGGCACTGGCGTATCAGGGCAATCGCCATTTTTACCTCGTCGAGGCGTACCATTGCACGCGACCAGACGTCACCATCCGGGTGAGTCATGGTAGCGAAGTCCAGCTCCGGGTAAATAGCATAAGGCGTTTTGGCGCGCACGTCGTATTCTACGCCTGAGGCGCGTGCCACCGGGCCAATCAGTCCGTATTCCAGCGCGATAGATTTCGGCAGGACGCCCACGCCCCGCGTGCGGGTCAGAATACTCGAGTGCGTGCTGTAAATGCTGTGGATTTCGTCCACGGCGGGCGCGACTTCATCCAGCCGTTTTAGCAAGTACGCGATGCTGTCAGCATTAAGATTATATTTCACGCCACCGATGCAGTTCGCACCCAAATCCATACGATTACCGTACAGCGTCTCTTTAATATCTTGCACGATTTCCCGGGTTTCGAGCACGTGCATAAACAACGAGGTGAAACCGATAATGTGCGCCATGATGCCGACATTGAACAGGTTCGACGCCACCCGTTTGATCTCATCGGCAATCACCCGCAAATAGTGGCCACGTGGTGGTACGTCAATTCCGGCAATTTCTTCCAGCGCCATGCAAAAAGTTGTCGGGTGACTGTTGGAGCAAAGCGAGCAGATGCGCTCGGTCAGCGTGATGTTCTGGTAGAAGTTGCGCTTCATCACCAGGTATTCCATGCCCCGGTGCACGTGCCCGGCAGAAATGTGCAGCCCCTTGATGGTCTCGCCTTCAAGGTCGAGCTTGAAATACATAGGTTCTTCGAGCGCGACATGCAACGGGCCAACCGGCATTTGATAACGGGTCATTGCGCTTCTCCACGTTGCTGCATAATTTTTTCCCACAGTGCTTTGGTGCTGGCGGCGTTCACCATGTCCGAAAACGGGATGAATTTTTGCAGCACGGCCGCATCGATATTCTCATCAATAAACAGCCGCGATGGATTGGGATGACCGACGGCATTAATGTCATAAAGCTCCATAAACTCGCGCTCATTCCAGTCCGCATTATGAAACACCGGCGTTAGAGAGGGGATATCCCGCTGCCCGTCGGCGAGAAACACCGTGAGGGTTAACGTGGCGCCATCAAGATCGAAATGGTAGGCAATTTCGTGGATTTCAGTCGATTTCCCTTCCACGCGCTGGTACGCGCTGATGGTGTGCAGTCGCCCACCCACCTGTTTGATGCTGGTTGCTGCAGGCAGGAGTTGTTCGGTACTGGACAGCCGCACCCAGGCGGTTGCCACGCCCCATTTGTTAATCCGGGTCTCAAATGTGAACCCGGGTGTCAGATATTGATTAAACAGGTCTTCCACCTGCCGGACACGCTCAATCATGGTGCTTCTCGCTGTGGTTAAGGCGGAGTTCCCGGTGTGCAATCCCCAGGTCGCTAATGTTGTCGATGCCCGGTGTATTTTGCTGGGCAGCAGCTCGTGCCCGGCGACAATCCGGGCAAAGTTCGCTCATGGCCGGGTCAATGGCTTCAGGTGTGTGGTAGACCTTGTCGAGCAGCGCATGGCTTGCCGGAAGATATGCCGTACTACAGGCCACGCAGGTCTTAAAGCGCATCGTGCCTTCTTCAATCATGCGGTACTTATCTTCCTGTTTATGCGCCAGATGCCAGTCATTGGTGAGATGAATGGCCTTGGGCACGCAGTAGTGCTCGCAGAGGCCGCAAAATGTGCAGGTGTTATGCCACAGAATAAATTCCACCCCGTGTGGCGTTTCCTCAAACCGAATGGCTCCCCCCGCGCAAACGTGCTCGCACATGCGGCACACCGAACAGCTCGAGGCATCAAAGGCAATGCGCCCGCGCAGTGCCTCTGGGGTGAAGGTCTCTCCAAACGGGAAAGGGTCGGTAGACGGGCCTTGTCGCAGATTACGAATCAGGACTTTCAGAAATTTCATGCCGGGCTCCTAAATGCGCTGACGCCAGATATCGATAGCCATAGCGATGCCTTCGATGATGGCCTGCGGACGGGGCGGGCAACCCGGCACGTTGACATCAATCGGCAGGTAGCTGTCCATTGGCCCTGCAATCGCGTAGCTGTCGCGAAACACGCCGCCAGAAATTGGGCAAATACCAATCGCCACGGTCACTTTCGGTTCAGGGATCTCTTGATAAACCCTCAGCACTTTCTCTTTGACCTTCATGGTCAACGGGCCGGTAATCAGCACGATGTCGGCGTGCTTCGGGCTCCCACAGTACTGGCAGCCGAGGCGCTCCACGTCATAACGTGGGATACAGGCGGTCGTGGCCAGTTCCACATCGCAGCCGTTGCAGGAACCGGCGTTGATGCGATAAAGCCAGGGTGAGCGGGTGGCGATGGAGTTGAGTAACGTCATAATCTTTTCCCTATGCCTGAGCCAGAACGCTGACAAGGCCAACCACACCCAGCAGCTCAGGCCACTTCAGATAAAACCAAAAGGCCTGGTCGATACGCATCCTGCCCACCAGGGCGCGCAGCAGCGTTTTGCACAAAAAGGCGATAACCAGACATTTCACTAAAAACACCACCACGCCGGCGACACCCGCAGGCCCGTTAGGGAAGAATAGGGTTATCCCCAAACCCACAACCACCAGGGTTTTCAGTGCTGACATCAAATGGAACAGCGCCAGCCCCGGCCCGGTGTACTCCAGAATCGGCCCTTCCAGCACTTCCGATTCGGCTTCCGGGATATCAAAAGGAGGAATACCGAGGTTGGCGGGCATAAACAGAACGTAAGCCGCCAGCGAGGGCCACATCCACGGGTCAAACAAAAACGCCCCATGTTCTTGCTGGAAAGCAACAATCTCGGTCAGGGAAAAACTCACCCATCCGCCCTGAGCCAGCCCGACTTTCAGGGCCACGCTTGCCAGCGCCATCAGCAGCGGCCCTTCGTAGGCCAGCACCAGCGCCATTTCGCGAGAAAAACCCACCGCGCCGTACACCGAACCGGAGCAAGAGCCCGCCAGCATCAGCACCACCGCAGGTACGGTCAGCAGATAAAGCAGCACAAGAAGGTCACCGAGCCCCGTCGATGGCAGGTAAACACCGGCAATCGGGATCAGGGTGACGGCAATCAGCATGCTGCCCACGCCGACCGCAGGCAGGGCCAGAAACAGACGGCGCGGCGCGCCATCCGGCACCAGCGTCTGCTTGCGCATCAACTTAATGATGTCGAAAAACGGTTGCAGCAGCGGCGGGCCAATGCGTCGCTGCATACGGGCAATCACAATGCGATCGATGCCCTTGAGTAACAGGCCAAAAATCAACGCCGCCGCGCCGAGCGGGAGAATCATCAATGGCGCAATAAACGAATTCATCATGGTTTACTCCTTCTCCCGCACACGCAGGACCTGGCGGATAAAGCGTTCAGGTGCCGGGTAGAGCGCTGAGGCCGGTACGTGCGCCTGCGTCGGGGTGATGTCAGCGACGCCGCCCTGATGCAAGTGAATCGAATGCGCCTTGCGATTACTCAGGCGATAGAACAGCCAACCTGCGACAGACACGATCCCCACCAGCCACCACAGCGTTAACGGCTGCCATCCTCCGGTGCCCGGCAGCGGACCTGTCCAGCTCACGGCAATGTCACCGAGTCCGGCCTGCGCCATCAACCGGCTGATAGGCACCAGCAACACGCCTGGCACAACACTGACAACGACAGCAGCCAGACTCAGCATGCCCATTGGTAGCAACATGGAGAGCGGCACTTCGTGTACTTTTTCCAGATGTGGAGAGGGGGTTCCCATAAAGGCGGCGTGGGCGAATTTCAGTACAGCCGCCAGGGTAAACAGGCTCGACATCATCGCGCTCAGGCCCAACAGGTAGTGCCCGCTCTGAAACGCCGCCTGGTAAATGAGCCATTTCGAGGCGAAGCCGTTAAGCGGCGGAATACCCGAAAGCGACAGCCCGGCGAACAGGAACAGGCCAAAAGTGAGCGGCATTTTGCGCCCCAGACCGCCCAGTTCGTCGAGGCTCGACACATGGACCTGCGCCAGGATGCATCCTGCGGCGAGGAACAGGATGTCTTTGAGCAGCATGTGGTTCACCAGGTGCATCAGGCCACCGGCAATTCCTTCCGGCGTGGTCAGCGCCAGACCAAGCAGAATGTAACCCAACTGACTGACGGTGCTGTAAATCAGCAGGCGCTTGATACCATTCTGAATGAGCGCCATCGCCCCGGCGTACAGCAACGTCACGGTAGCTATCAGCGCAATGGCATACATCAACACGTTAGTGCTGCCCAGCTCGCCAAAGCGGGCAAACAGCAGGCCCGCACCACCCAGCGCAAACAGTTTGAGCACCCCGTAAATACCGCTTTTTAGCAACACGGCGGAGATATAACCGCTGACCGGCGTCGGCGCAGTCGGCGGGTGCATCTGATAATCAATGCGCCACGGCAACTGAGCTGCTTTCATGATAAGGCCCGTCAGCACTAACAGCAGGCCCGACCCCAGCCACGGCAGCGGCATGGTGCGGGAGGCAAGCAGGATTGCGTCGAAGCCAAATCCGTCGCTGCGCGCGCAGAGCATGGCGACGCCGAGGAACATGCAGGTCGCCCCGATGAAGTTAAAGATGAAGTACTTGAAACCTTCGCGCAGCGCGGGCTTGCTCTCGTCGTGGATGATCACAAAATAGAGCGTCCAGCTGCTCATGATTTCCCAGAAGGCGAAGAAGTTGAACAGATCCTGGCTCGCGGTGACGCCGAGCAGGCCGCCAATCATAAAGACGAAGAAAAAGAAAAAACGATGCTGGCTGTGGGCATGATCCATGTAGCCAATGGCGTAGCACAGATTAAGCACGCCCACCCCGGCGATCAGTGTGGCGAACCACCATGACAGCAGATCATAACGGCCTGCGTCCATCAGCACGGTGGCAAGGGTCAGTGCCATGACCCCGGTCGCCATGAGTCCCGCGTGGTGTGGCATGCGTTTCCCGACCACAAAAGTGATCACTGCTCCCACAATGGCAACCAGTGCGGCAGGCGACCAGGCCAGATTCAGCGTTGGCAGCACAGGCACTGCCCACTGCTGCGGCCCGGCAATCTGCTCGATGACCGGGCGCACCCAGTACTGCAAACCGTAATCCGGGAACAGGCCACCGAGGACAACCAGCCCGGCCAGAACGCCGGTCGCCACACGCATCGCCATCGGCGCGTCTTCAACGTTCTCGCCTTGCCATGGGGAGAAGAACAGCACGCGGACAATGCGCAGATAGTAAATGGCGCCCAGCACGCTGCCCGCAAGGAACAGGATGGCAACCGCCACCGCATCGGCTTTCACCGCCGCGTAGATCATCATAAATTTGCTGAAGAAACCGCTAAAGGGTGGCAGTCCCATCACCGCCAGCGCGCCGATGGCAAAGCACAACGCCGTGAACGGCATCACCCGACCTAAGCCTGCAATATCCGAGAGTTTTTTGCCTGCCGCACGGGCAATCAGGCCACCGGCGGCGAGGAATAACAGGTTTTTGAAGATCGCGTGGTTCATCACGTGCAGCAGTGCGCTGGCCACACTCAGGCTGGTCATTAACCCGATCATCGCCAGGATCTCACCCACCTGAGCGAGTGTTGAGAACGCCAGAATGCGCTTGAGGTTATCTTCGCGCAGCGCCATCACTTCGCCGTAAATCACCGTCATGCAACCGAGCGTGGTCAGCACAATACCAAACGCCGGGTGAGTGCCCAGGTTCAGCAGTTGCCCGGTCAGGCTTGCACCCAGCACGATGAACAGGATTTTGATCAACCCGAAGACGCCAGCTTTGGTCAAAATGCCGGACATCAGCGCCGAAATGGAGGAGGGGGCAACCGGGTGCGCATCCGGTAGCCAGCCGTGCATCGGCCAAAGACCTGCTTTAACGCCCAGACCAATCAGGAAGCAGATACCAATGATTGCCGCAAATCCCGGCGTCAGATGCGAAGCCTGCGAGGCAATCACCGCCATATCAAAGCTGCCAAAGCGGGTGTGGCAAACCAGAATGCCGAAATGCATGATGTACGCGCCGGTACAACACATCAGGAAGTATTTGCGCCCGGCCTTCAACGCCTGCGGGGTACGCTCATGTACCACGAGGAAATACGAACTCCAGGTCATTAATTCCCAGAACAGGTAGAAATTGCCAAAGTCTGGCGCGGAGGTCACGCCAATCAGCGAACCGGCCATCAGGAACAGGAAGAAATAGTAGCGGTTGGCGTGTTTGTCATCACGCATATAAGCCTGAGAATAGATAACCGCCACGGCAATCAAACCGGCAAATAGCACCGAGAATAAATGTGACAGGCCATCCGCAGAATTATGCTGCCAGACCAGATATAAGGTCGCCAGCGCAATAACAACGGCCATCCGGTCGCGTAGTGTGGCGTTTATTCTCCCCAGGCCATAAAGAACGAAACCACCCACATAGGGTAATATCACCCAGTAATGCCAGGGTGTTTCGAAATTCGGCACCGGTGTTTTAACGGATGCAGTGGCGTAATGTTCCGCCAGATGTAATAACGGCTCTGGCATCAAACTGAGCCAGATGGTGATTGCGGTTAATAGCAGTAATATTATCCAGCGCGGCATCAATAATTTCGTCAGCGGCATACTTACGTGCGGGGCGTTATTATCTGGCTCCAGGCACACGCGTTGAATAACAATAATATAATAAACAGAGGCAAGAATAGTGGCCAGCGTCGCCACTGCGGCAATGGCCCATTCCCCTTGTTCCATTGCGCCATAAAGGATTAAGAATTTACTAAATGAGCCTTTAAAGGGCGATAACCCCATCACGGAGAAGAGGCCGAAACCAAAGAGCAGCGAGGCAAGCGGCATACGTGAGCCGCTGCCGGCCAGCTTATCAAGGTCGCCAGAGCCGGTACGTTTAATCAAATAAGCCGCGCTCAGAAGGGTTAACAGGCGCATGACCGTCTGTAACCCTAAATGCATTAACGCCCCGGTTTCACCTGATGCGTTATCCAGCCCAAACCCGAGAATGACATAACCCACTTCTGCGAGCGTAGAAAAAAACAGCAATTTTGACAGGTTACGCAGATGCAATAACGCCATTATTTCGCCAGCCAGCAATATTAATGTTCCTGACCAGGCGAGTAATGGAATGCCGAACAGTGATACTCCCATTTATTCCTCACGATACGTAGAGAGCGGATAGGCGAAGTGAATTTATAAAATGTTGACAGGGTTGTCTGTCGGCTGGCTGACAGATATCCGGCAGGAAAACGGGGAATATGGTGCTCAGTCAGGGCGTTATTAATACGTTATTAACAACTACCTGAATAAAGTATGAGTGATATCACTTTATAATTGAGAATGAATATTAATACGCCTTAAGGGGTAGGGTAGGGAAACATTATTTTTAATTTTTCCTGCCGTTATTCATCGCAATTAAGATGATCTTAATCAAGAAAGGTAGTTATTTTTCGTCGGCTGCACGCTGTGTTTCCCAAACGTCATTATGTCGTCGAGGGTGACACATCCGTGCTTGTGAAAACCGGAGAGCACCGCCTATGTGTCTGGGGATCCCAGGGCAAATACTGGAAATAAAAGATGCTGCCAGGCTGCTCGCCGTGGTGTCGGTTGCCGGGGTGAAGCGGGAAGTGAACATCGCCTGCCTGGTCGGCCCGGCGCATTCGCCACAGGATTGTGTGGGCGACTGGGTGCTGGTGCACGTTGGCTTTGCGATGTCTCGCATTGATGAACAAGAGGCAGCAGAAATGCTGATTGCCCTGAGTGAACTCGATGAACTGGACTGAGTGGAGGGACGACGCAGATGCATGAAGCGGCATTAACCCAGGGGCTGGTGAAGATCCTGGTCGCCGAAGCCGAACGCCATCAGGTGACCGCCATTACGCGGGTGCGTCTGAAGGTGGGCAGGATGCGCGCGGTGGAGCCGCAGTCCATGATGTTTTGTTTTTCCGCGTTTGCCGCCGGGACGATTGCGGAAAACGCTGAGCTTATCATCGAGGCGCTGCCTGCCATCGCCCGATGCCAGGCCTGCGGTGAAGATTTCGAAGTGATCAAATTCCATTTTCAATGTGCCCTTTGTCACAGCCGGGACGTTCAGCTCATCCAGGGTGACGAACTCTACATTGAAAGTTTTGATGCGTGAGGTAGAGGGTAACGACATGAAAAAAAAGGAAAATGTCATGATTTACGCCAATGCGCAGAAATGCCTTGGCTGCCATAGCTGTGAAATGGCCTGTGCGGTCAGTCACGGGGGTGATAACGGGTTGTTTGACGCGGTGCGCGACCAGTTGCCGCTCCACCCGCGCATTAAGGTGGTGGCGGCGGGGGACGCCAACATTCCTATGCAGTGTCGTCAGTGTGAAAACGCCCCCTGTGCGATGGTCTGCCCGACCGGGGCCTGCCGCCAGACGGACGGACAGGTCTACATCAACGAAGCCAACTGCGTAGGCTGCAAGCTTTGCGTGATGGTCTGCCCGTTTGGCTCCATCACCGTGCGACGCACGGAACAACAAAGTCTGTACAGCGTCACTAATCAGGGCGTGGCGCAGAAATGCGATCTCTGCGTATCGTGGCGTAAAGAGCAGGGTAAAGAACACACCGCCTGCGTCGAGGCATGCCCCACTAAAGCTATCAGCCTGGTGGATATGCACACGTACCGGCAGGCACTCATTGTGGCCAGAGCCAAAGAGCTGGCCCAGTCGCAGAAAAACATCGATGTGGTCTTAAGGGGAATGTAATGGATATCAAAACCAGAACGAGTGATGCGGCAACGATTGCCCTGTGTCCGGTAGCGGAACAAGAGGGCATTGCCACGGTCTTTGACCGTCATCAGATGCAACAACCCCAGTGCGGTTTTGGTAGCCTCGGGCTGTGCTGTCGTATTTGCTGGAAAGGGCCGTGCCGTGTCGATCCTTTTGGCGACGGCCCGCAGTACGGCATTTGCGGTGCCAATCGCGACACCATTGTGGCGCGTAACCTGATTCGCATGATGGCCGCCGGGGCGGCGGGGCACTCGGAACACGGTCGCCACATTGCGCTGGCGATGCAGCGTGTGGGTAAAGGTGAACTGCCGGATTACCAGATTCGTGATCCAGAAAAACTGCGCAGCGTGGCTAAGCGTCTTGCTATTGAAACTGAAGGGCGCAGCACCCGCGAGATTGCCTATGAGGTGGCGACCAAAACCCTCGAAGATTACCAGAGCCAGGACAGCAAAACCCCATGCCACTGGCTGAAAGCCACATTGCCGGCGAAACGTTTAAACCTGCTCGGCAAGCTTGGCGTACTCCCGCACAACATTGATGCCACCGTAGCGCAGATTATGTCGCGCACCCATATCGGCTGCGACGCGGATCCGACCAACCTCGTGCTGGGCGGTCTGCGCGGCGCGCTGTCTGACTTCGATGGCATGGTGCTGGCTACCGAACTGTCGGACGCCATGTTCGGCACGCCAAAACCGGTCATCACCCAGGCGAACATCGGCGTTATCAAGAAAACGGCGGTCAACATTGCCGTTAACGGCCACAATCCGCTGCTCAGCGAAGTGATCTGCGACGTGGCGGCTGAAATGCAAAGTGTGGCCCGCGATGCCGGTGCGCCAGACGGGATTAACATCGTCGGCATTTGTTGTACCGGCAACGAAGTGATGATGCGCCACGGTATTCCGCTGGCGACCAACTATCTCTCCCAGGAGATGGCCATTTTTACCGGGGCGCTGGACGCTATGGTGGTGGACGTGCAGTGCATCATGCCGTCGTTGTCGACCATCAGCGAGTGCTACCACACGGAGTTCATCACCACCGCCGATGAGAACAAGATTCAGGGCTCCCGCCATATCAGTTTCCATGAAGAGCATGCCCGTGAAACGGCGCGCAAAATCATTCAGTACGCCATCGATGCGTTTGGTCGCCGCGACACCAGCCGCGTGAAAATCCCGGATATCAAGCAGACCGCCATCGTCGGCTTCAGTACCGAAGCGGTCATGGACGCGCTGGCCTTGCTGAACCCGGACGATCCGCTGGCTCCGCTGGTGGAGAATATCGCCAACGGCAATATTCTCGGCGTGGCGCTGTTTGCAGGCTGCAACACCACCCGCGTGAAGCAGGATGACAGCTTCCAGAAAATGGCCAAAATTCTCGCCCGCAACAACGTTCTGATGCTGGCAACCGGCTGTGGCGCCGGGGCTTTTGCCAAAAACGGCCTGATGAATCAGCAGGCGACCGAAGCCTGGGCCGGAGACTCGCTCAAAGCCGTCCTGACGGCGATAGGGACGGCTGCCGGTCTGGAAGGGCCATTGCCGCTGGTGCTGCACATGGGCTCCTGCGTGGATAACAGTCGCGCCGTGGTACTGGCAACCGCACTGGCGGAAAAACTGAACGTCGACCTGAGCGACCTGCCGCTGGTGGCGTCCGCCCCGGAAGCGATGTCCGAAAAAGCCATTGCCATTGCCTCCTGGAGCGTGGCGCTGGGGCTGCCGACCCATCTGGGCGTTATTCCTCACGTGACCGGGTCGAAAGTGGTGACCGACCTCATTACTGAACAGTCGAAAGATTTGCTCGACGGCTATTTCCTCGTCGAAACCGATCCGGCACTGGCCGCCGAGAAACTGGTGGCGGTGATGAAAGAAAAACGCCGTGCGCTGGGGATTTAATCGCCGTTAAGCCCGCATCTTCCGGCGCGGGCTTTGCCAAAGAGTGAAGAGGTAGACATGAAAATAGCCATTGCAGGAAAAGGCGGGGTGGGCAAAACCACACTCGCAGGGTTGCTGGCACGCGCCTGGGCCGCAGAGGGTAAACAGGTACTGGCCATTGACGCTGACCCGGATGCCAATCTGGCTTCCGCGCTGGGCATTTCGCCAGCGCGTTGCGCTGAACTGCAGCCTTTTTCACGCATGAAAGAACTGGCGATGGAGCGTACCGGTGCAGGTGGCGGCTACGGTAGCTTGTTCATTCTGAATCCGAAGGTCGATGACCTGCCCGATACCTTCTGCCTGGAGCACGAAGGGGTACGCCTGCTGCAAATGGGCACCGTTGAGCATGGTGGTACGGGCTGTGTCTGCCCGGAACACACGCTGCTGCGCCGCCTGATGAGCCATCTGCTGCTGGAGCGTGACGACGTAGTGGTGATGGACATGGAAGCGGGCATCGAACACCTCGGGCGTTCAACGGCAGAAGCGGTGGACGTACTGGTGGTGGTGGTCGAACCCGGCCAGCGCAGTATCCAGACCGCGCAGCAAATTTGCGCGCTGGCGGCGGACATCGGCATTCGCCAGCTTGCGTATGTGGGCAGCAAAATTGCCAGGCCGTCGGACATCGCGTTTATGCAGTCAGCGCTCGATAACGACAAAATCCTTGGCTATCTCTCGCTGAACGACACCATCCGCAGCGCCGATCTCAGCGGTAGCGCACCTTTCGATCTGGGTGGTGAGTTTATGGCGGAGCTGAATGTCATTAAACAGCGCCTGGCGGCGTTGTGCTGAGAGAGGGGAACAGACATGTGCCAGTTACGGGTGCGGGTGGTGAAGCCTGACCAGAGCGAAGAGCTGTTCGACGAGGTGACGAATGTGCAGGTGGATGGGAAGAACATCACCCTTTCACGCTTGTTTGAGCCACCGCGTGAACTGTCGGGTTTTGAGATAAAGAACATCGATTGTCTGCATAACACGGTACTGCTTGTACCCTGCGCAATCGGCTAAGCAGGAGAAAAGTGATGATTGAAGTCCCGTTGTTAAAAAAACTGCATGTGTTGGTGCCGCACTGGCGTGAGCATAACGATGAACACATCGCCGAAATGGAAAAATACCTGCGCGCGCTGGACGAGCAGGGTCAGACCGAGCTGGCAAACCGCTGTCGTGACACGCTCGCGCAAATGCACCTGGTGAGCGACAAGCTTGCGGCAATGGCACAGCATCTGACACCCATCAAGCTCCCGGCGCCGGGTCAGGAGTAGACGATGTGCGATAACTGTGGCTGCAACATTCCGCACCGGAGCCAGATTAGCCTCGGCAACGGTGTCATTCATGCCATCACGCCGGTGAAAACTGAAGGGTCGCATACGGTACAGGTGCTGAAAAACCTGATGCAGGAGAATGACCATCTGGCAGAGCACAATCGCCAGCACTTCGACGCCCACGGCACCCGCGTGTTCAACCTGATGTCCTCACCCGGCAGCGGCAAGACCTCACTGCTGGAGGTCACTATTGAACAGTTGCTGGCGCGTGGGCTGCGCGTGGCGGTGATTGAAGGCGACCTCGAAACGGAAAACGACGCCGTGCGCCTGCGCCGCAAAGGGGGGCCGGTGGTGCAGATAACTACCGGTATGGCCTGTCATCTGGATGCGCAGATGATCCATAACGCCTGGCATACCCTGAGCACCGATCCGGTGGACATTTTGTTTATCGAAAACGTCGGTAATCTGGTCTGCCCGGCCAGTTTTGACCTCGGCCAGCATCATAACGTGGTGCTGCTGTCCGTGCCGGAAGGGGATGATAAGCCAGAGAAATACCCGGTGATGTTTCGCCTTGGCGAAGCCGTACTGGTGACCAAAACCGACTTGCTGCCGTACTTCCCGGACTTCAGCCCGACCAGGGTACGAGAAGAGATTGATCTGCTGGCCCCGCAGGCGGTGTTGATGCAGGTTTCGACGCGCATGACAGAGAGCATGGCGCCGTGGATCGCGTGGTTGTGCGAACGGGCGAGGAACTGAGTTGTCTTTTCCCCTGTCCCCGAAAGGGCGAGGGGGAAAAGCGGGTCGTCATCCGGCATGATCCAATAGCTTTAACTTCCGCGCCTGATTCACCGCCTGGATGCGTCCGTTCACGTCAAGCTTTTCGTAAAGCTGCTTGAGATGCCACTTCACCGTTTCGACGGAAATCCCAAGCAGGCGGGCAATGGCTTTGTTGGAGTTGCCTTCGGCAATCAGGCGAAGGGTTTGCTGTTCGCGTTCGGTGAGGCGCAACACAGTGGTCTGAGGCGTCAATGGCATACCCAGCAGGCTCATGGCGCCGGTTACGGCGTCGTCTGCTTTCCGGTGTTCCCCCATCCAGCCGAGCAGTGCGGGTATCTCAGGCCCGGCATCCCGCAGGCTCTGCGACAGTTTTTGTGCTACGGCGCATTCAAGCGCAGGCAAACAAGTGATAGCAGCGTACTCTGGCTCATTGGCTTGCCAGAGTGCCACTGCCAGCAGCAACCTGCTGCGCAGGGCGTACCCTACCTCCCCACAGGCATCCTGAGCGACTATCAGTGCGTTCAGCCGACGGACGGCAATCTGTGTTTTCCCCTCGACCAGCAGCAGGCGGGCGTCACACATCCCCCATTGCCAGTTGGCGACAGCGTTATCGGTCTCGCGGGCCTGCGCGGACAGCACCTCAAATGCCCGGCGAGCGAGAGGGATATCGCCAGCGTCCAGCAATAACTGGATGCGCTCGGCCAGCAGTGCGATGCGGGCGCGCCACCACCCCCGACGAACCGACAGTTGCTCAGCATGCATCAGCAACGAATGGGCTTCATCTGGCTGGCCACAAGCCTGCGCGTGGCGGGCCAGCACGCGATAACACAGGCTCACACCGTCTGGCGGGCAAAACTCGTCAATCATGCTCAGGTGCGGCATCAGCAGCGCATGGGCGGCAACGCCGTCACCGCGCTCCCAGGCGATGGTCGCCAGCAGTGGAGCGAGGGTCGCACCGCTGCTGGAGTTAAGCCCGGTCTGTTGCCCGGCATACTGCATTGCCTGACCGGCCTGGCGCTCAGCCTCCAGCATATTCCCCTGACGCAGGTCGCCAAGCGCCAGCACGAAGGCCCGATAGACTTCGATAAACAGGTTGCGGTTTTTGGTCATGCCAACGGGAAAACGCTGCTGCACCTCCAGTGCCTGGTGTGGATGCGCGCGTGCCAGATGGCAGTAGCTCAGGATGTTGCACACCAGGCCATCCACCCAGTCATCCCCGCAGGGCACCTCCGCCAGCAGAGGCTCAACCAGCGCAAGGCCGCCCGTGATGTTATCGGCAAAGGCTTCGCAAATGGCTCGGACCACTCGCTGTTTCACCCGTGTCGAGCGCTTCAGCGCCTGCGGTTGTGATGAGATCATGGCGTCGATTGCGTCCAGCAACTGGCGGGCATCGGTGAAGTGGAAATGGTGCGCCAGCGCCCAGGCCAGATTGAGCTGAAGCTCAATGCGGGAAGGATCTGGTGTGGCGGGCAGATAACGGATCCAGCGCACCATGGTGTCAATATCGCCTTCCTCTGCCAGCGATTGTGCGCCCGCCTCGGCGTGGTGGGTGAGCGATTTTCCGGCTGCCAGCGCATGACGGATAGCTTCAGCCCACAGCTGCTGGGCGGCAAACCAGTTACCGGCACGCTCATGCAAGCGGGCGATATCCACCTCACCACTTTTATGTAAGCGCGCCCGCAGCGCATCACGCATCAAGGGGTGATAGCGAAACCAGAGTCCGCTCTCATCCAGTGCGCTCACAAACAGGTTGTGCTGCTCAACCCAGGCCAGCATTGCTCTGCCTTCATTCGACTGCATCACCGCATCACACAAATCCGGGTGCAGGCGATTGAGCATCGAGGTCTGCATCAGAAACTGCAGCACCGCAGCGGGCAACGGGGCAAAAATCACCTCTTCAAGATAGCGGGCAATGGAGCGGGAACCCGCGCGCAGTTCCCCCGTCAGGGGAGGTATGCGGGTGCTCCTCGGCGCCAGGCTTGCTATTTTCATTCCGGCCACCCAGCCTTCGGTAAGCGACAGAAGCTGCGGGATATCCTGCTGCGCCACCGGCGGCGTGACCGACTGAGCGAAATACCCCTGCGCCTCCTGCGGGTCGAAGCGCAACTGCTGGTCGTCTATTTCCGCATAGTTGTCCTGAAGGTGCAGGCGACTCAGGCTAAAAGGCAGCCGGGTGCGGCTGCCTATCACCAGGTGCAGGCAATCCGGCGCATGGTGGAGCAGCCAGCTCACCGCCGCGTGAATCTCCGGATCGGTGATGCAGTGATAGTCATCAAGCACCAGGTAAATGGGGTGCGGGCAGGCGTGCAGTGCATTGGCCAGTTGCGCCAGAAACAACGACGTCTCTGCGGTATAAGGAGAGGGCGAATCGGCGAAAGCGGCATCAATCCCCGCATACAGCGGGCGCAGTGCGGCCAGTAGGTAACGCATAAAGAGGGGGGGTGAGTTGTCATCCTCTTCAAGACTGAGCCAGGTCAGCGCGTCTCCCTGCGCCTGCCGGGTGTGAAACCACTGGGCGAGCAGCGTGGTTTTGCCGAACCCGGCTGCGGCACAGACCAGCGTCAGGCTCCCGGTACTTGCTTTGTCGAGAAGGGCGAGCAGGCGGTTGCGTGTGAGCATTGTGCCCGCTGAACGCGGCGGCGTGAGCTTGGTCAGGATCAGCGGGAGTTTGTGCGTAAAGCGAAAGGGGGCGTCGTCAACGTTCTCAGTGGGCAAGTGACCAGGGGGGGGCAAAAACGCCATGCAACCGCAACCTCGTGATGTTCTCTTTCCTCCGAGTGTACTCAAGGCGATGCCGCGGAACCAGCGCTACACCCTGATAACATTGCACACGGCGAGTCTACCCCCCCATCAGAGGGGGTAGGCCACCCCACCGGTGGGCGGTACTGTAATCCCACATCTGCTGTTGTTTATGCAGCGTTTTTTCTATCAGGATGAGGTGAAGAAAGTATGGCTATCGAAAATAAAGTCGCGCTGGTAACCGGTGCCGGTCAGGGGATTGGACGCGGTATTGCATTGCGTCTGGCAAAAGATGGCGCGTCAGTCATGCTGGTGGACATGAAAGCCGATGCGCTGGAAGCGGTGGCGGCTGAAGTCCGGGCATTAGGGCGCAAAGCGGCCACCTTCGTGGCTGATATCTCTGACCGTGAGCAGGTTTATGAAGCTATTGCGCAGGCGGAGCGCCAGCTCGGCGGCTTTGACATCATCGTCAACAACGCGGGCATCGCGCAGGTGCAACCGCTCTCTGATGTGACACCGGAAGAAGTCGACCGCATCATGCGTATCAACGTGCAGGGGACGCTATGGGGGATTCAGGCGGCGGCGAAGAAATTCGAAGAGCGCAAGCAGAAGGGCAAAATCATCAATGCCTGTTCTATTGCCGGGCATGACGGTTTTGCGATGCTGGGGATTTACTCTGCCACCAAGTTTGCGGTGCGCGCGTTGACCCAGGCGGCGGCAAAAGAGTACGCCAGCCGCGGCATTACCGTGAATGCCTACTGCCCAGGGATTGTGGGCACCGGGATGTGGACGGAAATCGACAAGCGCTTCTCTGATATCACTGGCGCACCGGTGGGTGAAACCTACAAGAAATATGTGGAAGGCATTGCGCTGGGACGAGCGGAAACCCCGGACGATGTAGCAAGCCTGGTCTCCTACCTGGCAGGCCCGGATTCTGACTACGTGACTGGCCAGGCCATTTTGATTGATGGCGGTATCGTTTACCGTTAATCCTGCTTTATCGAGCCGCTCGCGATGGGAGTGGCTCGCCTTCGCTGTCTGCACTACAACAATCCCCTCCTGTGATATCCCGACTGAGACGAAAACCGGCGTTGTGCATTTATCGATAACAAATGAGGGTGTATATATTCTTGATAAAAATAGGAAGCCGTTAATTCATATATTATAAATAACATCAGCGGCGAAATAAAAAACGATTAGAGTTTATGCCTGCTTTTGCCATGAAATAAAAAATAACGTATTTCGCTATTTTTATCGATGATTTATGGTGTTAAATGTTGAGCTATTCTCGATGTCTTGGGTTTTATTTTTACTTTCTTTTTTATATGCAATGAATTGTGCTGAGCATTCGTTATTGTTTCGATAGCATCAACCAATGACATGCTACGGTTGTCATTTTATTTTGTAAAAAGATAAGATGCGTCAATCGCAGCGTAATACTTTTCTGATTACATTAAGTAATAACCGTTGCTCGCAATTTTGGCATTAACAAACATCATTTGTTCAAGAATGGATTTTTTTAACCGGGCTTTCTGACAAGGTTCAGATAACGAATGCTGGTCAGTAAAGAGAGCTCATCCCAACAAATGGAAAGGTAAAATCATGATGAAAAACTTCGTAAAAATCTCCGTGCTTGCAGGCATCTTCATCATGGCAGGCTGTACGGGCAGTGTGCAAAATAAAGAAAAAAACTGCGGCTACGATTATCTGCTTCACCCGGCAATTTCTATTTCTAAAATCATTGGTGGATGTGGCCCGGCGAGCAACTAATGTATTTTTGATAGGTATTTAGGTTGTTACGGCAACTATCTGCTATCACCCTCATTGGTATTATTTTCGGTTAACCACACCGAGCCGGGAGCGTAAGTGATTATCTGGAGTATCACCCGGTAACCGTATTTCCTGAAATATGCGCTACAGAGTAATATTTAGAAAGAGCTACAAGCTACCACTTTGAATGAATTCGCCCAATACGCAGTCGCTATTGGGCTTTTTTTATTCACTTTTTAAACCCTGAACCACCGAAAAAAACGGGCCAGACGCGCTGACCCGTAAAATGGCAATACACTGGCAGATAACTCAGTTAAAGCGGGCTGCAATTGCCGCGACGCGTTCACCAAATTTAGTTGCGGTCGCCAGATCACCCGCCGGGATTTTGTCTGCGCCAGCATCGGAAGGCGATTGCACCAGCAGGCCGACAGAACCGCCAAGGTTGTTCAAATCTTCACGGGAGGCGGCCAGGGTATTGGCCGGTGCCAGACCGAGGCTCACCCACAACCCGCCGTGCTGTGAAGCCAGCGTTTGCAGGTATTGCAGGGTTACCTGTTTGTCACCGTTGAGGCTGGCGCTGTTGCTGAAACCAGCGAAGATTTTGTCCTGCCAGCTACGGGTGAACCAGGCTTTCGACGTGGCATCTGCGAATTTTTTAAACTGCCAGGGAGCGCCACCCATGTAGGTTGGTGCGCCGAAGATGATCGCTTTAGCGTCATTTAACGTCTGCCAGTCCTGTTCGGTGATTTCACCGTTTTCATTAATCGCGATCAGTTGTGCTTTTGCGCCAGCTGCTACGTTCTCTGCCACCAGAGATGTGTGGCCGTAGCCAGAAAAATAAACGACAGCAATACTCATGTGTCTTCCCCTCAGTGATGAATGGTTTCGTGTTTATTACCTGACAGACTGTATTTCCCTGCGCCCAGGAACATAATGCACAGGCCGCCCAGGAAATAGAGTGCTTCACTTTCCAGCCCCCACGCGCCCACTTTGGTCAGCGTGAAGAATTTATCGGTGCCTACCAGCAGTGTTGCGACCACAATGTTGAACGCATAAATAAACGCCGCCGGGCGAGTCAACCAGCCAAGAATGATCAGAATCGGGGTGACGATTTCCCCGATATACACGCCCTGTGCGATAAAACCGGGTAAACCCTTGGCTTCGAGCATGGCGGAAATCCAGTCCACACCGTGGCTCACTTTTGCCACGCCGTGGAACAGCATCAAAATGCCAAAGGTCAATCGCAGCAGCAGTCGGCCAAAATCAGGATGGTTGGTGTAACGGGTAAAAGCGTCATCAAATTTGTTTAACACGGTGCAGTCTCTTTTTTATTTCCTGGCTAACGCATCAGCACGTTGCCGAAGAAAACAGGTGTTTTTAAACGGAGCAAACGCTTTGCCATCCAGCGCGCCTTAGTATCAAATAGATACCTGATGCGAGTTATACACGCTATCCGCCGGGCACGAAAGAAGGCACCTAATCGCCACTAAGTTTCCTCGAGGAAACCTTAAAAGAGTCACTATCGTTATGAATAATCTGCAAATACCCTATGACATTTACGATGACCGCTGCCCGACGCGAGACGTTCTGGCCCGCCTGGCGGACAAGTGGGCACTGCTGGTTTTGGGGTGTCTGGAAAGAGGGCCGCATCGGTTTAACAATTTAAGACGCAGCATCCGCGGGATAACCCAGAAGATGCTGACCCAGACGCTGCGCAAATTAGAGCGTGACGGGCTGATTTCGAGGGAAATTTTTCCGACGGTGCCGGTCACGGTGGAATACCGTTTGTCATCGCTGGGGCAGACACTGACCCAGACGGTCTCGCTGCTGACACTCTGGGTGGAAGATAATATGGACGCCATGTCCGCTGCGCAGTCGGCCTATGACCAGGCCAACGCGGCGGGGTAAAGCACGCTAATTCTCAACCGTTAACGGCTCACCGCCTTTTACCGCATCAAGTTTTTGACCCTGCTGGCAGCGCCATGTAATCCCCGCTGCGCTGGCGATGATGGCGCTGTGCGAGAGCGGGCTGCCCTGTTTGAGGCAGACGGCGGCGACCCTGGTGTTGTCCAGTTGCAGCATCATCGAGGGGTAAATATCCTCGGCAATGATGACGGTGGGGCGCAACAGGGCGGGCAGGCTTTCCACGTAGTTCCCCAGATGCATCAGCGTGCGGTGGCAGACATCCTCAATGTCGATATAGCGAGCCTGCAAGTAAGGGGAATCCAGTTGTTGATACTGGCGACTAAGTTCGCGAAGCGTCTGATGCCAGGCCCACTCGGCGGTGCATTTGCCTTGTTGCACTATCTGGCTGGCGCTCTCCAGTAACTCCGGGTCATCCAGCAGGGTGTGGTGATCGGAAAAAATGGCGGCAATTTCAGGAGAGTATTTCTCCTGCGACAACTGAGTCAGCGCAATAAGATCGTCCAGTGTCTGGTCGATAGCCTGTCTTAAGCGGGCTATCTCTTCATCTACTGAACGCACCGTGGCCTGCGCCAGTGGGATAGCCACCGGGGCATAGCGTAGCGCCTGCCCGGTGATGCCCGAGACGAGAGGGGACGGCGTTTTCTCAGGTTGCGCGTCGGCAATCTCTTCACCGAAATGTTCGTCCGACAGGCGTTGAAACGCCGCCAGCGCCTGCATAGCTTGAGGACCATAAGCATGCAGAATCAGCGTGTCGTTGCAGCGCACCTGGAGCAGGGCAATCTGATTAATGCTGTCGGGCCTGATGCGTTTACCTGTTTTTTCCAGCATAAGTTGTGCATCAAAATCGCAAAGTGCAGCGACCAGCCGGGAAGCCGGGCGAACATGCAGACCGTTGGGATTTTTGATGACCACGCTCACGGAGGGCGCATCGTCCGGCATCGTCGAATCTGTTTCAGGGGCACTTTCCTGAGCGGGCAGTCCGAGCTGTACACGCTTGGCCTGGAGCGCGTTTTGCGCGTCCATCATGACTTTCTCAATGTCACAACCGGTAGCTGCGCTGACCGTGGCGGCAAGTGTGCCTTCCACCAGTGGGGCGGCGCACAAACGGACTTTGGCAGCAATCGCCGGGTCCAGCAGCTCCAGAGCCGTTTCCGCGCTGAGCAGGGCACTACCCATATCCATCATCACCAGCACATGATCGGCATCAGCAACAGATTCAATGGCTTCCATCACTTTGACAGGATCTGTCCCGATGGGGTTATCGGGGTCGTCAATTCCAGCGGCGATGGCTAACTTGCAGCCTTCTCCCATTAACATCTGCCGGGCCAGTTGCCCGACGCCCTGGCCCAACAGAGCACTATGAGAAACGATTACGAGATTAACCATCGCCTTTTCCTTTTACTGACGGGCGGCCGCAGCCAGCATCTGAACCATAAACATCACCGAGGTCGCCCCCGGATCCTGATGACCAATGCTGCGCTCGCCGAGGTAGCTGGCGCGACCCTTGCGAGCCTGCATGGTGATCGTCGCCTGCACCGCCTGTTCAGCGACCTGGCTTGCGGCGTCAAGGGCCGCCGGGATGGTCAGCCCTTGCGCAATAGCGCTTTCCAGAGCATCCGCTACCGGCAGCCAGACGTCGCACATGGTTTTATCACTAGGCTCTGCTTTGCCCCGCCCGACAACGCCTTCAGCGCCTTCGCGGATCATCTGCTGCAACTCAGGCAGGGTCAGGCTCTGGTGCGCCTGGGTCACCTGTGCGGCGCGCAGGAAGAAGGTGCCAAACAGCGGGCCACTGGCACCGCCAACATTGGAGAGCAGCACCATTCCGGTGTTTTTGAGGATAAAACCAATGTCTTTGTCCGCAATCGCGGGCAGTTTCTCCACCACTTTGCCAAAACCCCGGCGCATGTTCAGGCCGTGGTCCGCATCACCAATTTCCCTGTCGAGCCCGGTGAGAAAATCGGCTTCTTTAGTGAAGACGTCGCCGCAGCGATAAAGCCAGTCAACAATCATTTCTCTGGTCAGTGACATAACGTAATCCTTAGTTTCCCCAGTTGAGGGCAGGGGTGTGAACCGGGGCATCCCAGAGAGCCAGGGTCTCGTCATCCACTTTGAGCAGGGTTATCGAGAAGCCCCCCATATCCAGTGAGGTACAAAGACTTCCCACCAGGTTACGCTCAATGATGAGGCCAGCCTCCTGGCAGCAGGTATCCAGACGGTTATAGACGCCATAGAGTTCCGACAGCGGGGTTGCGCCGAGGTTGTTGACCATCGCAATCACCCTGTCGCCACGCTGCAACGCCTGTTTACTTTGTTTCACTTCCTGCCAGCTCCCACCTGCGTGGTCCCATTCGCGCAGGGTACGGCTGTAGGTACCGTTTTCCAGCAGCACCGCAAACATCTCGTCGACGGTGTTATCCAGTGAGGTAAACGCGCGGCGATCGATACCGGGTTCACCGTGGATGCCCACACCAAACTCCATCTCATTATCAGCCAGCACAAACGACGGCTGACCGGCCGCAGGCACGGTGCAGGCGCTCAGGGCTATACCAATGGAATGCCCCTGATTGTTGAGTTTGCGCCCAAGCGCTGCGCAGGCGTCCAGCGAATCCCCGCGCTCAGCCGCAGCACCCACCAGTTTTTCAATCAACACGGTGTTTGCCACGCCCCGACGCCCGGCGGTGTACAGGCTGTCTTTCACCGCGACGTCATCATCCACCACCACGGTGGTGACTTTTACGCCGCTTTCGTGCAGCAGCTCTGCGGCCGTTTCGAAGTTAAGAATGTCCCCGGTGTAGTTTTTGATGAGCAGCAGCACGCCTTCGCCACCGTCGATAGCCAGTGCGCACTCAAACATTTTGTCCGGGGTGGGTGAGGTGAAAATTTCTCCCGGACAGGCACCCGACAGCATCCCCTGACCGATGTAGCCACAGTGCATCGGTTCATGACCACTGCCGCCGCCTGAAAGCAGCGCCACTTTCCCGGCAACCGGGGCATCAGCACGGGTGACAAACACCGGATCCTGATTGAGCTTCAGTTCAGGGTGGGCTTTAACCAGGCCCAACAATTGTTCACTTAATACATCTTCCACACGGTTAATCAGTTTTTTCATTATTCAGCGTCCGTAGAAGGTTAGAGAGGGTCCAGCCGGGAAGGGCCAACGGCGAGATGTTCATGGCCGATGGCGTTCATTCTCGCCAGGACGCGTCAAAAGAAAATCACCTGTCTCTTATGTTTCAGGGTGAAACGTCAGCGCAAAAAAATGTTTCAAAACGGAACATAAAGCGGGGTGATTTACGCAAACTGAGAGGCCCGGCACCCTTTTCCAGGTGGGGATTCTTTACCTTCCCACTGGACCTGAACCTGGCGAGCGATAAGGAAAGCGGTATGACCCCGGAAATGAATCAAACAGGACAGGATGTTTACGCCTTTATTACCCAGTCCTGGCAGCGCTGCGAAAAAATCATGCAGCGGGAACACTGGGGCACGCCACACCGGGCGCAGGGGCTGACCTTTGCCTCTATTGTCCGCCGCAAAACCGGCTTGCTGACGGTCGGTCAGGCGGCACTCGAAGATGCGCTGGAGTACATGGACGGGCGGGCCTGCGCGCTGTTTATCCTCGATGAGTCTGCCTGCATTTTGAGCCGCTGCGGGCATCCGTCGACGCTTGCGGCACTGGGTAGTTTGGGCTTTCAGGACGGCAGCTACTGCGCCGAAAGCATCATCGGCACCTGCGCGCTGTCGCTGGCGGCCATACTCGGGCAACCCGTAAAAACCCAGGGCAGGCAGCATTTTAAGGAGGCGTTGTCTGGGTGGATGTTCTGCTCAACGCCGGTGTTTGATAACCATGGTCGCCTGTTTGGCTCTATCGCGCTCTGTTGCCCAGTGGAACACGCGTCGCCCGCCGACCTCTCTTTGACGCTCGCCACCGCCCGTGAGATTGGCAACTCGCTGCTCACCGACAGCCTGCTCGCGGAGTCTAACCGCCACCTTAACCAGATGTATGGCCTGCTCGAGAGCATGGACGACGGCGTGATGGCGTGGAACGAACAAGGGGTATTGCAGTTTCTCAACGTGCAGGCGGCGCAAATGCTGCACTGGACTCACAGGCCAGCCAGGGGAAAAACATCAACGATTTACTGACGCTGCCCGCGCTGCTGCGCCGCGCCACCCGGCAGGCTCGTTCGGTTAACCATGCTGAGGTGACCTTCGAGGTTCGCCACCAGTTTGTTGACGCCGTCGTCACCCTTAAGCCCATTGTCGAAAACCAGGGCAACAGTTTTATCCTGCTGTTGCACCCGGTAGAGCAGATGCGCCAGCTTATGACCAGCCAGTTGGGCAAAGTCAGCCAGACGTTTGAGCAATTGCCTGCCGACGACCCGCAAACCCGGCGGCTGATCCAGTTTGGTCGCCAGGCCGCGCGCGGTAGCTTCCCGGTGCTGCTGTACGGGGAGGAGGGGGTCGGAAAAGAGCGGCTGGCGCAGTCCATTCATAATGAAAGCGACCGTGCCGATGGCCCCTGGATTGCCGTGAACTGCGAGCGTTATGCCGACAATGCTCTGGGGCAGGATTTTATGGGTAGCGCACCGACGGAACATGAAAAAGGGCGGCTGAGTCGGCTGGAACTGGCTCACGGCGGCACCCTGTTTCTGGAAAAGATTGAGTACCTCGCCCCTGAGCTGCAATCTGCGCTCTTGCAGGTGGTGAAGCAGGGCGTGTTGACCCGTCTGGATGCGCGACGGATGATCCCCGTGGACATCAAAGTGATCGCCACCACCACGGTGGAGCTGGCGACGCTGGTGGCGCAAAACCGTTTTAGTCGCCAGCTGTACTATGCCCTGCACGCATTTGAAATCGTCATTCCTCCACTGCGTGAACGGCGGGAGAGTATCCCGGCCCTGGTCGCGCACCGGCTACGTAGCGTCGAGCGACGGTTTTCCTCACGTCTGCGGGTGGACGACGATGCACTCACCCAGCTGGCCGCCTATTCCTGGCCGGGTAACGATTTTGAACTGAATAATGTGATTGAGAATATTGCCATTGGCAGCGAACAGGGGCACATCCGCCTGGCTAACCTGCCGGACTGGCTCTTTAACGAGCGACAGCCTGAACCGCGCCATGCGGCCATTCAGCCGCCCAGCCTGGCATTTTCTGCTATTGAAAAAGAGGCGATTATTCACGCTGCACGCGTCACCGGGGGGAGAATTCAGGAAATGTCTGTGCTGCTGAACATCGGGCGCACGACCCTGTGGCGCAAAATGAAGCGGCACGGCATTGATGCCGGGCAGTTTAAAGGTTAACAAAACGCCCGGTGCGGGTATGACAAAAGTCACAAAACTGTAAACAGGTCACTATTTTTAAGTAAAGGTGACATTTTTACTATGTTAAGTCCCGATAGAACAGTGAAGGATAGTAGCCGATCGTCCGGGTCTCCCCCGGTGTCGAATCGTCAATCCGTGGTCGTCGGGAGTCGTCGTTATGTCAGTGGCATTTACCTGGAAATGCGTGTTGAAAGAAGGCGTTCATGCCCGACCGGCGGGCTATATTGAACGTTTATGCAACCAGTTTCGCGCCGACGTACAGTGGCAAAACAGCCGCACGCAGCTTACGGCTAACGCCAAAAGCGCGCTGGCGATCATTGCCACCGACACGCTGCTGGGCGATACCTGCAACATCACCTTGCAGGGGGACGACGAGCACAGCGCCTCTGTTCAGCTGGCGGATCTGCTCAATCAACTGGATGCCTGGAAGCACGAGCAGGAAGAACACGCGGCGCTGGCGCAGGGGTATCTTCCCCGCTCGCTACTGGAAACTCAGGCCGAGTTTATTACCGGCACCCGCGTCAGCGGCGGCGTGGCGATTGCCCGTCCGGTCATTTTTCATAATCTGACGCTCGATGAAATGCTCGCCCGCAATCCCGGAGGCGCATTTACGCCGCAGGGCGAGAAAGCCCGCATCCGTAAAGGGCTGCAAAAAATGCATCGCGAAAAAGAGGCGCAGCTCAACACCCGCCGCAGCCTTGAGCACGACATCCTCCAGGCCCACATTTCATTGATTACAGACCCGCAGTTTCTTGCCACGCTGGACGGTTATATCAATGACCATCACAACGCCTGGACCGCCATTGTGCAGGCGGCGATGGCGACCAGCGAAACGTTAAGCGGATCGACGAGCCGCTACATCAGTGAACGCACGCTGGATGTGTTTGATATTGCCCTTCAGCTGCTAACTCAACTCTACGGTGCGGACGCGGTGTCGCAAGGGCCATTAATCCTTAACCGCCCGTCGGTGGTGTTTGCCAACAGCCTGACGCCGAGCCAGTTTCTGGCGCTCAACAAAAACTGGCTGGCCGGGATTGTGCTCTCCAGTACCGGGAAAACCTCCCACACGGCGATCCTCGCTCGTGCGCTGGGCATTCCGACGCTTACCGGTATCGATTTCTCGACGCTGGCGTTGCGCCCGGAGCAGGAGATAGTTGTGGATGGGGATCTGGCCGGACTGATTGCCGCGCCGGATGAAAAGGTGTTGCACTATTACCGCCACGAAAGAGCCGTGCGTCACGACATGCAGCAGCGGATGCTGGCGAGCGTACAGGCCCCGGCGATGACGGCAGAGGGACACCGGGTGGACATTGCCGCCAACATCGCCAGTCTGGAAGAGGCCTGCGCCGCATTTGACAACGGCGCGGAAAGCATTGGCCTGTTTCGTACCGAAATGTCGTTTATGGCGCGGTCTACACCGCCGGATTATCACGAACTGGTGGCCCTGTATTCACGCGTGATGGGCGTAGCAGGCGGAAAAACCGTCATCTTCCGTACCTTTGACATCGGCGGGGACAAACCCGTTGACTACCTGCAACAGGAAAAAGAGGACAATCCGTTTCTCGGATTCAGGGCAGTGCGCACCTATCCGCAGCTTCACGCGCTCTTCATGCTGCAACTGAAAGCCATTCTGGCCGTATCGGCAGATGGCCCGGCGAAAATCATGATCCCGATGGTGGCCCATGTCGAAGAGATCATATGGTGCCGGGAGCAGCTTGCCGCGGCGAAAGCCGAACTGCGTGCGCAGGGCGTAGCCTTTAACGATGGCATCGAACTGGGGGTGATGTTGGAAGTGCCGTCGGTGCTGTTTTCGGTGCCGGAAATGGCCGAGTTTGCCGATTTTTTCAGCGTCGGGAGTAATGACCTGACGCAGTACCTGTTTGCCGCCGACCGTGGGAATCCACAGACGCGTGACATCTACGACAATCATGCCCCGGCGTTCCTGCGTGCATTGCAGTTTGCGGTGGAGGAGGTACACCGGGCGGATAAATGGATTGGTCTTTGCGGGGAGATTGCCGCGAGCAGCGCGTTTCTGCCCGTGCTTATCGGCATGGGCTTTGATGAGCTGAGCATGAACAGTCCGGCGATCCCAGGCATTAAGCAGACGCTACGGGAACTCAGTTTACCCAAATGCCAGGCGCTGGTGGCTGAGGTGGTCAAAGCAAAACGTTCCGCTGGGGTGCGGCAGATGCTGCTCTCGCCGGATGTGACCGCCATTGAGCAAAAGCCACTGATCGCCCCGGAGCTGCTGCTCTGGCAACTGGAGGCGGCGGATAAAAACGACGCGATTAAAAAAATGGTCGATAACCTCTGGCTGCACCAGCGTACCGATAACCGCCACAAACTGTGCGACGACGTCTGGCAGCGTGAAGAGCCTTTTCCCACCGTGGCCGGTCATGGTTTTGCCATCCCGCACGCCCGGTCGGGTTACGCCAGTGACTCGTCCATCAGCGTGGCAACCCTTGCCCGGCCCGTGTTCTGGGGCGGGCAGGAGGTCGACACTATTTTCCTGCTCACCATCAGTGAAAGCGCTTCTGATACCGAACACATGAAATATTTTTCGACCCTCGCACGGATGCTCATGAATGATGAATTTATAACAAAGACAAAAAATTCAACCGATTCGCAGGCGCTGTACCGCCTGTTGAACAGAACCCTTGCGTTCTGAGCACCCTACAAAGATGAGGCGGGTATGCTGAAGCTATTAAAAAATACCAAAAGGCACTTTATGACCGGCGTGTCATACATGATCCCTTTTGTCGTTGCCGGCGGCGTCCTGCTGGCGCTGGCCGTGATGTTCAACGGCAAGGCCGCCATGCCCCAGAGCGGTTTTCTTAAAGCCATGGCCGAAGTGGGTATGGCCGGGCTGACCCTGTTTATCCCGATTCTGGCCGGGTTTATTGCTTACTCTATGGTCGATAAACCGGGCATTGGCCCCGGTGCCATTGGTGGCTTAATGGCAAGCCAGATGGGGGCGGGATTTCTTGGCGGTATGCTGGCGGGCATTATTGCCGGGCTGGTGGTGTACGTGCTGTTAAGCCTCATTGAACGCCTCAGAATCCCGCACTTCCTGCGCATGATCCTGCCCATTTTTATCATCCCACTGCTGGGTACCTTTATTACCGGCATGACCGTTTATTACGTGATTGGCGACCCTATCGCCTGGCTGATGAACGCGCTCAGTAGCTGGTTATCAGACATGCAAAGCGCGTCGTCGCTGATCATCGGTTGTATCCTCGGCGGCATGATTGCCGTCGATATGGGCGGCCCGATGAACAAAACCGCATTTTTCTTTGCCGTTGCGCTGATCACAACAAATCCGCAGTTGATGGCGGCGGTAGCGGCTGCGGTCTGCACGCCGCCGCTTGGGCTGGCGCTGGCCACCTTTGTATTCAAAGGGATTTTTAGCGATGTGGAGCGCGAGGCCGGTAAACCTGCGGTCATCATGGGGCTGATGGGCATCACCGAAGGGGCGATTCCGTTTGCCGCGACCGACCCGGTGCGGGTGATCCCGGCCATCGTCACGGGCAGCGCCGTTGCTTCGGTGCTGTCGTTGTGGCTGGGGGCCACCGGTGCTGCACCCTGGGGCGGGCTGATTGTATTGCCGATCATTGGCAACCCGGTTGGCTATGTCTTTGCCATTATCTGCGGCACGGTGACGACGGCGGTGGCGGTAAAGGTCCTGAAATCGACCTTAAGCCCACGGCAGAAAGTCGAAAAAGACGCCATTAAAGCGACCCACTAAGCGCGAAGAGAGAAGGGTGGTACGTGTTTATACAATCGATCCTCAGTGAATTTAGCAGCCTTTGCGCCGCAGGAGAGTCCATCCTCGTGGCGAACGGCAATGCGCAGCCGCCTGCGATGGCGTATCACCTGCACGTGCCGCGCATTGAGCTGGTGGTAAAAGGGGTGATGAGCATGCTGATACCCAAAGGCACCGACCGGGTCGTAAAGTATGAACGCCCGGTGGGTTCCATTACCTATATTCCGGCCAATGGCTGGAACTCGCCGCTTTGGGACTGCCCGGTTATCTGCATGTCGATTGTGTTCTGGAAACAGGATGTGGGGTTCAGCATCAGTAACTGGGACGGGCAGCAGTTTAAAGAGGTGGAGAAGTTTAACCTGCAAAACTCCAGCAGCACGGTGCGCGATCGTTTGCTGGAGCTGGCTGAATCCCTGGCCTGGAGCGAGAGCGCCAACGGCGAAACCTTTGCCCACATTGTGTACGCGCTGCTCAACGACATTCTCTATCAGGTGACAGAAGGGCTGGATAACCACAAAGGGCCCGTGTCGTTAATTGATGAGATCAAAAAGCATATTGATAGCCACTATCATGCGGATATCAGCCGTGAAAGCGTGGCGGATGCGTTTAATATTTCACCCGGCTACCTGTCGCGCCTGTTCTCAAAAGAAGCCGATGCCCGGTTTAATGAGTACCTCAAGCAGGTGCGGATATCGCGTTCGAAGACATTACTGACCAATACCCATCTAAAAATAAACGAAGTCGCAGATAAATGCGGATTTACCGATGCAAACTACTTCTGCAAGGTTTTCAGAGACACCAATGACTGTACCCCGCTTGAGTACCGGCGCAAAAATAAGGGAGCGAGTATGTTATGACCCGTCCAGATAAAGATGATGCGTTGGTCAACACCCACGATCATAAACTCAATATCGTCGCGGTGACCGCCTGTGCGACCGGCGTCGCACACACCTATATGGCGGCTGAGCAGCTGGAGAAGCTGGCGAAGGAGCACCGCTTTGCCATCAAGATTGAAACTCAGGGGGTGTTCGGTATTAAAAATCATATTACCGAGAAGGACATCATTGCTTCCGACCTGGTGGTTATCGCGTCCGATATCAAAATCGATAATCAGGAACGCTTTGAGGGCAGCCGCATTCTGAACGTGAGAATTAACGCGCTCTTGCTAAGCCCGGAAGAGGTGGTGACCACCATCCGCAAAATCCTTCACTTCCCGCGCGGGAAAGTGATTGATTTGTAATAGAAAGGAAAATCATGCCGGAGGGGGATTACGCCTTTCCGGCTCCGGTCATCACCCCGCACCGCCTTCATCCTAATGCCTGCCTGAGATTTATCTGAACCTATGCACACAAGTGTTACATCGCAATTGCAAATGATATTAAGATTGATTACCATTTGCGACACGTAAACAACTGTAAAGAAAAATGACATGTCTTCACAATGGATTAAAAAAGCATCGTTCAGCGCGCTCGCCATCTCATTTGCACTTCATGCCAGCGTTGCCCTGGCAAAGGATTTTACGGATAACGATTTCCTCCAGCAGCCGTTAGGCCACGGAGTCTACGAGCTGGCGTATGACCAAGGGCAGCAGTCACTCTACGCCGCCTCGTCTCCTTCTTTTGATGCTGATAAAACCGATGGGCTGGTCTTCCGCCTGGCCGCCGACAGCCTCAACATTCAGGACAAGATCAAGACCGAACGCCGTACCTTTGCGGTGGCGCTGGATGAAGAAAACCATATTCTCTGGCTGGGCAACGCCATGGAAGGCTCAGTTACGCTGATGGATACCCGCACCAACAAGGTGATAAAGGCCCTGCAACTGAGTGACGATGCCGATCCTAAGAAAAAAGCCCATGTACGCGAAGTGGTGCTGGATAAAAAACACCAGCGCCTTTACGTCTCAGGCATTGCAGGCAAAGGTAATGGCGTGATTTGGGTGGTTGACACGAATAAGCAGCAACTCGTGCAAACCCTTGAGAAAACCGAAGCCGTGGGCTTTGCTGTCGATGCGGCTGGCAATAAAGTCTATGCCGTGACCGGTACAGGGGAGCTGATCACCCTCGATGGCGCAACCTCGACAATACTCTCCCGCGTGAAAGTCGATGCCAAAGAACCCAAACATTACTTCCTGAACATTGCGCTGAACACCGCCGCCGGGGTGGGGTATATCGCTGATACCAATACCCGTGACGTGCTGGTCGTCAAACTGGATTCCGGCAAACTCGTCCACCGCATTCCAACGCCAAACTCCATCACGGCGGTCTACAACCCGGCACGCAATGAAGTTTACGTGACCCACCGTAACGACAGGCAGATTAGCGTGATTGACGCCACAAGCTATGCGGTTAAGCACACCATCAAAACAAGCGCGATGCCTAACAGCCTGGTGCTTTCGCCTGATGCTAAAACCCTCTACGCCAGCGTGAAGCAGGACGAAAAGAGCAATCAGGATGATTACGTTCTCAAAATTGATTTAAACCTACTCTAAGGACGCTTTTGTGATTACCCAAACACGCATGGCCGTGGCGATTGCGCTCGCCCTCAGCAACCTGCCCGCCACGGTTTTTGCCGCCGATGACGACAGCAAAAAAGACGAGGAAATGGTGGTCACCGCCACCGGTTTTAGCCAGGAACGACGCGAAGCACCGGCCACCATTTCCGTGGTCGATGAGAAGGGGCTGAACACTCGCTCCAACCAGAACGTGACCGAAGCGCTGCATGAAATGCCAGGCGTACTGACCGGCAACGGCAACGGCAGCCTGGCGTCCGGTGACGTACAGATGCGCGGTATGGGCTCGAACTACACCGCCTACATGGTGAACGGCATCAAGCAGGGGACCCGTGAATCGCGCCCTTACGGCCACCACATTGGGGCCGAAGCGAACTTCATGCCGCCGATTGCCGCCATTGAACGCGTTGAAGTGATTCGTGGCCCGATGTCCTCACTCTACGGCTCTGACTCCATTGGCGGCGTGGTTAACGTCATCACTAAAAAAGCCTTTAACCTCGATGAGTGGACCGGCGTGCTGGAGGACAACTACTTCCTCCAGGAGAAGAGCGAGTACGGTAACACCAACCAGACCAACGCCTTCTTAATGGGGCCGATTATCCCCGGCAAACTCGGGGTGAGCGTCGGGGCGGACTATCTGGATCGCCGCGATGACGACAGCATCAATGACGAGCGGTTTGTGAAGCATCAGGCCGGTAACTTCGATGCCACTGTGTCAATGGCACCGATTGATACTCAGCTCTGGGAGCTTAATGCCTCGCGTGGGCATCAGGAAAAATCCCACAACGACAAACAGTGGTACTGGGGCTTCGACCGCGACGCGGCTTCCCTGTCGCAACACGCGTGGTACGGCGATATCCTGGAGTCGAAGAACTTCGTCAGTTACGAAAAAGCCCGTACCGAATATCGCGTGCCGGGCATGTCATCGCAGTTTATTGAGCAGCGTAACTTCGAAGCCAACAGTGCTAACACCTTTACCCTCGGTGACCACAAACTGACGCTGGGCGCTAACTTCACCCGTAACGAGCTGAATGACACCTTCGGCATCGAAGACAAAGTCGCCCCAGGCGTCACGCCGGTGAGTAAAATCGACCGTGACGGCTGGGCGCTGTTTGCTGAAGATGCCTGGATAGTGGTGCCGGACTTCACGCTCACCACTTCTGCGCGTCTGGATCACGACAGCTACTTTGGCTACCACGTGACGCCGAAACTGTACGGTAACTGGACGATTGATGAGAGCTGGGCGCTGAAAGGCGGCGTGTCTGCCGGTTATAAAAAGCCGGATCTGCGTGAGAACAACTCCGGCTTCACCAGCGTGTACGGCGCGTATCCTTATTCGGAAATTGGTATCGGTAACGATGACCTGAAACCGGAAGAGAGCGTTAACACCGAAGTTGGCGTGTACTGGCAGCAGGACGCACTCGCGCTGGATGCGACCGTCTTCTACACCAAGTTCAAAAACAAAATCAGCGATTACACTATTTGTACCACCACGGACACCTACCAGTGCCAGTACAACGGGTATCTCGCTGACAGCGTTTCACAATACTTTAACGTCAGCGACGCGGAAATCTACGGTCTGGAGCTGAACGGTGACTGGCAGGTAACTGACGCGCTGAAAGCTAACGCCAACTACACCTATACCCATAGCGAGCAGAAAAGCGGAACCTACAAAGGTTACGCGCTCAACGAATACCCAACCAGCATGGCGAACGTCTCGCTAACCTGGAACACCACCCAGGATCTTGAGCTGTGGACCAAAGCGAGCTGGCGCAGCAACACGCCGGATCTTGGCAAGTCTACCTCCACTGAAGCCTATGCACTGGTCGACCTGGGGGCGCGTTACCATCTGAACAAAAACATCACCCTGATGGGCGGCGTTTACAACCTGTTCGATGTGAACCCGATTCACGTCACCTCCTATAACCAGGCCTCCATTCTGGAAGGCCGTCGTTATAACTTAGGTGCCCGCTACGAGTTTTAATCCCCACGCCGGAGCCTGCGGGCTCCGGTTTCTTGTTCTGTCCCTATGTATTCCCCCTGATTTTTCTGTCCCCTGAAAATGAGCCGATAATGAGCTGATATTGAGCTGATACTGGTTTTTATGCGCCGATATTGCCTATAATGAGCCGATAACCAGGAGGGTACGGGATGCTTAACAAAGAACAGACAGTGCAGGTTGCGCGAGAATTAAGTGATTCTGGCGTGTCTTCATTTAGCTCACGTGAACTGGCTGCACGGATGCAGGTCAGCCTTGCCACGGCCAAACGTTACCTCGATGTACTCGTAAATAGCGGCGAACTAGTGCGGGAAGGCAGCGCGCGCGCCACGCGTTATCGGCTCAGTAAGCCCGAAAGCTCACCTGTCATGCGGGAGCCAGACGCTGTCCCCTACACGGCGCAGGGCAAACAGCATGCACAACAAGCGCTGGCAAATTATCTCGATTTGCCGCTGGCAATGAGAGACATTGCCGGGTATCAGCGTACGTTTGTGGAAAATTACGTACCCAACCAGACGCATTTGCTGCCTGAAGCGCTGGCGATTGCGCTTTACGATGAAGGGCGTATGCGCGGGCAACAACCGGCCGGAACCTACGCCCGAAAAGTGCTCGAACAACTGCTCATCGACCTGTCCTGGTCTTCATCGCGTCTGGAAGGAAACCGGTACACGCTGCTGGCAACAGAAGAACTTTTCAGGAGCGGCAGTCGTGAAGGGGACATGGACGCGGTCATGCTACTCAACCATAAAGCGGCCATCGAATTTATGGTTGATGCGGTCCCGGAATACGGGTTGTCCTCCCCGGTTATCCGCAATTTCCACGCCTTGCTGATGCAGGATTTGCTCGATGATGTGCACTCACTGGGCGCAATCCGCCAGAAAGTGGTGAACATCAGTGATACCACCTATGTGCCGCTCCAGCTTCCCGCCCTGCTGGAGGAGATGTTCGAACAGGTGATTGATAAAGGCCGACAGATTAAAAATCCCATCGAAGCGGCCTTTTTTCTGTGGGTAAACCTGGCGTATCTGCAACCCTTTGAGGACGGCAACAAGCGTACCAGCCGCCTGGCAGCCAACATCCCTTTGATGCTTTATAACTGCGCGCCTCTTTCATTTATGGAGGTGGAGCAGCAGGAGTATGCGCGCGCCATGATGGGCATTTATGAACGATGTGATGTCAGCCTCGCCACAGCGCTGTTCGGGCAGGTGTACCGACGCTCAGTGAAACGCTATGCCGTCACACTTGAAGCAATGGGCCTGCCCGATCCCACCCGCCTGCAGTTCCGAGAACGACTCGGCGAGGCTATGGTGCGGGTGGTGCGCGAGGGCCATTCTCTCAACAGCGCGGTGGCGCAGGCGGCGTTGTCTGAAGCGGACAGCCTTACGCTCCAGCGGTTGCTAAAAGAAGAACTGGCGATTCTGAATATCTACAACTGTGCGCGCTACCGACTGACGCTGTCCCAGGTCAGCGCATGGGTCAATGCCGGGCGACCACAATAAACGGTGAGAGGGGCAGCGTCGCAAACTCGACGCTGCAATGTCCTCAGACCAACGCCGCGTAAATCTCCTCGATTCTTTCTCCCCCGTGATGCTCCAGAAACGCGAGCACTCGCCCGGCAGAAACGTTAAGAATGTGACTGTGCGGGAAGCCGGTGGCATCAATGATGTTCTGGCAGGCGCTGAAATCCCCCAGTGAAAACACGCTGTGGGAATCGGTTCCCAGTGAAATCAGCCCCCCGGCTTCGCCCACCGCAGTGATAATTTTAAGGCAGTTGGCTTCGCTGCCTTTGCGTGAATGCACAAATGAGGCGTTATTGATTTCCAGCGCCACGTGGCAGGCCTTTGCGGCCTCAACCACGGCGGGAATGTCAATCGGGTACTCCGGGTTACCGGGGTGACTGATGATGTGCACTTTGCCGCTGGCGATAACCGCAATCAGCGCATCCGTATTGGTGATGACATCCGCCGGGGCAAACACCTGCTTATGAAAACCGGCGATGATGAGGTCCAGCGCGGCGTGCATCTTCGCCGTGCAATCCGTTTCGCCATTGGCTTTGATATTGGCCTCCACGCCGCGCAGGATCCCCACGCCGTTCACGACGCGGGGGAGAATGCGCATGTTGTTGAAATGAAACTCATGGGGGGCATCCACCATCTCCGGGCCGTGATCGGTGATAGCAATAAGTTGCAGATTTTTGCGCACCGCCTCGGCGAGATAATAATGAACAGTACTGTAAGCATGGGTGCTGGCGAGGGTGTGCATATGCAGGTCAACGGGGTACATTGCGGACTCCTGTGTTAAAAAAAGCCCCAAGGACCGGGGCCTGGAAAATCATCAAATAAGCGCTCGTGCCTTGCTCAGTACCGCCTCCAGGGTAATGCCGAAGTGCGCGTATAACTGCTCAGCCGGGGCCGATTCGCCAAAAGTCTGCATGCCGACAATCGCGCCATCCAGCCCGACATATTTGAACCAGTAATCGCCAATGCCCGCTTCCACCGCCACGCGGGCGGTCACCGCTTTTGGCAACACGGCTTCACGATACGCGGCGTCCTGCTGGTCAAACACATCCGTCGACGGCATCGACACCACCCGGGCATGAATACCTTCTGCGGTCAGCCGCTGCCAGGCCTCAACGGCGAGTTCCACTTCCGAACCGGTGGCAATCAGGATCAGCTGCGGCGCGGAAGTGCTTGCTTTAAGGACATAAGCCCCGCGTGCAATATCCTGAATCTGCTGCCAGGTACGTTCCTGCTGGGTGAGGTTCTGACGCGAGAGAATCAGCGCCGTTGGGCCGTCCGCCCGCGCAACGCCGTGCTTCCAGGCCACGGCGGTTTCGACCTGATCGCAGGGACGCCAGGTGCTCAGATTTGGCGTAAGGCGAAGCGAGGCCACCTGCTCGACGGGCTGGTGGGTCGGGCCGTCTTCACCCAGACCAATCGAATCATGGGTATACACCAGCACCTGCCGCTGCTTCATGAGTGCGGCCATGCGCACCGCGTTGCGGGCATACTCGACAAACATCAGGAACGTAGAGGTGTAAGGGACAAAACCTCCGTGCAAAGAAATGCCGTTGGCTATCGCCGTCATGCCGAATTCGCGCACGCCATAATGGATATAGTTGCCCGCAGCGTTTTCATTGATGGCCGTGGAACCGGACCACAGGGTCAGGTTAGACGGGGCCAGATCCGCCGAGCCGCCAAGTAACTCGGGCAGCAATGGGCCAAAGGCTTCAAGGGCGTTTTGTGACGCTTTACGACTGGCTATTTTGGCCGGTTTGGCCTGCAATTTTTCAATAAATGCCTGCGCCTGGCGGTCAAAATCCGCAGGTAACGCGCCCTGGGTGCGGCGGGTAAACTCAGCGGCCAGCGCCGGGAAGGCTTCGCGGTAAGCGGCAAACCGCGTGTTCCAGGCCGACTCTTTGGCTTCACCCACTTCACGGGCATCCCACAGGGTGTAAATCTCAGAAGGGATGTCAAACGGGGCATGCGGCCAGTCCAGTGCCTCTCGGGTGGCGGCAATCTCGGCGGCACCCAAAGGCGCGCCGTGTACGTCATGGGTACCGGCTTTGTTCGGTGAGCCAAAGCCAATCACGGTTTTGCACAGCAGCAGGGACGGTTTGTCGGTCACCGCGCGGGCGGCATCGATGGCGCGTATGATGGCATCGGCGTCGTGGCCGTCAACGCCCCGCACCACATGCCAGCCGTAGGCTTCAAAGCGCGCAGCGGTATCATCGGTAAACCAGCCTTCCACATGACCGTCAATCGAAATGCCATTGTCATCGTAAAACGCCATCAGTTTGCCAAGCTTCAGGGTGCCCGCCAGCGAACACACTTCGTGCGAAATACCCTCCATCATGCAGCCATCACCCATAAACGCGTAGGTATAGTGATCGACAATGTCGTGCCCAGGGCGGTTGAACTGAGCCGCCAGCGTCTTCTCTGCCATTGCCATTCCGACGGCATTGGCAATGCCCTGACCGAGCGGCCCGGTGGTGGTTTCGACCCCGGCGGTGTAACCCACTTCCGGGTGACCCGGCGTGCGGGAATGCAACTGGCGGAACGCTTTGAGCTCCTCAATCGGCAGATCGTAGCCAGTGAGATGCAGCAGACTGTAAATCAGCATTGAGCCATGGCCGTTGGAGAGCACAAAGCGATCGCGGTCAGCCCATTGCGGGTTACCGGGGTTATGGTTGAGGTAATCACGCCACAGCACTTCGGCGAGATCCGCCATCCCCATCGGGGCACCGGGGTGGCCTGAGTTGGCTTTCTGGACGCCATCAATACTTAAAAAACGTATCGCGTTGGCAAGGGTTTTTCTGCTCGACTGACTTCTGGACGACATAGCGGCTCCGTTAGAACTGAATGAAAAAATCGGCCCCGTCTGGACGACTGACGGCGAGGTGCGGGTAATGGGTGAGGGTGCGGTAAGGGGCAATATCATGGGGTTGTGACTGCGGGGTGCGCACTTCAATTACCACACATCCGGCTTCTTTGGCCGAGGTCAGCCCGGCAAGGGAGTCTTCAAATGCGAGACACTGTGCCGCAGGCAACCCCAGACGCTGCGCCCCCAGCAAAAAAGGCTCGGGATGCGGTTTACCCACCCGGATGTCTTCGCTGGTGACCAGCACCGGCGGCGTGGGGAAACCGGCCTCGCGGATGCGCGCCGAGGCCACTTTCAGCGAACCCGACGTCACAATGGCCCAGGGAACAGCCAGCGCATTAAGGTGTTCAAGAAACGCCACGGCCCCAGGCACGGCGGTGATGCCCGCGACATTGCTGGCTTCATACTCTTCCAGCCGACGAAACTCCGCTTCCAGCGCCGATTCACTCGCATCGTGGAGAAAATGGCGCAGGGTGTTCATGGCGGTTTTGCCGTGAAGGTAATGGCGCACCTCCAGAACATTAAGTCCCTTACTCTGCGACCAGGCGGCCCATGACCGTTCAACAAAATCCAGCGAATTAACGAGGGTGCCATCTAAATCAAATAATGCGCCACGAAAATACATACCTTCACCCATCAAAAAATAAAGATGACAGAGTTGTAGCGCATCCCCTGGCAGGCAATAAATAGAAAGAAAGAGGCATTAATAGTAATAACGTGACCCATAGTGTTTTCGTGAACTATTTGTGATTTTATTCACAAATTACAGTGTCGGGACGTATTTTCAAGAAAAGGTCACATTTTTTCTATTTCAAGCACCCGGCTTACGGTCAAGGATATATGACATGAAAGGCGCGGTGCGAACCCGCTAATAAAATCATCCGCAGTTGTATAAAGTATTCGGGAGCCGTTATGTCTGAAGTCATAACTTATAAATGTGAGCTAAAGGATGGTATTCATGCCAGACCAGCAGGGTATGTCGAACGTCTCTGTAATACCTTTGCGGCTGATGTGAACTGGAAAAATAAACGCACCGGTCTTGAAGGTAGTGCGAAAAGCGCGCTCTCACTGGTGGCGACAGATACATTATTCAATGATGAATGCGCTATTTTAATTAGCGGCCAGGATGCCTCTGATGCCGCAGCACAGCTTCGCGCATTATTGAAACAACTGCCGTCATATGAAGTGGTTCAGGAAGAAGAACACACGGCTGAAGCCGGTTATTTGCCTCGTTCTCTGCGTGAAACGCAACTGAATTTTATTCAGGGAGCCCGCATCAGCGGCGGCGTAGCGATTGCCAGGCCGCGTGTTGTCCAGAGCCTGAGCTTTGAAGAGATGCTGGCGCGTAACCCTGGCGGCGAAGGTCACCCGGACGCGGAAATGACGTTGCTGCTGGCGGGATTAGAAGCCCTGAAATGTGAAAAACACGCGGCGCTGGAAACAAAAACGGGCGTGGAGCACGATATTATCCAGGCGCATTTGTCGATTATTACCGATGCGGCTTTTCAGTCCAGTATTACTGACTATATTCAGCAAAATAAAAATGCCTGGTTGTCCGTGATTACGGCAGCGACCGATTTTTGCGATATTCTTAATCGATCGTCCAGTAAATATATTAAAGAACGCGTACTGGATGTGCTGGATATCACCGCGCAATTGCTGGTGGCTATTTATGGTGATGGGGTATTACCCAAAAACAGTCTTGATCTTAAAGGTGCTTCCGTTATTTTTGCCGGTAGCCTGACGCCGAGCCAGTTCCTCAGTATCGATAAGCAATTACTGGCCGGCCTGGTGCTGACAGCAACCGGGAAAACATCGCACACCGCAATCCTGGCGCGCTCACTGGGTATTCCGACCTTAACGGATATTGATTTCTCTGCGCTGAAGCTGGATGCCCGGCAGAATATTATCATCGACGGCAATCCCGGTATTTTGATAACCGGGCCGGATGAAAAAGTGCTGCGTTATTACCGCAATGAAATGGCGGTGCAGCAGAACATGCAGCAGCAGATGCTGGCGAATGTCCACCTGCCTGCCACCACGACAGACGGGCACAGTATTGAGATTGTTGCTAATATCGCGAGCCTGGCTGAGGCGGAATCAGCCTTCAGGAACGGCGCAGAAGGGGTGGGGCTGTTTCGCACCGAAATGTCTTTTATGGACAGAGAAACCCCACCGGACTATCCGGAGCTGGCGGAGCTTTACACCCGCGTGGTGCAGCTTGCCGAGGGCAAACCGGTTATCTTCCGCACCTTTGATATTGGCGGTGACAAGCCCGTCGACTACCTGAGCATCGGTGATGAAGAGAACCCCTTCCTTGGTTTTCGCGCCGTGCGCACCTATCCGCAATACCGCGATTTGTTCACTCTGCAACTGAAAGCCATCCTCACCGCGTCGGCGCAGGGCAATGCAAAAATCATGATCCCGATGATTGCAAGCGTGGATGAAGTGATGTGGTGTCGCGAGGTGCTGGGCGAGGTGATGCAGGAGATGCGGGCCGAAGGGCTGCCTTTCGCGCAGAACATTGAACTGGGCGTGATGCTCGAAGTGCCTTCCGTCATCTTCGCCATCCCGGAAATTGCCGAGTATGCCGATTTCTTCAGCGTGGGCAGTAACGACCTGACCCAATACTTCTTTGCCGCGGACAGAGGCAACAGCCAGGTCAGTAGCGTCTACGACAACTACTCGCCCGCTTTTTTGCGCGCCTTGCAGTTTGCTGCCGACGAAGTACACCGGGCGGGAAAATGGATTGGCATCTGCGGCGAACTGGGCGCCAGCCCGGATTTCCTGCCGCTCTTTACCGGTATGGGCTTTGATGAACTGAGCATGAGTGCGACCTCCATTCCTGGCGTCAAGCATGCGCTGCGTGAATTGCAGTACAGCAAGTGCCAGCAGCTGGCGCAGTCGATTGTGAAGGTCAAACGGTCCGACGAGGTCAAAGTGGTGCTGCAATCACCGGACGTGACGGCCATCAGCCATAAACCGATCCTTGACCAGGCCTTTGTGTTCTGCGGGCTGGACGCGCAGGACAAAAACGAGGTCATTAAGCTGATGACCGACAATTTGTGGCTGCACCACCGCACCCGCAACCGCGACAAGTTATGCGATGACGTCTGGACACGAGAAGACTCCTTCTCGACGGCAGTGGGGTATGGCTTTGCCATCCCGCACACCAAATCTGAGCATATTGATGATTCCACCATCAGCGTCGCCACCCTGGCAAAACCGATTCGCTGGGGTGACGAAGAAGTCTCAACCGTGTTTATGCTGACGGTGAGTAAATCAGCAGAATCCAATGCCCATATGAAATATTTCTCCACGCTTGCCAGAAAATTAATGAAAGAGGATTTCCGCAATGAAATAAAAAACGCAGCACATACCGAAGCACTCTACAACCTGATGGTCAGAACGCTCGACGTCTGAATACCTTGATCATCAACTGGTAAATAAACGCTGAGATATCGAAGACCAAAAGATATCCAGGACAGTGAATGACACAAACCAATAAAAGCCAGGAGTTACACATGAAAATTGTCGGCGTAGCAGCATGTATTACGGGTGTGGCACACACCTATATGGCGCAGGAAGCGATTGAGCAGGAATGTAAAAAACGTGGCTATGACGTGAAAGTCGAAACCCAGGGCGGAATGGGGATCGAAAATGAATTAAGCGAAGATGACATTGCCGATGCGGACGTGGTCATTATGGCCGTGGCTATCGGTATTGAAGGTGTTGAACGTTTCGAAGACAAAGAAGACGAGGGGCGTGTTATTTCTCTGAATCCGTCTGAAGTGGTTCGTGACCCGGCAGCCATTATTGACAGAGCAGAAAAACTGGTGAGCTAACACCGTTTATATACTGTTTCTCTTAATGGTGAATTAATTACCTTACCTGTTACCTGCGAACACTGACATTTATTGCGCCGACCATCACACCTGTTTTTTACACCCTAAGGGTGGGGCGTCGCACAACTAAATATCAGGTTCAGGGAGAAGAAAAAATGTCGGATATGATGAAAACCGTGAAGGATGATTTAGTTAAAGCATTCAGTACCGGTGTCTCTTATATGATGCCGGTGGTGGTGGTCGGCGGTATTTGCCTGGCGCTGTCGCTGGTAGGCGGTGAGCCCACGCCGGGCAAAGGCATTGTGGTCACCAACGGCTTTATGCTGAACCTTGGCGCTATCGGTAGCGCGGGCCTGGGGATGATGATCCCGGTGCTGGCGGCCTATATTGCCTACTCAATTGCTGGCAAACCCGGCCTGACGCCGGGGATTATCACCGGCTTTATGGCCGCCACACCGCTGGGTGAATCCCACGTGGTCACCGGGTTCCTCGGGGCTATGCTGCTCGGCATTATGAGTGGGTATACGGTCAAATGGATCAAAGGCTGGAAGGTGCCCAAAGCGCTGATGCCGGTTATGCCAATCATGATCATTCCTATCGTCTCCAGTTTTATTGTGGGCATGGTCTACCTGTACATATTAATTGGGCCAATTGGACTTGCCATGAAATGGCTGGTCAACATGCTGTCGAATATGCAGGGCACGAGCGGGGTGATATTAGGTCTTATCGTGGGTGCAATGGCGGCCTTTGATATGGGCGGCCCGGTAAATAAAACGGCCACCGCTTTTACTCTCGCATTAATGGCAGAAGGGATTTATGGACCAAACGGTGCTTATCGTATTGCCTGCGCTATTCCGCCATTAGGTCTTGCACTTTCAACCTTTATTTCGCCGCGTAAATGGGCGGAGGACGAAAGAAGAATGGGAACCTCTGCGGCCTTCATGGGGTTAATTGGTATTACTGAAGGCGCGATTCCTTTTGCGGTTAAAAATCTCAAAACCGTTCTGCCTTCCATTATTATCGGCAGCGCCGTCGGTGCCGGTCTGGCAATGATTCATGGTGTGGAATCCATGGTGCCTCACGGTGGGTTAATTGCCATCGCCGGGGTGAATAAAGCCCCAATGTGGTACGTCATTGATATGGCAATTGGTGTCATTGTCACAGCGATTTGTCTGCATGTATTACGTCCGAATGTTAGCGAGCCGGTAAAGAAAGAGGCTGCTAAAAAAACGGTTACTTCTGATATGAATAAAGCGTAAGGAGTTGTCATGAAAAATACAATGAAACAGTATGTTGATTATATCGTTAACGGCGGTAAATCCACCATGCTGGGAATTGGCCCAATGTCCCCGGCGTTAATTCAGGCTTGTTTTGAATTAGGCAAAGAAAAAGATCTGCCACTCATGTTTATCGCCAGCCGTAATCAGGTGGATGCCGATGAATTTGGCGCAGGTTATGTGAATAACTGGGACCAGTTCCGTTTCGCCGCTGACCTCAAAGCAATGGCTGAGAAAGTGGGCTTCGACGGCGACTACTTCCTCTGTCGTGACCACGGCGGCCCGTGGCAGCGTGATAAAGAGCGTAAAGACCATATCCCGGAAGCGGAAGCGATGAAGCTGGCGCGCCGTTCTTATGAAGTGGATATGGATGCCGGTTTTGACCTGTTGCACATCGACCCCACCAAAGATCCGTACGTGGTGGGTAAAGTCATCGACATCGAGCTGGTATTGAGCCGCACCGTCGAACTGATTCGCTTCTGCGAAGCGTACCGCAAGACCCACAACCTGAAAGAGTTCTTCTATGAAGTGGGCACCGAAGAAACCAACGGCGGCCTGACCGACATCGCCGCATATGAAGGTTTTATCGTTGAGCTGAACAAGCGTCTGGCAGCGGAATCTTTGCCACAACCGCTGTTTATCGTCGGGCAGACCGGCACGCTGACGCGTCTGACCAAAAACGTCGGTAACTTTAACGACGTGCAGTCCAAAGAGCTTTCTGAGATCAGCACACGCCACGGCGTCGGCCTGAAAGAGCACAACGGCGATTACCTGCCGGATGAGATCCTGCTCAAGCATCCAGGCCTGGGTATTACTGCAATGAACGTGGCACCGGCCTACGGCACCATCGAAACCCGTGCTTATCTGAAGCTGGCTGAAGTGGAAAAAGACCTGGCGGCGAAAGGCTTCATTAAATCCGCATCGGATCTGAAAACCGTGCTCACCCGCGAATGCGTGCTCAGCCATAAATGGGAAAAATGGATGACCGACGAGCACAAAAACAAAACCGAAGAACAGATCTTTGGTGAGCCCGCGCTGCTAAAAGAAATCCTTGAGCTGAGCGGCCACTACAACTACGAAAAACCGGCGGTGGTGAAAGAGATGCAAACGATGTTTGCCAATCTGAAATCCTTCGGCGTCGAACCTGAGCGTTATGTCGTTAACAAAATCAAAGACATGATTCAGAACGAGGCGGAATGCTTCAACATGCCTGGCCTGACTTCACGGGTGGCGGCGGCACGTTAATTTCGCTTTTCATTGCTGGTTTACACCGACCACCGGGGTAGACCAGCCATGCCTTTATTGACAGGTAACGATTATGAATCAGCTTGATGCATTAAAGCAGCGCACGGTGATTGTCGCCGACAGCGGCGATATCGACAGCATCATGGCCTACCAGCCGGAAGATGCAACCACCAATCCTTCGCTTATCTATAAAGCAGCCCAACTGCCGCAGTATCAGACACTCATCACCGATGCGGTGGCGGCGGTAAAATCCCGTCATCCGCAGGCAGAGGGGCAGGTGGCGGCCATTGCAGACTATCTGGCGGTGAGCATTGGTGCGCTGATCCTCAAAAACGTACCGGGGCGTATCTCCACGGAAGTGGACGCCCGGCTCTCCTATGACACCCAGGCAAGCATCGAGAAAGCCCGCGAAATAATCGGCTTGTATGCCGAAAAAGGCATCAGTAAATCGCGCGTGCTGATTAAACTGGCCTCCACCTGGCAGGGGATCCGCGCTGCGGAGGTGCTGGAGAAAGAGGGGATTAGCTGTAACCTGACGCTGCTCTTTTCCTTCGCCCAGGCCCGTGCCTGCGCCGACGCCAACGTCTTTCTGATCTCGCCGTTTGTCGGGCGTATCTATGACTGGTACAAGAAAAACCAGCCGGATACTACCTATACTCCCGCCAACGATCCCGGCGTGCAGTCCGTGCAGAACATCTGGCAGTTCTACAAAATGCACGGCTACAAAACGGTGGTGATGGGCGCCAGTTTCCGCACCACCGATCAGGTGCTCGCGCTCAATGGCTGCGACCGTCTTACCGTCTCACCGCAGCTACTCGCACAGCTCCAGCAAAGCGACGCACCGGTGCCTGAAGGGCTGCGTTATGCGGGCGAGATCCTGCCAAAACCTGCGGCGATGAGCGAAGCGGAGTTTTACTGGGCGCACAGCCAGGATGCGATGGCGGTCGAAAAACTGGCTGAAGGCATCCGCCAGTTTGCCGTCGATCAGAACAGCTTAGAAGCGTTGCTCGGCGAGTATCTTTGAGGGTTGGCCGGAACCGACAGGTTTCCCGTGAGCAGGAAATCTGTCGAAAGTCAGGTGTGACAATGACGCTGTTACTGATTTAATTCTTTAAGTAACTGTCTGTTGATATAGAGTTTTTCGCGACCGGACGTGACTTCTTCAATGACGCCAATTTCGACTAATTGCTTAAGATAACTCGATGCCGTCTGGCGTTTCGCTATGCCACATTCCACCAGATTCTCGATGCGGCAGTAAGGTTGAGCAAATAATAACTGAACAAGTTCATGCGTGTAGATTTTAGGCAATTTTTCGCGCACATACTCAGTCGTTTCGGCGATCATTCCCCGGATGGCGGCGACTTTTTGTATCGTCCAGGTTGCCGTACTCCTTACAGCGTCCAACATGAAAAGAATCCATGATTCCCAATCCTCTTCAGCAGTGACATTACGCAGCAAGCGGTAATAATCATCCCGTTTTTCCAGAATGAAGCGAGACAAATAAAGAATGGGTGAGGAAAGCAACTTAGTTTGAATCAGATACAGCGTATTAATAATGCGTCCGGTACGCCCGTTACCATCGGTAAAGGGGTGTATGCACTCAAACTGATAGTGCGCAATAGCCATTTTTATTAATGGGTCGATGTCATCATCCCGATGAATAAACTGTTCCCAATTTGTCAGTAAATCCCTAACTGTTTGCTCACCTTCCGGGGGGCTATAGACGATGTTATGGTGTTGATCGCGCAGAACCGTCCCCGGCGTTTTGCGAATATCAGTGTGAATCCCCCTTAATGTGGTGCAAATTTCTACGGCAGTATTCGTGCATAGCGGATAGGTATTGAGGTGAGCGAAACCATTGTACAGCGCAGTACGATAGCGTAATGCTTCCTTGGTAGCGGGGTCAGCGTTTTCTTCATGATTTGCATACTGAAAAAGCTGATCATTCGTCGTGACGATATTTTCTATTCGTGAAGAATCTTTTGCTTCAAGAACAGGAAGAATGTTAATCAGCAATCGCTGATCCGGAAGCAGTTCTCCTGCTGTTTTGAGTTCGGCAAGCGCTGCTCGTGCACCAATACAGGCTTTGAGAATATTGCGCGTCTCAATACGTTCCAGATTAGGTGGAAGAAGAGGCAGAGCGTTCCAGGGGACTTGCGGGTTCCAGCTCATATGTTTAAAAAATCCGTTTTAATCGACATGTCATCAAAATATGTCGATGCTATAAACATGTCACGAGAAAATGTTTAAAAAATCCCTTTTTTTCGACATGTCAGCAGACGGGGTGGCCGCAAATCCGCCGTTTTTAGCCTTCTAACTGACTAATAATTGCCAGACGGGCGCGGTAGCCGTTGCGAACGTGTTCGCAGGCAGCGTCCTGGGCGGCCTGGGTGTCGCGGCGGGAGAGGGCATCGACAATGGCCTGGTGCTCGCGCTTCGCTTCTTCGGTACGATCCGGCAGCGCATAGGTGGTGCCGCGCAGCAGTGACAGATGAATCCGCAGGTTATCCAGCATTTCATTGAGATAAGGGTTGTGCGTTGAGCGATAAATCTGGCGGTGAAACAGCCGGTTATGATCGTGTAGCGCCTTGCTGTCGGTGAGGGTGCGTTCGGCGTTAACCATATCCTGCAGTAATGCAATTTCTTCGTCCGATGCAGCGGCGACCGCCAGCTGCATCGCCAGCCTTTCCAGCCCTTCACGTACCGCAAACAGCTGTCGCAACCGCTCGTAGCTCAGTTTTGCCACTACCAGACCACGGCCAGGGCCAGGTTCCGCCAGCCCAAGGGTTTCAAGGCGGTGCAACGCCTCGCGAATGGGCGTGCGACTGATACCAAACTTTTCCGCCAGGCGAATTTCCTGCAAACGCTCGCCCGGCAGCAGCTCGCCTTGCTCAATAGCCGTAATCAAAACATCAAAAGGTGACAATGTCACTCCCGCATCAGTCGATAGTAAGTTCATGATTTATTATAGAAGTCCCCGGTGTCGGCATGCATTAATTACACCCCGAAAATCCCACGTCATCACCATGGAAGACGCGGTCATATTGCCATATTGATTACGGATTTATTGCTAATTTTGTTCTTAGCTTATCCATTTTTTGTCTTTTGACCTGGTTGTCAGGCCTGTTATGTTTGGCTTGTATTTCATTGTATACAATTGAATTCAATTTTGCACAGGCATGTCTGATAAGTTTTTTGCCAGCACCAGGGAAACCCGATGACCACAACAAGCTCAACACCCACCGCCCACTTTCGAGGCGAGCAGTTAAGTCATTTCATTCACCATGCACATGAGTGGGCCATTCCGGCTGACGTGTTGCATGAAGCAAAGCGTGCGTTGATTGACCACTTAGGCGTCGCCCTCGGGGCAGTAGAAGACGAGGCGGTGATAGCCGTCCGGCAGGTCGCCCGAACCTGGAACGCCACCGGGGCATCGCGCATCATACTGGGCGAAACCACCACGCCAGGCCTGGCGGCGATGATCAATGCCACCATGGCTCACGCCGCAGATTATGACGACACACACCCGGCTGGCTCCGGTCACCCCGGCGGGCCGTGCTGGGCCACGGCACTTGCCATGGCGCAGGCGCATCCGGTAAGCGAGACGCGGGTGCTGCATGCGTTTATCGCCGGGTTTGAAGTGATGGCGAAGCTGGGCGGCGGTTGGGTGCCGGGCGTGGGGCGCAATTTGCAGCGTCGTGGCTTCCACCCCACATCCGTTGTCGGGCGCGCCGGGGCGGCGGCAGTTGCGGCTTCTATACTGGGGTTGTCAGAAACACAGATCAGTAATGCCCTTGGTGCTGCAGCCACCATGATGGGGGGACTGCAAAAATCCTCCGGTACGCATGGCAAACCCTTCCACGCCGGTAAAGCGGCGATGGACGGTATTCTGGCCGCGCAGCTGGCGGCAGAAGGTTTTGTTGGTGCGCATCATTTCTACGAAGCCGATGGCTGGGTGAAAAACTTTATCCAGGACGGCAGCGCAGAAATACCGCCGCTGGACTTTGGCGAAAGCTGGGAGCTGCTGACCAATGGCTACAAACTTTATGCCAGCTGTCGCGGCACCCATGCGTCCATTGAAACTGCGCGCAAACTCTATCCGCAGTTAAAGGGGCGCAGCATCACGCGCATCGCAGCGAAAGTGCACCCCATGGGGATGGTGAATGCCGGGATCCTCAATCCAATGACCCCGCTGGAAAGCAAATTCAGCATCCCGCACTGCATCGCGCTGGCGCTGTCTGGTTACGGTCTGACCGACACCGACTTTACCCAGAAAACCGTGGATGACCCGGCGGCACGCGAACTGCTCGCCCGCCTTGAGGTGGAGGCCGTCGACGGGCAGTCCGCCAGCTCAGCGTTTATCGATGTCTGGCTGGACGATGGCGATGTACTGCACGCGCACACCGACGTTTACCGTGGGCACCCGCAAAACCCGCTCACTGACGCTGAACTGCGCGTGAAATTTGACGCACTGACTATCCCGGTGCTTGGCGTGATGCGCAGCGATGCGCTGTACCAGGCCGCCGCGAACTTTGAACGCCCTGGCGCGCTGGCGCAAATTACCGCCTTGCTGGCAGGGCAGAACTGACATTAAGGACAGTTGTTCATGACCGTAGCACGACAATTTGCGGCAAACCTGCTGGCGTTTTCACGCCAGGGCTTTACTGACGCGGCGTACGAGCAGGCCCGCACGGCAATCATCGACACGCTAGGCGTTACCCTGGCAGGCGGTGTGCAGGACGGCGCTGAAAAGCTGCGCCGCGTAGTGGTTCCCACGGCGGCGAGCGGCAAAAGCCGGGTGTTTGGCACCGGGCTGACACTGAATGCGCTGGATGCGGCGTTGCTCAACGGCACAGCCTCGCATCTGCTGGATTTTGATGACTCTAACTCCTGGCTGCACGGGCATATTTCCGTTGCCGTCCTGCCCGCGCTGCTGGCGCTGGCTGATGAGCACGAGTTAAACGGCGAGGCCATTTTGCGCGCTTACCTGGCCGGGTATGAAACGGCCGTACGGATGGGGAAAGCGGTCAGCCCGTTCCAGTACCGTCACGGCTGGCACCCGACCACCACCGTCGGCATTTTTGCCGGTGTAGCGGCCTGCGCGGTGCTACTGGCACTTGATGAGGAACAGACCGCAACCGCGCTCTCGATTTGCGCGTCGCTTTCAGGCGGCATCAAATCCAACTTTGGCAGTGAAACCAAAGCGCTGGTGGTAGGCCAGGCCGCCCGCAGCGCGGTGATGGCGGTACGCCTGGCGCAAGAGGGCTTCACGGCAGGCAAAACGGCGTTTGAGCATCATCACGGCTATTTCAACGTGTTTAACGGCGCTGAAAATGCCGATGCCACGCCGCTGACCGAAGTCTGGAGCGGCACACCCTTTATTCTCGACACCGAGAAGAGCAACAACTTCAAATATTTCTCCTGCTGCTACGCCATTCTTTCACCGCTGGATGGCGTGCTGGCACTGCGCGAGGAAACGGGGTTAAAGGCCCACGAAATTGAACGCATTGAGGTGCAGGTGCACCCGATTCGCTTTCCGCACATCAATATTCCACAACCGGAAAACCCGCTGGCCGGGAAGTTCAGTTTGCACTACTGCGTGGCGCGGGCCTTTGTGACCGGTACGCTGACGCTTGATGACTTCATTGACGTTGAACGGTTTGCTGACCCAAAAACGCAGTCGCTGATGCAGCGGGTCACACTTGCCACCCACAGCGATACGGTCACCCATACCGCGTATGTGACGCTGACGGCCACCGACGGTCGCCAGTTCCACAAGACCGTTGAGGGCGCGCGTGGCTCAAGCCCGAAATTCCCGTTGCCGGAGGGGCTGCTGAAAGAGAAATTCCTCGACTGCGCGCAACGTGTTATGCCAGTGCAAGAGGCGCAGGCGCTGTATCAGCGTTTGCTCCATGATGATTACCGTTAAGCGGAGTGACGATGAGCTGGCAATTAATCCCCGCTGAGATAAGCCCCACGTTTGCCGCCGTGATGGTGGCCTGCAGTTTTCTTACCTCTGCGCTCACCGCGGCGATGGGACTGGGCGGCGGAACGGTACTGCTGGCGGTGATGGGGCTGGGGATGCCCATCAGCAGCCTGATGCCGGTCCACGGCATGGTGCAACTGGGGTCAAATTTCAGCCGTACGCTGATTCAGCGTATGCACGTGGTCTGGCCGCTGGTGCTGTGGTTTTTACTCGGCAGCGCGGCGGGGATAGCCCTTGGCGCCCCGGTGGCGGCCATCATCCCGGACAGCGTGGCGCGCATTGCACTGGGGCTGTTTATTCTCTGGTCCGTCCTGCGCAAGCGGGGGGAAGCCAAACCACTTAACCGCGGGCTGTTTGTGCTGGGCGGCGGCATCAGCAGTATCGGCACGATGATTGTTGGCGCAACAGGGCCGATGGTGGCCGGGCTTATCAGCTCCCAGGGGCTGAAAAAGCAGCCACTGATTGCCACCCATGCCACCTGTATGGTGTTGCAGCATGGGCTGAAGATTCTGGCCTTTGGCCTGATGGGGTTTGCCTGGGCGAGCTGGCTGCCGGTGCTTGCCATGATGATCGTAAGCGGTGCGCTCGGTACCTGGCTTGGCACGCGGATGCTCGACAATCTGCCGGAAAAACTGTTCCGCATCGCCTTTCGTTTAACGATGGTGCTGCTGAGCCTGCAGCTGCTGTGGCAGGGCGTACAGGGCTGGCTGCGTTAGATGATTTTTGCAGGTGCTATGGCAAATTCGTTCTTTGCCAGCGCGCCCGGTTTACAAAGACCATAAGCCACCTGTGCTTCGGGCAGGTGGCCGTTAAAAACACAACAACAAGCAGTAATAAAGGAACAGACATGCTGAAAAGAAACACATTTTTTGCCTCAGCACTGCTGCTGGCATTGACCTCTCTGGCAGGCCAGGCACTGGCCGAAGACGCACCGGCGGCAAGCGGTGACACACTGACTAAAATTAAAGCCCGTGGCGAACTGGTGTGCGGCGTGCACCCGGCACGCCACGGCTTCTCTTCCATCGACAGCAAAGGCAACTGGGAAGGGCTGGATGTAGACTTCTGCCGCGCCGTGGCGGCTGCCGTGTTGGGTGATGCGAAAAAAGTACGCTTCACGCCGCTCTCTACCGCCCAGCGTTTCCCGGCTATTCAGTCCGGTGAAGTTGACCTGCTGTCGCGCAATATTACCGCGTCGTTGACCCGTGACGTGTCGCTGGGGCTGAACTTCGCACCGCCTAATTTCTACACCGGCACCGGCTTTATGGTGCGCGCCAACAGCGGCGTGAAGAAAGTGGAAGACCTGGACGGCGCAACGGTGTGTATTACGCCGGGCAGCAGCACCGAGCAGAACGTGGCGCAGATCTTCGCCTCCCGCCACATGCACTACACGCCGGTGGTTATCGAAAACAACAAAGAGTACGTCGCGGCCTATCTGGCGGGGCGCTGTGATGTGATTGCCCGCGATAAAGTGGCACTGCCGGGCGTGAAAAACTTCGACGCAGAGAAGCCGGAAGACCACGTGATCCTGCCGGGTATCTACTCGAAAGAACCGCTGGCAATGGCGGTGCGTAAAGGCGATGACCAGTGGTTCAACATCGTCAAATGGGTGGTATACGCCACCTTTAACGCCGAAGAAATGAAAGTCAGCCAGGCCAACGTGGATGAGCAACTGAAATCCGCCGACCCGGATGTGCAGGGGCTGCTGGGTGTGAGCGGTGATTTTGGGCAGAAGCTGGGGCTGGATAAGCAGTGGGCCTACAACATCGTGAAACAGGTGGGGAACTATGGCGACATCTATAACCGCCATTTCGGGCCGCAGAGCAGCGAACCGCTGGAGCGTGACCTGAATAACCTGTGGACCGACGGCGGTTTGCTGTACGGCTTGCCCATTCGTTAAGTGATGCGCCCTCTGCGGGGGGCGCACTGATACTGTCTCAACGATCGTGAAATGATGAAACAGACTGACAACGCCAGTGTTTTAACGCCCGACACGCCCACGAAGGCGGCCGGGCTTCGTCTCTCTACGAAGCTTGGGAGTAAGACCACCCGTGCCTGGTGTTACCAGTTTCTGCTGGCAGCACTGCTGGCGAGCTTCTCCTGGTGGCTTTACAGCAACGTCGTAGAAAACATGCGCACCCAGCGCATTGCGACCGGTTTTGGCTTCCTCGAACAGAGCGCGCAGTTTGCCATTGGCGAAACCCTGATTGAGTACACCCCGCGCGACAGCTATGCCCGCGCCGTACTGGTTGGCCTGCTGAACACGCTGTATGTCACGGTGTGCGGCATTGTGCTGGCGACCGTACTGGGATTTATTGTTGGCCTGGGCCGGGTGTCAAAAAACTGGCTGCTGGTCAAACTGGCGGAAGGCTATGTGGAACTGCTGCGTAATGTGCCGGTGATTTTACAGGTGATTTTCTGGTCAGTGGTGATCCGCAATTTGCCGTCCCCGCGCGAGGCGATTGATCTGGGTGCCTTTGGCTTCCTGACCAACCGTGGCCTGACGCTGACCGTCCTGCAGGGGCACCCCGGCTGGCTCGCAACGCTCTACGCGGTGATTGTCGCGGTGGCGCTGAGCGCCGGGCTGTCGGCAGTGGCGCGACGCCTGCGGGAACAAAAAGGCCGCATTATTCCCGTGGCGCGGTTGCGTGCGGCGCTGCTCATCGGCCTGCCGTTACTGACCTGGTGGCTGGCGGGTGCGCCCCATGAACTGAATCAGCCAGCGCTGCGTGGGTTTAACTTCAAAGGCGGTTTTACCGTCAGCCCGGAATTTACCGCGCTGCTGTTGGGCATCGCTCTCTATTCATCGGCCTTTATTGCCGAAATTGTCCGCGCCGGGATCCAGTCGGTGCCCAAAGGGCAGCTTGAGGCGGCGCGCTCCTTGTCGCTTTCGCCCTGGCATGTGATTCGCCACGTGGTGATGCCGCAGGCCATGCGCGTGATGGTGCCGCCGCTTGCCAGCCAGTACGTTAGCCTTGCTAAAAACAGCTCCATTGCGGTGGTGGTGGGTTACCCGGAACTGGCCAACATCACGAATACCTTGATGAACCAGACCGGGCAGGCGCTCGAAGCCATCGCCATCATGATGGTGGTGTATCTGATTATCAGCGGCACCACGTCGCTACTGATGAACCTGTTCAACCGTTACGTCGCCATTAAAGAGCGTTGAGGAACAGAACGTGAAACATTCAGCGGTTTTATGGTTACACCGTAACTTATTTAGCAGCCTTGCCCAGACGGTGCTCACGGTCGTGCTCCTGATGATTATCCTGCTGGTGGGCAGTAAGCTGCTGACCTGGGGCGTGACCGACGCGGTTTTTGCCGGCGGTGTGGCCGAGTGTCGTGCGGCAGCGGGGGCCTGCTGGGCGGTAATCGGTGAAAAATACCGGCCGATCCTGTTTGGGCTTTATCCTTATGACGAACAGTGGCGTCCGGCGCTGTGCATGGTGATTTGGTTTGTGAGCGTGGTGCTGTCGCTGTCTCCCGCCTGCTGGCACTCGCGCTTTCTCTGGCCGCTGTGGGGCGTGTCGCTGGTGTTGATGTCGGTGTTGATGAGCGGTGGCGTGGCAGGACTGGTGTCCGTTCCGTCTGCGGACTGGGGAGGCCTGCCGTTGACGCTGCTCTTGTTCTCCGGGACGGTCATTATCGGTATGCCGGTGTCGATTGCGCTGGCGCTCGGTCGACGTTCACCGCTGCCGTTTTTACGCGGGTTGTCGGTCATCTTCATTGAAGGGCTGCGCGGCGTGCCGCTGATCACCATTCTGTTTGTGGCAGTGAATATCTTCCCGCTGTTTTTGCCAACGGATATGGAAATCAATAAACTGCTGCGCATTATCGTTGGTATCGCGCTGTTCTTTGCCTGCTATCAGGCGGAAGTGATCCGTGGCGGTTTGCAGTCGGTGCCGCGCGGGCAATATGAGGCGGCAGCCGTGCTGAACCTCAACTACTGGCATACGACCACCAAAATCATCCTGCCGCAGGCGCTGCGCATCTGCTTGCCTGCGGTAACCAACCACATTATTGCCGCGATGAAGAACACCTCGTTTGTGATCATTATCGGCCTGTTTGACGTGCTGACCGCCACCAGTGCGGTGATGCAGGACCCGCAATGGCGTCGCTATTACATTGAGACTTATGTCTTTATCTCGGCCATTTATATCGCCTTTGGTTTTATGCTCTCCCGCTACGCCATCTGGGTAGAAAAGCGCATTGATGCCAGCCGCACTGCAGAAGGAAACGCCTGATGTCTCAACGTCCTGTGATTGAAATTAATGCCGTCAGCAAGTGGTTCGGCAAGTTCAAGGTACTCGATAATGTCTCGTTAACGGTGGAAAAGGGCGAGCGGGTGGTGATTTGCGGGCCGTCCGGCTCCGGCAAATCAACGCTGATTCGCTGCATCAACCGCCTGGAAGAGCACCAGCAGGGGCAGATCCTGGTGAACGGTATCGAGATGAATGACAACGTGCGGAACATCAACCGCATTCGTCAGAGCATCAGCATGCTGTTTCAGCAGTTTAATCTGTTCCCGCACCTGAGCGTGCTCGATAACCTGACCCTCGGCCCGACGCTTGTGCGTAAGCTCAGCCAGAAGCAAGCGACGGAGCTTGCGATGCATTATCTGGAAAAGGTGCATATCGCCAACCAGGCGCATAAGTTTCCGCTCCAGCTTTCCGGTGGTCAGCAGCAGCGCGTGGCTATTGCCCGGGCGCTGTGCATGGAGCCGGAAATCCTGCTGTTCGATGAGCCGACATCTGCGCTTGACCCGGAGATGATCAAAGAGGTGCTGGATGTGATGCTGGATCTTGCCGACGGCGGGATGACGATGATTGTGGTCACCCACGAGATGGGGTTTGCGCGCACCGTGGCCGACAAGGTGATTCTGATGGCCGACGGTAAAATCGTGGAGACGGCCCCACCGGCGCAGTTCTTCAGTCACCCGGAACACCCGCGCACGCAACAATTCCTTGAGCAGATATTGAGCCATTAAGGGGAGCAGAGCCGCATAATCCGACTCTCCCTCAAGGGCTGAGGAATCCCCACAAAGAAATATGAGCACGGGCAGTCCCCTCTCCCTTGAGGGAGAGGGTTAGGGTGAGGGGGAATATGCGGCTGCGATGGTCATTCTGTTCTGGTCTAGTAAAAGTTGACACCCCATTAAGCGGCGACCTCATATTCGT
>CAUSEC010000031.1:0-60850 GCA_963530515.1 uncultured Enterobacteriaceae bacterium | reverse complement strand
TAATCAGCGAGTCAGCTTGGGAAGAAATGACCTGCTTATTCGCACCTTCCTTAGATTCCACCCGCATGATAAAGTCATCGGGAATACCTAAAGCCGACAGTTTTACTTTGAGAGAATACATGACCTGCCAGAGTCGTTGGTTAGACGAGCTGAGCCCATGTTTGTCCCAAACATCTAAAAGAATGTCGTTGTTTTCTATAATTGAGCCATCTGCATTTTCAAGCAAATAGGCGAATAAACGAAACATTGTCTCCCGCAATACAATAGGCGCACGCTGATGAGAAGGAAAACTCTTCGATATGTTGAACAAGGTTTTTTTGTCCAGATCGAAGTACACATCTGAGTTGATGTAGTATCCGCAAAGCACTTTATTCATCACTTTGTCCCTTTTCATACTGCCTTGAACTTAAGTCCTGCCAAAGCGTATTACCCTCATCTATTGTGGGCATTCTACGTTTAATCCAGGGCCTGGCAAATAGGTTTAACAAAAAGCAAATCGTTAGCACAAAACACTGAATCACTACAAAAATACAATACGCCTTTTGAAAATGTATTGTTTTTTTAGACTCTGCTTCCGATTATCAACTTTCACCCGCTCAAGAAAGCAATCAAATCATTTAAAAAAACGCTCAGTCAAAACACGCCTTTTTTTTGGTTTTACCCAGTTACAAAAGTTATGCGTCACTGATTACGTTCGCTGCATTTCTTTTGTGCGTGAGAGACAAGACTTTCTTTTTACCTTTCGGCGTACTGCTTACCGATGAGCAAAGCTTACCGTGGGGGAATGCGTGGATTAAAGCGATATGAGTGTAATTAGAACCTGAATATAAGGAAAATCTGCATGCCTGCTACCCTGACCCTTTCACCCCAGACGTCAGTGAACGCCAATAAATGTTAAACACGCCTTTTTTGAGGGAGTTACTGTGTCCTACGGTGTGAGTCTGACCTCTTCTGGATTGGTAAAAAAAACCTAATGCATGACTACCGAAAGCTATAATTGAAATCAAAAATCTAATTCAGAGTTTCTTAACCAATTGATTCATTGAATTAAAACCCTTAAGCACATAGTGAGAACCTATAACAATGCGTTACTTGCTTAATGAAGCCATTGAGTTCGACCCCGTCGCGGAAACGCTTACCGCACGGAATAAAAGCCCCATCGTTATGTCGCTGAATGCCCCCGTCAGCCGCTGCTTGCAGCTCCTGATTGAGGAACGGCACAACACTGTCGCGCAGCAGGCGTTTTATCCTTATGTGTGGGGTGATTCCGGGAACACGGTGTCGGTGAACACGCTCTACCAGAACATTGCGTTATTACGCAAAGCGCTAAAGATGTTTGATGAGCAGGGCAATCAGTACGTGATGACCGTTCCCAAGCAGGGATTTGCGTTATCTCCCCAGGTCTCCATAACTGAACTTACTGAAGAACAGGCCCCGCATGCTGCTATTCCGGTGCCTGAGCCTGATGAGGAAGTACCTGAAGAAACCGCCGGGACAGACTTTCCCGCCCCGGCAATCCCAGTGAGAGAAAAACAGCAGGCACACGCCGCCCTCCCAATCGTCAAAAAAGCCTTTCTCCCCACATTAACGACGCTGCTTTTTGTCGTCATGAGTGTACAACTCATCCTGTGGGGATTTCCGCACGTTGCGTTGAGTAAGGTGACTTACAAACAAATGCCGAGCGTTTCAGGCTGCACGATATTGACTGGCAATGTCGCCGTGAGCCCCGGATTTGTAGAGAAAATGGTAAATAATAAGTTGATTAACTGCCGTCAGGAGCCCTGGCTCTATTTGTTGTCCTCGCAGGAAAATAATCACATAACCATGCTAGCGTGCCAGGCTTCACTGGAATCATCGTCTCCATCTGCTTGTCGATCGCTTTCGTTATGGGGGAAGACGCCGTGAATATTAAAAAAAACAGCCTGATCATTGCGGCTCTATTACTCACTCTGGTGAATAGTTACCTTTTTATTCATCACAATCAGCGCACACATTTCGAATGCAAAGGTAAAATTTACCTGCAAAACCCATCCAATACCGTTGATGCCGGGGTTTATCTTTTACTGAATGGAGACAAAGGCAAAATTGTAGTTGATGGCACCATGTCGGAAAATAATGGTGATGTTCAGAATATACGTCGCATGGCATTAATAGATTTCACCCGACGTGGCGATTCACTTTTGACAACGACTTACTCCACCTCCCGGCTCCCGGAAGACAACGATGTCGATAACCTGTTTCACGTCTTTTTTCCTGAATTTATCTTCTACCAGGGCGCAAAATCATTATTAACACTTGAGACGCTACCCTCAGGAAGCATTCTTATTTCGAATAATCAATCTATGCACATATATTGCGAGAAGACGACAGCCAACTGACGCTGAACATCCGCGCTATGGCGACAACCGCTACTCTCCGTCTGGCCATTTTGCTATGGTTCACGTTTGATTTGATAAGCAGGAACACGATATGGAACGGCTGGAGTGCGACCGCATGTTTGTGGCCGTCATGGAGACAGGCAGTTTTACCGCTGGCGCACAACGTTGTGGTACCAGTCATGGTCAGGCATCCAAACTGATATCCCGCCTTGAGAGTGAACTGGGCGTCAATTTATTACGTCGCAGCACCCGCTCTTTAACCCCAACGGAAGTTGGGCTGGCCTACTACGAACGCATTCGCCAGTTGCTCATCGACTACGATGCCCTCAACGACTCGGTGCGCAACACCTCGAACATGCCAGCCGGGCTGTTACGTATTTCTGCGCCGGTGACCTTTGGCGTATCGCAGCTTGCTCCACTCCTGGTCACCTTTGCCCGGCAGTACCCCGATATCGAACTGGACGTCAGCTTTTCCGACCGGCTTGTGAACGTAGTAGATGAGGGCTTTGATATGGCGCTACGCATTGGCAGCCTTACGGACAGTAGCCTGGTGGCCCGTCGTTTATGCCCGATTCGCAGTGTCGTCGTTGCCGCAAAGGATTATCTCGCCCTGCACGGTGAACCCGCTCACTGGTCTGAACTCAGCCAGCATGCGTTGATTGTTGATACCAACTTCCGTGATCCGTGGCACTGGCCATTCAAGGATGCGCAACAGCAGATCCACGCTCAGCCCGTGCGTGGGCGCATAAAATTCTCCAATGCCGAAGCCTGTATCGAAGCTGCCTGCGCAGGTTTGGGCATCGCCAGGGTGCCGATGTTCATTGCCGAGCACCCCCTGAAAGCAAATCGCGTCGTACCTATCCTCGCAGATTTTGAAGCGCCACCGCTGGCGCTGTACGCAGTCTACCCGCCGGCCCGCTACCTGGCGCAAAAATCCCGGGTGTTGATTGATTTTCTGGCAGAGGCTTATGCACCACGTAGTTAAAGAGATATTATTTCCATAATGGAAAAAAATATCCTCTTATTGACCCAATAATCATCCACCCGGAAAAACTCTATAGTCCTCTCATCAACTTATTCGAGAGGACACCACCATGACTGATTCACGCACCGCTCCCTATGCATCCCTGCTTTTGCGCCTGGCGCTCGGCATTCTGTTTCTTGCGCACTTTGGCCTGAAATTCTTTGTGTTCACCCCAGCGGGTACGGCGAAGTTTTTTGCCTCACTTGGCCTGCCAGGCGGACTGGCTTATGTCACCATGGCCGTTGAGCTGGTCGGGGCTATTGCCTTGATCCTTGGTATCTATGCGCGTGTTGTTGCGATAGTGCTGATTCCGATTCTGCTGGGCGCCATCTTCACCGTACACGGTCCGGCGGGCTTCTTCTTCACCAGCCCGAACGGCGGATGGGAATTCCCGGCATTCTGGATTGTTGGTCTGCTTGCTCTGGCCCTGACCGGCGACGGAAAATACGCGCTGAAACCCACCCCTTTTAAAGGTTAACGGAGTACGCATGCTGATTGACGGTAAATGGACGGCGGACTGGCACCCGGTGCAGGCCACCGATGAGAAAGGCGGATTTGTTCGTCAGACCTCAAGTTTCCGCCATTGGGTGACCCCGGATGGGGCACCCGGCATCACCGGGGACGGCGGGTTTGCTGCTGAACCGGATCGCTATCATCTTTATGTGGCTCTGATTTGCCCCTGGGCTTCTCGCACCCTGATTGCCCGCAAATTAAAAGGGCTGGAAGCAGTGGTGAGCGTGTCGGTGGTAGAGCCCTGGTTACTGGACGAAGGATGGCATTTCGGTGACTACCCTGGTTCCGACCACGACACGCTCAATAACGCCGAATGGCTGCACCAGCTGTACACCCGCGCCGACCCGCACTTCACCGGGCGCGCCACGGTGCCAGTGTTGTGGGACAAGAAAAGCGGCACCATCGTTAACAACGAGTCCGCCGATATCGTGCGGATATTTAACAGTGGTTTCGGCGAGCTGGCCCGTAATGACATCGATCTCTATCCGGCTTTGCTGCGTGAGGAGATTGATCAGCTGAACGCCGAGATTTACCCAAAACTGAACAACGGCGTGTACCGCGCGGGATTTGCAACGACGCAGGTGAGTTATGCTGAAGCGGTCAACGATGTGTTCTCGATGCTCGACACACTGGAAGTTCGCTTCGCCACGCAGGATTTCCTCGTGGGTGGGCAGCTAACTGAAGCAGATATTCGCCTGTTCGTGACGTTGGTCCGTTTTGATGCCGCCTATCATGGCTTATTCAAATGTAACCTGCGCAAACTGGCGGAGTACCGGAACCTCGATCGCTACTTGCGCAATATGCTGGCGATCCCTGGGATTCGAGAGACGGTCAACATTGACCACATTAAACAGGGCTACTACTCCATTAAAGCCTTAAACCCGAATGGCATCGTGCCGCAAGGCCCGGATTTACGCGCATACGGTTTATAAGACAACCACATGGTTACCCCCTTCCTTCCGTCCTGAAATTGCTTTATAAATTGTAAACATTTCAGATGGATAGGAAGGGTTACCATGAAGATGAGCGATATTCCTTTTGTTTTGACCCACTGGCAGGAAATAGAACCTGTTCGCCACCCCGGTGAAGAAGGCTATGCCCTCTGGCGGACCGCGCAATTCAACGACATTCGCGTGCGCATTGTCGAATATTCTCCCGGTTACAAAGCCGATCACTGGTGTTCAAAAGGCCACGTGCTTTTTTGCCTTGAAGGTGAACTGCATACCGAACTCGAAGACGGACGCACTTTCCTCCTGACCCCCGGAGTGAGTTATCAGGTTGCCGATAACGCCGAAGCGCATCGTTCATCGACCGAAATCGGTGCGAAACTGTTTATTGTTGATTAACCACAGATCTTGACCCCTTAGCCAGAAGCCAACGGTAGTGTCGCAAAATAATGCCTTTGCCCACTATTTCATCCCGAGTTGTTGCCCATACGCGCAGGTGGCGTTAATCACCTGCTGCGTGGCGGGAGAAATAAACGCATCTTTGAGATACGTAATCCCTACCCGCCGCGCCATCACCAGCTGATCGTTATCAATCCGCGTCAGTCGGGAGGCAAACTCTTTCTCCGCCAGACTGTTTTCAGAAATAAAGCTCAACAGCCCGCTACTGGCAATCAGCCCAGGCACCGCAGCCAGTGAGCTGATTTCGATTTTGACATCGAGCGCCGGGCAGTGATTTTCATAAAACATACGCTCAAGCCACTGGCGCATCGACACGGTTTTTGCCGGTAGGATCCAACCGTAACGGCTCAGGTCACGCAGCGTTGCGGGTTTACCCACCAGCGGGTGTTCGCGTGAAGCCGCCACCACCACTCTGTCTGCGGTGACCGGATGTTGCACCACCGGTTTGTTGTACCCGACCAACGGGCCAATGATGATATCCAGTTCGTGCCGCTCAAGTTGGCTAAACAGCACATCGTTCATACCAATCTGGATTTCCAGCTTCACATTGGGCACATCCCGCTGCAGGCGTTTACAGACTTCCGGCAGCAAAAATTGTGTTGCGGAGCCTGCACTGCCGACCCGCACCACACCCCCGCATCCACTGCTTAACTCCGCCATGGTTTTCGCCACGTCATCCCAGGAGCTTTGTAGCATCAGACCGCGCTGGTAAAGAATGCTCCCGGCTTCAGTCAGGGCCAACCCTCGCCCGGTACGCTTGAACAACTTAATGTTCAGGTCCTTTTCCAGACGGGCGATGGACTTAGAGAGCGCAGGCTGAGTGATATTGAGGTTTTGTGATGCTTGTCCCAAATTCATTATCTTCGCGGCCTCAATAAAGTACTCTAAGTCTCTGTTATTCATCACTCATTCCTGAGATTCATTAATTTGATAAAAAAGTATATTAGTGGAAATGAATGTCACGAACAATAATGCCCGCAAAGAAAGTAAGAATACCCATTCTATTATTTGTGATGACAGGGGAAATATGAATAATGCACGCAGTGGTTGGCCCGCCGGTTTTTATATTGCCGAGCGCCAGAATACTCTTTCGCCCGAGCTTGTTGAGGCCTTTCGCGCTATTCCCGTGGCGGTGGCAGGTGATTGTATGGGCCGCATCAGTGGCACGGTTGGATTACAGCGCTACCACCAGGATGTGAATATCAGCATCTGCGGCCCGGCGATCACCGTAAAAGTTCGCCCGGGTGATAACCTGATGATTCATAAAGCCTTAGAACAGGCACACGCTGGAGATGTGATCGTGATTGATGGCGGCGGCGACGTCACACAGGCGCTGATCGGTGGGCTTATCCGCACCACTGCGCTCACCAAAAAAATAGCCGGGTTTGTTGTCGACGGCGCGATCCGAGATCTCGCCGAGTGGGCAGACGGACAGGTGCCGGTCTTCGCCAAAGCCCACACCCACCGCGGGCCAGACAAAAGCGGCCCAGGCGAAGTCAACGTCGCCATTGCCTGCTCCGGTATGGTCGTCAACCCCGGCGATCTGCTGCTTGCCGACAGCGACGGCGTGCTGGCGGTCACACCTGCTGAGGCGGAAAGCTTGCTGGTGCGAGCCCTGACACACCTGAAAAAAGAAGAATCAATCCGCGAGAATAACGCCGCCGGTACCAGTGACCCGGAACGATTTAATTCCATCTTGCGCAAATTAGGTTGTCCGTTATAAGCACAGCGTTAAATTAAAATAAGGAAAAAAAATGTACCTTGCTCTGGTTGGTTATGTGCTTATCGCATGCCTGATGTTTTTCCTGATTAAAGGGAAAGCGACACCGATATCTCTGTTCATCTTTCTGTCGATTATTGCTGGATTTTGTGCCGGATATACACCGATGCAGATGAACGATTATATTATGAAGGGTGTCATGCAAACTGCCCCGAATGTGGTGTTATTTACCTTCTCAATCATCTTTTTCAGTATTGTCACTGACGCTGGCGTATTTCAACCGCTGGTCAACTGGATGACCAAAATAGCCGGCAATAGTGTGGTGGCGATTGTGGTCGTGACCGGGTGTATTGCGACTATTGCCCACCTCGACGGTTCGTCGGTGCCCACGGTGCTGATTACCATTGGTGCAATGCTGCCTATATATAAGAAGTTTGGCATTCGCCCGACTGTGTTGCTGTGTATGCTCGCCGCCGGAATGGGGGTCACTAACTTCACGCCCTGGGCCGGGCCACTGGCGCGCGTTGCCGCCGTTTCCGGGCTGGATGTGAATGCGCTGTATCATCAGTTGATCCCCACTCAGGTGTTTGGCCTGGTGTGCATGATTGTGCTGGGAATTTGCCTGGGTCTGCGAGAAAAACGCCGCATCGCGCTGGGTTTACCGATCCCTGAAGCCTCCCTTGAGCCAGAAAAGCTAGCCGCGGGTAAAGATCAGCATGGCACACACATGCCACAAAACCGCCTGCTGTTTGCTATTAACGTCACGCTGGTGGTCGGTGCCACGCTGTTATTACTGATTACCCATATTCAGGCCTATATCATTTTCATGTGCGCCTTCTCGGCGGCGATGATTTTCAATTACCCGAACCTGAAAGCCCAGGAAGGCGTCATGAAAAAATACGCCTACTCAGCGTATATGATCTCCGGCACGGTCATGGCCGCAGGCGCATTTGTCGGTATTCTGAGTGGCGGTGGTGACGCCTCTATTCTGACGGAAATGGCCGATGTCGTGCTGCACGTCATGCCGGATTCGCTTGGTTCGCACCTGCACATTATTATGGGACTGCTGGGTGGATTAATTGGCTTTATTATCGGGCCGGATGCTTTCTTCTACGGCATTTACCCGCTGGTTGCCAAAGTGGGCACCAATTACGGTATCAGTTGGGAGCAAATGGGGCTAACGATGGTAGTGGGTAAAAATATTACCATGATGCTTAGTCCGGTCTTTGCCACCACGTATTTAGCGATTGGTCTTACAGGTGTCGAATTAAAAGATCATATCCGGTATTCTTTTGTGCCCGTTGTTATTTTCTCTTTCGTAATGGTGTTCTCACTGATCGTGACCAACACCGTTCCACTGTAATAATTATTGCCAGGTGTACTTATGAAAATTGTTAATTTTATATCGACTAAAACCGGGGAGCGCAGTTTTGGCCTCTACCAGCAGGACGGAATTATCGATATTGGCTGTCAGATTGGCTGTCGGGATATCAACACCTGGCTAAAGCAGCATCATGTCGCTGAACTCAAGCAGTTTGAAACTTGCCCAACGGACCTGCACCTGGATGAAATTCGCTTTCTTCCGGTCATCGACCAGCCGGGTAAAATTTTCGGTGTTGGCATGAATTACGCGCAAAAGCGTAAAGAGTTTAACGAAACCGAAGAGGCCCCGACCCTGTTTGTGCGCTTTGCCGACTCGCAGATTGGTCATAATGGCATGATCATCAAACCTGCCTGTTCCGAACAGTTTGATTACGAAGGTGAACTGGCGATTGTGATTGGACGCAGTGTGCGAAACGTACCAAAAGAAGAGGCGCTGTCCTGCGTGGCCGGATACAGCTGCTATATGGATGGCTCGGTGCGTGACTGGCAGTTCAAGTGGTACACCGCCGGTAAAAACTGGCCCGCCACCGGAGCATTTGGCCCCTGGCTGGTGACCCCGGACGAGATTGGCGATCCCCACCAGCTCACCATCAAAACCTGGCTTAACAATCAGCTGGTGCAGGATGACAGCACCGCCAATATGCTGCACACCATCCCGGAGATGATCGCTTATATCAGTACCTTCACCACGCTTTCCCCGGGTGACGTGATCATGACGGGTTCGCCAGGCGGCGTGGGGAAATCCCGCGTGCCCCCGCTTTTCCTGCATGAAGACGACGAGATTGCCGTCGAGATCGAAAAGATTGGTCGCCTCAGCAACCGCGTCGTGAGCGCGCAGCAAGCGGCGTCTCTGTGCTAAAAAAAACGGGCATCCACGCGATGCCCGTTCTTACCTTTAGGATACTTACCCCGCAACCGTCGGTTTTACCCGCACGCCCGCAAAAACAATCACCATGGCCGAGACCAACAGCAGGCCGCTACCGGTGAAAACACCGCTTGCGCCGGAGAGATCAAACACTGCCCCACCGCCAGCCGCCCCCGCACCGATAGCAAACTGGATAGACGCCACCAGCAGCCCGCCCGCACTCTCCGCTTCATCCGGTACCGTGGTAGCAAGCCAGGTCGTCCAGCCGACCGGTACCAGGCCAAAGGCAAAGCCCCAGAGGGTTACCAGCAGTCCGTCCAGCATCGCCAGATGCCCGAACGCCACCATCGTCAGCGCCAGCACGCCCATGACAAAGGGCACCAGCGCCAGCGTGAGATGCAAATTACGCGTCAGCAAATGCCCGGCAATCGAGGTGCCGACAAAATTGGCGATACCAAAACCCAGCAGGATAAGCGAAATACTCTCTACACTGACCTGGCCGACGGTTTCAAGGAATGGTCGCAGATAGGTAAAGAAGGCAAAATGGCCGCTGAAAATCAGAATGGTCGCCAGCATGCCGCCGATCATACCAGGGCGACGCAGAACCTGAAAAAGCGTCCCCAGGCTGCCGCTGTGCTCCGGCTTCATGGAAGGCAGTACCCACATCTGCCACAGCAACGCCAGCACGCTCGGCAGAATGCAGAGGATGAAGACGTTGCGCCAGCCAATAATGCTGCCTAAATAGCTGCCCAGCGGCGCCGCCACTACCGTGGCAATGGAAACACTGGAGAAAATCACCGCCAGCGCCTGTGGGATTTTATCCGCCGGGACCAGGCGCATGGCTGTCGCCGTCGACATCGCCCAGAAACCGCCAATCGCCACGCCCAGCAGCAGTCGTCCCATCAGCATCACTTCAAGGGAAGGCGCAAACGCTACCAGCAGGCTGGAGAGGATTTGCATCAGTGAGAAAAACATCAGCACCCAACGACGGTCGATGTTTTTCGTCGCCGCCGAAATCAGCAAACCACTCACCAGTGCGACCAGCGCTGTTGCCGTCACCGCCTGGCCCGCCATCCCTTCCGTCACGCCTAAGCTGGCTGCCATGGGTGTTAATAAACTGGCAGGCAGAAACTCCGCCGTAATCAGGCCAAACACCCCCAGCCCCAGTGAATAAACGGCGCGCCAGGCGGGTCTGGGTGGCGCAAGGGCCTCTGTCGCCGCAGTGCATGAAGTCATCTGTTGTTCTCCCGTTATAAAAGTGTGACAAACATCGCAAAGCATAGGAAGTTCCCTGCGGACGATCTATGACATATAATCCTCAATTATTGATTATTCGTCCGGAGTTACCGTCATGACGGTTCAGAGCCCTGATTTGATCAGTGAATTGCTGCGTGGAATGCGCCTCTCAGGGGTGAAATATCGCCGCATAGAGACCAGCGCGCCCTTCGGGATTGCCTTTGGTTTTGCCCCTGGCAAGGCCCAGTTTCATTTCGTGAGCCAGGGCTCAGCGGTGCTGCGCATGGAGAGCGGCACCACTTTCACGCTGACCAGCGGCGATGCGCTCTTTATTCCCAACGGCAACGCCCACGCCCTGTTGTCGGATGAAAACGCGGCCGTAACGCCGGTATCCTCATTCCCCAGTGAAGCCATTTGCGGTGAGGTCTGTGCCGTGACCTGCCAGCCCTGCCCGGAGACCGCCAACACGGTCATATTCAGTGGATGTATGGATTTTGAGCTTGGCGGGATGCAGCCGCTGATCAAAGCGATGCCGGAAGTGATGATGGTGAGCCGGTTAATGTCGACCTGGCCGGAAATCCACCCACTGCTGGCCGCAATGGAACGTGAGTCCATGACCCGCCAGGTAGGATTTGCCGGAATACTGGCGCGCCTGGCCGATGTCGTGGCGGCACTGATTGTGCGCGGTTGGGTAGAGGCCGGATGTGGCAAAGCCAGCGGCTGGGTACAGGTGCTGCGCGATCCACGTCTGAGCCGGGCGATTTATGCGATGCATCAGCAGCCGGGCATCAACTGGAGCGTTGCGGAGCTGGCAAAAGAAGCGGGAACCTCGCGGTCAGTGTTTGCCGAACGTTTTCTCTCTGCGACCGGCACCACGCCGGCGAAATACCTGAGCGAACTGCGTATGCGGCTGGCCATTCAGTACATCAATCATGAACAGCAGGCCATTGAAACCGTGGCATTACGCCTCGGTTACAGCTCACTGGCAGCCTTTAGCCGCGCCTTCAAGCGCATTGTCGGCCAGTCTCCGGGGGCACTGCGCGAAGCGCGTCAGGCGGAGCAACAGGTGTAATCGCATGCCTGATGCCGCCCGCAGACTGGCTCTGCGGGCGGCATCAGCCAACGGATACCGGGCCTATTCCGTCGCCCAGTCCGCTTTTCGGTATTCGTTCACCACCGACATCTGGCAGGATTTGCCCTGCGCAGCGTTGGAAATGTCGGCCCATTTCTCCCATTCAGCCAGACGCGTCATATACGCCTCTTTCACCGCCGGTAACCCTTCCGTCCCGAGGAACACCCGCAGGGGGGGCTCTTTTGAATCAACAATTTTCATGATTGCTTCAGAGGTCGAGTAGGGATCGCCAAATGCCAGCTGTGCGCCATACGCGAACATCCGCTCGCGCAGCGCTTCATAGACATCGTACCCGTGGGCAATTTTGAGCGAGGACGGCGTCACGAAGTTAGTGGCAAATGAACCGGGTTCGACCAGCGTCACATGGATACCAAAATCCGCGACCTCAAGCGAGAGACTTTCATGTAAGGCTTCCAGCGCCCATTTCGAGGCGTTGTAATAACCGGAGAACGGGTAGCAAATCACCCCCGCCAGACTTGAGACTGCGAGAATATGTCCGCTGCCTTGCTCACGTAAAATCGGTAATACACTTTGCAGGACGTGCACCGCGCCGTAGAAGTTAGTGTCAAACTCCGCTTTGATTTCGTCCAGCGACGCTTCTTCAACCGTTGCCAGCAGGCCATACCCTGCATTGTTGAGCACGATGTCGATACGCCCGAAAAGACGATGCGTGCGAATGATCGCCAGTTCCACCTGTTTGGGGTCCGTCACGTCCATGGGGAGAGTTAACACTTGCCGGGGATAGCGTTCAATCAGGTCTTGCAGCGCGCTCACATTTCTCGCGGTGGCCGCAACTCTGTCACCCCTTGCAAGCGCCGCTTCGGTCCAGATTCGACCAAATCCCCGGGAGGCACCTGAAATAAACCACACTTTTTCAGTCATCACTTCACTCCTGTTGATGGGTTTGGAAAACACATGACGATACCTTGCGATAGCTTCAGGCTAGCGATAAAGCAGCATCGGGCATTTCCATATTCGACCAATACTCACCACCCCATTCATGATGACTGCAGGCAATCAATGGCAAGTGGCTATTACTGGTGAACTGTTACCCCTGGAGAAAAGTCATCCACGTATTTAAGCAAAGATTAAAGTGTGATTCTCACGCACGGTCTTATCGCTTTTCGTAATGAAATTATTACTTAGCGGCACTATATTTCAGCTAATAAATAGAGGTGTTAATTATTCAATAATAAGATAATTAAATTTGGCTCATCAAATTAATAATAATGTGTTCCTGATAATTTGCGTAATCACCCAAAAGAAAAAGCAGTGGCAATGCCACTGCTTTATGAAATACAGAACAGCCCAGCGCTAAATTACATAATGCCCGCAATGGATTTCGCTAATTGCGCTTCCAGCACTGGCTTCGCTTCTTCGAATTTCAGGTTAACTTTGTTGGCATTGGAAAGAACGCGCGTCTGGTATTTCTGACGGTTGCCTTCTTCAGAACTGGTCTGCACTTTCACACCAGACGTACCCTGGCGCAGCGCTGCCACGTTGTCAGTGGTCACCGTCGCTTTAGTACGCTCGGAAATCTGCAGATCCGTGATCATGGAGTAATTCACATCCTCTACCATGGCATCTGCCGCCATGCCAATCAGCCCCGCCGCCAGACCGACACCCAGCGTAGCGCCGGCCGAGTTGGAGTTATAAGCTGTAATACCCGCGCCCAGCGCCGCACCAGTCACCGCACCTTCATAACCTGAACCTAAAAGCCCTTGCGCCTGGCGAAGATCCATTTTGTCGGCTTTGAGCACGTTCACCTGCACCCAATAATAGGCGGAGTCAGGGGAAGTGGATATACGGTAGCCTTTCGCAGTCAGATCATTAGAAATGAGCGTCTGCAGATTGGACATATCTTTATCGGAGGAATTTCGAACCTGGATAAACACTGTTTTTTCATTAGAGGGTTCGAGCCAGATAGTTTGACTTACCTGTGTTTTCACTTCGAGATTACGTTTTTTTACTGCGGTGGTCATAGCGCCACAACCTGAAAGAACAAACGCAGAGATAACAACACAAGAGAGGGCAATATTTCTTAATTTCATTCACTTTCCTTTTTTATGAAAATAATCCAATTAATAAAACCAGCCCGATGGCTATCGGCAATGCATTGAAATCCTTGAGAGTGAAAAGTGAAAACCTACTATAAAGTGGGGGGGAGAATGATTTATATCAAAAAATAACCAGGATCTAAAAAGCCTGGCAATGCAGGCTTTACGTGTTTATATCGCAGGCAAGTACGTTGTCGTCTTAACTTTCCAGCCGCTGGCGATGACGCAGGCCGGGGAACCACTTCATCCACAGCGCAACCACCACCAGCGTGCCGATGCCGCCAATTGCCGCAGCGGGCACCGCGCCCAGCCACGCCGCAAGCATGCCGGATTCGAACTCACCAAGCTGGTTAGAGGTATTGATAAAAATGGAGTTTACCGCGTTCACGCGGCCACGCATCTCATCCGGCGTATCGAGCTGTACCAGCGAGCCACGAATCACCATACTCACCATGTCGCAGCCGCCCAGCGCAAAGAGCGCCAGCAGCGAGAGCCACATCCAGCTTGAGAAGGCAAAAATCAACGTCGCAACGCCGAAGCCCGCCACGCTCATAAACATGATGATCCCCACATTACGCTTCAGCGCGCGGTGGCTCAGCCAGAAGCCCACCAGCAAAGCCCCCACCGCCGGCGCACTACGCAGCAAGCCCAGACCCATCGGCCCGGTGTGCAGCACATCGTGAGCAAATATCGGCAGCAGCGCGGTCGCGCCGCCAAGCAGCACGGCGAAGAGATCCAGTGAAATCACTCCCAGTACGTCCGGGCGTTTGCGAATGAAATCAACGCCCGCAAACAGCGACGTTAGCGTTGGCGGCGTGCGCGGCGGCAGCGCCTGTTCGTAACGCAGAGTGATAACCAGCATCAGGGAGACCAGATACAGCGCGGCGGTAACGCTATAGACCACATCCGCACCCGCCGCGTAAAGAAAACCGCCCAGCGCCGGGCCAACAATCTGCGCGGCCTGCCCCGATACGGCATTTGCCGCCGTAGCGCGCGGCAAAATAGAAACAGGAACCAGCGCGGGTAACATTGAGATCATTGCCGGTGATTCGATGGTTTTGGCACTGGAGATAATAAAGATGAGCAGCAGAATCACCCCAACGCTGGCGTCCCCTTTCCAGGTGAGCCAGGCCAGCAGCGCAATGGCCACCCACTCACACACCTGGCCAAACATCACCACCCGGCGGCGGTCAAACTGGTCAGCGATATGCCCGGCAGGCAGTGCCAGCACCACCGAAGGGAAGAACTGCACCAGACCAATCATCCCCAGCCAGAACGCGCTGTGGGTCTGGGAGTAAATTTGCCAGCCGACGATAATCGACAGCATCTGAAAACCAAAGCTTGAGCTGGTGCGTGCCAGCCAGAACGCCACAAACGAACGATGCTGCAACAAACTGCCGTCGCGAGCTGATAACACCGGTGCCATAAACGTGTCCCATTAAAGTAAAAAACGGCCCGGGCTATTAGGTGCCCGGTGCCGAGATGTTGTGAACTGCTTGCGTGTTAATGTCCTGCTGCCGCAGGCGGCGCGCCTCCCGGCGGCCCTGAGCGCACAAACGGCGGCTTAGCAAACCAGATAATCACCACCAGCACCATAAAGCCCCAGCCGAGCAGCCAGAAATAGTCGATGGTCGACATCATGTAAGCCTGCTGCTCAATGGTTTTATCCACGGCGGCCAGATGCTGCTGCGTCACCCCGCCCATCTTGTTCAGATAAGCCATCGCAGGTGGATGATATTCCGACACACTTTCCGTCAGGTTCGCGTGATGATAAACCTCGCGCCGCGACCACATCCAGGTTGTCAGTGACGACGCAAATGAACCGCCCAGTACGCGGAAAAAGGTCGCGAGCCCCGAGCCTTCCGCCACTTCATTGCCGTGCAGGTTCGACAGCACAATGGTGGTTATCGGCATAAAGAACAGCGCTACGCCAATCCCCATAAACATCTGCACTTCGGCGATGGTGCGAAAATCGACGCTGGTGTTGAACTGGGCGCGCATCAGGCACGACGCCCCCATGGTCAGGAACGAGAGCGACGCCAGAATACGCAGATCCACCCGGTTGGCATAGCGCCCAACAATGGGGGTCATCAGCAGCGGCAGGAAGCCCATCGGTGCCGCCGCAAGTCCCGCCCAGATGGCGGTGTAGCCCATCTGGGTTTGCAGCCACTGCGGCAGAATAATATTGATGGCAAAGAAGGCCGCATAACCGAGCATCAGCGTAGTGGTGCCGATGGCGAAGTTACGGTCTTTAAATAGCCGCAGGTTCACAATCGGATGACGTTCCCCCAGTTCCCAAATCACAAACGAGACCAGCGCGATGGCGGAGAACACCGACATCACAATGATTTCAGTGGACGAGAACCAGTCGAGATCGTTGCCTTTATCCAGCACCACCTGCAACAGCCCCACCCCAAGCACCAGCAGCGCAATGCCGATGTAGTCGATTGGCGCACTGACGGTGGTCTCTTCGCGCTCGCGCAACTGCGTCCAGACCACAATGGCGGCAAAAATCCCGATGGGCACGTTGATGTAGAAAATCCACGGCCACGAATAGTTGTCGGTAATCCAGCCTCCGGTGATAGGCCCGACGATCGGCGCCACCACCGTCACCATCGACAGCAGGGCCAGCGCCATGCTGCGTTTGGTCGTCGGGAAGATAACCAGCAGCAACGTCTGGCACATCGGGAACATGGGTCCGGCGAAAAAGCCCTGCAGCGCACGGAAGATAATCAGCTCGGTCATGCTGTGCGCAAAGCCGCACAGGAAAGACGTCAGGGTAAACATTGTCACTGAGCCGACAAACAGCTTCAGTTGCCCGAAGCGCCGGGTAAACCACCCGGTCAACGGCAGCGCGATAGCGTTACAGACCGCAAACGAGGTAATCACCCAGGTACCCTGATCCGAACTGACGCCGAGGTTCCCGGCAATCGTCGGCAACGCCACGTTGGCAATGGTGGTGTCCAGTACCTGCATAAAGGTCGCCAGAGACAACGCAATAGTGGCGAGCAGCAGGCTGGGGGGCGTAAACGCCGCCTTATCTTGCATAACGCCTCACTTAGCGGTGACTCGCCGCAACGGCCTGACTGTTGTCATGCAGGATTTTCGCCACCACCTGATCGGCTTCATCCAGCGCGTTTTTGTATACGTCAGTGGAGAAACGCGGCGTAGCGACGGTCTGCTGTGGCAGCAGATGCCCTTCGGTATCACTAATATCCACGCGCACAAACATTGACAGCCCGACACGCAGCGGATGTTTCTCCATATCGTGCGGATCGAGGGTAATGCGCACCGGCAGACGCTGGACGATTTTTATCCAGTTACCGCTGGCGTTCTGGGCGGGCAGCAGGGAAAACGCGCTACCGGTACCTATCCCCAGGCTCTCGATGGTGCCCTGATATTCTACTTTGTCGCCGTACAAATCCGCCGTCAGCACCACTTTCTGCCCCAGACGCATGGTGTTGAGCTGGCTCTCTTTGAAGTTGGCATCCACCCAGACCTGATCCAGGGGCACGATAGACATCAGCGTGGTGCCGGAATCAACGCGCATTCCGAGCTGCACCGCGCGTTTTGCCACATAGCCGCTGACCGGGGCCACGATGGTACTGCGGGCATTATCAAGAAAACGCTGACGCAGGGTGGCGACCGCGCTTTTGATTTCCGGGTGACTGTCGACAACCGTATCATCGACCATGGCAAGGTTGGTGGTTAACGCCTGTTTTGCCGCCATCAAGTCACTCTGCGCACTGGCGACCGCATCGCGGTAGTGCGAGAGATCTTCCGCAGACACGGCCCCTGCCGCGAAGATTTTTTGCCGACGCGCATAATCGCTCTGGGCGGTTTGCAGCGTCACCTGCTTCGCGGCAACCTGCGCACGGTAATTATCTGCAGTGCTGTACAAACCACGCACCTGGCGCACGGTGCTGGCGAGGTTGGCTTCCGCCTGCTGCAGGGCAATTTGGGTATCGCTCGGGTCGAGGAGTACCAGCGGCTGACCTTTGGTGACGTAATCGCCCTCATCAACGGCCACCTGGGTGACGGTGCCAGCAATTTGTGGCGTCAGGGTTACGAGGTTGGCATTAACGTACGCATCGTCCGTGGTCTCATAATAGCGGGCATAGAGTAAGTACCAGGCCAGGCACCCTGCCGCAATCAATAGCAGAATAATCAGCAAAATCGCGAAATTACGTTTGCGTTTGCTCGGCGCGCGTTCGGGCTGTGCGGATGAAGGTGCAGATGAAGTTTGCATCTTGGTTTAACCTTTTATTTGTACAACTTAGCGATGGGGTTTCGTTGCCTCGTCTGGCAGCATTTTGGTCATCAGCTGTACCAGTTGGCGTGATTCTTCGGGGGTCAGACGCGCGGTGAGCGAACCCAGAATCGAAGCGAGCGCTTCATTCTGAAAACGGTCGCAGAGAGCCCGGCCTTTGTCAGTCAGTGCCAGGATAACCTGGCGTTTATCTTCTGGATTGGGGTTACGCAGGATCAGGTCGCGCTTCACCATTCGCTCCAGCATGCGGCTCATGGCCCCGGCGTCCATCAGCAAATTTTTGCTGACTTCAAGGGGGCTATTGAAACCTTTGTAGATGCTGATCAGGACTTTAAATTGCGGGGCGGTGATATCCGTATCCGCAAAAAAGTGGCTGATAAGCTGGTCTTTGAACTGGTTCGCCAGATGGATCAGCAGCCCGAGATGGAGTTTGGGATTGGGAATGTCCGCAACGTCTTTCATGTTATTTGCCTGGTCAATAATTACAAATGAAATTACTGACCAGGCAAGTGTTTGTCAACGTGGCGTCAAGAAGATCGCACAAATCTATACATTTTTGACCCGCACTGGGGGTCTATATACGTCGCCTGGATAAAATCCACAAAAAAATCATAACTTTATGAAAATATACACCAGCATGTGATCGAGGCAGTACTAAGATGTTGATGTAATGATCAATGATGGAACCTTCTCGCGCGGCCTGTTGGCCGGATTCGCTGAGTTAACGGTTGCTTGCTATAAAGGATTTAGCTATCAAATCCGTAGATTCATTCAAATATCTATAACAGGAAGCAGTGATTTATCGTAAAGGCATTCACAAAACAAATGGAGCCAGATATGAGCATGTCAGAAGACACATCCCCGGAATCCTCAGCAGCAAAATGTCCTTTTCATGAAGGCGGTTCAAAGCCCGAGAAAAAGAGCAGTGTCACCACCAACCGTGACTGGTGGCCTGAGCAATTGCGTGTGGACCTGCTGAATCAGCACTCCAGCCGTTCCAATCCTCTGGGTGAAACCTTCAACTACCGTGAAGAATTCAAAAAACTCGATTACTCCGAACTGAAAGCCGACATCAGAAAGGTGCTCACCGACTCTCAGGACTGGTGGCCCGCTGACTGGGGCAGCTATATCGGACTCTTTATTCGTATGGCCTGGCACAGTGCCGGTACCTATCGCACCGTCGACGGTCGCGGCGGTTCGGGTCGTGGTCAACAGCGTTTCGCCCCTCTCAACTCCTGGCCAGATAACGTCAGCCTGGACAAAGCGCGTCGCCTGCTGTGGCCAGTGAAGCAAAAACACGGGCAGAAAATTTCCTGGGCCGACCTGCTGATGCTGGCAGGAAACGTCGCGCTGGAGAATGCGGGCTTCCGTACCTTTGGCTTTGGCGCAGGTCGTGAAGATGTGTGGGAACCGGATCTGGATGTGAACTGGGGTAATGAAAAATCCTGGCTTGCACACCGCCACCCGGAAAGCCTCGCTCAGGCAGCCATTGGTGCTACCGAAATGGGGCTGATTTACGTTAACCCGGAAGGCCCGAATGCCAGCGGCGAACCCACTTCAGCCGGTGATGCGATTCGCGCCACCTTCGGCAACATGGGAATGGATGACGAAGAAATTGTCGCCCTGATTGCCGGCGGTCATACGCTGGGTAAAACCCACGGTGCCGCCTCTGCCGACCACGTTGGGGCGGAACCAGAAGCCGCGCCGCTGGAAGCACAAGGCCTGGGCTGGACCAGCAGCTACGCCAGTGGTGCGGGAGCGGATGCCATCACTTCCGGTCTGGAAGTGGTCTGGACCCAGACGCCAACCCAGTGGAGCAACTACTTCTTCGAGAACCTGTTCAAATACGAGTGGACGCAGACCCGCAGCCCGGCAGGCGCCATTCAGTTCGAAGCACAAGACGCGCCGGATATCATCCCTGACCCGTTCCACCCGGAGAAAAAACGCAAGCCCACCATGCTGGTCACCGACCTGACGCTGCGTTTTGACCCGGACTTCGAGAAGATTTCCCGTCGTTTCCTGAACGATCCGCAGGCCTTTAACGAAGCCTTCGCCCGCGCCTGGTTCAAACTGACCCATCGCGATATGGGGCCAAAAGCGCGTTACATCGGCCCTGAAATCCCGGGTGAAGACCTGATTTGGCAGGATCCGTTACCGGCCGCTACCCACAATCCGACCGACGCCGACGTTGCCAGTCTGAAAGTGGCGATTGCCGGTGCAGGTCTGTCAGTGAGTGAGCTGATTTCCGTTGCCTGGGCGTCCGCCTCCACCTTCCGTGGTGGTGATAAACGCGGCGGGGCGAACGGTGCACGTCTGGCACTGGCGCCGCAAAACAGCTGGCCGGTCAACACCGTTGCCCTCAAAGCCTTACCGGCTCTGCAGGCCATTCAGCAATCTTCCGGTAAAGCCTCGCTGGCGGATATCATTGTGCTGGCGGGTGTGGTCGGGATTGAGCAAGCTGCGGCCGCGGCTGGTGTGCACGCGAATGTGCCGTTCACGCCAGGTCGCGTCGATGCCCGTCTGGATCAGACCGACGTGGAGTCGTTCAAACTGCTGGAGCCGCTGGCGGATGGTTTCCGTAACTATCGCCGCGAGCACGACGACATCACCACCGAAACGCTGCTTATCGACAAAGCCCAGCAGCTGACGCTGAGCGCGCCGGAGCTGACCGTTCTGGTCGGCGGGATGCGCGTACTGGGTACCAACTTTGATGGCAGCAAACACGGGGTCTTCACCGATCGCGTTGGCGTGCTGAGCAACGACTTCTTCGTTAATCTGTTAGATATGCGCACCGCATGGAAACCGGTTGATGAGAAAGCGGAGCTGTTTGAAGGCCGCAACCGTAAGAGCGGTGAAGTGGTCTACACCGCCACCCGTGCTGACCTGGTCTTTGGTTCAAACTCCATCCTGCGTGCGCTGGCGGAAGTGTACGCCAGTGACGATGCCAAACAGAAGTTCGTGACGGACTTCGTGGCAGCCTGGACGAAAGTGATGAATCTGGATCGTTTCGACCTGTAATCCTGTCTGCATTAACCGGCGAGCGGAGATACTGCTCGCCGGTTTTTCGTTTGCTACCTTCATAACACCGGATCGGACGTTTTTTCGCTCGGGTAGACTAATCCCCACGTGTTTCGAATACTGTCCATAATGGACAGCACCTCACGCGTTTCCCGCCATGTCCGTTTCGGGCTTTCCACCAGCCGCCCGGCCAGACAGGCCTCAACATGCTGAATTTCGTAGTAGTAGCCGATGCCCTCTGGCTGACATTCGATAACCTCCTCGCGACCGTCATCGAAATGAACTGTGGCCCGCGACGGCATCCAGAAATCCTCAATGGTGATAAAACCCCGTTCGCCATAAATCAGCGCGCTGTTGACCGTTTGGGTGACAATTGATGAAGAAAGCTGCGCCAGCTGATTGTCGCCATAGCGCAGCAGATAACTGCCGGTGCCGTCAACGCCCGTCGGTGTCATGACGGATTGGGTGAAAATCGTCTGCGGGCACGCGTTATAAATCAGCTGCGCAAGCGTAATCACATAAACTCCGGTGTCCAGCAGGCTCCCGCCGCCAAGCTGCGGGTCAAACAGGCGATCGTTAACATCCGCTTTTGCTTTAAAGCCAAAGTTAGCCTGCACCAGATTCACCGCACCTATTTTCCCACCCGCGACCACATCCATCACCTGTTCCATCACCGGGAAAAAGCGTGTCCACATGGCTTCCATATAGAACACCTGGTGCGCTTTAGCCGCCGCAATGACTTCGTCGAGTTCCGCCGCGCTGAGTGCCACGGGTTTTTCGCACAACACCGATTTACCGGCCCGAATGCAGGCCAGCGCCTGTTCTTTATGGAACACATGAGGCGAGGCAATATAGACAATGTCACAGCGGCTGTTTAACACCAGTGCATCGTAATCATCATAGATTTCGTCAATGGCGTATTTCTGCGCAAAGGCCTGTGCACGCGATAAGCTTCTGGACGCCACCGCAACCATTTCGCTGCCCGGTGAAAGCAAAAGGTCGCTGGCAAACGCATCGGCGATGCGCCCTGGTGCAATAATGCCCCACTTAATTTTTACCGAATCCGCTGTGGCGTCGTTCATATTCCGTGTTCCCCGGCTTGTGATGAGTGAAGGGTCAGAGCAATCGCATTGACTGTAAAAGTTTTTCTCATCGATTCACAGCGTCAAAAACACCTGCGGGATCTCCCCGTCCGGGTGTTGCTCTACCCTCACCTCGGCGCCGTACCATTTTTCGATGATCGGTTGCACAATCACCTCTTGCGGCACGCCCTGCGCCACCACTTTGCCTTTGTGCAGAAGCAAAATCCGGTCTGCCCAGAGTGCCGCGAGATTAAGATCGTGCAGCACCACACAGACGTGTAACTTCCCTTTCCGGGTCAGGTTTTTCATCAACCGCAGTAGCTGCTGTTGATGATAGAGATCCAGCGCCGACGTGGGTTCGTCGAGAAACAGCCAGCCTTGTGGGCCGTCATCCTGCCAGAGCTGGGCGAGGCTGCGGGCAAGCTGCACCCGCTGCTGCTCGCCCCCGGAGAGGGTCGCGTAGTTGCGCCCGGCTAGACTCAGGCAGTCGGTCAGCGCCATCACCTGCTGGACGATTTCACGTTCCCGCGTGACTCCCCAGGGTGCACGCCCCATGGCGACAATCCCCTCCACCTGCCAGTCGAAGCGCAGCTGCGTTTGTTGCAGCATCACGGCACGGCGGCGCGACAAGGTTTCAGGCGGCCACTGGTCAAGGGGGCGTTCACCGATGCGGCATTCTCCGTGGCGAACGGGCAGATAACCGGTCAACAAGCGCAGCAGCGTGGATTTCCCCGCGCCGTTCGGGCCAATCAACGCCACCATTTCGCCGGTTTCCAGGGTCAGCGAGACGTCGTCAATCAGTTGCCGTTTACCCACCACAAGATTAAGGTGCTCAGCCGTCAGACGGTTATCCATGCGCCGCTTTCCCTTGTTTGAAGATCATCCACAAAAACCACGGCGCGCCGATAAAACTGGTGATAAGCCCCACCGGCATTTCTGCCGGCGCCACCACCGTGCGGGCGAGCGTATCGGCGACCAGCAACAACAGGCCGCCCATCAGCACCGAACCGGGCACCAGCCCACGATGATCGGCCCCAAGCAGCAGTCGCATCAGGTGTGGCACTACCAGGCCAATAAAACCGATGATGCCGCAGATAGCCACGGAGGAAGCCACCAGCAGGGCGCTGCAAAAGAGCAAGACGCGCTGCAATCTGGGGACGTTAACGCCCAAATAATGCGCCTCTTCATCGCCGAGTTGCAGCAGGTTTAGCTGAGCAGACACCCGCCAGATAACCAGCGAGGATGGCACCATCAGCGTGGCGGCCACGGCAAGGGTTGACCACTGCGCCTGTCCGATAGTCCCCATTCCCCAAAGGGAAAGCTGGCGCAGCTGCGCGTCATTGCTGATCCACGACAGCATACCCACGGCGGCAGCACACAGCGCGTTAATCGCAATCCCGACCAGCAACAGCCTCGAAAGCGTACTGTCCTGCGACTGGCTCAACAGGAAGATAATCATCATCACCGTAAAGCTGCCGATAAATGCCGCCACCATTGGCGCGTAGAGTGCGACGATGGCCGGAACAGAGAACGGCAGCACCAGCCACACTGCCACCGTCAGTGCCGCACCGCCGCTGACACCGAGCAAACTCGGGTCAGCCAGCGGGTTGCGAAACAACCCCTGTAACACGCAGCCGCAAAGCGCCAGCGACGATCCCACCAGCAGGGCCAGCAGCACGCGGGGCAAACGAATGGTCAGCCAAATCTGGCGCAATCCTTCGTCGCCCGCCGTCCAGAGGCTAGCCAGCGGCAAACGCATCGCTCCAAACGTGGTGGCCAGCAGCGTCATGCCCACCAGCAGCAACGCCAGCAGCCAGAGATAGCGCATTGCAGCCCGATCCATCAGGGCAGCTTCTCAGCGCGAGCGCGTAAATCCTGCAACGCCTGTGGCGTACGCACGCTGAAACCTAACAGGGAGATGTCGTCGATTATCAGCACCTGCTTATTGTGCCCGGCTGGCGTCTCGGCCAGCCCCGGCAGCTTCCACAGGTTCTCTTCGCCCCCCATGCTTTTCACTCCGTCGGCTGAAATCACCACCAGATCGGGCTTGCTGGCAATCACCCCTTCCTGGGAGAGCGCACGGTAGTGGGAAAAGCCCTGCATGGCGTTGGTCAGCCCGGCAGCACGAATCGCGCCGTCCGCCGCGGTTTCTTGCCCGGCAACCATCGAACCCATGCCGCCGTGGCTCAGAATAAACAGCACGCGTTTATTGAGCGGCTGTTTGGGCAGCGCGGCCATCTCGTCGTCGAGTTTTTTACGCAGCGCATCGCCCTGCTCTTTTTTGCCTAGCGCACTGGCAATCACGTCCACTTTTTTGTCGATAGCCGCCAGTTCATAACCGCCCGGCACATTGACCACTTTCACGTGGTTCTCTCCCAGACGCGTCAGCACCTGCGACGGCTGAGCCTGGTCACTGGCAAGCACCAGCGTCGGGCGCAGAGAGAGAATGCCTTCGGCGTTGAGCTGGCGCACATAGCCCACGTTTGGCAGCGCCTGCACTTGGGCAGGCCAGGTGCTGGTGCTGTCACGGGCCACCAGGGTGTCGCCCGCCCCCAGCGCCCAGGCAATTTCGGTGACATCACCGCCCAGCGGGATGACGCGCTCGGCTGCCGCCTGCGCCATCAAAGGCAGGGCCGCCAGCAGTATCAGCAGTTTTTTCATGCTGCTTTTCCTTTTGCCGTCAGCGCATCAACCTGCGCACGCCACTGGGTTTGTTCGGCATTGCCTTCGCTGCGCTGGCCGTAAAGCTGTGCTATTTGCGTGCCGTCGGCGGCGAACAGCTCCAGGCTGGTCACATGCCCGTCAGCGGTCGGTTTGCGGGTCACCCAGCTTTCGGCGATGGTGTCACCGCGCAGATGCAGGGTGAAAGCCTGATTAAAGATGTTGAGCCAGCCTTTCATCGGCGTCACTTTTTCCAGTTCGCCGGTAAAGATCTGCGTGCAGCCACGGTTGCCAACGAAGATCATGATTTCATTACCGTCGGCCAGAACGGTGTCGAGCAGTTGCGGCAGCGCCTCGTTGCTGACCAGGCAGGCCAGATCGTCTCCCACCAGACGGAAGGCCTGCTGGCGAGTGATGTTGTGTTTTTTCAGTAAGCCAAAGAACTGGTGCACGTCGGTCATGGCACGCCAGGCGCTGTCGAGCGCGGTGGCATCGGTATCCGTGGCATGCGCCTGTTCTTCGGCGGGTTTCAGGCTCAGCGGCAGGTTTTCAGAGGAAGCAAAGCGTGCGAGCAGCGCATCCCAGGCGTTCAGGTCGGTGTTCGCCGTCACATAGACTTTCAGCAGCGCATCACCCTGCCCGTCAAAGAACTGAATACTGCGACGCTCTCCGTGCTGGCTCTGTTCGCGCAGGGCAAAGGCGCTTGCCCATTGGGTGATGAACAGGCGCAGGTCAAGGGCGCGCGGGTTCAGTACCAGGCCCGCGTGTTCACCGATTTTCAGGTTGGTGAAGCTGCCGAGCTGTTCATGAACCGCATATTCGTTGCGACAGATACATTTGGTCTCGCCAACGGCGTCGAGCGCGCTCAGGATAGCGCGTGCGTCATCCGTCAGACGCACGGCGTCATGGCCCACGCGTGAGAACGTCAGTTCTGCCTCGCTGATACCAAGGTCGTGCGCCAGGTCGCGCGCGTATTTTGCTGGATTCTCGGTTTTCATGGTCTGGTACTGGTGCCAGATTTCCTGAACGTTTTGCGATGAAACGGTCATATCAGTGCTTCCTTCTTATGATAAAACCTCCGGCCAGCTGACCGGAGGGCAGGTCAAGTCATACAAAAATCAGAAGTCGACGCTCACACCCAGCTGCCAGCTGCGGCCCGGCATCGTGGCCAGCGCTTTGTCGTAAGCATCCTGGTTGGTGGAGACTTCCTGGGTACGGCTGTTGAGGTAATCCCAGTATTTGCGGTCGGTGATGTTGTAAACGCCGCCATTAACTTTGACGTTTTTCGCCACCTGCCAGTACGCAGTCCAGTCCAGCAGACCGTAGCCCGGCACACGCATGTACTCGTTGCTGGAGTCGCTAATCGCCGAGCCGGTGTTGGTATAGGATTCACGGCTGGTGGCCGTCGCCTTTTTACCTTTCACGAAGGTTGCGGTCAGCGCGGTACCGTACTGTTTCGCCGGGTCATCCCAGGCCACGCCCACAATTGCTTTCATCGGCGCGACGCTGTCGAGATCGATGTACTTGTCACCCATGTAGCGAGACTTCGACTGACCTTGCGTATAACCGTAAGCCAGGGTCGCACTCAGGCCATCGACCTGCTCAAACCAGGTACCAAAGTTGAATCGGGTGCTGATTTCACCCCCGTAGATATAGGCCTTATCGCGGTTTTCCGCCTGGTAAATGGTGTAGATGTTAGACGGAACGCGGGTGAACTTATCCGGGTTGTTGGTACGGGTGTAACGGGTATAGGCGATAAAGTTCTTATAGCTGTTGTAGAACAGCGAGGTGCGCATCGTAATGCCGTCGGTCACCTCACCCTTCATGCCCCACTCCAGGTTATCGCTGGTCTCGGTCTTCACGTCGGTGTTACCGATGAGCGCATACTGGCCGCGACCCGCATAGCTCGAACCGAGGTTCCAGGAGCCATAAAGCTGGCTGGCGTTCGGGAATTCCGCACCGCGCGTGTACTGCAGGTAGGTCATCAGGCGCGGCGTAATGTCGTACTGGAAGGTCAACGACGGCAGTACCTGGGTGTCCGAGTTTTTGCCGTACAGGGTCGCCACTTCTGACTCATCCAGCACCGTGCTGTTGGTGGTCAGGCTGCTCAGGTTCTCCGGTTTCATCGACTGGTGCACGACGCGCACGCCAGGGATCACGGCGAAGTTGTGGCTGTCGAGATCGAAGTTAATCTGATCCTGCACGAACGCGCCGAGGGTGTAGCTGCTGGAGTCTGCTTCCGGCTGCATGATCGCACTGAAGGTGCTCGGCACCGGCGACTGGCTGAACGGACGTTCGGTTTTGCTCATGCTGGCATTGAAGCCCGCGCTGAGATCGTGACGGCCCAGGGTTTTGGCCATCGCATTCTGGATGCCCCAGGTATTGGTATCGTAGTTAGAAGCGACGGTTTCCAGCGCCAGCGAGGTGCTGTCTGGCATATAGGTCCAGTCATGGGCTTCGGTGTGCTGATAGAACACTTTGGTGGACATGCTGTCCAGCCAGTCGTTCATTGGCGTCCAGTCATCTTTCAGGCTGATGCCCCAGCGACGTGTCTGGGACGTCTGCTGCGCCGTGCCAATAATGTCGCTGCCCGCGCTGTCCCACGCATCGTAATGGGTGTGATTGGTCTTGTGGTAATAATCCAGCGTCGTGGTCAGTTTATGTGCATCGGTCGCCTGCCAGATCCCGGAGGCCATCATGGCGTCTGAGTGCCAGTTCGCCGGGTATGCATCCACGGTGCCGCTGTTGTTGCGGGTCTGCTGTCCATCACGACGGCTGTAAACAAAGACGCCGCGCAGGGTGTCGTCGCCACCGGCTGCGGTCAGGCCGTTGTGCCAGCTGCGATCGGCGGAGTCGTAATCGGTCTGGTAGCCGAAGTAGGTTTCTTTACCGGCATGCAGGTAGTTGTCTGCGGATTTCGGACGGAATGAAACGTTACCGCCAATAGAGGTATTGGCGTTATCAATGGCGGTCGCGCCCGAGTGAATATCGACATTGCCGTACATGTACGGGTCAATATAGTCACGGCCAATGCCGAAGGAGTTCAGGCCTGCACGGCTGACGTAGCTACGCCCGGTCGCATCCGGCTGTGGAATGCCGTCAACATCGATGCCAACACGGTTGCTTTCAAGGCCACGGATGTTATAGCCGGTATAGCCGCCACGGTCGAAGCCGCTTTTGCCATTACCAGAGCCACCGCTTGCGCCCGTCGCGCTGATCAGCGGCTCATAGCGCATGATCGAGCCGAAGTCGTTCGCCCCTTTGTTCTGCAAATCCTGTGCAGTAATGGAATGGTTGCTCCCGGCTTTAAGAACCGGTGCCGGTGCGGTAACCACCATCTCTTCAGCATTGTCCTGCTGTGAGGCGGTTGCCGTGGTTTGTGTCGTTACGGTATCAGCCGCCATAGCAGAGGTTTGATACAGTGCTGCGAGCAGTGAAGTCACCAGGATGCTTTTACGAAATGGCGCCTGGGAAAATTGCGATGTACCCATATTTTTTGCAAGCCTTAGAATTTATTAGTATCAGGCTCACGCGTTGCTTCCAGTCATTATTATTAAGTTGGCTTATGTCAGCACAAGACAATCGTTAGCCCACTCTTGTTTTCTGAGTTGAATAATAATGATAACAATTATCACTTGCAACAACTTCACACTTTCTTCACTTTTTATCCCTTCTTTTGTCTACACTACGCCAACGCTCACTCCATACGGTTAACACCATGACAACGACAAAACCTGCCATCACAATCCACTATTGCTCACAATGTAACTGGATGCTGCGCGCCACCTGGATGTCTCAGGAGCTGCTGCACAGCTTTAGCGCCGACCTCGCATCAGTCACGCTGATTCCTGGCACAGGCGGCATTTTCGTGATTGATATCGACGGGCATGTCATCTGGGAGCGCAAGCAGGATGGGGGGTTCCCGGATGCCGCCGAGCTCAAACGCCGGGTGCGGGACTACTGCTTCCCGGAGAAATCACTGGGACATCTGGAGAAGAAAGACGAGGATAGTGCTAATTAAGCAATCACTAGAATCCGCGTTGCATGCCCCTCGTATTAAGTGTTTACGGCACTGCGTGACAGTGCCGTAAACACATTATTTGACCATCATTCTCATATGCTCAATTAGCTGAGTATATTCTTTTGGTTCATCGATAAACCTCTTCGCAAATTTTGCAATTGCATCCGGGGAAATAAAAAGGAAAGTCCTGGCCTCTTGTAGCTGCTCAAATGCAGCCTCAGCAGGTTGATGACAAGGCGACTGGATAAGGGCTTTATGCGATTTCTTACTGGCGTAAAATAATCTCACCGTTACGCTTGGCGCACCAAATAATTCTTCACAAATGAAGAGAATATGCGCAAGCTGTGTATCCTCGGTCACACCTTCTGCACTGAACTCACCGCTTAATGCGCTAAGTACACCTTTGGCAATATTCATAGAATTTCCAGCCGTCAAACCAGGTAAAAGAGTCTGAACAATCTGAGTATCAACCGTAAGTGCGCCACTTTTAATATTCAACATGCTACGAAACTTTTGAACCTCAACAAAATACCCTGAGCTGCAAATCAAATTGCTCCAGGCAGCATAATCAAATAACGTTTTTCCCTGTAAACTCAGCGCTCGACTCATCGCCGAAAACAATACGGTTACGCTATCAAAGAGGTCTTTACTCCTTCCCATAAGCTGTTCACTGGTACAGGCATAATAGATATTCCCCGTTTAATTCATAATAAAATTAACAGAAGCCTCGCATCCTGAATTATCTGCGGAGAAAAGCATTCCTTTAAAATAATCCTTTTCCCTCGATGCATCTTTAGTATAGGCACTGAGCGCTATTTTTTCTGGAGTGGTAAAAGTGGTAATTTTGCTATCATTGATTACATCCTTAATCATTACTATCTCCTTCAGTCAGTGTTTTTTATGAAACGAAATCAGGAGGACTGTTTTTAATATACACAAGAGATACTTTATTAATAAAAACATCTTCCTGACTGATAAAATGTCCTTTTAAACGCACAGCGACTGTGATCACCCTCATAACTTTAGAATAACCATTAATAAGATAATAGAACGCATTAAAATTGATCTGCCTTATGAATGATTCGCTATCATATTATTTATTCAGCTAATCAATCACAGGAAAATAATATTTTGTGCTTAATGCAGGATGGGGCTGAAAAAGACCAAGAGGTTGTTACTACAGCATCCTGATTGCGGGAAGACACAGCATTCTTGACCAACCGCGTAAGCTGGCTGAGATCTTTACGGGTTTCAAGATATTCAGCCAGTTCTGGTCAAGGTGTATCCTGGACTACCACTTTTCCGAAACCTAATATTTTAATGTTCTCCATTAATTATTCATCTGGAAACACCGATGACCCCACCTGTACGATAACCGTTCCAGGTGGGGGTCACGCAACGGTCAGTTCTGATCTGGCGTTGCAAGCGTTGTGAGGCTATCCGGCCAGGCCGGTACGCTGGCTCGCACGATATTACGACCGGCATGTTTGGCTTCGTACAGCGCGTCATCGGCGGCCTGAATCAGCTGGCCGTAGTCCGTATGGCTGCGCTGATTATGGCTGGCGACGCCGATACTGACGCTGACAATCCCGGCTGGCGCATTGGCGTGCGGCAGGGCCAGGCTCTGCACGCTGGCGCGTATCCGGGTTGTTACGCACCTCATCGCTAAGCGTGGCGTCGGAGAGCATCCGCGCGGTGGCAAAGCCCTGCGTCGCCGGGATGTCATCCTGGCTGATGTCCAGCTTCGCCAGCTGATGGATTGGGGAATAAATGGCGTTGTAGATATCGCGCGCAAAACGCACCCAGCCTTCGAAGCCCTTGTACGGCCCGTTGTGGTAGGCATGTGCATTGAGGTAGGGCACGCGAATTTTCTTCGCCACTTCCCCCGGGCGTTTACCGGTAAAAATGACGTCCGGCTTGAGCTTGTACATCGCCTCCAGCGACTCCAGTTCGTTCGGGTCGTCAATGGCGAGCGCACCGGCTTCGCAGCGGGCAATGCCTTTTTCCATGTCCCCCTGGTGGCCGAATTTGGTGTAGAGCGAGACCACCTCGACCCCCATTTCTTCATGGATGACATGCGCCCAGTGCCACAGTTTGGAACCACCGGGCCAGAGGCAAACCTTCTTGCCTTTCAGGCGTTCTTTGTACCAGTCCAGCTCCGGTTTCCAGCGCGCCACCTCTTCGTCGATAATCGCCTGCGCCCGGTCTTCAATACCGAAGAAAAGGCCGATTTTTCGCAGCGAATCAGCCAGAGGGCCAAAACCAAAACCGTCGATATCCAGACGTGGGATCCCATAGCGCACGCGCAGTTCGTTGCAGATGTACTCCGCTGAACGGGCGCACTCCAGCACGTTGAGGTGGGCTTTGTGCATCGCCCGCAGGGAGTCATAAGAGCCATTGCCGGTGAAGGTGGAAAGCACCTGAATCCCCATACGCTTGAAGAAATCCACCATCACTTCCTGGTCGCCCTGGATGTTGTACTCACCCACATAGTTGATGACGTAATCGCTGGTGATAACAGGCTCAACGGTGCCGACTTTCTGGTTAATCCAGGCAATGTTGATTTTGTGGTGCCCACCCGACTGGCTCGGGCCGGCAAAACCCGGCGAGTTGCAGACGAAGATGTCCACTTCCGGGCGTTCGTCCATGACTTCCTGGGCGATAGCGGCAATATCGTCACCAATTAACGCCGACGCGCAGGTCTGGTAAATGGTCATGCGCTTAATATTGGGATGTGCATCAAAAGCTTCGATAATATTCTTTTTGAGCACTTTCTCTGCGCCAAAGACGATATGCTTTTCTTTCATATCGGTGGCGAAGGTATATTTCAGCTGAAAGTTATCGTTATCGCTGATATACCGCTTCGTCTGCCAGGTATCATAGGTACAGCCTACCGGGCCATGGCTAATATGAATCACATCTTTCATTGGGGTGCCAATAACATGTTTGGCCCCGCAATAGGCACACCCGCGTTCTGAGATAGTCCCCGGAATGGTATTTAAATATCCCAGCGGCAGCGCCGAGGTAATATCTTCATCCGGCCCTTTGACAACGGCATGCTGTTTACGCTCAGGAATGCATTTACTGCACTCAAACTCATGGTACGGCATAATATCTCCCCCATCCGGGAAATGCGGCTGTTGACAGAAAATGAAATGCGGCGCGAATTAATCCATCATGCCGTATTTAACGACCATTTTTTCCAGCTGATCCATCGACAAAGGCTGGGGGATCACGAAGTCTTCGTTCTCGATAATTTTGCGTCCCAGTTCGCGATACTCCTGCGCCTGATTCGCTTCCGGGTCGAATTCCGTCACGGTTTTTTTATTGAATTCGGCTTTCTGCACAATGTTGTCGCGCGGCACAAAATGAATCATTTTGGTGCCAATGGCGGCGGTAAATTCTTCCAGAAAGTCTTTTTCACCGTCCACATTACGGCTATTACAGATAATACCGCCGAGGCGCACGCCGCTTTGTTTGGCGTATTTCACCAGCCCTTTGCAAATGTTATTGGCGGCATAAATCGCCATCATTTCGCCAGAGGCGACAATGTACACTTCCTGCGCTTTACCATCGCGAATGGGCATGGCAAATCCACCACAGACCACGTCGCCCAGCACATCAAAGAAAATAAAGTCGAGGTCGTCGGTATAAGCTTTGTTATCTTCCATCAGATCGATGGCGGTAATCACCCCACGACCCGCGCAACCGACACCGGGTTCCGGGCCACCGGATTCCACACAGCGAATATCAAAGCAGCCGGTTTTCACGACCATTTCATTGGTGATTTTCTCCGCCCCCTGGTCGCGAAGAATATCCATTAATGTCTCCTGCGGTTTGCCACCGAGAATAAGACGGGTGGAGTCGGCTTTCGGGTCACACCCGTGAATAAAAACCTTTTTACCGTGGAAATAAGCAAGTGCCGCCGCGGTATTTTGCGTGGTCGTCGATTTCCCGATCCCCCCTTTGCCATAAATAGCCAGCTTGCGTGTCATACGGTTTCCTCGTGTCATTAAATGAAGAATAAAAGTGTGTAGTGAACAGACATCAGGAGAATTGCAAGAGAGAGGCCAGAATGATAAATCAGCAGGCATTCATGCGGTTTTAATGAAGGGAAAAGGGCTTAGCGTATGAATTTATACGATTTATTATTTCTGGCAGGTGAAAGAAAATAACCTGATGGTGGTCATTCAACGTGGCCGGAAATAAAAAGAGTGTACCTGGCGGTACACTCTCGAAAAATTACGTACTTTGTGGGTAAAAAGAATGTGGATAAAAGTATTAACCCGCTGACGTTGGCAGCTCGTCCAGCCAGTGTCCTACCACCTGACGCGCCGCGCTGGAGAGTTTGGCGCTGTAGCGGGTCGCGTCTTCCCGCAGCGTGCGCGGGTCAATGCCTGCATGGCTTAACTCACAGGCATGCCCCACCAGCCAGCTCTCAAGCCCGCTGGCGGTGACCTCCAGATGAAACTGGAAGGCCAGCGCGTAGTTGCCAACGCTAAAGGCCTGGTTGTCACACACGTCGCTACTGGCAAGCAGCGTGGCCTGCGCCGGGATCTCAAACCTGTCGCCGTGCCAGTGCAGAACCGGAAGATTGTCGAGTGGCGCAAAGTAAGCAGGCGCATTGTCGCTGACGCTAACCGGCGAGTAGCCAATCTCCTTGACGCCCATTGAAGCGACACTGGCCCCCAGCGCGCTTGCCATCAACTGCGCGCCAAGGCAGATGCCCAGCACGGGTTTTCCGGCCGCCAGCCGCTCGCGGATAATCCGCAGTTCCGTCTCCAGGAAGGGGTAAAGATGCTGCTCATAAACGCCAATCGGCCCGCCGAGCACAATCAGCAGATCGTCCTTCAGCGCATCAAACGCGGCCAGGGACTGAATGGGCGTATCAATGCAGCGCCAGCGGTACCCTTTTGCCAGCAAGGTTTCGCTCAGCGAGTCCAAATCTTCAAAAGGCACATGTCGAAATACAACGGCTGTTTTCATAGCGAGAGTCCTTCCTTTGTCGTAAGCGTAATTCGTTAACCTCTGCTGCCAGCATACAGAATAATGCCTGGTTGAGGACTGTCTTAAGTGCAGAGTTGCGATCGCGGTGAGTGATTTTTACGATTAATTAAGTAAAGAAGCGCCAGCATTCAACAGGTTGCCTTCATTTTTCTCTTCAATAAGATAAGTAAGACCTGTCATCTGCAGGCAAAAGCGTACGGGCTCCAGAAATCGTGATACCCAACCGACCCAGACTGAGTGTCTATACTAAGACACTGTATTAACGCACTCAGGAGGTTGAATGGCTTATCTGCTACAGCTGAACATTATTTCGGTATTAATGTCCCCCACATTCTGGCTTAATCTGGCGATTGTTTTTTTTATCACGCTTATCACCTATTGGGTCACCAATCGGTTGCTCGATCTACTCTATAAAACCATCCATCGTGCAGGTAAAAACAACGCCAGAGTGGAAAGATTGGGTTCAGTTGCTTTTGATATGCTGAAGAAGACCAGTAAACTTCTGATGTTATTTGCAGCATTTCTTTTTAGTCTTCGCTTTGTCCCTTTACCTGAACGCTTATTTTCCACCGTCTCTCACGCCTGGTTCGTCGTGTTTGCCATCCAAATGGCCATCTGGTTCGATCAGGGCGTGCAGTCGTGGATGCGTCATTTACTGTATTCGCCAGGAACCAATAAAAACCCCGTTACGCTGGTTATCCTGAGCATGATATTACGGACATTTGTCTGGGCAATAATGCTGCTGTCAGTGCTGGCCAATGCCGGCGTGGATATTACTGCCCTTGTGGCCAGTCTCGGTGTCGGCGGTATTGCTATTGCACTTGCTGTTCAGACAGTGCTAAGCGATGTTTTTGCCTCGCTCTCCATTGGTTTTGACAAACCTTTCGAGCCGGGAGATTTTGTTGTTTTCAGCGATGTGGCAGGGACAATTGAGCATATTGGATTAAAAACTACGCGGATTAGAAGCCTCAGCGGTGAGCAGATCGTTTGTGCCAATGCGCAGTTATTACAGCAGACCATACATAATTATAAGCGTATGCAGACACGTCGTATTGTCTTTAGCTTTGGGGTGTCTATTACCACGCCCCCAGAGAAATTACGCATTATTGGTGATTTGATTAAAAATATCGTCACTGAAGTGGGTGAGACAAAATTCGACCGCGCCCATCTGCTGGATTTTAATAAAGACCGCATGACCTATGAAGTCGTACATATCGTTAACACCGCCGACTATAATAAATACATGGATATTCAGCAGGAAATTAATATTCGTATTATTGAAAGTCTGGCAGAGAATGATATCGAACTGGCGCTTCCTTCGTTGATTGTCCGCTCCCCGCTTCGGGTGACGCCGGAATCCGGGGCGTTGCGCCAGGCCAGTAGCTTTTAGAAGACAGGTATGGTGGCGGTATGAAACAACCGCCACCTTTTACCTGGTAATACCGTTTAAGCCGGTTCACGCTCCGTGCTGTTATCAAAGTTTTCGCGTATACACGCGCGATGCCTCGCCCCAGGGGTGGTAGCCCTGGCCGTCATACTCAAAGCCAAATCGCTCATAGAAGCCGTCAAGATCGGTGCACAAATGCAGATGAGTAAACCCCAGCTGTTTGGTGTGCGCCGCGATGTGTTCAATCAGCAGGTGAGCATACCCCTGCCCGCGCCTGTCGGGCTCAATATAGAGCGCACATAGCCACGGCCAGAGTTCGCCACGGCTGATAAAGTCGTTCGTAATCAAGCCTGCACAGCCAATGATGCGCGTTTCTTGTTTGAGCACATACCATTGCGGCAGCGGATTAGACGCCCCGATGGCACGCCGCAGGGCATCATCGTACACGCGCAGAGAGTCCTCAGAGGCCCATTGCGCCTGAAAATAACCAATGGCGTCGTCAAGCAGGTTGGGATCTTCGCGAAGCGAGTGAAGGGTGACATTCGGTTTTAACATCGTCATCAGTATCCTTTTGTGACTGTTTTGGCATCGTTGCCCTGCCAGGGGAAGCATCGTGCCCGTGCGGTGTGTGTGCCAACATGACAAAATTGTCATCTTGCAGAGCACCTGTTTGTCGGGGGGCGTTCGTTAGACTGACGCCATTGTTTTCCTGACTGCCGATTACCATGAACAGATTTCGTATCCGGCCTTTGCTCGTCATCATTCTACTGACGGGGGCCACACTTATCTATTTCCTCTTTCTTCGCCAGACTCCCGCCTCCGCCACGCCGCAAAAATCTCCTGCGCCGTTGGTGAGCTTAACCCCCGCGCTTAAGACATCGCTGCCGCTGACGCTCACCACCCAGGGGCATGTGGTCTCGCTGAATCAGGTAGATATTCAGGCGCAAATATCCGGGTCAATTAAGGACGTGGCATTCAAAGAGGGGGATTTTGTGCATCAGGGGCAACTGCTCTTTACGCTTGAGGACTCCACGCAACAGGCCGCGCTGCACCGGGTTCAGGCCGCCCAGGTGCAAACACAGTCCCTGCTCGACAAAGCCCAGCGTGATCTGGCGCGTGGCCGGGCGCTGAAAGCACAACACTACATTTCAGGGTCCGACTGGGACACGCTACAAAGCACCCAGCAGCAGTATGCCGCCCAGCTTCGCGCCGCCACTGAAGATATCCGCAGCGCCCAGGCACAGCTCGGCTATACCCGCATCTACGCTCCCGTCAGTGGTAAAACCGGTGCCCTGAACGTGCATCCCGGCAGTCTGGCTCAACCGGGCAGCGCCCTGCCGCTGGTCACCATCAATCAGTTTGATCCGATTGGCGTTGCGTTCACGCTGCCGGAAAAAGACCTCAACGCCGTGCTGTCGGCCCAGTCGCAGGGCCAGGTCGCCGTGCGGGTCAAGGATGCCAAAGGTGAGAGCCTGACCGGCAGTCTGGATTTCATCGACAACACCGTCAGCACCGAAACCGGCACCATTTCCCTGAAAGCGCGCTTCAACAATGCCAGCCACCTGCTGTGGCCTGGCGCGTTTCAGGATGTCAGCGTCGATGCGGGATCGCAAAGCGTTGTGGTGCTGCCGCCGCAGGCCATTCAAAACGGCCCGGAGGGCCACTTCGTCTATCGGGTGGATGACCACCGCCAGACCACCACACAGCCGGTGAATCTGCTGCGCGTGCAACAGCAAATGGCAGTGGTTGACGGTCTCGACCAGGGGACACTCGTCGTGACTGAGGGCAGTAATAATCTGCGTCCGGGCATTAATGTCACCGTGGCACCGCCCCACGCAACGCCTGCGGGGCACGTACAATGAAGCTCGCTGAAATGTGCCTTTCTCGGCCGATTGCGGTCATGCTGCTCTGGCTGGCGGTGATTGTTGCCGGGATCTTTTGCTGGACGAAGCTGCCCGTCGCCGCACTGCCATCTTTTGATATGCCCACCATTAGGGTGAATGCGTCGCTGTCAGGTGCCAGCCCGGAGACCATGGCATCCTCCATCGCGACCCCGCTGGAAAAAAACCTCTCAACGGTGCCAGGTGTCGCGATGCTGACCTCCTCCAGCCAGCAAGGGGCCACCAGTATCGTGCTGGAGTTCGATCCCTCCATCAATATTGATTCAGCCGCCGTCGACGTGCAGTCAGCGCTCTACCAGACGATGAAAAAACTGCCGTCGCAGATGACCACGCCGCCGTCGTTTCGCAAGGTCAACCCGGCCGATGCGCCCATTGCGGTGATCGGCATCGATTCCCCGTCCATGACGCTTTCTGAGCTGAACCGCTATACCGACGACCTGATTTCGCCCACGCTGTCGACCATCAAAGGGGTCGCAGAGGTGAACGTCATCGGTCAGAAACGCTATGCCGTGCGGGTAGAAGTGGATCCGAACCGGCTGGCCGCCACCAACCTGACGTTGACGGAAGTCCAGGCCGCGCTGAAATCTGCCAATGCCAATTCCCCCATTGGCGAGCTGGACGGTAAACGGCAGATGATGATGCTGCAGACACGGGGCGACCTGATGAATGCGCGTGACTTTGCCAGCGTGATCATCGCCACCCGTAACGGCTCCCCGGTACGCCTGTCGGATGTGGCAAGCGTCGAGGACAGCATTGAAAATACGCTGAGCTACAGCGCCGTTAACGGCCATACGGCGATTGTACTGAGCATTAGCCGCCAGCCGGGGGCGAACATTGTCGCCACCATGGATGCCATCAACCAGCTGTTGCCCAGACTGCAGGCGCAAATGCCGCCGTCCGTGAAAATGCAGTTGCTCAATGACCGCTCGCTCTCTATCCGCCAGGCCATTCACGATGTGAACATTACGTTGCTGCTCACCATTGCGCTGGTCATCATGGTCATCCTGCTGTTTCTGCGTAACCTGCGTGCCACGCTTATCCCGGCCCTCAGCGTGCCGGTCTCGTTACTGGGGGCATTCGCGCTGATGTACGTACTGGGCATGAGTCTGGACAACATCTCGCTAATGGGGCTGACCATCGCGGTGGGTCTGGTAGTGGACGACGCCATTGTGGTGCTGGAAAACATCATGCGCTACCGGGAGGAAGGCGAATCACCGTGGCGAGCGACACTGCTGGGTGTGCGGGAGGTGGCGTTTACCGTTATCTCCATCTCCCTGTCGTTAGTGGCGGTGTTCATCCCGATTTTCCTGATGCCCGGCACGCTCGGCCTGCTGTTCCACGAATTTGCCTGGGTCGTCTCGCTGGCGATTCTGGTCTCAGCCGCCGCCTCGCTGACGATTATCCCGTTGCTGGTCCCGATGCTGGTAAAACATCACGACACGCCAGAAACCGCCCCCGCCTGGAGCCGCTATTTCGAGCGTGGTTTTGAAGCCCTGCGTCAGACATACGGCCAGGGGCTGGAGTGGGCCATCCGGCATAAAGCCCTGATGGTGCTGACCGCCGTTGCCACGGTGGCCCTGACCGCGCTGCTCTACATGAGTGCCCCCAAGGGGTTCTTCCCTCAGGAGGATATCGGCCAGATAACGGCGAACATCGACACGCCGCAGGATATGTCTTATGAAGGCCGACTGGCGGTGGCGCAGCAGATTGGCAAAACGTTACAAGCCGATCCGGCGGTCAGTTACATTGTCACAAAAGTCGATCACGATACCACCCAACTCGTGCTGAGCCTGAAAGACCAGGGCCTGCGTCCGCCCATGAAGCAAGTGATACAGAACATGCGTAATGAGACCCGCTATTTACCCGGTATCACCGTGTTTTACAGTCCGGTACAAAACCTGAAAATCGGCGGACGCTCGTCGAAAAGCAGCTATCAGTACACCCTGCAGTCCGTGAGCAGTGCCCCAGGGGTCACACTCAACGACTGGGCCAACCGGCTGATGGACGGGATGAAGAAAACGGGCGTATTTGTGGGCGTGAACAGCGATGCGCAGCTCAACGGGCTACAGGCTGAGTTGAACATCGACCGCAATAAAGCCTCACTGATGGGTGTGAACATCGACCAGATCCGCAGCAATTTATATGCGGCATTTGGCACGCAGCAGGTATCGACAATTTATGCCCCGGAAGACAGTTATCAGGTGATCATGGAAGTGAACAACGCGGCTCGCCAGAACGAGAGTGACCTGTCGAATATCTACGTGCGCTCCTCAGCGAACACCTTGCTGCCGGTGACCACATTTACACAGATTGCCCGCACTCAGGGCGTAACGGCGGTCAACCATCAGGGCCAGCTACCTGCTATTACCCTCTCCTTCGACCTGGCACCGGGCAAGTCGCTTTCGGATGCCACCCAGGCCATCGCGCAGGTGCAGCAGGATATCCAGATGCCCGCGTCGGTCATTGGCAGCTACGCCGGTCAGGCCGCGCTGTATCAGCAGTCGCAGAGCAGTCAGATTTGGCTTATCGTGATGGCGCTGGCGGTGATTTACGTCATCCTGGGCGTGTTGTACGAAAGCTGGGCGCACCCGCTGACCATTTTGCTTGGGTTGCCTTCAGCGGCAGTGGGCGCATTGCTGGCCTTAAGGTTGCTGAATCTTGACCTGACGTTTATCGCGATGATCGGTATTTTGCTGCTCATTGGGATTGTGAAAAAGAACGCAATCATGATGATTGATTTTGCTCTGATGGCGCAGCGCCAGCACGGACTCAGCCCTCATGACGCCATCGTGCAGGCCTGTATGCAGCGTTTTCGCCCCATTATGATGACCACCCTGTGCGCCATGATGGGCGCATTACCCATTGCGTTCGGCTGGGGCGCGGGGGCCGAACTGCGACAACCGATGGGCGTTGCGGTCGTCGGTGGGCTAGTCTTTTCCCAGTTGATTACACTCTTTATCACCCCGGTGCTCTTTTTACTCTTTGAGCGGCCGGCAAGGGTGGACACCGCGTTAACACGACAGACGGAGGCACAATGAGACTTTTGCTCGTGGAAGATCAATCCATGGCGGCAGACTACATCTCGAAAGGATTGCAGGAGAATGATTTCGTGGTCGATGTTGCGCGCAATGGCATTGACGGTCTGCACTATCTGCTGACGAACGATTATGATCTGGCGATCCTCGACGTCATGCTGCCCGGCATGAACGGCTGGAAGCTGCTCGAACTGGCTCGCCAGGCGGGAAAAATGACGCCGGTGATGTTCCTGACGGCACGGGATGATGTGGAAGACCGGGTGCGGGGGCTGGAACTGGGGGCGGAAGATTACCTGGTGAAACCTTTTTCGTTTAGTGAACTGCTGGCTCGGGTGCGGGTGATCATGCGCCGTGGCGCGGCCAACCCGGCCAGCGGTGACGAGGCGGTGCTGCAAATCAGCGATCTGCAGCTCGATTTTCTCAAGCACCGGGCATCGCGCAGCGGTAAGCGCATCGAACTGACGCAGAAAGAGTTTCTGCTGCTCAGCCTGCTGATGCGGCGCAGCGGTGAAGTGCTGTCGCGCACGGTACTGGCTGAACAGGTCTGGGACATGAATTTCGATCCTGAAACCAATGTCATTGATGTGGCGGTGCGCCGCCTGCGCAGCAAAATCGATGACGGCTACGGCGTTAAACTCCTGCACACCATCCGTGGCGCAGGCTACGTTCTGGAAGAGCGAAATGATGCTGATCCCGCGTAATGCTTCGATCACGCTGCGTTTGACGGTCTATTTTTCCATCGCCATGTGCCTGGTGTTGTACAGCGTGTCCGGCCTGCTTTATTCCACCATGCGCAGCCAGCTCAGCCAGAAAGATGTCGATGAGTTACGCAGCACCTTGCATTTTCAGCAAGAGATTGCGGCAACCATCAGTGAACGCCAGGGGCCAAAAGACCTCTGGCAGCAGGAGCTGTTCGAATTTGTCGCCCGCCAGGAGCGGCTCTCGCTGCGCATTTTGAGCCCGGATGGCAAGGTCTGGGCGCAGTCGAAAAACATGCGCGTTCCGATGGCCGACTTCCCTGCTCCGTCAGAGGATTTTCATTACGCCGAGTGGAAATATCATCGGGACGACGTCAGAGAGAAATACCTGATTGTCTCCTCTGATTTCGTGTTGAAAGACAATCAGCCCTGGCGGGTACAGGCCGCGCTGAATGTGTCCAAAAACAATGAGATTATTGAAGATTACTGGCAGCGAATGCAGATTGTCGTGGCGCTGGCTATCGTGATTTTCTCCGCCATCGGCTACTGGCTGGCGCGTCGCGGTTTGCAGCCACTGCGCATCATGAGCCGGGAAATCGCCCATATCCATGCGGAAGATTTGCACACCCGGCTGTCCACCCGGCGCTGGCCCTCAGAGCTCAATACCCTGTCGGCCTCCTTCGACGGTATGATGACGCGCCTCGAAGCCTCGTTTATGCAATTGACCCGATTTTCCTCGGATATCGCACACGAGCTGCGCGGCCCAATCAACAACCTCATTTCTGCCGCCAGCGTCACCCAGAGCAAAGACCGCAGCACGAATGAGTACAAAGACACGCTGGCCGCCATTGTGGAGGAAGGCGAACGCCTCTCGCGTATGGTCTCCTCCATGCTTTTTCTGGCGCGGGCCGACAACAGCCGCGAACCGCTGAACCTCGAATATCTCTCAAGCAAAACGGAATTCGCCCGCCAGATAAACCTCTACGACGTGTTAGCCGAAGACAAAAATATCCGCTTACTGAGCGAGGGTGAGGTGTCATTCTTTGCCGATCCGATTCATTTACAGCGCGCGCTGTCGAACCTGCTGTCCAATGCCTTACGGCATACGCCACCCGGCGGGCAGATCAGTCTCAACGCGTGGCGTAAAGACGGGAACGTATTTCTGAGTGTGGAAGATAACGGCGAAGGGATAAGCGCAGCCCATTTGCCCCACATTTTCGACCGTTTCTACCGTCTGGATGACGCTCGCAGCAATGCTGAAAATACCGGGCTGGGGCTGGCGCTGGTAAAAACCATTGCCGAACTGCACGGGGGGAAAATCAGCGTGACCAGTGAGGTGGGCAAAGGCAGTTGCTTCACCCTCATGTTACCGGAGCGCTCTGACAGGCAGGCAAAAGGAACAAAATTGTAATCCAGACGTTGAGCCCGGGTCATGGGCCGCAGCGGATAATGGCTTTATCCGCTGACCCGTCTGGAGAAGACAATGTACAAAGATTCGCTCTCACCGCCATTGCGTACACCGCCAAAAACGTATTCATCCTATTTGCGCCAGTTTATGGCGGACCCGCGCGCCACCGGCTCGGTCATTCCGTCATCGGCAGCCCTGTGCCACACCATGCTCAGCCAGGTGGACTGGGCAAACAGCCTGTCGGTCGCCGAATTAGGCGCGGCCCGCGGCGTGTTAACTCAGGGCATTCTTTCCCGTATGCGTGCTGATGCCCGTCTTGATGCCTACGAAATTAATGCCAGCTTTATCGATGACCTGCAGGCCATTGACGACCGACGCCTCAACCTGATTGCGGGTTCGGCAGAGCGGTTGCAGAATCCCTACGATGTGGTGTTTTCCTGCCTGCCCCTGCTCTCTCTTCCTTTGCGCACCAGCGTGCGCATTCTCCATCAGATTCGCCAGCGCATGACGCCGCAGAGTCTGTTTATTCAGTTTCAGTACAGCCCGCTGTCGGAAAAGCTGTTGTCGCATTATTTCCGCTGGCAGCGTGTGGTGGTGATGCGCAATATTCCGCCTGCACTCGTCTATGTCTGCACGCCACGCGCTATGTGACCATAAATAATCACACACAAATTAATGAGATAGCAAAATGAAAACAACAACACCTGTATGGTTAAATAAAGTCCCGGAAGTGACCCTGGTATTTTGGGTAATAAAAATGATGTCGACCACGGTCGGCGAAACGGCTGCCGACTTCCTGAATATGGATTTAGGTTTCGGTCTGACGACCACCTCTTTTGTTACCGGAGGGCTACTGGCCATCGCTCTTTATTTCCAGTTACGCGCCCGCCGTTATGTTCCGGTGCTGTACTGGATAACGGTGGTATTTATCAGTGTGTTCGGCACATTAATCACGGACAATCTCACTGACGTATTTCAAGTGCCCCTGCTGCACAGCTCGCTTTTCTTTAGCGCAGCATTGATGCTGACGTTTTGGCTCTGGTATCGAAAAGAGCGCACATTGTCTATTCATCATATCGATAGCCCGAAAAGAGAATGCTTTTACTGGCTGGCGATTTTATTCACCTTCGCCTTAGGCACCGCCGTCGGTGATGGGCTGGCAGAAGGCTTAAGCCTGGGGTATTACAGCGCGGCTGTCTTCTTTGGCGGCTGGATTGTCGCGATAACCGTGGCCCGCTTTGTGTTTAATGCCAACCCGGTGTTTTGCTTCTGGGCCGCTTATATCCTGACGCGCCCCTTTGGTGCCGCGTGGGGCGACCTCTTATCACAGCCGGTCCAAAACGGTGGGTTTGGACTGGGTGCTAATATCACCAGTTTTATTTTCGGCGGCATTATTATTATTCTGGTCGGATGCCTGTCTTTGGTGGAATGGCGAAAACCTGTCACCCATGACGTTAAAAAATAAAAATAACATCAACACTCTCACCCTGGCACATTATTATTTTCGTGAGGTACAACATGAAAAAGATCACTCTTTTTATTTTTCTCAATCTTTTTTATTTATTTTCCATTGGGCCAACAATGGCCGATATGGGATCAACAAAGCTGAGCAGTATCTGGGTACTATCGCCTGAAGCATGGTCGACCGCCCCCGAACCGGTTCCGAATGAGTATCACGATAAATACAGTGAAAAATCTACCGGCGATATCGCTATGGCGCAGGAACAAGCTGAAGACGATGCGGACGATGACCTCTTACTGTCAAAATTAGTCAGAGTATCAGCACAGAAGATTGTTGCGGTGTTTGAGCCGCGACCTTAATCACTCATAATATTATTGCAGGATGTTAACCATGTTTTGGTCTGCCGTTCTTAATGTTGATATGTTCGTTCACGCATGGATAAACGCTGTACGTATCGAACCTCTGTTTATCTTTTTTAAATATTTCACGTATATCGGCAGTGTTGCTGGTGCAGTCGTTTTGTTATTAGCTACAACCTATTGGCTGGTAAAAAATAACGGCAGATCTTTTATTCCTTATCTGTGGACAGCATTTATTTCAGCCGAACTGACAACCTGGGTTTTAAAAATCATGATCAACCGGCCACGGCCAGACATGATTTATGGGGTGATGGAAAACAACCCATCGTTCCCCAGCGGCCACGCCACCGCCATCACCTGCCTGGCTGTCTTTTTGTCTTATCTGGTTATCAAGTTAAGAAAACCGGCGGTTTGCAGAACAGTATGTTTAGCAGGGATAGCGGCGGTCACAGCCCTGATTCTGTTCAGCCGCCTGTACCTCGGCGTGCATTACTTCAGTGATATTATTGCGGGGGTTTTGGTGGGGGCATTCTGGTCGCTGGTGAGCGTGCGGTGGTGTGAGCGGAAGTATCGGCGCGCTGAGTGAGATATAGAGGGCATGCTGGAAATGCTGAGGGCTTTATCCACCACTACACTTCCTTTGCTTCCCGTGTTCCCAAAATGACTTCACCAAATATCATTGAATATTTTAATCCATCACTGATAACGTACTTTTACACTTGTGCCTGCACACACAGGCTTTCCCTCTTGAATCCTAAGCACCTAATGTATTCACATATGAATTAAACAATTCTTTATCAAAGGACTTACTCCCCACCACCTTCTTACTAAAAACCCGCTCCATATTAAGTTGCGATGGGGGAATTTTATTTTTTTTGACTACATATAAAATGGTTAGGAATGGATAAGCATAGTAATCGGGGAACAACAACACATCATTAATAGCTTTTGGGTTCAACTCTATGAGATTCATAACTCTTGGCAAGTATATATCTTTTACTTTTTGATAAATCCATTCACATGCCTTTAACCTTTCAACTTCATTTTTCGCTAAGTCAACTGTGCCCCCCAAATTTGGAGAAAATGATTTAAACCCTGTTTCCATAGAGGTGTTCATTGCAAGTTCATATTCAGTAGTAAAGTTGGGACGGTAGGCCGGAGAAATTTCATTAAAATAAGCTCTTAATTCAGGTTGAGCAACACTCTCAGACAGGGTATAGCCCTGCGCATTATTCAGGAAACGAAATCCAATCCACCCCTCTGCGCCATTTAATTTAATTGTGATCTCATTTTTAGAAAATCTCATCCCCTTGCAGTCTGAAAATCTACTCTTCAACATGTCTTTCAACTCAGATTCGAATATTTTCCTTAATTCCATTGTCATTACCCCCCCTTATGAGTATGTTAAAACATGGAAAACTGCACCATGGGAATTTCCTCGCCCACCTATTCTTTCAGCTATTTCTTTATTGCCAGTCGAAACCTGGAATGCCACTTTTGCACCTGAGAAACTCGTAATAGTCCCGCCGCCGATATCATCAACTGTATTTGAAGGGATTTTCATATTAAAGGAATTAGAAAGGCGTTATCAAGTGCACTGGACAGCAACAAACAAACAAAAACAAGTCAGAAAATCTTAATAACCCCGACTTGTTTCACTAGCATTTAAACTTCATTAAAAACACTTGTAATTTCTTTAACGTATTTTTTTGCATCTGGCATTCGTATTTTCTTTATATACCCGATAAGTTCTTCTGGTTTTTTTAACAAAATATAAAACTCAATTAAGTGACCAATTGGGAGGTTTATTTTTGGGGAAAGATTAACAATATTGTCATTTCCACCATCAGGTTCAGTATACTTCTCCAGTTTTATCAGAATGTAATTAATTGTTTTGATTCTATAATTCTCAATTAGCCACTTTAAATCCTCTAATGTCAGTGACGCATAATTCAAAGAATCTAACTCTATTTTTTCAACAATGCCATGTAACGTTGAAATTCGATCAATCTTGACCGACATTTTCTCATCTAGATCATCAAGATACTTAACATATAAATCCGACTGCATGAATTCAGTTAGCCTCATATTAAAACCCCTTATAATTCCCAACGTCTTGTAATATTTCAAGCAACTCACTGCCTGGGTGTCTATATGAATCTTTAGCTGCATGTTCCCAGGGAGTAACTTTCTCAAGGTTAAATGGAATATCAACGTTGCAGCCCGTTTCGCTGGCAGTGAAACCAGTAAATTTCGGGCTTGTCCGTGCTGTCGATGCGCGCCAGCGGATCGTAGCGGAAGCTGACCTGAGTCTGCGGTTTGTTGCGATGCCGCGGCTGGCTCAACATCACTTACTGTCTGGCGCTCTACAACCAACTGTATCTCGGCGTGCATTATTTCAGCGATGTTATTGCCAAGGTTTTGGTGGGTGCGTTCCGACAAGCGGGGAGAAGTTGTGTGAGAGGAAAAACCGTGAATGGGTTTTTCTCAAGGTAAGTAGGCCAAAAAATACAAAAGATCAATAATTAACCCTATAGAAATAATAAAATTAGTTAAATAAAGTGCCGTAAATAATGATCTCCGACACTTTATTTTTAAAACAAATCCCACCGATACATTTCATAAAACAAATTGATTTTCTATAAACGCGAACGCTCAATTTTAACCACTAGTAAAAAATCAAGGTACTTGCTTATATATATATCTTAACTTATCAGCAAACTGTTTATATCCCGGTACTTTTCTTTTCTTCAAATAAACCTCCAACTCACCTTGTTTGTTCTTTAGCATATAATAATCAACAAGATAACCAATAAGAAAATTATTATAAAAAGGAACAATCTCTATAGTTTCACTATCATCATCCTCATCTTGATTTTCATCTCTTGTTTCTCGAGAGTATACTTCTATAAATTTTAAAATTTTCTCTTTATCGAGGCATAATTGTTCAAGATCACTAATTGCTAAGTTTGCACAATTAACAGTATTAGCGTATATATTAAAAACCTGACTAGGAGGTTGTTTTTCATTTAAAGTCAGGTTAAGTTTTATAACTATATAATCCAGCAATTGTGTATAGATATCTGATTTAACAAGACTACGTAAATCGTTGGTTGTTACCATGAGTTTGTTCCTTTAATTATTCGCACCAGATCGTAACCAGTATGCCTGTAAGGATCCATCGATTCATGTCCCCATGGCGTAGCTTTCTCCAGGTTCCAGGGTTCATTCACTATTTGTGAGCCACCTCTTTGTGGCAAGCTTCTGTGATGTATTTCCATACTGACATTTTTAATCTCAAAAATCTGTTTCTTACGATTAAATACCTCAACCTTCATTCTAGGCGCTTTACCATCATTCATACGCCGAATATTGTTTTGTGAATATTTATGAGGATTGGTTCTAGCCTCTCGCTTCCAAAAATCTTTTCTTGCCGAACTCCAGCATTTCAACCCCCACGGATCCACCCAGCCCAGTGCATTTGGCGCGTACTGATAGAGGTTCATCCCTCCCGCCAGCCCTATCGGGTCCTGCTGGGTAAAGCGCCCGCTGTCCGGGTCGTAATAGCGGAAAAGATTGTAGTGCAGCCCGGTTTCACGATCCAGGTATTGCCCCTGCATACGCAGGTTCTGAGAATATCCTGATGACGGAGTGCGGCTTTCCCGCAGCAGTTTACCCCAGGCGCTGTTCTGCCCTTCCCAGCACACCTGCCCTTCGCTGTCGGTTAACCGCTCCGGCAGCCCGTTTGGCTGGCAGTGGAACCAGTAAATTTCCGGCGAGTCCGTGCCGTCGATGCGTGCCAGCGGGTCATAGCTGTCCTGATCGCTGTAGATATACGTCAAAGGCACATCGTTATGGACTTCCTGCAGCAGGCGGAAACCCTCCCAGACAAAACGGGTGGTGACACGTTTTCCGACCGGCTGCCCGCCCAGTATCTGCTGACGGGTTTTACTGATGCGCCTGCCCAGCGGATCGTAGCGGAAGCTAACCTGCGTCTGCGGTTTGTGGCGATCCCGCGGCTGGCAGAGCACTTCCGACAGACGGTGCTCTCCATCGTACCGGTACGTCCAGCGGGTCTGACCGTTGTCTTTTTCGACGGTGCGACCATGTACATCGTACCGCCACTGAATGCCGTTGAGTTGAGTCACCCGATTATGGCGCACCGGCAACTGGAGGGGGTTATCCAGCGGATTGCCCGCCGCATCCCAGCGCCACTGTTCGTGGCCGGGCAGCGTGCCATCTTGCTCAAGCAAGCGTTCGGCGCTGTCATACTGCCAGCGATAGCCGTTGAACGGATTATCGTCCCGCTCCTCGCGCACCAGGTTGTTGCGGTGATCGTAATCCCAGCGGCGTGACCACTGCCGGGGAGCCGGGCGCTGCGCATGGCCGGTAAAGACATCCTGCCGGTGCAGCCGCCCCAGCCTGTCGTATTCACTGCGGGTGGTCAGTAATCCCTGGGTACGCGTGATTTCACGGTGCATCACGTCGCGGCTGATATCCGTGACGGTGAAATTGCCAAGCGCAATGCTCAGTAAATGGCCGCTGCCATAGTAGAGCTGTTTAATGTCACGCCCGTCGGACAGCGTGACGGAAGTACGGTTGCCGAGGGCGTCATAGGCCCAGCCCAGCATGCCGTTCTCCCCCTGTTCCTGCGTCACCTGGCCGAGTGCATCGTAGGTAAAGCAAAGCGCCTGTTCGGCTTCATGACTCCAGGCATCCGCCGCCAGCGGAGGATGAACAGAGATACGGCTGATTAATCCCACCGGGGTGTGCGCGAAGCGGGTCTGGCCTTCTGGCGTGGTGCGGGCCGTCAGTTGCCCCCGGGCATCCCACGTAAAGGCATGGGTAATGGCTTGCGGGTGCCCGGCGGCGAACGTCCGCTCGATGGTGCGCCCGCAGGCGTCGTACTGGTAACGTGATACCACCCCGTCAAGGCCGGTTTGTTCAAGCAGTAAGGCATCGGCACCCCAGCGAAAATGGTAACTCTCCCCATTCTGATTGCTCAAGGTGACCAGCCTCCCGCGGCTGTCCCAGCGGCGATGTACCTCTTCGCCCAGCGGGTTGCGCGATACCGTCAGTTGCCCCTGCGCATCGTACTCGAACTCACTGCGTTTACCGTCGGCACCGGTATGTTGCTCCGGCAGACCGCGCGCGTTCCAGCTCAGGGTTTCCAGCCAGCCTTCCGGGCGCTCGAACCGGATTGCACGCCCCGCGGCATCATATTCATAACGGGACTCTTCACCATCGGCCTGGGTCAGTACGGCAAGCCATCCCAGGGGATGATAACGATAGCGCGTTGCCTGACCGGAGCAGTCGACGTCGCGGGTAATCTGCCCTGCATCATTGTATTCCTGATGACGACGGTTACCGGCGGCGTCAATTTCCTCCGTCACCTGACCGTCATCATCACGCACCCACCTCGTCGTTTGTCCAAGGGCATCCACCATCCGCACCAGGCCATGATGTTCGTCGTACCAGAAACGGGTTGTGCTGCCGTCAGCCTCAGTAACAACCGTCGGCAGGGCGCGCTGCACCAGCCACTGCGTGGTGCGGATATGCCCCAGCGGATCGATTTCCTGGATGCGATTACCCGTGTCGTCGTACACAAAGGTCGTGGCATTTCCGAGCGGATCGATGCGCTTGGTCAGCAGTTCGTTGTCGTTCCATTCGTACTGCCAGCGTTCGCCGCGCTCATCCACAAAACAGGTAATCAGCCCTTGCCCGTTCCAGAAATGCTGACGCACATGTCCGTCATACTGGCGCACGGTGGTCAGCCCGGCGTCGAGATCGTAATTAAAACGACAGCCGTCGCCGCTGCTGGTGCGGTTCTCAATAACCCGCCAGTGGTCAAATTTTTGCCAGCGGTATTCACTTTCCAGCCCACCCGTCAGGCGGTGCCAGGTCATCAGGTGGTCGTCGTTGTAACGAAATTCACGCGTGACCACTCCCGCCGCATCTTCAATCGCCGCAAGCTGCCCGCGGGCATCGTAGCGCCAGATCATCAGCGGCCAGTGCTGCTCGCCGTCAAAGTGGCTGGCAGAGGTGACCCGCGTGGGGAAGCGCTCATTGTCGTAGTGCAGCGTCACGTCGATGGCGAGCGGTTCGTCATGGATGCGTACCAGCCGTTCGTGTTCGTCCCAGCCCATTTCCAGTGCGTTACCGTACTCATCGCTGAGTGAGGCCAGGCGCAGGATGGCCGGGTCTTTCCGGGTCGGTTTGAAGAGTCGCCAGACCGCGCCGTCGTCGTCGGCAATGACCACATCGCCCTGCTCATTACGGCGAATAATCAGCCCTTCGCTGATGCTGTAAAGCGCGCTGTTGCTGGCAGGCAAGGTGAAGGTCAGCTCACGCCCGGTGTCGTCAAACCAGGTGGCAGTGTCTCCCTCACGTTGAAGATAGCCGTCGAATGCCGTCGCCCAGCCGATACCAAAAAGCCCTGTTCGGGTGGTCAGGCTGTTGTAACTACGTTGCCACATCAGCGGGAAACGCCCCGGTAGCGTGAAGTCCAGCTCGTTCTCGTCGTTAAGGACTTTCACCCCACTTGCTGCGTGCACCGGGTTTGAGGAGCCGAACACTGCGCTGATGGCCATGTCGGTGAGCATGCCCGCGCCCGCTGAAGCCAGCGCGCAGGGCATGTTCTTGAGGATTTTGCCAGGACGGCCGCGAATGAGTGACATCGCGATCATTGCCAGCGCCAGGCCCGGCATTTTTCCGCTTTTGATATCGCGAACGGTGAGTGTCTCCCCGCCGATAATCACATCAGGGGAGACGTCGTCCGAAACGGTGGCCTCACAGGTGGTGCGATCTTTGGCGCGAGCCGCAGGCTGGTTGTTGATAAATACGCTTTTCGACCCTTCTGCCAGGTACTGCTGCGGCGAGTGTTTATCGCAGTCCACTTTGTCCTGTTCTTCCGGGGAAGTGCCCTCTGCCGCCGACGCCACCTGCGGCTGCCACATATTGCTGCCGAACTGTGCTGCCATCGACAGCAGCATGCCGCCGTAGTCGGCAAAGCTGGCGGGAGACTGAGGTTCCGGCTCTGGCGTATCTTCCGGCGTCTGCGTCCCGGCAGCACGGGCCGCAGGCAGTTTGTTGGTCAGCACATTGTCAGACCCACTGGCGATTTTCCCGGCAGGCGACGGCGGAAAAATGGCGTTGCCAATATCGTTCGCCACATTACTGATGTCGTCGGTTATCCCTGCCACATTGGCAATAATGGAGCCGACAATCCCGCTGAGCACACAGCTGGACCCCACGGCAGCCACGCTCGCCGCCGCCGCACCCGCGCCAGCAGCAGCCAGTGCAGGTGCCGCCGCCGTTGCAGCAAAGGCCACCGCTGCGCCAATCGCCGCATAGGCCGCCCCTTCCGCCACTATGCTTGTGATATCCGCAAAGATGCTGGAGTGAATGATGTCGTCACCCTGACGGGCTGCGTGTTTGTCGCTCATGCCTTATAGATTCCGCTCTTCGTTGAGGATGAGGGTTCGCTTAATGGCCTCCCAGCGCTCAGCATCCTGGTCGGTAAAAGCACGCAGCGCGGAGAGTGTGAAGACCAGCAGCAGCGGTTTTTCCGGGACCTGCACTGCCAGCTGTTTTTGCCAGATCTTGTGCTCGCCGCGCAGAAAGGCGGTCTCGACCTCGATAGCACGAATATTCTGTTGCGACCCAACGACTACACGCACAAATTCGCTTTGCCGCACCTCGCCCATTTGCGTACGCAGGACATCCCACTGGCGATGAAATTCTTTTTCCACATCACTGCCTTCCGGGATCTGTCCCCGACTGACCACCATGGATAATCCGCTCTCATCGTCACGCAAAATTGTCATGCTGGTGTCCTGCCACTGCGCAGGAAATAACTGGAAGGAACCTTCCTGGAGGTGATATTTCATCGTTGGCCCTTTTAATTTTCCAATATTTTGCTTATGGGGAGTGATGCAGAAAAATGTTATTAAGACAGGTTTATAAACATTCTTTTAAATGTGCAGTGAGTTTATTTAACCGAGAGTAACCAAATGTTATTGATGATATTTTTCATCAGCCACTTTAAAGGTAAGGCGCTTATTTTCAGATAAATTTAATATTGAACCTCTGCCATTTCAGCGCAGCATTTCACCGTAAAGCTGAATAAAATCAGACGTCACCATCGCGATATAATCACCATGATTCGTTTTCAATATCGGGGAGTTGAACAATATTGCCGTGACAATATAGCCGATTTATTCTATTTTCCCGGCGTAAAATGCGCCTGCACCGCCGCATCAATATCGCTCTTGTGATCAGAGCCGGGTGCGGCTGTACCTGGCTGGGTATCATCGGCATTAAGATGCAGCTTACCGCCGGTTTTAATGTGCCCGTCTTCTTCCACAAAGAAGTTAAATGACTTGCCGATGAGATTGATTTTGCCGTTGGCATTCAGCTCGAAAGCGCTCTCACCGCACACCAGCCGCAGTTTGGTACCGGACGCCAGCACATACTGTTCGACCACAGCATCCAGTTTGCCTTTGCCGGTCAGGATCTCCGTGCCGCCTTTAACGGCCTGAGTCTGATTGATCTCCACCCGGTGCAATTCATTTTTCTTCACATAGTGCGTGCGCTCGCCCAGCACGTTATGGGATTCATCGTTTTTCACGTGCGTATCCATGTTGCGCTCGGCCTGGATCCACACCTGCTCTTCCCCTGCCTTGTCTTCAAAACGCAGGGCGTTGGCGGTGTCGGCTGAGCCGTCTTTCGAGCGACTTAAGAACCCCATCTGGGTCGCCCCTGCCGGTAGCGCCCACGGCGGCATGCTCGCTTCGTTATACACGCGCCCGGTCACTATCGGCCTGTCCGGGTCGCCGTTGATAAAGTCCACCACCACTTCATCGCCCACGCGCGGGATCTGCACCCCGCCAAAGCCCTGGCCTGCCCAGGCGCTCGACACGCGCACCCAGCAGGAGCTGGTGTCATCGCCTTTTGCCAGACGGTCCCAGTGGAATTTCACCTTGATGCGACCGTATTTGTCCGTCCAGATGCTTTCCCCCTTCGGACCCACCACTTTCGCCGTTTGCGGCCCGTAGGTGCGCGGCCAGGGCGCGGTCTGTGCCGGGCGGTACGTCACCGATGACGGGATAACGGTAAAGTCGATTCGGTGGATGGTCTGCGAGTCACTGCCGCTGGCATAGCGGTTTTCTTCCAGCCAGTAGTTCGCCGCCGTGGTCAGGTACTCGCCGTTATCGCTGAACGACGGCGCGTTGTGCAGCGTGAAGGTGTGACCCGGCGCAATCCCCAGCGCCGTGCCGCTGCCCTGCACCTGCTGATGCTCTACCTGCCAGCGCTCCTGGCGTACTTTCGCGTAAAACTCGGCGTGATTATTTTCAACAAAGCGACCCGGCCAGTCGTACACGTCAATGCTGCCCGGCTGCGGTGAGGTCGGGTTCTGCCGGGCCTGGAACAGCCAGGCGTTGGGTTTGCGGAAATCGTAATCATCGAGGCTGTAAATCCCCGGCGTGACGCTGTCGGTCAGCGCCCACTGGCTCACCCCTTCTTCGTCGGTACTGCCCCCGGAGGTGGTTACGTGGTACGGGATGGCTTCGTAACCGGGGAACGGCTGGTGCTGGGTGGCCGCGTCGGTCAGCACCAGCACGTGACGCTCCGCTTCGTGGCGGAAGGAATAGGTAATGCCCTCCAGCTCCATCAGGCGGCTGATAAAATCGAAGCTGCTCTCCTGGTACTGCACGCAGTAATCCCAGACGCGATAGCTGCCGGTGAGCTTGTCTTCGATGTTGACCTGATACTCACCCAGCAGGGTTTTCACTATCTGCGGCGCGGTCTGCCCCTGGAAAATACGCAGGTTGCGGTCGCGCTTCATCGGCCACAGGTCAGGTTCAACGGTCAGCTGATACACCGCATAACGGGTGCCGGAAAGCTCCACAGCGCTCACCGCCACGCGGGTTATTTTGCCGTTGAAGTAACGTGGCGCCAGCGCCTGTGTGGGGACAGTGACGGTCGCAGATTTGCCAAGCAGCTGGCTCCTGTCCATTCGCGCATCGGTGCCGAGCAGGGTCAGACCCAGAGAAAACGGCTCCGACAGCGCCTCACGCCCGGAGAGTTTCCAGAAAAGCAGCCCCTCGACCGGAAGCTGTACGGTAATACGGTTAAGCATAAAGTTCATTCCGTTACATGATGAGGATTCAGATGCTTGCCAGGAGCGAAGGCACGCCCAATATGGGGGGACGGTTTTTTACGAAAATAAAAAGGGATAATCAGGTTTAGCGCAAAGGAAAATATTTAGTGGCCTTGTTTCCCTGCGTACGAATAAGGCGATGCACGGCATCGCCATTTGAGCACAATATAAATATCACTGTCTTACAGCATCGTATCATCCGGCGCGCGGTCGAATAATTCACCCGCCATGGCCGCGATTCGGTCATGCTGTACCAGCTTATCTTTCCATTCCTGCGGAATGCCCGACCAGCCATATAACGCCCCCGCCAGTTGCCCGGCGGTAGCGGCTACGCTGTCCGCATCATCTGCCAGATTGGCGGCCAGTAATATCGCATCGCGGAAGTTATCAGTGTTCCATACAGCCCACATAGCCGCTTCCAGCGTATCAATGACATAACCACTGGAGCGAATCTGGTCACGTGTTTTTTGCTTATATTCACCGGCGTTGATAATGAGGACGCGTGAAAGTAAGGGAAAAATATGGGGTGCAAATGACGTCTCTTTGTCATAACCACTTATCAGATAATGCAGCATTAATGCCATAAAATGACTGGCATCGATGGCATCTCTGGCAAAATGCGTAGTTCTGCATTGCGATTGGGATTCAAAATATATTGCACGAAATGATTTACGTCTGAATATTGACACCGGAGCAATGCGAATAATGGGGGCATTTCCTGCCGTATCGGGCGATGCCTTACTTGTCCATTTCATTCCGTGTAATGCATATTGTTCAAGCGCAAACCGCGTCGCATTACCAATGTCAAAACAGCGGCCATTACTGCTGTTTTCTCCATCACGATACCAGCGAAGCATAAATTCACTAAAGACACTTCCAAGCATTCTATTTTCTTGTAAATAGGTTTGCGCCAGGCATATTGCCATGGATGTATCGTCTGTCCATTCTCCCGGACGTAAGCGAAATGGCCCGCCGCCCACCATGTCATGCACATAAGCAACATCACGAGGCTGAAATTCCAGTGTTGTGCCTACTGCATCGCCTACGGCAAGACCCACCATCGAACCTATAGCTTTATCTCTGGAAACGGATTCTGTCACATTAAGCCTCAGCGTACGGTCCCAATTTTTATATTTTGGTTCTAAGCTTTCAACCTCTTCATGCGTCATTGTGCGCGTATTATAAGGAACGTACTCCATGTAGCGTTGGATATAATCACTTATCGTAGAGTTATCAGCATGTAAATCGATCATATGATTCCATTAAACTTAATAGCGATAGTGGATTTATATCCTTGCATGGCGATGCGTTGCACCGCCATTTGAACATAATAGAAATATCACTGTATTACAGCATCGTATCATCCGGCGCGCGGTCGAATAATTCACCCGCCATGGCCGCAATACGGTCATGCTGTACCAGCTTATCTTTCCATTCCTGCGGAATGCCAGACCAGCCGTATAACGCCCCCGCCAGTTGCCCGGCGGTGGCGGCGACGCTGTCCGCGTCGTCTGCCAGATTGGCAGCCAGCAATATCGCATCGCGGAAGTTATCGGTATTCCAGACGGCCCACATAGCCGCTTCCAGCGTATCAATCACATAGCCACTGGAACGAATCTGGTCACGTGTTTTTTGCTTATATTCACCGGCGTTGATGATGAGGACGCGTGGCTCTAAAGGCATAGTATGTGGTGAAAATACTTTTTCTTTAGGATGACCATTTATTAAAAGAATAAGAAGATAACTGAGATAATGTGAGGCACTGATAGCTTCAATTGCACCATGGGTGGCCTTACTTTGTTTTTTTGCATGGTAAAAAGCCATTGCAAAATTATTCCTGAAATAAATAGGTACTGGAGCCAGACGAATGATAGGGGCATTACCAGCAGCTTCGGGTGCTGTATTCCCAAACCATCTCTCACCATGTAAAGCATATTGCTCAAGCGCATATCGAGTTGTATTACCAATATCGAAACACACCCCATTCACACTATTATAACCCTGACGGTACCATTTCAGTAATTTGTCTCTAAAGACGACGGAATCTGCATATTTTTTTTCCAGTAGCGTCTCTGCCAGACACAAAGCCATTGATGTGTCATCTGTCCATTCACCGGGTTTAAGGCGAAAAGGCCCACCGCCAACCATGTCGGTCACCGTGTGACGGTCACGGGGGGTAAATTCCAGCGTCGTGCCCACCGCATCGCCTACCGCAAGACCTACTAACGCGCCAATGGCTTTGTCCCGGCAGATCCCGAGGGACAAAATTTGTTCAGGTGTGTCATACCATTTTGTTGGTGAGGCCTCTGCTGGCCCATCTTCTAAAGGATGTTTGTCATAGTCGTACTGCATACGGTGCTGAGTACGCGCATCCGTGAAAGGGATATACTCATCGTATTTCTTTGCGTACTCTCGAATCTCGCTTATATCTGAATGCAGGTCGATCATTATAATTCCTTGTATTTAAGGTATGTTGTGCCATCCACATCGGTACGCTCAAGCACCTCGAATTTTGTACCCGGTTTGAACAAAACCTCGGTTTCATTCATTGATTTATAGTGCGATAGAAAATCTATCTGTCGACCTGATTTTCCATCGATAGTGATTTGAGTCGGCCCTTTAAAGCCTTTTTCAATATCTGAACTTAAAAAGGCAGGGTCCGAAACGATTTCTCCAACCTGATTTTTTGCTAATACATCAGCTGGCAGGTTTGTTCCTCGCAGGGTAACACCTTCATAAGGATCCAGTTTATCAAGCCCTTGATTAATATGGTCAATGTATGCCTGTCGTTCGGGCGTCATTTCTATTTGCCCTCGTAGAGCCATATTGGCTTCAGTGTAACCCGGATCCGTTGTGTAACCATACAGCGCACCTATTTCGTCATCAGAAAGTCTGGCTGAGGCTTCGGGGTCATACATATCCGCAAGTTCGCGACCTTTTTGGGTCCATCTTGTTGCAGTAGCTTCACCTTTTGCTTCCGCCAGCGTCATGGAAGGCTTATTCGATGTTGTGGCTACAGGCTCTACCGCAACTGGCTCTGCAACCACCTTCGCCGATCTTGCGGCAAGCATACCATCGAATTTCGCGCCACCTTTCGCACCTAAACCGCCGCCAATCAAGCTACCAAGCAGCATGCTCCATTTTTGCCCGTCGCTTCCTTCGCCAAAGAGCATGCCACCTAACCAGTTTCCGCCTGTCCCACCGGCCATTCCGCCCGCCATGCTCAGCAGGGCAATAGCCGGGCTTGCCAGCACGGCCACGGCGGCAGTCCCCACTCCCAGCATGACCCAGTTAATCCAGTCGGGGATCTCCGGGCTGATGTCATCAGTCTGGACCTTATCACCGCCGAAAAACACGTTCGGCGAACCGGCAAATATTTCTGCGCTACACGTCAGCCTGTCGCCGGTGCGTCCTGCGGGGTAGTTATTGATGTAGATTTTGATGGAGCCTTCAGCGACCCGTTTTGGTGAGCCGCTGTGCTCCTCGCATTTTCCCGATGATAAGTGTGCGCGTATCGCCTTTCGGCTGTTAACGAAGACGTTGGGTGAGCCTTCTTTAAGCGACCCGGTAACGTGACGCGGTGCCCAGGACATACTCCCCAATACTTCGCCAAGGCCGCCACCCGCACATGCCCCTGCCGCAACGGCGGAGACCACCACCAGTGCCGCCCCACCCGTCATGATCGTTGCCGCGCCCAACAAGGCACCACCGATAAGTCCCGCAATCATCCAACTTTTCGAGGCCGTGTGCGCAATAGGGTCATCGACCCTTGCCGCCTGAAACGCCGTCATGTTTACGCCATCCGCTGCCGGGCAAGCCAGGCCTTAACCTGCTCAAGCGTTGCCAGTTCCCCTGTTCCATTGACCGAACGACAAATGCTGAGTTGATGTTCGAGACGGTGGCTGTCTTCGGTTGCCATAAACCACAATGCATAACGTACCGGTTGAGTGCCAGGTATGGCCGAAATACGCAGCGGTGAACCGTCCTGCGAATACACCAGGTAGACACCCTCGCGGGCACGCTGCAAAGGCAAGTGTTGGTAGAGGGCCTGAACGCCGGAGAAAACCTCAAGGGTACGATTCTCAGTATCCAGGGCGAAGAAAATATCCGGGTCATCTGCCTGTACCCTTTCCCCAAGCGCAGCCTCTTGCAGATGATGATGAAAACGAATACTGGCGATAATTTCCTGGTATTGCTGCTGGTAATAGTCGCTAAATTCATCAGGGCAAGTGCCGATATAGCAGACTATTTTTTTGCTGCCCGCAGGCTCATCCAGCAAAAGAATGGTCTGTCGTTGCAAAATAAGCGCCTGATCGTTTTTGAATTGATAAAAAAGCTCGACCGCATCCACACCATCAACAATGACGCGTTGTGATGACTCAAGTCGAAATTGCGGTACCGTTATTTCCAGTTCACGGGCAATACGCGCGGCAACCGACTGAACATTTTCCACCTTTTTCGCACCCGCGCGAGAAACAACAAAAGTAAATTCACTCACACCGTTATCATTGAGCGTAAATAAATTCATGGTGCGATCTTTGAAAACATCAGGTAACACCAGCGTTGCTTCCTGGAGGAGATAATCTGCCATAGTGAGTCCCTTTATTCGGCTTAGTTGGTACTAAAGAAGTTGTTTACATCGTTTTGAATCGAGGATTGTTGATTGGGACCGACGGCAAGTGTTGCCGGGCCACCATCAGCAGGATTGAGGTGTAACTCACCGTTGAGGGTATTAATTTGCGCGCTGTCTGCGGCGGTGAAATTAAAATTCTTACCCACAATACTCACCGTGCCGTCATTCAGAAGCTCAATGGCACTCTCACCGCACTCAAGGCGCAGCATCTCACCTGCTGAAAGCGTGAAATTCCTAACCACTTTATCTTTGCGGTCGTTACCCGTCAGATTCTCTACGTTACCTTTCACGCCCGAATACTGGTCTTTAATGACCCTCAGGGTTTTGTTTTCACCAATAAATCGGGTGTGATTTTTTTCGATGGAATGGGTTTCGTCGTTTTTAACGTTAGTGTCCATGTTGCGCTCGGCCTGGATCCACACCTGTTCTTCCCCTGCCTTGTCTTCAAAACGCAGGGCGTTGGCGGTGTCGGCTGAGCCGTCTTTCGAGCGACTTAAGAACCCCATCTGGGTCGCCCCTGCCGGTAGCGCCCACGGCGGCATGCTCGCTTCGTTATACACGCGCCCGGTCACTATCGGCCTGTCCGGGTCGCCGTTGATAAAGTCCACCACCACTTCATCGCCCACGCGCGGGATCTGCACCCCGCCAAAGCCCTGGCCTGCCCAGGCGCTCGACACGCGCACCCAGCAGGAGCTGGTGTCATCGCCTTTTGCCAGACGGTCCCAGTGGAATTTCACCTTGATGCGACCGTATTTGTCCGTCCAGATGCTTTCCCCCTTCGGACCCACCACTTTCGCCGTTTGCGGCCCGTAGGTGCGCGGCCAGGGCGCGGTCTGTGCCGGGCGGTACGTCACCGATGACGGGATAACGGTAAAGTCGATTCGGTGGATGGTCTGCGAGTCACTGCCGCTGGCATAGCGGTTTTCTTCCAGCCAGTAGTTCGCCGCCGTGGTCAGGTACTCGCCGTTATCGCTGAACGACGGCGCGTTGTGCAGCGTGAAGGTGTGACCCGGCGCAATCCCCAGCGCCGTGCCGCTGCCCTGCACCTGCTGATGCTCTACCTGCCAGCGCTCCTGGCGTACTTTCGCGTAAAACTCGGCGTGATTATTTTCAACAAAGCGACCCGGCCAGTCGTACACGTCAATGCTGCCCGGCTGCGGTGAGGTCGGGTTCTGCCGGGCCTGGAACAGCCAGGCGTTGGGTTTGCGGAAATCGTAATCATCGAGGCTGTAAATCCCCGGCGTGACGCTGTCGGTCAGCGCCCACTGGCTCACCCCTTCTTCGTCGGTACTGCCCCCGGAGGTGGTTACGTGGTACGGGATGGCTTCGTAACCGGGGAACGGCTGGTGCTGGGTGGCCGCGTCGGTCAGCACCAGCACGTGACGCTCCGCTTCGTGGCGGAAGGAATAGGTAATGCCCTCCAGCTCCATCAGGCGGCTGATAAAATCGAAGCTGCTCTCCTGGTACTGCACGCAGTAATCCCAGACGCGATAGCTGCCGGTGAGCTTGTCTTCGATGTTGACCTGATACTCACCCAGCAGGGTTTTCACTATCTGCGGCGCGGTCTGCCCCTGGAAAATACGCAGGTTGCGGTCGCGCTTCATCGGCCACAGGTCAGGTTCAACGGTCAGCTGATACACCGCATAACGGGTGCCGGAAAGCTCCACAGCGCTCACCGCCACGCGGGTTATTTTGCCGTTGAAGTAACGTGGCGCCAGCGCCTGTGTGGGGACAGTGACGGTCGCAGATTTGCCAAGCAGCTGGCTCCTGTCCATTCGCGCATCGGTGCCGAGCAGGGTCAGACCCAGAGAAAACGGCTCCGACAGCGCCTCACGCCCGGAGAGTTTCCAGAAAAGCAGCCCCTCGACCGGAAGCTGTACGGTAATACGGTTAAGCATGTTAATGCGTCCGAAAGGTTAAGTCGTTCAAAGTGACCAGAGGAAATGGTGCGAATACGGCCCCTCACCCTAACCCTCTCCCCAAAGGGGAGAGGGAATTGATCGAGCGGTCTGGGGCTATGCCTTTCACCCTC
>CAUSEC010000030.1:0-71334 GCA_963530515.1 uncultured Enterobacteriaceae bacterium | reverse complement strand
GACCGCTCGGTTCGTAGCCGAGTACTCTATCCAGCTGAGCTACGGATGCATCAGGATTACTGCTTTACTACTGATATCTGATGTCATTACTAAAACAACAACAGATAAAAGAGGGTGCATCCAGAAGGATGGCTAACGTCGTTCGCCCTGCAAGTCGCTGCTGAAACGACCTTATCTTCTTCGGCATTTGCGATTATCTCACTGCCTGTGAAACAGCAATTTGTTGCCATTTCGAAGAAGATGGTGCATCCGGGAGGATTCGAACCTCCGACCGCTCGGTTCGTAGCCGAGTACTCTATCCAGCTGAGCTACGGATGCAAAATGGCGGTGAGGCGGGGATTCGAACCCCGGATGCAGCTTTTGACCGCATACTCCCTTAGCAGGGGAGCGCCTTCAGCCTCTCGGCCACCTCACCACACAACGCCTCTTTCGAGTGCTTCGAGTTACTCGTTAAGAGCTTCTCGTCGCTGCGTGGCGCATATATTACTTTCTGGGACTTATAAGTCAAACAATTTTCCAAAAGCTTTTATCGTTTGCACAAATCACACGCAATTCGCATGTAAAAGCCGCAAAGAGGGTGTTTTATAAGCGGATTTTGCAGGCATCTTCACAGAAAACCTTTGCAGAAATGGCGGCGTAAGGGCGAGTTTAAGGTAACGGAGTGGTTAAAATGAGAGCGTTTGAAATTAAACGGTAACGTTGAGCAGGAAAAATGACAGGAGGGTTGCGTCTCGCCCGACAGCGAGACGCGACAATATCAGTAACTGGACTGCTGGGATTTTTCAGCCTGGATACGCTGGTAGATCTCTTCACGGTGGACAGATACTTCTTTAGGAGCGTTAACACCAATACGTACCTGGTTACCCTTTACCCCTAAAACTGTCACGGTGACCTCATCCCCAATCATGAGGGTCTCACCAACTCGACGAGTCAGAATCAGCATTCTTTGCTCCTTGAAAGATTAAAAGAGTCGGGTCTCTTGTATCCCGGCATTATCCATCATATAACGCCAAAAAGTAAGCGATGACAAACACGTAAAGTGTAAGCAGTCACGGCATTACATTCTGTTAGACGTAAGTTTAGCCGATATACACAACTTCAACCTGACTTTATCGTTTTCAATAGCGTAGTGGCAAGAACGCCATAACCGCAAGGCTATGGCGACTGCATTCGCTTTGTAATTATTACAGTTTTGCGCTTACCCAGCTTTTTACGCTGGCAAGAGCGGCTGGAAGCGCTGCTGCATCCGTACCACCGGCTTGCGCCATGTCCGGACGTCCACCGCCTTTACCACCCACCTGCTGGGCAATCATGCCAACTAATTCCCCTGCTTTCACACGGTCGGTCACATCCTTAGACACACCCGCAATCAGAGAAACCTTACCTTCTGCTACCGTCGCCAGCACGATAACTGTCGAACCCAGTTGGTTCTTCAGATCGTCGACCATAGTGCGCAGCATCTTCGGTTCAACGCCAGCCAGCTCGCTGACAAGCAGTTTGACGCCGTTGATCTCTTCAGCCTTACCAGACAAGCTTGCGCTCTCCTGAACGGCCTGTTGCTCTTTTAACTGCTGCAATTCTTTTTCGAGCTGACGTGAACGCTCCAGCGCCGAGCGTACTTTGTCGCCCAGGTTCGCACTGTCGCCCTTCAGCAACTGCGCAATGTCGTGCAGTTGATCGCTTTGCGCGTGCAGCGCAGCGATAGCGCCTTCGCCGGTCACTGCTTCAATACGGCGAACACCTGCCGCAGTACCGGATTCGGATACAATGCGGAACAGGCCGATATCACCGGTGCGCGAGGCGTGCGTACCACCGCACAGCTCGGTGGAGAAGTCGCCCATGCGCAGTACGCGCACGCGGTCATCATATTTCTCGCCAAATAGCGCCATTGCGCCGGATGCTTTCGCCGCGTCGATATCCATGATGTTGGTTTCGATAGGCAAGTTGCGACGAATTTGCGCGTTCACCATATCTTCAACGGCATGGATTTCTGACGGTTTCATCGCTTCGAAGTGGGAGAAGTCAAAGCGCAGCGCTTTGTCATTCACCAGCGAGCCTTTCTGCGCCACGTGTGTACCCAGGACATCACGCAGTGCAGCATGCATCAGGTGCGTTGCAGAGTGGTTCAGACGGATACGCAGGCGGCGCGCTTCGTCGACTTCAGCTTTTACGCCGTCGCCCACTTTCAGCGAGCCGGAAGCAACCTTACCGACATGACCGATTGCCTGACCATATTTCTGGGTATCGCTGACCGTGAAGGCAAAGCCCGTACCTTTCAGTTCGCCTTTGTCGCCAACCTGGCCACCGGATTCAGCATAGAACGGAGTCTCATTCAGGATGACAACAGCATCCTGACCTGCGCTAACGGCGTCAACGGCTTTACCGTCCACGAACAGCGCCGTCACTTTAGCGTTCAGCTCCAGGTGGTCGTAACCTTTAAATTCTGAGCTGCCTTCAACACGGATCATGGTGTTGTAGTCGGCACCAAAACCGCTGGACTCACGCGCACGACGGCGCTGCTCTTCCATTGCGGCTTCAAAGCCTGCTTCATCAACTTTGATGTCGCGCTCACGGCACACATCAGCCGTCAAATCGACCGGGAAACCGTAGGTGTCATACAGACGGAATGCCGTTTCGCCATCCAGCGTATCGCCTTTCAGCTTAGACAGTTCGTCATCCAGCAAGGCCAGACCACGTTCCAGCGTGCGTGCAAACTGCTCTTCTTCGGTTTTCAGAACCTGTTCAACCTGAGCCTGCTGACGCTTCAGCTCTTCACCTGCCGAGCCCATAACGTCCAGCAACGGACCGACCAGCTTGAAGAAGAAGGTGTCTTTCGCACCCAGCATATTCCCGTGACGAATCGCACGGCGAATAATGCGGCGCAGCACATAGCCACGGTTCTCGTTAGAAGGGATGACGCCATCGGCAATGAGGAAGGCACAGGAACGGATATGGTCGGCGATAACGCGCAGGGACTTATTGCCCAGATCGGTCGCGCCAGTTACTTCAGCCACGGATTTAATCAGTTTGCTGAAGAGGTCAATTTCGTAGTTGGAGTTCACGTGCTGCAGCACGGCGGCAATACGCTCAAGCCCCATACCGGTGTCAACAGACGGCTTCGGCAGCGGTTCCATCGTACCGTCAGCCTGGCGGTTGAACTGCATAAAGACGATATTCCAGATCTCAATGTAGCGGTCGCCATCTTCTTCAGGGCTGCCCGGAGGGCCACCCCAGATGTGATCGCCATGGTCAAAGAAGATCTCGGTGCACGGACCACAAGGACCGGTATCGCCCATCTGCCAGAAGTTGTCAGACGCGAATGCAGCGCCTTTGTTATCGCCGATGCGGATAATACGCTCGCGAGGAATACCGACTTCTTTTTCCCAGATTTCGTAGGCTTCGTCATCGGTTTCGTACACGGTAACCCACAGGCGCTCTTTCGGCAGCTTGAACCAGTTATCACCAGTCAACAGCTCCCAGGCGTACTGGATAGCATCGTGTTTGAAATAGTCGCCGAAGCTGAAGTTACCCAGCATCTCGAAGAAAGTATGGTGGCGCGCAGTGTAACCGACGTTTTCCAGGTCGTTGTGTTTACCGCCCGCACGTACGCAGCGCTGTGCTGTGGTCGCGCGAGAATAATTACGCTTGTCGAGACCAAGGAAGACATCCTTGAACTGGTTCATCCCGGCGTTGGTAAACAGTAATGTAGGGTCGTTATTCGGCACAAGTGAGCTGCTGGCAACTACCTGGTGGCCCTTGCTATGGAAAAAGTCGAGAAACGCCTGACGGATCTCAGCGGTGCTCTTGCTCATAATTATCCTGGAATCAAGCTAACGAAATGTCGTAGCGGGTCACTGCCCTTTGGCAGACAGCAACCCGCTACTGGAAAAAGTGGGAATAAGATAAGTTTTCTTTACTACGAAGTAAAATCCCTATGCGGTCAATCGGCAAAATTTCGCCAGATTTCCTGAATATCTTCCAGCAAATAACCGCGATAGAGTAAAAAGCGCTGCACTTTTGCTTTCTCAGCAAACTGCGTGGGCAAAGGTTCTCCGAATTTGCGCTGAGCCTGCTCTTTCGCCAGCTCACACCAGTCGATTTCACATTCGCGCATGGCACTTTCACTGACTTCCCGTGACAGCCCCTTTTGCCCCAGTTCCTGGCGGATCCGAGCAGGCCCGTACCCTTTGCGGCTACGGCTGGCGATAAACTGACGGGCAAAACGTTCGTCGTCGAGGTAGCGGTTTTCACTGCACCACTCAACCACCCTGTCGATATCCGCCTCGCTGACATCGACCTTTTCCAGACCGTTTTTACTCATGACGGGCGCCGTGAGTTTACGTCGCAGCTCCGCTTCCCCATGGTCGCGCATCGCCAGAATACGTAATGCGCGATCGAGCAAGCGAGCATAATCGGTGCGACGAGGTGCATTTTCAGACATGGCTAAATCCTGCGGACTTAAAATAGCAAAAGGGCTGCATCAGCAGCCCTTGATTGTTATTCAGATTATCAGAAATCTTCGTTGGTTTCTTCGACGTCTTCGCCGTGGTCGTCGACAGCAAAGTCAGGCTTGTCGCTCGGGTTACTGAGCAGAATTTCTCTGACTTTCTTCTCGATTTCTTTTGCCGTCGTCGGGTTTTCTTTCAGCCAGTTAGTCGCATTCGCTTTACCCTGACCAATTTTGTCACCGTTGTAGCTGTACCAGGCGCCCGCTTTTTCAATCAGCTTCTCTTTCACGCCAAGGTCAACCAGCTCACCGTAGAAGTTGATCCCTTCACCGTAGAGGATCTGGAATTCAGCTTGTTTAAACGGTGCCGCAATTTTGTTTTTCACGACTTTAACGCGGGTTTCACTCCCCACCACGTTATCGCCCTCTTTCACCGCACCGATGCGACGGATATCCAGACGCACAGAGGCATAGAACTTCAGTGCGTTACCGCCGGTGGTGGTTTCCGGGTTACCGAACATCACACCAATTTTCATACGGATCTGGTTGATGAAGATCAGCAGCGTGTTGGACTGCTTCAGGTTACCCGCCAGCTTACGCATCGCCTGGCTCATCATACGTGCCGCGAGGCCCATGTGAGAGTCACCGATTTCACCTTCGATTTCCGCTTTCGGCGTCAGGGCCGCAACGGAGTCGACAACGATAACGTCAACCGCGCCAGAACGTGCCAGCGCATCACAGATTTCCAGCGCCTGCTCACCGGTGTCCGGCTGAGAACAGAGCAGGTTGTCGATATCAACGCCCAGCTTACGTGCATAAACAGGGTCCAGCGCGTGTTCCGCATCGATAAACGCACAGGTTTTACCTTCGCGCTGTGCAGAAGCAATAACCTGCAGGGTCAGCGTGGTTTTACCGGAAGATTCCGGTCCGTAGATTTCGACGACACGGCCCATTGGCAGACCGCCAGCACCCAGCGCGATATCCAGGGACAGTGAACCCGTGGAGATGGTTTCCACATCCATAGAACGGTCTTCACCCAGACGCATGATGGAGCCTTTACCGAATTGCTTTTCGATCTGACCCAGCGCTGCCGCAAGTGCTTTCTGTTTGTTTTCGTCGATAGCCATTATTACTCCTGTCATGCAAGGTGAAGCGCTACGCTTCGCCGTGAATTTCTGATCTGATTTCGCAATTATACTGTATGGTCATACAGTATCAAGTGTTTTGTAGAAAATGTTGCCACAGTGTGTGTAACGCATAGGTCGTGGCCTGCCGGCGCACCGCTTCGCGGTCTCCCTCAAAGCATTCACGACGGGTAATCCCCTGCCCATTAACACAGGCAAAGCCGAACCACACGGTGCCGACAGGCTTATCTTCACTGCCGCCATCGGGCCCGGCGATACCGCTAATGGAGACCGCATAATCGGCTCGCGCGGCCTTCAGTGCGCCAATCGCCATCTCCACCACCACCGGCTCACTAACGGCACCGTGAGCCGCCAGGGTTTCCGGTTTGACGCCAATCATCTGCGATTTGGCTTCGTTACTGTAGGTGACAAAACCGCGCTCAAACCAGGCTGAACTGCCCGCAATGTCGGTAATCGCTTTCGCCACCCAGCCGCCCGTGCAGGACTCTGCGGCGGTGAGCGTCGCTCCGCGTGCCTTTAACGCCAGCCCCACACGCTCGCTCAATTGCATTAATTCACTGTCAGTCATGATGACTCCTGTCGTGCCAGAACCGTGGCGCAAAAGATAACACTTTCAGGACAAAGGTGGGGACGAGGAGATGAATTTACGAGGAGGCTTCAGAAAAAAGCCAGCTTACGCTGGCTTTGGGAGATTATTTCATGCTGTTGGCGATGGTTTCGACGTTGTGGCGAAACGCCTTTGTGTAGGAGTCCGCTTCGCCGCCCTTCTTGCTCAGCGCTTCCGGGTACAGCTCACCACCTGGCTGCGCGCCGGTTGCGGTTGCAATCTGTTTGACCAGACGCGGGTCAAGCTGGTTCTCCATAAACCAGGTGTGCACACCGTCTGCTTTAATCTGCTGAATCAGGCTCGCCACCTGCTGCGCACTGGCTTCACTTTCAGAAGAGAGCCCCTGCGGCGCCAGGAAGGTCACATCATAGGCGCGACCAAAGTAGCCAAACGCATCGTGGCTAGTCAGCACTTTGCGTTTATCCTGTGGGATACCGTTAAACTGCGTTTTTGCCCAGCTATCAAGCTGCTGAATCTGTTCGATATATTTCTGACCGTTGGCCTTCAGCGCGGCTTCATCTTGCGGGTCGGCTTTCACCAGCGCCGCCAGGATGTTTTGCGCATAAAGCGCACCGTTTGCCGCACTGTTCCATGCGTGTGGATCCGTGACGGTTTTGCCATCTTCGTCAAGCGTATGGGTCTTCACACCCTCAGAGGCCACGACTACAGTCCCTTTAAAACCGGAGGCTTTGACCAGCCGGTCGAGCCAGCCCTCCAGCCCCAGACCGTTCACCACCACCACGTCCGCTTTATTCAGCAGCGCGCTGTCTTTTGCACTCGGCTCGAAGGTATGCGGATCACCGTCCGGCCCCACGAGAGTGGTCACTTTCACATGATCACCGCCGGTTTTTGCTGCGATATCACCCAGCACCGAAAAACTCGCGACCACGTTCAACGTTTTCGCCATTGCACCCTGCGTCATCAACCCTAAAGCCAACGCCAGAACCACACCTGCTTTTTTCATCATGTCCCCTTGCCAGATTTTTGTGCACGCAAACTGCTGCGTGCGCCGAATAAAATGGAAAAAATAAAAACGCCGCTCGCCGTGAGCACTATCGACGGCCCGGCCGGCAGGCCCGCCCCCCAGGAAAGGCTCAGCCCCAGCCAGGCGCAGACTGCACCCGTTACCCCTGCAAACAGCAGCAATCCAGGTAAGGTTCGCGCCCAACAGCGCGCGGCCACTGCCGGTAAAATCATGACCCCGACGGCCATTAAGGTGCCCAGCACCTGGAAACCGGCGACGAGGTTCAGCACCAGCAGCGCCAGAAACAGGCTGTGGAAGAGTGCGGGCAGGCGCGGTGAATTAATCTGCAAAAAGCTGCTGTCAAAGGCTTCGCTGACAAAGCCGCGATAGCACAGCGCCAGGCTAAGCAGCGTCAGGCTGGCGACCCCGGCAACAAAAAGCGCAGCGTCGTTATCCACCGCCAGCACCGATCCAAACAGTAAATGCAGCAGATCCACGCTTGAGCCGCGCAGGGAAACCAGCGTCACCCCCAGCGCCAGTGACGCAAGATAGAGCCCGGCAAAGCTGGCATCTTCCTTCAGCGGCGTGCGGCGACTGATCACCCCCGCCACCAGCGCCACCACAATCCCGGCGACAAACCCACCAAGGCTCATGGCCAGCAGCGACATGCCATTGAGTAAAAAACCCACCGCCACGCCGGGCAGGATGGCGTGCGACAGCGCATCCCCCATCAGACTCATGCGGCGCAGTTGCAGAAACACACCCAGCGCGGTGGTGCTGATGGAGAGTGCCAGGCAGACCACCAGCGCGCGGCGCATAAAGCCAAACTCAACGAACGGCTGGAAAAAGAGATGCCAAATCATGCCAGGCGCACCTCGTGCTCGAGCGAGACGGTCGGGCCCCAGTTGGCGCTAACCCCGTCAAGACGCAGCGTTTGCGGGAAGTAGCGGTTGACGCGCTCGCTGTCATGCAGCACGGCAAGAATGGTTTGCCCTTGCTGATGCATATCGACAATTTGCTCCATCAGCAGCTGGCTGGTGATTTCATCCACCCCGGTGAAGGGTTCATCCAGCATCACCAGCGGGGCTTTTTGCAGCCACATTCTGGCGAAGAGCATGCGCTGAAACTGCCCGCCGGAAAGAGCATCAATGGTGGTGTTTGCCATCGACTGCATGCCGACACGCTCCAGCGCCGCTGAAACCTGCGTGCGTTTCTCACGGTTCAGGCCAAGAAACAGTGACGTGCGCGGCCAGCTTCCCATGCTGACGACATCCTGTACGGTGACGGGAAAATGGGGATCGAGCGTCTGTCGCTGAGCCAGCCAGCCAATCGTCGGGCGCGACTGCGGCCAGCGTAGCGCACCGCTAACCGGCGCTAACACGCCCGCCAGCGTTTTCAGTAAGGTGGATTTGCCGCAGCCATTAGCACCGACAATCGCCGTCATACTGCCGCGCTCTACCACTCCGCACAGCGAGGGCGTGACGGCCTGCGCACCGTAGCCCGCCACCAGATGGTCAAGTTCAATCATGGCAGCGACACCGCCCATGCCGTCAGAAGCCAGAGCACTGCAAGCAGCACAGCGGCAAGCCCCAGCCGGAACCAGCCAGAGCAGGAGAAAAGCGTTACATCCGTCATTACACACCTCAAAATGTTATAACATAACAATAATCAGATGTGAGGATGAAGTAAAACGAAGTTTGCCGCCGGAGTGCGTCGAAATGTTTCCGTCCCCCCCGCAGGAGGGGAGCAGAATTAGCGGATACGCGCCAGAGAGACCGCCTGGCCGAGCTGCCAGACCGCCATCGCGTAGTGGGTGCTGTGGTTGTAGCGGGTGATGGTGAAGAAGTTAGGCAAGCCGTACCAGTATTCGTAGCCGGTACCAACATCCAGACGCAGGAGGCTGGCCTGCTGATGGTTACCCAGCGGCTGCTGCGGCGTTAAGCCCGCGGCCATCAGCTGCGGCACGCTGTAGTTGGTTTTAAAACCGTTCTCCAGCCCAGGCGCCTGGCCCGTGGCCGGCACGGCAACCAGGTCGCCTTTCACCCAGCCGTGCGCTTTGAAGTAATTTGCCACGCTGCCAATGGCGTCAACCGGATCCCACAAGTTGATGTGACCATCGCCATTAAAATCAACCGCATACTGTTTATAGGATGACGGCATAAACTGCCCGTAGCCCATCGCCCCGGCAAAGGAACCTTTCAGATTGAGCGGGTCGTCACTCTCATCACGCGCCATCAGCAGGAAGGTTTCCAGTTCGCCCGCAAAATAGGCCGCACGACGGGGGTAGCTAAAGGCAAGCGTAGCCAGTCCGTCGAGAATGCGGGTTTTGCCCATCACGCGGCCCCAGCGGGTTTCGACGCCAATAATACCGACGATGATTTCTGGCGGCACACCGTACACCATCCAGGCGCGATTCAGCGCGTCTTCATATTGATTCCAGAACGCGACACCGTTTTGCACGTTGTCCGGCGTGATGAACTGTTTACGGTAGCGCAGCCAGGCACCATTCGGCCCGCTTGGCACCGCACCTGGCGTCGGAGCCTGCCTGTCCATCAGGTCAAGCACGTAGTTCAGTCGCTTCGCCTGAGAAAGAATTTCGTGCAGCTGCTGACGGTCAAATCCGTGCTTGCTCACCATATCGTTGATGAACTGTTCAGCCGCGGGATTATTAGCGAAATCGCCCCCCATTACGGTGACATTGTGCTGCGGTTCGAGCAGGAAGCCACCGGACGGCACACCGGCGGTGGCCACAGGCACCGATGCTTCAGATTGCTGAGGTTTACTGCTGCAGGCGGCCAGTAAGACGAACGCGGGAAGAAGAGCTGCGTAACGACGCTTAAACATGAGACATCCATTTAACAAGACATTCAACCAGGAGGAATTATGGTAAAGCATGCGGCCTTCTACAAGGAAGCGTCTTCATCCCCTCGTCTCCCCTCTGTTATCTGAAAAAATGTCGTTTCCCGTTTTTCGCCTGCTTTCGTCGCACAAAACTTTCAAAATGATCATTTTATCTTTCATATTGAGATCTAAATAACACTTTTAAACCTTTCAAAGTGATTATTATAAGCGCCACCTACATAACAACGAACGATCCTGAAGGAGAGAACAATGATCGAAACCATTACCCATGGTGCCGAATGGTTCATCGGGCTGTTTCAGAAAGGGGGCGAAGTCTTTACCGGGATGGTCACCGGTATTCTGCCTCTGCTGATCAGCCTGCTGGTCATCATGAACGCACTGATCAACTTTATTGGTCAGCACCGCATTGAGCGACTGGCCCAGCGCTGCGCGGGGAATCCTGTCACGCGCTACCTGTTGCTGCCCTGCGTCGGCACCTTTGTTTTCTGTAACCCCATGACCTTAAGCCTCGGGCGCTTCATGCCAGAGCGTTACAAGCCCAGCTATTACGCGGCGGCCTCTTACAGCTGCCACTCTATGAATGGCCTGTTCCCGCACATTAACCCCGGAGAACTCTTTGTTTATCTGGGCATTGCCAATGGCCTGACCACGCTCGGCCTGCCTCTGGGGCCACTGGCCGTCAGCTATTTGCTGGTCGGCCTGGTCACCAACTTCTTCCGCGGCTGGGTGACTGACCTGACCACCGCCATCTTCGAGAAAAAGATGGGCATTCAGCTTGAGCAAAACGTACAACTCGCCGGAGCAACATCATGAGCCGCATTGTGATTGAAAAGGGAGCAGGCGGCTGGGGCGGCCCGCTGGAACTTGACCCAAGTGATAACAAGAAAATTGTCTACATCACCGCAGGCACCCGCCCGGCGATCGTCGATAAACTCGCACAAATGACCGGCTGGGAAGCGGTTGACGGCTTTAAAGAGGGTGAGCCCGCTGAAGCGGAAATCGGCGTGGCAATCATCGACTGCGGCGGAACCCTGCGCTGCGGCATCTACCCCAAACGCCGCATTCCCACCGTCAATATTCACGCGACGGGCAAATCCGGGCCGCTGGCGCAGTATATCCTGGAAGACATCTACGTCTCGGGCGTGAAAGAAGACAATATTTTCTGGCAGGACGGCGCACGCCCCCACCAAACGGTGAAAAGCAACACGCCGGCGCGCGAGTACGACACCAGTAAAAAGATCACCGAACAGAGTGACGGCCTGCTGGCAAAAGTCGGCATGGGTATGGGTTCCGCCGTGGCGGTGCTGTTCCAGGCCGGGCGCGACACCATCGACACCGTCCTGAAAACCATTCTGCCGTTTATGGCCTTCGTCGCAGCGCTGATTGGGATAATCATGGCCTCCGGGTTAGGCGACTGGATAGCCCACGGTCTGGCCCCACTCGCCAGCCACCCACTGGGCCTGGTCACTCTGGCGCTGATCTGCTCCTTCCCGCTGCTGTCGCCTTTCCTCGGCCCGGGTGCGGTCATCGCGCAGGTTATCGGCGTGCTGATTGGCGTACAAATCGGCCAGGGTAACATCCCGCCGCACCTCGCCCTGCCCGCCCTGTTCGCCATTAACGCCCAGGCCGCCTGTGACTTTATTCCCGTCGGTCTTTCGCTGGCAGAAGCTCGCCAGGACACAGTGCGCGTGGGCGTCCCGTCTGTACTGGTCAGCCGCTTTTTAACCGGTGCGCCAACGGTGCTGATTGCCTGGTTTGTCTCCGGCTTTATTTATCAATAAGAGGTTGTTCATGAGCGTGATTTACCAAACCACCATTACCCAGATTGGCGCGTGCGCCCGCGATGCCCTCAGTGACCAGATGCTGATCACCTTCCGGGAAGGGGCTCCCGCCGACGTGGCCGAGTTCTGCTTTATTCACTGCCACGGCGAGCTATCCGGCGCCTTGCAGCCCGGCGCGCAGTTTGAGCTGGACGGTCAACGCTATCCGGTAACCGCCGTGGGCGATGTCGCAGAGCTGAACTTACGCGAACTGGGGCATATCACACTGCGGTTCGATGGACAGACCCAGGCGGAATATCCCGGCACGGTACACGTTGCAGGCGAGGTGCCGGATGGCATCAACCCCGGTTGCACACTGAAATTTGTCGCTTAAGCAGTAAGGAGAAAAGTATGAAACAGGTTGCCGTTGTCATTGGCGGAGGGCAAACCCTCGGGGCGTTCCTCAGCCGTGGGCTGGCCGCAGAAGGTTATCGCGTGGCGGTTGTGGATATCCAGAGTGATAAAGCCGCCACCACCGCACAGGAGATCAACAACGAGTTTGGCGAAGGGATGGCCTACGGCTTTGGCGCTGACGCCACCAGCGAGCAAAGCGTGCTGGCACTTTCACGTGGGGTGGATGAGATTTTTGGCCGGGTGGATTTACTGGTCTACAGCGCGGGTATCGCCAAAGCGGGTTTTATCAGCGACGTGCAGCTCGGGGATTTTGACCGTTCATTGCAGGTGAATCTGGTGGGGTATTTCCTGTGTGCCCGTGAGTTCTCACGCCTGATGATCCGCGATGGCATTCAGGGGCGCATTATCCAGATCAACTCCAAGTCCGGCAAAGTCGGCAGCAAGCACAATTCGGGCTACAGCGCGGCCAAGTTCGGCGGCGTGGGGCTGACGCAGTCGCTGGCCCTGGATCTGGCGGAGTACGGCATCACCGTGCATTCGTTGATGCTCGGCAACCTGCTGAAATCGCCAATGTTCCAGTCGCTCATTCCGCAGTACGCCAGCAAGCTGGGCATTGCCGCAGACGAGGTCGAGCAGCATTACATCGACAAAGTACCGCTCAAACGTGGCTGTGATTATCAGGATGTGCTGAACGTGCTGCTGTTTTACGCAAGCCCAAAAGCCGCCTATTGCACCGGCCAGTCGATTAATGTCACCGGCGGGCAGGTGATGTTCTGACCCAAACGGCCTGATGCCCTCACCCCGGCCCTCTCCCACAGGGAGAGGGAGCAAACCGTCCCCTCTTCCACCGGGAGATGAGGTAAAATCCGGCCACCGGACAGTCCCCTCGCCCCTTTGGGGAGAGGGTTAGGGTGAGGGGCAAATAATGCACCCAGCCAAAAAGGAGTTCACCATGGTTTCCGCACTGATTACCCTCGCCGCCATTGCCTGGCTCAGCCAGATGGCGATGGGCGGCTGGCAGATTCGCCAGTTTAATCGCGCCTTCGATAAGCTCTGCCAGCAGGGCCGGGTCGGCGTCGGTCGTTCAGGCGGTCGCTTTAAGCCCCGCGTCGTCCTTGCCGTTGCTTTTGATGAACAGGATCGCGTTAGCGACTCCCTGCTGATGCGCGGCCTGACCGTTTTCGCCCGACCGGTCAAAATTGATACAATTCGCGGCGTAAAACGTGAAGAATTACAGCCTGACGTGATCTTTCCCCATGATCGCAGCTGTCAGGATGCTCTATTATTAGCGCTTAAAATGAAACGTGGATAATTTCGTTGTGAACGCTATTAGCTTGCGAAATTATCATTTTGAAATTTAACGCAGGATAACAGCGCTTATGAAACCACGTCAGCGGCAGGCGGCCATTCTTGAGCATCTGCAAAAGCAGGGAAAATGCTCCGTTGAAGAGCTGGCCGCGTTTTTTGATACCACTGGCACAACCATCCGCAAAGATCTGGTGGTGCTTGAGCATGCAGGCGCAGTCATCCGCACCTATGGCGGTGTGGTACTGAGCAAAGATGAAACCGATCCGCCTATCGACCACAAGACGCTGATCAACACCCGGCAAAAGGGCGACATCGCCCGTACGGCGGTCAGTTTTATTCAGGACGGCGACTCCCTGATCCTCGATGCCGGCAGCACCGTGCTGCAAATGGTCCCTCTGCTCAGTCATTTCAACAACATCACCGTGATGACCAACAGCCTGCACATCGTTAACGCCCTCTCTGAGCTGGATAACGAGCAGACCATCCTGATGCCGGGCGGTACCTTTCGTAAAAAATCGGCCTCTTTTCACGGCCAGCTGGCGGAAAATGCCTTCGAACAGTTCAGTTTCGACAAACTGTTTATGGGCACCGATGGCATTGATTTAAATGCAGGAGTCACCACCTTTAACGAGGTGTTCAGCGTCAGCAAAGCGATGTGCAATGCCGCCCGTGAAGTGATTCTGATGGCAGACTCATCAAAATTTGGTCGTAAAAGCCCGAACATTGTGTGCAGTCTGGAGAGCGTCAATAAACTGATCACCGATGCCGGGATACCGGCTGATTTTCGTGCCGCACTGGAAGCCAAAGGCATTGAGGTGATCGTTGCCGGAGAAGAAAATGAGTGAGATGTTACTGAATACCGCCCGCCAAACGCTGCTGCTGGAACTTCAGGAAGCCAGCCGTTTACCGGATCGTCTTGGCGAAGACTTTTTGACCGCCGCCAATGCCCTTATTGCCTGCCAGGGTAAAGTGATTGTGTCCGGGATTGGTAAATCCGGGCATATCGGCAAGAAAATTGCCGCCACCCTTGCCAGCACCGGCACCCCTTCATTCTTTGTTCATGCCGCCGAAGCGCTGCATGGCGACCTCGGCATGATTGAAAGCCGTGACGTGCTGCTGTTTATCTCTTATTCCGGGTCTGCCAGAGAGCTGGAATTAATTGTGCCTCGCCTGGAAGAGCGTGGCGTGGTGCTGCTTGCCATGACCGGCAAACCGCTCTCACCGCTGGCGCTGGCGGCCAAAGCGGTGCTCGACATTTCCGTTGAGCGTGAAGCCTGTCCGATGCACCTCGCCCCGACCTCCAGCACCGTCAACACCCTGATGCTGGGCGATGCGCTGGCGATGGCTGTCATGCAGGCTCGCGGCTTTAACGAAGAAGATTTTGCCCGCTCGCATCCGGCGGGCGCGCTCGGTGCTCGCCTGCTGAACCGGGTGCATCACCTGATGCGCAAAGACGATGTGCCGCACGTGCGCATTGAGGCGACCGTGATGGACGCGATGTTAGAGCTGAGCCGTACCGGGATGGGCATGGTCGCCATCTGCGACGACGCGGACCAGATTAACGGCATTTTCTCCGACGGTGACCTGCGTCGCTGGCTGGTGTCGGGTGGCAATCTGGCCGCGCCGGTCAGTAATGCAATGACCAAAGGCGGCATTACCCTGAACGCCGAAAGCCGCGCAATCGACGCTAAAGAGACGCTGATGAAACGCAAAATTTCGGCCGCCCCGGTGGTGGACGACAGCGGCAAACTGGTGGGCGCCATCAACCTGCAGGCCTTCTACCAGGCCGGAATTATCTAACCCTTCAGCCCCAGACGTTTCGCCAGCCGGTGCAGGTTGGCGACGTCCATCTCCAGCGCCCGCGCACTCGCCGCCCAGTTACGCTGATTTTGCTCCAGCACCTGGCTGATGAGGTCACGCTGAAAAGCGTCCGTGGCGTCACGCAGATTGGGCGTCTTCGCCAGCATACTCACCACTGTGCTCCCCCCTTCCGGCTGCGGCTCGTCGCTGAAGGCAAAATGGTGAGTTTCCAGCACCACCTCATCGCTGCTGCGCGTCCCACGCGCCAGTACAATCGCACGATGAATCGCATGTTCCAGCTCTCGCACGTTGCCCGGCCAGCGGTAATCGAGCAGGTGTGCCCGCGCCCGTGGGCTAAGCACCACGCGCCCCAACCCTAAACGCTGCCGAACCTGCTCGCAGAAATAGCCCGCCAGCAGCACCACATCCTCACCCCGCTCGCGCAGCGGCGGTACGAACAGCGGAAACACGCTCAGGCGGTGGAAAAGGTCGGCACGAAAACGCCCGGCCAGCACCTCTTCGCGCAGGTCGCGGTTGGTTGCTGCCAGCACCCGCACGTCCACCCGCAGACTGCGGTCATCGCCCACGCGTTGAATATCGCCGTATTGCAGCACGCGCAGCAGCTTGGCCTGTAGCGAGAGCGACAGCTCGCCAATCTCGTCGAGAAACAGCGTGCCCTTATCGGCCATCTCAAATTTGCCGCTGCGGTGGCTGATGGCCCCGGTAAACGCCCCTTTCACGTGCCCGAAGAGTTCACTCTCCGCCACACTTTCCGGCAATGCCGCGCAGTTGAGATAGACCAGCGCATCGGCGGCACGCGGCGAGTTCTCATGAATGGCTTTTGCCACCAGCTCTTTGCCGGTGCCGGTTTCGCCGCTGATCAGCACGTTCAAATCGGACGCAGCGACAATCTCAATCTCTTTTTTGAGCTGCATCATGCCGTCAGAAAGCCCAATCATCTCCGTATGGGCAACCTGCTCAAACGCTGCCGGAAGGCCCGGTGCCATGTTCTGACTTTCAAGCTGCTCAATCAGCAGCGCGTTATTAAGCGCCCCCGCCGCCAGGGCGGCAATGAGCCTGAGTTCTTCATCGCTAAAATTGTCGAACTGGCTCGGCTCCATACCGTCGAGCGTCAGCGCACCAATGAGCGTCTGCCCGGCGAACAGCGGCAGCCCCACGCAGGCGTGCACCTTCAGGCTCTCCTGCCCCGGAATCAAACCGTCATAGGGATCGGGCAACGAGCTGTCTGCCGGGAAACGCACCACGTCCCCGGCGCGGGCAATGGCCTCAAGCCTGGGGTGGCCTTCAAGGGTAAAACGGCGGCCCAGCACGTCCTGCGCCAGCCCGTCGATTGCCAGCGGAATAAACTGCCCGGACGCATAACGCAGCAGGGCCGACGCATCGCACGCCAGCACCTGGCGCAGGGTGGTGATTAAGCGCTGAAAACGGTCCGCATGACCGATCCCGCTCTGCAATTCAATGGCGATCCCCGCCAGCACATCGACTGAAAAACTCATCTTCGCCTCACGGTCAATTTGACAATGCATACTGTCATATTGACCATTAAATGCATAGTCATTATGACTACCCATATAGAGTAATGAAATAAAATAAGCATATATATCAACAATATAAAAACTGGCACACATCTTGATATAGCTAACGCAACTTATTTCACTGCGAACAGGTAATCAAAATGACGATTCATGTAAAAAATAACATTCACTGGGTGGGTCAACGTGACTGGGAAGTGCGCGACTTTCATGGCACCGAGTACAAAACGCTGCGCGGCAGCAGCTACAACAGCTATCTCATTCGTGAAGGGAAGAACGTCCTCATCGACACCGTCGATCACAAATTCAGCCGCGAGTTCGTGCAGAACCTGCGTGCTGAGATCGATCTGAACGCCATCGACTACATCATTATTAACCATGCGGAAGAAGACCACGCGGGTGCCTTAACCGAGCTGATGTCTTACATCCCGAACACCCCGATTTACTGCACCACCAACGCCATCGACTCCATTAACGGCCATCACCACCATCCGGAGTGGAACTTCCACACCGTGAAAACCGGTGACGCGCTGGACATCGGTAACGGCAAACAACTCATCTTCGTGGAAACCCCAATGCTGCACTGGCCTGACAGCATGATGACCTACATGACCGGCGACGCGGTGCTGTTCAGCAACGACGCCTTCGGCCAGCACTACTGTGACGAACGCCTGTTCAACGACGAAGTGGATCAGACCGAGCTGTTTGAGCAGTGCCAGCGCTACTACGCCAATATCCTCACGCCGTTCAGCCGCCTGGTGACGCCAAAAACCACCGAAATCCTTGGCTTCAACCTGCCGGTGGACATGATTGCCACCTCCCACGGCGTAGTGTGGCGCGACAACCCGACCCAGATTGTTGAGCTGTATCTGAAATGGGCGGCGGATTACCAGGAGGACCGCATCACGATTTTCTATGACACCATGTCCAACAACACCCGCATGATGGCGGACGCCATCGCCCAGGGCATCAACGAAGTGGACCCGAACGTGGCGGTGAAAATCTTCAACGTGGCCCGCAGCGATAAAAACGACATTCTGACCAACGTCTTCCGCTCAAAAGGCGTGCTGGTTGGCACCTCCACCATGAACAACGTGATGATGCCGAAAATTGCCGGACTGGTGGAAGAGATAACCGGCCTGCGTTTTCGCAATAAACGTGCCAGTGCGTTTGGTTCTCACGGCTGGAGTGGTGGTGCGGTAGACCGACTCTCCACCCGCTTGCAGGATGCCGGTTTTGAGATGTCCCTGAGCCTGAAAGCGAAATGGCGCCCGGATTTTGACGCGCTGGAAGTGTGCCGTGAGCATGGCCGCGAAATTGCCCGTCAGTGGGCGCTCGCACCGCTGCCAGCACCCGTTAAAGCCGCACCGGTGGAAGAATCCGCCTGCGCCTGTGCCGCCAAAGCCGCCGCTGACCTCGGCCCCTGCATGCAATGCAGCGTCTGCCAGTGGATTTATGACCCGGCCACCGGCGTACCGATGCAGGACGTGGCACCGGGCACGCCGTGGTGTGACGTCCCGGACAACTTCCTCTGCCCGGAATGTTCTCTCGGTAAAGACGTCTTTGACGCGCTGGCAACGGAGGCCGTATGAACCCAGGCATTGTGATTATCGGCTCGGGCTTCGCCGCCCGACAGCTGGTGAAAAACATCCGCAAACAGGATGCCACTGTCCCGCTGACCCTGATCGCCAGCGACAGCATGGACGAATACAACAAGCCGGATCTCAGCCATGTGTTGAGCCTTGGGCAGTTGGCAAGCCAGCTCACCCGCCAGTCGGCGGGGGAGTTTGCCGAGCAGTTCAACCTGCGACTTTTCCCGCACACGCGCATCACCGCAATAGATGCGCAGGCGAAAGTGGTGATAAGCGCCGACAACCACTGGCAGTACGACAAGCTGGTCCTGGCCACCGGAGCACGGGCGTTTGTGCCACCAGTGGCGGGCAGTGAACTGATGTTCACGCTTAATAGCCAGCAGGAGTACCAGGCCTGTGAAACCGAGCTTCGGGATGCAAACCGGGTGCTGATTGTCGGCGGCGGATTAATAGGCACTGAACTGGCGATGGATTTTCGCCGTTCGGGCAAGAGCGTTACCCTGGTGGACAATGCCGCGAGTATTCTGTCGTCGCTGATGCCGCCGGAAGTGAGCAGCCGCTTGCAGCATTGTCTTTCTGCAATGGGCGTTCGCGTGCTGCTCAACACCCGTCTTGAAGGGCTGAGTAAAAATGCCTCGGGCATTGCCGCAAGCGTTGAAGATGGCCTTATGCTAAACGTCGATGCCGTGGTTGCCGCCACGGGTCTGGTGCCGGAAACCGCGCTGGCACGTGAAGCCGGGGTCAAGATTAATCGGGGCGTGGTGGTCGACAGCACGCTGCAAACCAGCCAGCCAGGGATTTACGCGTTGGGGGATTGTGCCGAAATTAACGGCCAGCTGATGCCGTTCCTCCAGCCTATCCAGCTCTGTGCGATGTTCCTTGCAAAACAGCTGCTCGGCGTGAGTTCCCTGCTCAACCTGCCCGCCATGCTGGTGAAGGTAAAAACCCCCGCCCTGCCGCTGCACCTGGCCGGTGAAAGCGCACGCCGGGATCTCAACTGGCACATCACCACCGACGCCCAGGGCATGGTGGCGAAAGGGCTTGATGAGCAGCAGATCCTGCGGGCGTTTGTGGTCAGCGAAGATCACATGAAAACCGCCTTCGCGTTGCTTAAAGCGCTGTCGGCTCCCGCGCCGCAGCAATAACCCCCTGTCCCAGGGCGATGGCCCCATCGCCCGCGGGAAACTGCACCGGGAACAACAGCGTGAAATCCGCCAGGTAAAAGGCGAGCCTGGCTTTCAGCAGCCGGTTATGCAGCACGCCGCCGCCGAACGCCAGGGTAGTGATGTTTCTCGCCTGCGCCTCACGGCGAGCGAGCAAGGCAAATCCGTGTGCCAGGGCATCATGAAACGCCCAGGCCCGCGCCTGCGGTTCAGCCTGCCAGGCCAGCCACTGCGACCAGAAGGTGGCGAGATCCAGCAGATTGCCGATGAGCGGCAGTGTCACAGGATGAGCCACACCGGCACCGCGCTGAGCCAGCGCTTCGAGCTGACACGCCGCCTCTCCTTCATAGCTCAACTGTTCCGGCGCACATCCCAGTGCACAGGCCAGCGCATCAAACAGTCGCCCGGTGGAAGAAGCAAGCGGCGCGTTCAGGCTGCGTTCAATTGCCCGTGCCAGCAGCGGCCAGTTTTGCCCCTGAATAGCCTCTGTTTCCGGGTAACATTGCCAGTCCGGCACAAACGCCAGCATCTGCGCCAGCATGTTGCGCCAGGGCTGTTTTGCCGCGAGATCGCCACCCGGTAGCGCCACCGCAGGCAGCCCGCCCAAATGCTCCACCTCCCGGTAGTTCACCCGCAGACACTCGCCGCCCCACAACGCGCCATTTTCCCCCATGCCGATGCCGTCGAGCGCGAGGGCAATCACGTCGCCACCGTCACGCGGCCAGCCGTGTTCCGCAAGACAGGCGGCAATGTGAGCGTGGTGATGGAGCACGGTCTGCACCGGCAGCCCCATTCCCTGCGCCCACTGGCTGGAAACATAGCCAGAATGGGCGTCGATAATCACCTTGCGCGGGGTGAAATCATAAATAGCCTGCATCAGGCGCAGCGCCTCGTGCCACTGGGCCTGAATGCCATCGTCGCTTAAATCCCCAAGATGCTGACTCAGCACCGCCTGCTCACCCCGCACCAGGCAGAAGGTATTTTTCATGTCGGCCCCCAGGCTTAACAGCGGCGGCAGCGCCTGAAAGCCCGGTGGCAGCGGGAAAGCATCCGGCACGTAACCACGCGAGCGACGCAGCATCTCGCCGTTTTCCCGCACCACGGAATCGTCCATCCGCTGCACGATATCGCGGTTATGCAGCAAAAAGCCGTCGGCAATACCCGCAAGGTCACTCAGCGCCTGCGCGTTGGTTAATGCAGGTGGCTTACCGCTGAGATTGCCGGAGGTCATCACCAGCGGGCGCTGCATCCCCTGCGCCAACAGATGTTGTAACGGATTCGCGGGCAGCATCACGCCCACTTCGTCCAGCCCTGGCGCAATAAGCTGACTCAGTTCCGGCACCTGGCTTTTTGCCACCAGCACAATGGGCGCGGCGGGCGTGGTCAGCAGGCGTTTTGCATCATCACTCAGCGACATCGCTGACGGCAGCATCACCGCCAGCGGTTTTGCCGGGCGGTGTTTGCGTTCACGCAGGCGTGCCACTGCCTGTGAATTGCGGGCATCGCAGGCCAGATGAAACCCGCCCAGCCCTTTGATGGCGACAATCCCGCCCTCTTTGAGCAACTGAATTGCCGCCTGTAATGCGGCTTCATGTGTGAGGATTTGCGCATTATCCTGCCACTCAAGCTGCGGGCCGCAGTCCGGGCAGGCGACGGGCTGAGCATGAAAACGCCGATCCGCCGGGTTGCGGTACTCGGCTTCACAGGCCGGGCAAAGAGGAAAAACCGCCATCGCCGTAAGGGGGCGGTCATAAGGCATCGCGCGAATAATGGTAAAGCGCGGGCCGCAGTGGGTGCAGTTGATAAACGGATAGCGGTAGCGGCGTTCAGCCGGGTTATTCATCTCCGCCAGACAGGCCGGGCAGGTCGCGGCATCCGGCACAATCTGCGTATTCATACTGCCACCCGCACTATGGCGGATGGTGAAATCATCGGGAAGCGTATCCCACTGAAACGAGGTGACCCGCGTGCTGTCGATGCGCGCCAGCGGCGGGCACTGTTCATACAGTAAAGTCAGAAAACGGTGTTCATCCCCCAGCAGCCGCACCTCAACCCCCTGCGCGTCATTACAGACGTCGCCGTTAAGATTGAGCTGCTTTGCCAGTTGCCAGACAAAGGGGCGGAAGCCCACCCCCTGCACTTTTCCATAAACGCGAATACACACACCGTTTTTTGATGCCATAACCTTATTGCAGCACTGCGTTAAGCAAGCGCGTCTTCATCTGCTGATAGGTGGTTGCAGTGTACTCTTCCGCCCAGGGCTGATCGTTGATCGCACTCACCCGCACCGCGCAATACTTGGTTTCCGGGGTTTTCGAAATGGGGTCAAGGTTATCCTGGGTCAGTTCGTTACAGGCACCAATCCACCACTGGTACGTCATGTACACACAGCCAACGTTAGTGCGCTCATTGACGTCCGCACGGCTTATCACTTTGCCGCGACGGGATTCCACCCACACCAGTTGCCGGTCCTGAATACCGAGTGCGGCAGCGTCACGCGGATTGATCTGCATAAAGCCCGGTTCATCGGCCAGGGTTTGCAGCGCCGCGCAGTTACCGGTCATCGAGCGACAGGAGTAGTGCCCGACTTCACGCACAGTGCTGAGCACCAGCGGAAATTCCGCGTCCGGCACTTCAGCAGGCGCGCGCCAGGGGGCAGCAAAGAGCAGTCCTTTACCGTCGGGGGTATCGAACTTGTTATCTTTGTAGAGGTAGCGCGTACCAGGGTGATCCAGCGTCGGGCACGGCCACTGTACGTGTCCCATATCGCCCATTTTTTCGTAGGTCACACCGTAGAACAGCGGGCACAGTTCACGCAGCTCATCCCAGATTTGCTGGTTGTTGTCGTAGTGCATCGGGTAGCCCATTTCGGTGGCAATCAGGCTGATGATTTCCCAGTCACGCTTGACGTCATACATCGGTTCGATGGCTTTTTCGAAACGCTGGAAGCCGCGATCTGCGCAGGTAAAGACGCCACCGTGCTCACCCCAGGAGGTGGCTGGCAGCAGCACGTCCGCCTGCTCAGCGGTTTTGGTCATGAAGATGTCCTGCACGACCACAAAATCCAGCGCCTCAAAGCCTTTGCGCACCAGGCTTAAGTCCGCTTCGGTCTGCAATGGATCTTCACCCATGATGTAATAGGCTTTCACTTTCCCTTCCAGCGCCAGGTGCGGCACCTCAGTAATACGCACGCCCACTTTGTCGTCCATTACCGCAGGATCAATGCCCCAGGCGTTGGCGAATTTTTCCCGTACCGCCGGGTCGACCACGTCCTGGTAGCCAGGGAACTGGTTGGGGATAACGCCCATATCGCAGGCACCCTGCACGTTGTTTTGCCCACGCACCGGGCCGACGCCGACGTTTTCGCGGCCCAGGTTACCGGTCAGCAACGCAAGACTGGAAAGCCCCTTCACCACATCCACCGCCTGGCCGAACTGGGTCACACCCATGCCCCACATAATGGTGGCGGTCGGGGCGGCGGCAAAGGTGCGCATCGCTTCGCGCACCTGCTTCGCAGGTACTCCCGTCAGGTGTTCGACATCTTCCGGCGCGTAGTCTTTCACAATCTCACGATAGGCATCGAGGCCAGTGGTAAAGCTGGAAACGTATTTTTGATCGTAGAGTTTCTCTTCCAGCAGCACGTGCCCGAAGGCGTTGATAAGCGCCATGTTGCAGCCGTTTTTAAGCTGGAGATGCTGGTCGGCAATGCGGGCGGTTTCAATACGGCGCGGGTCGCAGACGATGATCTTCGCCCCGTTCTGTTTCGCTTTAATCACCCGTCTTGCCACAATCGGGTGCGAATCAGCGCAGTTGTAGCCAAAGACGAGCAGGCAGCTGGAATTTTCGATGTCGCCGATGGAGTTACTCATCGCCCCGTTACCGAGCGTTTGCTGTAATCCGGCAACCGACGGGCCATGGCAGACGCGGGCGCAACAGTCCACGTTATTGGTATGCAGCACGCCACGGGCGAATTTTTGCATCACAAAGTTGGTTTCATTCCCGGTGCCGCGTGATGACCCGGTGGTCATGATAGAACGGGGGCCGTATTTGGCTTTGATGTCGCCGAGGCGTTTGGCGGTATAACGAATGGCTTTATCCCAGCTGACCGGGGTCAGTTTGCCGCCGCGTTCATAGCGGATCATCGGCTGGGTCAGACGCGGAGTCAGCAGTTTAGTGTCGTTCAGAAAATCCCAACCGTAATAGCCTTTCAGGCACAGTTCATTCTGGTTGGTTTTTCCATCGGCGGCTTCAGCACGAATAATCTTGCCGTTATCCACCACCAGTTTCAGTTTGCAGCCCGCGCCGCAATAGGGACATACGCTCGTAATTTTTTTCATCAGTAACAGACCTGTTAAAAGTGAAAGTTTTATTCTTAAAACACTATGGATACCGCGCCTTCAAGGGCGGTACGACGGCGTTTATCGGCTGTCATGTGTTCCAGTACATTTCGGTCAACGCAGAGCAACGCCTTGGTCGGGCAGACCTCCATACAGGCTGGCCCTGCCTCGCGTTGATAACATAAGTCACATTTGTTGGCTTCGGCCTTTTGCCCGGATAAATGCAGGCCGATGCCGTTTTCGCGCACCACCGGGCGAGTGACCACTTCCATGGCACCATACGGGCAGGCCACCACGCAGGTTTTGCAGCCGATGCAGCGTTCCTGCATCACATGCACAAAGCCTTTATCGCGGCTGATAGCCCCGTTCGGGCAGACGTTAGCGCAGGGGGCATCTTCGCACTGACGGCACATCGTGGCCGTCGAGACATTGACGCCCCGAATAACATGAATACGGGGTTGAAAGGTGTGAGGGGTAAGGGCTGCGCAGTTCTGCTCCGCCTGGTGCGAGACCACGCAGGCCACTTCGCAGGTACGGCAACCAATACATTTACTGGCATCCGCCATAATAAAACGGTTCATCGTCTTCTCCAGCAATGAGTTTCATCACGCCAGGTTATACATATTCCATGCCAGGATGTAGTGGATTGTAATTTAACGGTATTTTTTGGAAGGAGGACGGCAAATCGCTGTCATCGACAGAAGTGACGATGACAGCTGACGAGAATAATTAACGGGGATAAGAAATAAGTGAATCACGCAACATTAATTCGCCCAAAAATGGCGGGCGAAATTTAAAGTCGCCGCCATCAAGCATAAATACCAGACGCTCAATAGTCTCCTGAATCATTTCCGTTACCGGTATTTTAACGCTCGATAACGCAGGCACCACGTAAGGCGCAATGGCTATATCATCGAATCCAATCACTGAAACTTTTTCCGGTACTGAAATGCCGTTGTCATGCAGTTTTTTAATTGCGCCAATCGCCATATCATCATTACTGGCGACCAATGCCGTAAAATGTTCACCGCGCGCCAGCAGGGTTTCCACGCCTGCCGCCCCGCTTTGCGGCGACCATTTACCTTCTATTATCAACTCATTGCGAATAGAAAAGCCTTTGTTCGTTAGTGCATCTTTATAGCCAGACAAACGTTCAATGCCGGTGGGGGAATCCAGCGAACCGGTAATAAAAGCGATATCCCGGTGGCCCATTTCAATTAATGTTGTCACCGCGTTAAAGCTCGATGCCTTTTGATCGCACCAGACACAATGACTGCTGTTATTATGCAGTCGACGATTAAGCACCATTATCGGCTGAGAATGATTTTTCACGATCGCATCCATTTCATCGACGCTTAAAAAGCGCGGATAAATAATGACAGCATCACACTTTAAATCGAGTAAATATTGAATCGCGTCGCGCTCTTCTTCGGCGCTGTGTTTACCATCGGCCAGAATCAATTGCCGCCCCTGGTCTTCCGTCATGCGGGCGGCATGAAACAGTAATTCGCTGAAATAGACGCCGTGATACAGCGTGTTGGTGACCACCAGCCCAAGGGTTTGCGTCTTTTTGGTCGCCAGGTTGCGCGCCAGCAGGTTCGGGCGATAGCCACTCTCTTCAATAGCCAAAAACACCCGGTCTTTGGTCTCCTGGCTGACGTAGCCATTGCCCGACAGCACGCGCGAGACCGTTGCTTTTGATACCCCAGCCCGCTTCGCCACCTCAAGCATTGTGGTCATGTTGCTTATCCGTTTGATTTCGATGCCATCCAGTGTACTTCACCCTGATTCGAATGTCGTAACGCGAAAAGCAGCAATCAAAAATAATGAGCGATCACCATCACAAAATTAAAATAAGATCAAAAAGCGATCTTGTTTACTCATATCAAACTCATCATGATTTTGTGGAACCGGTTTCCTATTGCGTGTTTCAGAAGCGGTTACACAAATGCTTTCTGAAGTCATACCTCATTGATAAAACAGGATATAACCCGATGTCGAAGAATTATGCGGCGCTGGCCAATGCGGTCGTCAGTGCGCTGGGCGGTGCGGATAACGTTGCTGCCGTCACTCACTGCATGACGCGCCTGCGCTTCGTGGTGAAGGATGAAACCAAAATCGACAGTCCCGAACTGAAGGGCATCAGCGGCGTAATGGGCGTGGTTCGCAACGAAAACCAGTGCCAGGTGATCATCGGCAACGCGGTATCCCATGCGTTTCGCGAAGTGGTCGCCCTGCTGCCAAACGACATGCAGCCCGCCCAGCCGGAAGGTAAGCAAAAGCTCACCCTCAAGCGTATTGGCGCGGGGATTCTGGACGCGCTGATCGGCACCATGTCGCCGCTGATCCCGGCGATCATCGGCGGTTCAATGGTGAAACTGCTGGCGATGGTGCTGGAGATGTCCGGCGCGCTGCCAAAAGGCTCGTCAACCCTGACCATCCTGACGGTGATTGGCGATGGCGCCTTCTTCTTCCTGCCACTGATGGTGGCGGCCTCTGCGGCGGTGAAATTCAAAACCAACATGTCTCTGGCGATAGCCATTGCGGGCGTGCTGGTGCACCCGAGCTTTATCGACCTGATGGCCAAAGCCGCTCAGGGCGAGCACGTGGAATTTGCGCTGGTGCCGGTGACGGCGGTGAAATACACCTACACCGTGATTCCGGCGCTGGTGATGACCTGGTGCCTGTCGTACATCGAACGCTGGGTCGATAAAATCACCCCGGCGGTGACCAAAAACTTCCTTAAACCGATGCTGATTGTGCTGATTGCCGCACCGCTGGCTATCGTGCTGATTGGGCCACTGGGCATCTGGATTGGTAGCGGCATTTCCTCGCTGGTCTACACCATTCACGGCTATCTGGGCTGGTTGTCCGTTGCCATTATGGGGGCGCTGTGGCCGCTGCTGGTGATGACCGGGATGCACCGCGTCTTTACCCCAACCATCATCCAGACCATTGCTGAAACTGGCAAAGAAGGGATGGTGATGCCGTCTGAAATCGGTGCCAACCTGTCGCTCGGTGGCTCATCTCTGGCGGTTGCCTGGAAAACCAAAAACCCGGAACTGCGCCAGACGGCACTTGCCGCCGCGGCTTCTGCTATCCTTGCTGGCATCTCTGAACCGGCCCTCTACGGGGTGGCGGTGCGGCTGAAACGCCCGCTGATTGCGAGCCTGATAAGCGGCTTTATCTGCGGTGCAATAGCGGGGATCGCGGGGCTTGCCAGCCACTCCATGGCCGCACCGGGACTCTTTACCAGCGTCCAGTTCTTCGACCCGGCAAACCCAATGACCATCGTCTGGGTGTTCGGCGTCATGGCCCTGGCGGTGGTGCTCTCCTTTGTTCTGACGCTGCTTCTCGGGTTTGACGATATCCCGGTTGAAGAAGAAGCGCAGAAACCGCAGGCGAAAACGTCTGCCCCAGTTCAAGAAGCACGAGCCTGAATACGAGCGAGGTAACGCATGTCAGTCTTTCCGAAAGGATTTTTATGGGGCGGTGCCATTGCCGCCAACCAGTCCGAAGGGGCATATCTGGAAGGCGGTAAAGGGTTAACCACCGTCGATATGATCCCTCACGGGGTCAACCGCCTGCCGGTCAAACTCGGTCAGGAAAAGCGCTTCACCCTGCGTGAAGACGAGTACTACCCGAGCCACCAGGCGATCGATTTTTATCATCGCTATAAAGAAGATATCGCCCTGATGGCGGAGATGGGTTTTGGCGTGTTTCGTACCTCCATTGCCTGGAGCCGCCTCTATCCAAACGGTGATGAGCTGACGCCGAATGCAGAAGGCATCGCGTTCTACCGCGACATGTTCGCCGAATGCAAAAAGTACAACATCGAGCCGCTGGTCACGCTGTGTCATTTTGACGTACCGATGCATCTGGTGACGGAATACGGCTCCTGGCGTAACCGCAAAATGGTGGAGTTCTTCACCCGCTACGCCCGTACCTGTTTTGAAGCGTTTGACGGGCTGGTGAAATACTGGCTGACCTTCAATGAAATCAACATCATGCTGCACAGCCCGTTCTCCGGTGCCGGGCTGGTGTTCGAAGAAGGTGAAAATCAGGATCAGGTGAAGTACCAGGCCGCACACCATGAGCTGATTGCCAGCGCGCTGGCGACCAAAATTGCCCATGAAGTGAACCCGCAAAACCAGGTCGGCTGCATGCTGGCGGGCGGTAATTTCTATCCCTACTCCTGTAAACCGGAAGACGTGTGGACGGCGCTGGAAAAAGACCGCGAGAACCTGTTCTTTATTGATGTGCAGGCGCGTGGTACTTACCCTGCCTACTCCGCACGCGTGTTCCGCGAAAAAGGCGTCAGCATTGTGAAAGAAGCGGGCGACGATGAGATCCTGAAAAATACCGTCGATTTTGTCTCCTTCAGCTATTACGCCTCACGCTGCGCCTCTGCTGAGATGAACCAGTCGAACACCACGGCGGCGAACATCGTGAAATCTCTGCGTAACCCGCATGTGCAGGTGAGCGAATGGGGCTGGGGCATCGACCCGCTGGGCCTGCGCATCACCATGAACATGATGTACGACCGTTATCAAAAGCCACTGTTTTTAGTCGAAAACGGTCTGGGGGCCAAAGACGAATTTAACGCCGAGGGTGAAATCGAGGACGATTACCGCATCAGCTATTTGCGTGAGCATATTCGCGCCATGGGCGATGCCATCGAAGACGGCATTCCGGTGATGGGGTATACCAGCTGGGGCTGTATCGATTTGGTGGCGGCCTCTACCGGTGAGATGAGCAAACGCTACGGCTTTATCTATGTTGACCGGGATGATGCGGGCAACGGAACGCTCGAGCGCAAGCGCAAAAAATCCTTCTGGTGGTATAAGAAAGTGATCGCCAGTAACGGTGCCGATTTAGACTGATCAGCCCTTAATATGCCCTCTCTTTGTTTGCGCAAGTTGAGGGCATTTTTATATCCTTTTTTTATTCGCTTTTTCATTTTTTCTTCAGCCCTTCACGTTTATTTCTCGTCCCTTTTAAACACCTTTTAATTCGAATATTTCCTGTTACAGGCGTTGCATCAATATTGTGGAAGCATCCTTCCATTTTTTACTTTTCTGCCTTTATTTATAACTGTAATTATATACAGTTATCACATCAAGAATGATGAGTAATGCCTTGTATTAAGGCCCTATTGAGTAGTCCTAACGATTATTTTAAACACGCCATTTTTAACGCGTTAAAAAAGTGACCAGAGAAAGGAGTGAGTGATGAATATGGAAAGCGCTGTATCAGAACAACCGATTGTAAAAGCATTACGGCATTTAAAAGTCAGCTATGTCAGAAAGCGGCATGAAGATCCTAAAACATTACTCGCCACCCATTTCAGTCGACACGCCTCGCTTAATTTAACCGGCGACTGGTTACAACAGGCGGGTTTCCCGACGGGAACCAGGGTGAAGGTATCCATCACCCATGGGCAATTAATTATTGAGCTGGCGAATGAATAATGCCGTGCCGGGTCATCCGTTAAAGCCGCTCGAAACCACCGTGGCCCTGCCAGTCGGCAAGTCGGGCATACAGGGTTTCCACGGCTTCTTTGACCGGCGGCGTCATCGGGTAGTAAAACCCGACAATATCGGGCTGGATACCGAGGAATATCACCTCGCCCACGTCCTCTTTCAACTGTTCGATCAGGTAGTTGAGCGGCATATTATGGGTGGTCATCAGGAACATTTCGGCAATGTCGTCCGGATCGACAATGCGAATCTCGCCGGGGTTGAGCCCCATGTCGGTGGCATCTACCAGCAGCAGTCGGGCCGGGCGCAGTGTGCGAATCGCCGCCACTTCTCTTTCCGGGGCGCTACCGCCATCGATAACGTGCCAGTGCCCCGGCGGATTGGCCGCGCACATTTCTGCCAGCAACGGGCCTGCGCCGTCGTCACCCATCATGCTGTTACCTACACAAAGCAATACGTCCGTCACGTTGTCTCCTCGCCTCCTCAGGAGGCATTGTGCCAGCAGCACCTCCCCCTGGTCATTTTTGACGACAGGGGGAATGACCACCGTCATTTTCGTCATCGGCATTGAGCCGCAGACGTTCAGCGGCGGCCATTTTGCCGGAAAACAATGCGTTAACGCCTTGATCCGTACCGTATTAACGTCAAGAAGCCTGGCACCGTTATTGCAACACGCGCCCGATAGATGAGGAGGCAGTATGCATGAAATTACGCTGTGCCAGCGTGCGCTGGAGATTATTGAACAGCAGGCCGCGCAACATGCCGCCCGGCGGGTCACTGAGGTCTGGATCAAAGTTGGCGCATTTTCCTGTGTAGAACCTGCGGCATTAACGTTTTGTTTTGATCTGGTCTGCCGCGGCACCCTCGCCGAGGGCTGTAGACTGCACATCGAAGAACAACAGGCGGAGTGCTGGTGTGAGACATGCCAGCACTACGTGACATTACTGAGCCAGCACGTGCGCCGCTGCCCACAATGCAACAGCGACACTCTGCACATCGTCGCTGACGACGGCATGCAGATCCAACGGCTGGAAATTGAGGAGTGAGCAATGTGTACAACCTGTGGTTGTCAGGACGGCAATCTCTACATTGAGGGCGATGAGCATCATCCCCATTCCGCGTTTCGCAGTGCGCCCTTTGCCCCTGCAAGCCGCCCAGCCATCAGCATTACCGGGATCCGGACTGAGGCGTTCAATCCGACCACCCTTGATCAGGGTGACCTGCATTACGGGCACGGCGAGGCCGGAACCCACGCGCCAGGCATGAGCCAGCGCCGGATGCTGGAAGTCGAAATCAACGTCCTGGAGAAAAATAACCAGATAGCCGCCCGCAACCGTGCGCGTTTTGCCGCGAAACACCAGTTGGCGCTGAATCTGGTTTCAAGCCCTGGATCGGGTAAAACCACGCTGCTGACGGAAACCCTGATGCGTCTCAACGCGCGGGTGCCCTGTGCCGTGATTGAAGGCGATCAGCAAACCGTCAACGATGCGGCCCGTATTCGCGAGACGGGCACCCCCGCCATTCAGGTCAACACCGGTAAGGGCTGCCATCTCGATGCACAAATGATTGCCGACGCCGCACCGCGCCTGCCGCTTGCTGACAACGGCATTCTGTTTATCGAAAACGTCGGTAACCTGGTCTGCCCGGCCAGTTTTGATCTCGGCGAGCGCCACAAAGTCGCGGTGCTGTCAGTGACTGAAGGGGAAGATAAGCCGCTCAAATACCCGCATATGTTCGCTGCCGCCTCCCTGATGCTGCTCAACAAAATTGACCTGTTGCCTTACCTGAAATTCGACGTCGAAAAATGCCTCGCGTATGCACGGGAAGTGAACCCGGCCATCGACATCATTCTGATTTCCGCCACCAGCGGAGAAGGCATGGACACATGGCTGAACTGGCTGGAGGCACAACGATGTGCATAGGCGTTCCGGGGCAGATCAGTGCCATTGACGGTCATCAGGCCAAAGTGGATGTCTGCGGCATTCAGCGTGATGTCGATTTAACGCTGGTGGGCAGTGAGGACGACTCCGGGCAGTCGCGGCTTGGTCAGTGGGTGCTGGTGCACGTGGGTTTTGCCATGAGCGTGATTAACGAAGAGGAAGCCAGAGAGACACTGGCCGCCCTGCAGAATATGTACGACGTCGAGCCTGACGTTGGCGCGCTGCTGTTTGGTGAGGAGCGATAATGCGTTTTGTTGATGAATACCGCGCGCCTGAGCAGGTCATGCAGTTGATTGCACGCCTGGGCGAAAGGGCAAAGCTTCTGAGCTACAGCGCAAAAAAACCGCTGCGGGTGATGGAGGTGTGCGGCGGCCATACCCACGCCATTTTCAAATTCGGCCTCGACCAGCTCCTGCCGGAAAACATTGAGTTTATCCATGGGCCAGGCTGCCCGGTCTGCGTCCTGCCGATGGGCCGCATCGATACCTGCGTGGAGATTGCCAGCCACCCGGAGGTGATTTTCTGCACCTTCGGCGATGCCATGCGCGTGCCGGGGAAAAACGGCTCGCTGCTGCAGGCGAAAGCGCGGGGAGCCGATGTTCGTATCGTTTACTCGCCGCTGGATGCCCTCACCCTGGCGCAGCAGAACCCGGCGCGTAAGGTGGTCTTTTTTGGCCTCGGCTTTGAAACCACCATGCCCGCCACCGCCATTACCTTGCAGCAGGCAAAGCTGCATGACGTCACGAATTTCTATTTTTTCTGCCAGCACATCACGCTTATCCCGACCCTGCGCAGCCTGCTGGAACAGCCGGACAACGGCATTGACGCCCTGCTGGCACCGGGCCACGTCAGCATGGTGATTGGCACCGATGCTTACGGTTTTATCGCCGAGGAGCATCATCGTCCGCTGGTGGTCGCGGGATTCGAGCCGCTGGATCTGCTTCAGGGCGTCATCATGCTGGTGGAGCAAAAAATTGCGGCCCGCCATCAGATTGAAAACCAGTATCGCCGCGTGGTGCCGGACGAGGGCAACCGGCTGGCACAGGCGGCCATTGCTGACGTCTTTGAGGTACAGGGCGACAGCGAATGGCGTGGACTGGGCATGATTGACGATTCCGGCGTGCGCTTAACGGCCCCTTATCAGCGCTTTGACGCCGAAGCCCATTTCCAGCCCGCCCCCCAGCAGACCTGCGACGACCCGCGTGCCCGCTGCGGCGACGTGCTCACCGGCAAATGCAAGCCGCATCAGTGCCCGCTTTTCGGTAACACCTGTAATCCACAAACCGCCTTTGGTGCGCTCATGGTCTCCTCTGAAGGAGCCTGTGCTGCCTGGTATCAATACCGTGCTCAGGAGTGCGAAGTATGAAAGAAGTACAACTGGCGCATGGCAGCGGCGGTCAGGCAATGCAGCAGCTGATCAATCAGCTCTTTATGGAGGCGTTCGCTAACCCGTGGTTGAGTGAGCAAGAGGATCAGGCACGTATCAGCCTGAGCACCCTCACGGCCAGCGGTGACAGGCTGGCGTTCTCGACCGACAGCTACGTCATCGATCCGCTGTTTTTCCCCGGCGGCAACATCGGCAAACTCTCAGTCTGCGGAACCGCAAATGACATCGCCGTCAGTGGGGCAATTCCGCGCTATCTCTCCTGCGGGTTTATTCTCGAAGAGGGCCTGCCGATGGACACCCTGCAGGCCGTCGTCACCAGCATGGCCGAGACAGCCCGTCACGCCAACATCGCCATTGTCACCGGCGATACCAAAGTGGTGCAGCGGGGTGCCGCCGATAAGCTCTTTATCAATACCGCGGGCCTCGGCACGATCCCGGCAGACATTCATTGGGGTGCCAGGACCCTTGAAGCCGGCGATGTGCTGCTGGTCAGTGGCACCCTGGGTGACCACGGTGCCACTATTCTGAACCTGCGCGAGCAGCTGGGCCTTGACGGCGAGCTGGTCAGCGATTGTGCCGTGCTCACCCCGTTGATTCAGACGCTGCGAGATATCCCTGGCGTGAAAGCGCTGCGTGACGCCACCCGAGGGGGGGTTAACGCCGTGGCCCATGAATTTGCGGCCGCCTGCGGTTATGGCATTGAGCTTAATGAGCGGGATCTGCCGCTCAAACAGGCGGTGCGCGGCGTCTGCGAGATATTGGGGCTGGAAGCGCTAAACTTTGCCAACGAGGGAAAACTGGTTATCGCCGTGCAGCGTCAGTCCGCCGAACGGGTACTGGCTCAGTTGCGGGCACATCCGCTTGGGCAGGATGCCGCAGTCATCGGTGAAGTGGTGGAGCGTAAAGGGGTGCGGCTGGCCGGTTTGTATGGCGTAAAACGCATTCTGGATCTGCCGCACGCGGAGCCTCTACCCCGTATTTGTTAATTTCATGTTTGCGCGCATGCGCTATAGTGCCAGCATCATTGCGCGCAGCAGTGACAGTAGCTTTCATAACAGGGAGTTACTGTTTGCACGATTTGCATGATGCAAACTCATTTTCATGACTCTGGAGGCGACATGGCAGTTTCAGCACGTAATCAACTGGTAGGTAAAGTCAGCGCGACCGCGCACGGTGCGGTTAACGATGAAATTGAACTCACCCTGGACGGCGGCGCGAAGCTGGTGGCCATCGTGACCTCCAGCAGCAAAGAAGCGCTGGGTCTGGTACCGGGTAAGGAAGCCATTGCGCTAATCAAAGCGCCCTGGGTGACGCTGGCAACCGAAGACTGCGGCCTGAAATTCTCCGCCCGTAATCAGTTTGCCGGTGCGGTGAGTGCGGTAAAAGAAGGTGCGGTCAACGCCACGGTGCATGTGAAAACAGATGCAGGTTTTGAGGTCGTCGCGGTTATTACCAACGAAAGCTGCGAAGAACTCGGGCTTGCGGCAGGCAAACGTATTATTGCCCTGATTAAAGCTTCTTCGATTCTTATCGCGACTCGCGCTTAAGTTTGTCAGACGCCGTGCCCGCCACGGCGTTTTCTTTCTTCGGCCGATACTTCTCTGGCAGTTCCGGCACCGGGCGGCGGTCATCAATAAGGTGGCGAATCGTCAGAATCGGGTGTCGCCACAACATGCGTGGCCCGGCCCAGCGCATAATTTGTTTCATCTCTTCCCGTTTTGCGGGCTGATAACAGTGAACCGGGCACTGCTTGCAGGCCGGTTTTTCCTCACCAAACACACACTTATCCAGTCGCTTGTCGGCATAGTCATTCAGCGCCTGATAATGCGCATCATCCTGTACCGCCAGCGGATTTTGCTGCTGGTAAAGCACAATCATTTTATGGATTGTCAGTTTTTCGCGGCTAATGCGTTTGCCTGTCATCATTCCCTCCTTAAAGATGCCTAAATTTTACACCTTTAAGGGAGCTGGACGAAGGCCCTTTTATTTTGCCATCCACATCGGTGGTGCAGCCCTCTTTACACTTGCACCCTCACCACACCTTTTCAGCGCTTTTCACGCCATGTTGGTGCGTACTTACTGACAGTTTTCCTCAAAATGGTGCGAACCGGCAGCCCAAAGCCTGAAAAGCCGGGCTTAGGGGGCGCTGGCATGGTTTCTGCATTTTGACACTATCTTCATCAAACGGAATGCAGGGGATGACAATGATAAAAATGACGCTTCCGACCGCGCCTTACTACGATGAGATGCTCACCGTAGACGGCACGCAACGCCAGCACTATGACGCCTGGTGGCACTGGCTGCAAAAAACCGACCAGCATGCCATCCGCCAGAAGAAGGAGCAGGCCGAACTGCTGTTTCATCGGGTGGGCATTACCTTTAACGTATACGGGGAAGAAGGCGGAACGGAGCGTCTGATCCCCTTTGACAGCGTCCCCCGCATTATCCCGGCCCATGAATGGCGCATGCTTGATTTGGGCATTCGCCAGCGCGTCAAAGCCCTCAACGCTTTCCTTTACGATATCTATCATCAGCAGCACATTCTCAACGCCGGGATCATCCCACGTGAGCAAGTGCTCGCTAATGAGCAATATCAGCCCTGTATGCAAGGCGTGGATTTGCACAACAACATTTACGCCCACATCACCGGCATTGATATGGTGCGCGACAGCGACGGGCACTACTACGTGCTGGAGGACAACCTGCGCACCCCGTCCGGCGTCTCCTATATGCTGGAAAACCGCAAGATGATGATGCGGCTGTATCCTGATCTGTTCGCCAGCTCGCATATTGCCCCGGTCGAGCGCTACCCGAGCTACCTGCTGCAAACCCTGCGTGAAAGCACTTACGTTGACGATCCCTGCGTGGTCGTGCTGACGCCGGGGCGTTTTAACAGCGCCTATTTTGAACATAGCTTCCTGGCCCAGCAGATGGGGGTGGAGCTGGTCGAAAGCGCGGATCTGTTCGTCAAAGAGGGGGGCGTGTATATGCGCACCACCGAAGGGCCGTGCCGGGTGGACGTGATTTACCGCCGGCTTGATGATGCCTTCCTCGACCCGCTGGCGTTTCGTGCCGATTCCATGCTGGGCGTGCCGGGGCTGCTTTCTGTCTATCGCGCAGGCGGCGTAGTGCTGGCCAATGCTATCGGCACCGGCGTGGCAGATGACAAATCCATCTACCCGTATGTGCCGGACATGATCCGTTTTTACCTCTCCGAAGAGCCGATTCTTGGCAACATCCCCACCTGGCAGTGTCGCAAGGCGGAGGATTTGCGCTACGTGCTGACCCATCTGGACGAAATGGTGGTGAAAGAGGTTCACGGCGCTGGAGGCTACGGCATGCTGGTCGGCCCTCGCTCAACGCAGGCGCAAATCGAAGACTTCCGTCTGCGGCTGCTGGCAAATCCCGGCAACTATATTGCGCAAAACACGCTGGCCCTCTCAACCTGCCCTACGTTTGTGGAAGAGGGTCTGGCCCCGCGCCATATCGATCTACGGCCCTTTGCCCTGTTCGGTGAAGAGATAAGACTGGTGCCCGGTGGGCTGACGCGCGTGGCGCTAACGGAAGGCTCACTGGTCGTGAACTCCTCGCAAGGGGGTGGCACAAAAGACACCTGGGTCATGGAGGAGGACGAATAATGTTAAGCCGCACCGCCAGCGAACTGTACTGGATGGCCCGTTATCTGGAACGGGCAGAGAGCTTTGCCCGCGTCCTCGACGTGACCTATAAATTGTCGATGATGCCGCGCCATAGCCAGCAACAGCATGATTTAGCCCTCCCCCTGAACCTGACCTTCGGGCACGACCTGTTTCAGGAGCGCTATGCCCGGTTCAGCATGAACAACCTGCTCAACTTCTTTGCCCTCGACAGTAACAACCCCAGCAGCATTTTTAGCTGTATTGAGATGGCGTGGAACAATGCCCACGCCGTGCGCGGCAGCCTCTCCTCAGAGGTGTGGGAGTGCATCAACACCACCCGCATCGACATCCGCAACCTGCGCCAGACCGGCGTGGACAAAATCGGCATCGATGCCTTTTTTGACTGGGTCAAAGAGCGCGCGCACCTGTTCCGTGGTGCCATGTTCGGCACCCTGCTGCGCAACGATGCTCAGTGCTTTATTCGCATCGGCACCCTGATTGAACGTGCGTTTGCGACTGCTCAGTTGCTGGCGCTCAAAGATCAGCAGTTGAGCAACGATCCCGACCCGGTACGCGAGTATTACCGCCTTGACACCCTGCTGCGTGCGGTGAGCGCCCGCGAGGCCTACCACAGCATTTATCGCCAGCCAATGAGCCGGGAAACCGTCACTGAGCTACTGGTGTTCCGCAATGATGTGCCGCGCTCCCTGCACGCCTGCGTGGAAGATTTAGTCCAGCAACTGGAAATGATTGGCAGCGAGCGGGCACGCGTTCCCCTGCGGCTCGCTCATCTGCTGCACGTTGAGCTGCGCTTTGGCTCGCTCGAAAATGTGCTGGCCGAAGATGTTCAGGCCTGGCTCAACCGTTTTCTGACTAAAATTAATGAGCTGGCCGATAGCATCCGCCAGACTTATCTGGAGGCGCTATGAAACTGACTATCAATCACCTGACCCATTATCAGTACGATGAAGAAGTGAAATTCAGCACCCAGTATTTGCGCCTGACCCCGCAGACCTCCGCCCGCCAGACAATTAAAGAGTGGACGCTGGTGTTGCCCGCGTCAGCGGTGGCCACCACCGACGCATACGGCAATCTGATGCACGTCCTGACGCTGGACAGCCCGCATCAGGAAATTGTGATTCATGCTCAAGGCGTCGTGGAGATAGCCGATACTGTAGAAGAGGATGCGGATGATCTCTGCGGGCAGTTGTCTCCGCTGGTCTTCCTGCGCACCACGCCGTTAACCGATGCCGACGCGCAGATTCGTGAGTTCGCCCAGCGCTACTACCGTGAAGAGGATCAAAGCGGCAGTCTGGCGACGCTAATGGCCGAGTTGCGCCTGAAGATGCCCTACACGCCGGGCGCCACACAGGTGCACGACAGCGCGGCAGCGGCTTTTGCGAAAGGCAAAGGGGTTTGTCAGGATCATACCCATGTGTTCCTCGCCTGCTGTCGCAACTTAAAAATTCCCGCACGCTACGTCAGCGGATATGTGTATAGTCGGGACACCGAACACGTGGCGATGCATGCCTGGGCGCAGGCCTGGATAGACGGCCGCTGGCAAAGCTTTGATATCACGAACAACACCTGCCAGTTAAACCAGCATTTATGCCTGGCGGTGGGAATGGACTACCTCGACGCCTGCCCGGTTCGGGGCAGCCGTTTTGGCGGTGGCGTTGAAGAGATGTTTTCAGAAGCTGAGGTGAGCCTGTTTGAGCGACAGCATCAGGTGCAACAGCAGCAGCAACAATGAACCGTAATTAATTAAGGTGTTTTAATGACTTACTGTGTGGCCATGCGTCTGACTGACGGGCTGGTCTTTGCTTCCGACTCCCGCACCAATGCGGGGGTTGATCATATCGCCACCTTCAAAAAGCTCCACGTATTTCAGCGTGAAGGGGAGCGGGTGCTGGTCATACAGTCGGCGGGTAATCTGGCCACCACACAGAGCATTATCAGCCTGCTGACCACCCGCATTCAGAGCCAGCACACGCCGAATTTGTTGCAGGTCGAAACGCTGTACGATGCTGCCACCCTTGTCGGGGAAACGGTGCGAGAAGTCATTCATCGCGACAGCGCCTCACAACAAAACAGCAGCAACATTTTTGGCTGCAATCTGTTGATTGGCGGCCAGATTGGCAACGAACCCCCGCGTCTTTTTCACATCTACCCGGAAGGCAACTTTATCGAGTCCACCCAGGACACACCCTATTTCCAGATTGGCGAGAGCAAATACGGTAAGCCGATTATTGACAGGGTATTGACGGTGGATACGCCGCTGGAGCAGGCTATGTGCTGCGCGCTGATCTCGATTGATTCCACGTTGCGCAGTAATTTATCGGTGGGCATGCCGCTGGACGTCATGATTTATCGCGCCAACAGCTTTGATCCTGGCGAACAGCGCCGCATCACCGAAAACGATGCCTATTTTATGGGCATTCGCAAAGCCTGGTCAGAAGGTTTGCTCAATACCTTCCGCCAGTTGCCGCCGTTTCCACCTGAAGGGTGAGCCGGTTCAACCTGATATAACAAAAGAGTTCTCAATGAGACTGGCAGTCATTACGACGATTTTCATGCTGACAGCATCCGGTTATGCGCTGGCATCACCGGCCAATGAAGACGCAGTTGCCGCAGCAAAAGTGACCCTGGGTGAAGCGTTATACAAGTCCGCGTTGCTCACCGGCTCAATGCCTGATGATAAAACCGATCCGATCAAAGCCGGTAAGGACATGGGCGCAGAAATGAGCCAGCGGCTGGACAACGTGGTGATTGGTGGCCTCAATCAGGGGGCGGACTGCGCTGAAATAACCGAAAATATCCAAAAGAGTTTTGAGATTATGCAGCGCGATGCGGTCAGCCAGTACGCCTCCTCATCTGCCATAAAAAAAGCGCTGGATAACGTCCCGCTGAGCGCCGCGCAGTACGCCGCCGCCCAGTGTCAGAACCTAACTAATCAGTAACCCGCCCGCCAGATTTCAGCGGTCAACGCCGCTGAAATTGCCCTTTTCCCCCGTCATTACGCCCTCCGCCGCGTAAAAAAAGGCATTGCGCTATCACATAATGGTGCGGAAATTACCTTCTAAAATTAAGTTAATAATATAAAAATATTTTTAATTGTCTGTTTTAACAGGTTTATTTTCATTAACGCGTACTGATACAACGTCAGAGAGATGCCAGGTTAAGTTTTTCTTAAACTGTCATAAATAAACCCCGGTTGTACCGCTTCTTTTAACGGTTATTATGAAAGCACGGAAAATAATTATTTCGCAACAATGTGAATTGTTATTAATACTCACGCCAATATTGCATGGGTTATTTCCACTCGCCTTTAAATAATACGTAAAGCCACTGAAGGATAAATAATGACGTATTCTAATACGCAATTAAGCCATGAACATATTGCCACACTCGGGAAATTAGGCACGGCCACCATTCATGAAGCACAAGGAGCGATTGGGGCAATTGACTCTTCCATTAAACCCCTGGCGCGTAATATGAAAATGGCCGGGCCTGCGCTGACCTTACAGATGCGCCCTGGCGATAATTTAATGATTCATTACGCCCTGCTGCATGCCAGAGCCGGCCAGGTGCTGGTCATTAACTGCGATGGCTTTACCGGCGCAGGTATCTGGGGTGACGTGCTCACCGCCCAGGCGCAAAAGACAGGTCTGGCGGGCCTTGTGGTCAACGGCGCGGTCCGCGACAGCGACGCCATGATTGACGCAGGCTTCCCGGTTTTCGCCAAAGGTCTGTGCATTCGCGGTACCGAAAAAAAACAGCCGGGCAGCCTCAACGTTCCGCTCTTTATTAATGACTGTATTATCCATCCCGGAGACATTATAGTCGGGGACGCCGATGGGCTGGTGGTTATCAAACACGCCTGTCTGGATGAGGTTATTCGGCTGTCTGAAGAGCGGGAAGAAAAAGAGCGAATCTTCAAAGAGAAAATTATGGCGGGTGCATCCACGGCAGAATTAATGGGATTAAATACGGTATTTAACGCGTTGGGATTAAAAGATCCGAACTAAACCACGTGCCCTTAATGACCATAAATGGATAAACGTAAAGCAGACATTATAAATAACCCTACATTTACGAGCATATAAAGATGATTAATATAAAAAAGAACAGCAAATTTCGCTGGGTGGTCACCACCCTCATTTTTCTGGTGTATACGATTGCCGCAGCAGATCGTGCCAATATTGGCGTCGTCCTCCCCTTTATTCGTAATGATTTCCATATGTCCAACACCGAGGCGGGTGCACTGGCGAGTTTGTTCCTGCTGGCGTATGCCATTGCGCAGATCCCAAGCGGCTTTCTGTACGCAAAGTTTGGCGTGCGCAAAATCTTCTCGCTGTCGATGATCTTAACGTCGATCGCCACGGGGCTGGTGGGTTTTTCCACCTCGATCCTGGGGCTTAAGGTGTCTCGCTTCGTGCTCGGTCTGGCGGAAGGCCCTTTGCCGATTGGCATCACCTCCACCATTAACCGCTGGTTCCCGTCGCGCGAAAAAGGTCTTGTGACCGCCATTTTCCTCTCGGCTGCTAAGTTTGGCCCGGTGCTGGTTCCGCCCCTGTGCGCGCTTATCTTGTACTACTACAGCTGGCATTACGTCTTCTATTTCTTTGCCATCCCCGGCATTTTCCTGAGCGTTATCTGGTATCTGCTGGTGCCCAACACGCCGCAGGAGAGCCGTTTTTGCTCAGAAGCAGAGGTTGCGCTGATTGAAGAAAATGAGACCCCGGTTGCAGATACCGCCACTGGCAGCACGACGAGCGTGAGCGCTGCCCCTGCGCGTAATTTTTCCGGTCTGGATAAAATTATTCGCGCCCGCAGCGTCACCCTGATTGATTCATCAAAAGGCATTTTCCGCTCGTGGAATATCCTCGGCAGCATGCTGGGCTACTTCTTTATGATGGGCATTGTTAACGTGCTGCTGGCGTGGATCCCCACCTACCTGATGAACGAAAAGGGCTTCTCCATTGCGACGATGGGTATGCTGGCTTCCGCGCCGTGGATTGGTGCGGTCATCGGTAACATTATCGGTGGCTGGTGCTCAGACCGTATTCTCGACAAGCGCCGCAAACCGCTGATGATGCTCTCAGCCATCGCCACGGTCATTATGATGGTGATTCTGATTAATGCGCCGGATAACGCGCTGATTCTGGGGCCGTTACTGCTGCTGACCGGTATTCTGTTCAACCTCGGCTTCTCGGCGTACATGGTCTACCCGATGGCGCTGACCACCAAAGAGGTCTTCCCGGTTGCCGGAGCGCTGATCAATACCGGAGGCCAGCTCGGCGGTGCACTCTGCCCTCTGGTCGCGGGCTTCCTGCTTGACCACTACACCTGGGGACATGTATTTGGCTTTATGGCCTTCGGCTCCTTCCTCTGCCTGCTGGTGCTGTGCACCATCACCGAGCCGTTGACGGAAAAACAGTTAAACGCCAAAGCGTCCTGAGCACTCCGCCCCCGGCGCGACACTATGCCGGGTATAGAGGGTTGTCATTCGGCAACCCTCTTCATCATCTCAATAAAGTGACTAATATTTGGGTTCGTATTTTTGGCGTTATAGACCGCATAGATATAGCTCAGGCAGTTAAAATCCGCGATGGGCAGAAAAATAATATCCTGGCGGTTATTAGGAATAGTTGATTTCCCCACCAGCGTCACTCCCAGTCCTGCCCCGACCAATGCCAGGGCGGTATGAATTTCTACCGCCCGATGTGATACCGCAGGCTGCACGCCATATTCACTGAATTGATTAAGGATGTGCATGGAATAACGGCTTTTGGGATCGCTGGGGAAAATAATAAACGGTGAATTGCAAAAATCCCGCAGGGTAATAAAGTTTTTTCGGCTGAGATAATGATTAATCGGAATAGCCGCCACCAGCGGATCGATAAAAATCAGCTCACGCATCAGGCCCTGCTCTGGCGTACTCTGGTGCAGTTCCATCTCGCGGGTAAACCCAATGTCAATGGCCCCTTCGCTGAGCAATTCAGGCTGGTATTCTGAGAGCACTTCCTTGAGCGTGATGTTGATATGACCGTAGTTTTCGGCAAACAGCTTGATGGTTTCCGGGATCAGGTTAAACATCACCGAGCGGACAAAACCTAAATTCAGTTCGGTGGATTTCGCATGCGCATAATGGTGGGCATCTTTTTCCAGCTTCTCAAAGTTAAAAATAACCTCATGGGCCTTTTTAAATAAAAACTCCCCCAGCCGGGTTAAGGTCATTGGCCGCGAGCCGCGATTAAACAATTCACCATTTAACTCTTTTTCCAGCGCGGTGATTTGCAGGCTGATAGCTGCCGGTGCCAGCGAAAAGGCTTTTGCCGCCTGGCTAATGCCTCCCGACTCCACCACCTGGCAAAAATATTTGAGTTGTTTGATGTTCATGTTATCGAGCGCCCTGAATCTATTTTAACGATCTGATATTTATTATTTTACGCTATTGGGCTTATTTTCTCGACGAGAAAGAGGTGAAAGAACATGCAGGAAAAAAATAAAAAAGGAGAATCGGCGATATTAAACGATTCCCCTTGAGTGACCGATCGGCTTAGCGCGTCGCCTCTTGCGGCACATTGCGGAAACTGATCGCAAGGCGGTTATAGGCATTAATCAAGCCAATCGCCATGGTCAAATCGGCCAGTTCTTTGTCGTTAAATACCGCAGATGCTGCATCAAAAGCCGCATCCGGCACCCGCGTTTCGGCGACACGGGTGACAATTTCAGCCCAGGCCAGCGCGGCGCATTCACGTTCGCTGAACACACTGCCCGCTTCGTCCCAGACCTGCACCAGCGCCAGCTTCGCCGGGCTCAACCCTTTTTTCACCAGCATGCGGGTATGCATATCCAGGCAGAAGGCGCAGCCGTTAATCTGACTAACGCGCAGGTTCACCAGTTCGATCAGAATATCGTCCAGCCCGCATTGGGAAATATAGCTGTAGACGCTGCCGAACGCGCTCACGCCCTGCGGTGAGGTTTTGGAATAATCGATACGTTGACTCATTTTTCATTTCCTGTGTATCCGTTTTAGCGCCTTTCAGCCATCAACAAAAAGGCGACGGACGGCTTGCGGATGATAGACAAATTGATGCGAAAATTGCCGCATACATCGGTTTCAATCTTAAGAATGTCCTGTAAGAATACCCGTTCGACGTTCATAAAAAAGAACCAAAAATCGATAATTTTGGTGTACCACGATGACAACCCAGACACTGAATCTTACCCTTGATCGCAGCGTGCAAACCTCTCTTGCCGAGCAAATTCGCATTGGCATCACCGAGGCTATTTTTAGCGGTGTTTTAGCCCCTGGCGCACGGCTTCCTTCATGGCTGGCGCTGGCGGCCCAGCTCGGTATTTCACGCGGAACGGTCAAAACCGCCTACGAGCGCCTGCTTGATGAGCAATTGATTGTCGCCTCCCGCTCGCAGGGCACCCGCGTGGCGCTGCATCTGCCGGGTAAAAAGAAAGTCGCCACCACTCAGGGCTTTGTTCCCGCCTCCCCGCTATACCAGGATTTTCTTCTGCCGCAGGGGGATTTTCAGATGGGCATTCCAGCCGACGACCTGTTTCCTGCGACCCTGTTTGCCCGCCTCTGCGCTGCGTCCGTACGCGCCAGAATCGCCGCCCCTCAGCGCTATGGCGATCCGCGCGGTGAGCTGGCCTTTCGTCAGGAAATTGCCGCCCAGCTCACCCTCTCGCGCGGCGTCAAATGCCATGCCTCGCAGGTGTTCGTCACCACCGGTTTTACCGGCGCTTTGGGCGTGGTACTCCATACGCTGGGCCTACGCGGTGAAAAAGCCTGGGTTGAGAATCCTGGGTTTCCACCGGCCAGGCGCGCACTGGAGATTGCGGGTCTGCACCTTGTTCCCGTTCCGGTCGACGCCGACGGTCTGAATGTGCAACAGGGGGAAACGCTGGCCCCGGATGCCGCCATCGCGCTGGTCACGCCGGGGCAGCAGGCCCCGCTGGGTATGACGCTCTCACTGGACCGCCGCATGGCGTTGCTGGACTGGGCGGCACGCAGCGGGAGCTGGATCATTGAAGATGACTACCTGGGCGAACTTCAGCCAGGGCGTCGGGCAGCCCCGGCGCTGGCCTCCATGGATGTGAATGGCAGGGTTATCCATATTGGTTCATTTAGCAAAACCATCAGCCCGACGCTGAGATTAGGCTTTGTGGTTGTGCCTCTTGCATTAACAGAAATCATGGCCGATGTGGTCGCCAGCCTCTCTCCCGCACCCAACCCGGCGATGCAAATGGCGGTGCGCACCTTTATGCATGAAGGCCACTTTTTGCGCCATCTCAGAAAACTCAGGCGCGTCTATGCCGTGCGCAGCCACGCCTTACACGCCCAGCTTACCGCCCTCGGTTATACGTCCCACGTAGCCGGTTTATCGGTGTTGATGAAGCTGGAAGCGGGCGCACAGGATGGGCAGATTGCGCGCGAGGCTTATGCGCAGGGGATAGCCCCCTCGCCGCTTTCCAGCTGGTATCTGCCCGGCCTGCCCGCCGTATCGGGATTTCTGCTTGGGCTGGCCCGCAAAGAGGGTGAGCAAACTGAACAGGCCTGTCTACGGCTCGACAGGCTCATCCGGCAGCACACGGGTTCGAATCTGTGACAGCAAAACGTCTCTGGCGCGGGCCAGGCTGGTCAGCCTTGCCCCAACTGGGCACCGTTCATCCTTGAAGATGGCACGCTGATTACCGGGCAAAACCCGGCAAGCTCTGAAGGCGTTGCCAAAGCATTAGTGGCCATGCTGCGCTAAGGTTCAGGTGCCGTGGTGAGGCCGAGATGCTGCACCTCACCACGCACACACCTTAACGTTTTTTAATTTCGCTAATGTAAGTGACCGCGACCGCCTCGGCGAAATGAGGCACATCGGCATACGCTTCCTGACCGACCGGGGAGGCAAACGCCGCCTTCGCATCCTCAAGCGAGTCAAACCACAACTCAGAGAATCCATCAATCGGCGAATCCGGGTAAAGGCGGCGGTCGACAGGATTGAGCACATAGCCTCTCAGGCCTGGCAGTCGCAGAGCGATAGCCGTATGGACATCGTGCCAGTGGGCCACAAACGCCTCAAAAGACTGATCTTTTCGCTTTGTCAGTAAACCGACGTGTTTAAAACCCTTATTACTGGTCATTGTTTTTTCCGAAACAGGCAGAGAAGCCATACTATGATTGATGCCTTAAGAGTGATAAACAGGCTTATGTTCCGCTCTTTTAAGACATAACTTCGCCAATACGGCGCAAGGTAACAGGTTACTGTTGCCCCCTTCTCTTAGTGGATGAGCAGACTACAGGATGCGTACAACAGATAATCTCGGCGGCATCACCGCCTTTGTTGCCACCGCTCAGCACGGCAGTTTCACGGCGGCGGCGGAGCGTTTAGGACTCACGAAGTCCGCCATTGGCAAGAGCGTGGGGCGCCTTGAGGAGCGGCTGGGGGTAAAACTGTTCCAGCGTTCGACCCGCAGGCTCAGCCTGACGCCCGAAGGCGAAACCTTTCTCACCAGTTGCCAGAGTGCAATCGCGGCGCTTGAACAAGCCCAGGCGCAGCTGACTTCACATATCTCGCATCCTTCGGGGCGTTTGCGTATAGACGTTCCCGCGGCGTTCGGTCGAAAACGCATTCTTCCCGTCGTACTCAACATCGCCCGTCAATACCCCGAACTGACCCTGACCATGACGTTCAGCGATCGCTTTGTTGATCAAATTGAAGAGGGCATTGATCTGGTCATTCGTATTGGTGAACTGGAGGACAGCAGCGGCCTGGTGGCACGCAGGCTCACCACCCAGAAACTGGTGATCTGTGCCTCCCCGGACTATCTGCTCGCGCACGGCGAGCCCGCCCACCCGCACGCGCTGCATCAACATCAGTGCATTGTGGGCTTTCGGCGCAATCAGCCACGCAGTTGGTTGTTAAAAGAGAAAGATGGCAGCGTCCAGCGGTTTATTCCGCCCGCCACCCATGAGTTTTCCGACGGCGATGGCATGCTGGCCGCGACCCTTGCGGGCTGTGGCTTGTCGCAGCTACCGCTTTGGCTGGTGGGTAACGACCTGCAAAAAGGGACGTTAAAAGAGGTGCTGGCCGGGCATTCGGGCGGAGAAATGCCCATCAGTGCCATGTGGCCGAAGAACCGGCACCTTCTGCCCCGCATTCGCTTTGTTGTGGATGAGCTGCTGCGGGCAGCCGGGGCCGGCTTGCTGGATTAATCAGGCGCAGTACGCCGGGTAGTCGGTGTAACCCACACCGGCACCACCGTAGAAGGTGCTGCGGTCAGGCTCGCAGAGCGGCCAGTTGTTTGCCATGCGTTCCACCAGATCCGGGTTAGAGATGTAAGGCCGACCAAAGCCAATCAAATCGGCAAGGCCTTCCTGCAGGTATTTTTCCGCGAGCACGCTGTCGAAGCCTCCGGCAATAATCAACGTACCCTGATAAGCCTGGCGGAATTTTTTCAGGAAGCCCTCAGGAATGGCCTGCTGGCCCAGGGTTTGCTGATCGCTAAGATGCACATAGGCCAGATTACGCGTACTCAGGGCACGCGCAAGGTGCAGCCAGGTTTGCTCCTCACCTGCAAACGCCTGCATATCAAACAAACGACCAAACGGGGCCAGGCGAATACCGGTTTTATCGTGGCCGATGGCTGCGGCGATAGCGTCCGTCACCGCAAGCGCGAAGCGCACCCGGCTGTCCAGGGTCGCACCGCCGTATTCGTCCTCGCGGGTATTGAGCCCGGCATTGATGAATTGCTCCAGCAGATAGCCGTTTGCAGCGTGGATTTCGACACCGTCAAACCCGGCGGCGATGGCGTTTTGCGCCGCCGCCACATAGTCATCAACAATCGCCTTGATCCCCGCCACACTGAGCGCGTCGGGCACCGAGGTCGCCACCTGACCCGGCTGGCCGTTTTCATCCGTGGCATAGCAGTTGCTGTTCTTCGCCTTAACCGCCACACTGCTGACCGGAGCCGCCCCACCATGCTGCAGGCTGGTATGAGAGATACGACCTACGTGCCAGAGTTGCAGGAAGATTTTGCCCCCTTTCTCGTGCACGGCCTGGGTGGTCAACTGCCAGCCTTTGACCTGCTCAGCGCTGTAAATACCTGGGGTGAACAGATACCCCTGGCCCTGGACCGAAATTTGCGAACCTTCTGTGACAATCAGCCCTGCCGATGCGCGCTGGGCATAATAAAGTGCGGTCAGCTCATCGGCGGTATCACCGCTGCGGGCGCGGGAGCGCGTCATCGGTGCCATGACCACACGGTTCGCCAGTTCTGCATTTCCCACCGTCAGTGGCGTAAAGAGTTTTTTCATTTTCAGTCCCTCATGCTCAAGATGACCTATGGTCACCGCAAGCCGCAGGCAAGTGAATACCGTTTTCGTCCGATGAGTGACGACAAAATGTCGCCAAAAATCACCACTGCTTGCAAGGATGCTGTGCATACTCGCGCAGTGCAGCTTTGTATGGCGCGGTCCGCGCACAGGGATTGTCTGCGATGCATTCCAGCAACAAACTGACCGCCTGTTGATGTTCACCCAGATTGTGCAGGCAGAGGGCATAGAAGGGCCTGATTTCACTCGCCTGCGGCCAGGTATGCATTATCTCTTCAAACAACGCCTTCGCCTGAGCATACTCACCAAGACAACGAAGGGTCGACGCCAGTCCAAATTGCGCCTCGAAGCGGTCCTCGTCTTCAAGCCCCGCAGCCAGTGCCAAACGATAGGCCAGCTCCGCCTCCCGCTCTTTACCTTCATTGTCATATGACCAGGCGATATGAAGATGCGCCTGCGCACGAAGCGCCGGATCCTCTACCAGCAACCGCAATGCGGCGCGGCTTTGTTCATGCTCACCCTGTTTGCGTAACTGAATCGCGTTTTGCATCCTGCTGTCCATTTTCTCTCTCCTTTGGGTTGCGGGTTGTCACTATGACTATCACACTGTGAGCGCACTGGCAGAGCCATCGCACCTGCCCACGAAAAGGACATTACCATGATGCATAAATTCCTCGCTCTCTTTGTGGCCCTGCCCGTAATGGCGTGGGCCAGCGAGCCGCTGCCGCTGGCCGTTCAGCAGGTCGAAAAACAGGGCATCAAAATCATTAAAGAGGTCAAAACTGAGGGGGGATTGCGCACCTGGCTTGGTCAGTATCAGGACATGGGCGTTACCATCTGGCTGACGCCGGACGGCAAACACGCCATTTCCGGCTACCTGTATGACGAAAGCGGGAAAAACCTCAGCGAAGAAGTCTTCAAAAACGAGCTTTATATCCCACAGGGGCGCAAGCTGTGGGAGAAACTCACCGCCGCTCAGGGTATCAAAGAAGGTAACCCGGAAGCCAAACGCAAAGTGGTGGTGTTTGCCGATCCGTTCTGCCCGTACTGTAAACAGTTCTGGGCCGCTGCCCAGCCGTGGATAACCAGCGGTAAAGTGGAAGTGAGCACGCTTATGGTGGCGGTGATTAATCCGCAAAGCGGGCGCTATGCGTCGGCCATTCTCAGTGCCGAAGACCCGGCAAAAGCCTGGAGCGCGTATGAGCTGTCGAACGGCAAAACGCTGCCGCCGTTCCCGGAGAAAACGTCCAAAGAGGTGTTTAATGCCGTGCAATATCACCAGCAGTTGATGGATGAAACCGGGGCCAATGCCACGCCCGCCATCTATTACATGAACGATAAACAGGAGCTTCAGCAGGTGGTCGGTATGCCTGACGAGAAGCAGCTCGAAGCCATGTTCGGCCCGAAATAACCAGCCCTGACCTTGCCCGCGAGCAGTTAAAAGTGATTGCCAGCCTGTGCGGAACGGGCTGCGAGGAGTACCGCGATCTCGATGCCGCGATTAACGGGCACCCGGAATCCTGAGTTTCACCACGAGGATAAGAAAATCACAACCAGTGAGGTTCGCCTGCAGCTAGCAGCCCATCTGACACGTCTGTGGCGCTACGGACTGGTTCTGTCGCGCAACAGGGATGTTGCCGAAGAACTGGTGCAATCAACCTGCGTGCGCGCGCTTGAAAAGAGCGCGCAATTTACGCCCGGCACCCGTATCGACCGATGGCTTTTCACTCTCCTCCATTCCATCTGGATCTCCGACCTGCGCGCCCGCCGCGTGCGCATGGGGCAAGGTTTTGTCGATAGTGACGAACTCATCGCTGCCGATACCCACGCCCACAACGAGCAGCAGATGCACTACCAGAAAATCATGCAACGCGTGAGCGCCCTTCCCGAAGCCCAGCGCAACGCCGTGTTTCTGGTGTACGTAGAAGGGTTCACTTATCAGGAAGCCGCCGAGACGTTATCCGTCCCCTCGGGTACGATAATGAGTCGCCTGGCGGCCGCGCGGGCAACCCTGGCAAAACCGGAAGATAAACCGGTTCCGGTAAAGGAGAAAAGAACGTGACGACGCTCAATTTTGACCCGCCCTGGAGCGATGAAGCGATTGTCGCCTGGCTTGACGGTGAGATGAACAATGCGGATGCCGAACGCTTTGAACAGGCACTCAATAGTGATGAAACACTGGCGGCACGCACCGATGCGCTGATGAAAAGCCACTGCGGGATTGCCGAGGTGTTTGCCCCGCTGCTGGATGAAGCACCGCAAAGCCGGATGCAGGCCAGACTGAACGCCCTGCTTGCTGAGCCTGCCAGACCCCAGGGGGTCAATCGTCGTACCTTGATTGCCGCCTCGCTGAGTTTTTTGATAATAGGCTCCGGGCTGGGTTTTCTGGCTCGCGCCCCGTCTGATGACGACGATGACAATGGGGAGACCATTCGCTCGCTGGAAGCGCAGTATATGTCACTTTACAGCGCCGAAACCCTGACAGACGTGGACAGCTCATCGGCTATGCTGTCTCGCGGGCTGGCCAGAACCGCTCAGGATCTTGGTCTGACGCTGAGCCAGACGCAGCTGGCTATCCCGGGTGCAGAGCTGAAAATGGTGCGAATGCTGCGCTATGACAGCACCTCCATTGCTCAGATTGCCTGGATGCATGCGGAGTACGGCCCGATGGCGTTGTGTATTTCACCGCTTCGCCCGGCCAGCGGCATCCGCGATATCGCTGAGGAAAAACGCCACGGGATGCACATTGCCTGGTGGCAACGGTCGGGCTATCAGTTTGTGTTGATTGGCCGCAACCCGGTCTCTTCTCTTAACGATACGGCCCGCACGCTGCAGGCCGCGCTGTCGTAACACGCGAGAAGGCTTACGCGCCCGGGCGGGCTAATGCCTGGATATCAATCGCGATAGCAACCCGGTCGTCCACCACCGCGAGCAGTTTATCCATGTTGTACGCCGAGCGAAAAATCGCCGTGGAGACATGAAGTGAGAGGGTTTGCTGGCTGGCGTACGGTTCATCGAGCACCGCATCGAGCATGACCGGGCGCTGGACATCTTTAACCTTCAGCGAACCAAAGATGCGAAAATGCCGCGGCGTTTGCATCACCACGCGCGTACTGGTGAACACAATAGACGGGTAGCGCGCGGCATCGAAAAACATGCCGCTTTTCAGCTGCCAGGTCAGTAACGCATTTGACGCAACCAGCGTTTTGACCGGAATGCTCACCTCGATACGTGAGTCCAGAACGTTGTCTCTGTCGAGCGTCACCGCCCCGGTAACGCCCCCCAGCGAGGCGTGAGACAGCGTGGTGCCAAAAGCGTGCCAGGACAGCGCGACAACGGTTTTATCGGTATTAATGTTGTAATTAAGTGAAGCGGCGAACAGCGGTGGGCTCAACATCATCGCAGCAGTCAGTACAGCGGCAAATCGCAGCATAGCGGCACTCTCCAGAAAACGGTCACAGCGTTAACGCCCCAGCGCGAAAAGTTATTCGCTCAGTTTCGTGACTTTTGTACTGAAAAGCATTTTCTGCCTGAAGGGGACGCGACGAATGAGAACCCTGGAGGGCGTGCAAACAACCAGAATAACCTGACACAATGTGTATTTTTACACATGAAGTTATCGCAAAATCCATGCGTTTTTCTCTATTAATACCAATCACAATTTAACTTAAGATTGTATAATGCCAGCTCAGTAAGCAAAGCCAACGACAATAAGACTTTACTATAACACTTGCCTTTATCAGGCTTATTTTTACTCGTCACCTGGCGAGTATTCTGCTCATTATTAACATCATGGATTATGGACGAGGTATTTAAAGGAGGAAGGATAAAATGGCAGGAAACATCTCATTCATACGCGTTTTCGTTGTCACTGAAAATAATTATATCTATCTTGGCATTCGAGAGTTAATAGAAAGAACGCAATGCTTTCGCTCTTGCCTGTACACAATAACGCAATCCTGCACTATGCCAGAAACCGTTGTCTACTCAAAATCAAGAACCTTTGACATCATTATTTCTGATAATTATTATTTTCATATCACGGCGTTACAAAGCAAGATCAGAAACACGCTGGTGCTGCCAGCAAACTATGATTTACTCACCTACCTGAGGTGCTTTGACTCGCTACAGGATGACACCAGGGTTACGCCAGAAAGAACCATTAAGAAACTGTCATTAAAAGAGAACCTGCTTTTTTCATTATTCTCATCGGGCTTGCGTGACGATAACATATCCACCGCTCTGCACATTTCTAAAAAAACGGTCAGTGCCCACCGGCGGAATATTTTAGGGAAGTTAAAACTTAAAAACAGAAATGAACTTTATCTTTTTGCTCTGGCATCACGTGGAGAGGTTAAATGACAGGATGGCAGTAATTTTAGTCTTCATCATTATATTTTGTTTCGTTATTCCTTTTGTGTTTCTTTTTTTAAATTACAAACAGCATATTAAACACGACATGAGTGCCAGGAAAAAATCCAAATGGAGGCTGTTCTTTTTACCGCCAAAGTAAGATCAGTACTTATCCGGTAAATTTCTAACATTCAATAACTTACCTCGCGAGATGGTAATGTAACCTCCATCATTGAGATCTTTCAGAACCTTACTGAGCGAACTTCGGGACATGTCGCTTCTGCTGAGAATGTATTTGAAGATGGAGGTTTTTTTTCGCTCAACCGGCGGACTCGCCCATAGTATTTCAAGATTATTTTTGATGATGGCATAGACGCTTTTAGAGCAAAAACGTTCGTCTCTGCGAAAGTAAGACTTCATCAGGGATGAGGTGATAGTAAACACTTCTTTCCAGAGATCGTTAGCCTCAACCAGGGCGCTAAAGTGGGTTTGTTCGATAGCGATTAACTTTGAGTTCCTGGTGGTTTTCATATAGTGAAAGCAATCGTCAGACTCCAGTAAACTCAGGCCAAGAATTTTAGGGGCTTTCATGGTTAAAATTAAAATATCGTCGACCTCACGATGCATGTCCACTTCCCCTTCTGTCAGATAATAAACATAGTGTTTATTCTGTGCTCTAAACCTGATGCTTTGGTTTTGTGATGCATATATGACAAAAGCGCCTCCCACATTGGCGAGAAAAGGCGTGATTTTTTCAATTGCTGACGTTGCCAATGTGCTGTCCATGTTCTCGTCTGCGCGCTAAAATTCGTTAATATTAATTATGTATTTTTCCTCATCATAGTTTCTCCAGCGATAATTTCAAGCAGAACATTATGTCTAACTATAATTTTTTATATGCGGAAATCATACGGTTAGCTAATCCTCAACCCTCATAAGCCTCCGACGATTTAGCATTGCGTCAAATAAACGCTTTAGCCTGGCTAATACGCTATAAATTATTCCATTGAGTATGATATTTATTGCGCAACCTTGATAGGAATCATCTATAAGTACAAATAACGAAAACACAAAACCCGCTGAGTGACGGCATTGTTTAAATCGAGAGTCAATATACCGTTACACCATTGATAGATAGACTCTATAAATGGTGAATGGCAAATCGTTAATGAAACCTTTTTTTGAAAATCCCGGACCTGCAATGCCCGGAACATCCCCGGTTTCGAAGATAAAGCCATCAGGCCGCTTGCGGGAAAATCCGTTAGGGCTACAATTCTCGCGCCGGCACAGTACCGGTCACCTGCATATAAAATAAAAGCACGTAAAGGAACTTGTATGATCGTTCGTCCTCCACAGAGCTGGTACGTCCGGCTCTTCAACTGGCACGGCTCCGTGTTGTCTATGATTTTCCTGCGACTCGGACTGAATCTGTGTATGTCCATCGTCGCCATCATCGCCTGGCCGTATTATGAAAATCTCAACATTCATCTGACGGTGGCCCCGTTCAGCCTGCTCGGTATCGCCATCGCTATCTTTTTAGGCTTTCGCAACAACGCCAGTTACAGCCGCTATACGGAAGCGAGAATGATTTGGGGCTCGGTGTCTATCACCTCCCGCAGCCTGATGCGCCAGACCCTGAGCGCTCTGCCGGACGACAGAGAAACGCAGCTCATGCTTTGCCGCCACCTGACCGCATTCAGCTGGCAATTAAATCATCAACTGCGTCAGATAGATGCCACGCTGGACATGCAGCGATTGTTGCCAGAGGAGAGAGCGGCTGAGGTGTTGGGGAGTACCTCACCCGCGAATCGTATTCTGCTGTTCCTGGGTAAAGAGTACGCCCGACTGCGCCGGGAAGAGAAAATCAGCGACTTTGTGTGGCAAAACATCGATGAGAATCTGAATGAGCTGTCACGTTGCCTGGGGGGATGTGAGCGCATTGCCAACACGCCGGTGCCTTTTGCCTACTCACTGATTCTTCAGCGCACGGTATACCTGTTTTGCACCCTGCTGCCGCTGGCGCTGGTCTCCGATCTGCATATGATGACCCCGTTCGTGTCGGTATTTATCTCATATGCTTTTTTGTCCTGGGATTCTATCGCTGAAGAGATGGAGCATCCTTTCGGCACGCACCCTAACAACCTTGCGCTCAACGCTATCTGCACCTCGATTGAGCGCAACCTGATGGATATGACCGGGCAAAACCCCCTGCCACCGCTGCCGGTGCCGGATAAACGCTTTAACCTGATTTAAAAGGTTGCCCGCTGCTGGCCTGTACGCCTTCGGGCAACCCACGGCACGTGGATTGCCCGAAGAGGGATTAACCCCGCCCAAATACCGGGCGTTTTCTGTCAAATGTCCAGCCGGGGATCAGGTACTGCATCGGGCCGGCGTCGTTACGCGAGCCGCCCGGCAGGCGTTTGTAGGCTTCGTGGGCTTTCTCTATCTGCGCCCAGTCAATCTCCACACCCAGACCCGGTGCATCCGGCACAGCAATCTGCCCGCCCTTGATTTCCAGCGGCTGTTTGGTCAGGCGCGCGTCGCCTTCCTGCCAAATCCAGTGGGTGTCAATCGCCGTCGGGTTACCCGGTGCCGCGGCACCCACGTGGGTGAACATCGCCAGAGAAATATCGAAGTGGTTGTTGGAGTGGCAACCCCAGGTTAAGCCCCAGTCGTCACACAGCTGCGCCACACGCACCGCACCGGACAGCGTCCAGAAGTGCGGGTCCGCCAGCGGGATGTCCACCGCGTTGAGCATCACCGAGTGCCCCATTTCACGCCAGTTGGTGGCAATCATGTTGGTGGCAACAGGCAGGCCTGTCGCGCGGCGGAACTCCGCCATCACTTCGCGGCCGGAGAAGCCCTGCTCGGCACCACACGGGTCTTCCGCGTAGGTCAGCACGTCCTGCAGGCCCTTGCAGAGTTCGATGGCTTCATCCAGCAGCCAGGCCCCGTTCGGGTCGACGGTAATACGGGCGTCCGGGAAGCGTTTTTTCAGCTCGCGGGCGGTCTCAATCTCTTTCTCACCCGGCAGCACCCCGCCCTTGAGTTTGAAATCTTTAAAGCCGTAACGGTCCTGAGAAGCCTCCGCCAGGCGCACCACCGCTTCGCTGTTCATCGCTTCCTGATGACGCAGGTGATACCAGTCGTGGTTGCCGTCGGTTTTATCCAGATACGGCAGGTCGGTTTTCGTGCGGTCGCCAATGTAGAATAGATAGCCCAGCACCGTCACCGCATCGCGCTGTTTGCCCGGCCCGAGCAGTTCGCACACCGGCACGTTCAGCGCCTTGCCGAGCAGGTCCAGCAGCGCGGCTTCAAGCGCTGCCACCGCGTTGACCCGCAGTTCAAACGTCCAGGCACCTTTACCAAAGTTATCGAAATCGTGCGCCTGGTTGCCTTTGTGTACCCGATGAACCACTTTGTTCAGACGGGCCACTTCCTGGCCCAGCACCATCGGAATGGCGTCCACCAGGGTCTGGTAAATCACGTCGCCGCCGGGGGCTTCGCCAACGCCGGTGTGACCGGCGTTGTCTGTGAGCGCCACGATGTTACGGGTGAAATACGCGTTATGCGCGCCGCCAATATTCATCAACATGCTGTCATGACCGGCAACCGGAATGACCTTCATATCAGTAATAACGGGGCTACTTTGTGTATGTGTCATGTGAACATCCAACTTTTATTATTTTCGTCGTGATTATTTACGCTTGACCGGGGTTAACGCCTGGCCATTTTCGAAGTAGCCTTTAATATTGGCGGCCGCCAGGTTCGCCATTTCAATACGGGTTTCCCTGGTATTACTGGCCAGATGCGGAGTCAGAAACACATTATCGTATTCCAGTAATTCCAGCGGAACGTTAGGCTCATCCTCAAACACATCCAGCCCGGCACCTAAAATCGCGTTATTCGCTAAGGCGGAAATTAACGCCTGCGGTGAGACAATCGTCCCCCTCGCCACATTCACTAAAATACCGTCCGGCCCGAGGGCATTGAGGACGTCACTATTAACAATATGATGCGTGTGTTTGCCGCCCGGTAATGTCAGCACGAGGAAATCAACCGATTCAGCGAGTGCCGTTAAGGTATCGAACTGTTTGAAACTATCGTGTTTGGTGTAAGGGTCATAATAATGGATGGTCATATCAAAAGCCTGCGCGCGCTTCGCCACTTCCCGTCCCACCAGCCCTAAACCCGCGATGCCGCAAATTTTGCCATGCAGCCGTGACGATGACGGGAACGGCTCTTTCAGCCACTGCCCTTCACGTATATAGCGATCGGCAACATGATAGCGACGGGAAACGTTCAGCATGTGCCCCAGCGCTGTATCTGCCACGCAGCCGCTCAGCACGCCGGGCGTATGGGTCACAATGACGCCCTGCTCGTGGGCCGCAGCTACATCCGTCGCATCCAGCCCCACGCCAAAAATAGAGACAATTTCTAATGCCGGAAGCGATTGCAGCATACCTGCGTCAATACCCAGATGTGAACGCGTCACCACCCCTCTGATTTGCGACGAAACACGTTTAAGCAGCGCCTCTTTCTCATCAGACAGCCACCAGTTATGGACGGTGAACGCGTCTTCCAGTTCATTTAAAAGGCCAGGCGGAAGGGGTGCAATGACCATCACATCTATTTTTTGAGTACCCATTAATGTCACCTCGATGTTTTCAGATAAGCCATCCCGCGCTCGCTTTTATTTTGCAGAGGGCGGGATGAGCGAAAAAAAGCAAAGACTGCTGGTATGAAAAGGATATTGATTAATACAAACCCAGTTTATGACTGACGAACCGCCGACAGGGCTTTCTCGGTCGTGGTGTTATTTTCGCCGACGCGAACAATCGGCCCCATCACGAACCAGAAGCAAAGTGCAGCAACGATGCAGTGCGCAGCAACAAACACCAGACCTGTTCCATAGCTATTGGTCATGGCAACGATGTAGCCAAAAATAATCGGCGTCACAATACCGGCAATATTGCCGATACCATTAAAGACGGCGCCAGCCAGCCCGACCGCTTCTCGTGGCGCGGTGTCGCTGATAATGGCCCAGGTTCCTGCGCCTGCGGCGACGCCTTTGCCGTAAAAGGCCAGAGACATCAGCGCGATAACCATAAAGTTGCTGTCAGTAATGGCGGCAAAGACCAGCGTTGATGCCAGCAGCATCCCGACGATATACGGCGTTTTACGCGCCCAGGAGACCGTCCAGCCAATACGAATTAAATAATCTGAGATAATGCCGCCGGAAATACCTCCTGCAAAACCAAAGATGGCCGGCGCGACTGTCGCAAAGCCCGCATGCAAAATATCCATGCCGCGTGCCTGCACTAAATAAATAGGGAACCAGGTAATAAAGAAATAGCTCAGGGCGATAATGCAGTACTGGCCGATATACGCACACCACAGCATGCGATTGCCCAGCAGCTTTTTCATGGTATCCCACGACACCGGTGGTTTTTCTTTACGCTCTTTCACACTGTCGATATCGATTAACGCGCCGCCCTCAACGATGTAATCCAGCTCTTTTTTAGAGACCATCGGGTGGTGGCGAGGTTCGTGCATGAATTTGGTCCAGGCAAAAAAGGAAATAATCCCGATGATACCCAGCACGAAGAAAGGCCACGGCCAGCCGTATTTCGACACCAGCCAGGCTGAGAGAGGAGAGAAAATCCCCACCGCAAAATATTGCGCAGACGCAAACAGCGAGGAGGCACGGCCACGTTCAGATTTAGGGAACCACATCACCGCCACCCTCGCATTCGCGGGGAAACTCGGCGCTTCGATTAAGCCCAGCAGGAAACGCAGGCTGAACATAATAAAGATGACGCCTGCCACGCCGGACTCAAATGCACCGACGAATCCCATCGCTAAGGTCGAGAGCGACCAGATAACCAAAGTGACGCCGTAAACTTTTTTCGTGCCGAAGCGGTCAAGAAAAAGCCCGCCGGGTATCTGGCCGATGACATAAGCCCAACTGAAGGCCGAGAGAATAAAGCCCAGCTGAACCGTCGATAAATTAAACTCGTCTTTAATGGCTGAACCGGCAATGGAGAGTATTGAGCGATCCGCATAGGCTACCGTGGATAAGAGCAGAATCATTAATAAGATCCATATTCTTATGCGCGACCCTTTTTCATTGATGTTCTGTGACAACATGGCATTAAGCTCCAAAATTTTAATTATTATCAACACTCCCTTTATCATTTAAGCGCCGTCATGCACGCTAAATATAAAAGAAGAATCTCATAAAAATAATCTGAAAATTCTATGCCACTGTTACAGTGGTATAGAATCTGCACACCGACTCCAGGAACTCCGCGACACCGCTTCCTTTATCGTTATTTCGTTATCATTATTTCGCTATCACCATTGTTAATTAATATCGTTAAATAAGAACAATCTATAACATCTGCTTATCCTGAATTGGCAACTTGATTTTTATGATGGACATTTCATGGATACATGTACAATACTGATGAGACATATATTGATTCATAAATTAAATCATGGACTATCATCAGTTACGTTGCTTTATTACGCTCGCGGAAGAACTGCATTTCGGACGGGGTGCCGCCCGGCTCAACATGACGCAGCCCACCTTCAGCCGCCAGATTCAGCTGCTGGAAAAAGCGCTCGGCGGGGCGCTGTTTGAGCGTGATAACCGTCATGTAAAGCTGACGAGTATGGGTGAACACCTGCTGAAGGGAGCAAGGCAAATACTCAGGCAAACAGAGCAGCTGTCGATGTCCGCGCAATCGTATGTCAAAGGCGAAGATGGGACGTTATCCATTGGTTTTACAGCCGTTTTCTCCTGGGCCTTCATCCCTGATCTGCTCAAAAACCTGGCAACGTCCTCGCCAGGCCTGAAAGTGCAGCTCACCGAAAACGTCTCTCACAAGCAGATAGAGGCCATTGAAAACCAATCTATCGATGTGGGATTCGTGCGCAACGTCCCATTAAATCCACGCCTTGATTATATCCCGCTGAAAGGCGAAACCATGGTGGCGGCGTTTCACAGCAGCCATCCCCTTGCCAGGAAAAGGAAAATAGCGCTGAGTGCGTTTGAGAAAGAGCCATTCTTTCAATATGACCCCGTAGAGGGGCGTTATTTCTTTGAACGCATTGCCGACCTCTTTGCCTTTCACAATATTCAACCAGACTATCAGCACCAGTTAGGGCAAACGCACATTATTTTAGGCTTAGTCAATGCAGGCCTGGGGTGTGCCATTGTGCCTGCCTCTGCCAGAACGCTGGGGTTTAAAAACGTCACTTTTATGCACATTGAGGATTCAAATATACAAGCTAATAATTTCCTCGTGTATTCAAAAACGAATAACAACCCTGCGCTATCGGTATTTTTGACTGCAATAAGAGACTGGGACTTATAATTATTTCAGTTTATAAAGATGATGAATAGCGGCTGCCAGCACGAGCAGCCGCCCCTTTTATTCCTGCGGCTTTTGCGACAGGGTTTCATTCATGATGACGTTGACCTGCTTCATCACAGTTCCTGCCTCTTTAACACCTTTTGCTTCCTGCTCTTTTACCCACTTATCCTGCACAGCGCGGTAACGCGTGGCGGCTTCCCACCGGGCAACCTCTTGCGGCAGCAACACACGCACCCTGGCCCCCACGCTGCGTAAATCCTCTACCTGACGGTTAAAACTGCTGTCCATCACACCACCCAGTGATTGCCAGGCGGTTTTCGCCGCGCGCGCAATAGCGCCCTGGTCTTCGGCGGAAAGTGTGTTCCAGGTGTCTTTGTTCATCGCCAGAATGTAGAGATGCCCCAGCCAGAGATCGTTAGAGAGAAGCACATAGGGGGCAAATTGATACGCCTTGAGATCGTAGCCGCTATCCACATTCAATATCATGCCGTCGATAGCGCCAGTTTTCAGGGCGTTATAGGTTTGTTCGCCCCACGGCATGGTCACCGGTTTGGCCCCCGCATTTTGCAGGAAATCTCGATGCCAGAAGCTGGCGGAGCGCCACGTGCCGCCCTCGATATCATTGGGATTTGTCATTGCCCTGACGCTGAAAAAAGAGAGCGGGTAGCCGGTAGCCAGGAAAATGCTGGTCACATTGTTTCTCTCAAGCTCTGCTGAAAATGCCGGTATCTCAGCGTAAACACGGCGAAAGAAGGCAACCTGCTGCTCACCCGTCGGCCCCACCGGAAAACTTTTAAAAATCTGGTTCAATGGCAGCGCATCAGAGGCATATTCAGGTACGACCACGGCGATATCCGCCTTCCCTTCTCTGCCCACCGTGCGTAATGCATCGTAACCGCTGCTCAATTCACCACCCCAGTGCGCCTCTATTTTCAGACGTCCCTGAGATTCTTTTTCAATTGCCGGAAACAAAACGTCATTAATAAACCGGGTGCGCATCCCCCCCAGCGGCTCATGATCGCTGTAGATCAGTGTTTGCGTGGCTGAAGCCGCCATGGGTAACAGCAGAGAGGTAAAGAAGAGGGGCAGAGATATTCTGAGGATATTTTTAGCGTGCATACATTTCCTTTGTCGCGCTGAGAAGATGAAGAAAGGATCGGTAACCAGGGTACAGCACACAGCACAGCGGCTCCCTTTTACCCGCACACTACGATCGGCTATCTGCACACCAGAGTCTCTGGATCTATTCCGATTCGCGCGTAAATGTCAGCGTCATCCGCAACCAATATCGTCAAAAACTGATTGTTAGTATTCTCACAAATTGTGGGCTTTTTGTTTCAGAAAAGAGGGAGAGGAGAAGGGATCTGACGGCGTATTAGCATAAGTAAAACTGGATTAAAATCGTATCGCTAAAACACAAAGAAAAAGAGCATCGTCCTTTATTGCATTTGATGTTATTGATTTTTATTTGGGTTTTTACGAAATAAAACTACCATCGCAGTTCGATAACCTACTCATAACTTAAGAGTTACTTCTATGTTCATTCGTATGGTATCAGGCATGGCATGCGCCATTCTGTTAACTTTGTCACCTTTCACACAGGCCGCAACGGCATTTCCAACGCCAGCAGAGGCTGACTGGACCGCCAAAACGTTCACGTTCAACAGCGGTGAAAAGCTCGACGATTTGCGCATTCACTACTACACGATTGGCGATAAGAGCAAACCGGCGGTGTTATTACTTCACGGCACCAATCAACCGGTGAAAGCATTATTAGCAGAGGGTTTTGCCGGGCAATTATTTGGCCCAGGCCAGGCGCTCGACAGCAGCAAATATTTTATTATCATCCCTGAAAGTATCGGCTCCGGAAAATCATCCAAACCCTCAGACGGTTTGCGGATGGCATTTCCGCGCTACGATTATGACGATATGGTGACCGCGCAATACCGTTTACTCAAAGAAGGGTTAGGTATTTCACATCTGCGTCTGGTCATGGGTTATTCCATGGGGGGCATGCAGACCTGGTTATGGGGTGAAAAATACCCGGCAATGATGGATGCGCTGGTGCCGATGGCTTCTCAGCCTAATGAGCTTTCCGGCCGCAACTGGATGCTGCGCCGCATGCTGATTGAATCCATTAAAAACGATCCCGCCTGGGCCGAGGGCAATTACACGCAACAACCTCCGGCGCTAAAAACAGCCAACATCATGTTCAGCATTGCCACCACCGGCGGCACACTGGCTTACCAGAAAAAAGCACCCACCCGCGCCGAGGCCGATAAGATGGTCGATGAGCGGCTCGCAGCACCGGTCACCGCTGATGCCAACGACTTTATTTATATCTGGGGCTCATCAGCAAATTATAATGCGCAGCCTGCACTCAATCGTATTACGGCACCGATGCTGATTATTAATTCAGCAGATGACGAACGTAATCCCGTTGAAACCGGCACCCTCGCAGGCGAATTAAAACAAATTAAACAAGCTGAATTATTCCTGATCCCGGCAAGCACCGAGACCAGCGGCCACGGCACCATGATGTCGGCTAAATTTTACAGCGAAAAACTGAAAGCATTTTTAGCCAGCACCCACGAAAAACATTAATGATGTCGCAAACAGGAGGCCGCTCAAGGCTTCCTGTTTTTATTCATAACGCTATTGATAACACTGCTCTCCATTTCACGATGATATCGGCAAAAGGGAATACTCCATGTTTCGTAAAATAAAGATCCGCACAGCGCTCAGCATAATGATTTTCTCATTAACCGCCTTATTACTGTTCGTCGGCGTTTTGGGATTATTTGCCTTACAGTCAGGAAATAAATCCTTCGCCCGTGTGGATACCGAAGTGCTGCCAGGCCTGGTGGCACTGAATGAGAGTTCGGAACTGTTACTGCGTGGTCGCCTTGACCTGCGTTTGTATGAGTCATTAATGGGAAATGGTGAAACAGACAAAGCCCGGGTGGCACTGGAACGCGCCAGAGGCAAAATTGATAGCGCCAGTGCGAAATGGGAGGACTACCTGAAATACCCGCAGTCCGCGGAAGAACAGGTGATTGCCGCGGAAATGGCCACCAGCCGTGAAAAGCTGATGAAAGAATTTATCGGCCCGGCCTTTGTGGCGCTGGAAGCAGGCAAGCTGGATGAATATCGCCAGTTCGCCGGTAAATCCACCGCGCTGTATGGCGCATTTGATAAAGCGTCCAAAGCGCTTGTGGCTTATAAGCTCAAAAGCATTGATGTCGCCTACGACGACTCAAACAGTCGCGTCTCCCGCATGCAGTTCGTGCTCTATTTCTCCATTGCCTGCGCGCTGGTTCTGGCGGGACTGGCCTGGTCGGTGATGACCAACCTGATTGTTAAACCATTGAATAACGTGATTTCGGTCTTTGACCGCATTGCCGAAGGTGATCTGCGTGCGCGCATTGATGTCACCGGCAAGAACGAAATCGCCAAGCTGTTTGCCGCCGTACAACGTATGCGTGACGGGCTGGAAAACATGGTGCTGGGCGTGCGCAGCGGTACGGATGCCATCGGCACCGGTGTGGAGCAAATCGCCTCCGGCAATATCGACCTGTCCAGCCGCACCGAGCAACAGGCCGCATCGCTGGATGAAACGGCGTCCAGCATGGAACAGATCATGGCGACCGTTAAAAACAATGAAGAAAACACGCAAAAAGCCAATGAACTGTCGTTAAAAGCCTCCAGCTCCGCCTCACGTGGTGCCAGCGTGGTGTCCGAAGTCGTCTCCACCATGGCGTCCATTGAGAAAAGCTCAGCCAAAATTGGTGACATCGTCAGCGTGATTGACGGCATCGCCTTCCAGACCAACCTGCTGGCGCTCAACGCCGCCGTAGAAGCCGCCCGCGCGGGCGAAGCCGGTCGCGGATTTGCCGTTGTGGCATCAGAAGTTCGCATCCTTGCCCAGCGCAGTGCGACGGCAGCAAAAGAGATTGGCACCATGATCAATGACTCTCTGAGCCGCATTGAAAAGGGTTCCAGCCTGGTGAAAGAAGCAGGGACAACCATGAACGAAGTCATGGTGGACGTGAAAGAAGTGGTGGAAATCATGAACGACGTGATGCTGGCATCCGGCGAGCAGACGCGCGGTATCACCCAAATCAATATCGCGATTCACCAGATGGACGGCGTAACTCAGCAGAATGCCTCACTGGTGGCAGAGGTGGCCACCGCCGCCAGTTCGTTGCAGGAACAAGTGGTGCATTTACAACAGTCGGTCACACGTTTCCAGGTTGATGGCACAACCCACAGCAGCGATGTCATCGACGAACCGCAGGAACTGGCATGGGCTAACCGCTAATGCTTCAGGGTGCCGGGAATTAACCGGCACCCATCAAGACCAGGCTATCAGGCTTATTTCTTCACCGTATCTTCGAGGAAGAAGCGGCCAAGCGGGTTCTGATAGAAGCCGTCGATATTTTTGCGTGTGACGTTGCGATACGGGCTGTAATAGAGATCAACCCAGTTCACGTCGGCTTTGGCCATTTTTTGCAGATCGATATACATCTGTTCGCGTTTTTTCGGATCCATTTCCACGCGCGCCGCCGCCACCAGCGCTTTCACCTTGTCATTGTGATAGCGCGTCATGTAGTTCATGTTTGCATCATGGCCCAGCACAAAGGTGGTTTTCTGATCCGGGTCGAGGATGTCGTTGGTCCAGTACATCACCGAAATATCGTATTCGCCCGCCACCAGCATGTCCCAGCTCTGGCTGGGGTCGACTTTTTGCAGGTTGACCTTCACGCCCGCTTTCGCCAGCTGCTGTTGCAGCAAAATGGCGATTTGCTCATCCACTTCATCCCCGGCGTTGACCACATAATTCAGCGTTAAATCGGATGCGCCCGCGTCTTTCAGCATCTGTTTGGCTTTTTCCGGGTCGTACGCACGGCGCAGGTTATCGTTGTAGTGATACACAGCGCCTGCCGGGATATAGGAATTCGCCACCTGGCCGTAGCCAAAGGTCACGGTCTTCACAATCGCGTCTTTGTCGATGGCGAAGTCCAGTGCCTGGCGCACCTCTACTTTGCCGAGCGCACCGTGCGAGTGGTTGATCAGCAGATGATCTTCACGGGTTGACGGGTCGAGTTCCACCTTCAGATTGCTGTCTTTTTGCAGGGAGGCAATGCGCGAGAACGGCACCGTCAGGGCGGCATCCAGCTCACCGGCCTGCACTTTTAGCATGCGGGTGTTGTCATCAGGAATGGTCAGCCAGTCCACTTCGTCGAGGCTGACGTTCTTCGCCTGCCAGAAGTTTGGGTTCTTCACCAGGACGATTTTCTCGCCGCGCGCCCACTCCTTCACGCTAAACGCGCCGGAACCCACCGGTTTTTCAGCGAACGCTTCTGCTCCTTCGGCCTTCAGCGCTTTTTCCGAAATCACCGAGGCATTCGGCAAGGCCAGCTGCGACAGGAACGGCGCGGAGGGCGATTTCAGCGTGATCACCAGGGTGCGCGCATCCGGTGCTTCGGCTTTATCGATAATGCTGTACGAATCGCGCCACAATGAGCCTTCGTCGTCACGAATACGCAGCAGGCTGAATACGGCATCGCTGGCGCTCAGCGGCGTCCCGTCGGAGAACGTCGTGTCACGAATTTTGAAAGTATAGACTTTGCCGTCCGGGGAAACCGTCCAGCTTTCCGCCACACCTGGCTCCAGTTTGGTGCCGGTTTTATCTACCCGCACCAGCGGATCAAAGACGTTGGAAAACACCCAGTTGTCGGCGTTTTGGGCCGATTTGATCGGGTCGAACGTGGTGCTGTCTTCGCGGCGGCCAATGGTTAAGACACCTGCTGCCTGCGCCATTTCACTGACCACACTGAGCGCCAGGAAAACGCTGGCCGCCAAAAACTTAACATGCCTGTGCTTCATCAAAAGACCTCCGGGTCAAAGGAAAAACAGTCTCATCGCCTGTGTGGGTCAACACACAGGAATATGCGTGATCGGCAATCTGCCGGGTTGGGGGTAGCGCGCCGGTGCGACACTGCACCTGCGCATAGGGGCAGCGCGGATGGAAAGCGCAGCCTTGTGGAATGGATATCGGGCTGGGAGGTTCGCCTCCGAGCGGATCTGCGGGCAGCGGTTTATCCGGATCGATTTCCGGGATAGCCGCCACCAGCGCCGCGGTGTACGGGTGGCGTGGCTGCGTGAACACCGCCTCAGAAGGGCCTTCTTCGACAATGCGCCCGAGGTACATCACCGCCACGCGATCGCACAGTCGGCGGACAATCGCCAGATCGTGTGCGATAAACAAAATCGCCAGCCCCATTTTTTCGCGAAGCTCCATCAGCAGGTTAACAATCTGCCCCTGAATGGAAACATCCAGCGCCGCCACGCACTCATCGGCCACAATCAACCGTGGCTCAATGGCCAGCGCGCGCGCAATCCCGGCGCGCTGGCACTGCCCGCCGCTCAGTTGTCCGGGCCGGACGTTCGCCTGCTCCGGGCGCAGCCCGACCAGCGTCAACAGTTCGGCCACCCGCGCATTCACTGCGCTACGCGGCACTTTCTGATGCACGCGCAGCACTTCTGCGATGCTGTAGCCAATGGTCTGACGTGGGTTCAGCGAGGCGTAGGGGTCCTGAAAAATCATCGCCGTTTGCAGGCGTAAGCGCGCCACGTCGCTCTTCAGCCCATGGGTAATGCGGTGCCCATCGAAGCGAACCTCGCCCGCCGTCACCCGCTCAAGCTGCAATAACGCCCGCCCCAGCGTGCTTTTGCCGCTGCCGGATTCACCCACCAGGCCGAGCGTTTCCCCGACGTGAATTTTCAGCGTGACGTCGTTAACCGCATGCACCTTCCGTTTCGCGCCCATCAGGCCGCCGGACACCGGAAAGGTCACGCTGAGGTTGTCCGCCTCTAACAGAGGCCAGTTTGCCGATGTGGTCATGCGCCCTCCCGTAAGCTCAGTGGTTGTAATGCGTGATGACAGGCTGCGGCATGGGCCAGGGTATCGCGCCCATGCCGCAGCGCAGGCTGTTGCTGACACGCCGCGCTGGCATGCTGGCAGCGGGGATGAAAACGGCACCCGGCCGGAAAATTATCCGCTACCGGCGGCTGGCCGTTGATGGTGACCAGACGCCCCTGGCCGCCTTCGCTGGCGGGCTGGCAGTCGATTAACCCTCGGGTGTAGGGATGCAGCGGCTTTGCGAGTACGTCGCGCTTGCCGCCCACTTCGCACAGTCGACCGCCGTACATGACGGCGATGCGATCGCAGGTTTGTGCCACCACGCCAAGATCGTGAGTGATCATGATGACCGCCAGCCCCAGCTGCTGACGTAACTCGCTGAGCAGACGTAAAATTTGCATCTGCACGGTAACATCCAGCGCGGTGGTCGGCTCGTCGGCAATCAGCAGCGACGGCTCAGGGGCCAGCGCTACGGCGATCATCGCGCGCTGACGCATGCCGCCGGAAAACTCATGCGGATAGTTGTGAATGCGGTTTTGTGGGTCGGGAATACCGACCTGGCGCAGCAGTGCTTTGGCATCTTCCCGTGCCTGTACCCGGCTGGCCCCAAAATGACGGCGGCGACTTTCGGCAATTTGCTCGCCGATGGTCATCACCGGATTGAGATGGCTCGCCGGATTCTGGAAGATCATCCCTATTTCGCGCCCGCGCACCGACGACATTTGCGCTTCGCTGAGCGACAGTAAATCGCGGCCGCCCAGCCGGACTTCGCCGCCGGTAATCGCCAGCCCCTGGCCCGGCAACAGACGCATCAATGCCCGACAGGTTACGGTTTTCCCGGAGCCGCTCTCGCCGACAAGGCCAAGCATCTCTCCGGCATTCAGGGTAAACGAGACCTTATCCACCAGCGCGATATCCGGCTCGCGGGTAATGGTCAGTTCTGAGACGGTCAGCAGAGTCATACGCGTGCTCCCAGTTTATCGCCGAGGCCATCGGCCAGCAGGCTAAAGCCCATCGCCAGCAGCACAATCGCCAGCCCCGGAAAAGTGGTTATCCACCACGCGGTGGTCATAAAACTCTGCCCTTCCGCCACCATCACGCCCCACTCTGCGGTCGGCGGCTGCACGCCCAGCCCGAGGTAGCTCACCGCCGCGCCGTTCAGCAGCACCAGCACGCAGTCGGACATGGAGAACACCAGCGCGCCGGTGATGGCGTTGGGTAATAAATGGCGGAAAAGAATGCGCGTGTGGCCATAGCCCAGACTGCGTGCCGCAACAATAAAATCCCGCTGTTTGAGCGTCAGCACCTGCGCACGCACCAGCCGGGCATAAGAGACCCATCCCACCATCGCCATCGCAATGAAGAAGCTGCTAAGCCCCGGCCCGAGGATGGCGATGATTGCCAGCATCAGCACCAGGAAGGGAAACGCCAGCACGATGTCGATAATCCGCATAATGGCCGCGTCCACCACGCCGCCGAGATAACCGGACAACGCGCCGAGCGTGGTGCCAAGCAGGAACGGGAAGATAACCCCCAGAAAACAGATTTGCAGATCCACCCGTGCGCCCCACAGCACGCGCGAGAAGATGTCGCGGCCAAAGTTATCGGTGCCGAACAGGTGAGTGCCGCCGGGGGCCAGCAGGCTCGATGTGGCATCCTGGGTAATGGGATCAAACGGCGCCAGCCAGGGCGCAAACAGGGCGACAAACAACCACAATCCGACAATCGCAATCCCGGCGCGCAGCGCATGCTGGCGGGGAATCGCCCGGCGACGTAACCCGGACATCACGCTCAGTGCACTCATAGTTTCACCCTCGGGTCCAGCGCCACGGTCAGCACATCCGCCAGCAGGTTGACGGCAACTGTCGCCAGCGCAAAGACCATCACCACGCCCTGCACCACCATGTAGTCGCGGCTAAAAATGGCTTTTACCAGCAACTGTCCCAGCCCCGGAATGGCGAACACGCTTTCAATGACCACCGTGCTGCCAATCAGCCAGCCGATATTCACCGCCAGCAGGTTCAGTGTTGGCACCAGCGAGTTGGGCAAGACATGACGCCAGAAAATACGGTTTTCACGCTGGCCCCGTGCTCTGGCCGCCACCACATAATCACTGCTCATTTCCATCAGCAGGCTGGCCCGCAGATTGCGAATCAACACCGCTGACAGCGCCAGCGCCACCGTCAGGCACGGCAGCACCATATGGTGCAACTGGTCGATAAAATCGCTGCCGTAGCCGGAGACCGGGAACCAACCCAGCACGATGCTAAAAATGATAATCAGCATGATGCCGAGCCAGAACGCCGGAAACCCTAACCCGGCGGTGGTGAACAGACGGATCAGTTGATCCGCCATACGCCCGCGCTGTCGCGCCGCCACGGAGGCCAGCGGAACGGTGAGCGCAACCGCCAGCAGCATGCTGCCCAGCACCAGCCACAATGTGGGTTCCAGGCGCGAGTTAATCAGCTTGAGGGTATCGACGCGGTAGACAATCGATTTGCCCAGCTCTCCTTGCAATAAGTTGCGCAGGAAGTAGCCGTACTGCACCCATAACGGCTCATCGAGACCAAACTGTGCACGAATACGCGCCAGTGCCGCGGGCGTGCTGCGTACGCCGAGCAGAATGCGCGCCGGGTCGCCAGGGATCGCACGCACCATCGCAAAGGTGATGATGCTGATCCCAAGCAGGACAGGCAGCAGTTGCAAGGGTCGAAATAACAAAAAACGGTAACGATGCATGAGCGAACTCCCATGGTGCATACGATGCTGGAGGGTTAAAAAATCGCTCCGCCGTAGTGCAGCCCTGCGTCAACAATTTGCGCCCGGCAAGACGTATCGGGCGTTGTCTTTACGCTAGCGACATCGTTCAGGGCTGGGTAGTTAGCAAAAATACTAGTTTTACCCTTCCCGCAGGACGGCACCGGAATTGCATGTTCTGGCAAAGCCTCGGGGGAAATTGCACAAACCGTGCCCGTGGCGTAGCACCGATAACCTGGAGGGAATTCATCATGCGCATAACTATCGAAAGCCCTGGTGCTGGCAACGCCACCCGGCTTGAAGAGGCCTTTGCCGGGCTGTTTGCCCGCACGCAGGCGTTGGGTTTTGATGCGGTGATTTACGATTACACGCCGGTTCCGCGTTCGCTGGAGGGTGAGCTGATCACCCCGTCACTGCTGGAGATGCGCAATGTGCCGGACGATATGCGCCGATTGTGGTGTGAGCGCGGTTACTACCAGGTTGATCCGGTCCAGCACTTCGCGCTGGAAAGCTGCGCACCGTTCGTCTGGTCTTATCAACGCCCGGACAGCAGCGCCTTACAGGGGCGGCTGGACGAGAACGCGCTGGAAGTGACGCACTACATGCGCGACAACAACATGCCCTGCGGGGCCACGGTACCACTGCATCTGCCCCACGGTGGCTTTGTCACCCTGACCGGCATTGTGACCGACCAGCGGGAGGAGCGGGATATCAGCGAGACGCTGGCGCAACTGACATTTCTGGCGCACCGTTTTCAGGAGTCGGCGTTTCCGCTGTTCGACGCCTCGATGCTCACCTGCCGCCATGTCAAACTGAGCAACCGGGAGCGCGAATGCCTGGCGTGGTCCGCGGAAGGACTGACGGCGAAGGAGATTGCCCGCAAGCTGCACCGCTCGGTCGCCACGGTCACCCTGCATCTGAACACGGCGGCGAAAAAACTTGGCGCGACCAACCGGGTACAGGCGGTGGTTCGCGCGCTGCACTACCGTTTGCTCGACAGTTAAGAACTAGCATTTTTGCTAGTGTTCAGCGCAAGTCGTGACGTTCTAACCTGAAAACCGGTTCACTTCACAGGGTAAACGTCACTCATGTACACCATTCGAGAAGGCTATGTCCCTTTCCGGGGATATCAGACCTGGTTTCGCATCTGCGGCAATCTGCACAGCGGCCTGACGCCGTTGGTGGTCGCCCACGGTGGCCCCGGCTGCACGCACGATTATGTGGATGCGTTTAAAGATATCGCCGAAACCGGGCGTGCGGTTGTCCACTACGATCAGTTGGGTAACGGACGTTCCACCCATTTGCCGGAGAAAAGCCCCGACTTCTGGCAGCCCTCACTGTTTCTCGACGAACTGCACCATCTGCTCCAGGCGCTGGAGATCGCCGACAATTACGCGCTGCTGGGACAATCCTGGGGCGGCATGCTGGCGGCAGAACATGCGGTCACGCAACCGCAGGGGCTGAAAGCGATGATTATCGCCAACTCTCCGGCCTCGATGGCGCTGTGGCTGGAAGGCGCAGCGAAACTCCGCGCCCAGCTTCCCCCGGAGGTACAGGCAACCTTGCTGGCCCACGAAGCGGCTGGCACGGTGGAGAGCGCCGAGTATAAAGCGGCAAGCCAGGTCTTTTATCAACGTCATGTCTGCCGTCTCGACCCGTGGCCGCCAGAGGTACAGCGCACCTTTGACGCAATGGACATCGACCCGACGGTGTATCACGCCATGAACGGGCCGACGGAATTTCACGTCATCGGCAGTATGAAAGAATGGACGATTATTGACCGCCTGCCCCAGGTACGCGTGCCGACGCTGCTGATTTCCGGGCGCTATGACGAAGCCACACCCGAAGTGGTGCAGCCGTTTAAGGACAAAATTACCGGGGCACAGTGGGTGATTTTCGAATCCTCAAGCCATATGCCCCATGTCGAAGAGCGGGCATTGTGCATGCAGACCGTTAATGATTTTCTGGCGAAAGCCTGCTGATGTAAGCCCTGACACCACCCAGAGTAATCTCTCTCAGAATACGCGCAATGACAGTTCCCTCTCCCCAGGGAGAGGGAGAAAGGCAAGCCCACCCTACCTCCGGCCCTCAGGCTCGCTCGATCGGTCCCCTCTCCCTTGAGGGCTGAGTGATCCCCAGTAATATGGTCAGCTCCCCATGACCATATTACTGT
>CAUSEC010000029.1:0-73866 GCA_963530515.1 uncultured Enterobacteriaceae bacterium | reverse complement strand
CTGTCACGCAGGGGGTCGCGGGTTCGAGTCCCGTCCGTTCCGCCACTTATTAAGAGCCGCATCTCATACGAGATGCGGTTTTTTTTTGCCTGCCATTCTAAACTCACCATAGAAAAAGCAAGGAGCATTCACCCCTTGCCTTATGTTATCAGTTATTCCACCGTTTCAGCAGCAAACTAGCATTCACTCCCCCAAAGCCAAACCCATTAGACAGTGCGTATTCCATTGCCAGTGGTCGTGCTGTTAACCTCACCAGATTCATACCGGATGCAGCAACATCAGGTTTATGTAGATTCAATGTTGGCGGCGCTATCTGCTCGCGAAGTGCCTGAATAGTGAAGATAGCTTCGATCCCACCCGCAGCACCAAGCAAGTGACCAGTCGCAGATTTAGTTGAGGTAATAGCGACCTTATGATCGCCAAACAGAGCGCGAATTGCAGCTAACTCCCCTTTATCACCAACCTGCGTTGACGTTGCATGTGCATTAATGTGCTGAACGTTTTCTGGCTGGATACCTGCCTGATTTAACGCCGCTTCCATCGCTCGCCGGGCTCCATTTCCGTCTTCTGGCCCGGCAGTCAGATGCCAGGCATCTGCGCTGGTACCATAACCCACGAGCTCGGCTAACGGTGTTGCACCACGAGACAGTGCGTGCTCAAGTGATTCAATCACCAGCAGCCCTGCACCTTCCCCCATTACAAACCCATCTCTGTCCTGATCAAACGGCCGGGAGGCTTCTTCCGGCCGCTCATTAAATCCGGATGCCAGGGCTTTTGCAGCGGCAAAACCCGCCAGACTGACCCGATGAATCGCGGCTTCGCTACCACCACATAAAGCAATATCAGCCTCGCCAGCGCGAATTAACCTGGCAGCATCGCCGATGGCCTGTGCGCCTGCTGCGCAAGCTGTCACCGGCGCACCTATCGGGCCACGGAATCCGTGTGCGATAGAGACATGGCCTGCAGCCAGGTTAGCGAGAAAAGAGGGGATCGTAAACGGAGAGAGTTTACGTGGGCCGCGGTGCTCGGTGGTCGTAACTGCATCAGCAATTTGGCTAAACCCGCCGATGCCGGTGGCAATGATTGTGGCTGTTCTGTCTTTTGATGCTTGATCCTGAGGATGCCAGTTCGCTTGCTCAAGAGCTTCATGGGCTGCAACGAGCGCAAATTCGATAAAGCGATCCATCTTCTTGCGATCTTTTGCCGGAATAACGGATAAAGGATCAAAACCGTGTTGAGGATCTTCTTCAATGTCAGGCACCTGACCTGCGACCTTACAGGCAATGTCTTCAACGAGTGTCTCAGGTAAATGCCGCAAACCTGAATTTCCCGCCAGCAGGGATTGCCAGACGTGTTTAACGCCGCAACCCAGCGGGCTGACAATCCCCATGCCAGTTACGACGATACGCTGCTTTAAATCGTACATACAAAATCTCCAGATGTGCTCATGCTGTCCCGGAATGGCGTTTGCTCAACGCATTATTGGGGCTGAATTTCTGACTGTTATCACCGGCATTTTTTTTCTGTAGATAGTCATGGCGATAATGAATGAGTGCAGAGGCTGCAGGACCGGGCACCATCGCATATTTCTCGGCAGTAAGAGGCTGACCCGTTTCTTTATCGACCATAACCGCCTGTACCTGACGCAGGGTCTCTTTTTCGACCAACTGGATCTGTTGGCCTTCGGGGGAGAAATGGCGGTTGCCCCATTCGGCCAGTGCGAGCAGGACGGGACGAAAATCACGACCTCGTTCTGTCAGGTGATACTCGAAACGAGGAGGGGCGCTGTTGTAGCACACCTTTTCCAGCAGACCCTCTTCCACCAGTTCTTTCAGCCGACGTGAGAGGATATTGGGCGCAACGTTCGCGCTTTTCTGGAATTCATCAAAACGCGTAAAGCCGGCCAGGGCATCACGTAAAATTATCATGCTCCAGCTGTCACCAATGCGGCCCAGGCTTCGGGCAATGGGGCAGGGAGCTTCACACAGCGGTTCGTTTTTCATTTTCTCTCCGTTATTACTCTGCAAAACACACTCGCATAGTAACTATCAAAATGCAAGTTACTAGCACTCAGCGCCGCCGCGGGGGTGTGTACGCAATTTGACAGGAGAGTGGGGCTAGGCGAGCGGAGAAGCGGAAAGATGCTCGCTAACGAAATCAATGAAAGCACGAATGCGGGTGCTAACGGCTCTGTCGCTGTAGTAGACGGCACTGAAAGGCATTTCAACTGGGAGGCGTTTGTCGGCAAGAACCTCAATCAGTTCGCCACTTTTCAGCTCTTTATTGATCATATAGTCAGACAAGCAGGCAATGCCATTGCCACTCAGACAGAGATGCTTAAGCGTTTCTCCGCTGTTCGAGGTTAATCCGCACTCTGTTTCATACAACTGGCCATCGCTGGATGATACAGGCCATGTATTCAGTGACACCGGCTCCGTAAACCCCAGGCACAGGTGGTTTTTGAGGTCCTCCACGGTTTCTGGCGTACCGCAGCGGGCAAGATAATCCGGAGAGGCGATCATTTTACGGTAGCTACTGAAGAGTGGGCGGGCACGTAAGCTGGAATCGGTCAGCTTACCGACACGGATCGCTACGTCGACTTTGCGTTCTATCAGGTTGATAAATGTCTCGCTGGAGACTAAAGACAACGAAATTTCTGGATAGCGTTCGCGAAACGGCTTAATCATCGGCATCAGAAAATGAAGCATCACGGGTGTGGCTGCATCGATGCGCAGCGTGCCGCGTGGCGTCAATTTGGCTTCCATCACCTCAGTTTCTGCTGCCGCCATTTCCTGTAGCACGCCCTGAATTCGGCGAAAATAACGCTCGCCTTCTTCCGTGAGGCTGAGCTGGCGGGTCGTGCGATTGAGAAGGTTAACCCCCAGTTTACTCTCGAGTTTTTTTACCGCACGACTGACCGCCGAGTTCGCCTGACCGAGTCGTTCAGCGGCACGGCTAAAACTTCCACTCTCCACAACGGCAACGAAAATAGTGAGTTCTTCTGAGCTGGCTTTCATTGTTGCACCTGTAGCAATAGTCGGAGGATATTATAGTGATTAAGCCATTTAATCACGCGTGTTAAGTCATTGTCACTTTTCAAATGTTATTGAGTACTTACTAACTTCAAACTCACGCTTTTCTGCCATTCACCGTTGAAACTCTGCGCTAAAATCCCTATAACTGAATGACCACTCCATGAGATGGAGGGTTAGTGAAGAGGTTTAAATCTGAAAGTGCCGAAGAATACCTATGCCATGAGATATGTTGCCGGACAGCCTGCGGAGCGCATTATGCCGCCTGGGTCTTTCGCGACTATTGGCAAGGCGTTGCCCGCTGGCTTACCGTTGAGCAGTGAAGACAAAATTCGCGTTTTGGTGTGGAATATCTTCAAACAACAGCGTGCGGAGTGGTTGTCGGTACTGCAAAACTTTGGCAAAGATGCTCATCTCGTCCTGTTACAGGAAGCGCAAACTACACCCGAACTGGTAAGGTTTGCGACCACTAACTATCTTGCTGCCGATCAGGTTCCCGCTTTTGTTTTGCCCCAGCATCCCTCTGGCGTCATGACGCTTTCCTCCGCACATCCGGTTTATTGCTGCCCATTACGCGAGCGTGAGCCTATTTTACGCCTGGCAAAATCCGCTCTGGTGACAGTGTACCCGTTACCGGATATGCGCAATCTGATGGTGGTAAACGTGCACGCTGTGAACTTCAGCCTCGGAGTGGATGTATACAGCAAACAGCTGTTGCCGATTGGCGACCAGATCCTGCGCCATACTGGCCCGGTGATCATGGCGGGTGATTTTAATGCGTGGAGCCGTCCACGTATGAATGCGTTGTATCGCTTCTCAAGAGAAATGTCTCTGCGCCAGGTGCGCTTCACGGACGACAATCGCCGCCGGGCGTTTGGCCGTCCTCTGGATTTTGTGTTCTATCGCGGCCTGAACGTGCATGAAGCTTCTGTGCTGGTGACCCGCGCCTCCGATCACAATCCGCTACTCGTAGAATTCAGTCCCGGCAAGCCTGATAAATAATGGTGTGTCAGGTCTGCCGTCGGGCAGGCCATATACACTGGTGCTGCCCTTTCTTTTCACTCACTAAGGACAACACAATGACCACAGGCTCTCATCATGACAACGTCGAAAAACAGTTTGGCGACCAGGCCAATGCCTATTTAACCAGCGCTGTGCATGCTTCCGGGCGTGATTTACAGCGTCTGGCGGAGCGTCTGCGGGCATTCCCGCAAGCGCGCGTACTGGATATGGGGTGTGGGGCAGGGCATGCAAGCTTTGTCGCCGCAGGTCAGACTGCGCAGGTAACGGCATACGATCTCTCAAGCCAGATGCTGGATGTGGTGGCTGCAGCGGCAAAAGAGAAAGGGTTGAGCAATATTGAGACACGTCAGGGGTACGCAGAGGCGCTGCCGTTTGAAAATGAAAGCTTTGATGTCGTCATCAGCCGCTACTCCGCGCACCACTGGCACGATGTCGGGCAGGCGCTGCGGGAAGTGAGACGCGTCCTGAAGTCTGGCGGCACGTTCATTATTATGGATATCATGTCTCCCGGCCACCCGGTGCGCGATATCTGGCTGCAAACCGTTGAGGCGTTGCGTGATACCTCCCATGTAAGAAATTACTCAAGTGGTGAGTGGCTGGCGATGTTCAACGACGCCGGGCTGACAACCCGCAATCTCATCACCGATCGTTTGACGCTGGAATTCGGCTCCTGGATTGCGCGTATGCGCACGCCGCAAGTATTGAGCGATGCCATCAGAATGTATCAGCAAAGTGCCTCAGGGGACGTGAAGCGCTATTTTGAGTTAACGGAAGATGGATCGTTTGCCAGTGACACTATCATGGCGGAAGCGCAGAAAGTCGCATAATAAAAAAGGCACCGGGGGAACGGTGCCTTTTTTGTATTTAGCCTGTTTGTCAGGAGTCTGGCGAGCTGCTGTTGTTCACAAACAACGTAAGCTGATCGCCTGGCTGCAGATTGGCGGTATCACTATTCCAGCGATTCCAGCGCATGACATCGTTGATGTTAACGCCGTGGCGTTTTGCGATACTGGCGAGTGAATCACCTTTACGTACTCGGTAAGTGATGCTGTCAGTATTGCTGGCAAGGCGCTGTGCGCTTGTGCCCGCTCCAACTGTCAGATTCTGACCCACCTTCAGATTCGCACCATTCAGGTTGTTCCATTGCTGGAGATCTTTCGCTGTCACCCCGAGGCGTGAAGCGATACCTGATAGCGTATCACCTGAACGTACTCTGTAGCTCTGGCTGTTAAATGATTTGTACTGCGCAGCTAACGCTGGCTGAACGGCAGCAATTTCGCCGGAAGCCAGAGATTCACGCAATTGATCGGCGTGTTTCTGCGGCACCATCACGTATTGCGGTCCGCTGGCACCTAAGGTTGATCCCTTAACGCCAGCGTTAAAGGTCTTAAGCTTGCTTACCGAAATACCGGCCATGTCTGCTAGTTGCTCAACCTCTACAGGACTACTCAACCTGACACGCGCCAACGCACGGCTTTCATCTGACGTAGGCAGACTCACGCCGTACTGTTTGCTGTTTTTGAGAATGTCACTCAATGCCAGCATTTTTGGCACGTAAATTTTGGTTTCCTGTGGCAGTGAGAGCGACCAGAAATCCGTGGGTTTACCCCGCGCTTTATTCGCTTTCATTGCCTTCAGTACACGACCCTCACCGCTGTTATATGCCGCAACTGTTAATAACCAGTCGCCATCAAACATGCGATTCAAACGCTGCATCATATCGAGCGCGGCGGTTGTAGAAGCCACCACGTCACGACGCGCATCGTAGCTGCGAGTCTGTTTCAAACCATAATTACGACCCGTGCTCGGTATGATCTGCCAAATGCCAGCGGCATTACGACCAGACGTCGCGTGTGGGTCAAAAGCGCTCTCCACTATGGGTAGTAGTACCAGTTCCATGGGCATGTTACGTTTCTTAACTTGCCCTGCTATCCAGTACATATACGGCTCTGCCCGTAAAGTTACATCGTGGAGATAGCTCTTATTGCTCAAATACTTCTGTTTTTGCTCGCGAATCCGGACATTTTCCGGAATTCCCATCTTTAGCTCGTCGCTTATGGAAGCCCACAAGTCTTGTTCCTGACCGGCGAATGTCCCATCGTCCATCCACCGTGCCTGACTTGTAAACTTCCCTGCTTCCCCTTGACCAGCTGCAGAAAGGCTCTGTGCGTGCTGTTGTACGTTGCTGCCGTTTTGCGACTGGCAACCTACAAGCAGGACAGAGGCGAGTAATATCGCTTTTGCCTTCATGTGTGTGTCAATAGTTGCTTAAAAGACGAGCGATCATAACGGCGAAGTTTTAAAAAGGCAACCCAGAATTGTCAGAAGTTATCTTTCTTTGACCTTAACCAGGCAAAACGGGCATTAGGTTGTTGCAAATTTGTTTCTCTGTTTATTACTTCAATTAAATCATTATCTTGCGTGCGTAAAAATACATTAATACGTCGTTCATTTTTCAGAGTTGTGGGGAGTGTTATTTTATTTTTTGCACGTAACTCATTAACTTTTCGATAATATTCGTTAAGGTGAGGATCTTCAGGTAAGAGGCTCAGAGCAAACTTAATATTCCCTAAAGTATACTCATGTGCGCAACAAATAAGCGTATCTTCAGGAAGCGCGTCAATCTTACAAAAAGAGTCAAACATCTGATCTGCCGTGCCTTCGAAGAGTCTCCCGCAGCCGCCAGAGAACATCGTATCGCCACAGAAAAGATAAGGTGCGCTAAAGTAACAGATATGTCCTAAAGTGTGACCTGGGGTATGAAATATGCTGAATGTTTGCCCCAGTAACTCCACTTCATCACCTTCTCCAACGATCTTATTTGCCCCTTTGCTTTGTGTTTCGGCCGGGCCATAGACCACCAAATCGGGGTAATTTTGCAGGAGCGTTTTCACTCCACCGACGTGGTCATTGTGATGGTGCGTTAACAAGATTGCCTGCGGGTGCCACCCATTATCTTCAATCGCCTGGAGTACCGGTGCGGCTTCACCCGGGTCGACAATCAGGCAGCGACCGTCATCTTCACTCAACACCCAGATGTAGTTGTCCTGAAAAGCGGGAATACTGGTAAGATTCATAAATACCTCTCAAAGCGTAACGGAAGGTTGTGATGAAACCGGCAAGGACTCCCCGAAAATACATAGCCCCGACCCACTGGGCAGAACTGCCAAAAGGTGAGCATTATCGCGAAGCCCTGGAAAAAGAACTGAAGCCGTGGTTTGCAAAAATGTATGGGTTTCATCTGCTTAAGATTGGCAATCTCAGCGCGGAAATCAATGCCGAAAGTTGCGCTATTTCGCATCAGGTCAATGTCTCGCTCACCGGCGAGCCCGCTCACGTTCGCGCTGATCCTTTGCATCTGCCGTTTGCGGCCAAGTCTGTTGATGCTTGCCTGCTGGCCCACACCTTGCCCTGGTGCCCGGATCCTCATCGCCTGATGCAGGAAGTGGATCGGGTATTAATCGACGACGGCTGGCTGATCATCAGCGGCTTTAATCCCGTGAGTTTGCTCGGGATGGGAAAGATGATTCCCGTGATACGCCGTTCACCATCGGTAAAAAGCCGCATGTTTACCTTGATGCGCCAGATGGACTGGCTCTCGCTGCTGAATTTTGAAGTGCTGCATTACAGCCGATTTCATGTGCTTCCCTGGACAAAACAGGGTGGCAAGTTGCTCAGTACCCACCTGCCCGCACTCGGTTGTATGCAATTAATTGTTGCCCGCAAGCGCACCATTCCCCTGACGCCCACGCCAATGAAAATGCGGCGTAACAAATCTCAGGTGCGCCAGACGGTGGGAGCCACGCGGCAAACGCGTCAGCCCTGATTTTCTGCCTGATAGCCAACATCATCGCGGGTTGGGCTCATGGCCGCCGCGCGCGCCAGCTCATCGCAGCGTTCGTTTTCCGGGTGCCCCGCGTGGCCTTTAACCCATTCCCATTGGATTTGATGCTGGCCCAGCGCGGCATCAAGGCGCTTCCAGAGATCGACATTTTTAACGGGTTTTTTCTCCGCCGTTTTCCAGCCGCGTTTTTTCCAGTTGTGGATCCACTGGGTGATCCCCTGGCGCACGTACTGGCTGTCGGTGCTGAGCACAACGATGCACTGTTCTTTCAGTGCTTCGAGGGCGACAATAGCCGCCATCAGTTCCATACGGTTATTCGTCGTCAGGCGATAGCCGGTGCTGAATAATTTTTCATTCCCGCGATAGCGTAAAATCGCGCCATAACCACCCGGTCCTGGGTTACCCAGACAAGAACCATCGGTGAAAATTTCTACCTGCTTGAGCATCTCTGGTAGACTTCCTGTATTAGAAATCGATATGTAAAACGATAAGTCTGACATAAATGACCGCTATGAGCACTGCAATTACACGCCAGATCGTTCTCGATACCGAAACCACCGGTATGAACCAAATCGGCGCACACTACGAAGGGCATAAAGTCATTGAGATTGGTGCCGTTGAGGTTATCAACCGTCGCCTGACGGGCAATAACTTCCATATCTATCTCAAGCCGGATCGGCTTATCGATCCCGAAGCCTTTGGGGTACATGGTATTGCGGATGAGTTTTTGCTGGATAAGCCGGAATTCGGCGACATCGCTGATGACTTTATCGAGTACATTCGCGGTGCCGAACTGGTCATCCATAACGCATCGTTCGATATCGGCTTCCTTGACTATGAGTTCAGCAAGCTCAACCGCGATATTCCCAAAACCAGCAGCTTCTGTAAGGTAACGGACAGCCTCGCACTGGCCCGTAAGATGTTCCCCGGCAAGCGTAACAGCCTTGATGCGCTCTGTTCACGTTACGATATCGACAACAGCAAACGTACGCTGCACGGCGCTTTACTCGATTCCCAGATACTGGCCGATGTCTATCTGCTCATGACGGGTGGGCAGACGCTAATGACGTTTTCTATGGACGGTGAAGGGCAACAGCAGGGTGATGTTGGCGGGATTCAGCGTGTTGTGCGTCAGGCAAGCAAGTTGAAGGTTGTTTTGGCCAGTGATGAAGAGCTGCTTAACCACGAATCGCGTCTCGATCTGGTGCAAAAGAAGGGTGGAAGTTGCCTCTGGCGTGCGTAACGTCTTCACTTATGACGATAAAATGGTCCGTTGGGCGATTTTTGCAGCAAACGGTACAAATCGTCAGAAAAAGCGTTGACGGCCTGGAGCACAATACGTAATATGCGCCTCGTTCCCCAACGGGAACATCGCGGAGCGGTAGTTCAGTCGGTTAGAATACCTGCCTGTCACGCAGGGGGTCGCGGGTTCGAGTCCCGTCCGTTCCGCCACATTTGATTCAGGTGTTATCAACATCTGATAAGTAAAAAAACCGCAGCGTTGCAAAACGGATGCGGTTTTTTTTCGTCTGTATTCTTTCGACGTATTAAAAAGGCCCGGACCACCCCAGTCCGGGCCTTTTTGCCTTTACTCCTTCGCCGTTGCGCGGCGGGGAGCAAACCCTTCACTCACCCCTTCGCGTTCGTGGCGCGCAATCCAGCGGTAGCTCACGCCGCCGAGCAGGACGCCGATAAACCAGCTGAAGTTGGCCACGTCGTGCAGCGAGGGAATAAAGCTGATGACCAGACCCACGGCGACCGACGGTATGAGCGCGGCGACCGCTTTCGGGTTAATGCCGTTTTTGTACCAGTAGCGCCCGGTTGGGGAAACGGTAAACAGATCGTCGACGAACACCTTCCCACGTTTGATCAGATAAAAATCCGCCAGCAGGATGCCGAACAATGGCCCGATAAAGGCGCCCAGCACATCCAGCGTGTAGTGGATGAGTTCCGGTGACTGGAACAGGTTCCACGGCGTTAGCAGTACGGAACCCACGGCGGCAATCATCCCACCGGTACGGAAGCTGATTTTCTGCGGCGAGCAGTTAGAGAAATCAAATGCCGGGGAGACGAAGTTCGCCACAATGTTGATGCCAATGGTGGCGATGATCATCGTCAGCAGACCAATCGCCATCGCCAGGCTATTGCCAACGTGGCTGACCGTTTCGATAGGATCGGTAATCATCTTACCGAACAGCGACTGCGTACCGGAGACAATGACCACGGTCACAATGGAGAACAGCAGGAAGTTAAACGGCAGGCCCCAGCGGTTGCCGCGACGAATTTCCGCCATGCTCTTGCCGTAACGTGAAAAGTCACCAAAGTTCAACAGCGGGCCGGAGAAGTAGGAAACCACCAGCGCGGTGGCGGTAATCATCTGCCAGGTTTGTTCACCGGCGGACAGCTCTTTGCTCGCCAGGGTAAAGGAGATGCCATCAAAGCCCGTTTGCGACAGGATCCACACCGCCAGTGCCAGCATCACCACGTAAACCGCCGGACCCGCAATATCAATAAAGCGTTTAATGGCGTTCATCCCGTGCCAGAACACCAGCGCCTGCAGTACCCACATAATGCCAAAGCAAACCCAGCCCAAATGCGACAGGCCGAGGAAATGCCCTTCGGTCATCGGTGCCAGCGACGGCCAGAATTTCAGCGCCACCAGCATCAGGGCATTTGCCGCGAGGTACGTCTGAATACCGTACCAGGCAAAGGCGATAAGGCCACGAATGACCGCGGGAATATTGGCGCCGAACACGCCAAATGCCTGGCGACAGATCACCGCATAGGGCACGCCAGCCATTTGGCTTGGTTTGGCGACAAGGTTGGCACACAACTGCACAATACAAATCCCCACTAACAGGCAGAGCAACACCTGCCAGCTGGCGAGGCCGAGGGCGAAGAAACTCGCGGCGACCACGTAGCCCCCCATGCTGTGCACATCGGACATCCAGAAAGAGAAGATGTTGTACCACGTCCAGTTCTGATCGCGGGTGGGGGCGAGGTCGTCGTTGGTCAGTCTCGGGCTATAGCTTTCTTTATAATTTGGTTCAAGGTTTGGCATGGAATCTGCTCCTCTGAATACAGATAGCGACGTTATGTCTGCCATCAGGAGTTGCATGAACCAGGCCAGTTTTCGTTTTTATGTATACAAAATACTTTAATGATGTATACAAAAGATAAGTAAAACGTAACAAAGGAATTTCAGAATGAAGCAGCAAACGGGGCTACAGACCCCAGCAGATCTGGAAGACAAAGAGAATTTCATCTGGCAGTCGTTAATGACTGCCATCGTTGAACATCAACTGCCGCCGGGAAGCAAACTGCCGGAAGAGGCGCTGGCGGAGGTGTTTGGTGTCAGCCGCACCGGGATCCGCAAAGTGCTGACGCGCCTTGCAACGGTGCAAATGGTCAGCATCACGCCCAGACGTGGTGCATTTGTCGCTAAACCCGACATCGACGAATCAAAATCAATCTTCGCGACCCGCAAAATGATCGAATGCGCCAACCTGTCGCAGGTGCTGGCCCACCTGCAGCCGCCGCATCTGGCCGGGCTGGAGAAAATTATCGCGCTGGAAGAAGAAGCGCATCACAAGCACGACGGTGCCGCCGCCATTCGTCATTCTGCCGCCTTCCACATTCAGCTGCAGGCTATCTCCGGTAACGTGGTGGTGACCGACATTGTCACCACGCTTGCACAGCGCTCTTCGCTGGTGATTGCCGCCTGGGGCGCGCCCTGGAAGCAAGGGTGTCGCTGCGACGACCACGACAGGCTTATCGAATTGCTGCGTAAGAAAGAGCTGGCGGCGCTCAGCCACGCGATGTCGCACCACTTCGATCACATTGTCTCCAGCCTCAGTTTTGAGCGTGGAGGCGACGTCCTTCCCGACTTTGCACGCCTGTTTGGCGCAGCAGGAGAACAGCCATGACAGCAATCTGTATACAGGTGATCAACCCGAATACTAGCCCGGAGATGACCCACACTATCGCCAGCGCCGCCCGCAGCGTTGCCGCACCGGGGACGACCATTCTGGCGAGTTGCCCAACGCAGGGAGTGGAATCTATCGAAGGCCATTTTGATGAGGCCATTGCCGCTATCGGCGTACTGGAACAGATAAAGCACGGCAAAGAGCAGGGCGTGCAGGGCCACGTGATCGCCTGCTTTGGTGATCCGGGATTGCTGGCGGCCCGGGAGCTGGCAAGCGGGCCGGTCATCGGTATAGCGGAAGCGGCGATGCACGTGGCAACGCTTGTGGCAACGCGTTTTTCCATCGTCACCACGCTGCCGCGAACGGTGATAATCGCCCGTCATTTATTGCAGCAGTACGGCTTTGAACACCACTGTGCGGCGCTGCACGCGATCGATTTACCGGTGCTGGCGCTCGAAGATGGCACGGGTCTTGCTCAACAGAAAGTACGCGAGCGTTGTATACAAGCCAAACACGAAGACAATAGTGGTGCGATTGTTCTCGGTTGCGGTGGGATGGCGAACCTGGCGCAGGAACTGACGCAGGAGCTGGGCATACCGGTGATTGATGGCGTCACGGCGGCGGTAAAAATGGTGGAATCCCTCATCGGACTGGGGCTTGGCACCAGCAAATATGGCGATCTCGCGTATCCCAATAAAAAGCCGCTCTCCGGATGTTTTGACATGCTGAGCTGAGAGCGGCCCCAAAAAGAGGTCGAAGCAGATGCATTCAGATATGGACAAGCCTGTCTGGCACTTTACCGCTGATTACCCGCGTGATCTGGCGGGGTACGCCGGAAATCCTCCCCATGCGCAGTGGCCCGGCGGCGCGCGCATTGCCGTGCAGTTTGTCCTTAATTTTGAAGAGGGCGGCGAAAACCATGTGCTGCATGGCGACGCCGGTTCTGAACAGTTCCTCTCTGACATCATCGGCGCGGCCAGTTACCCGGCACGCCATATGTCCATGGACTCACTATACGAATACGGCTCCCGTGCGGGTTTCTGGCGCATTCACCAGGAGTTCCAGAAGCGCGGTTTGCCGCTCACGGTGTTTGGTGTGGCGATGGCGCTGGCACGCAACCCGGAGATCGTCTCGGCGATCAAAGCGGCGGATTACGACGTGGTCAGCCACGGCTGGCGCTGGATCCACTACCAAAATCTTGATCTCCAGACCGAACGTCAGCATATGCAGCAGGCGATGGAGATCCTCACCACGCTGTTCGGCAAAGCACCGATCGGCTGGTATACCGGGCGCGACAGTCCGAACACCCGCAAGCTGGTGGCGGAGCAGGAAGGGTTACTCTACGACAGCGACTACTACGGTGATGACCTGCCGTTCTGGACAACGGTCGGCAAGAAGCCGCATCTGATTGTGCCCTACACGCTGGACGCCAACGACATGCGTTTTGCCACCGCGCAGGGCTTTAACACCGCCGAGCAGTTCTACACCTACCTGAAAGACAGTTTCGATGTGCTCTATGAAGAGGGCGAGACCGCGCCGAAGATGATGTCGATTGGCATGCACTGTCGCCTGCTGGGGCGTCCGGGGCGCTTTCGTGCACTACAGCGTTTTCTGGATTATGTGCAAGGGCACGACGACGTATGGATTTGCCGCCGCCAGGATATCGCTGAGCACTGGATGAAGGTGCATCCGTATACCCCTGTGTGAGTTTTCCCCTCACCCTCAGCCACGGGGAAAGTGAACGGTTTTTCTCCCTCTCCCTGTGGGAGAGGGCCGGGGTGAGGGCATCAGGCCGCAACCATTTTTCCCTCTTACCCCATCACACTCACATGCGCCGCCACAATGCGCCAGCCGTACGGAAACTTCACCCAGGTCTGCATCTGGCGTCCAACGCGCTCGCTGTTCTCACGCGTAAACTCGGTACTCGCCACCGCCATATCCTCCCCGTAGGTCGTGATCGTAGTATTACGCAGCAACCTGTCCAGCCCGGTGGACGGGCGCGCATTGCGAAACTCGCGAATTGCCTCAATGCCGTACAAATTCTCCGTTGCGCCATAGCGCACCGTGCGTGGATCGGACCAGAACAGCTCATCCAGCACTGCCACATCATTACTGATAAGCGCCTGCTCATAGCGGTAAAACGCGGTGGTGACTTCATTCAACACGGCGGGACGGTCAATATTTTCTCTGTTCATCATGCTTCCTGTGAGTAAAGAATGCCTGCCTGTTCCAGGCGCCAGGCGGCCTGCAACCCGCGTGATTCCTGCCAGGGGGAGGCAATAATCTGTACGCCAATCGGTAATCCTGAAGCGGTTTTCACCGGCACGGTCACCACCGGCAGCCCCAAAAACGAAATGGGCTGGGTCAGCATGCCCATACTGGCTTTGACCGGAAGATCCGTCCCATTGATGTGCATTGTCTGCGCACCAATCGGCGTGGCGCTGCACGGTGTAGCAGGAGCCAGCAACAGATCGACCCCGTCAAACAGCGGCAGGGTTTTGTCACGAAACCAGGCGCGAAAACGCTGGGCCTGGGTGTACCAGGCGGAGGGCGTCATGGCGCCTGCCAGTAATCGCTCGCGGGAGTTAAGCTCGAATTCCTGCGCATCGGTACGCAGCGCGGGAAGATAATGATTGCCCCCTTCGGCGGCAGACAGCAAAAACGCTGCGCTGCGCGCCAGTTCCGCCTCCGGCAGAATCAATGTCTGTTCAGCGCCCAGCGCGCGTGCCACGGTGGCGACCGCCTCGCGGGCATCGTTATCGCACCAGGTCGAGAAATAACCGTCCAGTACGGCGCATCGCAGCAAGTCGCCCGCGTGAAGGGTCGGCATTGCCGCCGATGGGGCGCGTTGTGACTGCCAGCGGTCTTCCACATCATGCCCCTGCAGGGCGTCGTATACGCAGGCCAGATCTTCCACGCTGCGGGCCAGCGGGCCAATATGGTCCAGGCTTGCGACAAACGGGTGGCTGCCGGAGCGGGATAAGCGCCCTAAGGTCGGCTTTAAGCCAAAAATGCCACACAGCGAGGCGGGGACACGAATCGAGCCGTTGGTGTCGGTGCCGAGCGCAAAATTAACCATCCCGGCGGCCACGGCAGCCGCCGATCCCCCGGACGAACCACCCGCCACACGTGTGGTATCTCGTGGGTTTCGCGTTGCGCCGTAGAAGCTATTTTCGGTAGTAAAACCGTAGGCATAGGCGTCCATATTCACGGTTCCTGCCAGTGCTGCCCCGGCCTGAGTCAACTGACGGACAGCAAACGCATCTACCGCAGCGGGGGGCTGCGTGCTAAAAAGCTTCGCCCCGGCAAGCGTCGTGACCCCCTCCACATCGAACAAATTCTTCACCGCATAAGGCACTCCGGCGAGGGACGGCAGGGCGTCACCTCTTGCCAGGCGGGCATCCGTCCGGTCGGCTTCGCTCAGCATTCGCGTACCGGTCACCCCGGTGAACGCATTAATCAGCGGGTTAGTTTGCTCAATGTGCGCGAGCGATTGCTGCGCCAGTTCTCGCGCGCTGAAGGTTTTGGCCCGCAGCCCGTCCTGGATTTCCTGAATGGACAGATTCATAGTCGATACTCTCCCGCCCCTTCCTGACGATGCGGCAGGGGAAAAGCCATCAACGGCGCAGCCATTGCGGCGATGCGGGTCAGTTGTACTTCAAGCTCGGCACGGCGGGCATCATCCAGCGGCACCGCCAGCAGTTGCTCCATCAGCCGGATGTAGGTCGGCCAGTCAAGGGTATTTTCGTTCATCATTGCTCCTTAAAAACCGGCGGCGCTGCCGTTGCTACGTGGATCGAATGCCCCTTCAAGCATCCCGTTGGGGTGGCGCACAATGGCGCCCGCATGCCCGGTGGCTTCACTCATGCCTGGCAGCCACTCCACCTCATGCCCGAGGTCTCGCAGCGCCTGGAATGTCTCTTCGCTAAATCGCCCTTCGAGCTTCAGGCTCTCCGACGCCTGGCCCCAGGTGCGGCCCAGCAGCCAGCGCGGGGCGCACACTGCCTCCTGCAAAGGCATGTTCTGCATCACGTGGCGAGTAAAAATGGCCGCCTGAGTCTGCGGCTGGCCGTCACCGCCCATGGTGCCGTAGACCAGGGTGCGTCCGTCTTTCAGGCGTGCAGCGGCGGGGTTGAGGGTGTGGAACGGCTGTTTGCCCGGCATCAGTGCCAGCAGGTGGTCAGGATCAAGACTAAAAGCCGCGCCCCGGTTTTGCAGCAGAACGCCGCTCTCGGGCAGTACCACACCGCTGCCAAACTCGTGATAAATGCTCTGAATAAACGACACCGCCAGACCGTTTTTATCCACCACGCCCATCCAGACGGTATCGCCTGGGCCTTTACCTTTGCCCCAGGGGGCTGCGCGGGATTCATCAATGCTGGCGGCGAGGGTCTGTAGCGGTGCCTGCTCCAGCAGACTTTGTACTGGCAGGGTGACGTGGCGAGGGTCGGTAATGTAACGATCGCGCAGGCCGAACGCTTTTTTGGTGGCTTCCACAATGCGGTGGATAGTCTGGACTTCGCTGGCCTGCGCCATGGCCAGATGATCGGTGATGCCGAGAATCGCCAGCGACACCAGACCCTGGGTGGGCGGCGTCATATTGAATACGTCGCCCTGGCTGTGTGCCAGACGCAGCGGCACCCGGCGATGAGCGCGATGGGCGGCAAAATCGCTGGCGGTCAGCGGCAACCCAAGTGTGAGCATCTCTGCGGCCATCGTCTCCGCCAGCGGACCGCGATAAAAGCTGTCCAGCCCGTCGGTGGCAAGCCGGGTGAGGGTGCGGGCGAGACGCGGCTGGCAGAATCGGCTACCCGCCTGCGGCGCTTTTCCTTCCACGAGGAAGGTGTTGGCAAAGCCCGGAACGTCTACCAGCTCGGCATACTTGCTCTGCGTGGCATTCGCCTGAGACTGTGTGACCGGGATCCCGTCGCTGGCGTAGCGAATGGCATCTGCCAGCAGGCGCGAGAGCGGCAGTTGCCCGCCACCCAGAGAGGCCGATACCTTCAGCGCCTCGTCCCAGCCGCTAAGCGTACCCGGCACGGTCAGTGCGGCCAGCGGGCCACGATGGGGAATATGGGCATGCCCGGCATAAAAATCCAGCGTAGCCTTCTGCCCGGCTGCGCCGCTGGCGTCAATGGCCAGTGGTTCACCTTCGGGCGGCACAATCAACCAGAATCCATCACCGCCAATCCCGTTCATATGGGGGTACACCACCGCAATGGTGGAGGCGGCGGCAACCATCGCTTCGATGGCATTACCGCCGTGGCGCAGCACCGACAATGCCGATTCGCTGGCAAGATGGTGGGGCGTTACCGCCATCCCGGAGGGGGCCATATTACTTTGCATCGTCACGCTCTCTTTTTCGGTTTCGTCAGAGAGTTAAGCAAGAGCTGTTCCAGATTGACGGCGCGCGTTTCACTGTGTCAGCTTAGAGTGAAACGAAAGTTGCAGGAGGGTCTATGCAGCAGTTAGATACGCGCTTGCGTGAGTGTTACAGTGAATTATCCCCGCAGGAACAACGGGTTGCTTCATTTATTATGGATCATTTCGATGATCTGGTGAGCTACAACAGTGCCGAACTGGCGCGCCTGAGCGGGGTATCCAAGGCCACCGTCAGCCGTCTGTTTAAGCGCCTGGGTTATGATCGTTTCAAGGAGATGCGCGATGAACTGCGCACCCTTCGCCAGAGCGGTATGCCGCTCACCGAGAACCGCGATGCGGTGCAGGGCAACACGCTGCTGGCGCGTCACTACAAGCAGGAGATGGCGAACCTGACCCAGTGGGTCAATGCGCTGGACGCTGTGCAGTTTGCCGGGGTCGTGCAGGCGCTGGGCGAGGCGCGGCGGGTGTTTATTCTGGGGTTAAGAAACAGTGCGCCGGTGGCGTTGCACCTGCGCCAGCAGCTGATGCAAAGCCGCGGGCAGGTGTACGTTATGCCCCAGCCAGGCCAAACGCTGGCGGAAGAGCTGGTGGATATCACCCCGGAAGACGTGGTGGTGGTAGTGGCGTTTCGCCGCCGACCCCGGGTGATTCGCCCGGTGCTCGAGTCGCTGCACAAGCAGGGCGTTCCGGTGCTTGCCATCAGCGAGCCGCAGGCTGCCGGTATAACTGCGCTGGCCCGCTGGCATCTGGGCGTGCCGCTCGACAGCGTCTCGGCGTTTGACAGCTACAGCGGGGCGATGAGCCTGGTCAATCTGCTGGCCAATGCGCTGTTGCACAACGCGTTGACCGAGGGCCGTCAGCGCATTCATCAGATAGCATCCTTGTATACAGAACTGGATGAACTGGAGCTGCGTTAACGCACCGGGATGGTGCTTTTGCACCCTGGTGGTGATCGATAATGGCGCAAACGATGTGGCGTGCAACGCGTGAAAAAAGAGCAGTTTCCTCTGTTCTGCGGGCTGGTATCAGGTATGCGCGTTTGGCACATTAGTTGCAGAAAATAACCTAAAGAACCTTTTGTTTCACGACACCCGCTTTGTATACCAAAGGACGCGTCTATGTTTGATTCTCAGCAATGTTTGCAAATTAACCCGCCGCATCGCCTGCTGATGGGGCCGGGGCCGATCAATGCCGATCCGCGCGTCCTGCGCGCCATGGCAAGCCAGCTGGTGGGGCAGTATGACCCGGTGATGACCGGTTACATGAATGAAGTGATGACCCTTTACCGCGGCGTGTTTCGCACCCAGAACCACTGGACTATGCTGGTGGACGGCACCTCCCGCGCCGGAATCGAAGCCGTGCTGGTTTCAGCTATTCGCCCGGGCGACAAAGTGCTGGTGCCGGTGTTTGGCCGTTTCGGGCATTTGTTGTGTGAAATCGCCCGCCGCTGCCGCGCCGACGTGCACACCATCGAGGTGCCGTGGGGCGAAGTCTTTACGCCGGATCAGATTGAAGATGCGATCAAAAAGGTGAAACCGCGCCTGCTGCTCACGGTGCAGGGCGACACCTCCACAACGCTGCTACAGCCGCTGGATAAACTGGGCGAGATTTGCCGTCGCCACGGCGTGCTTTTCTATACCGATGCCACCGCGTCTTTGGGCGGCAACGCGCTGGAAACCGATGCCTGGGGGCTGGATGCGGTCTCTGCGGGTTTGCAAAAATGCCTCGGCGGCCCGTCCGGCAGTTCTCCCATTACGCTCAGCGCGCAAATGGAAGAAGTCATTCGTGCACGTAAATGCGTGGAGCAGGGGATCCGCACCGACACCCACCACGATGGCGATGATGAGATGATCTACTCCAACTATTTCGATCTCGGCATGGTGATGGACTACTGGGGGCCGGAGCGCCTGAACCACCATACCGAAGCCACCAGCATGCTGTTCGCCGCCCGTGAGTGCGCCCGCATTATGCTCGAAGAGGGGATGGACGCGCTGATTGCTCGCCACGAACTGCACGGTCGCGCCATGCTGGCGGGTATCCAGGGCATGGGGCTGGACGTGTTCGGCGACATTCGCCACAAGATGAACAACGTGCTCGGTGTGATGATCCCCGCTGCCGTGCACGGTGAAGAGGTGCGCCAGCGCCTGCTCAATGATTTCCATATTGAGATTGGCACCTCCTTTGGCCCGCTGCAGGGCAAAATCTGGCGCATCGGCACTATGGGCTACAACGCCCGTAAAGACTGCGTGCTGCAAACCCTGACCGCGCTGGAAGCGGTGCTCAACCGCCTCGGATTCCGTACCGTACAAGGTGAAGGGATGCAGGCGGCGTGGAACGTCTACGAAGGGGCGGTGTGATGATGACGGCCGATGAGGCTGACCGCGCCGCACGCCGGGTGATGGCGCGTTGTGATGCACTGGCCGAAATCAGTGAAACGCCGGGCCAGCTCACCCGTGTCTATCTTTCCCCGGAGCATATGCGCGCCAACGCGCAGGTCGCCCGGTGGATGGAGGAAGCAGGCATGCTCACCTGGCAGGATGCGGTGGGCAATATTTGCGGGCGCTACGAAGCCGCTCGCGACGGCGCACCTGCGGTGCTGCTGGGATCACATCTCGACACCGTGCGTAATGCCGGGCGTTATGACGGCATGCTGGGCGTGCTGACAGCTATCGAAATCGTCGACGGTTTGCATCGCCAGGGGATTCAGGGCGACCAGGCGGTGGAAATCGTCGGTTTTGCCGATGAAGAAGGTACGCGGTTTAACATCACCCTGCTGGGCAGCCGTGGGCTAACCGGCACCTGGCCTGCGGGCTGGCTGGAATGTGAAGATGCGCAGGGCGTGAGCGTGGCGCAGGCGATGGTCAATGTAGGGCTGGATCCGGCGCGGCTGGCGACGGCGAAACGCTCTGCTGAAGAATTTTCCGCCTACCTTGAGTTGCATATCGAGCAGGGGCCGGTGCTGGAGCAGGCAAATTTACCGCTCGGCGTGGTCACCGCGATCAACGGTGCGCGCAGACTGACCTGCCGCTTTACCGGGGAAGCCGGGCACGCGGGGACGGTGCCAATGAGCCATCGCCGGGATGCGTTAGCGGCGGCTGCGCAGTGGATAACCGTTGTGGAGCATAAAACACGGGATTCCGGCCCGGAACAAGTGGCGACAGTGGGCACGCTGCAATGTGAGCCGGGGGCGGTGAATGTTATTCCGGGGGCAGTGACCCTGACGCTGGATATCCGTAGTCCCAATGATGAACAACGTGAACAGCTATTGACTGCGTTGCTGGATGACGCGCAGCGCATTGCCGCGGAACGCGATATTGCATTCAGCCATGACATTTTCTACTCCATTGCGGCGACCCCCTGTGATGCCGAATTGCGGGATGCACTGGCGCAAGCGGTTGAAGAGGTTCAGGGGAAAGCCTTGTTGCTACCAAGCGGCGCCGGGCATGATGCTATCGCCATTGCCGAGCGCTGGCCGTCCGCGATGCTGTTTGTGCGTTGTGACAGAGGGATTAGTCATCATCCGGCTGAGAGCGTAAAGGTAGAGGATGTGGCGCAGGCGCTGCGGGCGTACAGTGCGGCGGTGCGTAAGCTGATTGAGTGCGGTGCGGCCTGATGCCCTCACCCCGGCCCTCTCCCACGGGGAGAGGGAGCAAACCGTCCCCTCGCCCCGTGGGAAAGGGTTAGGGTGAGGGGAAAACTGCGCACAATCGCTACGCATTCTCTCCGGTGCGCCGATACATCCTTCTTGGATGCCCAATCTTGCCGTACTGCATCTCCACCGCTAAAAACCCCGACTCCACCCCGTGCTCCAGGTAACGCCGTGCAGTGGTTTTACTCAGTCCCGTCTCCACCACCACTTCATCGACGGAAAAACAGCGCTCGCCCGCGCTGGCAAACAACGTCTGCACCCGCGACAGCGTATTTTCCTCAATCCCTTTGCTGCCGTTATCCAGCTTGTAATTCTTCGCCTGCAACTGATAGAGCGAGTCCACGTTCTGCTGGTCGACAATCTTCCACACCCGCTGCTGCTCGGCAAACTGTACAAAGCGCTCCAGCGACTGGCTCAGGCGCTTCCAGGATACCGGCTTGAGAATATAGTCAAAGGCCCCGTTACGAATGGCCTGGCTGCAGGTGTCCATATCGCTGGCGGCGGTAATAAAAATCACCGAGCAGTTGGCGCGAATAATCATCGGGTCACTGATAAGCGTGATGCCTTTACCGTCCGGCAGATAGTTATCGAGCAACACCAGCTGCGGTTGCGTACTGGCAAGTTGTGCCTTTGCCTCTGCCAGAGAGGTGGCAATGCCTACCAGCCGCAAGCGCGGATGTTTACCGATAAGTTCAGCATGGAGCTGCGCCAGCTCGTTTTCATCTTCTACTATCAGCACATCTATCTGTTCATGTCGCATAAGTCTTATCTTCCAGCGTCGTAGTGACCCGTTTCAGGAATAAATAACGAAAAAATGGTGCCGCGAGGGGCATTGTCGGAGACTTCAATCGATCCGCCGACCTGGGTGACATAGCTTGCGATCAGATACAGGCCGATACCATGATCGCCACTGCGCTTGGTGGTCATCCCGCGTTCAAAAATATGGTGCCGCAGAGCCGGAGCGATCCCCACGCCGCGATCCGCCACTTCGATGATCAGCTCCCGTTCATTTTGCAGGATCAGCACTTCAACCGGATCGTGCGGCAGTTCCGCGCGTTGGGTCGCTTCGATGGCGTTATCCAGCAAATTGCCGATGATAGAAATCAGTTCGGCTTCGGCCAGCGAGTGTGCAGGGCGGGCCATCTGGCAGCTCGGGTCAAACGCCAGCTCAACCCCTTTTTCCCGTGCGCGGGCGGCTTTGCCCAGCAGCAAACCGCACAGCGTCGGTGAGTGGAAACGGGACGAGATAAAGTCGAGCAACTCCTGGGCGTGCTCGGACTGAGCCTGAATGTAGCGTATCGCGTCGTCGTAACGCTCCATATGCAGCAGGCCGGAGAGGGTGGTCATTCTGTTGAGCTGCTCGTGGCGCATGATGCGCAGGTTATCGACATAACGTTTCACCTGGCTGAGCTGGGCGCTGAGGCTGTCGATTTCATTGCGATCGCGGAAGGTGATCACCCAGCCCTGTAATTTATCTTCCAGCATAATGCGCACGCGGCTGGCGATCACCGTCACCTGGTTAAACCGGCAAATTTCATCGTGAGTGTCTCTTTCCAGCATCAGCGGGCGAGAGAAAAACGGCACGCCGGGGATCAGATCGATGATGAGCTGCCCGCGCAGTTCGCGCGTTGGCTGGCTGAGACTGAGCAGGGTTCGGGCGGCCTGGTTGATCACCTCGATGCGCAGATTGCTGTCGATAGCGATCACCCCTTCGTAAATCGACTCCATCATCGCTTTTTGCTGGCGTACCAGCAGGCCAATCTCACGCGGTTCGAGTGAGAAAATCTGCTTCTTAATGCTACGGGTAAAGAACCACGAGAAAACAAAGAGTGCAGCCAGCAGCAGTACGGCGGCAATAAAAATGTTGATCGCTTTGCCGAGGGTGATGGTGTCGAGGTAGCTGGTGAGGTAGCCCACCGACACAACACCGACAACCTGGCCCACGTCGTTAAAAATGGGCGCTTTACTGCGCAGAGAAATGCCCAGTCCGCCCTGGCGAATGGTGGTTAAACTTTTTCCCTGTAAGACGTCCTGATTATCGCCGCCGACCAATAAGGTTCCTACCCGGTCATCATAAACTGAGTGGTAAAGGTGAATGCCTTTATTATCGCCAATCACAATAAAACTGGCATCGCTACGCTCGACGACTTTTTGCATAAATTGCGATATTGCCGGAATATCTTTTTCTGCAACGGACTTGCGTAAACTCGGAATAATCGCTATTTCTTCAGCTTGTATTTTTGCTCTGACGCTCATTTCCTGATAAAGCTGGCGGCCTACATCGATATAATAATAGCTCCCCAGTAAGATGAACAAACCGGAGAAAAAAAGAACCAGCGATATAAAAAGCTTAATCTGGAACGACAGTTTCATGGTGCCACGCGCGAGCGACAAAAACAGCAATGTAACATCTTTCGCAGCGGCAGGGGCGAGTTTACTGGAAACTTGTGATCCCTTGCACACCAGTCACTGACTGGCGCTGATAAAGAAACAGAGATTTTCTGGAAATGTTATTAAGTTGTTTTTTAATATATAAAAACCTTAAAAACCACGGAAATAATTACGGCATTAATCACATTAAATAAAAGAAACCTTAAAAACCATAGATGCCATTAAAACTCCGGTTTTATTATGCGGCTCCTCACATATTGTAGACAACAGGCCCTTTACTCTTACGCTGCAAAATAACCAAGGGGCTTAATTATGAGCACAACTGACGATTCTTTTTCTATTACCTCTGAATCGCTGTCGATTCAAAAACCATCTTTAAAAGATAGATGGTGGCACATCATGGATACCTGGAAAGTCGGGATTATTCCATTGCCGCTTTTTGTTCTGGCTGGCGCGTTAATCGCGATTGATTGCCTGGGGGGGAAATTACCCAGCGACATCGTGGTGATGGTGGCAACTCTGGCGTTCTTCGGCTTCGCCTGTGGTGAATTCGGTAAACGTCTGCCGATTGTCGGCAAACTCGGTGCGGCGGCGATTTGCGCCACCTTTATTCCGTCCGCGATGGTCTACTATGGCCTGCTGCCGGACGTGGTGGTTGAGTCCACCACCAAGTTCTACAAATCCACCAACATTCTCTACCTCTACATCTGCTGCATTATCGTGGGCAGTATCATGAGCATGAATCGCACCACGCTGATTCAGGGCTTCCTGCGTATTTTCTTCCCGATGCTGTGCGGTGAAATCGCCGGCATGATCGTCGGGATGGGCGTCGGTATGCTGCTCGGCCTCGAACCGTTCCAGATCTTCTTCTTTATTATTCTGCCGATTATGGCAGGTGGTGTGGGGGAAGGAGCCATTCCGCTCTCCATCGGTTATGCCACCATTCTGCATATGGATCAGGGCGTTGCGCTCGGTCGTGTGCTGCCAATGGTGATGCTCGGTGGCCTGACTGCCATCATCATCTCCGGCTGTCTGAACCAACTGGGTAAACGCTTCCCGCACCTTACCGGTGAAGGCCAGCTGATGCCGGACCAGCCAAACAGTGCTGAGAAATCAACGCCTGCTCCGGCCTTCAGCGGTAAAGCGGACGTCACCACTATCGCGTCCGGCGCGCTGCTGGCGGTATTGCTCTACATGCTGGGCATGTTAGGCCACAAACTGATTGGCCTGCCTGCACCGGTTGGCATGCTGTTCATGGCGGTGCTGGTCAAACTGGTTCACGGCGTGTCACCGAAGATCCTCGAAGGCTCGCAGGTCGTTTACAAATTCTTCCAGACGTCCGTGACTTACCCGATCCTCTTCGCTGTTGGTGTGGCCATCACCCCGTGGCAGGAGCTGGTTCACGCGTTCACCCTGACTAACCTGCTGGTTATCGTCAGCACCGTGACCACACTGGTCGCCACCGGCTTCTTCGTCGGTAAAAAAATCGGTATGCACCCGATTGATGTTGCCATCGTCTCCTGCTGTCAGAGCGGGCAGGGTGGTACCGGGGATGTTGCCATCCTCACCGCAGGTAACCGTATGAGCCTGATGCCGTTTGCCCAGATTGCGACCCGTATTGGTGGGGCAATCAACGTCTCGGTATCGCTGCTGGTCCTTGGCAACTTCCTCGTCTGATTCATGTGTTACAGGAACTGATATGAAACTCGCAAGCTTTGTCCATCAGGGGATCCGCAGTTACGGGATCGTGAAAGCAGATGGTGTGGTCGATCTGGGGCGCCGTCTGGGGGATCGTTACAGTGATTTGAAATCGCTGCTCGCCGCCGACGCGTTAAATGAAGCCCAGCAGTTTGCCGGTGAACAACCGGACCTGCGCTTCGATGCACTGGAATTTTTACCGGTGATTGATAACCCAGGCAAAATTCTTTGTGTGGGCATGAACTACGCCGAAAAACGCAAAGAGTTTGACCAGCACAACCCGGCACCGACGCTGTTTATCCGCTTTGCGGATTCGCAGACCGGACACCAGACGCCCGTCCTCAAGCCGCGCCACTCCAGGGAGTTTGACTATGAGGGCGAGCTGGCGGTGATCATCGGCAAAACCGGAGAGGACATCTCCCGCGAAGACGCGCTGAGCTTCGTTGCCGGTTACAGCTGCTACATGGATGGCTCCGCCCGCGACTGGCAGCACACCTGGTTCACCGCCGGTAAAAACTGGCGTCAGACCGGCGCCTTTGGCCCATGGATGACCACCGCGGATGAAATTCCTGACCCGCATCAGCTGGCGATCCGCACCTGGCTGAACGGCCGCATGGTGCAGGAAGACAACACCGCCAGCATGATCCACAAGGTGGCCGAGCTTATTGAGTACATCAGTACCTTTACCCGCCTGAATGCCGGTGACGTGATCATCACCGGTTCACCGGGCGGTGTGGGCAAAAAACGCACCCCGCCGCTGTTCATGCATGCAGGCGATCGCATTGAAGTGGAGATCGAAAACATCGGCCATCTCAGCAATGTGATCGCGGATGCGCCGATGCAGCAATCACTGGCGGCGATGCACTAAGGAACGGGCGGGATCATGCAAGCACAACTCCCCATCGATTTTCGCGTGGCAGATGTGGCCAGCGGATCGCAGCGTTTTATGCAGATCCGTTCGCTGCTCGCGGACAGCGGTTTAGGACTGGACAGCGATATCACCACTTTCGTTGAAGCCTGGTCTGGTACGCGGCTGGTGGGTTGTGCGGGCCTGACCGCCAACGTCATCAAATGTGTTGCGGTGGATGAAGCCCTGCGGGGTGAAAATCTCAGCGCCCGTTTGCTGGCTGAGGTGGAACACCTGGCGCTGGCGCGGGGCCACTTTCATCTGTTCCTGTGCACGCGTCCCTGTAACCGGGAGCGTTTCCAGCACAGCGGATTCTGGCCCATCGCCCAGAGTGGCAATAACGCGGTGTTAATGGAAAACACCCCGTCGGGCATCAGCCGCTATTGCCGTTCATTGCAGCGTCTGCGGGTGGCGGGTGAGCGCATTGGCGGCATCGTGATGAACGCGAATCCCTTTACGCTCGGGCACCGTCATCTGGTAGAGCAGGCGGCAAAATCCTGTGACCACCTGCATCTGTTTGTGGTGCAGGAAGACGCCTCCTTTTTCCCGTTTACCGCGCGTATGCAGATGGTGAAAGCGGGGGTAGCGCATCTGCCTAACGTCACCGTCCATGAAGGCTCGGAGTACATCATCTCCCGGGCGACCTTTCCGGCCTATTTCCTCAAAGAGACCGGGAAAGTGCAGCAGGCGTGGAGCGAAATTGATGTGCTGATTTTCCGCAATCATATTGCTCCGGCGCTGGGCATCACTCATCGCTTTATTGGCTCGGAGCCGTTTTGCGACATCACCCGCCAGTACAACCAGACCATGCACCGTCAGCTGGCGGGAGCGGTTGAGGTGGTTGAGATCCCGCGCATTAAAGCCACGGGCAATGCCATCTCTGCCTCAGAAGTTCGGCGTTTACTGAAAACGCAGCAGTTTTCCCGTATTCGGGAAATCGTACCGGATACCACTTTCGCGCACCTTGAAAGGCATTACAGCGCGGAAGTCGCTTAAAAAACTCAGGACATAAAATATGAAAATTGTTAGGGAGGCGCTGGCCGGGACCATGGAATCCAGCGACCTGATGGTGAAAATAGCCCCTGCCGAAGGTGAGCTGGACATCGTCATCCACAGTGAAGTGATTAAGCAGTTCGGCGACCAGATCCGCCAGGTCGTGGCCACCACGCTACGTAATATGGACGTCCATCAGGGTGTTGTGATTATCGAAGATAAAGGTGCGCTGGATTGCGTCATCCGTGCCCGTCTGCAAAGCGCCATTCTGCGTGCCAGCGACAGTGACAATATCAACTGGGAGAAACTGCTATGAAAAAGCTCCGTCGCAGCATGCTGTTTCTCCCCGGTGCCAATGCCGCCATGCTATCCACCGCCTTTATCTACCGCCCGGACTCCATTATGTTCGACCTGGAAGATGCGGTCGCCCTGCGTGAAAAAGACACCGCCCGCGTGCTGGTGTTCCATGCCCTGCAACACCCGATGTACAAAGACATCGAGACCGTGGTGCGCATTAACCCGTTAAACACCCCGTTTGGCCTCAAAGATCTGGAAGCCGTGGTCCGCGCCGGGGTGGACGTGGTGCGTCTGCCGAAGACCGACACGCCGGAAGATATCTACGAGCTGGAACGTCATCTCGAACGCATCGAAATGGAATGTGGCCGCGAAATCGGCTCTACCCGCGTGATGGCGGCGATTGAATCCGCGATTGGCGTTATCAATGCTGTCGCTATTGCCCGCAGTTCTCAGCGCCTCATTGGTATTGCACTGGCGGCATTCGACTACGTGATGGATATGCAAACCGAACGTGGCGACGGCACCGAGCTGTTCTACGCCCGTTGCGCCGTCCTGCACGCCGCACGTGCTGCGGGTATCGATGCCTTTGACGTGGTGTGGTCAGATTTGAACGACGAAGCCGGGTTCCTGCGTGAAGTCGACCTGATCCGCAAAATGGGCTTTAACGGTAAATCGCTGATTAACCCGCGTCAGATTGATCTCTTGCACAACGCCTACGCGCCTACTCAGCACGAAGTCGACCACGCTAAACGCGTGATTGAAGCCGCGGAAGAGGGCGAACGTAACGGGCTCGGCGTGGTCTCGCTGAACGGCAAAATGATCGACGGCCCCATCATTAACCACGCGCAGGTTGTACTCGAACGTGCCGCTGCGTCCGGCGTGCGTCGGTAAGGACAGAACAATGAATCAGACAGAGCTTCTCCACGTTAATTTTCCGCATCTGCGCGACTTAAAACCCTTTGATACGGCCCACAGCGCCACGCCCTGGCTTGCAGACGTTGAGAGCAAACATAACCGCAAAATGTGCGCCACGCTGGAAGACGCCATTGCCCGCAGCGGCCTGAAAGACGGGATGACCATCTCTTTCCACCACGCGTTCCGTGAAGGAGACAGGGTTATCAACAACGTCGTGGCGACCCTGGCGCGTCTGGGTTTTAAAGACCTGACGCTGGCTTCCAGTTCGCTAATGACCTGTAACGACAGCCTGATTGAACATATTCAGAACGGCGTGATCAGCCGAATCTACACCTCCGGGATGCGCGGCAAGCTGGCCGATGCTATCTCTCACGGCCTGATGAAAGAACCAGTGCAAATTCACTCCCACGGTGGCCGCGTGAAGCTTTTACAGGACGGTGAGCTGAACATCGATGTCGCGTTTTTGGGCGTACCGTGCAGCGATGAGTTTGGTAACGCCAACGGCACCCAGGGCAAATCGGCCTGCGGTTCGTTGGGTTACGCGATGGTGGACGCGCAGTTCGCTAACAAAGTAGTGCTGCTGACCGAAGAACTGGTGCCGTTCCCGAACATGCCCGCCAGCCTGGTGCAGGATCAGGTGGACTACATCGTGCAGGTGGAGAGCGTGGGTGACCCGGCGAAAATCAGCGTCGGTGCGGCCCGCGTGACCAGCAACCCGCGTGAACTGATGATTGCCCGCTATGCGGCGGACGTTATTGAACACTCCGGCTACTTCAAAGACGGTTTTTCCATGCAGACCGGTTCCGGTGCGGCGGCGACGGCTTGTACGCGCTTTATGGAAGAGAAGATGGAACGCAGCGGCGTGAAGGCGAGCTTCGCGCTCGGCGGCATCACCGGCGGCCTGGTCTCTTTGCATGAAAAAGGGCTGGTGGCGAAACTGCTCGACACCCAGTGTTTCGACAGCGAAGCCGCAGGCTCACTGGCGCGTAACCCGAATCACGTGGAAATCTCCACCAACGTCTATGCCAACCCAGGCAGCAAAGCCGCCAGTTGTGACCAGCTGGATGTGGTTATCCTCAGCGCCCTGGAAATCGACGTCGACTTTAACGTCAACGTGATTACCGGCTCTGACGGCGTGATGCGCGGTGCGTCTGGTGGTCACTGCGACGTGGCGGCTTCAGCCAACCTCACTATCGTGGTGGCACCGCTGCTGCGTACCCGTATTCCAACCGTAGTGAAGCGTGTGACCACCCTGCTCACGCCGGGCGAAAGCATCGATGTGCTGGTCACCGACCACGGTATTGCGGTCAACCCGGCGCGCCCGGAAATCCGCGAACGTCTGCTGGAAGCGGGCCTGAAGGTGGTGGATATCGAAGCCCTTTACGAGCGCGCGATTTCCCTGACCGGGGCACCAAAACCGATTGAATTCACCGACCGCATCGTTGGGGTCATTCGTTACCGTGACGGCAGCGTGATTGACGTTGTTCGTCAGGTGAAGGAGAACAATGCATGACAGTACTGACGCCCGAAAGAGCGGGCGTCAGCCTTGATGCGCTGCTGGCCTCAAAAGAGGCTCGTGCAGCGCGCCAGGCTGACTGGCTCACTCATTATCAACACCCGGTTATCTCCCTGACGCTGGTTACCCCCGGCGCGCACAAAGACAGCATTCGCTATCGCAATACCATGGGTGTTGCTCTGCAAGCCTGCGACCAGTTGTTATGGCAAAACCACTGGCCGGTGTTAGACCGCCAGGTGCTGTGGTTGCCGACAGGCCCGGAAGCACTGTGGTGCGTTGACCATACGGCGGTGGAAATCAAAGCGCAGTGCGTGGAGATGGAACAGGCTCATCCGCTGGGCAGACTGTGGGATTTTGACGTCCTGTGCCCAAAGCATGGCCAGATTGGCCGCCAGTCGCTGGACCTCTCTACTCGCCGTTGCCTGGTGTGTGATGAACCCGGTCACGGCTGCGCCCGTTCGCGCCGTCATCCCCTCGACGAGGTGGTGGGACGCGTGGAGAAGATAATCGATGTCTGGTTTGCTCGCGACTAAGCTCGCCCGGTTTGACGTCGCTGCTCTGGCGGCGATGGCGTTACGTCTTGAACTCAATCTCACCCCCAAACCGGGGCTGGTGGATCTGGCGAACAACGGTTCGCACAGCGATATGGACCATGCGTTGTTTTTACGCAGTATCGCCGCCATCACCCCCTGGTTTCGTATTTTTGAAAAAGCCGGTTTTGAACACGCCCTGAAACCTGCCTGCGAGCAACTGCGCCTGCTGCGCCCGGCGGGCATGGCCTGCGAACAGGCGATGTTTGAGGCGACGGGCGGCGTAAACACCCACAAAGGCGGCATCTTTTCCCTCGGGCTTATCTGCTTTGCCGCAGGCCGACTGCGCGGGCAAAACCGCCTCGTCTGTGCGGAATCCGTCTGCCAGCAGGTGAGTGAAATCTGTAAAGGGCTGGTGGCGCGTGAACTGGCCTCCCGCACTCACGCAGTGACCGCAGGTGAAATTCAGTATCAACAGTTGGGTTTGACGGGGGCACGCGGTGAGGTTGAACAGGGATTCCCGACCGTGCGCTTACACGTGTTGCCATACTGGTTCAAAGAGTCCGGCGAGCGGCGTTTTCACCATGCCCTGCTGCGCTTAATGGCGGAGAATCTCGACAGCAATCTGGTGTCGCGCGGGGGTATTGACGGACTGTACTTCGTGCAGCGTTATGCAGCCTCTCTGCTGAAAAACGGCTGGGATAGCCAGCGGTTGCACGAGATGGACAAAGCGCTGATGAGCCGTAACTTAAGCCCCGGCGGCAGTGCCGATTTGCTGGCGGTGTCTTACGTACTGGCGACGCTGGGGTAGAGGAAATCAGCCGGGGCACTGATGGCCCCAGGCTTGCGGAATTAACGCTTTTGCAGCAGGTAGCTGTTTTCAAAGCCAGGCAGGCTGCCGATGACATCAAACCCTTTGAAATAGCCGCCAGCGCGCAGCAGATCCACCGCCGGGCCGACTTCTGGCGAATACTGCCAGTCGCGGTAATCATCAAAGACGATAAAGCCGCCCGAAACCACGGTCGGTGCATAGAGCAGGAAGTCCACCAGAACATGTCGCCCTTCGTGGCCGCCATCAATATGCAGCAGCACGGTTTGCGGCTTGAAAGCCAGCACGCGTTCGATGCTCAGTTCTGAGTAGCCGCGAACCAGGTTCACCTGTGGGAATAAACGCTCGTGATAAAAGCGTAATTCGTTTTCCTGGTTCGGCAGTTCCATCGGATCGATGCTGATCATGCGGCGCTTATGCTGGCAAATCTCATTCATAAAGAGGGTGGATTTGCCTTTCCAGACGCCGATTTCAATGATGTCGCCCGCCACCTTATTGTGCTCAAGCAGCCAGCACAGGTAGCCCAGGCTTTTCACATGATCGTGGAACGAAAGTTCACGACGTGGCATCGCCAGCTCTTCAGGCAGTTCTGTCTGAGCTTGCTTAAGGGCTTCGCCTGCTTGTTCCCAGGTGGTGTCGATGATGTTCTTAATCTCAGGCGCTTCAAAGAAAACCCGTAAGTCGGCGATTTCTAGCATCGTTTTACCTTATCTGTAGATTCGGAGTATCTGAATATGGATAGGGTATGAATGTAGCACTGGTGGGTAAGAGCAAGAGGGCAAATATGCTGCGTTTTTCTACGTATTTAACGGGATTGAAAGGGAAAACGCCCTCTTCATTGCGAAGAGGGCGTTGGCAGATTAATGCGCGGCAGTCTGCTGTGAGCCTGCTGCCTGCGGCACATGTTTATATTTAAACATGGCCATGAAGGCGAAGAGCAGAACCACGGAGTAGCCTGCAAAGATCAGCCACACGGTTTTCCAGTCAGTCACACCCGCAACGGTGTACATCTCAACCACTTTACCGCTCGCCATGCCGCCGAGGATACAGCCGAAGCCGTTGGTCATCATCAGCAGCATACCCTGCGCACTGGCGCGGATAGCCGGGTTCACTTCTTTCTCTACGAACACGGAGCCGGAGATGTTGAAGAAGTCGAATGCACAACCGTAAACGATCATGGAGAGTACCAGCAGCACCGTACCAAACGGGGTCGGGTCGCCGTACGCGAAAAGACCAAAGCGCAGCATCCAGGCAACGATACTCATCAGCATCACGTTCTTGATGCCGTAACGGCCCAGGAAGAACGGAATCGCCAGGATGAAGACGGTTTCAGAAATCTGCGAGATGGACATCAGCACGGAGGCGTGCGTCACGATGAAGCTATTCGCAAACAACGGGTTAGCATCGAAGCTGTGCAGGAAGGTGTTACCAAACATATTGGTAATCTGCAGCTCTGCGCCGAGCAGCATGGAGAAGATGAAGAAGATCGCCATACGTTTGTTTTTGAACAGCGCGAAGGCGTTCAGGCCCAGCATTTCCACCCAGGTCTGGTTCTTCTGGCTTTTGGCGACCGGCATGTGCGGCAGCGTCAGGGAGAACAGGCTCAGGGCCAGAGAGAGCGCAGCACCGATATAAAGCTGCATGTGGCTCAGCTCGAAGCCAGAGAAGCTCACCGCCCACATGGCGAGGATAAAGCCGATGGTGCCCCAGATACGGATCGGCGGGAAGTCCGCAACGATGTCGTAGCCTGCGTTTTGCAGACGCGCATAAGAGATGGTGTTAACCAGACCCAGCGTTGGCATATAAGCCAGTGAGTTGAGCAGGATAATGGCAAACATCGCGCCCGGCGTGGTCACCGTTGCGGCGATACACAGCGTGATAGCACCAATCAGGTGGCAAAGGGCGTAAACCCATTTTGCACTGAGCCATTTATCCGCCACGATGCCGAGTAGTGCCGGCATAAAGACAGAAGCAATACCCAGGGAGCTATAGACCGCGCCAATTTCCGCACCCTGGAATTTCAGGGTGACGAACATATAAGAGCCAAGCGTTGTCAGCCAGCTGCCCCAAAGGCAGAACTGCAGGAAGATAATCACTTTAAGCTGCAGCTTAAGATTCATGTTAGTTTCCTCACCAAAGGAGTCTGATATACCCGTCATACTTCAAGCTGCATGTGCGTTAGCTTTCCTCACTCACCCCAGTCACTTACCAGAGTAAGCTCCTGGGATTCGCTGCGTTGCCGCCTGCCTGCAACTCGAATTATTTAGGGGATAGATGTTGGAATTAAGACAATTACTGTTGTTATGTGGGGCGATTCTATCATCGAAGCTGGCGCGAGATTGTTACATCCGACATATAAATGCAAACTTGATATGGTTGCAGTCGAATAAAGTGATATTCATCACATTTATATGCAGGCCACACATTCGTTCAAACGGAATGCTTATCCCCTTTCACATCCGGCGTGAAAGGGGCTGGCGATATCTTACTCAATTACGGCGGTAACTTTTTTGCGCGGAGTTCACTTTGTAGAGGTAGCGGCGTGATTCCGCTGAAGGATGGCGGCTGGTCAATGTTGAATACACATCACCCGGCGTCATCGTATTGATGATGTTCGCCGCCTGCACTTTATCCGCCGAGAAGACGCGCAGTACGCTGCCCGCTCCGCCGTTGTAAGCGGTGATGACCGCGTAGCGACGGGAGGTTGGGTTTTCAATCCCCGAAAGATAGACATTATTGAGCATCGCCAGATAGGCCGTGCCCGTATCAATGTTGCTTTGTGGATCAAACAGGTAACTGCGGCTCGGTGTGCCAGATTTGCCCTGAGCACGGAAGACGTCTTTACCGGCGCTGTGTTGCACCACCTGCATCAGTCCCAGCGCATCTGAGCGGCTTACCGCATAAGGGTTGAAGGAGGACTCGGTCTGCATAATGGCCAGGATCAGCGATTCGTCCACGCCATAACGATGTGACGCCTGGCGAACCATACCCACGTATTTGTGCGCACGTTTATCCAGGTGGTTTGGCACCAGATTAATGGTGACGCTGTAGATTATCTTCAACCCACTGGCGCGGCTTTTCAGGCGCGTTTGCAGCAGGTAGTCGGCGAAGTTAGTGGCGCGGCCTTCCCAGCGAATGGCTTGCCCGGTGTTATCCACCACCTGGCCATACAGGAACGGCTCTTTGGAAATCTGAATGTCATCGACGTCAGAGTAAAGGTCGATGGAGCCCGGATCGTCGCCCATCAGCAGCGTTTTAATGATTGCCCGGCGAAGATGGCTTGCAGGGTCGGTCCCGGCAATGGTCTCAATCGTAATCGTACCCTCATCAAAGTTGATGTGGCTACGGGTCTGATACTGGTCGGTATATTTAACGTAGTCTTTGGGACCTGCAATCAGGACTTCGCTAAATCCCCATAAATTTTCGATGTTGTGGGCAAACTGCCCCATAAGAATGTCAAAACCGTTGGTGTCTTTAACCCAGGCTTCGTTGTAAGTATCACCATTTTTATCTGAGCTGGAACACGAGATCAGCAACGGCGCAATAATCGCAAGCGCTAAAAATTTTTTCATCATTCCGGGGATACAGTTGGTTGCACATAAGGGCTATCCGACCCTGGGAGTCAGGCCACGATCCGGCTCAGCGCCGCGTGGCCATGCTCTTATTTTTTATCTTCCGGCGTGTAGCCTTCGATATGTACCTCTTTCCCTTCAAACAGGAAGTTGACCATTTCCTGTTCCAGCAGTTTGCGATGCTCAACGTTCATCATGTTCAGCTTCTTTTCATTGATCAGCATCGTCTGCTTTTTCTGCCACTGTCCCCAGGCTTCTTTAGAGATTTCGTTGAAAATGCGCTTACCCAGGTCACCCGGATAAAGCTGGAAATCCTGGCCATCGGCTTCGCGTTGCAGGAAGGTACAAAAAATCGTTCTACTCATCATCAATCCTCTTTATAACGCGTGGCATCAGACCGCCACGCCGACGCGTAATTGTTGCAGCAGGCGTTCAACCGGGGCCGCCAGACCCACGGATTGCGGCTGCGCTAAGTTATACCAAAGACCGCTTCCTTCATCCATGCATGAACTGAACGAGGACACGGTAAGCCACATAGGCACAATATCCAGATGGAAATGGCTGAACGTATGGCGAAATGCGACAAGTTGGCTGAGAGTATCGGCCTTAATCTGACGCTGCGCCAGCCAGTCCCGTAAACCGGCTTCATCTTCAAACTGCGGGAAACAGTACAGCCCGCCCCATAGTCCAACCGGCGGGCGCTGCTGCACGAACACCTCGTCGCCATGCTGCATCAACAAGAAATATGCGGTGCGCTCCGGTAGCGTTTGCTTCGGTTTTTTGCCGGGGTATTGTGTCCAGGAGTGATGAGCGTACGCCTCGCAGCCGGTTTGTAACGGGCAGAGCTGGCACTTGGGCTTTGAGCGGGTGCAGACGATCGCCCCCAGATCCATCATTGCCTGGTTAAAACGCTCGACACCTTTGGCGGGGGTGACGTCTTCGGCAATACGCCATAAACGCTTCTCGACGTCTTTTTTGCCCGGCCAGCCGTCAACGGCATAGCAGCGAGCCAGCACGCGTTTCACGTTGCCATCAAGAATAGGGAAATGTTTACCCAGTGACAGCGACAGCACGGCACCCGCCGTTGAACGCCCGACGCCCGGCAATGCTTCGACGTCCTCAAAGGTTTGAGGGAACTCGCCGCCGTGTTTCTCGGCCACCTGCTTTGCAGCTTTGTGCAGGTTACGCGCGCGGGCGTAGTAGCCAAGCCCGGTCCACAGGTGCAGCACTTCGTCCAGTGGGGCATTGGCGAGATCGGTGACGGTGGGGAAACGCGCCATAAAGCGCTCAAAATAAGGAATAACGGTTGCGACCTGGGTTTGTTGCAACATCACTTCAGACAGCCATACTTTGTAAGGCGTCTTATCAATTTGCCAGGGCAGGGTTTTGCGCCCGTATTTATCGTACCAGTCCAGCACCTGGGCTGAAAATTGAGACGCTTGCATGGTCACCAACATCGCTTGAATAAGGTGGCAGATTGCAGCACAGCGTTACGAAGGTGTAAACCGGAACTTTCCTGTGCTTGCAGCTTGCATACTGGAATTAACTTTGGATAATGCCCGTTTCCTGAACACTCTCACAAGCAGACTTTTTTTATGAATAACGACGTCATTTCACCGGATTTTGATGAAAACGGCCGCCCGCTGCGCCGTATCCGTAGCTTTGTCCGCCGCCAGGGCCGCCTGACTAAAGGTCAACAGCATGCGCTGGATAACTACTGGCCGGTGATGGGCGTTGAGTTTTCTGAGCAGCCTTTGGATCTCGCTGCCCTGTTTGGCAACAGCGGGCCGGTCACGCTGGAGATTGGTTTTGGTATGGGCGCATCGCTGGTTGAGATGGCGAAAATCCGCCCGGAGCAGAACTTCCTCGGAATTGAAGTTCACTCCCCAGGCGTAGGTGCCTGCCTCTCTTCGGCGCATGAAGAGGGTGTCGAAAACCTGCGCGTGATGTGCCACGACGCAGTGGAAGTGCTGCACAAAATGATTCCTGACAATTCATTAAACATGGTGCAGCTGTTTTTCCCTGACCCATGGCATAAAGCACGTCATAATAAGCGCCGTATTGTTCAGGTACCTTTTGCTGAGCTGGTAAAGAGCAAACTGAAACTGGGCGGTGTGTTTCATATGGCAACCGACTGGGAAGCCTATGCTGAGCACATGCTGGAAGTGATGTCCTCTATTGATGGCTATCAGAATGTGTCTGAGACGCAGGATTACGTACCGCGCCCGGATTCGCGCCCGGTAACCAAATTTGAACAGCGTGGCCATCGTCTTGGCCACGGTGTATGGGACTTAATGTTCGAGAGGGTAAAATAATGGCAAAGAACCGCAGCCAACGTCTTCGTAAGAAAATGCACATTGATGAATTCCAGGAAATTGGTTTTTCCGTTAACTGGCGTTTCCCGGAAGGCACCAGCGAAGAAGAAATCGACAAAGTTGTTGATGCCTTTATTCTTGAAGCCGTTGAGTCGCAGAAACTGACCTTTGGTGGCAGCGGCTACCTGGCATGGGAAGGTCTGGTTTGTAAGCAAGAAGTGGGCAAGTGCACCCCAGAGCAACAGGCCGTTGTGCGCAAGTGGCTGGAAGACCACAAACTCGAAGAGGTCAGCGTCAGCGAACTTTTCGATATTTGGTGGGACTAAGTTTGAACAGGGTCGGCAATTGCCGGCCCGTTTTGTCTCTACAGGAGTAGAAATGATGCGCAAAACGCTACTGGCCGCAGTGCTCACGATGACGGCATTCGCCGCAAATGCAGAATACAAATGTAGCGTTAATCCTCGCGATGACGTGGTCTTAAGCCCGCAGACCGTGCAGGTGAAGGGTGAGAATGGCGATCTGGTGATGACGCCGGATGGCAACGTTACCTTTAACGGTAAACCGTACTCACTCAGCGCTGCGCAACGCGAGCAGGCGAAGGATTACCAGTCTGAGCTGCGCACCGCGCTGCCCTGGATTGATGACGGTGCGCGTACCCGGGTAGAAAAAAGCCGCATTGCGCTGGATAAAATCATCGTCAAAGAAGTGGGCGAGAGCAGCAGCATGCGCGGTCGTCTGACCAAACTCGACGCGCAGCTTAAAGATCAGATGAACAAGATTATCGAGCATCGCAGCGATGGTTTAACGTTCCATTACAAAGCGATTGATGAAGTCCAGGCCAACGGCCAGCAGCTGGTAAACCAGGCAATGGGCGGCATTTTGCAGGACAGCATCAACGAGATGGGCGCTAAAGCGGTGCTCAAAAGCGGCGGAAATCCGCTGCAGAGCGTGCTCGGCAGCCTCGGCGGTTTGCAGACCGCGATTCAAAATGAGTGGAAAAACCAGGAAGCCGATTTCCAGCAGTTCGGCAAAGACGTGTGCAGCCGGGTAGTGTCGCTGGAAGACAGCCGTAAGGCACTGGTCGGGTCGCTGAAGTAATCTGCGGTTCCCCTCACCCTAACCCTCTCCCCAGAGGGGCGAGGGGACCGATCGAGTGTGGTGTGGCAATTGTGCCGGTTTTCTCCCTTTCCTCTAAGGGCAAGGTGACCGAGGAGTTGCTTTGCTCCCTCTCCCTTTCAGGGAGAGGGTCGGGGTGAGGGTAACAGCGTTTGCAACGTTTCCAAAATTTGCCACAGCACCGCTTCCTCGTTTTGCCAGAGCTCATTATTCCAGAAGCGAATGATGTGCCAACCTTTCTGATTTAACCACGCCGTTCGCTGCACATCATATTCCTGTCTTTCTTGATGCTGGCTGCCGTCCAGTTCAATAGCCAGTCGTGCCTCACAGCAGGAAAAATCCAGAATGTAGTGATCGACAGGATGTTGCCGACGAAATTTGTAGTCAGAAAAGCGACGGCTCCGTAATAAATACCAAAGCCGTTTCTCTTCAGGAGTAAGCTCACGCCTGAGCCGTTTTGCATGATAACGAATGATTTCCATCCCCCCACTCTGCCAGCAACACCATCAGCCTGCAGAACGGAAGGTAAAATCCTGAATCCTGTTCCAGGATTTATCGCGCGCCCCATGAAGGGTTACATCAGACCCACCATCCGTGGTAACCAAAGTGAGATGCCTGGAATGTACGTAATCATCAATAGCGCAACCAGCAATGCGGCATAAAAGGGAAGCAGGGGTTTGATCAGATGCTGAATTTTGACCCCGGAAATTGAACAGCCTACAAATAGCGCACTACCAACGGGAGGCGTCAGTAAACCTATACACAGGTTGGCAACCATCATGATGCCAAAATGCACGGGGTCCATGCCTAAGTCCTGAGCAATAGGCAGGAATATGGGGGTAAAAATCAGTACTGCCGGGGTCATATCCATAAAAATCCCAACAATAAGCAGCACGATGTTGATTAACAGCAGAATAATAAGCGGGTTTTCAGAAATCGACATCAGCGTATCGCTAATGATGTAGGGCACATCGGCATTGGTCATCGCCCAGGACATGCCAACGGAAAAACCAATTAATAACAAAACGATAGATGTCGTCACCACGGACTCAAGAATGAGCGCCGGTAATTCACGCCATTTGACTTCCCGATAAATCACTACTGATAAAATAAAGGTGTAAACCACCGCGATTGCCGATGCTTCAGTGGCGGTAAAAATCCCCCCAAGAATCCCACCCATGACGATAATCACCAGTAAGAGGCTGGGTAACGCCGCCAAAAGTGCATGTGCCGCTTGAGCACGGGTTGGCCTGGCGGAGACCGGATAGCCGCGCCGCTTTGCGATAATCGCGCACACCAGCATGATGACGAGTCCCATCAGGACACCGGGTAAATAACCGGCCATAAAAAGAGATGCCACCGAGACTCCGCCTGCTGTCAGCGAGAAAACAATGAGCACATTTGACGGCGGAATCAGCAAGCCAGTAATACAGGATGAAACGTTGATGGCTGTCGACAGAGCAGGATCGTAGCCCTGCTTACTTTGGATGGGATGCAATGTGCCGCCTACCGCTGCCGCCGCAGCAACAGCAGAACCAGAAATAGAACCAAACATCATGTTGGCCAGCACGTTCACATGTCCGAGTGAACCCGGGACACGACCCACCATCACCTGAGCCAGGTTAATCAGACGTATGGCAATCCCTCCCCGATTCATGAGTGTTCCGGCAAAAATAAAGAAAGGAATTGCCAGCAGGGCAAAATTATCCAGGCCGTTTGCCAGACGTTGTGCGACCGTAATAATGGCGATGTCCCATGGGAACATTATCAGCATGGAGCTAATCGTAGCGATGCCAATGGCAAACGAGATAGGCACACCGATAAAGACCAGAATGAAAAAAGAACCAAAAAGCACTAAGGCAATATAGCTGTCCATAGTTATTCACCTTCTGTCCGTTTTTTTAATTTATTCAATCCGTTATTAATAAAATACAGGGCGTAAAACATCATAATGATCCCAGTGAGTGGCAAAATCAGATAGATATAGCCCATCGGGATTTGCATGGCAGCAGAGACCTGGCTGGTTTGCAGCGTTTTGCTGATGAGTTTTATTCCACCGGTCAGGATAACGGTAGCTGAGAAAATAAAGATAAGTAGATTTGTCACGATGCTGAGTACGGCCTGCTTGCGCGGGGGCAACGTCAAAGAGAGCAGGTCAATGGATAAGTGGCGCTGGGCTCCCAAAGTATAAGCGGCACCGAGCAGACCCACCCATATCATCAGGAAACGCGCAAGTTCATCGGTGAGCGTGCTGGGTTGATTGAGTACAAAGCGGCTAAAAACCTGCCAGACTACGCAGATGACCAACGCAATCATCACCACAACGGAAAATGCAGCAATAATGCGGTCGACCGCCAGCTTAATGCGGTTAAATATCATCATTATTATCCTGGTGAAAACGGGCCAGTCATTGGCCCGTATGTATTTTATTGAGCGGCGGCTTCGAATTTCGACAGCAGTGCAGCTTGCTTTGGTTCTTTCTTGAATTCATCGAACAGGGGTTGTACGGCTGCACGGAACGGCACTTTATCAACTTTCAAAATCTTGCCGCCAAGGGATATCGCCTGGGCGCGGGTTTCGGCATCGACCGTATCCCATTTTTTTTGTTGATATATTTCTGAGTTTTTAGCGGCTGTTTGTAAAATGCTTTGTTGGTCTGGCGTTAGCTTATTCCAGGTTTTAGTAGAAATAACCAGGAAATCAGGAATAGAGGCATGTTCGTCTTCTGAAAATACCTTCGCGATTTCAATATGACGCGTTTGCACCCAGGAAGGGACATTGTTTTCTGCCCCATCGACGACGCCCTGCTGCATGGCGGTATAGACCTCACCAAAGGAGATGGGTGTGGGGGCTCCCCCCATTAACTCGATCATTTTCAGCGTTGTTGGGCTGGCCTGAACGCGTATTTTCAGGCCTTTCAAATCTTCCGGTTTCATAATGGGTTTCTTTGCATAGAAACTCCGTGTTCCTGCAACATAAGCAGAGATTGCAAAGAATCCTTTTTCCTTTGTGGACTCCATAATTTCTTTGCCTGTCTCGCCGAATACAACCTTATTAAAGTGCGCCTGATCTTTAAATAAGAAGGGGAGATTATAAATGGCGTAAATATTATCGAATGACTCAAGGTCGCTGGCAGAACCTTTTGTCATATCCAGAGCACCATTCTGTAAGAGTTCTAACGTCTCACGGGCACTGCCCATCTGGCTGCTGGGATAAATACGTATTGTCATTTTGCCCTCTGACAATTTTTTAACCTCTTTTGCCATTTCATCCAGCGTCTGGTGAATAATATGGCTTCGCTCAAGGTTGTGCGCCAGCTTTAGCGTGATGTTATCACTTGCCGATGCGCTTAAAGAGAGCAGTGAAAGCAGAGACGTGCCTACCAGAATTTTAGGGAAAGAGAATGTCGTCATTTTTTGGCTCCATGCACATGTAATGGTCTATATCTGAAGAAATAAATCCTGTTTCTGTATGACATATTATCCTGGTTGTACGACACCTTTTAGATATCGTTCTCACAGTTTTTATATTTGTTCTGTCATGTGTTTTTATAAAACTGAAATATATTATTTCAATGAATGCGTGAGGTTGTATTTATTTGTTTATGTGATGCATTATACGGCTGGCTGCCAGTATTTCAGGAAGAGGCTGAAATATATTATCCCGCACATTAAACAGGGCGGGATAAATATAGATGACTTATTCGCTCAGGAATAATTCGAGAAGGGAGTTTAAAAACAGCTTACCGTGCTCGGTGATTTGCCAGTATTCGTCACTTTCGGCCAGGTAGCCTTGCGCCAGCGCAGCGTCGAGTTGCGGGCGAATCACGCTTTCCTCCAGCCCCGTGAACAGGGTGAACTCTGCGCGTGGAGCGGCTTCCAGTAAACGGAAGCGATTCATAAAGAACTCGAACGGTTTATCTTCTGTTTCCACATCATGCTGACGTTCCAGATAACGCCCCTGCATGTAGCCACGCGGATGGCGCGTTTTTGCGGTACGCAAAATGCGCCCGTCCGGGAAGGTCACTTTGCCATGCGCGCCGCAGCCAATACCGAGGTAATCACCAAAGCGCCAGTAGTTGAGGTTGTGCTGGCACTGATAACCCGGCTTCGCATAGGCCGAGGTTTCGTACTGCTGATAGCCTGCGGCGGTCAGCAACTGATGGCCGCGTTCGAAAATGTCCCACAGCGCATCATCATCCGGTAGCACCGGCGGGCGCGAACCAAACAGGGTATTGGGTTCAATGGTCAGCTGATACCAGGACAAATGCGGTGGGTTCAGTTCGATGGCCTGGCGCAAATCGTCCAGCGCTTCGTCCAGCGACTGATCCGGCAGGCCGTGCATCAGGTCGAGGTTAAAACTGCGCAGCCCAAGGCCCGTTGCCAGGTGGGCGGCGCGTTTGGCCTCATCCGGGCCGTGAATACGCCCGAGTTTCTGCAACTTCAGTTCACTAAAACTCTGCACGCCGATAGAGATGCGATTAACCCCGGCGCGCTGGTAATCGACAAAGCGATCCGCCTCGACCGTACCGGGGTTCGCTTCCATCGTAATTTCCGCGTCAGCCGCCAGATTCAGACGCGCACGCACGCCGTCCAGCAGCGTTTGCATCGCCGGGCCAGACAGCAGGCTCGGCGTACCGCCACCAATAAAAATGGTCTTTACTTCACGTCCCTGCGCGTAAGGCACATCGACATCAAGATCGGCAAGAAGGTGCTGGACGTAATCATCGTGCGGCACCTCGCCTTTAAGCGCGTGGGAATTGAAATCGCAGTACGGGCATTTCTGCACGCACCATGGGATGTGAATATAAAGACTCAGAGGTGGCAAATTAGCCATTACGTAATGCTTCCAGTAATTGTTTCAACGCCTGCCCACGGTGGGAAATGGCGCTCTTTTCTTCGCGGGTCAGTTCGGCGGCGGTTTTACCTTCCGTCGGGACGAAGAAAATCGGATCGTAACCAAACCCGCCCTGACCGGCAGGCGCACGGGTAATCACCCCCGGCCAGCTGCCGTGGCAAACCAGCGGCGTAGGATCTTCGGCGTGGCGCATATAGACCAGCACGCAGTGAAACTGGGCCTGTCGTTTATAGTCCGGCACATCCTGCAGGGTGGTCAGCAGCTTTTGCAGATTGGCCTCGTCAGTGGCATCCACGCCAGAGTAGCGTGCGGAGTAAATCCCCGGTGCGCCACCCAGTGCATCAACGGCGAGGCCGGAGTCATCGGCAATCACGGGCAGGCCGGTGACCTGGGCTGCGTGACGCGCCTTGAGGATCGCGTTTTCGATAAACGTCAGCCCGGTCTCTTCGGCTGACTCAACGCCCAGTTCGGTTTGCGCCACGATGTTTAAACCGAAATCGTTCAGCAGCGAGGCAAGCTCGCGCACTTTACCGGCATTACCGGTAGCGAGAACAACTTTTTGCATAATTAATCCTGGTTAATCAGGGCCGTGATGGCCGAAGGAATCTGTTGCGGATGGGTAATTTTGACCTGTTTATGGCGGCCCAGTTCGCCTTTTTCAATCAGCACCTGGTTTTTAGCCACCCGAAACTGCTTCGCAAGATACTTCACCAGATGGGCATTCGCCTGCCCATCAACCGGGGGGGCGGTGATGGCGACTTTTAACTCGTCGCCATGCTGCCCAACAATACTGTCCCGGCTGGCCTTCGGCTGAATATACAGCCGTAGTACCAGCCCATCGTCACATGAAGTGACTGCACTCACGCCCAGTTCCAGATGTAGGCCAGCGGCACGATGGTGTTCGCCAGAAACTCCATCACGCCCATGTTGATGACATACATCAGCAGCACCAGAATCATCGGCGAGAAATCAATGCCACCCATAGAAGGTAGCAGGCGACGAATCGGGCGCAGCAGCGGCTCGGTCAGCTGCAGCAGCACGTATTCTACCGGGCTGCGGCCCTGGCTTACCCAGCTCATGATGGCCATCGCCAGCAGCACCCAGAAAATCAGAGAGCCGACGGTTTTGAGGATGATCAGCACCGCCGCCAGCGCGATAAACACGCCGTCCATGGTGACATACGGGTTTAAGAACACTTTGACGGCACAAAGCACCAGGGCAATCAGCAATGAGGCGCTGTCAATCGGCCCCATAGACGGAAGAATACGGCGCAGCGGGCCAACCAGCGGCTGGGTAATCTTCACAATAAACTGCGAAAACGGGTTGTAGAAATCACAGCGCGCCCACTGCATCCAGATACGCAGCAGCAGTACCATGGTGTAAGCCTGGATAAGCAGTGAAAGGAGAGTGGACAACGTATTCATGGCGTTCCTCAGGTTTCCTTAGTTTTTTGTGTAATCGCGCGCGCCAAAAATGGCTGTTCCGATGCGCACCATGGTGCTACCTGCCGCAATCGCGGCTTCCATATCGTCGGACATCCCCAGAGAAAGGGTATCCACGCTCGGGTAACGTACCTTAAGCGCGTCAAATGCGACAGCCATTTGACGGGCCACGGCAAACTGTTGCTCGTAATCGGTTTCTGGTGCCGGAATCGCCATCAGCCCGCGTAGCTGAACGCCCGGCAATTCAACCACCTGCGCTGCCAGCGCGTCGACATCTGCCAGCGAAATGCCGGATTTGCTCTGCTCATCGCTGATGTTGACCTGAATCAGCACGTTCAGCGGCGGCAGTGAGGCCGGGCGCTGTTCGCTCAGGCGGCTGGCGATTTTGAGACGGTCAACGGTATGGCACCAGTCAAAATGCTCAGCCACCAGGCGGCTTTTGTTGGATTGCAGCGGACCGATAAAGTGCCAGGTGATGCCGGCAACGCCCTGCTCCTGGAAATACAGGATCTTATCGACGCCTTCCTGCACGTAATTTTCACCAAACGCCCGATGACCGGCTTCGAACGCTTGCGCGACCGCGCTCGCAGGTTTGGTTTTACTGACTGCAAGCAAGGTAATTTCTTCTGAAGCACGGCCGCAAGCTGCTGCTGCGGCTGAGATTTTGGCCCGGACCTGTGCCAGGTTATGCGCTATATCGTTCATAGTCCCAGGATGGCTTTATGGATATGGAAAAAATAGTGGAGCTTAGTGTAAAGCATAACGTGTCGGATCTACACCTGTGCGATCGCCGCCCGCCGCGTTGGCGCAGGCAGGGTAGGCTGGAGGTAGCCCCTTTTGACACTCCCGATATCAGCGCACTGCTGACGGCGCGTCTGACCGAGACGCAGCAGCGCCAGTTGCTTGAGGGCGGTCAGGCAGATTTTGCCCTCACCATGTTTAACCAGCAGCGGCTTCGCGCCAGCGTGTTTCGCCATGAGCTGGGGCTTTCTCTGGCTCTGCGCTTGCTGCCAACGCGCTGCCCGCAGCTTACGGATCTCGATGCACCCGCCATGCTGACCGAACTGCTGGGGCGGGAGAATGGGCTCATTCTGGTGACGGGGGCGACCGGTAGCGGCAAATCGACGACGCTATCGGCAATGGTCAGCTACCTGAATCAGCATCTCGACGGGCATATTCTGACCCTTGAAGATCCGGTGGAATTTATCCACACCAGCGAACGCTGTTTAATTCAGCAGCGGGAAATCGGCCCGCATTGTGTTTCCTTCACTGCGGGGCTTCGCGCGGCGCTGCGTGAAGATCCGGACGTCATTTTGCTGGGCGAACTGCGCGACAGCGAGACAATTCGCCTGGCGCTTACGGCGGCGGAAACCGGGCATCTGGTGCTGGCGACATTGCACACCCGTGGCGCGCATCAGGCCATCGAACGATTAGTGGATACCTTTCCTGCCGAGGAAAAAGACCCGGTGAGAAGTCAGCTTGCCGGAAGCTTACAGGGCGTGCTGGCTCAGCGCCTTGAGGCAGACAAACAGGGCGGGCGCGTGGCACTGTTTGAGCTACTGATCAACACCCCGGCGGTGGCGAATCTCATTCGGGAAGGGAAAACGCACCAGTTGCCCGGCCTGCTCCAGACGGGGCAGCAGGCCGGCATGCAGACCTTTGCCCAGAGCCTGCAACAACGGCAGGCCCAGGGCTGGCTTTAGCGGATGTTGAGCGAATAGACCGCGGGCAGTGCACCAGCGGTGGCCAGAATCTCCAGGCGCACTTCCCGCGCGGAAACAGGGGCAGGCAGTCGGTGTTCGCAGACTGAGTAGTGATTGTGGGTCACCTCTGCCAGCAGCGTGTCATCGGCCCACAGGCGATAGTGGGTGATGCAGTGCGGGGTGACGGACTGATAGTGGCCCATCTGCACGGTTTCCATCGCATTATCGAAGTCGTTGTCCTGTACCAGCGTTAGGGTGGTGAGGGTTTTCGCTTCAGGCCACTGCCAGCGCAATGTGGGCGTGGAATCATCAGCGGCAGGCACCCAGGCGTTCGTTTGCTGTTCCGGGCGCAGCCGGCCATTGAGCACGTTGTCCGTCCGATAAAGCTGTAATGGCTGACTAAAAGTGATGGCGGGCATCACCTGATGCGGGCGACGACGGGGCAGCCAGAAGTCGAACTCATCAACGCCGTAATCGCCGTCCACCACCTGGCGGGTGTGTTTTGCGACACGGGCGTTCAGGCTGTTGAAGACGGTCATGATGCCGGGCAGGTGGGTATCCGTGAGAGCAATCTCGATGTTTGCACTGGCATCGAAGGCGAGGAATACATACTGATCGCGGTCACTGAGCCAGGCGAATTCAAACCCGTAATCCTGCTCACCATCGACCTCGACCGTGTCACTGTCGTACAAGTAATCAGGGGTGAAGTTACCGCTACGCGCACTGCCAAGCAGAGAGAGGGTTAGCGTCTCGCGAGTGGTTGAGCGTAACCGCACGCTGATGTTACCCAGAGACTCACCGGCGTTGACCGGCAGTAAAACCGCCATCCGCTCACCCAGAGAATGCCACTCGCCGTTGGGTTGTAGCGCGGTGAGAACATGCTCGCTGCTGGCGGTAACGCTCGCCCCCTGCGCCGGGTCGTCCAGCCACTGGCGGGGAATGTAACAGCCGCTGGCCTGAAGCTGCTGTTGCAGCAGCTTGACCTGGTCTCGTTGCGCCAGCTGCGCCGGGGTGAGCTGGTGGGTTTTACAGAGTGCAGCGGCGCGGCCAACCACTTCGCCGAGCAGGCCACAGGTACACATCACGCGGGCGCTGCCAAAGGCGACGTGCGAGGCGGAAATCAGTCGGCCAGTCAGAAAGAGGTTATCTAACGAGTGGCTGTAAAGGCTGCGCAGGGGAATGGTATAGGTGCCTTTGCTGTGAAACTGGCGGCAGCCGTCATGGGTGCTGTAGACCCCATCCGCCGGGTGCAGGTCAATCGACCAGCCGCCGTAAGCCACAGCGTCGTAGTGGTCGCGCTGCTCAACGATATCCTGCTGGCACAAGAGATGGTCACCCACAAAGCGTCGACTTTCACGCTTGCCCGGAATGACCCCTACCCATTCGATGGTCATATTGGCGGCTTCCGGGAATTCTCCGGAGTTTTTGATGTAGTCCCACACGCCCCATACGATTTTCCATAGCTCCCATTTGATCTCTTCGCTTTCATGCACGGTGTCCAGGCGGCCGCCCCATTCCAGCCACCACAGGTCGCAGCCGTTGAGGGTTGAGGTCAGGCGCTTGTAGCGCGGAATGTCGGTGATGTCCTGCAAAGCAAAAGAGGGCGGTACAAAGTTCACCGGGCCTGCGGTTTGTTTGGTATAGAAGTAAATGGAATGCCCGAGCTTGTGGCCGAAGTTATCACCGGGGGCCATTTTCTCGCCCAGCTCTGCTACGTCTTCCGCACCTTCCCGGTACTCGGCTCCGGCCAGGAAACCGAGTACGCCGTCCCCCGTGGCATCGCAAAACTGGTCGGCGGCGACGGTATAAAACGTCTCGTTGATGGCGTTAAAGGCGCTGACCTGGGTGACGGTGTTGTGTGTTTTTTCCAGCGCATAAATCGTGGTGTTGAGCAGTAGCGTCAGGCCGGGCTGGCTTTTGGCAAGATCGAGCAGTACCAGGTCGAACATCACCGGGTTGCCCTCTTTGTTGCGCCACAGGTTCTCTTCGAGGATCTCGCCCATGATGCCGCCTTCTCGTGCCCAGCGGTTATTGTTACCCATGTGCGAGGTGGCGCCATTGGCCCACAGGCGAACTTCGCTTGAGGCATTACCGCCCAGTACCGGCCTGTCCTGGATGAGCGCCACCTGCAATCCCTCGCGCGCGGCGGCAAGTGCGGCGCAGAGTCCTGCCAGCCCGCCTCCGGCGACCACAAGATCAGCGTGTAATTGTGCTGAGGGAAAGGTTCTGGTATCGGTTTGCGGATAAATGTTCATGCCTTGTATCCTTCTTTACTGACGGTAAAATCGATGCTTAAAGCCACCTGCGAGAAAAGCCTGTATGTCCTCACAACCGAACCAAAGCCTGATTGATGGTATTCGCTGCCTGCAATACCTGGTTTCCAGCGGCCGTGCTATTGGCTGTCGTGAGCTGGCGCGACTGATGGGCATCAACACCACGCGGGTCAACCGCCTGCTGATGACCATGGCCTCCATTGGTCTCACCATGCAGGACGAGCAGCGTCGATACCTGCCGGGGCCGGGCATTCATGCACTCGCCGCTCAGGCGATTCGCGGCTCCGCGCTCTTTTCCCATGCCCTGCCGCTGCTGGAAAGCTACGCCCCAAAAGACATCGTGGTGGCGATGGGGGTGCTCTGGGAGGATCAGGTCATCTACATCTATCACTCTGAACCCGGCACACAGGTCACCCAGGCGCTGGCGGGCTTTCATATGCTGCCCGCATGGCAATCGGTTATCGGTATGGCGCTTCTCGCCGCTGAAACGGACGAAGAGCTGCAAAAGCGCTTTGTTGCTGAGCAGTGGCAGCAACTGGCTCCCCATGTTGCACAGCAGCGTGCCCAGGGACGCGTGGTCTGGCATCACGACGACGGCGAAGTCTCGATGGCGAAACCGCTCGGTGCGCACTCTGCCGCGCTGGCCTTTGCCGGGATGTGGCAGATTGATGACGCGGTTGTGGACGAGCGCTTAAGTGAACTTCACACCCTGGCACGACGACTCACGCAAAAACCATGAATTGCCCTTATTGTTTCTTTTATAGAAACAGTCGCGAGAATGCAAAAAAGTCGCCTCAAAAATGTGAGGGCGATCGAGGGATCGGTGTTGTTGTGATTTGGCGAGTGAGCAGGGCTGAGCATTCACTCAGCCCGGTCAGTCAGAACGATTGTTCGAAGTAGCTTTCGAGGATAATCACCGCAGAGGCAGAGTCGATGCTGCCTTTGTTGAGAGCACGGAAGCCGCCATGCTCAAACAGACCCGCCCGGGCTTCCACGGTACTCAGGCGTTCATCGTGCAGCGTGACCGTCACGCCGAAACGCCCGTGAATGCGGTTAGCAAACTTACGCGCGCGGGCGGTGAGCGGCTGTTCTGTTCCGTCCATATTCAGCGGCAGGCCAACAATCACCGCCTCCGGCTGCCACTCTTTGAGCAGCTTGTCGATCAGGTTCCAGTCCGGCGTACCGTCCTGCGCTTTTATTGCGCTGAGCGGACGGGCTGTGCCAGTGATGCGTTGCCCGATAGCAACGCCGATGCTTTTGGTCCCGAAATCGAAGGCCAGCAAGGTTCCACTCATCAGGCATGCCCCGCAACACCAGGCATGGTCAAAATATCAATGCCGATGAGTTTCGCCGCTTCACGCCAGCGGTCGGCAATCGGCGTTTTAAACAGAATGTTCAAATCCGCCGGAGCCGTCAGCCAGGCGTTATCGAGGATTTCCTGCTCAAGCTGACCTTTTTCCCAGGAGGAGTAACCGAGGGCGACGAGAACGTCTTTCGGCTGCCTGGCGGTCCCCAGAGTCTCCAGCACATCACGCGAGGTGGTGATGAGGGTGTTATCGGAGACGCGAATACTCGAGGAAAAGTTATTCGGCGGGGTATGCAGGATAAATCCGCGATCTTCCGCCAGCGGGCCGCCCAGCAGGACCGGTTTATCCAGACGAATCGCCGGATCGCGCTCTTCAGGGTGGATTTTCAGTTTCTCCAGAACGCCTTCAACTTTCAGGTTTTCCAGAGGTTTATTGATGATGAGCCCCATTGCTCCATCGTCGTTGTATTCGCAGACGTAAACCACGGAACGGCGAAACAGCGGATCCTGGAGAGCAGGCATGGCAATAAGAAAGTGATGCTGTAAATTCATTGTCAGAGGTTCTGTTTCCTGGTTCAAAAAGCGGCAGTTCAGTATGCGGGGAAAGCAACATGCTGTCACTGCCAGACTTAAGGGGGGAAGTGCGGGTTTATACCCCGCACTTTATTTATAAAAATTATTTCGCCAGACGCGCTTCGATAGCATCCATCAGCATTCCGGTGATGGAGACCGGGAATTCTGCTTCGATTTCACGAATACAGGTCGGGCTGGTGACGTTAATTTCCGTCAGACGGTCGCCGATGATATCCAGGCCGACAAAAATCAGCCCTTTGGCTTTCAGCGTCGGCGCAACGCGGCGCGCAATGGCCCAGTCACTTTCCGTCAACGGACGCGGTTCGCCGCGGCCACCTGCGGCCAGGTTGCCACGGGTTTCGCCGCCCTGCGGGATACGCGCCAGGCAGTAAGGCACCGGCTCACCGTCTACCACTAATACGCGTTTGTCGCCGTCTTTAATGGCAGGCAGGTAGTTCTGCGCCATGCAGTAACGGTTGCCCAAATCGGTCAGGGTTTCGGTGATCACGCCGATGTTAGGATCGCTCTCTTTCACGCGGAAGATAGAGGCCCCGCCCATGCCGTCAAGCGGCTTGAGAATGATATCGGAGTGTTTTTGCCAGAAGGCTTTGATCTGCGCTTTGTTGCGGGTCACCAGGGTTTCCGGGGTCAGTTCCGGGAACCAGGCGGTGAACAGTTTTTCGTTGCAGTCGCGCAGGCTCTGCGGTTTGTTCACGATAAGCGTGCCTTTCTCTTCGGCGCGCTCAAGGATGTAGGTGGCGTAGATAAATTCGGTATCGAAGGGCGGATCTTTGCGCATCAGCACCGCGTCCAGCGAGGCGAGTTCAATGTCCTGCTCGCTGCCAAACTCGTACCATTTGTCGTAATTCTGCTCAACGCTGAGCAGGCGGGTACGCGCACGGGCTTCACCGTTGATCAGGTAAAGATCCGCCATTTCCATATAGTGCAGTTCATAGCCGCGACGCTGCGCTTCGAGCAGCATGGCAAAGCTGGAGTCTTTTTTGATATTAATCTGCGCGATGGGGTCCATCACGATGCCGAGCTTAATCATTATGCTTCTCCGTTTAACCTAAATCGCCAAAACGAACCTGCAAGGCGGTGATGGCGGTCAGGGCCGTTGTCTCAGTGCGCAATACGCGGGGTCCCAACAGAATATCAGTAAACTGGTAACGTGCGGTCATGGCAATTTCATCGGCGGTCAGGCCGCCTTCCGGGCCAATCAGCAGCCGGACACGCTCAACCGGCAACGGCAGCGTGTTAATGCTCTGGCTGGCGCGCGGGTGAAGATTGAGCTTCAGGCCGTTCTCTTCTTCTGCACACCAGTCTTCGAGATCCATTGCCGGGCGAATTTCCGGTACCCGATTGCGACCGCACTGTTCACAGGCGGCAATGGCAATTTTCTGCCACTGCCCGAGCTTCTTGTTCAGGCGCTCGGCATCCAGTTTAACGCCACAGCGCTCGGAAAAAAGTGGCGTAATGAGGCTTACACCCAGTTCTATTGATTTCTGGATAGTGAATTCCATTTTTTCACCCCTGGACATCACCTGGCCGAGGTGAATATGCAGCGGCGACTCATGATCGTCCACTTCCCCCTGGGTAATCTTAACGATCACGCTCTTTTTATCAGCACGGGTGATTTGCGCGTCAAACACCTGGTTTGAGCCATCGAACAGCTGGATTGCCTGACCCTGGCCCATGCGCAGCACGCGGCCTACGTGGTTCGCAGCATCTTCGGCAAGGGCGATTTCAGCGCCCGTCTGGATGAGTTCCGGGTGATAGATGCGGGGAATGCGCATAGTTCAGATTTCCGTATGAAGTGTAGTGGGAGCAATTGCCGCTAGTGTAGGTTAGCTCTTTCGCGCCATGCAAGCGCGCTGCACGTAAGGGTTGTGGTTGCCCTGGACGCTGGCGATGCGCGACTCGCGGGTACATTCCCAGTCGGTCACCGGGTAGAGTTTATCCCAGGCGGTAAAGAGCTGCGTCTGCTGGCGCGAGAGCGTGAGCTGATACTGGTCACGCATATAGAAGTAGGTGCGGGCAATAGAGCCGCGGGCGCTGGCAGGCGGTTCAGCCAGTTTTGCTTTAAAGTCGACTTTCATTTCGCAGCGCCCATACTGGCCTTCGCCGCCGTTCCACTGGCCGTACATAAAGTTGCCGCGATCGGCATTCACTTCACCCACCGCCGGTTGCAGGTTGTGCATGTCACTTTCAATTTTGCGGTAAACAGGATCTTTGGCGCAGTTTTTACGTCCGCCTTCCTGCCAGCACTGGCGAAGGTGACCAAACTGCCAGGCGGGCATCACATGCTCCCACTCAATACGGCTGGCGCGGTTTTCGTTTTTGCGCACCTTGTAGCCGCAGGCTTCAGGGTCAACGATCCCTTTTTTACCCTGCCACTGGATTTTACAGCCGCAGTAAAAATCGCCCGGGACGTCGGCATTGACCTTAACGCCCGCCGCTTTGGCCTGAGAAAAGCTATTGATACCCTCTGCAAAAGCCGGTGCGGCCGCGAGTACCAGGAGTAAAGAGAAGATGATGCGTAACATGGTGCACTCCCTGTCAGTGTGAAGTGCGCAACGTAGCGGAAGCGGTTCCGGGATGCAATCAGTGGGTGCAGAAAATGTTCTTAATGATTCATGTAATTAGCACTCGGGCACCAGCGTTTCGCCGCAGTGCACGCAGCGGTAGCTGGTCTCACCGCGCAGCACGCGATTGTGCCGCCGGACGGTTAACTGGTGCTGCTGGCATTTGCACTTATACGGGAACGTATTGCGCCGAACGGACTCCAGCTCGAACTGATGGGTACGCCGGGCGGGCACTTCCAGCACGCTCTCCATCATCCATTTCCACTCTTTGCCGTGCGGCGGCACGCGGCCAAAGTGTTTCCACACCAGCAAATGCGCCAGTTCATGGGGCACCACTTCATCGATAAACGCCTGCTCATTTTCCATGAGCAGCACCGGGTTGAGGCGGATTTCCCAGGTGTTGAGCCAGGCGGTGCCCGCCGCCGTCCCGCGCTGTTGATACAGCAGCTTTGGCTCCGGGTAGTGGCGCTCCAGCTTGTGGTTAGCAAGGGCAAGTTTATCCCGCAGGCTGCGCATAATGGCCTGCTGAGTGGCGATGGGGAGACGGGAGGTTTTCATACTGGCAGAGGATAGGGTGCCGTGCGGGGGAGTGCAAGAGAAAGCCTCGCCGTGCGTAGCGAGGCTTAGTGTGACTTACAGCGACTGCAGGAACGCCAGCAGATCGTTGTTCAGTTGATCCTGATGGGTGACGGCAAAGCCGTGCGGCGCGTTGTCATACACTTTGAGCTGCGCGCCACGAATCATCTCGGCCGCCACTTTACCTGTAGATTCAAAGGGGACGATCTGATCGTTGCTGCCGTGGATAACCAACGTCGGTACGTCGACTTTTGCCATATCCGGGCGGAAATCGGTCTCACCAAAGGCCGTTACGCAGTCGATGGTGCCTTTAAGTGACGCCAGCAGCGCGATGTTCAGCGTCTGGGTCAGCACACCCTGAGAAACGGTCTGCCCGGCGTTAGTGCCATAGAACGGTGCGGCGAAATCGCTGATGAACTGCGCGCGGTCTTTGCGCAGGCCGTCGCGGATGCCGGAGAAGACGCTCGCGTCGACGCCCTGCGGGTAGTCGGCCGTTTTGCCGAAAATCGGCGTTACCGCACCCAGCAGCACCAGCGCTTTCACGCGTGATGTGCCGTAGCGGCCGATATAGCGAGAGACATCACCGCCGCCCATGGAGAAGCCCACCAGCGTCACGTCCTGGAGATCCAGCGTGGTGATGAGATCGTTAATGTCGGAGGCGAAGGTGTCGTAGTTGTAGCCATCCCACGGCTGATCGGAACGGCCAAAACCGCGACGGTCAAAGGCAATCACGCGATAGCCGCGCTCGGCCAGGAAGTTCAGCTGACTGTCCCACATATCGCCATCCAGCGGCCAGCCGTGGCTGAACAATACCGGTTTGCCCGTGCCCCAGTCTTTGTAATAAATCTGCGTACCGTCCTGCGTTTTGATGGTGCTCATCGCGAAATCCTCACTGTCGGTTAATAGAGAGAGTGCTTACATTATGGGTGCTATCAGATATCGTGCCTGGGGAAGCTGATTACCCCGGTGGAAAGCCTGCACTTTGCTTTGAATCAGCAGGTCATTGACCGTGTGTCGCTCCAGCTGGCGCAGATGCTCAATCCAGGTGCCGACCACGAATGACTCCACGAACACGCCGGGGCGCTGGAGGTCTTCATACACAGACCAGCTTAGCGCACCACCGCGCACGCGCACGCGGCGAATTTCCTGCACGCAGACGACAAACTCAGCCACGTCTTCTGGGTCAATCACATAGTCGTACATCACCATGACAGGCCCGCGTTCGTGGGAGATATCGAGTGACTGCGCGTGACTGTCGATGTCACGAATATCCAGATTCAGGTCGGGATCTTTATTCAGTTTCCAGCGCAGCGCTGTCAGGCTCGCCAGCAGCATGCCCGCCGTCGCCACGCACAACGAGGCCGGAATACTGAAGTGCGAAGCCAGTTGCCCCCAGATGGCGCTGCCCAGCGTCATCGAGCCAAAAAAGACCGTCAGATAAACCGCCAGCGCACGCGCTTTCACCCATTTCGCCGCGCTGCGCTGCGCACCGACGTTGAGGGTCGAGAGCACCGCAATCCAGGCAAATCCGGTCAGAAATTCAAAGGCGTTGAGCAGCCAGAAGTGGCGGACAAACGCCAGCGCCAGCATGCTGACGGCAAAAATCGCGCTGTTGAGCACCATCAGCTTGTCGGGGTCGAAATGCTTGCGCAGTCGCGGCAGCACGATGGCCCCACAAATTGCCCCCAGCCCAATGCAGGCCAGCATGATCCCGTAACCGCCGGGGCCGAGGCCCAGCTCACGGCGGGCGACCAACGGCAGCAGCGCCCAGCCAGCGCTGGCGAAGGTGAAGAAGGCTACGGTGCGCACCAGCACGTTTCGCAGCACCGGTGCGGCATGCACATAACGCAGCCCGGCGCGCACGGCCGGGAAGAAATGCTCCGGCGGCAGGCGCTGAATCGACGGCTCTGCTTTCCAGCGCCACAGTACCCACGCCACGCCTAATACGGAGAGCGCGTTCAGGGCGAATACCACCCACGGGCCAGCAAAGGAGAGCACCAGCCCGCCCAGCGCCGGGCCAATGGCGCGGCTGATGTTAATGCCGAGCGAGTTAAGAGCGATGGCCGGGGCCAGCTCATGTTTCTCCACCAGAACCGGCACGATGGCCTGAAATGGCGGGGAGCTCATGGCAGCGCCCGTGCTTAACAGGAAAGCGGCAATCAACAGCACCGTGGGTGTCACCAGCCCGGCAAACGAGAGCAGGGTTAGCCCGGCGGCGGCAATAAACACCCACAGCTGCGAGAAGAGCAGGTATTTACGCCGGTCGACAATGTCCGCCATCACCCCGGAAGGGAGGGCGAAGAGAAACATTGGCAGGCTGCTTGCCGCCTGGACCAGCGCGACGGCGAGCGGGTCAGCGCTCAGCGTCAGCATGGTCCAGTTAACCCCCACATCGTTCATCCATGAGCCGATGTTGGACACCACCGTGGCAATCCACAGCATACGGAACACCGGCTGGCGTAGCGGCTGCCAGGAGGAGGTGCTGGCGGGGACAGCGCTCACACCTTCTGCCGCAGCCTGCGACGATGCCGTATGGATATCATTGACTTGCGCCATGCCTGAGCTCCTGTTCCCCCGGCACGCTGACGCGCCATTTACCTGCCCCGGTCAGCGCAAGCGTGGTAAAGATGATGAGCAGCAGCCAGCCGAATTGCCCCTCTGCGATACTCCACTGCGGATGAACGACCAGCATCGCCACCAGCAGCACGCCAATGATCGGCAGGCAGGCCAGACGGGTGCCGATACCCAAAATGATAAATATCGGGCACACCACTTCAGCGAAAATGGCGGGCAGCAGGCTCATCCACGGGCCGAGGCCAAATGGATCTTCAATTTTTATCAGTTCTTCACTGAAATTGAGCACCTTCGGCAGGCCGTGCACGTAGAGCAGCAGCAGGCCACCGGTGAGGCGCAGGAAGAACAGCCCCGCATCAATACGGGGCAGCAGTGATTTTGAATTTTTCATAAGCATCAGAACGCGAAGCAGCTGCAGCCGAGCGCGCCCCAGAAGGCGTTATCGTCTGAAACCGGAACCGAGGAACCGCGCGCCACATCATGCTGGTGGTTGTGCACGCCGCACGGGCCGCTACAGTGGTGAACGGCAGGCATCATGCCTACACGGGTCTGTTGCGGCGGTGCGCTGCGGTAGTGACTTGGCACATTGACCACCGGCGACCACTCCGGCAGAACCGGAATAGCCGGTGGCGCTTCACCACTGAACCCGCCTGCGGCATAAACGACTTTACCGTCCACGACTGTGAGCACGGATTCAATGCCTTTAATCTCTTCTTCCGGCACACGGAAGTAGTCTTTGCTCAGCACCGCCAGGTCAGCCAGTTGACCGGCTTTAATCTGTCCTTTTTTGCCCTGTTCACTGGAGAACCAGGCGCTGCCCTGGGTCCACAGCATCAGCGCGGTGTCGCGGTCCAGACGCGCATTGACGTCATACATCTGCATGCCGCCGACGGTGCGCCCGGACACCAGCCAGTAGAGCGCGGTCCACGGGTTGTAGCTGGCAACACGGGTGGCGTCGGTGCCAAGCCCCACCGGCACGCCGGTTTCGAGCATTTTTGCCACCGGCGGTGTATGGCGCACCGCTTCCATGCCGTAGCGCTCCGCGAAGTACTCGCCCTGGAAGGCCATACGGTGCTGAACCGCAATGCCGCCGCCGAGGGCTTTGATGCGATCGATGTTCTGCTGGGTCACGGTTTCGGCATGGTCGAAGAACCAGTGCAGGCCATTGAATGGGATATCGCGGTTAACGCGCTCAAACACATCCAGCATGCGGCTGATGGATTCGTTGTACGTGGCATGCAGGCGGAACGGCCAGCGGTGCTCCACCAGATGGCGCACCACGCGCTCCAGTTCGTCTTCCATGCCTGGGGCCAGATCCGGGCGTGGTTCGAGGAAGTCCTCAAAGTCGGCGGCGGAGAAGACCAGCATTTCACCCGCGCCGTTGTGGCGGAAGAAGTCGCTGCCCTGGCCTGGGGTCAGCATATCGGTCCATTTTTCGAAATCTTCCAGCTCATGGCCCGGACGCTGGGTAAAGAGGTTGTAGGCGATACGGATCGTCATCTGCTCTTTGGCGTGCAGTTCGTTGATGATTTCGTAATCTTCCGGGTAATTCTGGAAACCGCCGCCCGCGTCGATGGCGCTGGTCAGACCCAGACGGTTCAGCTCGCGCATAAACTGGCGGGTGGAGTTTACCTGTTGCTCCAGCGGCAGCTTCGGCCCTTTGGCGAGCGTGGCGTAAAGGATCATGGCGTTCGGGCGGGCAATCAGCATCCCGGTCGGGTTGCCGTTGCTGTCGCGTTGAATTTCACCCCCCGGCGGGTTTGGGGTGTCCTTGGTGTAGCCCACCACGCGCAGCGCAGCGCGGTTGAGCAGGGCGCGGTCGTAGAGGTGGAGGATAAAGACCGGGGTGTCCGGCGCGGCGTCGTTAATCTCATCAAGCGTCGGCATGCGGCGCTCGGCAAACTGGAATTCGCTCCAGCCACCCACCACGCGTACCCACTGCGGTGACGGGGTGCGCAGCGCCTGCTCTTTGAGCATACGCAGGGCATCCGCCAGTGAGGGCACGCCTTCCCAGCGCAGTTCGAGGTTGTAGTTCAGCCCCCCGCGAATCAGGTGCAGGTGTGAGTCGTTCAGACCAGGAATGGCGGTGCTGCCCTTGAGATCGATGACTTTGCTGCCTTCGCAGTGGTACTCCATCACTTGCGCCTGGCTGCCTACCGCCACGAATTTACCGTTGCGAATGGCGACCGCCTCGGCAACCGGGTTTTCCCGGTCGACGGTGTGAAATTTGCCGTTGAGTAAAATCAGCTCTGCTTTATCGAGCGAGACCATAAATCCTCCTGTCTGAGACGCCCGAAACTGGCTATGTACCAGCGGACGATAGATGAGATGCCCCGTCAGCGCAGAGCGTGAAAACTGGAAGGATTATGGTAAGCCTGGGAAAACGGCGTCTAGTTATACGAAGGTATACCTATACGAACGTATAGTTATACACAGAGATAATAGTTCTCATTTCAAACAAAACTTACTATCCGCCCCGACAGCACGGCTCGGGACGAACGTTAAGAAGCAGCGATTTTCTGCTTATCTTTCGCCTGTTGATGCAGCGCGAGAATATCCCGGTCCCTGTCAGCATGGTTTCCGCTCCTTTTCACGGATCACTTAACGACAATGGGTATTCTTATGACCAACTCTAAGCTTGAAGTCTTGACCCCTCAAAACTGCCAGATGATTTTCATCGATCAGCAGCCACAAATGGCGTTTGGCGTGCAGTCTATTGACCGCCAGGTGCTGAAAAACAATGTGGTTGGCCTGGCGAAAGCGGCTAAGGTCTTCAATATTCCAACCGTCATCACCACCGTTGAAACCGAAAGCTTCTCCGGAAATACCTTCCCCGAACTGCTGGATGTATTCCCGGAGCACGACCTGCTTGAGCGCACGTCCATGAACTCCTGGGACGACCAGAAAGTGCGTGATGCACTGGCGAAAAACGGCAAGAAAAAAGTGGTGGTTGCCGGTCTCTGGACTGAAGTGTGCAATAACACCTTCGCACTGTGCGCCATGCTGGAAGGCGGCTACGAGATTTACATGGTGGCTGACGCCTCTGGCGGCACCTCAAAAGAAGCCCATGACTACGCCATGCAGCGCATGATTCAGGCGGGCGTGGTGCCGGTGACCTGGCAGCAGGTTCTGCTGGAATGGCAGCGTGACTGGGCACACAAAGAGACCTACAACGCGGTCATGGACATCGTGAAAGAGCACTCTGGCGCGTACGGTATGGGCGTTGATTACGCTTACACCATGGTGCACAAAGCCCCGGCGCGTGCCAAAGGCGCACATCGCACCCTGGCCCCGGTTCCGGCCAACAAATAATGCGACTAACGGGTCGGGGCCGATGCGCCGACCCGCTTTACGATAATGGGAGAATACCTATGAGCACAGAGCTCATTTCCCTGGGTGCGGGTGTCCTGATTGGCCTTCTCTACGCATTGCTGAACGTCCGTTCTCCGGCCCCTCCTGCGGTGGCCCTGGTGGGGTTGCTGGGTATGTTAGTGGGCGAACGCCTGATTACGGTTGTGATGACAGGGGCGGGCTAATCATGTTGAAATCCTGGGTTGTTTCTCTGGCGGTTGGCCTGCTGGCTGGCGTCATTTATGGTGCGATGCAGGTGCATTCGCCCGCCCCGCCGGTCATTGCCCTGCTGGGGTTGTTCGGTATGTTAGTCGGGGAACAGCTTGTCCCCATTGGCCGGCGGTTGCTGCGCCGCGAGCCGGTGACGCTGGCATGGTTTCGCCATGAATGCGTGCCCAAAATCAGCGGCACGCCGCCCCCTGATGACAAAAGCGCCCTGTAGAGCACGTGCAAGCAGAGGAGTAAGGCATGACGTTGCCAGCGCGCATTGTCATTATTGATGATGAACGTTCCGTTCGTAGCGGATTAAGCAACCTCCTCCAGTCGGAGGGGTACGACACGCACGCCTTCGAATCTGCGGAGGCGTTTCTCATTGATGAAACCGCGCTGGCTGATGCCGCTTTGCTTATTATCGATATTAAGCTCAAGGGCATGAGCGGGCCTGACCTCTATCGGCAGATGCTTGAACGCACGACGCCACCGCCGGTGATTTTTATCTCCGGACATGAAGATGAACATCTCACGCGCTATGCTCCAGGTTCCGGGGCGGTTATGTTGCTCCGTAAGCCCATCAATATTGATACGCTGCTGGACCAGATCCGCCGCGAACTCTCAGCGCGCGAGGAGCATGAATGAGCGAAAAACTGTCGGCTGCCGGAAAACTGATGGATGTCGAGGTGATTACCTTAACGGATGACATCATCTTTACCCGCCTGTCGCAGGAAGGGGGTATCGCCTGGACGCTGTGCCAGCCCCTCCATTCGGGCAGCAGTTTTATTCTGGCCAGTGCGGCGGTGTCCGGTGATGAGGCCGCGTTCCAGACGACGCAGCGGCTGAAAAACGAATTCGCGTTGCGCGCCCGGCTTTCGGGCGCATGGTCTGTCAGACCGATGAACTGCACCAGCTATCACGGTCATTATGCGCTGGTGTATGCCCCGTTCCCATTTCGCACTCTGGCGCAGTCGAGCCGCACGCGCGGGCGCAGCCTCACCGATTTTCTCTCCATTGCCATTCGTCTTTGCGCCCCATTGCGCCAGATGCATGCGCAGGGGCTCATTCACAGCGACATCAAGCCCGGCCACTTTTTTATCGATCCCGGCGGTGCTTACCGGTTAGGTGGATTTGGCCTGACGACCAGCGCGGACGACGCGACCCGCCCCGCCTGGTTAACGGTGTCGGGCGGAACGCTGGCCTATATGTCGCCGGAACACACGACGCGCACTCCGGATAACGTCGACAGCCGCAGCGATCTCTATAGCCTGGGCATCGTGCTGTATGAGCTGCTGACCGGCGAGCTGCCTTTTGATCTGAATGACGGCGGGCAGGCCGAGTGGGCGCATCACCACATTGCCTCATCGCCACGTTCGCCCTGCGAGGTCAGGCCAGGCGTGCCGCCAGTGCTTAGCGGGATAATCCTCCGGCTGCTGGAGAAATCCCCGGAAAACCGGTATCAAACGGTCGAAGGATTGATTGCCGACCTGCGCCGCTGCCAGGCGTCGCTTGCCAAAAACGGGGAGATTGCCTCGTTCACCCCTGGGCTTCAGGATCGTGAGCCCACGCGTATGTTGCCGGACCCGCTGTTTTTGAATCACCCCCAGCATGCTCAACTGCTGGCTGCCTTTGACCGGGTTGCGGAAAGCGGGTCACATGGGCTGGTGATTGTCAGCGGCCCGCCGGGCTGCGGTAAGTCTTCGCTCATCTCGTCGGCGCTAAAAAAACTCCAGCAGCGACAGACCCTGCTGGCGATTAGCAAAGCCGATCAGTATTCGCCGGTGCTGCCCTACACGGTTATCGCCTCGGCGTTTCGCTCGCTGGCCCTCTGGCTGCTGGGGCTGGGCGCTGAGGATGTGGCCCGCTGGAAAATGCGCCTCACCCGATCGCTGGGGAGCGATGCGGCGCTGGCGGTGAAACTGGTCCCGGAGCTGGGACTGCTGCTCGATAACCGCCCGTTGACGGTGGTGAATACCCAGTCGGCAGATACCCGCATGCGGTTTAACCTGATGGCCCACCGGTTGGTGGAGGCCTTTGCTACCCCGGATTGCCCGCTGGTACTGCTGATAGGGGATATTCACTGGATTGACCAGGCCAGCCTGCAATTGCTGGAGTATTTGCTCAGCAGCAGTGAATCCCTGCCACTGCTGGTGGTGGTCTCCTGCTCCGACACGGACACCTTTCCAGGCTCCGGCGAACGGGACCTGCTGGCGTCGCTGCGCGCCCGTGTCCGTTATAGCCTTGAACTGCGCCCGGCGCCGCTAAGCGTGAAAGCGGTGTCCCGCTGGCTGGCGAATCTGCTGCAAACGCGCGCGTCGGGGCTGAGCGAGCTGGCCACGCTGGTGCATGAAAAAACCGACGGTAACCCTCTCTTTACCCATGAGTTCTTCCAGCGGATCTTCAAAGACGGCCTGATTACCCATCACAAAGAATACGGTAAATGGCATTACGACTTAGAGGCTATTCGCTCGCACAGCTACACCGAAAACGTCGCCAGTCTGGTGCTGCAACAGTTGAAGGAAATGCCGGCGCAGACACGCACATTGCTCGGTTGCCTGGCCTGTGTTGGCGGAACCGGCGAACCCGCACTGCTCAGCCAGATGCTGGAGATAACGGCGCAGCAGCTGCACGAACAACTTCAGCCTGCCATTGCCGCACGACTGATAAGCCTTAGCGACGATCACTACTCGTTTACCCACGACCGGGTGCACGATGCGGCCCAGGCCTTACTGGAGCCGGACGAGGTGAACCGCCTGAATTTTGTCGCCGCCCGGCTGTTGACGGACCTGGTAGCCCAGAACGACAGCAGCGAACATCTGTTTCTGGCGGTGCACCATATAACCTCGGCCCTTGAGCGGGTGCGGTTGTCACCGCAGCGCGACCCGTATCGTGCTGTCTGCCGACGGGCGGCTCAGCGCGCCCGGTTGACCGGCGATTATGTCTCAGCGGTGCGTTATCTGCGTACGGCCAGGTGCCTGCTGGACAGGTCGCAGAATAGCGCGGCACAGGAGAGCTTTGCCCTCACGTTCGAAGAGGCAGAGTGCGAGTTTTTGCAGGGCAATCTTCCTGACGCACTGACGCTTTGCCATCAGCTGATGGCCGCACCTGGCAGCCTGCAGCAAAAAGCGATGGCGGCAGGCATGCTGGCAGAGGTGCATATGCGCCAGTCGGATATGAGCCTGGCGCTGGAAACGTCGCTGGCGTGGCTGGCGGTGTTTGGCATCCACTTAAGTCGTAGCCCGACGGATGCCGAGTGCGATGAGATCTGGCAGACGCTGGAAGCGCGGTTAGGGGATGCACCGGAGAAACATTTCAGGCAACTGGCGCATATTCAGAACCCGGAAGCTGAAGCCATCATGAACCTGATGCTGAGCGCCAGTATGTTCTCGGCGTTTGCCAGCCCGCGTCTGCACTTTATTCTCCTGGCCCGCATCATGTTAATGACGCTGGAGCACGGCCTGAGCGGGGCATCCACTACCGCGCTGGCGTGGTATGGCGTGATGATCGGCTGTCGCTATCATCAGTACGAAAAGGGCTATGTCTACACGCTGCTGGGGCGTGACCTCGTAAGCGACCATCAGCTGACCCACTTTACCGGGCGCACCTGGCTTGCCGTCGACCTGTGCAGTGCCTGGGTGAAACCGCTCAGCACGGCGATAGAACACGCCAAGGCCTGCTTTACGGCATCGGTTGATCATGGTGACCTGACCGCCGCCTGCTTTGTGCTTCGTCATCAGACAATGAACTTCCTTACCCGTGGCGATCATCTGGACGGGGTGCTGAGCACCATTGAGGGCGGACTGGGCTTTGTGCGTAAGCTGCATTTCCCGGATGTGGAAATCATGCTTTCTATCCAGCGACTGTACGTTAACCATCTGCGCAGCGCGACAGCGAGTCACTTTAGCGGCCATAACCTGTTTGCCGATACGCTGCTGGTGGTAACTAATCACCGGGAAAGCCAGCCGATACCGCTGGCCATTTTCTGGTTCTGGCTTTACCGGGGGATGGCGCACTTTATGACGGGGGAGTATGAGGATGCTTGCCGTTGTTTAGCGAAGGCCACACCGGTGGCAGGTATGGTGCCGGGCTACATCCATCTGCTGGATTACCACTTCTATAGCGCGCTTTCGCAGGCGCAAAGCCTGTCGCCGGACGACATCACCCCGCAGCAGCGTGAAACCCTCAACGCCCACTATCAGCACCTTGCCCGCTGGGCCGGGCACAACCCCGCCACCTTTGCCGACAGGGCGGCGCTGGTTCGCGCTGAGCTGGCACGGCTTGATCGGGAGAACGAGACGGCCATTGCACAGTATGAGCTGGCGATTGCGCTGTCAGGGGAGGGCGAGTGCCATCCGATGAACGGGATTGCCTGTGAGCTGGCCGGGCGCTTTGCCAAAGCCACCGGCTGGGCGACGGCGGCCGAAGGGTATTTTCGCCATGCTTTCACGGCCTGGCGTCGCTGGGGGGCGATAGCAAAAGTGCGCCACCTTGAACGCCAGTATCCGCATCTGGCGCCTTCCGGCCAGCGTTCGCCTTACGACACAATCTCGTTTGCCCAAAATGAGGTGGCGCATGATCTGGAGAGCGTGCTGCGGGCGGTTCGCGCCATGACCGAGGAAATTGACCTCGACAGGCTGGTGCATACCCTGATGACCATTTTGCTCGAACGGGCAGGGGCGCAGCGTGGGCTGCTGATCAGGATTATCGATAATACGATCCCGGAAACCCAGGCCTGGGCCGAGACCTCGTCGGAAGGGGTGAAAGTGCAGATTGTTCGGGAGCGCCCGACGGCAACGGATATGCCACTGTCGGTGCTGGCGGCGGTGATGCGTACTGGTCAGGAGATCCGCATCAGCAAGCCGGAGCTGTTTGGTCCGTTCAGCCAGGATCCCTATCTGGTGACCTCCGGGGCGGCGATTCTGTGCGTGCCGATGCACAAACAGGGAAAACTGGTCGGGGTGCTGTATCTGGAAAACCGGGTGATGCCGGAAATTTTTACCGCCGAGCATTCGCGGATCGTCAGAATGCTGGCCGCCCAGGCGGCTGTGTCGCTGGAAACGGCGCGCCTGTATGCCGAACGGGTAGAGGAGAACACCCAGCGTCGCCGGGCGGAGAAAGAGCTGCGCACCAGTCAGACCTCACTGATGCTGGGGGAGAAAATCAGCAATACCGGCACCTGGCGCTGGGAGCTGGAGCAGGACGTGATGTTTGTCTCCGACGAGTATGCGCGGATTCTGGGGCTGCCTGAAAAGCAACGTACCCTGTCGATGGCCGATTTTATGACCCTCGTCCACCCGGAAGATTTCCAGCGTATTAATACGCTGGTCAATGACAGCGTGCGTAATGGGGTTTCTATGCGCGCGGAGTTTCGCATTTTCCGCCCGGACGGTGACTGCCGCTACATTCTGGGGGTGGGCAATCCGGTGGGTTACGAAACCAATGTCGCAGAGTATTTCGGCGTGATTACCGACATTACCGCGCGCCGTTTGTCGGAGGATGCGGTGCGGGTGGCGCAGGCCGACCTCGCCCGTGTTTCCCGTGCCACGACCGTGGGCCAGTTGACCGCCTCTATCGCCCACGAGATTAATCAGCCACTGATGTCGATTGTTGCCAATGCCGGGGCGAGTCTGCGCTGGTTGAATCGCCAGCCGCCGATGCTGGCGAATGCACGCAGCAGCCTGGAGGAGATAATCAGCGAAGGGGAGCGTGCCGGGAACATTATTCGTGGTTTGCAGGCGCTGACCCGCAATCAGACCTCAAGCCGTACCCGCATCAACCTGCATCACCAGGTGTACCGCATTGTGGCGCTGTCGCGCAGCGAGCTGGAGCGCCAGCAAATTGCGCTGCATTACCACCTGAATGCCGAGGAGGCCTGTATTTTCGGCGACAGCGTGCAGATCCAGCAGGTGCTGCTGAACCTTATCGTCAATGCGATTGATGCGATGGCGGATATTGATAACCGACATCTGGCGCTCACCGTCAGCTCTGATAATCCGGCACCAGGGCAGATCCGTCTTGCCATTGCCGATACGGGGGTGGGGCTGAGCGAAGAGGTACAGGCAAGGCTGTTTGATTCCTTCTATACCACCAAGGAGCAGGGGATGGGGATGGGGCTGAGCATCAGCTACGGCATCATTGAGAAGCATCAGGGGAAACTGACCGCCGAGCCTCTGGAGCCGCACGGCAGCGTGTTTACGTTTATATTACCGACGCATACCGAAGAAGAGTAACCCTCAGCGGCTGAGGGTTTTCTGGATATTTAACCGGTCGGCGGCGCGTACCAGATCAGTTAACGAGCGCACCTGCATTTTCTCCATCACCCGCTTCTTGTGTACTTTAGCGGTGATTTCGCTCACCCCCATCGCCGTGGCGATCTGCTTGTTCAGCAGGCCGCCGATGGCCAGTTGGAAGACCTCTTTTTCACGCGGCGTCAGGGAGTCATATTGCGCGGTCAGGGTGTGGATTTCCTGCGAGTCATCCAGGTTTTTTTCCGCGAGTTTCAGCGCCCCGGCAACCGCCTGGAGCAGTAATCCAGGAACCGCTGGCTTGGTCATAAACTCATAGGCTCCCCCTTTCATCGCTTTGACGGACAAGGGAATCGTGCCAAATCCGGTCAGAAAAATGACGGGAATAGAATGGCCCAGTCGGTTCAGCGCCTCGGTCACATCGAAACCGCCGACTTCCGGCATGTTCATATCCAGAATCAGGCAGCCGGGCTGCGGTGTGAAGGGGTGGGCCAGAAAGTCGTCTGCGCAAGAGAAGTCGGCGACCCGATAATCCTCCGCTTTAAGCAAGTTAACCAGCGCTTGCCTGACAGAATGATCGTCGTCCACCACGTAAACAATGTGATCCATGAGGGTTCCTGGTCATCAAGGGTATGCCAGCACGGAAAGTGACGCGACCTAAGTTAAATCGCCGTTAGTTCCTTAAAATACAGAGGCATACATATATTTTCACGAAAGAATAACTGGATGTTAACACAATAATTATCATTATCATGTTTCAAATGAAAATAATAAAAAGGTATGGGTAATTAATTTTTGAGTCAGGAAGCGCGTAATGGATTGGCGGGGGGTAAAGCAGGGGAATAAGCGGCCAGCAGCAGAATGCGTGCTGACCGCCTCAGGGTTAGTTGTGCGAACCGATTTCGCGCAGAGGTCGGCCCTTCATCAGGTTACGCTCAATGTGTTCGAGCGAGACATGCTTGGTCTCTGGCACCAGCCACAGCGTCAGCACGATGAACAGGGCGTTCAGAGCGGCGTACACCCAGAAGGTGTTGGCGTTGCCGAAAGTGTCCAGCATGGTCAGGAAGGTGGCACCGACGATCATGTTGGCAATCCAGTTGGTCGCTGTGGAGCAGGTGATACCAAAATCACGCCCTTTCAGCGGCTGGATCTCCGAACACAGAACCCAGATAAGCGGACCGGCGCTCATTGCAAAGCCTACGATAAACATCAGCAGCATGGCCACGGCGAAGTACTGGGCCGTTGGGGAGTGAATGCCCAGATGCAGCATGGTGCCGAGCACGCCCATCCCCACCGCCATCACCAGGAAGCCCAGCACGAGTGTAGGTTTGCGTCCCCAGCGGTCCACCAGACCGATAGCGATAAAGGTGGCAAGCACGTTCGCCAGGCCGACAATCACCGTCCCCCACATTTGCTCCGTGGTGTTGCTGTAACCGGCCATTTCGAAGATTTTTGGTGCGTAATACATGATGACGTTCATGCCGGTGAACTGCTGCATCACCTGCAACAGCACCCCTAACCAGACCGCGCGACGGAAGTTGGCGTTCTCTTTAAACAGCGCCCAGCCGGACTGTTTGACCTGCAGGCTTTCGCGGATTTCCTCCAGCTCGTTTTTGGCCTCAGCGCTGGTATCACGCAGGCGCATCAGCACCCGTTCGGCATCGTGGAAGCGGCGTTTGGCGGCAAACCAGCGTGGGCTGTCGGGCAGGAAGAAGACGCCAATCAGCAGCAGGACCGCCGGAATCACGATCACACCCAGCATCCAGCGCCATGCGCCGCTGTAGCTGAAGGCGGTGTCGGAAAGGTAGGCGCCGAGAATACCGATGGTGATCATCAGCTGGTACATCGAGATCATACTGCCGCGGATTTTTTCCGGCGCGATCTCCGACAGATAAAGTGGGGCGGTGTAAGAGGCCACACCTACGGCCAGGCCGAGGATCACACGGGAAATAATCAGCACTTCAACGTTGGGTGCGGCGGCTGAACAGAGCGAACCTATGACGAACAGAATCGCACCAATCATCAGGCTTTTTTTACGCCCAAGTCGCCAGGAGAGCCAGCCGCTGCCGACGGCACCCACCGCAGCACCAAACATCATTGAGCTAACGACCCACTCCTGAGTGTGAGAGTCAATTTTAAACGTATCGGTGATAAAGGGCAGCGCGCCCGCAATCACGCCGATATCCAGGCCAAAGAGTAACCCTGCCAGGGCAGCAAGGAAGCAAACAAAAAAGGTCATCGCCTTGTTTGAACGCCCCTGTCTTTTATTGTCAGGCATGATGCCCTCCATCTGTTTGTTTTATCAGTTTTCGTGTGGCTCATCCTGGATCAGTCACCGGCTCTTTTTTGTGATCGGCATCACTTTAGTGTAATCGGTTACATTTGGATGGATGAGTGTTTATCAATAAAGCTGATAAATATTATAGATATAAGTAAGCGTTGGCGGCGGGGGACGGCGGCAGTTTCAGACTAAACCGAGAGAGGGTGTAACAACGCAGATTAATCCTGTTTTTACATGAGGAATGGTGAAGTGAGTGGCTAAAAAGACCGGGTGTAATCGCTTTCAGTAACCTACTGATTAACCATCATAAGTATAGTCTGCTAAGGAAAATCGGGAGAGATAATTTTGCGGGCAAAAAACGAAAAGGCCAGCACAAGGCTGGCCTTTAAAGCATGCAAGTCAGAGAATTATTTCAGACCAGCGGCTTCGCGCAGTTGAGCGGCTTTGTCGGTTTTTTCCCATGGGAAATGTTCGCGACCAAAGTGACCGTATGCGGCGGTTTCTTTGTAGATCGGGTGCAGCAGATCCAGCATCTGAATCAGGCCGTACGGGCGCAGGTCGAAGAACTCGCGCACCAGCAGGGTCAACTGCTCGGCAGGCACTTTTTCAGTGCCGAAGGTTTCAACCATGATGGAGGTTGGTTCCGCCACGCCAATCGCGTAGGAAACCTGAATCTCACAGCGGTCAGCCAGGCCTGCGGCAACGATGTTTTTCGCAACGTAACGAGCAGCGTAGGCCGCAGAACGGTCAACTTTAGACGGATCTTTACCGGAGAATGCACCGCCACCGTGGCGCGCCATGCCGCCGTAGGTATCAACGATGATTTTACGACCGGTCAGGCCACAGTCACCCATTGGGCCACCGATAACAAAACGGCCGGTCGGGTTGATGAAGAATTTGGTGGATGCGCTCAGCCATTCAGTCGGCAGAACTGGCTTGATGATCTCTTCCATCACGGCTTCTTGCAGTGATTTCTGGTCGATATCTTCAGCGTGCTGAGTAGACAGTACTACCGCATCGATGCCAACGATTTTGCCGTCGTCATACTGGAAAGTGACCTGGCTTTTTGCATCCGGGCGCAGCCACGGCAGGGTGCCGTTTTTACGCACCTGTGCCTGACGCTCAACCAGACGGTGTGCGTAGGTCACCGGTGCTGGCATCAGCACGTCGGTTTCGTTGGTGGCATAGCCAAACATCAGACCCTGGTCACCTGCGCCCTGTTCCAGTGGATCAGCACGGTCAACGCCCTGGTTGATGTCCGGAGACTGTTTGCCAATCGCGCTCAGTACGGCGCAGGAATTGGCGTCAAAGCCCATGTCGGAGTGGATATAGCCGATTTCACGGACGGTATTACGGGTAATTTCTTCGATATCCACCCACGCACTGGTGGTGATTTCACCACCGACCAGCACCATGCCGGTTTTTACATAGGTTTCACAGGCAACGCGCGCTTTAGGATCCTGTTCAAGGATCGCATCCAGCACGGCGTCGGAAATTTGGTCAGCAATTTTGTCAGGATGCCCTTCTGAAACGGACTCAGACGTAAAAAGGTGTTTTGCCATATTCTGTTTTCACCTGGAGTAATTCGGTTGGCCTGGACAGCGTGCCGGGTTTGCCTTTGCGGTGTTTTCCGCGAGGACGTGCAGGTAGAGGCACGGGCTGTCTAAGTGTTAATCAGTTTAGATGGATTAACATCTGGATGGCTATTCTAGGTTAATTCTTAACCCCATTGCCAGCGTTTTTTGATGTCTCGCACAGACTGACTGAAATGGTTACAGAAATTTTCCCTGTCTGTGCCGTTATCGTAATTTTATATTTTGCATTTTTACCCTGTTCTCGGTATAAAACGCCGCGCGCGGCTTATATAAAAAGCGCACGGGGATCCCGTGTTGCCACTTCCAGCCGGGTTAAGCAATTTATGGCTTTGGCTTGTCGCAAATCATCTCGATTTGCGTGGAGGTGATACGAGATAATGAACCGTCGTTTTCAGCAGAATCTGTCGCGTCGTCCTGACGCACATACATTCCTCGCATCCCGCACATCTAATCTGCAAACCTGCCGATGTTATACCCATTTCGGCGCTTCTCAGGACTCCCGGGCCGGCACGGCTCAGTGATGACTGAACAAGGGCTCTCCTGCTAAATCAGGAGTTTTCTCGTGGTTTCGCCGAACCGTCATACTTATGTTCGGTCACGTGTTTTACAATGAATATGAACAAGAAACCGGTCGCACAGTCTGCGCACCAGCATTTTGTGCTGGAAAATCAGGCTGCTTATGGGTTGTTATCGCATTGTTACGCTGCGATAGTAGTTGACTGTCTTACACTTAATACTTTTGAGGTTCGCTATGTCTGACGACATGTCTTCATTTTCGCCTTCGTCAGCAGGCGAGCACGGTGTACTACGTTCCATGCAGGAGGTTGCGATGAGCTCCCAGGAAGCTAGCAAGATGCTACGTACTTACAATATTGCCTGGTGGGGCAATAACTACTATGACGTTAACGAACTGGGCCACATCAGCGTTTGCCCGGATCCGGACGTTCCAGAAGCACGTGTCGATCTTGCGCAATTAGTGAAAGCACGTGAAGCACAGGGCCAACGCTTGCCTGCGCTGTTCTGCTTCCCACAGATTCTGCAACATCGCCTGCGCTCAATTAACGCCGCGTTTAAACGCGCGCGTGAATCCTATGGCTATAACGGTGATTACTTCCTGGTTTACCCGATCAAGGTGAACCAACATCGCCGCGTCATTGAATCCCTGATTCACTCTGGCGAACCGCTGGGGCTGGAAGCGGGTTCCAAAGCGGAACTGATGGCGGTGCTGGCCCACGCGGGCATGACTCGCTCCGTCATTGTGTGTAACGGCTATAAAGACCGTGAATACATTCGCCTGGCGCTGATCGGCGAGAAGATGGGCCACAAGGTCTATCTGGTCATCGAGAAGATGTCTGAAATCGCGATTGTGCTGGATGAAGCTGAACGTCTGAACGTGATCCCGCGTCTGGGCGTGCGTGCGCGCCTGGCCTCGCAGGGCTCCGGTAAATGGCAGTCCTCCGGCGGTGAAAAATCCAAATTCGGCCTCGCGGCAAACCAGGTTCTGCAACTGGTGGAAATGCTGCGCGAGCGCGGGCGTCTGGACAGCATTCAGTTGCTGCACTTCCACCTCGGTTCGCAGATGGCCAACATTCGCGATATCGCCACCGGCGTGCGCGAGTCCGCACGTTTCTACGTCGAGCTGCACAAGCTGGGCGTGAATATTCAGTGCTTCGACGTGGGTGGTGGCCTGGGCGTGGACTATGAAGGCACCCGTTCGCAGTCCGACTGTTCCGTAAACTACGGCCTGAACGAGTACGCGAACAATATCATCTGGGCGATCGGTGATGCCTGTGAAGAGAATGGCCTGCCGCATCCGACCGTGATAACCGAATCGGGTCGTGCGGTTACCGCGCACCACACTGTTCTGGTCTCCAACATCATTGGTGTTGAGCGTAACGAATACACCGAAGCGACGGCGCCGGCGGACGACGCCCCGCGCGCGCTGCAAAGCATGTGGGAAACCTGGCAGGAGATGCACGAACCGGGCACGCGCCGCTCGCTGCGCGAATGGCTGCATGACAGCCAGATGGATCTGCACGATATCCACATCGGCTATTCCTCCGGCACCTTCAGCCTGCAGGAGCGCGCCTGGGCCGAGCAGCTTTATCTGAACATGTGCCACGAAGTGCAGAAGCAGCTCGATCCGAGCAACCGCGCGCACCGTCCGATCATCGACGAACTGCAGGAACGTATGGCGGATAAGATGTACGTCAACTTCTCTCTGTTCCAGTCAATGCCGGATGCGTGGGGTATCGATCAGCTGTTCCCGGTGATGCCGCTGGAAGGGTTGAATCAAATCCCGCAACGCCGTGCCGTGCTGCTGGACATCACCTGTGACTCCGATGGTGCTATCGATCACTACGTGGACGGCGATGGTATTGCCACCACTATGCCGATGCCCGAGTACGATCCGGAAAACCCGCCGATGCTGGGCTTCTTTATGGTGGGGGCGTACCAGGAAATTCTGGGCAACATGCACAACCTGTTCGGTGATACCGAAGCGGTGGACGTGTTTGTCTTCCCTGACGGCAGCGTGGAAGTGGAGCTGTCTGATGAAGGGGATACTGTGGCCGATATGCTGGAATACGTGCAGCTCGATCCGAAAACCCTGCTCACGCAGTTCCGCGATCAGGTGAAACAAACGGGTCTGGATGACGTGCTCCAGAAACAGTTCCTCGAAGAGTTTGAAGCGGGGCTGTACGGTTATACCTATCTTGAAGATGAGTAAGTAATGCTCGCTGCCGGAGGGAGCGATGCCCCCTCCGGCATGTTTCACTTATTTAATGCCATCTGCTGCCAGTCTGTCGCGAACGTGTTGCGCACGCTCGGTCGAGGCTGGGTGATCGTCAAACATAGAGCTCTGGCGGCCTTCTTCCAGTTTTGCCAGTTTCTCGAAGCTGGTGGCAAGCCCAATAGGGCTAATTCCACGTTTGCGCAACAGATCATAGGAATAATCGTCCGCTTCGGACTCCTGGCGCTGCGAGAACTGCGAATTCACCAGTTTCTCACCCAAATCCCCCAACTGAGATTGCGACAGGCTACCCACCACGCCACCCGCAGAAGCAGCGGCTGCGCGTACTGCGTTGGTGCCTAACGCCACCTGCATGCCTTTCTTCACGTGACCGAGCGCAACGTGGCCCATTTCATGGCCAATGACGGCTTCCACTTCGTTGTCGTTCATCATATCCATCAGGCCGCTGTAAACGCGGATGCAGCCGTTAGCCATGGCGAATGCGTTGACGTCTTTTGCCACGTAGACTTTGTAGTTCACCGGCTGGCCGTTGATGTTGTTACCCAGCGCGTTCGCAATTTTGCTCAGGCGTTGGCTGTACGGGCTGCTGGCAGGGGCAATAGTGGCCTTACTGTCCATCTGTTTACAGGCTTCATCACTCAGGGTCTTCACCTGAGCATCGCTCAACGTGTAGGCCTGAAAGGCTTCTGCCCCTGAGGTCATGAAACCGTTGGAGTCCATATTCTGGCAACCTGCCAACAGGGTGGCGGTAGCCAAAGCAAGCAAGGCCGGGCGAATTTTCATCTCTTATCATCCACGCAGATTGATTCATAATTCTGATAATGCACAGGTCTCCATCGAACCGGTGCAGATGCATAAGTATAAAGAATAGAACGATAAGCGGGCGAGTCCATTGCGCAACGTGCGAGCAGCTTCCAGAGATTTCTTAATCGTCAAAAGGATGCTCCATGTACATGACTTGCCGCTTGGGTTACATTGTTGGCACTTTTTTCCGGCGTAGCCCATAACGCGCTGTAGTCAAGTCGTTCCGGGCATGGCCTTTAACAGTCCGATCTGGAGTCAAAATGTCCTCACGTAAAGAGCTTGCCAATGCCATTCGTGCGCTGAGCATGGACGCGGTACAGAAAGCCAAATCCGGTCACCCGGGCGCCCCGATGGGTATGGCTGACATCGCCGAAGTCCTGTGGCGTGATTTTCTGAACCACAACCCGCAGAACCCGGCCTGGGCAGACCGTGACCGCTTCGTGCTGTCTAACGGCCATGGCTCCATGTTGATTTACAGCCTGCTGCACCTCACGGGTTATGATCTGTCTATTGAAGAGCTGAAAAACTTCCGTCAGCTGCACTCCAAAACTCCGGGTCACCCGGAAGTGGGCTACACCGCAGGTGTTGAAACCACCACCGGCCCGCTGGGTCAGGGCATTGCGAATGCGGTCGGTATGGCTATCGCAGAAAAAACCCTGGCAGCGCAGTTCAACCGTCCGGGTCATGACATTGTTGACCACAGCACGTATGCCTTTATGGGCGACGGCTGCATGATGGAAGGCATCTCCCACGAAGTGTGCTCCCTGGCCGGTACCCTGAAACTGGGCAAACTGGTGGCGTTCT